>CAYZGU010000044.1:0-234930 GCA_964478165.1 uncultured bacterium | reverse complement strand
TATTTTAAATTCCCTCACTATTGAGCCTCTCTGGGTTTCCGAACTCAGAGAGGTTATCATATCTCACCACATATTCTCAAATCTCATCATGTCTAAATTATCTGTTACCTGTCGTCACGACAAACTGGAAATAAGTCAGATGGCCTTTTTTCTTGTCACGCTTATTTTAGTGTGTTAGTATAGAGTTTTGTTTCCGTAAATAAGGACGAGATTAGGATACGTTATTGGGTACAGGGGTTAAACTTCGATTAGACTATTAGATTCGCAAAATCACCCCTATCGGACGTGCAAACAGGCCATGGTGTTTAGCAAACAATCCCATGCTTGAGGTGATAAGACATTGTCGCTCTCGGTCAATTCAGAAACGGTAGATGCCGTTCTACTTCCTTGGTCCTATTCTGAGTGGCCAACAGGGGTCAAACACCATCGAGCACAACTTGAAAGGCTCGCTCGCGAAGGAAGGTTTGCGTGGATTCGATTTAATTCAGTATTTGCGGAGACGCAATTCCGCCTCACCTCAGTCGAATATACGTTCCCGGATTCAGGAAGCAGTGAGGAAATCTATCGACAATTGCGCGATTGGCAGCCGCCACACCGCACAAAGTTTCACCGCACTTACCTCGTGGCCCAAGAACATGTTGAGGAGCCGTGCTACGATATAACAGACTACGTACAGCGTTGTTTGTCAGGCGATTTCTCAATCGCAAATCGGTTCAGAGGACGCACAATTTTTCGTCTCCATCAGACCTCGAGAAGCGCATACGATCTTCTGAGTGTGCCTGGCACAAACGCCGCAGCTGGACGTATTCTAAGAACATATATTCATGAATTCACCCGTTTCTTAGGTCACGTCGTAATCGGTTTCAGCTTCCAACTGCCTCCTTTCCTCTCGCCTCTAAATGCGCCTGCGCGGGAAGTCCCATGGAGCCCGCATCTGAGCGAACACTTCCAATCGGTTTGGCAGGCACCACTCACCGACTATCTTCCACAAGTTTTCTATGGCGCCCATGGTGCGTCGGCAGTTCGCAGCAGATTTTGGAGAGAATTGACAAACCAGTTCGCTGAGATTTGTATCGGCAGCTTTCGAGAGCTCTGTAACGACCTTGGATTACGTGTCGCAATTGAAATTCCCGAAAGTCCAGAGACCTTGAGATTCGATCTTGGAGCCATTCTCAAGTACACAGATGGTCCGATTCTAATTGGTACTGAAGATGGCAAATCCACGGGAGCCAAGCCGGAAGAAACGCAATCAGATACGCGTGCGGGAAATGACGTCGCTCAACCTCACATTTCGAATACAAATCTAACCAGTACTCCGGAGCAACTTCTACTGGCAAAGTGGATTGCTAGCCAATTAGAAGGTGAACATTCACAAACCGTTACTGTCTGTCGAGCAAAGCCTCCGAGTGCTGAGCAGCGGTCGTACGACGCCGTTCTAGGCTTCACTTCATGGTTGTCCGGAAGTCCCGGAAAACCGAGCAGGAAGGGACCCAAACCGGAAAACAATCTTTCGACAATCCCTATCAACTCTGACAGGTCGTCGCCCGAACAATCTAATCACTACCGTTCAGAAAGAGCGTTGTCAATTGGCGTACCTCAGCGCTCCATATTGATGATTTCACCAATACATAGTTTGTGGTCAGAAGCCAATGAAGAAACATGGAACGATACAACACAGTCCTGGGAGTGGCTTTCCCAGACCGTTTGGAATTTGGGTTATGATTTTGACATTGCCACAGAAACTGATTTCGTCACTTCGGAATTTAACAAGAAAAAGCGCGCTCTACATATCAATGAGAGATTTTACCAAGTCGTTTTACTCCCGAGCTGTGCGTCACTTCAGAGGACTACCGTTTTGCGATTAACGGAGGTCCTCACCGGCCGCGGCAAGCTGGTCTCAGTCGAACCAGTGCCCTATCTCCTCCAGGGCAAACTTTCGCGTGACACGCATCCATTGGAGCTATTACTTTATCACCGTCGCACGTCTATGCTGAAAGGACCACTAGACGAGAAAACCGAGACACTCAAACACCTCCTTGAAAAGTGGATTAAACCAGCACTCCAGATCTACATAAGACCAGATAACACACCAACAGGTGTTATCCGTCTGCACCATCGTCAAACCAAAAAACTCAATCTCTACTACCTCTTTAACACGAGCGAGCATAACATGGAAACGTTAGTCGAGATTCGCGGAGAAGCACTGGAGGTCGAAGCATGGCCAACAACAAACGACGAAAGACTTGTTCTCGATTATTGGCATGCAAACGGAAACACATATCTTACCCAATCGTTTAATCCCTGGGAAAGCAAACTAATTGCTGCAAAAATAAAATAGTCGTCTTCCGCTAAAAACCTGAGACGAGTCAACACAGCAAGACCCAGGGCCAATCGAATGATACCACTTTTTGTGCTTGCTTATCACCGAGTATTACTATCGATTGGCCACCATGTACTCATCCGCGACGGATTCAGCTATGAGACTTGAGATGACCAGCCGTCTTTGAGTGAATTCAAACTATAGCCAACCCCGACAACGGAGACCCAAAAGATAGCACAACTTATGCTTCCTATTCGCAAATGAACGATTCTGCTTGAGAAAATCAACGCCCCTGTTACGTCAAATTGTAATTGCTCTTTCGACAAATCATGCTTGTGGGATAAAACACTTATCGCATACAGTTAACTCCTCCACAGTGGTAGACATGAGAAACCAGATGAACTCCAGTTCCAATCCATAAAACCTCAATCTAGTGCGATACTGTTCGCTCTATTTTTCACCTGCAAGAATTACACTAATTAGGACTTGGTCCTCCAGAATATTCACGTTCATGGGCACGCGCAAATAGTTAGTCATTTCGAAAGGAAACAATAATGGGAAAACGCATCGGAGTTTTAACAGGGGGAGGGGATACAAGTGCCCTCAACGCAACACTTAAAGGCATCGCTCTAAAATCAGAAGCACTGGGATTTGAACTCATCGGATTTATGGAAGGCTGGAAAGGTGTCTTGAAAGGCGGAGGCTACTTTACACTTACTCCCGATTTAATCGACGAAAATTATGGAGGAACAATTCTAAAGAGCTCACGCACGAATCTCATTGCAGAGAACAAGTTGGATGAAGCCATTGATAACCTGAAGAAGCTCAAAATCGATGGCCTAATCCCCATTGGTGGAGATGATACGATGACAGTTGGAGCAGAAATCTCCAAACTCTTCACGATGGCCTCGGTAACAAAAACCATTGATAACGACGTTGGAATTAATTCCCCAGAGCACACACCGGTTAATTACTCAAAGATGCTTAACTATTTCTGTCCCGGATTCCCAACAGCAGCAAATCGTGTAATCAACTACATCAAAGATCTCCGAACCACAGCATACTCGCATAATCGAATTTTCTTCGTCGAAGCAATGGGAAGAGATGCCGGTTGGCTCACACTAGCATCAGCCTATGGACACGCGGACCTCATCGTAATACCTGAAATTCCTTATAATCCCGACCACCTAGCCGCTGCCATTCGCCAAAAACATCGCGAAAACGAGAATGTAATCGTAGTTGTATCCGAAGGCATTCGTAACCAAAAAGGCGAGCTAATGATTACTTCAGACAGAGAGCTCGATGCCTTCGGCCACACCCGACCTGGTGGTTGTTCGGAGATTATCGCTGAAGCAATGAAGTTGAGACTCTCAAAAGAATTCCCGAGTGCCACGTTCCGGCACGTGATATTGGGCTACCTCCTAAGATGTGGCCGACCGATAGCACTCGATCGAGACTGTGCGATAAAGGCCGGCGAACTCGCGGTCAGAGCACTCGATGAGGGACAAATTAATGTCGTTGCGACGATAATGCGCACAGAGGCAGGAATCGAGCCAATTCTCCACCCATTGAATCAGGTAATCAAGCGGGATGAGAATCACAAAGTAATTCCGCGTAGTGTCGACCTACGGTTTTACGATGCAGAAAACTACCAAATCTCGGTTGCAGGCAGAGAATATTTTCGTCCAATCTTCGGAGGTTACTCCCAAACCCCGTCACATGGGTTCAAGCCCCCCACTGTCAAAGTCATCTGAGGTTTTTCCCTTGGAACCTGGATATCCGGACGCCAATTACTAGGACACCAGAACACGCGACGTTCAAAACCATCTCAATGACATTGTTTATGCCCCAAGCCCTGCTCGCGTATGGAACATTTCAACGCTAAGAGAATCATAACGCAATTTCCAGAATATTTGTGTTCTAATGTGTTATACTTGTGACTGGCAAGACTAACAAGCCTCAACGGAAACAGCTGATTCCACTGTCAACGCTCCTCGTTCAAGATTTGCCTTTCTTGGAGAATGACGTAAGACAGATTGGTTTCGAACCCTCGTCGGGTACCAACGACATCGAAACAACTCCAGAGTTATGGACCAAAGAATTCAAAATTTTGAAAGCCGAAAAACAGGGATACTCTGGTCCACTCAAAAGTAGAGATGGGCATTAACTAAAATCTCATTCAAGTGACCGACGTCCATCTGGAATCCAGATTCGATACTGGCTTCCAGATATTGACATTACATCTATTTTGGATACCCGGAACGAACGTAGTACTGCGCAAATTTTGATACACCGGTATATGTGGAACTTCACAGTCGCCTGACTCACAATCCTGAAAATAGCGCACCGTCTTTTAACTGTCGATTTCACAATGTCTGCGCAAAGGATTGCGCTCTCAAAGTATCCACTAATCCCGCAGGTTTCGCTGCCAAGCCTCATCTGCAAAACACTAGAAATCGTAAATGGCATCCGAGTTTCGAATTCGGCGTAGACCGTATCATAGGCACAGATCTAACATCAACATCTCTCTGGGAGAGCTCAGTTCGTGGTTATGGTTCAATGCTTGAGTAACGGTAATTCATCGGGGAAAAAGACCCCATTGCTGACCAACATGGAGCCAGAAGCCGGCCACGAAGCATTGAAGAACCCATACTACAAATTCCAATCCGTCCGCAAGATGCTGTCCAAATCACGTTCCTACAGTTATCGAGAACTAAACCATGTCCCGAAGATCTAGTGATAAACTCACTGCCAAAATAGTCTGGACAAAGGGAAAGACATCAGGACAGAAACTACCAGGCTACCGGTAATCAGGAAGAGATTAAACACCTCTTGGGTCACATGTGCCCTAGGAACCTTTTGAACCTAAGGACCAATTAACCAATCAGCTCAAACCTCTAGAGCATTGGAGGAACAAGTGCACGACGGCGAACTGCCTGAACACGCGATTCCTACGAAGCCAATCGATTGAATTAGCCGACCATTGCTACATTCCTAAACCTTACCGGGTTTCCGTTCTTCGCAAACAATTAGGAATCACTCAATAGCGAAATCCTGAACCTCTAAACGTCTAAATTCAATTCCCAAATGCCTAAAACAGGGAGATTTGAACGGTGATTTGTCCCCGATGCGCTTACAAAGTACAGATACTTCAGGACAAGACGGCTATCTGCCTCAAATGTGATTGGGATAACCTGCAAGCAATCCAACAGTCAGGGCAAGTCGATTCATGCCAACATCTTTGGATTTTCGAAGCGGACCGGATCGAGAATTTCGTATATTGGTCGTGTGTCCATTGTGATGAACGACGAGCATTCCAAATGGCATTAATGCAACGGGTCCCTACAGAACCATAAATAGTCATAATGTTCAAAACTGTAGCAGAAACAATCACTTTAATTGCTTCTTTTCTCGTGCAACATCTCCTCTATCGCGAGTCCCCGCCAATTGCGTTTAAACCTCGGTGCATTCTCGTTATCAAGTTAGATCACCTGGGCGACGTTCTCCTTGCTACACCCGTGTTGGAAAATTTGCGTTGTGCTTACCCCTCTGCCCAAATTCACGTCCTTGCTGGCACATGGGGTGCGGTTGGCTTGGAAAACCACCCAGACATCAATAAAATAATCCACTACAACTCGCGTTTTTTTTGCAGATCTGGGACCACGGTTGTTAGATCTAGAGTGTTTGCCACCCTCGATGCCCTTCGCCATCAGAAGTACGATCTGATAGTTGATTTACGTGGAGACTGGCTCACAATATTGTACGCCCTTTTAAAGCCAACCCGTTACCGATTAGATTACGCTTGGCTACAAATTGCCAATAAACTTGGATTCGCACGATTCAGCGGGTTACACGAAGTTGATCGGAACCTTGATCTCTTGAGATCTGTCAACGTCCCAACTCCGCTCAGACACCCTAGGTTTCACACAACCCCCCAAGATCAGAGGTGGACCGATGATTTCTTCCAAAAGATTCTTTCAAAGCGTCCAATCGTGGCCATACATCCTGGTTCCGCAATTGTGCTTAAACGATGGCGGCCGGAGCGATTTGCGGCTCTCGCAGACTGGTTAGCAACACAAAAACACGTACAAGTTCTCTTCGTCGGTACGCAAGATGAAACACCGCTCGTGTCTACAATTCAGAAGCTGATGCACGAAAAGTCCATTGACATTTCAGGCCAAACCACAACCTCACAACTTGCAGAGCTGTTGAAGCGTTGCAATCTTTTTGTTGGAAATGATAGTGGACCAATGCATCTCGCAGCAGCCGTTGGCACCCCGACAATCGGGCTATACGGCCCAGGCAATCCAAATCGTTTTGGTCCAGTTGGTTCGGACTGTATTACGATTCGCCGCAAACCGGATTGTCCCCCTTGCATGGACACCGTTTGTAAGTTTGGTGGGGAGGGTTGTATGAAAAACATCGAAGTAGAAGATGTTATCCGAAACATTAATACCCGAAACATTAATACAATATAGCCTTTCTCGCCCACGATCCATGCACGTTCCCTGTACTGCATGTTCAACTTAAGCGCCTCTGCTGGCAATGAAAATCGCGATTCTCCCTCCCTGACCGAACTGCACCATTCGGTGCAGTTCGAAAGTACAAATATTGCCCGTTTTGGGCAACATTTGCCCAATTCTTAGAACCCTCTGCATCAATTACCGTACGATACTGCATCTTAGACGGAATCAAAATTCTGGCATGCGAATTGCTCATTGAACCACCTGCAACGGCAGATTTCCGTCATAAACATAAATTCGCCCGCATTATTTCAGGGCCTAACCGCCCCCACATCTCAATTTTTGGAGGAAACCAAATGAGTGCCAAAAGAACATCCGGCGCCTTCATGACCTCCTTGGTGCTTCATCTTATCATTGCATTCGTCGCTGGTTTATATCTCGTCAGTCAGACGCAGCAATTCAAAGATCTGGTTGGAGCAGAAGTTCTTAAACCCAAGGATCCGCCGAAACCTAAAGTGCGTAAACCTGTTGTCAAACCCGTTATTAAGCCAACCGTACCAACCACGAACACCGTGGTCGTGGAACAGGTGCAAGTACAACCAAGGGTGACGACCGCTTTCGTTGCACGTTCAAACTTCCAACCGACGACGGTGCTCGAATTTTCAAACAAGGTAGTCAAAGTTGACGCGCCCATTAATCCAAATGTACCTAAGGTAGTATCACCTAACGCCCCCGTTCCACAGGCTGTAACACACGCTGACCTCCCAGTCTCCGATGCGCCCGGAGCACTGGCATTTTCCGCCCCGGTCGCAAGCGCACCGGCTGCGGGACCAGCAAATATAGGTCGTGGTATTGCCGGTGGCATTGTACAGGTTAAGGTTGCCTTTGAACGCCCGCCTGGATTAGCCATGGTGGAAACGGTCGGCGCTGCGCGCGACGCCTTAGGTGACATTGTAGAAAACATCACGCTTGGTAATGTAGAAGTTCCACCACTGCCCAGAGGTGAACCTGGTGGCCGCGTAATTGGTAAAGGTCGGGACATCCGCGGGGTATTGCGTTTTACTCGCATTCGCCACAACCTTTCTGACTGGTGGGCGGATGCTTCTTCGCTCAACGCGTTAACAAAATGGATTAATGAACGAACGAAGATCAAAGCCGACATGAACGTTGAAGGCGGTGCTCTAAAGTTGACTGACGCGAATCTACACCGGAGCCCAATATTGTTCATGACAGGACATGACCCATCTCTTACACGTTCGCACAACCTGCTCGGAAGACAATATGGCGGCGGACGCATGGACAGTCGCCTCACAGAAACGGAATCTGCCGCACTGCGCCGCTATTTGGTTGAAAAGGGTGGATTTCTTGTCTTCGATGATTGTGGCGTAAACGCACCAGCGCAGGCAATGATTCGGCTGTTTCTGGCTCAGATGCGCTATGTCATGCCCGAGTATCAGGTTGAGCGAATTCCTAACGATCACGAGGTATATGACAACTTCTATGAAATGGGTGGCCCTCCTGTTGGCTTTGATATCTTCTGGTGGGGAACACGACCACAAAGACGGAACTTCCTCGAAGGTGTGTCCGTCGGAGATAAACTGTCAGTCATTACTGTTCGCCGTGATTACATGTGTGCGATGGAATCCGTGAGTCTGCCTACCCGTTCTGTACACTATTCGCCTGGCGTTTACCGATTCATGACCAACGTTGTCGTTTACTCACTGACAAATGGCGACATCTCTGATTACTCTGGTTACATTCCAGAGGACACCCTAGCTGGTCAGGCTTTACCAACGAGCGCTCCACAAGCAGCCAAGATTGGCGCACTCGAATAACCGATTTGCAAAATAGACACATAAAAAAAGCAGCCAAAGAGTTGGCTGCTTTTTTTATGTGTCTATTTTTCGCCCACCGTTCTCCTCTTCCAAATACCCTCTCCAACACCACACAATCTCCGTCAAGATGTCCGAATCAATGCCCCCAACCCGCTGAGAGGGATTATATTCTAATTGGCAATCCCTTCCTTGAAACAAGCCCCTTGCGAATCTACAAGGCAGGTTTCCTGTTTACGGCGTCTGTACCTTCAAATTCGGAAATCCCATCATCACATCGCCGCTGTACAATGTGGATACGCCATGCAAAGCCCGTGACGACAAAATGTACTACAAAGTTTTCATCACTCACATGAAACGAGCAAAACATTTCAAAACGGACGGCATGAAAATCGTGGTTAAGCGCATTTGCGCCCCACGTCATTGCCCCAGTTGAAATCATCGTCGTTTTGTACAAGGAGGGAGGAACTAGGGGATATCTAACATCGACCGCGCCGAATCATTGGAATGGAGCAACGCTGTTTGGAAGTTCAACGGTAAAAGCAGAAAGAGAATTGGCAATCCTGCGTCTTTCCCAGATGAGCTGAGCTACCAAGAAAGCATATCACAAACTATTCAATTTCGCAGGAGATACTGTGTTAGATCCGTTCCTTGGAAGTGGAAGCACGCTGGTCGCCTGCCGGCAGACAAAAAGAAAGGGTATTGGAATTGAAATTAATAAGAGCTATTGTGAGCTTTGTCGCGATTGGCTACTTAAAACAGAATGGCATCTCACCACCCATTAATTCGATTCTCGTTTTCAGGCCACGGCCCCATCAGCATCGAATTTTTCATCTTCCATCTAAGCAGGCTAGTTTGAATGTATTCAAACTAGCCTGAAAATCACAGTCGTAATGAATGCAATCTGCCCACAAAATGTTCCGCCGTTCAAACGCATAATCCAAATCTCACAGGAAGGATTTCCTTCGTGAAATGCTCAAAAAAACCAACACACGGACTCACTTAGGCACTCCTGTCTTTGAAGAAGGCAATGCGGTTTTATCACCAACGTTAATCCCAATTAATGCGAATTTCTTGGCTGCCAGAAGCGATACTGCGGGCGAAATCACAAACGGCACTTGATTTCCCATCAGAACAGGGATGTCCAATTGGTATTGGGTCACGGCCAAGAACACCTCTGGTCATTCAACTACGATCTGAACGTCAGTCATGCTGCGGACCCATGTTTCGTCTGCCCACATCATTCTGAGGAAACACTACTCCCTCACCAACGACATCGACACAACTGTTGTCTCTTACTCCAAAGCAATCAGAATCCTTGGAGTTATCCCAGAAACAAGACTATCAACATCAAAGCATCGAACCTACAGAATCCACTCAGGATGCTGGCTAGCACAAGTATTTCACACAGATTCTTGGTTGATTGTCTTTATTCGTAATAAAACAAATCTTGATTACCCAAGACTCAGAAGCGTTTGACAATTACCAAAGCCCATTTTAATCCTGAACGTTGAGCACATTGCCCACTTGTAACGCATATGGACATCGAAATCTCAATAGATAATTGCGACGTCCACGGCATATACAAATCCTTAGATGGGTATCCGACCGAGTCGGCAATATGTACCACAACACAAAGTTACTTGATGATATGAATAAATTGATACAGGAGAATGAGGTTCTAGGCGGCGTCTCCTTCTATTGCCTACACCAAAACACCTGTTTGAAACCAGAACGGGTTACCATTGTGAAATATTTTGTGAAATATTTTTTCGGACAGTGAGTTATATCAGTTGACTAGGGAGCATCTCAAACGGGCTGCGTCAATCATGAATACGGTTCGATTCACCACTGGTATATGGCTACATCATACTAACCCTGTTCTGGTAAAAACGGAAGAAGGGGAGAAGTTACGGCACAAAACAAGCCATAATCTCTCCCCTTCTTTATGCCCCCGACTGGACTCGAACCAGCATGCCCGTTAAGGCACAGGCCCTCAACCTGCCGTGTATACCAATTCCACCACAGGGGCGCTAGGCTTTCTGAGTATACCAATTTCCCACCGATATTGTCAAGAATTATGTTGCTGACTTCCGGGATAAATACCATGTCATAACGTAAATATACGGTTAAATGTGTAACACGAAAAGCTTGTCAAGGACACCGAATTGTGTTATTATTGTCCCTGAGAGTTAGCATTAAGTCCCTGAGAGTTAGCATTAAGTCCCTGAAAGTTAGCATTAAAAACAGTATTTGAATTCGCAACTGATTACCTTAATGAACAAAGAATTAATCGACAAGTTTAGCCGCGTACATACAAACCTACGAATCTCGATAACGGACCAGTGTAATTTCCGTTGTGTCTACTGCATGCCCGAAGACATGATATTCGTCGACGATAAAGAGCTAATGACATTTGACGAAATCATACACCTCGTTCGCATTTTCGTCAATCTAGGAATCTCTAAGATTCGAGTCACGGGTGGTGAACCGCTAGTTCGCCGCGAAGTCCCAGAACTCATCAAACGACTCTATCAAATTGAGGGCTTAAGTGATATTAGCTTGACAACCAACGGTATCGGTCTCATTAACCAAGCAAAGGCGCTTTATGATGCTGGCCTTCGCCGCATCAACGTTAGCCTTGACACATTGAATGCAACAAAATTTGAGCAGATGACACGACGTAAAGTACTAGATAAAGTGCTCGATGGACTGGAAGAGGCACAAAATTGTGGGTTCAATCCAATCAAGATAAATGCTGTACCAATACGCGGACTCACTGAGAACGAGCTTGTTGACTTGGCAGAATTCGCTCGAAGACATTCCTATCAACTCCGTTTTATCGAATTTATGCCTCTTGACGCCGACGATATATGGGGGAAAGACATGTTCATTCCAGGTGAAGAAATTATCAGCAAAATTAATGCAATTTATCCCCTCGCACCAATACAGAATGTCGGAAGCAGAAAACACGATACAGCCAAACGGTATCGTTTTGTTGATGGCACCGGCGAAATCGGCATCATAGCATCTGTCAGCGATCCGTTTTGCAATCAATGCAACCGGGTTCGCCTGACAGCGGACGGAAAATTCCGAACATGTCTATTTTCACTAACAGAAACTGACTTGCTGATGCACCTCCGTGCAGGTGCTCCGGATGGGGTAATTGCGGACTTAATAGTTGAATCGGTCAGAAATAAGGACGCGGGACATAAGATTAACACTAGTGATTTTGTCAAACCGGAACGCAATATGTCGAAAATAGGGGGATAATTTCCCAACACAGCCTTGCAGGGCCTAGCGCCCGACGCATTTATTCCATTTTACTCTAAGGAGTTCACTCGAAAACGATGGGCAATGAGTTGGTTATTGAAAACCTACATGTAAGTGTAGAAGGGAAGCCTATTATCAAAGGCCTTAGCCTGGTGATTCGACAGGGTGAGGTCCATGCCCTCATGGGGCCAAACGGATCTGGTAAGAGCACCCTCTCGAACGCACTAATGGGACACCCACATTACAACGTTGACAAGGGCGAAATTACTTTCAATGAGACTGATATCCAACAATTGAAACCGCATGAACGTGCAAAACTGGGTCTTTTTCTCGCCTTCCAGTATCCGACGGCAGTTCCGGGCGTTAGCATGGCAAACTTCCTACGAATGGCGGTAAGCGCGGTACGCTCTCCAAGTTCAAGCGGTGCCGAAACAACGGATTTAATCCCCATGCGCGAGTTTCGCCGCGAACTACGTGCAAAAATGAAGAAACTGGGCGTTGATGAATCGTTCGGACGTCGTTACCTGAATGAGGGTTTCTCTGGAGGTGAGAAGAAAAGAGCAGAAGTGTTGCAACTGGCCATGCTCGAACCCAAGGTTGCGATTCTTGATGAAACAGACTCCGGATTGGACATCGATGCGGTGCGCATTGTCGGAGAAAGTGTAAACCAATTGATAGGACCAAATCTAGGGGTGTTAATTATTACACACTACCCACGCCTCCTGAATTATATCCGCCCCGAATTCGTTCATGTGCTACTTGATGGCAGGATTGTCGAATCCGGCGGTTGGGAGCTTGCCGAGCTCTTGGAGGAAAAGGGATACGATCCGATACGCGAAAACCATGGTATTTCGGAGGAAAACGTGGAAGCTGATGAAACATCACAAGAACTATCCACTCCCCGAAAGTAGAGAATTAGATTTCAATTGTCCGAACGATAAAATGCCAAGCAAGAGGAGAAATGATATGCCAGAACCTGATGAAACAACCCAAGGGGATCTAGGTATTAGTAGTGAGTATAGATATGGGTTCCATGATGATGTTAAACCTGTTTTTAAATCACGGAAGGGCTTAGACCCTGAAATCATAAATCAGATGTCCGACATCAAAGAGGAACCTGACTGGATGCGTCAATATCGTCTAAAAGCTTATGAGACCTTTCGGCAGAAACCCATGACAAAGTGGGGAGGCGATTTATCTCAGCTCGACTTTGATGACATCTACTACTATGTTAAAGCCTCCGATAAAACCGAGCGAAGCTGGGATGACGTTCCCGAAGACATCAAAAACACTTTCGATCGCCTTGGTATTCCCGAAGCTGAGCGAAAATTTCTCGCTGGTGTCGGAGCGCAGTACGACTCGGAAGTAGTATATCACAGCATAGAAAAAGAATTAGACAAAATTGGTGTAATTTTCGTTGATACCGACACTGCACTGCGCGAATACCCAGATCTGGTAAAGGAATACTTCGGGACGGTGATTCCATCGGCAGACAATCAATTCGCCGCGCTCAACAGCGCCGCTTGGAGCGGTGGCAGCTTCATATATGTTCCGCCGGGTGTTAAAGTCGATTATCCCCTACAAGCCTATTTTCGCATCAACACTGAAAACATGGGTCAATTTGAGCGAACACTGATTATTGCCGACGAAGGATCTGAAGTTCATTACGTCGAGGGCTGTACTGCCCCCACGTATTCGAGTGAATCCCTGCACAGTGCAGTCGTGGAAATCGTCTGTAAGAAGGGTTCACGCGTACGCTATACGACCATCCAGAATTGGGCCAGTAACGTATATAACCTCGTTACTAAACGCGCCGTTGCATATGAAGATGCCCACATGGAATGGATTGATGGAAACTTAGGATCGAAACTCACAATGAAATACCCCAGCATTTACATGATGGAAAAGGGTGCTCGTGGTGAGATTTTATCCATTGCTTTCGCAAGCAAAGGACAGCATCAGGACGCAGGCGGTAAGGTCTTCCATTGCGCACCGCATACAACATCGCGCATTACTTCCAAATCGATTAGCAAGGATGGGGGTACGTCCAGTTATCGTGGTTGGGTTGACGTGGCGAAGGGGGCAGAAGGGTGTAAGTCCCACGTTGTTTGCGACGCCTTGATTCTCGATGAAGATTCACGATCTGATACCTATCCGGTCATTGAGGTTGGTGAAAATGATGTAAACATTGAACATGAAGCACATGTCAGTAAAATTGGTGAGGAACAACTCTTCTACCTAATGAGTCGTGGTCTTTCGGAAGAAGCCGCCTCCACGATGATCGTAAACGGGTTTATCGACCCACTCATCAAGGAACTTCCAATGGAGTACGCAGTGGAAATGAATCGACTCATACAACTACAAATGGAAGGATCGGTAGGCTAAAATGCTGACAAGTAACTACTCCCCTTCACCAAGAAAGAATGGAGATCGAAATTGAGTTTGGAACCAAGCCAAATCCGCTCCTCCGGCCACGCGGACACGGGAGACTTTTCGATTGAGTTTTTGGAGGAACTATCGAAGGCTCAAGATGAGCCGGAGTGGATGCGTTGCAAGCGCTTAGACGCGTACAAGGCATACAGCAACCTTCTAATGCCTCACGACTCTGACGATGATGAATGGCGTCGCAAAGTAGATATGCGCACCCAAGACTATTGGCGCCGGACAAAGCAAAACATGCGAGGTTTCAGATTCGATGAGTATAAACCGACAGCTTTCAGCAGAGTCACCTCCGCGGCAAACTCGTCCAATCCTGACAACCTAGGACTCTGGTCAGAATCGGACCAGGAAAAATCGGGGATCATTGCCCTAGCAGATGGCCTTCCCATAAGATCGTTTCTATCCGACGAGTGCAAACGCAAAGGGGTGTACCTTGCCAATCTAAGTACCGCATTGAGAGAGCGTCCGGACCTAGTGCAGTCATATTTTATGACCAAAGGGGTGACACTTGAAACACAACTCCAAAGTAGCAATATCCCGCTACGAAATAAATTCGACGCGTTACATGGAGCGTTTTGGCAAGGCGGCTATCTACTTCATGTTCCTAAAGGCGTTGTCATCGATATTCCCCTACAAGCCATAATCGCACTCTCCGAACCACAACGGGCAGATCTTTCACACACAATCATCATCGCCGATCCTGAGAGCCAAGTGACCATTCTGGAAGAACACATTTCGACTGCCTCTAATGCTTCGGGATTTCACTGTGGCGCCGTGGAAATCTTTGCTAGACGGAACGCTAACGTAACCTATGTTCAAGTTCAGAAGTGGAATCAAAAGGTATGGAACTTTACTACACAGCGCGCCATTGTTGAACAGGATGCTCAACTCTGTTGGGTAACAGGAACTTTGGGAAGTCGCCTGAGCAAATTAAATCAGGTTACTACACTAGAGGGGTCAGGAAGTAGTGTTCAGATGCTCGGTTTAACGTTCACAAACGCGCGGCAACATATTGATGTGAGCACTGCGCAAGAGCATGCCGCACCTCATACGACCAGTGATGTACTCTACAGAACAGTGCTCAGGGACCGTTCGCAATCAGCATGGAGTGGTAATATCTACGTCCATCCAGAGGCCCAGAACACCGACGCATACCAAAAGAATGACAACTTGGTTCTGAGCGAACGTGCTCACGCAGATACACTCCCAGGCCTGGAAATCCAGGCGCATGAAGTTCGTTGTACCCACGGAGCTACCGCGGGGCCCGTTGATAAAGAACAACTGTTTTACTTGATGAGTCGCGGACTGTCTCACACTCAAGCGGAAAAGATGATTGTTGATGGTTTCTTCGAACCAGTCATGTATAAGATTCCGTTAGAATCGGTGCGAGAGGAACTACAAGAATCTGTTACGCGTAAACTCACAGTTTAATGGAAATGTACACTTTCGCAGCCACACAAGTTAGGGTGAGAACTACCTACCGTACAAGCTACTAGTAAAACACACCCTAGTGTATATTTTACTAGTAAACAATCAGAAAAGAAAGGATACGCACAAAATGAGTCAGCCGACGATTACCGCTTATATGAAGCCTGTCTGTGGTTGGAGCAATGGTGTTCGGGCAATCTTCGCGAAACACGGTTTAGAATATGAAGATAAAGACATTATTAACAACGCAGATAATTATCGAGAAATGGTCGAAAAGAGCGGCCAGCCACTCCAACCGTGCATCCAGATTGACGATGTCATACTCGCCGATGTCAGCGGCGATGAGGTCGAATCATACCTGATTCAGGAAGGTATCGTTCAACAAAGTAACGTGGAAACAGACGTTCCGACAGATCAAGCCTGCGAAGATCACGGACCCAGCCCGGTAAACATTGGATTTTCCAGCGACAGGTAGCTTAAATACATCAGTCATTTGCGAATTCTACAGGCACCGAAGTATCTATGCAAGATTCGGTGCCTCACTGTTGAACCGTCAAACTGCCCATGTACCCAGAACAAGACAAATTATGTCCGCTTGACGTAGAGAGCATCCGCAAAGATTTTCCGGTTTTTGCAAGTGGCTCTCCTGTGGCCTATCTGGATAGCGCCGCATCTTCTCAGACACCGTTCTGTGTAATTGAAGCGATGGATGACTACTATCGGGACTACAGATCGAACACCCATCGTGGTATTTACCGCATGTCCGAGAAAGCGACCGCACAGTTCGAAGAAGCTCGAGAGAAGATCGCCCGCTTCATCAACGCACGTCGTGCAAGCCAGATTATTTTCACACGTAACACAACCGAATCAATAAATCTTGTCGCGTATAGTTGGGGAAGCACAAATATCCATCACGGTGATGAAATTCTCGTGACTGTCATGGAACACCACAGTAACCTCTTACCTTGGCAGCATCTTGCACAGCGAAGTGGAGCGAAACTTCAGTTCATCGAGATAACCGATGAAGGAGCTCTTCACCTCGAGGTGCTAGAAAGGCTATTGACCACACGAACAAAATTGGTAGCAATGACACATGTGTCCAACGTACTCGGTACCATTAATCCAATTCATCAGATTACTGATGCAGCCCACGCGGTTGGTGCAAAAGTATTGATTGACGGCGCTCAGAGTGTGCCGCATCTATCCGTCGATGTTCAAGATCTTGATTGTGATTTCATCGCATTCTCAGGACACAAAATGTGCGGTCCCACAGGTATCGGTGTCCTTTACGGAAAACAAGACCTCCTCGAGGAAATGCCACCCTTTCTGGGAGGCGGCTCAATGATTCGCACCGTCCAGCGAGAACACTCGACCTATGCGGAGGTTCCTGCAAAATTCGAAGCAGGTACACCGAGCATCGCAGAAGCTATCGGTCTTGGTCGTTCGGTAGATTATCTTTCCAGAATTGGTTTCGACCAGATTAAGACCCATGAACAACAAATAGTTGAGTACGCCCATCAGAGATTGAGTAAGATTGATGGCATTACTACCTATGGACCCACACCTCAAGAAAAAGTAGGAGTCATCACATTTAATATAGAAGGCATTCACCCACACGATGTAGCAGGTGTCCTAGACACAGAAGACGTCGCCATTCGTGCCGGACACCATTGCGCTCAACCACTGATGGAAGAATATGGCGTTATTGCAACAGCACGCGCGAGTTTCTATCTCTACAATACAATGGAAGATGTTGATAGGCTCTACGAAGGGCTTTTAAAATCCCAGAGCCTATTGGCACGGAGAAAACGATGAACGTCTACGAAGAAGACATTCTGGATCATTACGAAAATCCGAGTAATTATGGAACACTCGAGAATCCGGACATCTCTTATGAGGAAGATAATCCCTTATGCGGGGATAGAATTCGAGTGGATCTTGAAGTTGAAGATGGATTCATAAAAGATGTACGATTTTCTGGTCATGGTTGTACCATCAGCCAAGCTGCTGCATCCATGTTAACCGAGGAGGTAAAAGGACGAACGCTTGAAGAAATAAAAAGATTTACCAAAGACGACATCTTGGAGATGCTTGGAATTCCGCTCGGTCCAGTACGCTTAAAGTGTGGACTACTAGCCCTTAAGGTTTTAAAAGCAGGCGCATACGGAATTAAAGGCTGGCCGGGAGAAGAGGAGGGATAGATTGTGGCTGAGTTCTTTAAAGTGGCTAAAGTAAGTGAAATACCTCCTGGTGGAAAAAAGCTTGTAGAGGTAGACTTTGTCCCCGTAGCCATCTTTAATGTCGATGGTGACTTTTACGCCATCGAAGATGTTTGTACGCATGATGGTGGTCCGCTGCTCGAGGGCACCTTAGAACGTGACGAAATCGTGTGCCCTCGGCACGGCGCACGTTTCAACGTCCGCACTGGCCAACCTCTTTGTATGCCCGCCGTAGAGCCGATTGACTGTTTCGAAGTCAAGATTGAGGGCAACAACATACTGGTGAGCATTGACTGAGAGTGTTCTATAGTCACAGACTTCAAAACCAGGTAGTTGGCGTGAGAAGGAGGAAATCTGCGATGATAACCGAAGAAACCGTATTAGAGAATTTGAAACAAATTATAGATCCAGAAGTAGGAATTAACATCGTTGACATGGGATTAATCTACGGCGTCGATATAAACGATGCATCGGTGGACATTAGCATGACATTAACAAGCCCGGGCTGTCCTGCTGGCGCGCAGCTCGTTAATGGGACACAGCATGCCACTCAAGAATTAGAAGGAATTGACGAGGTAAATGTTGATGTTGTCTGGACCCCACCCTGGACGCCAGAGATGATGACAGATGACGCGAGAGATGAGCTAGGGATTTTCTAAAAGCTGAACAGCGAAGGTCAAATGCGCGCATCACATCAGGAAAGCAAACCAAAAACCTTGAAGCGTCTCGGCGATATCGGGTTTCTAATCCTATGGCAGGACGGTCATAAGAGTGAGTATTCCTTTCCATACCTCAGACGTATGTGTCCCTGTGCCGAGTGCTCAGTCGTCCGGCATAGAGGCCGTGACGTTCACTCTCTGTTTGCGCCGGAGGGAGACGGTGATTCCACGTTAATTGATATCCCCGAGAACATTCTTCCATTTGACATTCAACTCGTTGGTCGCTATGCAATTCAATTCAAATGGAATGACGGACATTCGACCGGAATCTACCCATTTGAAACACTTAAAAACATGTGCCCATGCCCAGAATGCATGACAGTTCTAGATAAACATGAGGTGTTAACGTCAGAATGAGTTACCCCGAATTTCAATCAGAGAAGCATGAGATCTCGCCTCAAGAACTCGAGAACAAGTTAAATCAGAACCAGCCGTTGGTTTTGATCGATGTGCGAGAACCCAGCGAATATGAGCTTGTTCACATCGAAGACGCGATTTTGATTCCTCTTAACGACCTACCCCAAAAGATTAATCAATTCGATCGAGCCAACGAGATTGTCACATACTGCCATCATGGCACACGGAGCTTACATGCCGCTGCCTTTCTTCATAAGAATGGCTTCCGAAATGTAAAGAGCCTGGCAGGGGGAATCGATTCATGGGCAACCGAAATCGACTCAACCCTCGGTCGTTACTAATCGTAGCGCAAATTTTCACGCCATTTTATCTAAGCTCTGCTCTCCCAGGCACGTGTGGTAAAAACAACTACGCAATCGCGTAAAACTCTCTAGTACCATCGACTGCGCAGCCATTAAACCCATGAACTATATTCATCGCCACTATGCTGCCACATGCTTGGCAGTCACTAGAGTCTTTCTCCGTTTTCCATCACACAATAAACTTCTGTTCTCAAAATACAATCCAAACTTATGTCGTCCCGTGTCTCTGAAAGCATTTACCCGACCATCAAGTTCTCAGGGAGCATCGGATCCCAGATAGCTCCTTCATCCTGAAATCTTGCAATCGTGATTGATACTTAGGAAAGGAGCAATCCTCTAATGAAACCGTTGTGGCCTCTGTGTTTCGCACTTATTGCAGCATTTGGAAATGCTGTGTTTGCTGCGGGTCAAAAGAAGGCCGTAGTTTTTCAAAACAAGCTTTCGTTTCTTGCAATATCGATATTGGTCTGCTTTTGCCTCATCATATTTCTTGCACCTTTATTGGGACCCACAAATTATGCTAGCGTCATCAAACGAAATTGGTTGTGGGCGCTCGTAAGTGGATTGGGACTGTTCCTCACCTATCTAGGATTTAACTTGCTCTACACCAACTACGGAACATCAAACTATATGCTCTATGCCGCACTCTCCATTATCACTACTTCAATCATCGTCGGAGTAGTGATATTCAAAGAGACCTTCAACCACTACCATTGGGCTGCAGTGGTTGGTTCCGTAGTCACGATAATCCTCTTCACCATCGGCAACAACGCAGGCAAAACATGAGAATTATGGTTTTTTTTGTACACAGAACCAACCGTCGCACACAGGAGCCACCCAATCATACGTACTCAGATCAGACTAGATCTCTTCGTCTCTAATTAATGGGATGATTTTCTACTAAAGTCTGAATCCAGTTATACATGCTGAACATCAGGGGTAGAAAAAGAACGCACACAATGACGAAAATACTAAATGCAGATGCTATTACACAATATGAACAGGAAGGCTATTATTTCCCACTGAGAATCCTCGACGACGCTCAAGTTACGGCCAAGCGGAAACAACTTGAAGATTTCGAAACGACACAAGGCAAAGCGCTTGAAGGCGCACAGCGGAGCAAGGCACATCTGTTGTTCAAATGGGTTGATGACCTCATGAGGCATTCAACGATTCTGAATGCAGTGGAAGATCTCATCGGTCCTGACATTCTGTGCTGGAACACCATTTTTTGGATAAAAGAAGCAGCGAGTCAGAGCTTCGTATCATGGCACCAGGATTTGCGCTATTGGGGACTCGATAGCGACAAACTGGTGAGTGTATGGTTAGCACTTTCATCAGCGACACATGAAAGTGGGTGTATGTGCGTTCTACCGGGCAGTCATAAGGACGACCTCTTGCCTCACAATGACCAATATGACACAGATAACCTTTTGACCCGTGGACAAGAGATTTCTGCACAGGTTAACGACGCAGAGACTGTGACCATGTCACTCGAACCCGGTGAAATCTCGCTCCACAACGTGCGATTGGCACACGCATCAGGCCCCAACAAGTCAAAGGACCGGCGCATCGGTATTTCAATGCATTACATGCCAACATCTACCAAACAGATGGTTGGCGATTGGGACAGCGCAGCGCTTGTCCGCGGTACGGATAACTTCGGTCACTTTGCCATTACTCCACGCCCAATGAAGGATTTCGATCCGGCAGCGGTTTCATTTCATAGAAAAGCTACCAACGCGACTCGCAAGATTCTGTTCAAAGACGCGGAGCGAGTGCGTCCAACAGTTTGATCTATGCGCTCTCTTTTATACGGACAGTACTTCGGACACCGGAAATGTCATCGCACTCTAGAACATGATATCACCTGAAAATATTGAGCTTGCTTTTACATCCATAGATGAAGTGTTTCTTAATACACCTCAATATAAAAGTG
This sequence comes from uncultured bacterium, assembly GCA_964478165.1. Classification (GTDB taxonomy): domain Bacteria; phylum Poribacteria; class WGA-4E; order WGA-4E; family JAJDTR01; genus CAYZGU01. Next base: position 213,579 of record CAYZGU010000044.1, on the reverse strand, counting down.
AAGGGCTAAGCGAATTTCTTCGGTTGAATCTAGTCTGTAAGATTGAAACGCTGAATCCCATTGGATGCTTCAAGGGACGAGGCGTGAGTTGGTTAATGGAGAGCAGAAAGGAAACGAGACGCTTAGTGGCAGCATCGTCTGGCAATTTTGGTCAAGCAATCGCTTATATAGGAAGGAAATCAAATACAAGAGTTGACATTTTCGCACCAATGAGTGCAAATCTATCCAAAATCACTTCGATGGAACACCTCGGTGCACATGTTCATCTACACGGACACGATTTTGATACGGCAAAGGATGCAGCTATAAAATTTGCTGAATCAGAAGGAATTACTTTTCTTGAAGATGGGCGTGAAGTAGAGGTTTCAGAAGGCGCTGGAACAATTGGGCTAGAAATTAGTCGTTACAATGACTCAATAGACATAATATATGTACCCGTCGGGAATGGAGCACTTGTCAACGGTATTGGTTCATGGTGTAAGGCGAGATTGCCAATGACGAAAGTAATTGGTGTATGCGCTGAGGGTGCACCGGCAATGGAACGATCTTGGCACAACAAAAGAATCGTTAAGACCGGCGAAGCCAACACGATTGCAGATGGACTCGCATGCCGCGTACCTGTTTCTGAGTCCGTCCAATCCTTGCCTTACAGTGTTGATGACATGATACTTGTGCCTGACACGGAAATCATCAGTGCTATGCAAGCCTATTTTGAACATGAACGGTTGTTAATCGAACCAGCAGGCGCAGCTTCCCTGGCAGCTGCCATGGTAAATGCCCAATTTGACCGCGATAAAACTGTTGTAACCATTGCAACCGGTTCGAATCTTGACGAGCTCCAATTACAAAAGTGCTTGCCCACAGACTAACCACATTCCCCGCTATGACACACTTGAATTTCTCTCTGACTATGTATGTTAAGGGATATCTACCGAAAATAACGTTGTTACACGTTGACGGCAAATTGTTGCCCACTTCAGCTATGGATAATAAAGACCTGAACAGCATAGTTAGGGGGCATTTCCGTTAACTGTTGTCTCATCGCTCTCGATTCCCTATTGGAAACGGTCCGCCCAATCTCTGTTTCAACTCTCTCAGAAAACAATCGAGAATCAAATCCAAAGAAGATTAGATTTTTGCTGAGAAAATCCTCGAGAACGATCTTGAAAGGCATGAAAATCAAGACGGTGATAGTTTTTTAGTGGCAAAGATCTGTGCTTCCACCGATAGATTCGCAACATCAGGACGCTTTAGCTGCTGTAGCTCATCAATCCACTTCGAGAGGAATACCACGCATACCATCTGCTCTTCTGCTCCCGGATGGAACGTTTTAAACCCCTCGCGTAATCCGTTCGCGTCTCTTTTGAGTGCGGCACGCAGGACAAACCCCACCACATTGCATTGCCGTTGGTGCGATTGACAATCTCTACCACTACTCCACACCCCTCGAATTTCAGAACGCGCAAATCATGAAAATCCCCAGATACCTGCCGCCGTGCGTCCCAATAGCAGATCTCGGTCAATGTCGTTCAGAAACGGTAGCCCCTCACAAATTAACCTAAGCTCTTCGCTCAGTGGGAGCCAATTATGCTTACTTCGATGATTGCCAGGATATCCCGTTCCCCAAATGCATCTTTCCGCACCAAAAATATCTAACAACTTCTTTACAAACGGATGTACATCCTCAAACGGAAACGCTTTGTTGGAACGCCCACAGATATCTGATATCTTCACGTATACGTTGTCGTACTTCGCCAGGTCTAGAACAGATTGGAAGGGAAGCAGGCCTTCGGACACTCTTGGATAACCCATGTGATCGAGAATCAGCTTCAACTGCGGGTATTGTTTGGCAATAGATTCAATCTGATCTGCATCGGCGGCATCAAAATGGAACTGAACCACTGCGTTGAGGGCAGAAAGTTCCTCCCACATTGGACGATTTTGAAGCGTAAGCAGAATCTTTTGGTTGGGGTAATAGAGCGGGTGAAATCGAACTCCGACCAATCCACGGTCGCGAATCCAATACCTTACGAGCTCGGCATTCTGCCGATCCTGCGGATCAATCAGCCCATGCCCAACGAAGCGATCTGGAAAACGCGCCACGGAATCTGCAATGTAACCGTTATCCCATGTGGACCAGCTAGTTTGAACTAGCACGCACCTGTCAACACCGTGGTCTTCCATTTCAACTAGAAGTTCGTCAGCAGTTCCTGGTTCTTCAGGGTAGGAGCTCCAGGCAGGCGCGGTCGGACCGATTGGATACTTGGGCGGATCGATTTCCCACACATGAACGTGCGTATCAACAATCATAAGTAGCTCCCCTAGATTCCAATGGCATATCCATCGCGGCGCGGATCCGCACCACCCATCAGTGAGCCTTCCTCCACATCAACCGCAATTCCCTGACCACCTCCAACTCCAGGTGACCAGTCGGGCAGCACGCTAATTTCGTGACCACGTTCTGAGAGCTCAGTCCTGATTTCAGCGGAAACACGGCTTTCTACACCGACCTCTGTACCGGGCTGGCCAAGCCGGACCCGAGGCGCTTCGATAGCCGCTTGGATATTCATACCATGCTCAATCAAATTAAGAATCATCTGCGGTGTTGTTTGCATAATGCCATGACTTCCTGGCGTTCCAAGTACAGCAAAAAGCCTACCACCCTTCCAAATTTGGCAGGGTGAAACACACATTTCAATCCGCTTGTGCGGTGCGATGACGTTTGGGCTTTCAGGTAGTAGATCGAACCAGTTCATGAAGTTGTTAAGAAACATCCCCGTCTCACCGAGAACCACACCAGAACCAAAACCGGAACCGAGACTCTGAGTCACAGCAATGGCATTCCCTTCGCCATCCACAACATCAAAGTGCGTGGTACATTCATTTATCCATTCGGTGGCATCACCCTCTAATATCTCGCCAAGTAGCTTATCTTTTGTGTAACGCTCACCACCACTTACCGCGGCACGTTCGCCAATGCGTGCTCGCTGAACGGCGGCGTATCCCTTGGAAAGCAGACCGCTAATGGGCGGATTCTGTGAGCAGGTATATGCCGCACGATCTGCACTGGCAAGTTTCATTGCTTCGATGAGAAGATGTAAATAGTCAACCGAATTGTGTCCCAATCCGCTCAGTGAATCTTTCTCTAAAATGTTCAGTGTTTCCAGATATTGGAATCCTGCACCCGGCGGAGCTGGACAATAGATATCGTACCCCTTATAAGATGTCGAAACGGGGTCCTCCCATGCCACCTGGAAATCGGCCAAATCTTTTTCCGATATCAATCCACCGTTCTCCTGACAGAATCGGGAAATTTCGCGTGCAATCTCTCCATGATAGAAAACCTCTGCCCCTCCTTCAATCACGCGTCGGAAGGTTCTCGCTAAGTCTGGCTGCACAAGAATTTCACCCGGTCCTGGCGTGCGCCCCCGAGCCATTAGCACTTTAGCACCTGTCGGCGAAAAACGGTGCGTTGCAGTCTCCATGAAATAAGCATTCTTCACAGTGACGGCGTATCCATTTTCAGCAAGTTCAATGGCCGGAGTAAAGATGTCCGCAAGATTCATGCTACCGTATCGCTCTAGAAGTGCCAACCAGCCGCCACATGCCCCAGGTACCATCCCCGATCGAATACCAACTTGATTTATTTCTGGCGTTGGGTACGCATCAAGGGTTGCGCCGTAGGGACTTCTACCCATGTAGTCAAGCACGCGAATCGATTTCTCTCTTGCACTATAAATGATCATATACCCATTTCCAGCCATGCCGGACATGTAAGGTTCAACCACATTAAGTGCTGATGCCACGGCAATAGCCGCATCAAACGCGTTGCCACCCTGAAGCAGTATACGCCCGCCGGCCATACTTGCAAGCGGATGAGCGCTCGCAACCATGCCTCGCGTACCTGTCACTGTCGGACGATGTGTTATACCATATGATGGAAATGCCATTCTGAATTTCCTCCTAGTCGGAATCTGTGATAAAGGATTGGAGTCTCAACAATGCTTGACGGTCAAACATTCCACACACAAGTTCTAACACTCACCGTTACCCTATGTTGACAGCCTCACCGCTCGCAGCCGACTCATACCCCGCCGCGATTACCGCCACCGATTGGGCAGCCACTTCCGCGTTCATTTCGCTTTCTACTCCCTTGTCAATACAGTCCACAAAAGCTTGAACCTCTCCCCTACCCCCACCAGCTTCGACCAAGACCCTCTGTCGCTTAGGCGGAAGATCAGATTTGACTTGAGTGCTACCCCACATACCCATTGGATCCAAAGGGTTAGATGGAGGTGGCTTAAAGGCAGGTTCATCCGCAAAGACTTCCAAATGTGATTTTGAACCGTCGAACGTCAAGGTATCGCGCGTACCAACAAGATGAAGCCGTGAGATACCTCCTTGGGGATTGCTCATATAACCAATCCTTCCACCTGCAATCGTTGCGGTGATTCCATCTTCTAAAGTCAGCACTAGAGAGCCAAAGTCTTCGACATCACACGCCACATGTTCCTTAAAAAAGTAGTTAGCGGTCGTACCAAAAACGGTCTTGACTACTTTGCGTGTCAGCCAATTCACCATAGCAACCGCGTAGATTCCAATATCAAACATCTCTCGCTTTGCTTCGACAAAGGTGTACTTCTCCACCACCGGTTTTTCTTCTCGTTTGTAACCAACGGGGGCACTTCCGGCATGCCCTTTGGCAAAAAGCACATCGCAGTGGATGGCGCGAAGGTCGCCGATGTCGCCACGAATCAGGGCCTTCTGAGCTGCCTGCGCCCACGAAGCATGTATAGTAGTGAACATCTGACTCCTAACCCCTGCTTTCTTTACTGCCCTCACGATGGCCTGCGCGTCATCAGGGGTCATAGCTAGTGGTTTATCCAGATACATGTGTTTACCTGCTTCCGCACACCGAACCCCAACGCGCCCACGCCGCTCGTTCTCAACGCACAAGCTCACAATATGCACATCCTCACGCGCTAGCGCCTCGTCCAGATTTGGCACATAAGCCAGATTCAATTCCTCAGCGAGCGCGCGATTCAACTCGATTCGATCGGGTGGTGCATCCATCTCATCAGATGACGCAATAAGCCGGCACCGATCATCCGCGGCGAACAAGCGCGCATAATTTTCCTGGTGCGTTCGATGACCTCCGATTAATAGTACACCGTATTTTTCTTGACTGTCCATTTCTATCCTCCGCTATTCAATATTACCGGCGCGCCTGTCCTGATTGCTTGATTGAGGAGATCGACCACATCTGTCGACTTCTGCAGTTGAATCAACGGTTTCATCAACCGATGTCGTCCGACCGGCGTTTCGTGATAAATAACACCCTGACTACCGACAAAAACCAGATCTATGGACGCCTCCTGATCACTTGGAACACGGTTCACACTAAGAATGGCCGTCTGTCCACCCACGTAGTGAATCATCGTCGTAACTTGTGTTACATCTTTGCTTTGCTGCACATAGATCTGTTGTGGTGATGACGGCATCCAGCCATTTGCTATTGTCGCTAGTGTAGCGCTAGCTTGAACAATATCCTCTTCCACAGTCGGAAGTTGGAACATACAGCGCAAAAACACAGGGCCTCCGATTCGCCCTCCATCGATAACAGACTGAACTGATTGTTGTAGTGAGTCCATCTTTGAACTCTCTCCTTTCATGCGATTACGTCCTAGAATCTGCCAACCTCGCTAGTACTAAAAGGAAGCGCACTGAAGTCACACGATTTTTTTCTTCTTCCCCTGCGAACCGGCAGGATGGTAGTAAGGCTCCAAGAGCAAGTGCGATTTAATCGCGTCATCACGAGTACGAGCAAGCAACTCAGTAGAAGGCTCGCAGCCCGGCCAATTGACCATATAGGATGGTCCGTATTGATACAAGAGCCATGATTGACTTTCTCCAGTTGCCTTAAAAGCATACGATAAACCCTCAGTATACAAAACACCACAGCCGGCTCGCAACGAGATTTCTCTGAGAGGCGAAACCTGTTCTAGATCTCTACCTCTATAAGGATGCGGGAGACTTGCCTTATGGCTGCCTGGGACGAGACAAAAGCTACCTTCGCCATCCGAAGTATCGTGCAACGCAATCAAACAGGTCATCAACAGACAACGAAATTGTCCATCCCCGGCACAGCGATAGCGTGCGTAACGTCTCGTGTCGGCATTCCCACCCTGAGTAAGTTGAGTGCACTTCCCCGTCTCGCGCAGAATGGCCCTCGAGCCGACCAGCCTATATTGGCGTCGCCAGATGAATGCCTCAATATAGGAAATCACCTGGGGCAGTCCTATAGCGTCCTCCATCACACCCCCACTTTCAACGATGTTAACCAACTCCGGTCCGAATGGTCCCTGCGTCAACCCAGCAATTTCTTCTTCCCTCACGGATTCGATTTCTCGTGCCTCGGCGACCTGAGACGGAGTCAACAAATCTTCCAGCACTAGGTAACCTGCCATGTCGAAGAAATACTTATCTTCAAATGAGATGTCAGAATCGCCAATCCCGATCTGCAAATCAAAAACGTCTTCCTCTTTCAGTCTTTTGGTAGAAATCACTTATATATCTCCCGCTATCCCTATCCAGAGCAGCATCAGTACCACAGTGCTTTGTTCACAACGTTTTTTAGTGGTTCATCTTTGGCAAACCGACGAGCATTTTCCAAGATTATCTCATATCTCCGTTCAGTGACGCTTGTACCCTCCGGTACCGCAATATGCGGTGTCAATAGTACGTTGGGCAAACTCCACAGCTTATGCCCTACCGGCAAAGGTTCTTCCTCAAACACATCCAACCCAGCACCGCCAATTCCCCCAGTCTCAATGGCATAAACAAGATCGTCGATTTTGGTCGTCTTTCCTCGCCCGATATTGATAAAATACGCTGTTGGTTTCATCAATCGGAACCGACTCTCGTTCCACATTCCCTCTGTCTCTGGCGTGTGCGGAGTTGTAGCGATGACAAAGTCTGCACACGGAATCAGATCGTCTAGGGCTTCTGGCGCATGGAGTTCTACAAACGGCACTTCATACTCACATCTCGGATCAACCCCTATTACAGTCATGCCAAACTCCGTACAAAGTCGCGCGGCTTCATGACCCACTCCGCCCACACCACAGATCAGCACACTTGCCTGAGCAAGATCGATGTACGCACTTTTGCGCGCATCCCGATCCCAACGCCCGTCCAGTTGAGCCGAAACATAATAAGGCAGACCACGTGCCAGTCCTAGCATGAACATCATGATATGATGGCTTAGATGGTCAAAGTAGATGCCACGCGGATTGCAAATAACTACAGGATGTTCAATTAGTTCTTTATAATAGTACCCTACAAACGATCCAGCATCTGGATTCTGCAGCCATCTGAGTTTCTGGGCAACTTTGAGAGTATCAGGCGGCACCCAACCAAACGCCGCATCCGCATCTACGATTTCGCGCTTGGCATCCGCTTCGGTTTCCGTCACAACGACATGATAGTCAGGCAAAGCTGCATTCAAACGCATCGCCCAATCCCGCTTTCTCCCCTCCCACGGTGGCATCATAATAAGCTTGAGCAAATTACTCCTCCTTGACCAAAGCTGTAGAATTGTGCGATCATTCAACTATCCAGTAACGATCTCAGATAATTTCCTGCTTTTCTCATAGATTCTACACGATCTGATTGCCCTTCATATACGATGGAAAAACAACCATTGTAGCCAACCCCACGCAGAATACCAAGGATTCTCGGATAATCCAGCCATTCCTCAACACCACTGTCAATACGATAAAACTTCGTGCGAACATAGACGGCATAAGGCGCTGTTTTGGTAATGCTATCGTAGCAATCAAAATCGGGATGAGATGAACCCCGGTGACCACCAGCACCGGGGGATCCAGCGTACTGCCCCGTATCAAGAATGTGTGTGAAGTATGGGTGGTTGATTGCACGAAGAGCGCGAATCAGACCGTCGCCTGTCCGGGTAAGATTGTTGTGATTGTGGTTCTGTAGACCAACTAGAATTCCCTTGTCGTAGCCGTATTCCGCGACTTCCTTGAGCGCAGAGATCATGGGAGTCCAGAGAGCTTCTTCATCTTCGCAATCTTTGGGGATGTACGCTGCGAACACACGAACAATTGGACAACTCATAAAGTCGGCAACATCAATCCACTTTTTAATCAACTCAATCTGCTCTCGATGTTCGTCGATAGGGCGGCCAAAATTGTTGCTAATCCCAATATATCCGAGCGGCAACCCCTTTCTCATCAAATCTTTCTTTATATTCCGAAGATACGTAACATCGGTTGATTCAAATGCACTTGAGTGCAATTCAATGACGTCCAAACCAAGATCGTAGACAACCTGTGCAAAATCACTCGCAGTCGTGTTCTTAATGTTTAACGACATCGTACCCAACTTAATCATGACTATAAGATCCCCCAATTTTAGCGCACAATGCGATCTGTGAAACAGAATCGCAAGCTTCTTTCACATTCCAGTATGAGATGTCTTCATGCCACAGAGATTCAGGATATCATAACAGGGAAGAACTCACCTACACCCAAAGCATATTACCAATAGGCAATTGCTTCCGAAACTTCACCGAGCGCCCGACCATTCCAGATCGCATCAGCAACGATTGGTAGCGAATGTGTCTCAAATAGCTTGGGAAATGTTACTTCAACTTTGCAAATCCATTCTTCATTCGGACGAAGTGTGATTTCCTCATTTTCTGGGGAGATCGACACACCGTCAACGGACCTAAATTGGAGTTGACACGTTCGTGACTTGAGCTCATGATTGGTAACATGCACCTGAAACGTTACCGTTTGGCCGGGACTGATGCGAATCTTGTACGGATAGAACTCTATCCAGTGCGGATCCATACCCATGTTTGGATGCGGCTGATCGATAATCTGAGTAAAGAGCGTTTCCCAACGCACCATCCAATCCCCCCACTGCTCGACCTTGGACTTTTCAAACGGGGCAGCGCCACCATGTCCAGTAAGGATGAAATCGGGAGCATGCTCTAGAATCTGTCGCGGCATATCGACATAGCTGGATACGGGCGTTCGATTCTTCGGAATGAATGAATGAATGTAATCGCGATTTTCACGGAAACATAGACCTGAGATGTTATCGCCGACACAGAGAAATTTCTTGCCGTCCACTGTGAACCAGATGAGATGATGATAAAGCGTCTGACCAGGATGCTGTTCTAGAAAAAAATCGATCCCCCGCCAATTGAAAGGTGTGCCACGATCGATTACCCGGTCGACCTGTGCACCGCGAGGAACAAGGCATGGCATGTCATAGTTCTGGGGATTCTCGAGAATGTCCAGCATTTCCGGTGAAGATACCAATTTGGTCCCATATCGCGCAACCAACGCTGGATAACCGGCAAGATGGTCGTCATGGTAGTGAGAAGGAAAAAACCATTCAACGGTTTCGATGCCGAGGTCGGTCTTTAGGTACGGAATCAACTGGTCAACAAACCTATGCGGATTTCCACTAATCGGAACACTCGAGGTATATCCGCAGTCAATGCACACGGCATGACCAGAATCATCACGGACGATATACGTTCGAGCTATAGAGTTAACAACTTCAAAAACGTGCGGACTCAACTGGCGAAATTCAGGACGGAAGTATTCGAGAACAGAACCATGAAACATCTCATACAGGGTTTCCATAGGAGATTGGAGCTCGACGAAGGCCTGGGTAGTTGGCGTAAACGGTTCTCCATGTCCCGGCAGAATGATATCAAGTTTTAGATCGGAAACTGTTCTTAGACTCTCCAAGTGGTTAACATGGCCTTGAAAATCCATATAACGCCACTGGCTCCAGAAATAGTCTCGGACTTTGCCCGGAGCGCTCATCAAATCTCCGCACGCCAGGATTCGCTGACCATCAATTTCAAATTGGTAACCGACCGATCCAAATGTGTGTCCCGGGAGGGGAACCACATTGAAGTGGATATCACACCACGTCAGTGATTCATAATCAAATGCATATAAGTCCGCGCGAAGGTCCGTCAAGAGACCTCTTCCTGGATAGAATGAAGTGTAGTTATCGTAGGTATCATACGACGCTTTAAGAAGATCTGTCTCCTCTAGGAAACGCTGTTCAGCGAACGGTATGACTATCTGCGCACCCTCCGCTTGAAAACGAGATGCCGAGGAGCATTGGTCCCGGTGGAAATGCGTCAACAGAGTTCGATCAACAACACCACTTCCAATCGATGACGCCTTCAGCATCGTCGGTGTTAGCCGGCTACCACTATCAATCAACAGTATTCTATCATCAACACAAATTGCGTAGACGCTACAAGTATCCTCAATAAAGAAAAGATGATCCGTCACCTTTTTGAACACTTCTTGTCTCCCAGATTTTTTAACCGAGTTCGATTGATGTAGCAGTGTCTTCAGACTACTATGCTAAAATCAAGTTATCGCGCGAAGATTGACAAATGTTCTGAAACTCCGCAATCATGAATCTCTCAGGAGCTTCGCCCAATAGGCACCAACAAGGAGATGGAAGACGTGAAAAAAGAGCGCCCCGTTGGTTAGAAAATCTTGCGCACTCTTCCAGCTAATTGGCACGATACAAAAGATCCAGTCTGACAAGCCACCACACGAAATTGTTCAGGATGCCAATCAGATAACAGTGTCACCGATTGAGATTTCGAAAATACGAGAAAATGGGAAATGGTTACGAAAACTACGAACTGGCACTTCACCCACTCGAGTTCACAGGCTGGTTTTTCACATTGTCATGCGCCTTGCACGCGGAATCAGAAAATGTTTTGGACAACGCAGAACACGCCTTCTCTATGTCATTCGCATTGAATCTATCAACAAAGGCACCAAGCCGGGGAATCAACATTGTGCTCCCCCGAGGGAGATGGGCTTCGTTATGTCCAGCATTACCTGGCAACACCTTCACCAAACAATAGTTGACTTCAATGAAATGGGGCTGAGGCAGACACTAATTATCAAGGCTAGAACACAGTCGAATTGATTGTGAAATCGCCGCTGAGATCATTCAGGCGACCCATTCGAAACATGGGCTCGAGAATAGCACAAGATGGTGCGAAGACGTCCCGTCCCAAAATTCACAATGGCCAAACTCACTTTCACTCTAGACGAAGACCCTCTCACAAATCATTTCTTTCTATAATCTTGTTTCACATCGCAATGTACACGACCACAACCAAATAGAGCATCGGTTTGGCAAATGAATCATAACGTATTGGAGTGAATAAACAGACTGAACACTAGGCACAGGACTTAAAGCTACCAACACAGGCCGCAACCTGCTAGGCACACAACAGATAAACTGATAAATCAACTTTGTATCAGTTGCTCATTCTTAAATGCCAATCAGAAACTCGATGGCGAGTCCTAACAGAGTCCTATCAATCCTCATTCTCGCAACCTCGACTCCCCCTGCAGTTAGTGAATCTTGGTTTCAAGGCTCACAGCGGACTCCCGATTTATTTAACCATCTTGTCAAGACAGTCGACGCGCATCTTAATCACACCAACATCCTCCCTAACCACTTCACGAAAAACATCAGCCTTAACCTTAAATATCAAAACCACTGGTACGAGCGGAGTCTTCTACGATGTAGGCCGCCTTTCCATCTGTCCTTTTCGACCATTCCAATTTACGTCGCGACAGGCATGCGCGCAGCCTTCCTGGTGCAAGCATTTAATTCTGCAGGCTTTATATTGTTGCAACCTACTTAGATACCGTCGTTACAACCAGATGCCTGCCTGAATCAGATATCTCACATTCAACAAGATTTTCAGGATTTGGAGAACGACGGCTGACTTCAGTTGCCTACTGGATGTGTCTGCGCGCCGGCAAAAACTATCAACAAATAGGGACGTAGGCCTTGAACAGCAGACCAAATTTGCCGCAGCGTTCCAATTAGGCACCTCCTCTGCGAGCAGGTTCTATCGCTATTGATTTCATGACACGGAGCAAGAGAAAGGCACAAGGAGCAAAAGCGGGAAGAATCTAATTTCCAATCGTTATCCAAGGAGCCTCCCTACTATTCAATTCCCATCGCTTTAAGATTTCTCAAGCTAATACCTAAACTCTCAAAGGGATCGCGCTGGCATGTATCCTGCTCAACAATATACCATTCCACACCTGCCTGTCTACAGGCCTCAAGAATTGTAAGCCAGTTCAGGTTACCCTCCCCTACCTCAGAAAACTGTTGAGTACTTCCACGCATCTCCATATCCTTCAGGTGAATCGTCGGAGTGCGTCCTTGCAATCTACGAATCCAGGCAACTATATCTCCACCCCCGTGCTGAATCCAATACGTATCAAGCTCACAATTGAGATAATCTGGGTCGCTTTCTGCATATAGGATTTCTAGACCACTGCGACCGCCGAATTTCTCTAGTTCAAAGCTGTGATTATGATAAGACAAAATGAGTCCGTCTTCCGCAAGTCTTCGACCGACTTCAGAGGCTTCCCTAGCGAAACGAGAGAAGCCGTCGAAATTTCGGTACGACGCTGGCATGCTGCTGATTGCCGTATACCTACACCCCCAAAGCTCATGCTCATCAATAACCGATTGTGGTTCATTGCGCATCCGTTCGAAATCGGCATGCGTAGCACAAATAGTCAACCCTTCACCATCAATAATTCGTTTCAACTCGGCAGGCTCAACCGGACCAAGTGCTGAGCACTGCACTGTATCGTATCCAATCTGCTTTACCTTCTGCATCGTTTTGGAAATCTCGGCGGGGGTTTTCGTAAAGTCACGCACAGTATACAACTGAGCTGCCAGTTGCGAGTTAGACATACTTTAATCAGGCCTTTCGAATCTTCTCTAAGCACGGATATTATAACATCCTGCCGATAGCACATCAAACCAATTCATCGGCGACAACCGAGATATCCTTACCCACTTGGCACCTTGGACAGGAATTCCGCCTCTGTCAACATGGTAACACCAAGCTCCTTTGCTCGAACAAATTTTGACCCGGGGGATGCTCCCGCAATGAGAAAGTCGGTATTCGTACTAACACTTGATGTAGTTTTCCCACCGTAACGTTTAATCGTCTCCGATGCTTTCGAGCGTGGCATCTTTACAAGCGTTCCAGTCAAGACGAAACTTTTTCCCCTGAAGAAGTTTTCCTCTGGAATTTCTAAAGACGCATTTGAATCCTTATGCCACCGCAATCCCGCCGCTTTCAAGCGCTCTAATAACTGTCGGTTCGCCAATTTTCCAAAGAAATCAACGATGCTTTCTGCCAATTTTGGCCCGATACCGTGGATATTTCCAATCTCGTTCTCAGTTGCTGAAGCGACTCTGTCGAGCGATGAAAAATGTTCAATCAAGAACCCCGAAACGCTTTCTCCGACATGTAGAATCCCAAGTCCAAACAACACCTTCGAGGCTGGTGCACTCTTACTATTTTCGATCTCGCGAATCAGGTTCTCAGCTGATTTTTCTCCTATACGATCGAATTTCACTAAATCGGCGCACTTCAATGTGTATAAATCAACGACAGTCTCAACCAAATTCGATTCCACAAGCTGGGCAATGACGGTAGGACCAAGCCCGTCAATGTTAAGGGCATTGCGAGATGCAAAGTGTTCAATTCGGCGCTTTAACTGCATAGGGCAAGCGACATTCAGGCACCTAACGGCTACCTCATTGGTAGAACGATGGACAAAAGCATTGCATGCCGGACACCGCTCCGGAAAGTGATATGTTCGTTCGGTCCCATCCCGAGTCTCAGTCATTACCGAGACAATCTTGGGAATCACATCTCCTGAGCGCTCCAAAATGACAGTGTCTCCTATACGAATGTCCTTGCGCAGTAATTCTTGTTCATTGTGGAGTGTTGCATGTGAAATCGTTGCGCCGGCTAATTGCACGGGTTCCAGGATGGCCACGGGCGTGAGAGCTCCTGTACGCCCCACCTGGACATTAATCTCGCGAATTCGTGTAGTTTCCTGACGTGCTGCAAACTTACAGGAGATTGCCCAACGCGGACTCTTAGCGGTCGTCCCGAGTTCACTCTGCTGTGCAATCGAATTGACCTTCACAACAACTCCATCGACATCGTAGGATAGGCTTTCACGTTCTGCTGTCTGGCGATAACAGTAATCAATAATGCCCTCAATTGATGGATGACATTCTGTGCAAGAATTCAATTTAAATCCCATGTCCACCAACATTGAAAGTGCCTGAGCATGTGTGGTAAACTCAATTCCTTCTGCGTAGGCCAAAGTGTACATGAACATGTCCAGAGGTCGTGATGCCGTTACTGACGCGTCCTGCAAACGAACAGATCCGGCAGCCGCATTTCGTGGATTCACAAACGGTGATTCTTCGTTTTTGATTCGCTCGCGATTGATATCGTTGAGCCGATTGCGTGGCATAAACACCTCACCACGGACTTCCAAAATCGTTGGCATCCAATTGATCGAGGCGAGCCGCAGCGGAACTGACCTAATCGTACGCAGATTTGCAGTAACATCCTCCCCAAATTCTCCATTCCCACGGGTAGCACCTCGAACGAGGATTCCATCCTCGTAAAGCAAAGAAATGCCCAATCCATCGATCTTTAATTCCGCAACATATTCGACTCCCTGTCCTGGCATTGCTGACCGCACACGACGATCAAACTCATACAATTCGTCTGGATGATAGGTATTATCTAGACTGAGCATCATGCTATGATGCCGCACTCGCGAGCCAAGCGTAGCCGTCCCACCTACCCGTTGTGTTGGCGAATCAAGAGAAATCAAATCCGGTGACTCGAATTCCAAATTCCAAAGGCACTTCATCAGTGCATCAAAGGCCTTGTCGGAGATTTCAGGACGATCGTCGACGTAGTATTTATGCTCATAATAGCGAATTTTTTCTCTTAGGACTTCGATCCGATGTCGAACCGAGTGATTTGCCATGCTCTAGTTCCTTTAATGGTCGGAAAGGAGAAGGAGGCTGACACTTCACGGCTGATGGGAACTATCGCTTCTCTGTTCATTGAGCCGTGATACAAGTTGTTCAAAGACTGTCCTTACGTCATCACACTTGCACGAAAGTCTAAACATGTTCCGCAGGTGAAACCAGGCAATCGGCTGATATAGAACTAATGGGAACACACACTAATGAAGAACCATCCCCAAACTATGTCGCCAAAACCAATCACATGCCAAACCAAGTGAGAACTGCCAATGCAATAAGTTTTCCACAATTTGCTTGATTTTCAGCAAACAAAGTGCTAGGCTGAAATCCTGGCACTGGCTGAACGACCTGAAGAGACGCAGACAGATGAAGTTAGCCTCGAAGGAATCACGATTGAATCATCAAAATGGTAGGAGAATAAACAATCATCGCATTCAAAAAGAACAGAGCTAGTATTGAGAGAGCGGTACCCAATCTATTGGATGAGCTGGTGATTAATTGTCGGACAGTGGCTGACGACAGTTCTCATAGAGCGGCGGTAATAAATTCAGAGACATCAGCACATTTGAACTTTTTCCCTACTCTTTTGACGAAGTCACGCAACAAAAAAACTAATTCACACTTAACGAATGAGAGGGCGTATTGAGTTTTTCCACGTTCTTACAGCAATCGATCGACCAAAACTATGGATTAAAAGTTCTCGCAGCCATTCCCATTGGTACGGGTACCATGAGCAACACAATGCAACTCGTAACCGACAAAGGAAACCTATTTCTAAAGTGTTACAAACACAGCGTCAACATTACCCAGCCGTCAAACCAACATCTCCCTGTCATCGCCTTCGGACACGCGGCACAGAGATTCCTACGACGAAATGACATACCTGTTCCACGACTACTCAAAAATCGAACGGGAGAAACATACACTTCAGCAAACACCGAAATCTACCTTGTCTCTGAGTTTGCTGAAGGATGTGATTATGAAGCCGTTGAACCTGACCTAGCGTTAAAATCAGCGGCCGATCTTCTAGGACATTTTCACCATCAACTACGTAGTTTCCAATCGCCAATCAAGTGTCAATGGAAATCAATGGAAGGACAGATTCTCACAGGATTGACGACCAGCCTTGAAAGAATGTGCTCAGTGATTGTAAAGGACAAGACACATCCAGTTACGCAGAAACGAATGCACCAGTGGAAGGAAGCAGTCAACGAGCTAGCCGGGGCCCTCCCGACCAAAGAAGAAAGCAAGTGGATAATCCACGGAGACTATCGCGCTCAAAACCTGAGATTCGATCGTGATGGACATGTGAGCGCCATCCTAGATCTAGACACTATTCGCCCTGCGAATCGCTTATTCGACCTTGCGTACGCGCTGGTGTTTTTCGCCGCCGTCTACCAAAACAAACCCTTGACGCCTCACCAAAAATCCGTCTTTCTTTCCACCTACGAAACAGTATGTCCGCTGTCAACAACCGAACGAAGATTACTCACATCCCATCTGAAACTTGCCTTCTTCCGTGGCATGACGCTTTGGCTAAACCTTCACGATTTCGGAGGCATGCGTGACAAGACACGCCCATGGATCAAAGCTTATCTCGACAATGAAGACACAATCGCCGAATTTTAAATCGCGTGTTCCCAGATTGAAAGCTCGTCTATGAACACTAACCTGACTCATCCCCCAAGTCCTCGTTGGTTGAGGGGCAATCTAGCTTTCTGCCGACAAAGTAGACCGCAGATGCCAGGATGTGCGAATGTTTGCTCCTCATCAACAGATAATCGAGCCAAACGAAGGGAAATGTAATCCAACCTACAATGAGGGATATTAATTTTGCGAGAAGGAGACTTCCAAAGCAAAAACATAGTCCTACATATTCTCGAAAGATCCAATGCAGCGACGCCGAAGGCCCTGCGCAAACTCCGCTTTCAATCCGTCTAAATGCTGAAAAGAGGCGATCGAAACCAGGAAGCGTATAACGCTGATAATCGTGTGGCGACGCATGAAATCCCTGCAAAAATGGGACTGCAGCGCACACATAACCAGCTGTATCAACAACACGATAAATCTCTTCAACCACCTGACCGGGAGCACGAACGTGCTCAAGTACCGCTTCGGAGATGACCGCTTGAAATACACCGTCCTTAAAGGGCAGAGCATGTGCATCACCGACAACATCTACGTAGGACGTGGGCTCAATTTCAAGGTTAATTGTGTTGGGTGTCCGTCGATCCACTCCTGAGCCTAGATCGAGAATCTTTGCGTTCGGTTCCATTTGACGAATCATCCGCTTCACAGCTCTATGCCAAGGCGGAGCAGGATAAGGACAACCCATGAAAATAGAGAGAAAGCGCGATCCGCGCAGGCGATGCTTGATTCTTGATATTGGATCTCGTGGTGAATTTCGATTGTTCATGCGAAGAATTATCCCAACGCGCCCTCAGATAACAAACACTGACAATTGAAAACCCGCGCTCATTGCACCCACCGCACATCTGACGACTGTAATTTAGGTGGCACACAAGCAGTACAGATTTTATAGCTCTATAACAAAACTACTGCGAACGCCAAAGACATATGAAGGGAAGAGATTCATCGTACTTGCGCTCCACTACAACGTGATGTCCCAAATCACTCAATATTAAACCATGGAGTAAATTCTGCCGGGGGCCCACTGTCGAATCGAAAATCCAAGCGCTGTGAAAGAGTAGCATTAAATATAACACCCAAATTTTAGGTGCCGCACCAGATATAAAGGAATGCATGGGACTCGGACTCAGATACCCCCTACGGTAACGCTCCTAAACTTTCTCAGACGTTACGCTCGATTTCGAAGGCAGAAACTTGACATCAGTCGATTTGGCCGTCTTCACAATCTCTCGAACGATACGCATCGTGAGCTCTGCCAAGTTTTGAGCAAACACGCGGTTGTCCTCCTTCGAATCGCACGATTCATGGAATCCTGAGATTCTCTGCGACGCCCTGGTCAAACGCTCGCTGGCGACACTAAGGGCACTTGTAATGAGTTCGATTGGTGCTTCGACCGGAATTGAATCGGATACCCGAGGACAGGGCGTGCGTATGCGAGATTGTAATTCTATAGCCCCCGTTACATCAGACGAATTTTCCAGCCCTATCGCATCGTTGGGAAGGGATTTTCCCGCTAAGAAATCCTCCTGCCGCTGCTTTATGCTTTCGAGCACCTGTTTTGCAGCCATCTGCTCCGCAAGACGTTTGGTCCCCTGGAGTGGGTCAGAGGTTGCGTAACTGAATGGACCGTAGTTGACCTCCACACGCCAACTCGGTTCGTTCGCAGGACCACAACGTGCAACCACATACGATGGATTATCCAGATTGCGCATGTGACAATATTGCTGAAGCATCCCTTTGTAATTGTCAACGGTTGTATTTCCATTGGCGTCTGACATTTCGACCTATCCAATCATGATGTATGCCAGTCTTTAGAATTAAGGCGTAACACCTTCACCTACTTGCCGATAAATCATCCGATTCCCAGACTGTGCAAAACCCAATTATCGCCCATTAGGAAAAACGTGCCCTAGGAATCCCGAGCGTGGTTCGTTATTATACCCCCTTCTTTTGACATACTCAATAAAAAAATTTATGCTCCTTTCCGAAGGGAACATGTTGGCGTGCACAGTATGCGCGCCAAATTGTCACGCATTGCACCAGCAGGAAGACATGGCGACATTATAGCATGTATTCACAGGGGCAAGATGTCACCTCTATTGAGCCGAGCCAATCATAGTGGGATGGCATAGGTCTTGCTCTAGTGTTTGGAGCAACGTTTAGTGAATATGCTTGAACAAGCATTTTTCAACTTAATCCACAAAGTGCCAAACAACGATTAAACTTAGGGAGGAGAACAAGAAATGCCACTAGTACCGCTTGGAGATCGAATTCTCGTTAAGCGCATTGAAGAAGATGAGCAGAAAAGTAGTGGCGGGATTATTATCCCCGACACCGCAAAAGAAAAACCGCAAGAGGGCGAAGTTATAGCGGTTGGAAAAGGTCGTCTACTTGATAACGGAGAACGTCAGGATCTGGACGTTACTATAGGAGACAAGGTGCTGTTTGGGAAATACGGCGGCACTGAAGCCAGTCATGACAACCTCGAGTATCTTATTCTGCGCGAAGACGACATCTTAGCAAAAATCACTTAAACATCTTAAGGAAGGAGGCATAACATGGCAGCCAAACAATTGGCTTTTGACGAGGAGGCACGTAATGCAATCAAGCACGGCGTTGATGCACTTGCTGATGCTGTCAAAGTCACTTTAGGCCCAAAGGGAAGAAACGTTGTTATCGACAAGAAATTCGGCGCACCAACAATCACTAAAGACGGTGTTACCGTCGCGAAAGAGATAGAGCTGGAGGATCCGAACGAGAACATGGGCGCGCAGATGGTCAAGGAGGTCGCTTCCAAAACCAGTGATGTCGCTGGCGACGGAACGACTACAGCCACCATTCTGGGTCAAGCTATCTACCGTGAAGGACTAAAAAGTGTAGCTGCGGGTCACAATCCAATGGCACTTAAGCGCGGTATTGAGAAGGCTGTGGAGAAGACGGTCGCAAACCTGCACGATTTGAGCAGAGAAATCGGCGAGAAGACAGAAATCGCTCAGGTTGCTGGCATTTCAGCTAACAACGACCAAGCCATCGGCGACCTAATCGCCGACGCCATGGAAAAGGTTGGAAAAGATGGCGTCATCACGGTTGAGGAAGCCAAAAGCCTTGAGACAACCCTCGACGTTGTCGAAGGTATGCAGTTTGATCGCGGGTATTTATCACCTTACTTCGTGACCGACACGGATCGTATGGAAGTCATTCTTGAAGATCCGTACATCTTGATACACGAGAAAAAGATCAGCGCACTCAAAGATTTGGTTCCTTTGCTTGAAAAAAGTGCTCAACAGGGCAAACCACTCCTCATCATTGCCGAGGAAGTTGAGGGTGAGGCGTTGGCAACTCTGGTGGTTAACAAGATTCGCGGCACTATCCAAGCTGCTGCCGTTAAAGCACCGGGTTACGGCGACCGACGGAAAGAGATGCTCGAGGATATCGCCGTACTCACCAACGGCCGCGTAATTTCTGAAGACCTAGGAATTAAACTAGAAAACGTGACGCTGAATGACCTTGGCACCACCAAACGGATCGTTATTGACAAAGACAACACAACGATCATTGAAGGCGCAGGCAGCAAGGAATCCATCCAGGGCCGGATAAGCCAGATTCGGACACAGATTGAGGATACCACCTCCGATTACGATCGAGAGAAGCTGCAGGAACGCCTCGCAAAACTAGCGGGTGGTGTTGCCGTTATTAACGTAGGCGCAGCGACCGAAGTCGAGATGAAAGAAAAGAAGGCGCGCGTTGAAGATGCGATGCATGCAACTCGTGCAGCCGTTGAAGAAGGCATCGTGCCCGGTGGCGGCCTCGCGCTCGTCCGCACGATTTCTGTTCTTGATAACGTCGACGTTGCTGATCCCACAGAAGATCTTGGCGCTGCAATCGTCCGTCGCGCACTCGAAGAGCCGCTCCGTCAGATTGCCCGCAACGCAGGACAGGAAGATTCCGTTGTGCTTGCGAAGGTAAAGGATGAGGGTGGAAATATCGGTTATGATGCATTAAGAGATGAGTTTGGTGATATGTTCCAGGCTGGTGTCATAGATCCAACCAAAGTCGTACGCGTTGCAATACAGAACGCGTCAAGCATTGCCGCGTTAATGATTACGACTGAGGCATTGGTGTCAGAGATTCCGGAAGATTCGCCTCCGGCAGCTCCTCCCATGCCGCCAGGCGGTGGCATGGGTTATTAACAACCGTGCCGATAAATACGTAATTAAAAAGGGGGTGGCAGCGCATAACGCTGTAACAACCGTTTTTATTTCTGATTTATCGGCATATACGCCGTTGACAGAGACCAGATTCATCAAGTACTAATACTTCCCCTTATCCAACCTCTTCACCGTCCAGTGTTCCCACCTGGAGATCGATTTCGTCACGAGACTCAATCTTGTCAACCCTGCCATCAACCATGTGGAAAATTCGGTCGGACACGTCAAGCATCTTCGTATCATGCGTCGCCGTGATTATTGTCACCCCATTCTCCTCATTTAACCGCCTAAGCAGCGCGATAATCTCCAGTCCTGTCTTCGTGTCGAGATTTCCAGTGGGTTCGTCGGCCAACACAATTGCTGGATCATTCGCAAGAGAACGGGCAATCGCAACACGCTGTTGTTGCCCGCCCGATAATTCCAACGGTTTGTGCTGAACACGTTCACCTAAACCCACGAGAGTTAACAAATCGATAGCTTTCTGACGACTATCGTCCGCCGACATCCCGGCGAAAATCATCGGCAGAGACACATTCTCAAGCGCAGTCATCACGGGTATAAGATTAAACGATTGGAAGATATAGCCAATCTTGCGACAGCGCAGCCACGCCAATTCATAAGCATCTAGTTGAGCAATATCAACTTCATCGATGTAAACTCGACCTTCTGTTGGCTTATCAAGACCACCAATCATGTTGAACAAGGTTGATTTTCCAGAACCCGACGACCCCATAATCGAAATGTACTCGCCGCGGCCAATCTCAAAATTGACGCCGCGCAATGCCTCGACAACCATGGTTCCCATCTCATATTTTTTAATCAGATTTCTGACCCGCACAGTATTTTCCTTGGGCAATTCGCGTTTGGATTGCGGGGCAATCTCCCTTCCAATCGCACCATTCGACGGTTCCGATGTTTGAAGTGGCGCCATCTATTTGGTCCCTCCCTTTGCATTCTTTGGCAGAGCGAATCCAATCATTCCGCGTTTTCCCAACTGACGCATGAACGTAAACAACGAAGTCTCTGCTTCCTTCCGTGTCATCTGATAGCGGTTACAAAGCTGCTTCACGACATAACCAACCGTATTGTCACCGTCACAGAGTTGCCACACGTACGAGCCAACATCATCCAGAACAACGACACGCTTATCGGGCAACGTAAAAAGCTTTGCCGCAAATTGAATCCATGGCTTCTGTTTCTGCGGGATTACAAGTGATACTTCCTGTTTCTCATCAACCTTCCATTGAATCAGTTGATTCCGAAGTGGTAATGCTTTCAGAATATCACCACGGTTAAAGTCTGTATCCGGACGTTTCTTTAACCTTAGTTTGTAAAGAATTGTGTTAAACATAGTTCAACAATCAATGGCACTTAATACTTGCTGAAACACGATCTGCTATTTTAGATGCATCGCGTTTCGCTATGGCTTGAACAACGTAGATTCGATTAGAGTGGTTGCAACGCCACACATGCGCAGCAAACACTTGACGACGCAACACTTTATCCACAGCCAGAACCGCCGCCAACGGAATTCGATCTGTCAACCGCGTTTGCTCGCCAATAACCTTAATTCGCTTGTCTTCTTCGTCGTAAACCTCGGACATCATTTCAAATCCGTATCCTCTAATAGCCTTTGCGTATTTCGCACGAAACCATGATTCCAGGTCGTGTTCCTTTAAAGTAACATCCGCAACACCATAGCGCTCAATACTAATCTTGCGACTCCCATCCGAAAATGAGAAAAGGATATACCCAGATAATAGCTGGCGTTTTCCCAGTCGATAACGTCGCGGAATCTGGACCCCTAGCTGATAAGCACTCCAAAGCACATCCTGAGCAACAGGGTGATCCTGAACCGATTGCAAAATACGAATTGTGCTTTCACGCAGATTTTCTTTGAGATGTCCCATTATCTGCACAATCGTAATTCGTTTACAGGTTTCGCAGTGGAAAATAATGCCGTTTGCGCGAATATCCCCTTTCCACGTAAAACTGACGACTTCTCGTCCCTCAAGAACAGATTTCTCTTTGATAAGATTCACATGGCGTTGAATGTGCAGCTTCGCCTCTTTGCGCTTATAATTCTTGCGCACAAGCTTGAAATATTCATCAAGAACGCGACCGAGATCGGGCTTTTTCTTCTTTGATTGTGCCCATTTTAATTCTAGACGAGGCATCTCATCATCGTCTAGACGAAGATAACCCTCTCTATCATCGCCCGACAAGCCACCCAACTCCCAAGTCACAGGAATGTCAAGTGTGATACCCGCCCAGCCAAATTTCGTCCATTCCATACTTGGTCCGGTTCGTTCAGTAATCCACGTAACACTCGACAAATTACTTCGAGTAACACGTGGGGCACAATATGACTAGCATTTTCGAGTCAGAACGGCTTCACAATCACTGCCTTTGAAACCAATGCAATCGCCACTGTACCCATACCAATAAGCCCTACTCCACAGGTAAATCCGGCTGCCAGAACAGGATTAAACATGTACCAACGCTTCATCCCAAACTGCTTAATCATATAGAATCGACCAAGCACTGCGCCGAGCAGGCGGGGTACCATCATGCCAGGGTCTGCACCAATTCCGCCGACAATACCGTAAAACCACATACTCGGCATTTTTGCCACCCAAAGCAAACCATATATAGCAAGCGAAGAGGTGAATCCCGCGGCAACATAGTCTCCTCGAATTGCCTGAAGCATCTGACTATTTCCGTCACGAAGCGAGGTTTTCCACAGTGCCTCGTTGGTAGCGTGAATAGGCCACCAGGTTTGGACAAAAGGATATTGTGAGGATGGAATCGGCGCAATCTTCCAGATAAAATGATATACCACAATACCGGAGACCAGAAGGATTGGCATAATCAATAGTTGTGCTGCAATGTTGCTAGTAAAGGTCGTACCTGTCAGTTCAAGCACACGCCAACTCTCCGTTCCTCGTCCATAGTCTTCATCAGGCAACTGGACAAACCAGATATCTATTTCCTCGTAGCGACTCAAAATAAACGTGGTTTCATGGATATATGGGATTTCAAATAGATCTCGTCCCAAGATACCATACGTCCGCGCGGTAATGTAAGAATTGAGCGGCGTGTATAGAAAAGCAAAACCGAGTAAAAACACTACAGGAAAATTCGGGACCATCCAGTGCGTCAGCCAAACAAATACACCCATGCCGAAGAGCCACAATACGCCCATCAACCAGAGAGGGAAATCACCGCGTCCCGGTGGTGGAGTAAGCGAACCACGCACGCCAGTACTCTGTGATTGTGATTGTGATTGTGATTTCCTAAACTTTATAAGCATCGGAATAGACGCGGCGATTCCCACAATTGCAAAGCTGAAGGATTTGCCCATCCCATAACTTATCCAGAAGTCAAGGCCATTAAATAGCCCCGTTCCTCGCACATCCAAACCAGGACGCCACTGATGGAGAATCTCTAATCGATATAGAATCTGCGGATTTAGGATAAATTGTGAAATCATCGCCGCAATAAATTCCGATATGATAATCGGAAATGGCAACACAAAACCGGTAAGCATTTGACTAAAGTCGGTGGACAGTGCAAACACCCCCGTGGGCGCAAAACCCTCGACACTCGGTGTAAAATCGATGAATGGAATCTTTAAGATTTGAATAGGCTCGGTCATCATTACACCAGTGAGCGACGGCACGCCAATATAGATGAATCCCCAGATGAGACCAGCCATCGACCCAATTGAAAAAACGCGCCAGCGCCATGTCTCAGACTTGCCCGTGGTCTCAGCCAAGGCCGTTGCACCTTGTGCTTGTATAGGTGCTAGTGGATATGGAAGTCGTTCCAAATCTGCGGTGAGACGAAACAGAATGTACCCAGCGCTAATGCCTCGAATAGTTCCAAGCAATTTCATGATGAGAAAAATCGCAATGGGCCAAAACCAATCCATGTGGATGAGAGATCTTTCCGCAATAGCAATCGAATCTCTTGCTGGAGCAATCCAAAATGGGATTTTATCCGCGATTTCATACGATTCTGCTTGCGGAGTGTTGATAAAGTAGGCGTACCAGATGAACCCGCGATACTGGGTTCCAGAGCCTACAGCCGCACCAGTCAGTCCAAGCAGCATATAGAGCTCCTGCCGTCGGGCAGTTGTAAAAGATCTACGCGCCAACTCTGTGAACAAAATAACTGCTACCCACGGGGCTGCACCAGCACCTGATTGACCAGATACGTAGCTCAGATAGATTGACCCTGGCATCATCAGCAGCCCGACAAAAAGCGCACCTATGAAGACTTTCAACGTTAGCCCTGATTCAAAGGTCCTGACTCCACCATCAATATCGTAACGTTGCGCCCAGGATTGCCACTCTTCCGCTTGGGATACTCTCTCTCTCGCCAAATGTAGATTCCTCCTTTGGATTTAGCCGAATCTCGACACTTCAAGCCTGCAGCTTTGGTCCAAGATGATAGGCCGCGTGCTTTATGTTAATCCTCGTCGTCCTCTTTTCTAAAAATCTCTTCCCACATGTGAGCCGCAACGATACCGACAAAAATAATCGCTGCAGAGAACATCTGCCACTGCCATCGTCCCCCCATGAAGAGGACCGATGCGAGCCAAGAAACAGCTCCAAGAATGATAACAAAACTTACAAACTTCTCCATATTTCGAGTCTCCGTATTAGTATATTACCGAATTTCCCTTCATGTTTCGCGTGTTACGCATCCGTATCAAGCCGCCGGCTCTGGCGAAACTACTGCTTCGCCGCTCTCAACCTCAATAACTTCGCGCTCCTGGCGACCGCGCTCGTGAAATTCCCCGCGTATATCAGCACTGAACGTCCGCCATATTAACAACTGTTTCCGCAAGAGATTTAAGAAACGACGATTGACCCGTTTCCACGAAGCAATCTCCCCACTCTCGCGATGAACGTCAAGCGCAATGTTGTAAAGATTCTCTTCTTCGCTGCCAACGGGCGAGGTAACGAATTTAATCGATTGACTAACGCCCAAATCATATGGGGCCAGCCACACCATCATTCCGATTGAGTATGACCCTCCCTCCGCACCATCATCCACTTGATTGAAGATTACTTGATTCGTGTAAAAGTCACTTGCAGATTCATCTGCATGTGCATCAAAATAGTCACGCATGAACACGTTTAAACCAAGCGACTCTTCCGATAGGACGGTAAAGGGGAGATTGAAGTGCCATTCGTCTCCTTCTGGATCTGGCAATTTCCATTTCCGTTCAATGTCCGGGACTGCCATGCGCGATGCCTTGATTGCTGGATAGAGTGTACTGCCAATGACAACCATCATTACAATTATCGTGGCAACGACAGTAGACATTGATGAGTAATTTAGAGTCAAGCCAGCGAGCCACCCAACATTGACCATAACCGTCGCAACGGCTTGTCCTAGAAGGTAGCCTAAAACAGCACCAACGATTGCATAGACACAAGCCTCGGCAAGGAACAAGAATGCGATGTGCACCGGTGCTAAGCCAACAGAACTGTAGATACCAATCTCCCTAACACGTTCGTACACAGCCCCCAACATGGTGTTCAAAACGATTAACGCCGCAATAAGAATAGGCACAAACAGGTTCCCCATACCTGTAAAGGAAGTCATCCCAATCGAACTGTACAGATAAGTATCCTTATCGCGGCCCACGAAAAAATCGAGCGCTACCCGACTCATTAGTGACGACATGATTAGGTCAAGCTTATCAATTCCGGTTAAGATTTCTGAATCTCCTGCAACAGGATCCATATTGACGGCAACACTTCGCAGCGTACCACCCTGATTCATAACTACTTCATAGGGAAGAATTGCAATACTATCTGGAACCAAGTGAAGGTACTTCTGTAGCTCACCTTCAAGAGTTTGATCTCCTTCTGCACCACGCGATTGCTGCTGCTGCATCAGCTGGTAATCCACAGGGGTCATCTCTTCTCCGTCGTTGTCCGTTAAATTCTTAAACCCTATGCCAAGAACTCCTACAACTGTAAAATCAGCGCCATAGACTGCAACCGTCGCCTTACCCATATCAGCCTCAGTTATCTTCAAAGCGTCTGCAATCCCTTTAGGGAGCACACACGCATATGGCCAGGAAGTGGGCCAATATTCTTCATCCGATCGATTAAACCATTTCCCATACTGAAGATGAAGATCAATACCAGTAGCGGCCGGTTCATTTGTGGACATGCCGATTAACATACTAGCGGCATATGGCAGCAGTTGTCCATTGGATGGGTTTCGTGGTGGCACCGGATCTGCTGAGTTTGGAGTACGCGTCAATTGCACAAACGACTGATCTCCTGTTCCAGAGGATTGGTACCAGGCACGTGGTGCAACTACGTTGTGAACAGTAACAGATCTTGACCGACCACGTGACAATGGAATGTCTCTATCTGGATTGCCCGAAGCTCTTGGCGTCAAATGATTCTGAGCGATTGACTCTTCACCAAGTTCTGAGGATTCTTTCTCAGTCTCTTGGACATATGGCGCCAAAACGGTGTCAATTTCACCCTTCGTCTTCCCTCTTCTCTTGAACAACAACCGCACATCATCTTCAGCAATCTGTGTCTTGCGCATATCATTCATAATGGACGTCAGAACGGGCTCCTCCAGAGGCCGCCAATACTGATCCCGAATCAACATGCCTGTATAGCGTGGGGTCACGGACGGAAGACTCGTTTTGTTAGGATGCATGAAAGTACGCACCGATGTAAATGAGATGACGGTGAAAGTTAAAATGACCAATGTCGCACAAGTCAAAACTGTACGCCCGCCCCTCTTCCGCATGTTGGAAATCCCGAGACTGAACGCCGCCGCTGAGGCCGAAAGCCGTCCGACATCCGCTTTATAGACTTTATTTCCCTCCTGCTTGATTTTCTCAAGTTGCTCCTCAAACTTGCGGATAATGATCGCGATTACTAGCACCGTTAAAGCAAGCACAACGAACGCAATTAAGATGATTACCGGGGTCGTGGTTATTTGGAAGGCAGGATGTACCTGTGACAGGAAGAAAAAGACAGTGAGAAAGATAACGGCCGTCCATAAGATCTGTCTGTTGACAGTCGGAGAGGCAAAAATCAAGCGTTCCATAAAGTACGCGAACGGAATCAATAGTGCCAGATAGAACATAACGCCACCCACCACATCATTGCCCGTTTTCTTCACATCAGGATAAGCACGAGATTCGTAGCCCCAGGCCGCACGAGCCAGTTTCAACGCTTGCTGATAGTCTTTTGCCTGTAGCGCTATTTCTGCCTGCTCAAGATGCTCATTGGCCAATTGATGGAGCTTGTCAAGGCGACTACTAGATATCCCAAATCGCTTGTAGAGACGAGAGCGATTCTCATCAAGCCACCACATATCGCGCACGACGACGTACGGAGTCACGCGAATGCTACCGTTCTCCCGCACAACAAATCCCTCACCCGTGTATAACGTGGGGTTTTTCATCCCACTCTTGGTCGCCTTAATCAAAAGCAAACGCTTTCCAATCTGACCGTATGCCATACCAATCTTAATTCGTTCATCTGGTTGGGAGTAGACGATCGCAATTGGCTCTGTAGCAGAAACCCCTTCCTGCTGCCATGGTTTAGACACTCCGTACTTCTCGGGAGCGCTATCAGAAGCAGCATCATAAACTTCAAGCTCCCGCAGCGTGCGTAGGTAGCGTTGGTCGACTAGGTCGTAAATCGTCGTTGAAACACAGGGAAACACCACAACTCGACACCCCCGCCGGCGAATGTCAATTGGAACCTTATTCGGCAACAACTTTGCACCATAGTTTCCAAGATCGGGCGCATAAGCAATGTCACCCGAATCAGCATCCAGAATGTACGCTTCCACCTCTTGCGTACCCCCCAGCCTATTTGTAGCACGACCTTCCATTGCAAGTCCAGCAACCTCGAACTTACCCTTGTTATCCCCCATAACAAACAGGTCGCCTCGAACTCCCATCATTGTTTTATGCTTCCGTCTCAATGTAAGAATAGGATAAGGCACTGGCTTGTTAGGCAGCGCGCTTTCACGAGCATCAAATTCGACAACATCCCCAAAAAGGTTGCAGTAGAAGTTGTTGACCTTCGCTGCGGTGGGCATTTTCGGATCACGCATTGCTTGGATCAGTATAGATGCCAGTGTCTTAACTTGATTGTGCAGATTTCCATCTTCCTCTAGGTGCATGCGGTCAATCGTATCGAGCGGCGTATCCGTCAGGATACGCGCATCTTCAATCGTCGAGAACGTAATGCCGGCTTTGCCAGTAAGAGTAGCAACCTCGCTGTCAAAAGCAATCTTTCCAGGTATATAAGTCTGCCATGTTTTTCCGCCACTCGCAGAGATTGCGTTTACAAAGTTTGTCTCCCCACCAAGGCCCAACAGGCCAATCAAAGTCTTAACATCGTTGACGTCATCCTTCGTCAATGTTGACGCCTCTTCGTATCTAAGTTGGAGCATCCCATTAAGCCTATTTAGCAAACGCACACTGTTTTTGCGGCTTTTTTTCGCCGTACGTAGGTCGTTTCGGATAAACCGTTCGACCTCCTGACGGATATAGTCCATGTCTTTTACCATATCCTCAGACGGTTCGCCCTGATCTCGCATCTGCTCAAACTGCATTTTCATCAGGCGAGAAACCCCTGAAAGATCTACCAGAGTACTAAAATGTTCGCTAATGAGCGTCTCCAGTGTTTTACCCTCGACGGCTGTTTTCGACTCAATCGTGCTTGCGACATCCCACTGATTGTTCATCACTCCTTGACGAATTTGATCGTCGGTGAAAGTCC
Source organism: uncultured bacterium (assembly GCA_964478165.1). GTDB lineage: Bacteria > Poribacteria > WGA-4E > WGA-4E > JAJDTR01 > CAYZGU01. The sequence goes on along the minus strand of CAYZGU010000044.1, from coordinate 184,001 downwards.
ACAAGTTTTGAACGCGAACGCCAAAGTCGGCGTCTGAAGCATATTCAGCCAGTTTATTGCCAATGGACGCGAACTCTCGTCGCAGGACGAATTCAGGCTGCTGATCATAGAACCAGCCCTTATTAAAAACACCGAATTTATCACTTTGGCTTGAAAGATCTATGGAAATGAAAAGAGAAGTATAGTAACGATTAAAGAGGTCCTGGAGGAAAATCGCTTGTTCCATCTGCGAAATCTTTCGATTGTATTCAGACTTGCTGATCCGAGCAATCTTTTCCACACGGCTATGGATATTTCGAAACCGCGAATTTCGGAGCGTAAGCATGTTGTCACGCAAGAGAATTTTTGTCTCGTCAGTAAGATCTCGATTAATCGTATCCAACCGGTTCAACAAGTTACCAAGCTCAACAACGTCATTCTCAGCTTTCCTTTTAATATGCGCAAGCAGTGTCTTCTCGGAAAGGTGGGCTGAGATTTGTTCGCGCCACTCGAGTGCATTACGGACTTCATTCGCAGACAAATAATGACGAAGGACAAGCTCTTCTTCTGCGAGGTAGGTACGGTCTAATTTCGTATGTTGACGGAGTAGGTTCTGAACACGATTCTTTTCCAAACGCGCATTTCGCAGCGCAGTCTCAAAGATAGATTGCTTGTCCTTAACAAAGTCGGCAACTAGAACTGCATGTGACGCATCATCATTCTCTGTAGCTTGTACTTCTCTCAATTTCTGCTCAAGGTCATCTTGCAGACGCTCCAACCGTTCGATAGTCCTATCGCTCAAGTAGAATCTTAGTTCCGCGACAATCGATGTTGGATAATACCCAGCATCAGTCCGAAGTTCATTAATTGCTGACTTAATCTGTCTTTCAGCGTCCGCACTATTTGGAATAATCCTGAGAGCACGTTCAAGTAACTCTCGTTCATCCGCAACGTATCCTGACAAGAGCCGGGTTGCACCATCAACAACTTTACGTGCCTTTTTCATCCGTTCAAGCCCATGAAAATCAAGGTGACGATCTAACAATTTTTCTTGGGTATACTGAAGTGCAAACTTCCGAAAATCGCTAAGTTCCCAATCTTCGAGATAGTCAGAAAGTCGCTTAACGAGGTTTCCAGTCTCGGTTCCAGCAAGACTATGCGGAACCGGAATTTCGTAAGTCGTCCCTGTCTTACGGGGCTTAAGATAGGATTGAGCTGGCTCCTGAGCATATTCCATTCCAATTCTCTTTTCTTCCAAATCTTTCTTCAACTGCCCAATCGCCCAGATATCCAGATGCGCTATTGGCAACGCAACGCTTTCTACCAATTCCCGTTGAGAGATACGCGATTGCCGCAAGGCTTGTGTACGGAGGCGATCTGTTCGCAACACGAGATCTCGTAAAAAGTGCGTTGTTTGTAACGATTCTTTTTTGAACAACGCCAAATTTGTTTCAAGACGGGATTTTTCCTCCGCAGTAAATTCTTGCTTCTCACGCTTTTTCGCAACTTCAACCTTCCTCTTCTGTTTCTCCTTGAAGTCACGCTGAGCATCTCGGAGCGAATCAATCTTAACCTGCGTGTTAGCAAGACTCTCGAGCGTCGTCGTCAATGAATCAAGATCTGTTTCAATCCGGTGAACATCGTAGTAGAAATCCGGTGGCAAATCGACCAATACACTCCGGTCAATAGAAAGCAGCAACTTTCTCCCAAGCTCTTGAAATTCAAACAAATCTGTCGACAATCCCCGCCTCAGACCGTGCATTGTTGGCGTTCCCGGCGAATCTGTAATGCCACCAACGGTGTCCTGACCAATTCCCTCCATAAACGCTCGCATTCCGGCCAGACCCTGGAAGTGCGCATCGGTGGCAACAAACAACATCGAACGGCCAGGACGAAATGTTTCCCTCTTAAAGATTCGCGCTAACTCAAGCATTCCTGCTATGCCGCCCGTCGGATCAGCGCCAGGCGCCATAGCAGGAACTATGGACATTGAATCGAAATAGGCAGTAACGACCACCAACTCATCTTTGAGAACTGGGTCATTACCCTCAAGAAAACCACGGATGTTTTGTCCTTTGCGACGTTCCCATGTCATCGAGCAAGTCAGACGGGATGTAACTTTGCTCCGTTTGACCATCTCTTTTAGTTCGTCGGCATTAGCTTTAGAAATCCAGAAGCGAGGAATATTAGCGGGGACCGTCAAAAATTTGTTCTCCGCTTCACCCCGAACCGTCGTCTCTGGTTCGATGAAGATTACCGCTCGAGCTCCCAACATTGCAGCATTGATCCAACGTGTGCCAGAGTTGAATTCAGCGAGGATGATACTTCCCTGTGGAATAAAAACACTACTTTCACCAGCTGCGACAAACTCCTCCAGCTCATCAATTCGACCATCCTTATTGTTGTCAATCCCATCAGAGTCATCACCTGGAACTTCATCAACATAGCCATCACCATCATTATCAATGCCATCATCTCCCCACTGAGCAACTTCGTCCAGCGGCGGAATTTCGCCGTACTCGTCGATTTCCAAATCTTCGTCGTTATCAATTCCATCTTCCGTCTTTTGGAGGTGAGCATTTAACACATCATCCGTAATGCTTCCTACGCTCACACGGAAGCGATGTGCGATGTCTTCAAGCGCGTCACCTGTTTGAACCTCGTGCCAGAAACCACCCACGTTTAAACCGTTGAAATCAACGAGTTCGGCATTGTCACCGTAGAGCAGGGGCGCTGTCAATCCACCCGTAGGAACAAAAACACTGTTGCCTCCGATCAGCACAACTTCGCCCACTTCGTCAATCTCACCGTCTCCATCATTGTCCCGACCGTCAGTCGCTTGATCGCGAAGGAATTTATTGTGAACATGGTTAAGTATGGACTGACTATCAATTCGGTAGGAATGAGCAATGTCTTCAATTGTTTCGTCTTCATTGACAAGATGCTTGATGCCGGTGGGCAGAAGCGAAGTACGGACAAGATTAGGCCAACAAGGTACAATTTCGAATTGCTTGCTCACAGTTCCATCGGTTGCGAGCACCTCGAGCTTTCCGTCTCCACCATCAATCGGAACAGTGATTTCGAACCCACGCGCCTCAACATTCTCTAAGCCAATCGCAACAAATCGATCAAACACATATTTGGCAGCGTTAGCAGCCTCAGCATAGCCGGTAACGCGGGTAGACACACTGGAAAGTCGAGCAATATCCTTTCGCATGTTACTTACAGAAACTTCATCGCGAATCTTGACCGCAGTTTCGGAAAGCCCGATCGGCTGTTGCACATCGGCGGGCAAACCAGTAGACGCAAGGAGAAATAGGACAAGCAAGCAAAACGGAAAACGCGCGCTACTTGTCAGCATGCCTACCATCTCGGTTTCCTCCAAAGCGAACTGTTCGCAAAACAGATATTGCAACGTTTATGTCGCAATCTAGCAGATTCTATCATAGTCCCTAGATGTTGTCAAGACACAAAACGAATCCGCATGAACCCTATAGAATCGAAGCAGGCCTTGGATTGAAGCATCAAGAAGCTCACGAGAGTGCTGACTAACGCGTTGGTGAGTTCTAGAGCCCAGGAAACAAGTATCTATGCAGATTGGAATTCATCCCTTGAGAGCTTAATCCAGTACGTTGAGTATCCTCATTCCAATTTCGATTCCCGATATGATTGAAGCATGCTTCAACAGTCCAGTGGATTTGAGGCATGCCCAGCAACTCGAAAAGAGTTAACGCGTTAAGGAGCAATCAAGTTGTTCTCGGACACAGCCGAGTGTCTTTTGAACTCCTAAACATTTTTCAAAAGACCTGAACAATGCGAGATAATCATTAACTCTACAACCAAACACCACATCAAGAAATCTTTTTTCAGCGGAGATAGCTGTGAATTATGCCTAGAGTACAAACATCAAGTTAGGAAGCAAACGGAAATCTGTCCCGTTTTCAGAAAGTCAGTCAATGCACGAGTTAGCATTAAAAACTTGCGCTGACTGGCTTTCTGCAGTTAGCATTAATATAACGTTTGTAGTATAAAAATCGTCACAAACGATAATTTCACACCCATGTGAAAGGGACACACTATGGAGACTGTGGATTCAAGAATCAGGGGACGTCGGAGAGAGCTCAAACTAACACAGACCGGGCTTGCGAAATCCGCGAATCTAACACCTACAGCGATTTCGCAATTTGAATCGGGTGCTAGAAAACCATCATTTGATACGCTCTCGAATTTGGCTGACGCTCTTAAAATAACCACAGATTACCTACTTGGCAAAAAGCAAAGGGATTACGACGATCTACTGGCCGATCCCAAAATTAGAATGATGTTTAGAGGCATAATGAAACTTCCGGAGAAGGACAAAGATACCATGCTCGAGTTCTATGAGTTTCTCAAGAACAAGCATATACCAGGTAATCTTCCAGCAGAGGACAAGGAAAACGTCAAGGACTAAGAATGGGAGGAAAAGGCTCTCGGAATGGCCTTAGACAAGCGCAACGTATATGGGATACACGACTCTTTAGCACAACGTGCATCGGAACCACTCTGCAAATTGAGCACCGATCGCATTCGCAACGTTGCATGAAAAGCAAGATGGCGATTCACCATAACGAACACTCAATACGCATCGGAAAATCGCGGGGAATTTCACGAACACCGTACAACGATCCAGAATATCTAAATCTAGATTTAAAAAGACATGGAAGCTCCACTGCGCTGGTAATAACATGCACGACTCCACAACACACCAATTCGAGGACCAAGGGACCGACCAAATTAGCAGCTGAATTGCACTGATGCCAGCACCCATTTTTCAGCCAATCCGAGCTGAATTAGGACGTAGACTTATAAGCAATTGACACGCTTATTACTGAGACGACAGGCAGCTCATTAGGCAAACCTCACAATTCCCATCTCAGACTCAACCAACACATATCCGCGACTGTGTTTGCAGAACACTACCGTATCGAGCACCTTACCTCACAGAAAATTCTCCTCAGATTAAAATGGCACAGAACCCCACTCGCAAGTGGATGTTCATCGCACGATACCCACACATTAATCGTGTGCTGTACAGAGCATTGTGGGTTCGTGTCCTTCAAGGAACGCCTCGCGGATGATTTCATCTGGGGGACACGCGCCTTCGTAATGAAGCAAACCCGTTTCTCTATCAATTTCTCGGAAAACAACTCCCGCAGGAACGCGGAAATCTGATTTAGGCCCCCTTGCGCCGCGAATCATAAATTCTGCCCAGATTGGTAGAGCGGCCACGGCCCCCTCACCTTGAAAACTTGGGTTCTTTTTTTTCGGATTGTTAAATCCAACCCAGACACCAGCGGCGAGACGTGGAGTATACCCCACAAACCATGCGTCTGTATAATCATTTGTCGTACCAGTCTTTCCGGCTGCGACACGCTCAAGGCCCATTCGAATGGCCCTCTTACCAGTCCCATTTTCGATAACACCTTTCATGAGATTAGTAACCAGGTAGGCAACGCTTTCCGAAACAACGCGTTCGCGATTCACCTGATTTTCAAACAGAATTTCGCCCTCCCGATCTTCGACATACTGAATGCTAATTGGTACAGCCCGTACTCCTGCATTCGCAAAACTAGCATAAGCCGAGGTTATCTCTAACAAAGTAACATCAGCAGAACCCAAAGACAGGGACGGATAGGGGGGAAGATAGCTCTTGATACCCAAAAGCCTTGCCAAAGAAATGGTACGGTCAATCCCATCTTTTCTATCGTTTAGCTTAACCGTTTGCGAACAATTCATTAATTTTGCCGTTGCTACATTTATCGATCGCTCTAGAACTGTCCGCAATGTCACGTCACCGTAAAATCTCCCCTTGTAGTTGCGCGGAGTCCATCTTTTCCCAGGCTCACTCTCAGCAAACCAGGCTTCGTCACGAATAAGTGTCGCTGGAGTCGCTAACGGAAATGGAAGATTGAACATCGCGCCAAAAACAATGGGTTTGAAGGCAGATCCGGCTTGCCGAAGCGCTTGGGTTGCTCGGTTGTAGAAATTAATCTTCTGCGGCGTAATATAGTAGTCCCGTCCCCCCACCAATGCTTTAATGGTTCCAGTCTGTGGTTCAATCGCAATGAAGCCAGCTTGTAGATAGTTTTCAATCGGATCGATGCCATTTGGATTGTTCTTGTTCACGTCGTACTCGGGCAAATTTGGAAAGCCTTTGTCTAGACTACGCAGGTGTTCAGAGACAGCGCGCTCCGCAACCTCTTGCATAGACATGTCGATTGTAGTGTAAACCTTTAATCCTTGAGTGTACAAACCGTCCTTGAGGTTATCCATGTCCTCCAGCTGTTGCCGAACAAACTCAAGAAAATGGGCAGCTTCTCGACCTTGCTTATTCTTGGGAACCTCAACCACTAGAGGCTTTGCAACACTCACATCGTAATCTTCTTGCGTAATGTAACCTCCATCCATCATGAGCCGAAGAACGAGATTCCGCCGCTCCTTTGATTCATTGGGATGACGAATAGGGGAGTACAACGTTGGAGACTTGGGAATACCCGCAAGCGTTGCGCACTCTTGAATTTCTAAATCCCAAACAGGCTTTCCAAAATAACTGTTAGCGGCTTCTTGAACGCCAAGCACTTCACGAGATCCATACCGTCCCAAGTTAATTAAATTAAGATACCTTTCAAGGATTTCATCTTTGGAAAAAGCCTTCTCTATTCGAACCGCGAGCAGCGCTTCTTTGATCTTTCTCAGAATGCGTTTTTCTCGGCTGAGATATATGTTTCGAGTAAGCTGCTGCGTAATGGTACTCCCCCCTTGTAGAGTTCCATCCCATAGATTTCGCACGAGAGCTCGCATGACACCTTGCATATCCACGCCCCAATGTTTATAGAACCGCTTGTCCTCCACAGCTAGGAAAGCCTTAATCAACATATCTGGCATGTCTACGAGTGAAACAAGCTTACGAGCCTCATCATCGTCACCATAGAGCTCATTAATTAACTCTGGTCGAAGATCGAAACTCGGAAGGTCTTCACCTGAATCGTTTCGGATGGATTCAATCCTTCGTTCCCGCATCGAAATCTCGACGCGATACGGACTTCGATGCGCGTACGGGTAGTGGAATCCCTGGAGATATATCCACAAGATACCCGCTTGTTCCAATGGGTTGAATGCCCTTGAGTACTGACCAATGAGACTAGGTTTAACAAAGTTTTGTTCTGTTTCTTCATAACCAAGGCGCGCAAGCTTTTTTAAAAGATAATCAATTGAATCACCGCGTTGAACCGTACATACTGAAGAGTAGATTTCAAGATGTTGGCGCCATATATCTGCATCTTTTCGGTATTCAAGTTGCTGGAGGTCGATATCCTTGATAGCGCCCCAAGAAGCCAGCACCAGACCGCTAACAAATCCACCTCCAACAAAAATCGCTATGAAGACGATGAGAACCACAATCAAGGCGGTGTCCAAAATAGAACAGAAGATTTTTTGTATAGGACTGTTTTTCATCTTTGCCTAAACCATAAATAGCACTAGCGAACGTTATTGTTTCAGGATAAACTTCTCACCCAATTGACAAGCAAACTTTGAACACCGATGTTACTATACCGCTCACAACCGATTCACCCCTTATATGAACAAGAATTTGGCAACACTATTAGCCAATTGCCACGCTTCAAGAATTCAACTCTAACCGTATTCCTTCATATGCTCGCTTTTTCATATGGGCCACTCACTCCACTATCCAGAAAAGACAGACAAGCAATGCCAGGCTGAATCGTCAGCCTAATAAGAGGCCCCCGCTCTTCCTTTGCAGATAAATTGTTGTGTCATAGTTATGACGACAGAACATTCCTTTGGCTTATACCTGTTGGCTCTTTCTGTCTAGCACTGATGAAAAATAATCTGGGCAACGAGCTATCCTTCCAACCGAAGGAAGGTGCACTGCAACCAAGAGTCTATCCATGACACTCATGGGTAGCCAACGCAAGAAATTCGATCTTCGTTTCATGCAGGCAACTATGCGAACCGCAAGTGTCATGGGACATAGATAATTGTCAATCAACGATTAAGGATTAGTATCAATGAACTACTTCGAAGATCTGAAAGCGAACGTTTTCTTTTCCTCAGACAAAAAGCTTGACATTGTGCTGATTTGCGTTTAGTATAAGCACGTAGCTTAGGCGTCTGTGGCTGTTGTTTGCCACTGGAAATTGAGGCTAGAAAGGGTCCTAAAATGACACTCGGTAAAGTTACGGGAACAATTGTTGCCACGCAAAAAGACAAAAAATTAATCGGCAGCAAGCTGATGATTATCCAAGACATCAACCTAAGCGGGAATCTCCTCCAAACGTACAACGTTGCTGTGGATGCTGTTGGGGCTGGCATTGGTGAAACGGTACTTGTAGCAACTGGTAGTTCAGCACGGCAAACCGAACTGACTAAGAATAAACCCATTGATGCTGTCATAATGGCAATTGTTGATGTCGTTGAGGTAGATGGAGAAATTTGGTATCAGAAGTAGTCGCAAAGCACTTCTAAACATAATGGATGAGGTTACACACCGTCGTGAAACAGAAAACAACCACTCGTCCAGAGATCATCGATCGGGAACTACCTCTCAAGCTCGAGTTGATTAAACAGATCGGCTGGCTCAAACGACTCCGTTGGATTGCAATTGGAGGGGTATTTGTCACCGTCGGAATGGCAAGTTTGTGGCTAAGCACCATTCATCAGCCAATGCCACTTTTTGTCATCGCCGCCTTGATGGTGCTCTACAATGTTGAACCTCGGCTTTATCCAAAACATGTCACCGACAAACGCCTGGCATCAATTAAGCGCTACGCCTGTACCCATATTCTCCTAGATCTTTTTTCCTTGACCGCATTAATCCATTTCAGCGGTGGCGTCGAAAACCCATTCATCTTCTACTTCATCTTCCACCTCGTTATCGCAAGCATCATCCTATCTAAGAAAGTTAGTTACGTCCTCGCGGCACTCAACACATTACTTCTCAGTTCGCTGATTCTGCTTGAGTACTATCAGATTCTCCCACACCACCACTTGAACAATTTCTTACCTGCAACCCTGTGGCAGGATCCCATTTATGTTGCGAGCGTTCTATTTGTCTTCACTAGTACCCTGTTTTTCTCCGTGTACCTAGCAACGACAATTACCAATACCGCGAGAGCACGTGAGGCGGAAACGAGGGAACTGAAGGAAAATTTGGAAGAAAAGGTGCTGGAGTTGGAAGACGCACGCAAAGAGGTATTGTTTGAACGGAACAAGCTTCAGTCAATCATTGAATGCATGCAAGAAGGCGTCGTTTTTGTAGATGAACAGAACCAAGTGGAACTCTCAAACAAGGCCGCCCAGAACATTCAGCAGGAACAGTCTCAAGTAAGGCTTTCGCGTTGCCGAACACCTCATTTCGAAAATGCAGACCCTAAAACACCACTTCATACTTACGGAGTGCAGTCACAAATAGTTCAGGATCTCTCACGAGACGGTAGTACGATTGAACAGCAGAGTATCCAGATTAAGGATCGGCATTTTGAAAACACTTACGCGGCAGTACGTGATAGCGAAGAAAAATATCTAGGTACCGTGCTAGTCTCTCGTGATGTCACCGATCGAAAGCGAATGGAACAACAGCTCATTTTTTCTGAAAAGATGGCGGCAACTGGCGAAATTGCCGCGGGAGTTGCCCACGAAATTAATAATCCATTGGATGGATTAATCAATTGCATTCTTCGAATCATGCGTAACCCAGAAAACAAACAACAAACCAAAGAATATCTTGCTCTCATGGAAGAAGCACTCCGTCGGATAGAGACCACTGTCACAAAACTCCTTGACTTCTCACGCCAACACGAACTCAGCCTAACGTCAACTTCGCTAAATGACGTTGTCAATGAAGTCGTTGGACTGATTGAGTACAGCGCAGAAGAAAAGGGCGTGCAGATTGAAAGGCAATTCGCGCATGACCTTGACCCCATTCTCGGGGACAAACACCTCCTAGAACAAGTCGTTCTGAACCTTGCCTTGAACGCAATTGCAGCAATGCCTAATGGAGGGACATTGTTATTTACAACTGGAAATACCGAGTCCGAAGCATTGCTCGGTAAGAAAGACGTTTATGTTTTTGTCAAGGTTACGGACACTGGAATTGGCATCCCAAAACCCGTTCAGGATCGGATTTTTGATCCATTCTATACAACAAAGATTTCAGAGAGGGGAACAGGACTTGGTCTGTCCGTTTCCCACCGGATCATCAGACAACATGAAGGCACTCTCGAATTCGAAAGCGAGGTTGGACACGGTTCAACCTTCTCTGTAAAATTACCAATCGGAAAAATTCAGGCGGAAATATGAAGGTATTAGTTGTTGACGACGAAAAAATTAAGCGAATTACACTACGGGATGACCTGCGTGAGGCAAACTATGACGCCATCGCAGTTGAATCCCCCGCCATAAGTCTAAAACTATTGGACAATGAACACTTTGATGTACTCGTTACAGATTTGCGAATGCCTAAAATGCACGGCATCGATTTTCTAAAGCAGGCCAAGCGAGAGCACCCACACATTAATGTGATTATTATGACCGCATATGCCACCGTTGAGACCGCTGTTGAAGCTATGCGATTTGGCGCACATAACTACATCAAAAAACCATTCTCCAGCGAAGAACTGATTTCCATGATCGACAAATTGAAAACACTCCATCTGAAAGACACCAGAACGAAGCAAAATGAAATGCAACCACCACACAACAATATTATCGGACCATCACCTTTTCACAACATCGTCGGAAAGAGTCAACAGATTCAGGAGATTTTTAGCAGCCTCTCGGCTGTTACCGATTCTAACAGCAACGTGCTAATCTACGGAGAGCGAGGCGTCGGAAAAGCATTGCTCGCAAGATCAATCCACTTAAACAGTGAACGGAAATACCAACCTTTTGTGGGTGTATATTGCACCGGTCTATCACCGGTAGCATTGGAGGATGAAATCTTTGGACGTAAAACGGGCGCAGATGGACAACTTGAACTTTCTCAAGGGGGCACACTACTTCTGGCAGATGTAGAAAGTCTACAGTCTGAAACACAGGTCAAACTCCTCCAAATCCTCGAGAATAGGGAGTTTACACAGACCGGACACGTGAGAAACCTTGGACTCGACACACGATTGGTTACAACGACAACAGCGAACCTTCGCGAAAGAGTAAAGTCAGGCGAATTCCGCGAAGATTTATTCTATCGGTTAAACGTGGTTCCGCTCTTTTTGCCACCTTTGCGTGAACGCAAGGAAGATATTCCACCCCTGATTAACCATTTTCTGAACTTATTCTCTCCGAATCAAGACATCATCATCACACGAGAAGCAATGGACATACTTCTCGCATATTCCTGGCCCAGCAATATAGGAGAGTTGGAGAATGCAATCGAACGGCTTGTCACCATGCGCACTGGACAGACTATCTCTGTGGGAGACATTCCGATTGAATTGAAAATACCCACCCCTATTGCTTTAGATGATACATCAGGTGGAACTTCATTTCACAAGATTGTACAATGCACGGAAAGAGAACTAATCACTTGGGCAATGATGAAAACCAAAGGGAACAAAACGCAATCCGCGAAGCTTCTAAAAATGAAGCCGTCCACCTTCCGTGACGCACTAGCAAAACATAGTGACGAAATTGAGTCAAAAAGTTGAGGCACTGATTTCACAGAAAACCCTGAAAAGATTGTTCTCGTCCAATTCTCTTCTTCATTCAAGAAAGAGGGCCTGACACCAATAAGATTGGAAAGACACTGCTCGTAGATGAATACGCCAATAGGTTCCATGAGGATGGGTTCCACACCATCAAGTGCCGTGGGTTGTCTTTCCTTTTTCACAAACTCAAGCTGATTCAGCACGCATCTCAGGCGCACGTCTACATTAAACCGCGTTGGTATCTTAACCAGGCGAGAGGAAAAGACTATGAACAGGAAAGGGAAATACCGACGCCAGGCACTAACCGTTTGTACTCTTGGTGGAAACGGAGCAGGAAAAACCTCACTCACCGCCGCAATAAGAAAAATTGTATCACGAATCGGTTCAACACCCGCAGACAGACAGGACATCGAAGCACAAGAACCAACCCGCCAAACGATTAGTGCGTCTGTCGACATCAGTTACCGAAGCATCGATTATGAAACAGGCGGTAGACATTATACACAGATTGATGGTCTCAGTCACGCAGATAACATCAAAATGTTGATTAGTGGTTGCCCTCGCATTCGGGGCTTAATCTGGGTGGTGAGCGCAAGCGATGGGGTGACAGAGGAGTCAAAAACGCAGATTCAACTCGCAAGCCAAACACATATTCCGGCAGTTATCACGTTTCTAAATCAGAGCGAAAAAATCGACGATGCCGAGTTGGTTGATATATGTGCAATGGAGATTCGTGAGATTCTCACAGACTGTGGCTATAGTGAGTCGAAGTCACCAATCGTCATTGGCGACGCATTGAAAACATTAAAATATAAGGGACAAGATCTCGACTCCACCCATTGTAAACCCATCGTGGACGTAATTTTCGCCATGGGGAGGTGCATGCCTGAACCAATGGATTCAGCCGACCTGCCCCTACTTATGCCCATCCGTGAAGCCAACGACCACCCGGACTACATCTCCACACTACGTGGAGATGTAATCCAGGGGCACCTCGCTGTCGGACAAGCACTCGATATCGTAGGCAAAGGCGAGCGCATTAAGACTCGATTAGTCGAAATGGGGGATGGTGAGGTTATAGTTGATGCCGAACCTGGATGGATTCTGCCGGGACAGGTCGTATCGGAACCAAGAAGTATCCGATCCTATACGGCATTTAAAGCCGCTATCTACATGATGACACAGCAGGAATCTAGAACTCACGTTCCTCTCATTGACAATGATACACCGGAAGTTCATCTATGGACAATAGACGTTTCCGGGAATCTGCGCTTACCACCTGATGTACCAATACTCAATCCAGGAGAACATACGTACGTCTCCATTTCCCTTTCTGTGCCAATGGCACTTCAAATTGGAAGCCGATTCGAGCTGAAGAAAATGGGAGCACTGATTGCAATAGGTAGCGTTACGAAAATAATTGAATAACGTTTGAAAATCTATAGGAATCAGGATATGGCCAATCGGAAATGATTATGGGTCAGATGTTAACGCAGTTTAAACAACTTCATTCTTCCCCATAGACGCCAATGTTTCGATAGCGTTGATTTCGTTGCCTAACCAACTCTTCACAGTCAATCTCTATCAGGACATTAAGGTGTTTCCGAATAGACTTTTTGACCCGTTTGGTTGCCAATTCGACGTCTCGGTGCGCTCCCCCAAGGGGTTCCGCAATTATTCCATCAATAATTCCCAACTCCAACAAGTCATTAGCTGTAGGTTTTAGCCCTTCCGCTGCATCCGGAGCATGTTGCCCCTGATCCTTCCACACAATTCCACTGCATGCCTCCGGAGGAGCAACGCAGTAGATTGCATGTTCCATCATCAGCACACGATCGCCAACAGCAATTGCCAAAGCACCTCCACTACCCCCTTCACCTATAATCACAACAAGTATAGGAACCCGTAACAGAACCATTTCAGCCAGATTTTCGGCAATCGCTAATGCCTGACCATATTCTTCCGAGCGTTGGTCGAAGTGTGCACCGGGAGTATCTACGAAACAGATTAAAGGACAATCGAATTTTTCCGCCAACTTCATTAACCGCCTTGCCTTACGATAACCCTCCGGGTGCGCATAACCAAAATTCATCTCGCGACGCTCATCCAGATTCGTTCCTTTCTGGTGAGCTAGAAAGACTACCTTTTGTTCTCCAAATCGTGCAAGTCCGCCGATAAGCGCTCGATCATCCTCGGATAGTCCGTCCCCATGGAGCTCAATAATATCGTCAAAGCACGCTTCTATATATGTAGGAGCTTGTGGTCGTTGTTCATGGCGAGCGAGCCAGACCTTGTCCCAACGCGTCAGATTTTGGAAGACCTGTTTAGTAAGATTCTCTACATTGTCCTCGAGAGCTTCAAGTCCTGTGGTAATATCTAGCGCAGGATTGGCTTTTGCAAACGTTTTGAGTTGAATGATAAATTGCGTCAGTTCGGTTAATGGCTTTTCAAAATTCAGCGGTTTTGACTTCATGATCCCAATTTCCACTCGCAGATTATAGTTACATGTTAAGTTTCTTGTCCGACAATCGCTCGACTACTCCTTTGAATCCAACCAATTCGAGCGCACTGGATACTTTGTTGATAGAATGTTATTTTTGGAGCACGCCAATCAATATACGCAAGGGGTACATCACATTATTTTGAGCATCCTCCGCTCCGCCGCAATGAGTACATTCGAAGATTGGAACGGAAGATTATCTAGGATTTCGACTAGTCTTAGTTACCCATATTACCGAGGGGAACAGGAGCGCATATTAGATACCAAGTGCTTCTCTTCGAATGACAAGAGAAATGCATGCCTTTCGACGGTTAGAAACGATTTGTCCCGGTCCGTGAAAACCGTATCCTTCCAACTGAACGCGGCTCTACGCAAGTACCAGCGACACACTACCACCTAATGTCTAAACTACCATGAACTAGCACACATACCTTACACACGCCCACTGCCAAGAAGAGCTTACCTAGATTGGCGGATCGGCTCTGCTTGGCAGTAGCATGTCTAAGACTTTGCATCGCATCGAGGCATTCAAAGCACGCCCAACTAACTCAGAGACAATGCCAATTTCACTCAGTTGATATCGCTTCTTCGGGTGGTAACATGTGGTACACTTCAATCTCCCGTATTTTCTTATAGCTTAGAACTGGGGCCCCACCTTCACTTCTAGTTGCACGTTTACCCCCTGAGACACGACGGGAATTCCAAGCTCGTGGGACCAGCAAGCGAAATTTACGAGTGACTATTGGTCGTTTCATTTTGATTTCGTATTTTTCTCGTACATGGTCCCTAGCTTGACTAATTGTCCGCCATTCACCCTTATCATTCTTGTACTGAATGCGAAAAAACTCCAGCTCTCCAACATCAGCTTTGACAACCACACGTTGAATCGTCTGTGGTCTCACCCATTCGAGTACGGCTTCGCTATTCTTGTCAGCTTCCATCTGCGATTTTATATCTTTTTCGTCTTCAATGATGGGTCCAGTTTCTCCAACTGTATACATATTATCGTCATGAAACTTCGTATCTTTGCTATTAGCTTGGATGGCGAGATTTTGGCTCCATCTGACAGGAGGGCCAGAATTTATGCAACCTGCAAATAGAATCAAGCCTAAGATGGCAATAGTAAATGTCAAAGTGGTGAAACGCATCGTTTTCCCCCTATAGGTATTAAGGTTTTGCCTAGAGTGTCCAAACTCTAGACAGTTGTGTACAATCCAGCCCTCATGACAACACGGTGACAGAACCTTGTCCGAAATTGCAACGAAACACAATGCAACTTTGGGAATTATGTCATTTGAGAAGATCGTCAAGTTCTTGCTCACGAGAACTGCTTATCTCATCTGCCTCCCTTTCCGCTATGTCCTCTGGCGATTGATAACCGTAAAGTTCAATTTCGAAAATCTTACCCGCAGCACGGCGATTTGCACCAGACAATCGTCCCCCACCAGAACGGGCTCTTTGTTTCCGACGCAGAGCGGCGTCATCACTTGTCCCAAGCACACGGAGTCGAATCTTGTCCGTGGCGAATGAAACCGGCAAAGAAAGATCTATTGGATTCCTCTCTACGCTTTTGACTTCTTTGACGAGCTGCCAATCTGTACTCTTAAGGGCACTCCCGCCCTTATCCGCGAAGACATCGAATGTCTTCAAATTTTCAGAGTGAATGACAATTCGGCGAATCTTCCTTTTTTCAGGTAAGATAATAATCACCTCCGATGCAGGACTAGCACCGTAGACGTTTCGAGCACTCTCAGGAAATTTCGTTTGGCCAAGAGTCCTTAGATTGCCGTCAATAATCTCCGGACTGGTACAACTCACGCCCTGCAAACGCGCATAATTCTCGCTCCATTCCTGCTTGGAGATAACTTTGCTACAGCTAAGCATACTCAAAACACAGATGAACAACCCAATTGAAATAATTACGCGAGCCATGTTGAACTCCTTCCCATGTTGAACTCCTTCAAAGATAAGAAATAGGACTGGTACGCAATCGCCAGAAATTCCAGGCAGTTCGCGGCTTCAACAGCATGACTTTCTTAACACCACCCGGCCCTTCTGTCAAACGCGAAAAGCAGCGTAATCCCGGCTGATTCCACTAACTAAAATTAGACCTCGATTCACGTTCTACAATCCGTTAGTCGCTGATTTTCCAGGTTACCTCTTGTCGAGTATCTTGTAACTCGATATGCAGTTGTTTTAGGCCATCACGGATGCGATCTGCAGTTTCCCAATCTTGGCACTGCCGTGCCGTTTGGCGTATCTCGATAATCAGCTTCATCAATCCGTCGAGTAGTTCCACGTTTGCGCCTCCAACGTCATCTGCCTTGGTATAGATACCGAGTACGCCACACACTGTTGTAAGACTATTATATGCTTTTCCTAGCAAAGTTCGTGTGGCACCAGAAGGCTTTGCATTTATGCCAGCAAGTATCTGGTTAATTTGACCAACAAATTTAAAGATGGCTCCCATTGCCCCCGCTGTATTGAAATCGTCATCCATCGCAACTTCGAAGCCATTTTGCATGGAATGAATCGACCCAAGCATAGAAGCAGCATCTTGATTTAGAGCGCTGCCATCTAGGGAGTCCGCATCCATCGAGTTCTCGTATGGTTTTAGAGCATCAAGACAATTGTTCAAGCGTCGTATCGCACTGGTCGATTCTTTCAAACTAGTTGTGTTGTAATCCAATGGGTGACGATACTGTGCAGACATCAAAAAATGGCGAATGGCTTCGGCTGGATAATCCTTTAGCGCTTCACGTACGAAGATAAAATTCCGCTCTGATTTCCCCATGCGATGTCCATTAACCCGCAAGAAGGCAACGTGCAACCAATAACGTGCAAACGACTTGCCCGTTGCCAACTCACTCTGTGCAATTTCGTTTTCGTGATGCGGGAACTGGAGATCTTGACCGCCGGCGTGGATGTCAATCGTCTCCCCCAAATGTTTCATCGCCATTGCAGAACATTCAATGTGCCAACCGGGCCGCCCTCTTCCCCAAGGACTGTCCCAACAAGGTTCTCCTGGCTTAGCACTCTTCCAAAGATCGAAATCACGAGCGTCCTCCTTTCGTGCATCAACTTGGACCCTGGCACCCGCAAGCAAGTCTTGGGGACGACGATGAGAAAGTTTACCGTACCCATCAAAACAGCTAACGCGGTAATAAACGTCGCCGTCAACAATATATGCGGCCCCCTTATTGATAAGCACTTTGATTAATTCGACAATCTCTGGAATATGTTCTGTCGCTCTTGGATGAACACTAGCCTCTCGCACTCCAAGTCGCCTGGCATCTTCAAAGAAAGCCTCCGAATTGCTTTGAGCGAGAAAAGATGCGCTAACACCCATTTCCTTTGCGCGATTTATTATCTTGTCATCAATGTCCGTTAGATTTTGTACTAATTTGACCGAATACCCCTTGTATTCGAGGTAACATCGAACAACATCAGAAACCA
This sequence comes from uncultured bacterium, assembly GCA_964478165.1. Classification (GTDB taxonomy): domain Bacteria; phylum Poribacteria; class WGA-4E; order WGA-4E; family JAJDTR01; genus CAYZGU01. The sequence goes on along the minus strand of CAYZGU010000044.1, from coordinate 166,361 downwards.
AAAATGTACGTGCATTACCGATATGGAAATAGTCGTAGACGGTCGGACCGCAGCTATACATCAACACTTGATTTTCCTGCATCGGGGAAAAATCTTCCAACTGTCGGCTGAGTGAGTTGTAGATTCTTAACGCCATGTATTTTACCTTTTGAAACTAGCGATTAATACGTAGAAATCAAACTTTGTCCATAATTCTTACCACTACCTTCCCACCAGAGAAACCACTGCTTGAGCCACCATCGCTCTTTCTTTTCCAACGATTCCTACACCTTCCGATGTCGTGGCCTTGACGTTCATCTGACCGACCGAAACTCCTAGAGCTTCGGCGAGCCGACGACGCATCTCCAAAATATGAGGTGAAAGTTTTGGCCTCTCAGCAATGACTGTACTGTCCACATTCTGCACGCGATAACCGCAATTCTCGACTTTGATTCTAGCCTCTCTAAGCAGAACGAGACTGTCAATCCCCTCATAAGCCGGGTCGGTATCCGAAAAATGCACACCGATGTCGCCCAAAGCTGCCGCCCCCAGCATTGCATCGCAGATGGCATGAGTCAAAACGTCCGCGTCGGAATGTCCCAATAGTCCCAGGCAATGCTCAATTTCAACGCCTCCCAGAATCAGCTTGCGATTTGGAACAAGTCGATGCAGATCGTAACCAATGCCTATGCGCATAGCGTCCTCTTCAGCGCGTGGGCAATAATCAAATCTTCTGGAGTTGTAATTTTCACATTAGTATAACTTCCCATCACCAATTTTACCCTGCAACCGATTTGCTCGACGAGTGTGGCATCATCAGTTGCCGTTATCTCTTTCCGCTGCGCACGTTGATGTGCCTCCAACAGTACTGATGCGCGGAACACTTGCGGTGTCTGAACCGACCACAGCTGCTGGCGGTCTGGAGTAGTCGAGATGAACCCATTGTCGTTAGCAATCTTAATCGTGTCCTTAACTGGAGTAGCGATCGCCGCCGCACCCCACTGATCCGCCGCTTCAAGACAATTAAAAATCATCGTATCTGTTACAAATGGGCGGGCGCCATCGTGAACAATAACAAACTCCGTGTCACTTGGGAGGGCCTTAAGCCCATTGAAAACGGAAGCCTGACGTGTTAACCCACCGCCTACCAAATTTTTCACCCTCCGAAAACCATACGGCGAAATAACTGAGGATTGACACATCTCGAAATCCGAAGAATCAACAATCACGAAGATTGAGTCGATTACGGAAATACGGTCAAGTGCACCGATGGTGTGTGCGAGAACAGGTTTATCTTCCAGATTGCGATAGAGCTTTTTAACCGGATGCTTCATCCGAGTTCCGCTACCAGCCCCGGGAATAAGAGCGCACAGTTTCTGCTTCGTTTGCGTCCATCTCATCGGATTTTCTCCGGGTAAAGATCATCTGCCCCGCACTGGTTCTTAGCATCTGCGTGACAACCACATCAATTGTCTGGCCAACATAAAATTTTCCACCCTCGACAATAACCATTGTTCCATCATCAAGATAGCCAACTCCTTGATTAATCTCTTTCCCCTCCTTAAGAACATGGACCTGAATGACCTCGCCGGCAACCACAACAGGACGAACCGTATTAGCAAGCGCATTGATATTCAGAACAGTTACGCCTTGAAGCTCGGCAACTCTGCTCAAGTTGAAGTCATTCGTAAGGATTTTTGCATCTAGTTTTTGAGCAAGCCGGACTAATTTCGCATCAACCTCGGCGACGTCCGGAAAATCTTCCTCTGTAATATCAACTTCCATCTCGGGGTTGTTTTGCATGTCACGCAGAATCTTAAATCCACGTCGCCCCTTGTTTCGCCGTAGAGGTTCTGTAGAATCCGCAATGCGTTGCAATTCATCCAGAACAAATCGTGGAATCACAATTATGCCGGTCACGAATCCAGTTTGACAAATTTCAAGTATTCGACCATCAATAATTACGCTGGTATCAAGAATCTTGAAGGCTTGTGATGCGGAGGAACCGCCTTGTGTGGCTCGAGAAAAAAGTGCGAAAGTCTCTCGCCTGCGATAGACCGCCATCATTCCGGCATAGCTAGAAAAAAGGACAGTACCGATCATCAGACCCGGTTCCATCGTAGTCGTCTGAGTCACAATAAAAATGACTAAAGCAGCAAGAAAAAGACCGAAAAAGAGCCCAACTAGGCAGGCAAAGAGATCTCGGAGTAGTGGACGTCGGATGCATGATTCGATTCCAATCGCTATGATGGAAACCCCAAAACCAGCAGCAGCTCCATGGCCAACATCATCCATAGCATAACCGAAAGCAGCGCTCACGATCATAAACCCAGCACGAATAATCCAGATCTGCATGTCAGTCACCTTCTTTCCAATTTTTTGAGAATCAGAAAACTAACCCAAATCATAACCTGGAAAATACCTTTAGAAATATCATATCATACACAGCTTTTAGCGCTTACTAGCAGAACTTCATAATCTTCAACCCAACCCCTTGCCAAGGGCTGGCATGCATCAAGCAAAAATGGACTGCCCACTGAAACTGCCAGAATTCCTCAACTCGCCTTCGAGCAGACTCACTCAGGAGATGCACCGGGCAGGCCAGGACAGTGCGAGTTTCACTTGCGCACCGGACACAGATTAATGTCACAGTGCTTGCGAACAATTTCAGAATACGTCCGACGTTGCCTTCCGCCCGCCTCTACATCAAGACATTTAAGGCAGCATAAAGATCCCTTATCCCGACCAAATCAATATTTCCGACCAACTCCAGACCTTTCAGGTTGTATTCGGGAACAACCGCACGCGTGAAACCGAGTTTTTCGGCCTCGCGTAATCGTTTCTCAATGTGTGTAACCGGTCGGACTTCACCACCTAAACCTACCTCACCAATGAGTACCGTGCAAGGATTAATCGCAATATCCCGGTGATTAGACGTTATCGCCACGGCAACCCCGAGATCAATCCCCGGATCATCTACCCGGACCCCTCCTGTAATATTGACAAACACGTCTGAATCCGCGAGTTCCAGCCCCACACGCTTGTGCAGTACCGCCATCAACAAAGCGATTCTTTGGCGATCCACCCCCGCGGCCGCATTGCGCGGAAGCGCAAAATTCGATGGTGAAACAAGGGCTTGAAGTTCGAGGAGAAGCGGACGCGTCCCCTCAACGCTCGATACGACAACTGACCCTGAGATGTTTTCGTGCCTATCGGTGAGAAATAGGGCTGATGGGTTTTCAACATTCACAAGGCCCTGGCTACGCATCTCAAAAACCCCAATTTCGTTCGTCGATCCAAACCGATTCTTTACCGCGCGCAGCACTCGATAGATGTGGTGTTGCTCGCCTTCAAAATAGAGCACGGTATCCACAATATGCTCCAGCATTCGCGGCCCGGCCAATGCGCCTTCTTTTGTAACATGCCCCACAACAACAATCGGTATGTTCCTACTTTTTGCAACCACAAGCAATTGAGCAGCACATTCGCGTATCTGTGTCACGCTTCCAGGGGCTGATTGCAGCGCGGGGAGATAGACCGTCTGAATTGAATCGATGACGACCATACTAGGCTGAAGCTCTAAAATGTGCGAGCCAATTGGTTCGAGATTATTTTCACACAACACGAACAACGAATCTGAAGATATTCCAAGACGATTTGCACGGAGTTTTGTTTGATGGGCCGACTCCTCACCGGAAACGTACAGTACTGTACCATAAGCCCTACTAAGCCCATCGCTAGCCTGCAAAAGTAACGTTGACTTCCCAATCCCTGGATCACCACCAATCAGAACGACAGATCCTAGAACAATGCCACCGCCAAGCACACGATCGAATTCACCAATTCCCGTAAGTCGTCGATCTTCTTCACTTGCAGTGATTTGGGTAATCGCTTCCGGCAGAGATGATGATTTACCAGTTGTCCCATGCTTCGTCAACGCCGATTTTGCCCCGATTTCTTCCACAAGGCTATTCCAGGTCTCACACTCAGGACAACGCCCAAGCCATTTTAGAGACCCATATCCACATTCCTGACAGACAAACTGCCGATGTTCTTTTGCCATTTACCTGGGTTTAAGACATTAAGAAAGTCTGTCTAATTCGACTTGCCTTACCAATTTCTTCCGGCCATCCGTATGCCCGCTGTGTAACAAATATCGTCGGTGAGATTTTCGGCACCAATAATGACGTGTCCATAGCGGAAGAACTTCCATGTCAACTCTGCACTAAATTTCGGTTTTCTACTCGTGAGCTGGATGCCCTCGGCGGTAATTCCAAGACGCTGAGACAATAACCAAATATCTAATCCCACCCCGGCCCTGGAACGCATAAAACCCAATCGGCCCCGCAGATGGCCGTCTAAAAACTCATAGCCATACTGACCTTCAAACTCAACATGCTCGTCTCGTAACGAGACACCAAATCGATAACGCTGATGGGGAGATGGTAACAGGAGTAATGCAAGTTCGTTGTGCAACCGGTCTTCAAGGTTAACATAACGTAGCTCGTAGTCCCATGACAAATCGACACCTGAGAATTGGCCAAATCCATCGCTCATTTTCCCCGAAAAACTTTGTATTTCCTTCATCGTCTCGTTCGCAGTTTGCAATGTTTCGCGGACTTCGTCGATGGCATCAGGCGCGTTTAGCAACTGAGGAATACTTCCGTCACCATGCTGTACAGTATGAATCAATTGGGTAAGATTCGTCTGAAGCCTATTCAGATGTGCTGTCGAACCCGCAAGATTGTCCAAAACCAGGTCAACCTTAGGCGATTTTGTCTGGATGATGTCTTGGCTCTGAACGATTAACTCCGAAAGCTCGGTATTAGCTAAAGCTAGGTCCCGACGCAGTTGCTGGGAAATACGTCGAAAATCAGAACTCCCAGCTCGCAAATCGACCATAATCTGATCGACCGAGGGAGAAGCCTGGCTGATGAGGTCGAGCACAGAACCAGTAATAGCATCCGCACGTTCACTGATAACGAGAGAATCCTTCTCTAACCGTTGCAAAAGTTGGGTTAACTGCCCTATCGCTTGCTGGAAAATCTCATTGTTCTCCGAAACCATTCGATCAACGGTGACAAGAGTTTTTTCAGTCTTTCGACTGACTCTTTCTAACGCCTGACTCGTCTGCCCAACTAGATCGTGCACATCTGTGATGCCATGGGTAATGGTTTCCTGATTCGAATGTATTAGCTTATTAGCGGATTTTATGAGTTGCGTTACCTCCGCAATGACTTGATTGGATTGCTGAAGAAAATCGTGTATACCTACGGGGTCCTCACCAATTAGCGGCAAATCCGCTAAGCGCAACGGCGGGTGGCCAATCGGACCATTCACAAAATCGATGTAAGCCTCACCGACAAAACCAATAATGCCAATCCGCACTTTGCAGCCCTGTCTGAGGCGTTCAAATGCCCCCTTCACGCGCATACGGATTTCAACTTCGTTTTCAGCCGCTTTCAGTTCAATGCCGGTAACTTTTCCGATCTGAACACCTGCTAGGTACACCCCTGCACCACGCCTGAGATCGTTGACCGTTCCGAAGCGAACAGATAGAAAATCCCCCCTAGATGCTAACGGCCAATCAGTTGCCTTAACGAGTAGAACACAAAGCAACAGTAGCCCAATGATAACAACAAGCCCTACTTTGGCTTGCGTAGTCCATGAATTCACCACTCACCTCTTTGAGAAGACACGGTTGTGCAGTTTAGAAGCAATACCCAAACCGCTAAATGGAATCGGCTGTTTCTAACAAATCGTTGCGATGGCTGAGCATAATTTTTTGCAAGACTGGGTTCTCAGCTTTCAGCATCTGGTCTGGGGCACCGAAGAGAAGAAATTGCTGAAGAATTGGATTCTCAATTTCAAGCATCTCATCTGGCTTGCCACTAGCAATTATGTTACCATCATGTATCATCGCCATACGCGTGGCAACAGTGAAGGCACTATTCATATCATGCGTCACGACAACGGAGGTGACTTCAAGTTTTGCATGTAAGCTTCGAATCAATTCATTAATTCCCACGCAGGTAACCGGATCCAATCCAGTGGTCGGCTCATCGTACAAAATCACCTCGGGATTGAAGGCGATAGCGCGTGCAAGACCAACTCGCTTGCGCATCCCGCCGCTAAGTTCCGCGGGCCTAAGCTGCTCAATGCCATCAAGATCCACCAAATGCAGTTTTTCAACAACGATTTCTCGGATTTCCGCCCTCGTCAATCTCGTATGCTGAGAAAGCATAAACCCAACATTTTCTTCAACGGTCATTGAATCAAACAGAGCAGATGACTGGAAAAGTAGCCCGATTTTCTGTCGCATACGATTGAGGTCTCTGAGCTTTAGCCCTGAGACCTCTTCTCCATCCACCCAGATCTCACCCTCATCGGGTTGCATGAGCCCAGTCATGAGCTTCAAAAGGACACTCTTTCCACAACCACTCCGGCCCATAATTACAAGCGTCTCACCACGAGCGATGTGGAGATCAAGCCCCTTAAGAACCTGTTTGCCTTCGAAATTCTTCCAGAGGTTTTTAATCTCAATCATAAGTGAAAATTCCACTTGCTTGTTATACTCGTCATAAGATTAAACCTAAAGGCTACACGAAGAAGCTATTGTCTACAAACGTGAAGAAGATCTTGGCATTTGCCCGCGCTAGCCCCCACGAAAAACACGATTCAACCCGTGACTACATGCAAAAGGCGATACGAAGATCATACCTGAGCCTTATTTCAGTCCCAGAAGCGTGAAGAGTAGATGATTCAACAGCACATCCAATATTAGAATAATCATCAGAGACGCGACTGCAGAACCGGTCGTCGCCTTGCCAACACCCTCTGCACCGCCAGCAATTGAAATGGTAAAACCCTTGTAGCAGCCCACCAGTGCGATTGCCATTCCAAACGAGGTCGCCTTAACCAGACTAACAACAATACTACTGATGAAAAGATAGCTTTGTACCTGCTTCATGAAAAATTCACCGTTCATGTCAAACACATAAACGGCAACAATGTATCCACCGGCAATTCCAGAAAACGTCGAAAAAACCGTCAGAATTGGAAGCATCAGTGCACAGGCAAGGAACCGGGGAACAACGAGGTATTTAACGGGATCAGTTCCCATAACCTTGAGCGCGTCAATTTGCTCAGTCACTTGCATGGTTCCGAGTTCAGCAGTAATCGAGGCACCAATTCGCCCTGCTAATACAAATCCTGTGACCATTGGCCCTAGTTCCTTTATCAATGATACACTGATAAACCGCCCAATCGATCCTTCTGCCGATAAATCCTTTAGCTGGATATACCCTTGCGTGGCCAAGACCATACCCGTGAAAATTCCCGAGACCAACACAACAGATAGCGAATGAACACCTATTAACAGTAATTGCCGAACGAGCAAATTGAATTGGAAGGGTGGCCTGACAAGAAGAGCAAAAGTCCGAAACACGAGGATGGACGCACCACCGACCTCTGAAAGCCAGCAGAGCGTACGGTCACCGGCATAATGAGCGGAACGCAGTAGAGAGATAGATTTCGTCTGTTGAACAGGAGATTGGTCGTCCATTTAAAATGGCAGGAATAACACGGCAAGTTCCGACTGCAATTCGAATAACGCAATCATCGGCTTTCCTGCGGCCTTTTGCTCTTCGTCACTGCACCGTAAGATTTTCGAATCGCATCTGTTCCTTGTAGAACTTTAGTTGTATGGTTCCAGTTGGTCCATTGCGCTGTTTACGAATAATCAGATCCGCTATTCCCCCGGCCTCGGATTCATCGTCGTAATAATCATCCCGATACAAAAAAGCCACTAGATCGGCATCCTGTTCGATTGCACCAGATTCCCTCAGATCCGAAAGTTGAGGACGTTTGTCAGGGCGTCTCTCCAACTCACGGTTAAGCTGTGAACAAGCAATTATGGGGACATCTAGTTCCCAAGCGAGCGCCTTCAGTGCACGACAAATGTCAGAAATTTCCTGTTCGCGCCCAGTATATTGACCTGCTCCTCTCAGCAACTGTAGATAATCAATAATAATGACTGCTAGATTCTCCTGCTCTGCTTTCAAACGCCGACCTTCCGCTCGCACTGTCTGTATGGTAATTCCACGAGCGTCGTTGATGAAAATTCGATTTCCCGCATCCATCAACCTGGTCGCCCCTTGTGTGAGACTCTCCCAATCATCGGTCTTAATATTTCCTGTGCGAAGCCTACCGAAATTCAGACTTGTCTCAGCAGCTAGCATACGCATCGCTACGTGATGTGAAGGCATCTCAAGACTGAAAATTGCAAGAGGAAGGTGTTGCTCAAGCGCAATATTTTGAGCAATATTCAATACTAGCGTCGTTTTTCCCATGCTAGGACGGGCCGCAATAATAATAAGATCTCCCCTCTGTAGCCCTGATGTCATGATATCCAGATCGGTGAACCCGGTCGGTATACCGATAATTTTGTGCTCATTGTGGAACAACTTCTCGATTTCACTGAGACTCTCACCTATGAGGGGTGCAATTGGGACAAATCCACGCTGGGTATGAACATCACTCAAACGGAAGATCTCTTCCTGCGACTGGTTCAAGACATCATCAAGTTCTCTCTCCCCATCTTTTGCTATCTCACTGATGCTTGCACCCGCCTGAATAAGACGACGACGCATCGATTTATCTCTAACGATCTCCGCATAAAACTCGGTACTTTCCGTTTCGACGATTCGAGCTTGAAGGTCGTACAGATAAACCGCACCACCCGCCCGTTTCAACTGGTCCGTCTTTTTCAACTCATCAGCTACAAGCAGTACATCTGCTTTGCTATAGCGCTCAAACGCCCCCAACGTCGCAGCATAAATGAGTTGGTGGTCCGTTGTAAAAAACGACTCGGGTGTATGACCTAAAATTGGAAGCACTCGTGCGATAACAGCCTTGTCCATTAACATCGCGCCGAGCACTGCCTGTTCTGCATCTTTATCGTGAAGAGGCTCAATTGGTTGTGAGTATGCCATCCAACCACCAAGTCATGAACAAACGCTATATGAGACCATTTTCATCCACCAATCCGATTCAGTATTTGGATTACTCTTCGCGTTCAACAACAACTCGAAGGTCTACAACCACACTTGCGTGGAGACGAATCGGAACCGTGAAAACACCGAGCTCTCTGATTGGATCTGTCAATTCGATATTCCGACGATCAATCTCAACAGATTGCGCAGAAAGAACTTCCGCAATGTCCATTGAAGTCACCGACCCAAAAAGGCGATCGTTCTCTCCGGAGCGCCTCTGAAGAGTACATGTAACCTCAGCAATACTCGCGGCAACCTGTTCAGCTCGAGCTTTCTCCTTCAATTCCAAGTTTTCCGAAACATGCTTTTCATGATCAAGCCTACGGCGATTTTTCTCTGTTGCCTGAACTGCAAAGTGCATTGGAATAAGGTAATTACGGGCATAGCCATTTGCCACGGTAATTACATCTCCTCCGTTTCCAAGACCATCTACAGTCTTTCTTAGTATAACTTCCATTGAAATTCCTCACTATGCGGTAATTAGTACTAACAAGTTCACTGTTTACTGAAGGGCAGTAAAGCAATGTTGCGCGCACGTTTAATCGCACGGGTAACAAGTTTTTGGTGTCTAGCGCAATTCCCCGAAGCACGTCGGGTGATTATCTTGCCGCGCTCACTAGTATAGTTCTTAAGCATGGAAACATCTTTGTAATCTACCGTCGAAATCTTTGAAACACACAAACGACAACGTTTGCGTCCGGGCATATTTAAGTTCCTCATATTGAAGTGGAAAAAGCGGGCACAAGCTTGCCCGCTTTCAGATTAATAAGCTTCCCATTGGAACAGTTAGACATTTCGTTAAAAGGGGATGTCATCTTCAGTCGTTGGCGGTGCTTCAGCTGCAGAGGCCTGAGGTGTCGAACCTCCGGGCCGATCGAATCCCCCTTGAGAACTCGCGTCTTGACGGCTATCAATGAACTTAAATGCATCAACAACGACCACATGTTTGCTACGGTTTTGTCCATCGTCTGTTTCCCAACGCTGCTGTCTCAGACGCCCCTCGATAAACACTGGTCTCCCCTTCTGCAGGTACTCGTTCATCGTTTCGGCAGTCTTTCCCCACGCCTCAACATCAATAAAGCAGACTTCCTCTTGTTTTTCACCAGACTGACGATCTGTGTACACTCGATTCACGGCTAATCCTAGATTGGTCACCGCCATGCCACTTGGAAGGTACTTAAGTTCTGGATCGCGGGTCAAGTTTCCCATGAGTATAACCTTGTTATAACTTGCCATGATATTATCTCCTCATACCTTGACGTCGACGTTAGGATTCATCAGAGGCAGCGCTAACTTCAGCACCCACTTCATCCCGATTGCCATCTTCACCGCCATCCCCTGATACAGTGTCCGCATCATTTTCCGACTCACGACCTGGCGCACCCTCCTTAGCATCTTCTGCTGGCGACGGTGGATTTTCCTTCTCTACTGGTTCTTCTGGCGGTGGTGAATTTTCCCTAGTTCGTGATTCGGCTTGATCCCTCAGAGCAAGGATTTTATCAAGATCTCCTTCAAACTCCACAACCATGTGCCTGAGAACGGGCTCGATCACTCGAAACGAATTAGTAAGTTTCCGAACAGACGCCGGTTCACTCTTAAAGATGAACAAAACATAAAATGCATCGCTATGTCGCTTTATGGGGAAAGCAAGCCGTTTTCTTCCCCATGAATCAATTTGAATTACCTCTCCCGCATTGGATTCAATATTACCTTTGACACCCTGAATAATCGCATCAGTCTCAATTTCATCGAGCTCTGGACTAACAATTAGAACCAATTCGTACTCTCGCATTGTTCTTATTTCTCCCTTTGGACGAGTGGCCCCGCGAACATCTTTACGCTTCCAATCAAAAACAGATCGCGGAGCAGAGATCGGAGGGATTATATCACATATCGCCACGTTTATCAACAGTTTTTGAGAGGGCATCTAGGACTATAATAGAATGCGGTGGCAGGAATCATTGCCTTCTACCATGGTCCATATTTCTAACGGCAATGGCGGCCTCAACACAATGCACGGACGTTTCCAGCAGATAATCGATGAAACAGGAGACACTTCTCGGACCAGTGCAAACCTTAGTACCACGAACAACCGTGAAAATGGCGCAATAGACCATCGTTAATTCATGTACATTCCTCCGTCTAGATTTATGGATTGGCCTGTGATATTTCGGGAGCGCTCGGACACAAGGAAAGACACGAGCATACCAACGTCTTGGGGCGTCTGTTCACGACCAAGTGGGCACCGATCCTTGATAGCACCATCAAATACAATCCGTTGGTTCACAACCTCCTCTGAAGTATCGCACGAGTATAAACCTTCCAATTGGCGCCACATGTCAGTCCATAGCAAACCTGGGCAGACCGCATTAACATTTATGTTCAACCTCCCTAGTTCGGAGGCGAGCGATTGGGTAACACTGATGACCCCTGCCTTGGAGGCAGAATAGTGCGCGTGGGCGCCGCCCCGCCGCGCAGCAACAGAAGCAATGTTCACAATCTTCCCGCCCCCGTGCTCTCTGAAGTGGGAAATAATGATTCGACTGACAATCCAGATGCCTTTCAAGTTGACCTCGTAACACATGTCCCAATCGTGTAAATCAATTTCGTCACCCCTGACATGATTCCCCATGACACCAGCATTGTTGATTAGAACGTTAATGTGGCTGTGTCGGGCGATTGCCGTTGAAAGTGCGGCTGCTACAGACGCTTCCTGCGTGACGTCCATCTCAACAACCGTCGCGTTCCGTCCCAAATCCCTTATATCGCTTGCTGTTTTCTCGGCACTTTCCAAATCAATGTCAGCGATAACAATATCGGCCCCATCCTTGGCCAGTTCCAACACAACACCACGGCCAATTCCTCGACCTCCGCCCGTCACCAACGCGGTACTTCCATTAAGAATATCCATAGCCTCTTCTCCTAACCATGCAGACGCCATTTTTCTTCCCTTCTTATGCCCATACCGGTTCGTGTTTCTCGCGGTATGCTGCCATGACCTCGTGGAAATCACTAGAGGTCACGGCAGCCGTCTGGAGCTTGATATATTCACGGAAGAAATCTTCATAGTCGAGGTCGATGGCTTGATTAGTCGCAAGTTTAGCGAGTCGACTACCTTTGGAGCAAACTCGTAGATATCTTCTAATGTAACCTTCAAACTCTTCCCGATATCCGTCGTCACTGACCAGCATATCAACAAGTCCAAACGCTGAGATACTGTACCGTCGATATTCTCACCAGAAAGAATCAGTCGCTTGGCGCGCCCCATCCCAACAAACCTCGGTAGGCGCCAGGTACCAAGTCCTGGAATCAATGCCGCAAAAATTGGAGGAATCCCAATCTGCGCGGCAGACGTGCACACACGAATATCACAGGCCATGGCCAATTTCCGTCCACCTCCGAGCGCATAGCCGTGAATGAGACAGAGGACGAGTTACCCCATCACTTCGAACTTCCGAAGAGCAGTTTCCCAATAATCATGGTACGTAATATCAATCTGTCCAGCTGCTAATTCCTTCAAGTCAATCCCACTACAAGAAGCACGATCGCCGCCCTCGATCGCTACGATCCGCACGTCGTCATCCTGAGCAAGCTGGTCGGCTGCAGCGTTTAAGTCTATGGTCAGCTTGATTATTCATAGCATTCAGCAAATGAGGGCGATTGAGCATCAGCCGTGCCACCGCCCCTTGTTTTTCCCAGTACATCGTTTCAAGCTCAGGCATAAGCTCTTCCCCCTAAAGATAACTAAAATCTGTTTTCGGTCAACCAGGCGGACTAACCATCCTTCTCATCGCCTGAATTAACTGAATTCCATCGCTCAAACATGAACAGCGACAGTGAGGTTCTATTATGCTGTATATTTCACGTTCAACCACGATTGGACAATAAAATTCGCCCAGAGCATTCTTCGAACTCGGTTATTCAACACGCATCTACAATCTGCCACAACTTGGCAATCAAAGGCGCGAACACCAATGCCAAGAACCAGGGGCTATCCGCGAGCAGCACGCGTTTACACCACGCGTAACGAGCATCCCGTCAACATCACTCCCATACCACTATGCCTTGTCGATCTTCTTCCTGGCCGGCTGACTAACTCCTTCGTCGGTCCTCAGGAACCCATTCGTGCAAACTGCTCATGAATAATGCGAAGGCAACGATTAGATAGAGCATCTGAGGGGTTTTCGTAGCTATGAACGGCAACTTGAAAAAGTCACCCAGAGGCATAATTCCGTGATTGCGAAGCTGAGGTTCGGCGAAGATTTCTTGGCTGTGAGAGTCAACATTTGAATCCCAATCTAGAACATTACCAAGACGCCGGTGTTGGAAGGTACCTAAAAGAGGCTCTGAGGAAAGGGTAACCGTGAGACCAACATGCACAGTGGTTCCTTAAATGAATTCATCTGATAGGCTCCTAAGGAATCATGTGCGCAGCCAACAAAAATCTATCAAGCACTTCAAAAGATTTTCGTTGTTATGCTACAGACTCAGTAGAGGACGATTTTCAGCAGAATCGTCCCCCACAACTGGACAGAAAACAGGAAAAACGGCTAAATCAACTAGGCTTGGCCTCGTGCGTTGGAGTTACACATAAACCGATCGAATATCAGCGCGTGCCGAGATCATAAGCTTCACATCATTCTACATGCTATCAAGCCTTTCAACTCTGTCCTGGACGCCTGCGCCTCCGCTACTGCCATGTCAACACGATTTTCTCCCTCACATCAAAACGTATTCAAACTACCTCCAAACATCCCTGTTAATCGCGCTCTTTAAATCCACCCATTCTTGCCATAGGGCATGTCACTGGTCAAAGCAAGCCCGGAGAAGCAGGTCGAGTACTTCTTGCTCCATCGGCATCCATAGAAGCACGACATCCAGAAAACAATCGCCATCTCGTGCTTCTATGGTCGAATTTCCCATTCGAATCTACTCAGATTCAACGGTCATTTCTTCCTGCCAATCAGCCTAATTCTTAAAAAATACTGCGCGCTCTTCTAGTCCAAAATCATCACAATCTGGAAAAGCTCGTCCAAACACAAAAAGCTCGCATTATGTTGTGTTTTGCTATCAAAGGATGTACTTACTGAGATCCTCATCTTTCACAATGCCCGACAACTGTTCGTTGACATATTTTGCATCGACCATGATGTCTCTATCATCCAGATCTGGGGCCTGAAAGGAGATTTCCTCGAAAAGCTTTTCCATAATTGTATGCAACCGACGTGCTCCAATGTCCTCTACCGACTCATTGACACGAAATGCGAGGGAAGAGATTTCATCGATCGCATCATCGCTTATGGTAACGTCCAGATTTTCTGTTCCCATCATGGCCGTATATTGTTTCACCAACGCATTCTTCGGTTCGGTGAGAATGCGCTTGAAGTCTCCCTCACCTAGACTCTGTAATTCAACACGAATCGGGAATCGTCCCTGTAGTTCTGGAATCAGATCGGACGGCTTGGACATATGAAAGGCGCCGGCCGCGATAAACAGGATGTGGTCTGTACGTACCATGCCATATTTTGTTGCAACGGTGCACCCCTCAATGATGGGTAAAATGTCGCGTTGAACACCTTCTCGTGAGACATCAGGACCTGTTTTGGATTCTCGTCCCGCAATCTTGTCAATCTCGTCGAGGAACACGAGCCCTGAGTCCTCCACTCGTATGATTGCCTCACTTACAACATGGTCCATGTCGATTAGCTTTTCCGCTTCCTCCTGCATCAGAATCTGGCGAGCTTCAGATACGATTACGCGGCGTTTCTTTGTCTGCTTGGGTAGCATCCCTCCGAATACATCTTTAAAATTGATATCCATTTCCTCAATGCCACCCGGTGAAAAAATCTCAATCAACGGTGCCGTACGATTTTTTACGCTGATTTCAACGGGCCTATCTTCTAGTTTTCCATTGCGGAGTTGGTCACGAAACTTCTCTCGAGTCCTAAGATACCTTTCTTCCCTCTGTTTACTAACCTCATCGGATTCGTCATTTTCGTTAGTTAGCTCAACAGACAATTCAGAAAGCGCTTGGGACTGCTCCACCCCATTCTGGCTTCCAGCAAACACCTCCTCTTCTTCATCCGATTCGCTTACTTGAGTTTTTCTCAATGATGTTGGTGCTGGGTAGATATGATCTAAGAGACGCTCCTCCACGAATTCAAGTGCCTTTTCTTTAACGAATTCGGTTTGTTCTGCTTTCACCATATTGACCGAGAGGTCTGTTAAATCGCGAATCATGGACTCTACATCGCGTCCCACGTAACCCACTTCAGTATATTTTGACGCTTCAACCTTGATGAATGGTGCATCAACCAAACGCGCCAGGCGACGGGCAATTTCGGTTTTTCCGACCCCCGTTGACCCTATCATAATTATGTTCTTGGGGGCAACTTCATCCCTTATATCCTCGTCAAGCATTTGTCGACGTGCGCGATTGCGGAGTGCAATAGCAACTGAACGTTTGGCTTCTGCTTGCCCGATGATGTATTTGTCAAGCTGTGCCACAATCTGTTTAGGCGTATGGGAGTCTGCCAATGTTCTTTTATCTGATGAAGGTTTCTGCGTTTCCAATGATGAAGGTTTCTGCGTTTCCAATGTGACCCTCCAATTCGGTCGTTAATCCACCTAAATAATGAGGTAAATCGCAATCCCAAAAAGTGATTATGCTTCAAGGGATTCAAGTGTGATATGGTTGTTGGTATAGATACAGATCTCGCTCGTTATCTTCAGCGCTTCATCGACTATTTCTTTGGCAGTAAGTTTGGAATGTTTTAACAAGGCTCTTGCAGCCGAAAGTGCTATAGATCCGCCCGATCCGATCGCCAGAATGTCATCGTCCGGGGAGACAACATCCCCGGTCCCAGAAATGAGATATCCACTCTCGGCATCAACAGCAATCATCAGGGCTTCAACCCGACGAAGCACGCGATCGCTTCGCCAATCCTTCGCTAATTCCACCGCAGCTCTTTGGAGATTGCCCCGGTACTGTTCCAATTTCGTTTCGAGCCTCTCATAAAGGGAAAGCGCGTCAGAGGCCGATCCCGCAAAGCCCAGAAGAACGCAATCGTCATGAATCTTGCGAACCTTATTGGCGCTATGCTTTATTGCGGTCTCACCCAGAGTCACTTGCCCATCGCCGCCAACGGCTACTTGTTTATCACGACGTACAGCTAGAATTGTGGTCGATCTAATCATCAGAGTTCCTAACGTACTAAAAGGAGTATGTACCTTAGAATTGGCACAATCATGGTTGAGCGGGTTTTAGTTACACTCCCACAACCTGGTAAAAAAGCAAAAATACGACAAAGCAACAGAACAGAAGAGTCCCCATAAACAAGCCACATCGTATCCCTGCAACAATAGCGTGTTGCCGTTTATAGAAATAATAGGGACACAGAAAGAAGGTCAAAAGAAGGGCAATCGGGACGCAGACCGGAGTGGAACCAATTCTGGGTAAATCCACTACATATCTACCACCCAGCGGCGTAGAATTCCAGAGCCATAAGTAATGCACAGTCCCTAGCTGGTCAAGAATCGTGCTACCTAGCAACACAACGGTTCCTACAATCCCAGCTGCAGTAAACACAGGAACAGAAATGGCAATTAACCGGTGGTACAGGTAAGCTACAACCGCAATAGCAATTATCCGCGTTAACACCAAGCTCAATGGCGCGCCGGGTATTATGGGGAAATCCCGTCTTAGGTACAAAACGAACTGCGCTCCGCGCGCAAGGCCCCAATCTAGTGGAAGATAGGTAAGCGATGCTACGACACCGAAGATTATGCTCTGCTTTAGATACTGAGAACGCCCATCTTCCTTCAAAATTCCATAAGCAAATAGACCCGCTGTAATTAGAAAGTTGGCATAAAATGTCCAGGCCGAATTAAACCGGACATCAATACAAAAGGTCAGAAACATTGTCCCGCAAGAGGCAATGACTACTTTGTCGATTTGGGTAACCATTATTCAGGTGGTTTCTACAATGTATGTGAACCGATGAAACTATCAGGAGAAATCCGCGCAGTGTGTGAGCATCGCTGAAGAGAAGAGGTCACATCAAACGATCGACAGACGAGCACATTATAACTTATGGCTTTTTAGCTGGCAACTCGAAAATCACCTAAGAGTCGGCAGATTCAAGATTAAAGACATCCAGACGAGCCTGTGCACATGCTATCTCTTTAACTCTCAAAGCGAGGCAGATTTCTTTTCGAACCATCAATCTTCAAAAAGAATCACCTGATTGATGACAATACGCACCCAATCTAAAGTTTTGAGCTCCACCGTCTCTAAATTAAGCCATCATTAATAACTAATCTGCCATCTTAATCTCACGAGGCCCTTTTGTTGACTGTGTCCATAATGTCGTTGCGTGGATAAAGTAACAATGGAACAGTACGCGTGGGATTCCTCATTTGGATTTAACTTAAATTGTTCAACTTTTGTCCATTTGTCCACTATCTAAAGGCTAATCATCAGGCAACCACCCTCTGTATCTGATATTTTGTTGAGAATGAACTGAGACATAAGAATGAACGGACAAATCAACCTTCAGCCGATGAAGTTCGAGCTCCAATCAGCAATCTACATAACACTCCAACACTGAGGCACTCCAAGAAAATGGGGCGATTCACTCTCGGCGAACAACGCAGAATTATGAATGGATAGGGTTGTACAATTATGGTCATCAATGTGGCGCAGAGAGCGAACCTCGACCATGCACGGAGATGTGAAATCATTTCTTTCCCAGCCGTTTCAGAAGTGCGCCGACGTGGATGCGGACTAACTCTGTTTCTTAATGGTAGTGTGGGCATGAAATCTAGACCCAAAAAATTCATTCACCCTTGGCTGGGCTGTTTTATCTGTGCATAGACACGCACACAGCAGCCATTTTCGCAATTGAAAACAGGGCCAAGAACTGAAGCATCGGAATTATGAATGGGTCTTCGTGAGCCTTATCTGGCAAAATACCCACCAAATCCTATCAGAAATCCTGGCAAATTCCAATCCGCATTAGAATCCTGTGACGCAAGTTTCGGTATACTCTAGCACTTACTTTTGCTTGTGATTAAGTTCCTGCTGTGAATCGACACGAGGACAAAACAACAAAACTTGGTCACGTTGAAACAGCATTGTTTGGCCGCCGTGTACTAGGTTACGCTATACTTTTCCGATAGCTTCAACCGTGAACACACCATCTAAAGAATAGATTTCCTTGACAAAAGAATGGCCTTAGTGATAACATTTTGGCTTGTTGTGCCCTATCGCTGTAGATAGCCAATCCACCCGGGTTCTAATGCAGAGTGCGCTTCTAAAGTGAGGAAGAATTCTTATAATCGTTTCGGCTGGTTCTGCAGACATGGCTAATTGGCTGGGTAATCCTAAAGATAATTTTTCAGTTTAAGGTTTCGAGGATAATGTCATGGGACTTCGGATGCAAACTTATTTTCCTAAATCGGACGCCGTTTCAGATGAAAACGTAAAGTGGTACGTGATAGATGCGGGAGGCAAGGTACTCGGACGTCTAGCAACCCTAATTGCAACGATCCTTAGGGGCAAACATGAACCAACTTTTACCCCACATGCCGACTTGGGTTTTCGCGTTGCCGTAGTGAACGCTGAAAAAGTGGTTGTCACAGGTAATAAAGCAGAGCAGAAAACATACTTTCGCCACAGTGGTTATCCTGGTGGTGACAAGTACAGAACCTTCAACGAGCAGATGGAACTATCCCCCGAGGTCGTTATACGACGTGCGGTAAAGGGCATGTTGCCGAAAAACCGCCTGGGAAACAAACTTATGGGGAAACTCAAGGTCTATACCGGAGCCAATCATCCACACCAGGCTCAACAACCAGAAGTTCTTGAAGTTAAATAGTTCGGCATAATTGCAAACCGAGTTAGCCGAGAGTGGATATTTTTGCATAAGGGTTTAAGAATATGGCTATTGAACAGTATTGGGGAACAGGGCGGCGCAAAACCGCGGTTGCGCGCGTGCGAATACTTCCTGGGTCTGGACAGTTTGTCGTGAATAAACAGCCAATCGAAGAGTACTTCGATCGGGCGGACCACATTCAGTACGCAAGACAACCCATCGAACTCACAGCACGGAGTGGAGATTACGACGTGCACGTCAACATAAACGGTGGTGGAATCACCGGCCAGGCCGGGGCGATTTTACATGGTCTCGCACGCGCACTCGTCAAAGCGGACGAAAGTTTGAAACCATCACTAAAACAAGCTGGATTTCTGACACGCGACTCGCGTATGGTTGAACGTCAGAAATATGGACGGAAGGGTGCTCGAGCACGGTACCAATTCTCGAAGCGGTAGTCTCAGCCACTCGAGCGTTTTAATATTGAGGATTGTGAGTCATGCCTAACACAGTGATATTGGGCGCCCAGTGGGGAGATGAAAGCAAGGGTGGTACCACCGATTTTCTCGCTGAGAAGGCCGACATAGTTGCTAGGTATCAGGGTGGAGATAACGCCGGTCATACAATCGTTATTGGAGAGGATAGGTTCATCCTCCATCTCCTACCGTCCGGTCTTCTGAGTCCAAATACAATAAATGTGATCGGCAACGGTGTCGTCGTCAATCTAAAAACACTCTTCGACGAAATCGCTGGGTTGGAAGAACGTGGTATAGAGGTCGGAGACCGTTTAAAGATAAGTTCCCGGGCACACTTGATTTTACCCTATCATAAGATGATAGAATCGTGGGATGATTTGAGAAGTGAATTGAAGCTTGGAACAACATCACGGGGTATCGGTCCTACGTACTCCGACAAGATGAATCGTCATGCGGGAATACGGATTGCGGATTTACTTGATTTCGAACTCTTCCAGAAAAAACTTGATTTCAATTTGACCGCAAAAGAATACGCGCTCCAACAGATTGGAAGTAAGATTGACAAACAGGCGCTAATCGATGAGTATTACATATACTCACAGCAAATCGCACCTTATGTGACTGACACGACTGAGTTCTTGAACGACGCGCTCAAGGCTGGAAAGCACATGCTTTTCGAGGGTGCACAGGGAACGATGTTGGATATCGACTTCGGAACATATCCTTACGTCACTTCATCTAACACTACTGCAGGGGCAGTTTGCACTGGGCTCGGCATTGGCCCTCAAGCAATAGACAGGATTTTGGGCGTTTCTAAGGCGTATGTTACACGTGTAGGGGCCGGACCATTTCCAACCGAGATGCCCCCGCATCTAGATGAGCAGATTCGTAATGTAGGTGAAGAATACGGTGCAACCACGCAGCGCGCACGCCGATGCGGGTGGTTGGACCTTGTAGCGCTGCGCTACGCTGCGCGAGTGAATGGATTTACGGGCCTCGTGTTAACAAAGTGTGATGTTTTAGATCATCTAGATGAACTTCGGGTCTGTGTCGCTTATCAGCGTGCAGGCAAGGAAATAACGACATATCCCACT
This sequence comes from uncultured bacterium, assembly GCA_964478165.1. Taxonomy (GTDB): domain Bacteria; phylum Poribacteria; class WGA-4E; order WGA-4E; family JAJDTR01; genus CAYZGU01. Next base: position 145,884 of record CAYZGU010000044.1, on the reverse strand, counting down.
AGTTTACACGTGCTTGAGGAGTGCGAGGCAGTCTACGAAACGCTTCCCGGTTGGAAGCATACAACAGCAGATATTCGTCGTTACGAGAATCTGCCTACAAATGCACGACGCTATATGGATTATATCGCTGATTTCCTCGACGTTCCAATAGCGTTCATCTCCGTTGGTAAGGAGAGATCTCAAACGATAGTCTGCGACCAAAACTTCCTATAGAACGTGGCGGGGCGCGCCAAAATAGGCGGAGTGTGGCCCCTCTTAATCTAGGAAATCCGCTGGCGTATCGTATGCGATCCCTTTTTAGCAGCTTGTGTTCTTTACTTATACAGGGCCGTTAGCTCAGTTGGTAGAGCAACTGACTTTTAATCAGTAGGTCACAGGTTCGACCCCTGTACGGCTCACCTCATGTCCCCGTCGTCTAGCCTGGCCAAGGACACTGCCCTTTCACGGCAGCGACACGGGTTCAAATCCCGTCGGGGATGTTAATAATCGACCCCTTCCCTATGACACACAGTGGAAGGGGTCTTTTTCTTTCCAACTTGCTCCAAATAATTACGACGAGCGTCGCCCTATTCCCGTCCACAAGAGGAATCACACAATGTATCAGGCATTTTCAACAAAAGCTACAACATGTCTGCACCACCTTCCCAAGAACAACCGAGCGGCAACCGCATCTTCTTAGCGGGGTGGTTCGAAGGCGCCCGAGATCGTGACAAAATATGCGTAAGGCGTGGATAGATCTGAACTACAAACTTGACGATCGTATTTGACATTTTGGCGCCTACCACCCAAAATCAGATGCACCCACGCACTCCTGTTCAGCCCGAAGACAACCGCACCAGATCTAATCGTGCTAGATTCATATCCTTTACTACTTCGCCCCGCTCATCATGACGATCGGAATGCCCGCGCAATCGAGGCTTTTTTGCATAGTTTCTACAAACACCAAATCGGACATGTCCGAACAACATAACGTCAAGAAACCCTAACTGGGCGTCCTATTTCAACGTGGCCAAGACATCCAATGGGTTCCATATCGCTTGGAAACTCTCTTTTTTCCCGTCACATGACTTGAACGGTCAAGCCAACGCCACGCTTTTTTTGGCATCACAACCTCCACTCCGTGATGCGGTTGGCTCCCTCTGTGACATTCCATCTGTTCAGCATAAGAACAGCACCATCCGATTCCCAGCCGCGAGGCTTACCCTACAACCAGTTTTTCCAGCTGTTGAGCGAATGAGTCATCTCCATTTTTGACAATCATCTCCATTTTTGACAATCTTTGTATGCGTTTTGTGCTGCCGTCTAAATCTGTTGATTTCCTTGAAAAACTATGGTATCTTATGCGGCTAATAGTGATGTTTTTTTAACCTCAACATCCTTTCTGGCGGAGGAGCGTATCATGAATCAGCAAGGTTATCTTCTAATCGCTGACATCACAGGCTACACCGAGGTTCTCAGTGAAACGGAGCTTGAGCACGCCGAAGACATCTTGAGGAATCTATTTAACGCTTTGACAAACCAGGTAAAATCCCCTTGGACCCTTCACGAATTGGAAGGTGATGCGATTTTTGCCCATGTCCTGGATGGTGGAATCTTGCAAGCGCAAACACTTCTTGAACTGGTCGAACATTTCTATCGTGTGTTTGCAAAAACACTAGAGAACAGACATCGGAATATCACTTGTCAATGTAAAGCATGTAAACAGATTCAGCTGCTTGACCTTAAAGTGATCATACATTACGGCCCATTCGCTCTCAACGGAGTCGGTGGCCGAGAAAAACTAACCGGTGAAGATGCAATTGTGATTCACCGCTTATTGAAGAACAAGATTACTGAGATCACGGGTGTCAGTTCGTATGCGTTCTTCACAGAAGCGGCGGTCCAGGCCATGCCTCTAGCTGAATTAACACAAACCATGAAGATGCATACGGAAGAATATGAGCACCTTGGACGAGTCAGTGGATTTGTACATGATTTGCAATTAGTCTGGAAACACTTCAAGAAGACCCCGCGACTCTATGTTGATTCGACTGATTCATCCCGCGAGGCTCATGGTAATTTTAGTGAGCCACCATCTGTCGTGTGGGATTGTCTCACTGAGCCTGACAATTGGAAGCAATGGACCCTAGCCAATCGAATGAGTATTACCGGAAAACACCTAGGGCGTGTTGATGTTGGCACAGAACAACACCGCACACACGGGAGACAAACACTGGTGCACACGGTTGTAGATTGGAAGCCCTTCGACTACTTCACTATGGATACACCAATCCCTTTAAAGGGAATCATGCAGCAGACAATACAGTTGTCAGAAACTAAAGAAGGCACTCGGATTTCATGGTATCTGGGCAAACCCACTGCAAAAAACATGCTGCACGCTATTTTGCTAAAATTGGTGGTGTTCCTTACGAAAGGTACCAGTAAAAGAGGCGTGGAAAAAGGCTTCGAATTCCTGAGCAATCTTATGGAATCTAATCAATCCGAGCATGAGCGCTCCCGCCATATAAGAATCTAGCGCTACAGAGGGTTTTATGCGTGTCGCCCTGATTTCCGACATTCACGGTCACTTTGTTGCTCTGGACAGCGTCCTAGCAGACATAGACAGCGAATCCGTGGACAAGATCGTCTGCCTAGGTGATATAGCAACGCTTGGCCCAGAACCGTGCGAAGTCGTGGCGCGGCTAAGAACACTAGATTGTATCTGTATCATGGGCAACCATGACGCGTTCCTACTCAATCCCGATCTAATCCATGGGTACACGACTGTTTCACCGGTAATCGATGCCGTATCCTGGTGCAGAAACCAACTCGCAAAAACCGATCTGGATTATATCCGTTCGTTTGTACCGCACACCGAGATTGATCTCGGTGGTAAAGTAGGTCTATTCTGTTTTCATGGAACGCCTAAATCCAATACCGCTAGCATCCTCGCGACAACTCCAGCCCAAGAACTGGATACCCTAATCCCCGATTGTACGGAAACGATAATGGCCGGTGGCCACACACATGTGCAGATGTTGCGCCAACACAAAGGCACATTAATTATCAATCCAGGAAGTGTTGGGATTCCTTTTAAGCAAATGCCTTTCAAAAATCAACCCCAGATCCTTCCCTGGGCCGAATATGCTATTCTCCGCTGGACTGCCAACTCATTGAGTGTAGATCTACGGCGCGTAACACTCGATTTGAAATCAGTACATAAGGCAGCAGTAGATAGTGATATTCCATGCTGCGACGACAAGTTGGGCCTGCGCAAGCAGTAATGAAAAATTCGACGGAGTGGGAAAACTTAGCCCAAAGATGCAGATTTTTACTGATGGTTGCACGATAGCAGTCCTGTATCCCTTCACATATACGGTATTAAAGAACTCGTTCGAAACAGAGTCTAATTTCAGTTCCAATGCCCCGCGATTTCACGCTGCAAAGATTTGGTAAATCAACATATGAAATTTGGTGATACACGCTATAATTCTTGGAAGCTCTGGTGCTTTTCCAATTCATTATCGAGAGAACATAAAACCCCGGGCTTCTCCATTCGCCATTTGAAAGCAAATTCAATGCTTTCTCGTACAGAGTTGGAGGCAAATTGCGATTAAGTGCGGTTCAATCTCATGTGACAGTAGATCTCACCAGAACATCACCAACATTACTGGGAGTCTCCGGTCTGCCAATTTTTCGCAATTCCAATCCAAGCGGGTGCAAAGCAGCCACTAAGAATACCACTAATGCAAAGTACTTGGCACGGGAGCTAACATCCCGTAGTAGTGCGAGTAGGCGCGCAAAATCTTTGCCGAACGATTTTGACAATCAATGGGCTACACATGCGAAGATTCACCCGCCAACCAATTTATCACTTTACAGGGATAAACGGCATCGTCTCACCTTTAACACACAATTTCTTCCCCCCAAGCAGTCCTCAACCCAAATCGGAACAGGATGCGAATCTGAGATCTCGCCAGATCGAGTTTCCGGCCCCTATTCTGCTATGCCGAGAATTAAATCTAAAAGCGGCTCCAAAGACGTTTTCAAAGCATCCATCTGGAATCATGGCTTGATTATTCGACGTTTCTGCACACTTCAGATACTTTTCGAAACTGCTTAAAATCTTGATTCTACGGAATCTAACCAACCCGGCAAACACCCCCGAGCATCTGAGAAAACAAACGCATCTAAGTACTCGGGCATGGCGGTGGGGGTTGAAGCACAAATTAGTGCTTTTCGGATTGCAATTAGCACGGAGCGATTCAGATTATTCTCACATATCACAGTTGGCATTCCTAGGCACTGTATACAAGGTTGACGGAAAACCGTCAAAATTGACAATCCAACATGAACGCAGAAATGCTCAAGCTACAGTTTCCGCTTTTCTCCCTGCTGATGTTTCTATCACCGCTTCTCTGCTCAGCTTATGAGATAGGCTTCAATAGTGGTTCTAAGACATCATACATAACACCAAATGGCAGGGTATACCGGGCGGATGAGGCATATACTGCTGCCAACGGTGCGGGCTATATTGGCGGTTATATCGGAAAATCTCCCGACGGGGTGAAGTCAGGTGGCACCCGGGATTACGACCTCTATATCCAAGATCGCCGCGGGTTAAAGTCGTATCAGTTTAACCTGCCGCAAGGACCTTATGTCGTCAAGTTGCATTTCAGCGAAACGGAACATTCGTGGCGAAATCTGCGTGTGTTCGATATATGGATCGAAGACGAAAAGGTGCTAGAAGCCTTAGACATTTTCGAAAAAGTTCGTCGCAACTACGTCGTTGATTACCAATTCGCCGTACATGTTACTGACGGACAGTTGAACGTAAAATTCGTTGCCAACCAGGGCGCTTCACTACTTTCTGGTATTTATGTGTTCTCGCGCGAATCCGATCAGGAAAAACCGCGCGTGCCCCGGCATTTTTCAGTAATAGGAGGATATGACCAGGCGATTCTTCATTGGACGGCGAACCCAGAGGACGATCTCCACGGCTATAATGTCTATCGTGCTGAGAACGGGCAATTCCACTTATTAGACTTCAGTTCATCTTCCGCCTATATTGACCGCGCCGTCAAACCACATCACATTTATCAGTATGAGGTGAGTGCGGTTGATCTCTACGGAAACACGAGTAACCGTGCTACATTTCGGTCCGTGATAATTCTCGAGCCCTCGGATTCTGAATTACCGGTTTACGACCTATATACCGATGAGAGCCATCTTGCCTACTTGAGCCAGCACATCTGGGACGATGTCACAGTACCTACTCTTCTCCGCCATGATGGTGTGGAGTATCGCGGAGTGAGAATGCGCCATCGCGGAGGTGCTGCCCGGCGCGCCGCATTGAAACCCAGCATCAAATTAATCTTTCCCGACAATCAATTGTTCCAGGGCAAGAAGAGGCTCAACCTCCAGAGTGATACGTGGGACTCATCCTTGATGAGAAGCAAACTCGCATTCGACGATTATCAGCGCGCAGACGCTTTAGCACCAAAATCCGAATGGGTCCATCTCCGACTCAATGATGAATTCATGGGTGTGTACACTGCAGTCGACCAAGTTGACGAACACTTCCTGAGCACCAACGGACTCAATCCGACGGGAAACATTTATAAACCATTCGATTTTCTCGTCGTGCTGCCGGATGCAGGCGATTATACCCAACTCGCCGAAAAGGAGACCAACCGTGGACGTATCGACAACGATCTCAAGGAATTTGTCGAGTTAATCAATCTGACACCCGAACACCTAATCCGCGAGAAGCTATGGGAAGTCCTTGATGTTGAGTCATATCTGAATTGGTACTGCGCTAACCAACTAATCAGTAATTGGGATATCGCCGGCCACAATTTTTTCCTTTATCATGATTTGACTCTCAAGAAATGGGACGTTATCGCTTGGGATCCTGATGTTTCATACGTTCAAGAAGATATGCCGCTTGATGAGGGCAGTCGTAACAGTCCGATGTATGGCATCCCTAATTGGTGGGATCGATTAATTGACAGAGTCTTGAACGTACCCGTATTCCGACGGATGTATTGCTTACGACTCTCAGAATTGCTCAATACGACATTTGCGGATGCCAATCGTCTATCCCGCGTTGAAATCGGCCATCAACGCATTCGGTTTGATGGGGAACGCGATACGAAAAAGCCGGGTTGGCTTGAAAATCACATATGGTTCTATCCGAGTCGCCGATGGATTAGAGACTTTTCCACGCTGAGGAATCAGTTCCTGCACGCCTCTATTCCAGACTTTATCCCACCGCCTTCCGTAAATTTGTTCATCAACGAGATTGCCGCCGAAGGATGGATTGAGATTTATAATTGGAGTCCGAAAGAATCTGTCAATCTAGGGGGAATGTTTTTATCTGACGACGAGGATCATCCGACAAAAATTCCGCTTCCTGACAGAAATATCGATCCACTTGGACACTTACTTGTAAACTCGCATCTCGTTAAAATGGATGGTGGTCTCATCGCTCTATTTGAGAAACGCGATCGCGGAGGTATTAGTTTGGTGAACCAGAAAACATATCCCGCCTTCAGTGACGATTCGACAGATCGTGCAACCTTCGGACGTCGCACGGACGGAAGCGGAAAGTGGGACATTCTCTCGGAACCAACGCCAGAAGCGCCTAATCTTTGGCGCAGCCCGGTTGTATTTGCGCCAGACACAAAGCATGACATCAGCCCGCAACGAATTATTAAAGGCGATCGGAGGAAACTCACCGTCACTCTGAAAAATCAGACGGATAAATCCCGAACAGTTCAGTTGTGGACCGAATTATTTCTAACGGGCGGTTCACTATACTCTTCAAGTCCGCCCGTTCGTCCTAAAAACATTCGACTTAATCCGCAGGAACGTCTTGAATATCAATTGGAAATTGCAACACCTAAGAATCTCCCCTTCGGCATTGCATACCGGTATGCAATTAGAATCGGTAGCATCAACAGCTTCGATGTACAGATCTGGGACACCTTGTCAGTCCATTTGTCGTTCTTTTCCGGCACTGTTACAGGACATTTGTACATTAATGAATTGATGGGAGCAAATCGCCAGACTATTGTGGATGAATACGGCGAATATAGTGACTGGATGGAGCTCTATAACAGCAGCGACCAGACAGTGAGTCTAGATGGCATGTATTTATCAGATGACATGCGCGCACCTACCAAGTGGAAAATACGTAGCGCCAAAATAGCACCACGAGATTATTGTATCTTCTGGCTAGACGGAGATGAATCACAAGGCCCCCGGCACACTAGCTTTAATCTGAGCGCCAGTGGTGAAGGAATTGGGATTTTCGACGCTGATGAGCATGGAAATTCCGCTGTCGACTGGATCGCCTTTGGCAGTCAAACCCCAGATGTTTCCGTAGGCCGTTATCCTGATGGGGCAGACAGAATAGAATCGTGTGCTCTTGCTACGCCCGGAGAATCCAACATATACCGCGAGCCCAACGTGTCACTGAACGAGTTAATGGTTACAAATCGCATAACACTCTCAGACGAAACTGGAGAGTATGATCCATGGATTGAGCTTTATAACCCCAGCTGTCACACGATTAATCTTGAGGGACTCTACATGTCAGATTCAGCATCTGACCGAAAACGATGGAAATTCCCTTTCGTTGAGGTACGAGCAGGCGAGTTCGCAATAGTTTGGGCAGACAACGAAATAGATGAAGGAAAACTACATACACCATTCAGGTTAACACCTGATGGTGGCAGCGTTTTGCTTTTTGACACTGACGAAAACGGCAATAAACTGCTTGACGCACTCCATTTTGAAGAGCAGACAGAGGAGGTTTCACTCGGACGTCATCCGAACGGTATCGGCACATGGAACATTTTTAGAACACCGACACCCGGCAGCCTCAATGTACGCGCTCAGTTGCTTATAAATGAAGTGATGAGCCGAAATAACTCGACGACCACTGATGAAGCCGGCGACTATGAAGATTGGATCGAACTGTACAATCCAACGAACGGCCCAGTCAACTTGGATGGCCTGTTTTTGTCGGACGATCTCGATAACCTTGAAAAGTGGCCGCTCCCGTCGGCGATTGTTCCAGGGCGTCAATTCATTTTACTCTGGGCCGATAGTAATGACGCTGCCGGAGAATTTCACACCACTTTCAGTCTCAATTCGAACTCCGAGGTCCTAAGCTTGTACGAATCGAAACAAAATGGGGTAGTCATCGACTCACTTGAGTTTCCATCAATGATGCCAGATGTTTCCTATGGACGAGTTCCAGACGGTAACATCACTCTTGAAATGTTTAACACACCAACACCCGGCATGTCGAACATCAGAAACTATGAAGATTTTTCCGGTCCAATCCGCCTGATGCAAAACTACCCTAATCCTCACTCCGCTGAAACGGTAATTCCATATAGACTATCCAATGCTTCACACGTCGTTTTGACAATTTTTAATGTCCAAGGACAGGAAGTTCGGCATGTCGACCTGGGATTTCGAGAAATCGGAAGTTACGTCAATTCGGTCCGAGCTATTCATTGGGACGGACGAAACGAACTTGGTGAATTGGTTGCCGCTGGAGCTTATTTCTACAGGCTAGCTTCCGAAAATCATCATGTGACGCGCAAACTCACAATTGTTCGATAGAAATCTATTTCAGAAGCGCTAGGGTGTAGAACCTCGGGGAAAAATAAGCGCAAGCACCTCAGAAGCACCAAAACTTAGGGATAGCGGAGTGTATCTGTAATATGAAGCCATTCAACTTTAATGTAAATCGCACCAGCTACTGTGCCCTCCACACAATGTTTTTTCTGTTAACTATCCTAATCAATTTTGATAGTGCGATAGCCAGTTCCGTGGAGATCAAGCTATCAGGCGTGTTAGACACAATCACATTGAAATCCAACAATGCGTATTTGTTAGTAGGAGGTGCGGTCACTGTCCCTTCCAACGCCATTTTGACAATTGAACCCGGAAGCGTAATCAAAGGCTCTAACGCTCCGATCTCCTGGCTGGAAATAGAGGTGGGCGGTAGAATCATTGCTGAAGGAACTCGAGCGCGTCCGATTATATTTACTAGTTCGAAGCCTGAAGGCAGCCAAGCTGCAGGCGATTGGGGTGGTATAATAATCAGAGGCAACAGTATTGGTCACTACAAACAAAGAGGAAATACGGATGATAGCAGTGGAGTACTCAGGTATGTACGAGTCGAGTACGCCGGTTCTGCCTTTGGTGATGGCCACCTGAATGGTATCAGTTTCAATCATGTTGGTTCGGAAACGGTCGTCGAACATCTTCAGGTATTTGAAGTGCTCGACGATGCTATCGAACTATTGGGTGGCAATGTGAACCTTCAGCACGTCATAGTATCTGGGTTCCGGGATGATGGTGTTGATTGGACACAGGGGTACACAGGTAGTATTCAATACTTAATCTGCCAAGCGACAGCACAATCTAGTGACCGCGGAATCGAGGGCGATAACAACCCAGACGCCTACAATCTCGTGCCGAGAAGCGCTCCTGAAGTGTACAATGCAACCATCATCGGCACTAATAATGAGGGCGTGATGCTAAGAAACGGGAGTGCGGCAACCATTAAGAATAGCATCATCATGAACAGCCGTGGAACAGGAATGACGGTTCATGCTACTTCTGCGAGTAATCCTAATGCCCTAGACGCAATGCTATTCACTAATAATATTTTCTTCAACAACCACTCAAACTTAAATGCCGCGGCTACAGAAATTGCTGAACACCAAACAACATTTTCCATCAATCCTCAGCTCCAAGACATCGCAAATTGGCATTGGACACCGCACCCTGAATCGCCATGCCTAAATTCCACAAACGCCGATTCTACCGTCTCTGATTTCATCGGTGCAATAGGAACTGACGACTGGACAACCGGCTGGATCCGTCAACCAAAAGTTGTTGCTGTAAGAAACGCTTTTCGACATCTCTACATCAACGAAGTGATGGCGACAAATCGTTCTTCAGTCACTGACGAACATGGCGAATACGATGATTGGGTGGAAATCTACAACGGTAGCAACTACAATGTCAACCTCGATGGTCTGTATCTGTCAGATGAGATAGATCGTCCAACTAAGTGGCCTATTCGTGGTCTCAACATCCGCCCCCACGGCTACCAGGTCTTCTGGCTGGATGATGAAGAAACGCAAGGGACACGACACGCCGGGTTCAAACTAGATGCCATCGGTGAGGCGATTGGCCTTTTTAGTAGTGACAAGAATGGGAATACAACCATAGATTGGCTCGAATTCGGACCTCAAAAAGCAGACGTTTCATTTGGACGCTATCCTGATGGGCGTGAAGTCCTAGAATGTATTGTGCATCCAACACCCGGCTCATCAAATATTAGTTCCAACCGACTTAATCTATTTCTTAACGAGCTGATGGCAAAGAATCGTTCAACTACAGCCGACGAGGCGCGAGCATATGATCCGTGGATTGAGCTTCACAATGCCGGTTGTCAAGACATCAACCTTGAGGGACTATATCTCTCAGACAGCCCATCGCACCCAACACGATGGCGATTTCCAGCTGTTCGAATTCCACCAAGCGGCTTCTTAGTCGTCTGGGTTGATGGCGATACGTTTGACGGACATCTCCATACAAATTTCCGCATCAATCCTGCTGGTGGAACGATTTTACTTTCCGATAATGACGCAAATGGTAATGCACCCCTCGATGTACTCCGTTTTGATAAGGGAATTGCTGATGTTTCATTAGGACGTTACCCAAATGGCCTTGGAACGTGGGAAGTCCTGCGAACGCCGAGCCCAAAAACGGCAAACACACGTGCCAAGCTATATATAAACGAGGTCATGTCCCGAAATCGTTCAACAATCGTTGACGAAAGCGGTGATTATGATGATTGGATTGAGTTGTATAATCCGAGCGATAGTACGGTAAATTTGGGTGGCATGTTTCTCTCCGATGATCTTAACGATCCCCAAAAATGGCAAATACCAGCGGTAACCATTGCCAAAGGTGGATTCTTGTTAATCTGGGCAGACCAAGATGAAAATGACGGACAGCTCCACGCAAATCTAAACCTCAATTCTGACGCCGAAGCAGTCGGCCTGTTTGAATTGGACGAGAACGGCATCAGAACAATCGATGCGATCCAGTTTTTCCGGATGGAAACCGACGTGTCCTATGGGCGTCGTCCCGACGGTGGACCTAACTTCGAATCGTTTATGACACCGACCCCCGGCGAATCGAATCTGAGCAACTCTGAAACACGTGCCGGACCAATTACTCTCAGGCAGAATTATCCCAACCCTCATGTTACCGATACAATTATTCCTTATAGCTTGTCCACAGCAGCACACCTTGTTCTCACAATCTACAATGTCCGCGGTCGCATTCTTCAACAGATTGACTTCGGCATCAAAGAACCAGGAAGTTATAGAGCTCTTTGGAATGGCCGAGATCTACAGGGTGATTTAGTTTCTTCTGGTGTCTATTTCTACACGTTAGCATCAACCAACTATCGCGTCACGCGTCGGCTAATAATTGTCCGTTAAGGAAGTCGCCAAGAATCGCAAATCTTCGAGCATTTAGGAGTATGGCTTTGATGAACGTAATCACCTTTTGTCCATTACAAGTTCTGTGCTACGTTTCAGGTTGCATGTTCCAGGTTTTCCAATTGTTGTATCGTACATCTCACGTATCAAATTCGCTCATTTCTGGAATATTGATTATGATGCTCAGTCCAGGAATCGCTTCCAGTAACGCTAAAAATCCCGACGTAAAATCGAAGATCGGTAAGACAACCATCAGCGGTTTCACACAAGTTCAACTTCAAGCAACGAACCGACAAGATGCAGTGCCAAGTACGACTTTCGTAGTTCGCCGCGGACGTCTCCATATTGACGCGCAACTAAGAAAAACACTTTCGATGAGACTTGAGTTTGATGGAACGACGGACGGAGTTGAAACCAGCGATCTTTACTTGAAGTATATGATTGGCCGCCATGTAGCACTGCAAGCAGGACAACTCAAAAAGCCGTTCAGCTACATACGACTTCGAGCAGCGCGGAGGCTGCGAATAATCGAACGCCCGCTTCATATCCGAAAAGATTTTCGAGGTTATCTGGGTAGAGACGTTGGCTTGCTCCTCGAATGGAATCCTGCTGAGAAGTTGGAGTTCGCACTGGGTCTCTTCAATGGCTCTGGTGTAGAAGCAAAAGTTGACAATAACAACGCCAAGGATTTCGCTGCACGTCTCGAGCTAAAACAGCTTGGAAATCTGAACCTAGGTATGAACATTTCATTCCACAATGTGACAGAGATTGTCCACAATCCTCAAGCCGTGACAAACGAGAAGCGATTCACTGCTTACGGACTGGATCTCACCCTTAACATCGGGGCGCTAAACCTTGTGGCAGAAGGACTGTTTGCCGATAAACCGGAGATTCGAAGCAGTGCACAGATGATTGGCTTGTATATCACTGGTGTGTATAAACGAGAAGTCTCAATTTACGGAATTGTTTCCATTGAGCACGGTGGGCGAATTGAGTTTAAAAATAGCAATGACAACATGCACGATAACGAGGCCATTTGTTCCGTAATCCCATATATCGGTTTACACTTCCACTCTAGTGCTCGCCTACAGATTAATCCTATCCTGCGTTTTCCCCAGCAAGGTGATGCAGTTCTTGAATTCATCGCGCAAACGCAAATCGAATTCTAGTCGTGCGCTTAAGTAAGTTGAGAATTAGTTAAAAGCAATGTGAATGAGCGATTTTTCGGACTGACCGCGTTTTGCATCACTTCCATCCAAATCGGAAAAGGACTTAACATTTTATTGCCCTTGACTTCACCATTAAAGAATGTTAGCATTCCGCGCGCCACGGGTCTAGCAACGAACAACGTCTTCTTCACACGTGGAGATTTGAGCTCAGCAAAGATAGAGTGCCTGGCTACACCCGTGAAGCGCTACTTTATTCACAAAAACAAGTATTGAGACAAACGCTTGATAAGTTTAATGAGCCGTCCACACGTGAACCCCATGAGAAATCGCGCTCTGGTTTTAGAATGATTCTGATGGAAGGATACCCGCGACACTCTGTCCACAGACAATCGTAAGAAAGGACGTTATCACGATGCTACTTCTGCCACCCAGAAACATTCAGCTGGGAAACGATGCGGAGGTAACAACGCCCACCACAAGAAACTTGTGAACCCGGCACCGAGTTATTGTGGAATTATCCCTTCTCAAACGCGGCTACACAACCGGTTGTTGAAGTCGATTGCTACAATACCGCTGATGACAAGCAGACACATTATGAAACCAAACACACTAGTCAGTTCGTATTCTCATCATTCATGGACACCGGGGCTTTTTCGGTCGACACCTGTCAGTGGTTCATTGACGAGCATATTTTCGAAAATCACAGCAAACATGTGAATAAGCATCACTTGAGAGCAAACGTACTACAAATTGAAGAGACGGACCTCAGAACGATTCATCACATGGCTCATGGTAGCCGTCGGCTGAGTATGTGTCAACAATTCCCCATGGAAGGACACATCAACATCGCGTTCCCTACAAGGAAAATACCACATGAGGCCCATCATGACGAACTGCGTTTCGATCCCTAAAAACTTTTCTGATTATTTGACGATTGGAAATGCCTGTTTGAGACTTCAAGAAGCTACCGAAGTTGCCGAAAAATTGTCCGCAATGGGTATTCAATTATTGTCTAACCTCGATCACGCAGCAATCTTCGCGGATCCGCCTCATACAGTGTCAGGGGCGTTAAAGCGACTCGGATATGTTTCCGGCTGGGATTCACGCTGTTACCCGTCACCAGTCGACGGTTGTGACTACATCAATGTTTCCGCCGGACTTCCCCCAGGAAATCCTGAACGAGACAATGGTTGGTTCGACTATGTCGCTGTTGTCCACCCTGTAGATGAGGAAGCGCTACAACACATGCTGAGTCAGGGTTATGGAAATCCATTCGTACATCACCTGACATGGGGACTTGTTCCACCACAACGGAACGGTGAAAACGACTTCGAATATGCAAGTCACGTTGTACCATTCATGGTTCAAACACGGAAGCTGATTGGAAATGCTATTGGTGATACACCAGGCACTCTCATCATCGCTCTACCAGAAGCAGTGATTGGCCACCCACAGTTCGACGAATCTTTACCTCTGTGGCTTGAGACACTGGAGCCCGAAGCGTACCAAATCGAATCAATGGAAGGTGGCGGCTTTCTTATTCAGTTTTTCGTCCTAACCGGAGGACGAATTGAAGTCGCGCTCCGCGTAGATACCCAACAGACATTCAATCCGAAAAGCGTCCAGAAAATCTCTAAAGATGAGATAAGCGCGACACAAGACAAATGATGTCGCACCGTTATTTTTCCTTGCATTGGTCACTCACGGCATGCTATAATTCCAAGGCACGTATGATACGTGCAAGAGTAACCCTTTTAATCTAATCCGGTGAGGTTAGGAAGGGGGATGTCAAAACAAACCTCCAGTGCGACCGCAGTACTACTTTATCGCATTCTTCTGGAACGTGACCTCCCTTCCTCTGTCGGGAGGTTTTTTTATGTCTATTTTGAGAACGATGTATTCGAACTCGCCTCCAATCAATGAACGCACAAACTATATTAGACTTTATTGAAGAAATCGGTGCACTCAAAAACCTCCCACGATCGGGTTGGCAGTTTCGAGGCATCAAAGACACGGAGAGTATAGCAGACCACTCCTACCGCGTATCACTTTTGTCAATGGTCTTGGCAGACCTACTGAAAACACATGGTGTTCCTCTGGATTTGGTGAAAGTGATGCGGATGGCATTATTGCATGACATCGCTGAAGCCAAAATTGGCGATATTCCATTGCCTGCCCTTGAGTACATTCCTGAAAATGTAAAAACGCATGGCGAACGTGAAGCAATAAAATCAATGTTTGGAAGTTTCGGAGCTATCGGTCAAAGCTATATAGATATTTGGAACGAGTTCCAGGGGAACGTCTCCCTCGAAAGCAAACTGATAGGAGCTGCTGATAAACTTGAATTAATGATTCAAGCATATGAGTATGAAAAACTTGGCTATCGATCGCTAGAAACGTTCTGGGAAAATGCTTTGAACCGACGCGCCTTTAAACATTTTCCACAGATTCAGGAAATCATGAATCTCCTAATTGAGAGGAGAAAAGAGGTACTAGACACATGCGCGAAAAGACAAAGGTCATGAACGCAGAAGATATTCGACGGGCATTAATCCGAATTTCACATGAGATTTTGGAACGGAATCATCGCGAAATTGGAAACTTAGTGCTAATCGGTATAAAAAGTCGTGGCGATTTCCTCGCGCACCGAATCGCCAGAAATCTCGAAGAGATTGAGGGTATCGGAGTTCCTTCAGGTGCCATCGATGTATATCTTTATCGGGATGATATAAATCTTCATAACCAAGATATCAAGTTGAATCACACAGATATTCCGTTCGACATTGCCGGAAAACGCATCATTTTGGTCGATGAAGTAATCTACACTGGACGAACCATACGCGCTGCAATGGATGCCCTCATGGATTTTGGACGTCCGGATGCGATTCAGCTCGCCGTATTAATCGATCGTGGACATCGTGAATTCCCCATTGCTGCCGACTACGTCGGAAAAAACATTCCAACTTCTAGCAAAGAAATTGTTCGCGTTCAGTTGGTAGAAGATCGCGATGCGGATAGCGCCAGCATATACGAAGTGGACTAAAATGGACCAAGTACTAATCCGAAACGGGCGTATTCTTGACCCTGCTAATAAAGTGGACTCGATTGGCGACCTCTTAATTACGGATGGAAAGATCTCTGAGATTGGGGAGAACATCGCAATTGGTGATGGCTCATCGACCCAAATAGTCGAAGCAACGGGACTCATTGTCACGCCTGGGTTGATTGACATGCATGTTCACCTACGTGAACCGGGATTTGAGCATAAAGAAACAATTTCGTCTGGCACACGTGCAGCAGTAGCAGGTGGATTTACATCCGTGGCCTGTATGGCAAACACAAACCCGGTGGCAGATACGCCAGCGATTGTCACGTTCATCAAAACCCAAGCGAAGAAACGTGGTGCTGCGAACGTTTTTCCCTTGGGAAGTATTACTAAGAACCTTGCCGGAAAAGAATTGACCAATATCCCGGCGCTGCTTGACGCTGGTGCGGTAGCCGTTAGTGATGACGGTAAGACTGTCATGAATGCTGAGATCATGCGGCAGGTATTAACCCTCAGTGCGGAGCTTGATTTTCCCGTAATGGTACACTGCGAGGAGCATAATCTCAGTGCTGGGGCTCCGATGAATCTTGGTGAAACCTCGCGAATACTTAATCTGCCTGGCAGCCCAAATGCCGCTGAAGATATCATCGTTGCACGTGACATTATGCTTGCCGAGTTGACAGGTGGCCACATACATATTCTTCATGTCAGCACCGTTGGAGCCGTTGAGCTCATTCGCTGGGGAAAGCAAAAGGGAATTCGCGTGACGGCTGAGGCCATGCCACATCACTTTACATTGACCGAATCAGAGATTAATGCCCACGGAACGAATGCTAAAATGCACCCACCGCTCCGCACACAAACTGACGTTGATGCGGTTCTCCAAGGGTTAGTCGATGGAACACTTGATGCGATTGCCACAGATCACGCGCCACACACTGCTTCTGAGAAAGCACAAGGTCTCGCAGAAGCACCGCCTGGAATCGTCGGTCTTGAAACCTGCGTTCCACTCGTTCTTACAAAACTCGTGAATACGAACCGCCTATCTCTTGCCGAAGCGATTGCGAAAATGACGTACGTCCCTGCGCAGATCCTACGTATTAATCGAGGAACTCTCTCACCCGGTGCCGTTGCAGATGTAACAATCATAGACCCACATAAGATCTTCACAGTCAATCCAGAACAGTTTCAATCGAAAAGCAGGAACACCCCATTTGGTAATTGGAAACTTAACGGTTGGCCCACGATGGTTTTCCGCGATGGTGTCCTAAGTGAGTAAGAATGAGCGCTTCAAGAATCTCCCCCTAATACAAACAAAAAGACTCATTTTGAGATGTACAAAATTGAGTGATGCCAAAGACACATTTGAATTTGCTTCGGATCCTCAAGTAACAAAGTATAACTTCTGGCACACCCACCACTCGCTTAGAGACAGCCAAGAACTGCTTTCATGGTTGACTGACGAGGATTTTGCGTGCTGGTCAATCCTACGAAATATATGTCAGAAAGTCATTGGCATTTGTTTTCTACACAGCTTTAACCTGCAGCACCGCCGCGCGGAAATAGCCTTCAATTTGTCAAGAAGACATTGGGGACAAGGCTATGCCACTGAATCAGTGTCCGCGATTATTCGGTTTGCATTTGAAAAGTGGAATTTGAATAGAATAGAGGGTACCTGCATGCTTGACAATATGGCTTCGGCCCGCGTAATGGAGAAAGTCGACATGAAATTTGAGGGCATATTGCGACAACACTCCCTCGCCAAAAACAAATTTCATGATTTGAAATTATATTCGATTCTTCGGAACGAAATACAGCGGACACGCGAGACGGTCGCCATCACTAAACACTCAGAGAATAAATAACCATAACCCGAAGTTCAATATGGGGTCCGGTCTGGATAAACTACCTCCATTGTCACGGAAGCCTAGCCAGAGCAACGGTGAATAGAATCAGCGGAACCTTTGATGTTAGTTCCTGAACCATTCAGAAAACCGAAAACTATGAAAGCAATCCTAGCGTTGTCAGACGGTACGGTTTTTGAGGGCGATCATTTTGGCGCACTCGGTGAGACTTTAGGCGAAGTCGTTTTCAACACAGGTATGACAGGCTATCAAGAAGTAATCACAGATCCGTCATATACCGGTCAAATTGTTACCATGACCTATCCATTGATAGGGAACTATGGATGCAATGACGCAGATGTTGAATCTATCGGGCCACAAGTTGAAGGGTTCATCGTACGTGAATATAGCTCGCATTACAGCAACTGGCGCTCAAATTTGAGCCTTGATAACTATCTCAGACAATATGGAATTATTGGAATTCAAGGAATCGACACTCGAGCCCTTACAAGGCGGTTGCGCCTGCATGGCGTCATGAATGGCGTTCTTTCAACAGTAACCAACGATTCACAAAGCCTAGTGAAAAAAGCTCAAACATGGCCTGGGTTAATCGGAGCTGATTTGGCACAAAAGGTGACATGCACCCAGTCTTATTCATGGAACGATCCTGGCAAAGAATTAAACGATGCCCTCTCGCCTAGATTCATACCACAGTTTCGAGTCGTTGCAATGGATTTTGGGATTAAATACAATATTCTGCGCCAACTGGCACGTCATGGCTGCGAAGTTCAGGTGGTCTCTGCTCATACGTCCGCTGATGAGATTCTAGCATATAACCCTGATGGTATCTTTTTGTCCAATGGCCCCGGAGATCCGGAACCCGTCAACTATGCTGTGAAAACAATTAAGCAACTCATCGGCAAGAAACCGATTTTCGGAATCTGTCTGGGACACCAGTTGTTAGGGCTTGCGTTTGGCGGGAAAACCTTCAAGCTAAAATTCGGCCACCGGGGATCTAACCAGCCTGTAAGGCAACTTGAGACTGGACGCGTAGAAATCACAGCACAAAATCACGGATTTTGTGTCGATATCGACTCGCTGCCAAGGACTGTGGAAATCACGCACATTAATCTGAACGATCAGACACTCGAAGGCATGCAGCACTCGGAACACCCCACTTTTTCCGTACAATATCATCCAGAGGCATCTCCCGGACCTCACGATGCAAATTATCTCTTTGAAAGATTCACAAATCTGATGAAATCAACGTAGGCAAGCGACATTTGGTCCTCAGTATTTGAAATTACATTGAAAGTGACTTCTCATGCCTTATCGCCGGACTTCATACTTCACAAATAGCTGATTATGCCAAAACGAACTGATATCAACAAAATCTTAATCATCGGCTCTGGACCGATTATTATCGGTCAAGCCTGCGAATTTGACTATTCGGGAACTCAAGCGTGCAAAGCCCTAAAAGAAAATGGATACGAGGTTGTCCTTGTTAATAGTAATCCAGCGACAATCATGACCGATCCCGAAACTGCAGATCGTACCTACGTTGAGCCGATTACACCAGAGGTCGTTAAACAGATAATTGCAAAAGAACGGCCCCATGCCTTGCTACCTACACTGGGAGGACAAACGGGATTAAATGTTTCCGTTCAACTCGCGGAATCTGGTGTCCTTGATGAATATGACGTAGAACTAATCGGTGCCAAACTCAACGCAATCCAGAAAGCCGAAGACCGGGAACTATTTAAGAACGCAATGCAAGAAATCGGGTTGGGCGTACCAAACAGTGAAATCGCACATTCAGTCGATGATGCTATGGAGCTAATTTCGAGAATCGGTTTTCCGGCGATTATCCGTCCGGCATACACACTCGGCGGGACCGGGGGTGGAATTGCATACAACATTGAAGAGTTTGCGAAGATGGTCGAAACTGGTTTAGCATTAAGCCCAATTAATGAACTCTTGATTGAGGAATCGGTAATCGGATGGAAGGAGTTTGAGCTCGAGGTCATGCGTGATGTCAATGACAATGTGGTGATAATCTGCTCTATTGAAAATGTCGATCCGATGGGTGTCCATACAGGAGATAGCATTACGGTTGCCCCAGCACAGACATTAACAGATAAAGAATATCAATTCATGCGGGACTCAGCTATAAAAATTATTCGTGAAATCGGGGTTGATACAGGCGGTTCGAATATTCAGTTTGCCGTTAATCCGGACACAGGCAAACAGGTCGTTATTGAAATGAATCCGCGAGTTTCACGAAGCTCTGCACTTGCTTCCAAAGCAACAGGATTTCCAATTGCTAAGATCGCAGCCGAGCTAGCCGTCGGCTATACACTTGATGAAATTCCGAACGACATTACACGTCAAACTCCCGCATGCTTTGAACCCACGATTGACTATGTTGTCGTAAAAATTCCACGTTGGACATTCGAGAAATTTCGAGGCACGGACGAATCACTGACAATTCAGATGAAGTCGGTGGGAGAGGCAATGTCAATTGGTAGAACTTTCAAAGAAGCATTGCAGAAAGGCTTACGTTCACTGGAAACGGGCTGGCACGGACTAGACAATCATGCCCTCGAAGAGTTACCGATTTCCGAATTTTCTCAAAAATTAACAATCCCCAACATAGAACGAGTTTTCTACATCAAGAAAGCATTACAACAGGGAATGAGTATCGAACAAATCCACGGATTTACACAGATAGATTCTTTCTTTCTTTATAATATCAAGGAGATTGTTGACTTCGAGGTAGAACTTGGAGAAAATCTTCAGCACTATTCACCAGATAAACCGTTGACAGAATCAGCTCAGAACCTACTTTACAAAGCAAAACAGTTCGGTTTTTCCGACCGCCAGTTATCGAGCATCTGGAACATCTCAGAAACCGATGTAAGAAAACAACGCAAAGCGGTTGGGATTGAAGCAACATTTAAAACAGTAGACACATGTGCCGCTGAGTTCGAAGCCGAGACCCCTTACTATTATTCAACCTACTCCAGTGAAGATGAAGTTCGACCAACGTCCAAAAAAAAGATTATGATATTAGGTGGAGGTCCAAACCGCATTGGTCAAGGGATTGAGTTTGACTACTGCTGTGTCCACGCGGCGATGGCACTCAAAGAAGACGGCTATGAAACCATCATGGTCAACAGCAACCCTGAAACTGTCAGCACCGACTATGACACATCAGACCGACTCTATTTTGAGCCACTTACACATGAGGATGTTTTGAACATCGTTGACCGGGAACAACCCGATGGTGTGATAATTCAGTTCGGTGGTCAAACACCGCTAAATCTTGCTTTGGGATTACAAGAAGCCGGTGTACCAATAATTGGAACGAGCCCTGAGAACATCGCTCGTTCAGAAGATCGCAAACTATTCAAAGAGGTACTGAATCAGCTTGGGCTGGCCCAGCCGCCTAATGGTGTCGCGGTCTCAATTGAAGAAGCACTCCCAATTGCGGAATCGTTGGGTTATCCGGTTATAGTCCGCCCATCATATGTTCTCGGGGGACGTGCCATGCAAATTGTCTACAACAAAGAATTGCTTCAGGGATATATGCAGTCAGCAGTTGCTGCTTCGCCGGAACATCCTATATTGATTGATAAATATTTGGAAGACGCCATTGAGGTCGATGTTGATGCGATTTCCGACGGTGAAATCACCGTCATCGGCGGGATAATGGAGCATATCGAAGAGGCTGGAATCCATTCCGGCGACAGTGATTGTGTCTTACCACCACACACACTTGTCGAGGAACAGATCGAACAGCTCAAGAAAGACACCTACGCACTTGCAACGGCACTCAACTTGCGCGGCCTAATGAATATACAGTATGCTATACGCGATGATAGAATCTTCGTACTTGAAGTAAATCCACGGGCATCACGAACGATTCCGTTCGTTAGCAAGGCCATCGGTGTTCCATTGGCAAAATTGGCTGCACGCGTTATGGCGGGAAAATCTCTTAAAGAGCTCGAATTCGTAAACGAGATTGAACCGAAGTATTTCAGCGTAAAAGCTCCCGTTTTCCCATTCGACCGCTTTCCTGGAGCAGATTCAAGACTAGGACCCGAGATGAAATCGACTGGAGAAGTAATGGGAATCGATATGGATCTTTCTCAAGCATTTGCTAAGGCACAAGACGCGTGTGGAGATAGACTGCCACTTGAAGGCAACGCATTTATTAGTGTAAGAAACAAGGATAAACGTGCAATTATCTTCATCGCAAAAAAACTGTACGAGATGGGATTTAAACTTATCGCAACCCACGGAACCGCAAGGGTACTTCGCCGAAATGGAATGGACGTAACACTCGTCCATAGTATCGGTAAGGGGCGTCCCACCATTCACGACTATATCAAGAATCACGCTGTATGCATCATCATAAACACGCCTACAGGTGATACACATCGCCCCAATGAGCAGTTGATTCGGAGGATGGCCATCGAAAACAATATCCCCCTATTTTCGACGATTGCAGGCGCATCCTCCGCCATCAATGGCATAGACGCACTCCGTCGTGGAAACCTATCTGTTGCACCTCTTCAGAGTTATTACGCACATCATGAAGCATAACAGAACCTATGCAGAAATCCTCACTTTCCTATTCTCCTTGAACGTCCAACGCTCTCTTTGGTTGTGAAGCAATTGGATGATAGAGAATTAAACCTCGTGAAATGGTGGAGTTCACGCTGTCACTAACCTGTATTTCTGGACACCTCGATGATGGGAAAAACCGCGAAACACCCCAGCTACTCTTGTATCTAGAGTACAAATCGAAAATCATGAAAGAAAACATGGTAGCCGGGAAGAATCCCTCCTCAACCGGGAGAACTAGTGGGCTCTGCTTAGCGCATTTACAATCTCTACGTTCGATTCTGAGCATTGTAGAGATTAAGCACCGGGTTAATCTCAGACGCAGCACCGACACTACTGTTGCGGTGGCCAACGAGCGAGTAAACGAGGAAAAACATTCATTTAGATTGGCGTAGACTGCGCGTTCCACCGATTGACAACTTACTTCACAACCCTCACGGGAAAATCTCGACAAAGTGAAAAATACAACGGTGGACGCTATTCAAAATCTAATGGAATCGTGGTCTTACCTCGAATCATTTACTGCGGAACATCGGGACTCTTTGAGCGGATTAACACCTGTCGCGAATCTTCTGTATAAGATTAGTTGTTGATTTTCCTGGAACATTCAATCCAACTATTACTTGTCCTCCATGCGCCTCAACTGCCACTCTCTCAATAATCTCATCAATTTTGTAATCTCCACCCTTCACATGAATATCTGGCTTCAGCTGTGACAGGATGACAATTGAATCCTCTTCAGAGAAGAGTGTAACATAATCCACACATTCCAAGCCCGCCAAAAGTTCTGTGCGCTCAGCTTCGGGAACAAACGGCCGAGTAGATCCCTTCAGTGCGCGGACGGAAACATCACTATTCACCGCAACGACAAGCAGGTCTCCTAATTCGCGCGCGGCCTGCAGGTAACGCAGATGACCAAGATGTAATACGTCAAAACATCCGTTCGTGGTTACGACAATTGCACCATTCTCTCTCGCATCTTGAAGGATTGTCGCAAGTTGATTAGAAGGATAGATCTTTCTTCGAGTCATTTTTAGTTCAGGAGTGCTTTTCTAGTCAATTCTATCACTTTAGGACTGTTCGACGCCCATGCGCATCGTTCGAACCTCGATGTACCAACGAGCTCACTTTTCTCGAGTAATTGAACCACGATGCGACATGCATATCACTTCCGTATTCAGGACGAAAGCTGCTACGCACGTTTCTTCGGGTCTCCGGGGCCTCTCGAAGATCTGCAGCTCTATTGGGACGGTTGTTAAGACCACCAAACTCCACGTCTTTAATCTGATTGGAGCATCGCTATAAATCAGCAACTCTACTCACGAACCGAACACGAACATAGGATCGCTAGCGAAACTGTATGTAACAATTGGTTTTCCAGCACCCTCAGAGAGCCTTGCAGAAATGCTAGTTCCGTCCCCAGTAGCCAACAAGATTTCTCCTCTGCCGAAACTACGTTGTAGCCTGACCTAACCCATTTCCGGACAAAATCTGATATGGCGGCACCTCTTTTGCCCTCAGATCGAACCACGATAGGCAATATGAGCTCCATCTTCGCTTCCGTAATGCTAAACCATGCTGAATCTTGTGTCAAGCTGAAATAGTATTCGGCCTTGACAAATCAGCGCTTCTCTGATAGATTCCCTCTCAGAATCAACCCCGTATCTAGATTTGAAAGAACTACAACATTCCCTATTATCCAAACTCCATTTGAGACAAGGATTATGCCGGCACACAAAGAGATTGAGGTCGATAGAATTAGCTATCCACTAGTTCATGTTCCCGGCGGTCCCTTCCGCATGGGAACAGTTCCGACTGAATTTCGGAAAACCGATGATGAGGAGCCACAACGCGAAGTAATCCTTGATGCCTACTACATCGGCAAATATTTCGTTACCGGAGCCCAGTACACACAATTCACCAAAGAAACAAAACACCACCAATTCCACTTTCATCGTGACCCAAGGTTCAATGCCCCCGACTGTCCCGTCGTCGGCGTGAACTGGCATGACGTGCAGAAATTCTTGACATGGCTAAACAAGAAAACTGGGGAGTCTTTTCGTCTACCAACCGAAGCCGAGTGGGAGAAAGCGGCTCGAGGAAACGACGGCCGCGAGTACCCATGGGGAAATGAATGGGATTCGGCCAAAGCAAATACCTCCGAAAGTAGACTTAAGAGACTCACACCAGTCAACAACTATCCACAAGGCAGAAGCCCATATGGCTGTTTTGATATGGCGGGGAATGCTTACGATTGGTGTAATGATTGGTTTCATCCAGAAACATATCGACATTCTCCAAGAACAAATCCACAGGGAGCCATAACCGGAAGACGGAAAACCGTGCGAGGTGGATCTTGGGTCGCCCGAGGACAGTTTGCTAGTCGATGCTCTAACCGGGCAGCTTATGAACCAATACAAGCCCCACACAACGTCAGTTTCCGAATTGCAACGTCGGCGAATTGTGTTGAGAAAAATCTGAATCCTCAGATCTGAATTGCGCATAATCACGCAGATGACTTCTAAAGAATTCCCGAGATTCCGCCAAGACCTACTATCATGGTTTGAGACACATCACCGCCGACTTCCCTGGCGACAGACCAGTGATCCCTACCGTATTTGGGTCTCTGAAGTAATGCTCCAACAGACACAAGTAAACAGAGTACTAGAATATTATGAAGAATTCATCAGAAAGTTTCCAACACCTCGACATCTGGCCGCAGCAGAATTGCAGGATATACTAAAATCCTGGGAGGGTTTGGGATATTACACAAGAGCCCGAAACCTGAGTAAAGCCGCCAAAGTAATCGTAGGAGAAATGTCTGGAAAGCCGCCAGCAGACTATCCGACATTCCGGAAATTACCGGGTGTGGGAGATTACACCGCCGCTGCGGTACAAAGCATCGCTTTCAACAAACCTTATGCCGCTGTCGATGGAAACGTGAAACGCGTACTTGCACGATTGTTTCTGATTGACGCTCCGATCAATCGCTCTACCCAAGCAAAAATCTTCCAAGACAAGGCTAACAAACTACTCGACCGTCGTGCTCCGGGCCAATTTAATCAAGCAATGATGGAGCTGGGAGCAACAGTCTGTCGCGCGAAATCTCCACGCTGCTGTCTCTGTCCGGTGAGAATCTTCTGTCACGCTTTCCAAGCTAATCTCCAAGAGCTATTTCCCATACGTCTCAAATCCAAACCGATTCCCGAACATCATGCAGCCGTAGCTGTCGTCCAAAAAGAAAATGAGGTCCTAATAACGCAACGCAAAACTGATGGCCTACTCGGCGGATTATGGGAATTCCCAGGCGGCAACATTAAGGCGAAAGAGGCAGCGGACCTGACATGTATTCGAAAAATCCAGGAAGAGGTGAACCTCGTCATTGGAAACCCAAAATTCCTCACACGCGTTAGACACACCTATACACACTTTAAGATTGTTGTGGACGTCTTTCACTTCCATTACATATCAGGCAATGTGATTTTGGATGGTCCTGTGGATTATCAGTGGGTTCAAATTCACGAAATTAATCAGTACCCATTTCCACGCGCTAATCACAAGTTCATCCCGCTGTTGCAGAAAATCATAAGACCTGAGGGTGAAACACACAAAGAATGTGGACACCCAACCTAATCGACTAGAGAACCATGAATCACATTCCATATTATTATGGAGTTGTGATTCACATTATAACAGCTTAGAGTGTGGCACCAAATTAATTACATGCCATACTGAAAGACAATTCTATCATAATTCAGAACCAAACTTCCTTCTTTGTCACCACCTTTGGCCCATTCGTCAGCTTCGACATTCCCAGATTGTGCGGGCAAAATTCCTCCTATATTCGACGAGCGCATAATCTGTAAAAAAGAACGAAACAACAACCGTCTGAAGAATAAATCTATTCCACCAAGGGTATCGATGTTCCAGCCATGGCACCCAATCATGCCCTCTCCGACACTAGATTCACCAGCGCGCTCTAATTCCAAACACAAACGTGAACACTGGCAAGAATAAAGGCGCATGAACCACTCAAATCGCTCTGACAAACCTCCCATCCTTCCCGTCTTTGTTGGTCCCGTTACTTCTTGTCCAAAACCTGATTCCCTAGCAGAACGCTGTCTAGTGTAATCAGTCAGAACTGAAAGGAAACGATGATCCCCACACTTAAGATGATAGTTCGTCCTAGTGATAGGCCATTCTAGATCCGGAGTGTGACGAACTGTCTGGCTCAAATCCTGCGAAAATCGATGTCCGACATGAATTCTAGCAAGCGAACATCATGTGGGCATACTTGTGACACTGATTTAACTGTTTTTCTTGACATTTAGCCAAGCCCCATCTATAATTTAGGCATTGTTAAATCTTTGTGGCCCACGGCCAACAGTATTCAAGCTATAAAGCTTAGGAGAAACTGATGCAGACACAGGCAGTCGAAGATTACTTGAAGGCCATCTACAAATTAGCAGAACGCGAAAGCAAAGTTACAACAACCCAGCTAGCAGAATCCCTGGGCATAACACCGGCATCTACAACAGGTATGTTAAAAAAACTGAAGGAAATGAATCTAGCAGTTTATGCACCATACAAAGGTGTATCCTTAACTACAAGCGGAGAGAAAGTCGCTCTAGAGATAATTCGCCACCATCGACTGATTGAGCTTTATCTGACAGAAGCCCTTGACGTACCCTGGGACCGCGTACATGATGAGGCAGAAAAGTGGGAACATGTACTATCGGAAGATCTTGAAGAACGAATCGACGCGCGACTTGGTCACCCAACGGCCGATCCACATGGAGCACCGATACCTGCTCGAGATGGCACAATGGTCGAGCCAACCCAAAATCGATTGGCAGATGTGAAAGCCGGACAAAAAGGCATCGTTACAGAAGTCAGCGATCACGATTCTACTTTACTTCGTTTTCTCGGGGGTTTAAATCTGTATCCGACAACGGAATTCAGTGTGATTGAGGTGCAGCCGTTTAACGGTCCGGTAATCATCAGTATCGGGAATGCGAAACACGCGCTGGGACGTGAAATAGCCGGACACATTCTTGTGTCACTAACTCCAGAACGATAATCAGCAGGAAATACAACCCGTCTAGCAAGTGAGGTATAACTATCATGCGGACATTTACATCTCTGTTGTTAACAATTAACGTGCTAGTGTTTGGTTTTGCTTGTAAACAGAATCACAAACAGGAAGCAAACAACGCTAAACCACAAATCAATATCGTTGCCACCATTGGAATGATTGCCGACATTACACAAATTGTCGGTGCCGGAAATGTCAAGGTCATTGGTCTCATGGGACCTGGAATAGATCCACACCTATATAAAGCAAGCGCAGGAGATGTTTCTCGCCTCTCAAATGCAGACATTATCTTCTACAACGGTTTGCATCTTGAGGCCAAACTGTCTGAGGTATTAAATCAGATGTCAGGAAACATAAAGACAGTCGCTGTAACAAATGGCATTGACCGAGCACTCCTACTCACACCTCCGGAATTTGAGGGCGCATACGACCCTCACATTTGGTTTGATGTGACACTCTGGAAGCAGGCTGTCGAAATTGTTCGGGATACACTACTTGATGCAGATGCCGACAATTCTGAGGCCTATCGCCGAAATGCACAGGATTATCTGAACAAACTAGATGGCCTTGATAACTACGTAAAAACACAGGCAGCTCGTGTACCACCCGATAAACGGGTGCTTGTCACCGCTCATGATGCGTTCAACTATTTCGGTCGAGCTTATGGTTTCGAAGTACGTGGACTTCAGGGAATCAGCACAGCAACAGAGGCTGGCACCGCTGACGTACAAGAATTGGCCGAGTTCATGGCGCAATCGCGTATTCCAGCGATGTTCGTAGAAACTTCTGTATCATCACGTAATATAGAAGCCGTTCAAGCTGCTGTTAGATCAAGAGGCTTCGACGTAAAGATTGGGGGACAACTTTTCTCCGATGCCATGGGAGATCCGGGTACACCAGAAGGTACGTACATCGGAATGGTTCGTCATAACATCGACACAATTGTACAATCTCTCATCCAGATTGATTAAACAACTGCTGGTGGTGATGACTCCGCACGTTTTCGCTCTGCATTTTCGACGTCGCCAAGGAGACGAACATGGAAAATGATTCCCACTCTTTAGCCATTGAAGTCGAAGATCTCACAGTGGCTTATCAAGAAACACCTGTCCTTTGGGATATCGATTTAAACGTGCCCCATGGAGTTTTGATGGCAATCGTCGGGCCCAACGGAGCAGGCAAGACAACGCTAATCAAAGTCATCTTGGGACTAGTTCAGCCGGCGGCTGGGCGAGTTTTAATATGTGGAAAATCTTATAACACACAACGCCGTCTGGTTGGTTACGTACCACAGAGGGGCAGTGTGGATTGGGATTTTCCCACGAACGTCCTTGATGTCGTGATGATGGGCCGGTATGGCGCGCTAGGCTGGATACGCCGGCCGCGATCTAAAGAACGGGCGCTCGCAGTGGAAGCACTCGAAAAAGTTGGCATGCAAGATTTCGCACATCGGCAAATTAGTCAGCTCTCTGGTGGCCAACAGCAGCGTGTTTTTCTCGCAAGAGCCCTTGTTCAAGACGCACAGATTTATTTTATGGACGAACCTTTTCAAGGAGTGGATGCGACAACCGAACGTGCAATTGTCTCACTTTTGCAAGAACTACGTGCTGCGGGCAAAACACTAGTCGTCGTACATCATGACCTGCAGACGGTAACTGAGTACTTCGACTGGGTTACGTTAATCAACGTGCGGAGCATTGCTAGCGGGCCGGTAACGGAAGCATTCACCGAGCGAAATCTACGGCTGACCTACGGTGGACATGTAGCATTCCTCAATCATGTTGCTGAAACTGAGCCTATCAATCCACAAACCCAATCACGGACAGTTGAAAAAGGTTAAGAACGGCCGGAGGCTGGTGTTGAGAATTCTGCAATTTGGCATGGATCTATTCTCAGACTATACGCTGCGAACAGTAGCAATGGGCTCTGCGACGTTAGGCATCGTAAGCGGTGCTCTTGGATGCTATGCAGTGCTTCGGAAACAGAGCCTGTTGGGAGACGCAATTTCCCATGCGGCCTTACCGGGTATCGCCCTCGCTTTCCTTCTGACACAGAGTAAAACCCCGCTTGTACTTGTCATCGGAGCTGCAATAGCAGGATGGATTGGCACCCTCCTGGTGATGAGCATTGTCAATAATACTCGAATCAAGGAAGATAGTGCGCTCGGACTAGTGTTATCGGTCTTCTTCGGTTTCGGTCTGGTACTGCTAACCTTCATCCAAAAATTACCAACTGCCAAACAATCTGGGCTAGATACGTTTCTCTTTGGACAGGCCGCTGCCCTCCTTGAACGCGACGTAATAACAATGGCTTGCCTAGGTGGTCTCAGCATTATCACCATGCAGCTTTTTTGGAAAGAATTCAAACTCCTCTGCTTCGATCCAAGTTTTGGCGGGAGCCTCGGATTTCCGATGCGACTCATCGACGTCATCTTGATTACACTCCTTGTCATAGCGATTGTAATAGGTTTGCAAACGGTCGGTGTGGTACTAATGAGTGCGATGGTCGTTGCTCCCGCCGCTGCAGCACGACAGTGGACCAATCGACTCGGTGTCATGGTTGCGCTCTCTTCGTCATTCGGCGCTCTTGCTGGTTTAAGTGGGGCTATAATCAGCAGCAGTACAACTCACATGCCAACCGGTCCGACCATCGTTCTATGCGTAAGTGCAATCGTGGTCGTATCACTTACCTTTGCGCCCAATCGGGGACTTGTGTGGAATTGGATACGAAACCAGCATGGACGTCAAGAACTACAGATAGAAATCCTGTTGCATAACCTCTATACGCTTGCCTCACAGCGTGAGAATCTTAAAACCAAATATTCGACTGCCATGCTAGAGTCGATTTTAAGTGCAAAGCGAAGCACCGTCCGTTCGAACTTAAAATCGATGGCCTCCCGCCGCTGGGTTCAAAAAATTGGTAACAACGAGTGGGCGTTGACCTCTGAAGGCATTGTTCAGGCACAACACATTCACACTAAGAAAACCTAAGAGAACTCGGCATGTCAAGCCAACAACTAGAAATCCAACTAATTGCTGCTGTCGTTGCGCTTGCATGTACACTACCTGGTGTTTTTCTGGTTCTACGTCGTATGGCAATGATGAGTGATGCGATTAGCCACGCTATTCTCGTTGGTATCGTACTCGCTTTTTTTATTACCGAAGACCTGTCATCCCCACTCCTCATTCTTGCAGCTGCTGCGACAGGCGTTCTGACTGTCAGTCTGGTAGAACTGTTAAGCCGCACCAAACTAGTACACGAAGACGCCGCTATAGGCATTACATTTCCCGCTCTATTTAGTATTGGAGTTATACTCATCGCGCAATATGCAGGTGAAGTGCACCTTGACACTGACGCCGTACTGTTGGGTGAACTCGCCTTCGCACCATTTGACCGCTTTATACTGTTCAAACGTGACGTTGGCCCTCGTGCACTTTGGGTCATGAGCGGAATTTTACTTCTTAACATGCTTTTCATACAGGTATTCTATAAAGAATTGAAGCTAGCGACGTTCGATGCGAGCCTGGCTGCAACTCTCGGCTTCTCACCGGCACTCATCCATTACGGTTTAATGATATTAGTCTCGACCACGGCTGTTGGAGCATTTGATGCTGTTGGCTCAATCTTGGTTGTCGCATTGATGATCGCTCCAGCCGCCACAGCGTACCTGCTCACAAATCAGCTGTCTCGAATGATTGGACTCAGTGCCTTAATCGGTATTGTCAGCGCAATTGCCGGATATTGGATCGCGCATGTCTTAGACGCGTCAATTGCTGGTTCTATGGCAACAATGATGGGGATTCTGTTCTTCCTAACCTTCCTATTCGCGCCACATCGTGGCATTGTTTCCATTGCCCGGAGACGGACAGGTCAAAGATGGAAATTCGCTCAAACAACACTTGCAATTCACCTTTTCAGACACGAGAATTCAGATGAAGCAGTACTGGAATCACACGTCAATCACCTCAGCACTCATCTTCGTTGGGCGCCCGATTTTGCAAAACAGGTAGTAAGAAACGCCGAACGTGATGGGTACATTCAGAATAAGAATGGCAGATTGGATTTGACTAATCAAGGGCGTGAAATCGCGCGACTTGCCCTTGTGAAATAGATGAATTACTTTGTATGTGCTAATGTTTATTCGAATTAAATTCGTTTCTGATATGGAACACAACAACTCAAGTTAGCCTAATGAATGACACAAAACGTAATAAAGAAGTGAGCGATAGCAATTGCCATCTCCCACTAGATTCATGGCTATACTCTACTTTTCAGATTGAAATGGAACAGAATTTGATAATCGTTAGTAACAAGACAGAAAGCCTACAACTATCGCGATGCGTCTCACTAAATCGGTCTCGATAGTCGTAGGCCTTCATGAAGACAACCAGAACACGTCTAGGCCCTGCCACCAAAAGCACGTAGGACATGGATTCTACCACACCCCCTAATTCCATCAACTAGAAAAGAATTCTCCCACATGTGCGTGGTCACCATTTGTCCTTTAATCAACAACGTTGCCGAATTTCTGAGTGTGAACTTCCGAAACGTCGTTCAAACAGTCGGAATATCACGATATCTGTACACGAGAGTTGAATGCTACTGAAAGCGTTAGCATGTTGAACATGACATGATGATATAGTTCACTTATCGAGGGACAAATGACAGGACAAAAGGGACGATGGAATGAATTGTATTTCACGCGTTATGCGTCATGTTTGGCGTTGCTAAGCATGACCTATCTTGCAATCAGTTGCCTTAGTGTTGACCTAAGCGCAGCAGAACACCGTGTACACGATCATGAGCTCAAGAATCCGGATGGGTCGTGGAAGTGGACTAACAAACTAATCAGTGAGACAAGCCCGTATCTTCTCCTCCATGCCCACAATCCAGTGGACTGGTACCCATGGGGAACCGAAGCATTGACGCGTGCCAAATCAGAGAATAAGCCGATTTTCCTCTCTGTGGGTTATTCAACGTGCTATTGGTGCCACGTCATGGAACGAAAGGTATTCTCCCACCCCAACATTGCGATGCAGATGAATGCGTTGTTCATCAACATCAAAGTAGATCGTGAAGAACGTCCAGACCTTGATGAAATCTATATGACAGCAACCCAAATTATGAGCGGATCCGGAGGTTGGCCCAATTCTGTCTTCCTCACACCAGATTTACTCCCCTTTTATGCTGGAACATACTTTCCACCGGAAGATAGTCAGGGACGTCCAGGATTTCCTCGTATTCTAACCGCGCTCCACGAAGCATGGGAAAATCGACCGACAGAAGTCATCGAACAGGCAGAAAAGATAACGGATGTAATTAGGCGTGCGACCACCGGAATTCTGCATCCCATGAACACAACTCACCTAGATAGGAAGTTAATTGTATCTGCAACCGAAGCCCTCAGGTCCGACTACAGCACAGCGTACGGCGGATTCGGCAGCGCGCCGAAATTCCCTACCCCAACGAATCTAGAACTCCTGCTCAGCGAATACAAACAAAGAGCCGATAAACAACTCCTGCAGATGATTACCCATACGCTCGACATGATGGCATATGGTGGTATATACGATCAGATTGGTGGTGGATTCCATCGATACTCCGTCGACGCTAAGTGGCTTGTACCACATTTCGAGAAAATGCTTTACGACAACGCGCAGTTGGCAAAGATTTATCTACAAACCTATCGACTCACGAAAAAACCGCTGTATCGACGCGTTTCCGAAGAGATTTTTGCATTTGTCTTCCGAGAGATGACATCTTCCGAAGGCGGATTTTATTCTGCGATAGACGCCGAAACAGATGCCGAGGAGGGAAAATATTATCTTTGGACGCAGGAAGAAATTCGAAGAGTTCTTGGAAAGAACAGAGCGAGATTATTCATGAAAGTCTACGGAGTAGAGAACGGAGCAAACTTTGACGGTAAGAATATTCTCTATCTCCCTTCGCCAATTACAACTGTAGCCAAATCCGAAGAAAAGTCTGAAGATGAATTGCTAGAACAGCTTAAGCCGCTTAAAGCAAAACTCCTGGATTCGCGAGAAAAACGGAAGCGTCCCTTGCTCGACACAAAAGTCATCGTGAATTGGAACGGATTAATGATTGACGCCTTCGCTCTCGGTTACGAAGTCCTAGGAGATCCCAGCTATCTCGATGCGGCGCAGAAAGCAACCGAATTTATACTCGACAAAATGAGAAATTCTAATGGACAATTGATGCATACCTACCGAGGTGGAATTGTTAAGTACGATGGATATCTCGATGACTACGCCTTCTTCGTACGCGGTTTGCTCAGATTGTATCAGGCCACTCGCAAAGAGAAATGGCTCAACGAGGCACGGGATCTAACTCAAACCATGACGCGATTGTTCTGGGACAACGAAAATGGCGCGTTTTATTTCACCCTAGCACACACACAAGATCTACTCGTTCGCACCAAAAAACCATATGATTCAGCAATCCCGTCGGGAAACGCCGTGGCTGCAAACAATCTGCTCACCCTTGCTCAAATCACCCGCGAGAAAAGCTACCTGGATAGGGCACGGAAAACATGGCAACCTTTTTCGGGAATGATGGCACAATCTTCTGGTAGTGGCTTTAGGCACATGCTCATCGCCTTGACTCGCTATCTTTCAACAGATTGGAGCATCATTGAACCCGACATACCGGCGGCTCCTGCTCTAATAAAGCAGAATCCAGGATTCACGTCAAACTCTAGACTGGGTGGCACCGAAATTGTGAAAGCATCAGCGTCAATCAGATCGGCGGGAGCGATTCAACCGGCGAAACCTTTTAACATCGAGGTCCGACTCACAATCGCGGAAGGATGGCACATTAACGCCAATCCCGCCTCCCAAGAATTCCTGATTCCCACCACCGTTTCCTTGAATCCTAGTGCCGATGTCGAAGTCATTTCCATCGATTATCCCAAAGGTAAGCTCATGCGTTTCGACTACACCAACCAACTACTTTCAGTCTATGACGACCAAATTACAATTCGAATGCAACTCGCACTTAAATCCAACAAGAGGCACGAGGCGGCTTTCCCTCTAGATCTTGACATCCACTACCAGGCCTGTGATGACAGCCGATGTTCTCCCCCAACAAGCACAGTTGCTCAATTGACAAACAAATAAGGCATGTTAAAAATATTAAGGTTTGGGATGAAACGGGGCGCTGAGTTAGTAACTTCAAGAGACTTCTCTTTCCCCCATTCTCTGCATGAACGATGGTTTGAATCCATTCGAAAAATCAGCCAATTCGTGAGGTTGAAGAAATGTAGACTGCACAGAAAACGCACCGGAAACACGACCCGATGGCCCATCAACTCCAATCAACGTTTTGAAGTGGCTCGAATTCGCAGACAAGACTCCGCCCACAACACTCGTAAAAGAGGCCTGATCGACTATAAACCTAATTTAGAACGCATTGCGATGCTCCTAGCAGTAGTAGAAGTGTCTTCCGTTTGAGTGTTGCGACCGTGGCAAGCAATGTGCTGACGAATGACGTGTCGGATTGCCCTCGAGTAAAGTCAGCATGCCACTTGTTCGGGCTCCTAACAACTTCGAGCATGAACCTAGAATCAAGCATCCGTCCAGATTTAAACAGAGATTTTCAGGCCAGATAAACTCGCCTGACGCTCCCGCCAGAATCGAACAAATTGCCACCAGAGCAAGAGCGGCTGTGGTTAAAGCACCAGGATTGATGTTGACATCTGCCAGGATTAACTGTTATTATTTGCTGGTTTTGTCCTTGCGAACATCTCATCTAAGAAGTTTACAAACCATTTCAACGGAGTGCGATGGCAAAACTCAACTGCAATGACCAAAAATTTAATTGAGTTAATTGAGGTGGATTCGTTGAAGAAAGTTGTGCTTTCTAAGATAATTGTGTTTTGCCTGATAACGCTCGGAGCATACGGACAAATTAAGTGGGATTCGACAAAGTTTATGCCGTTATCAGAAGTAAAGACCGGCATGATGGGAGAAGCCTATACTGTTTTCTCCGGTACAACCGTCGAAAAATTTGACTTTGAAGTCGTCAGTATTCAACATGACTTCGCGCCACAGTGGGACGTAATATGGGTTGAAGCAAGTGGCAAAAATTTTGAGAGGACTGGTGGTGCTGGTGGGATGAGCGGCAGTCCTGGATACATCAACGGACGGTTGATGGGTGCGTTGTCGCTCGCATACTTCCACCAACGTGAAAATGCAAACATCGTAGGATTCACACCCATTGAATCGATGATCGACGTTACCCACCGAGGAATGAAACCGAATCTCAGCTATCGGGGCAGCAACCTTTTTAACTTCGGAAGCAATGTGACACAAAATGAAATCAATCTACTACATTTTCCATTTGATGAACGCAAGAAACGCGAGAGTTCAATTAGTCATCGTTCCGTATTTTCCTCTACAACGAAAAAATCAAGTCGCCTTAAAATCCCGGTCACATTTTCGGCAATCGGTGCGCAAGCCGTCGAATTATTAGAACCATTCTTGGCCAAGCACCGATTTCACCTGCTCCAGGCAGCAGGTGGTGCTTCCCCGGTGAAACCTGCTCCTATTGAACCAGGTCAGATCATAGGAATTGAGTTTGCACGCGGAGACCTCACCATGTTCTCCTATGGCACAATGACGTACGTCGAAAATGACCAAGTGCTTGGTTTTGGACATCGTGCATTCGGAGAGGGGAATGTCAATCTACCAGTTTCTGGAGGCTACGTTCATTTCATTCTGCCGAGCATTACCAGATCCTTTAAAGTAGCAGCTCCAACAGAACCAATCGGCACACTGGTTCAAGATCGGCAAACCGGCATCGCTGCACTCCTCGGCTCTTCTCCGACCTATATCCCAGTTCACGCAAATATTGAAACCACCGATGGGCGAAACTACCCAATGCATTATGAGGTCATACGTCATCGCGGATATACACCACTCGTCGCCATGGTCGGTGCATTAAATCTCATGAACGCCGTCGAAATGACCAATGGAGATCACACCGTTCACCTAAAGACAAGCATCACGCTTAAGGACCAACCCAACCTAATCTCTCGGAAAATCGTTCGCGAAAATGTGTATTCTTCTAGTTTTTCGCCGGCGGTCGTCGTATCCCAGGCACTCTCTCCATTGTCCACCTTAATCGGCAACAATTACACAAAGGTCTCTGTCGAACGAGTCGTGCTAAACGTAAAATTGGAGGACAAGCGCAGAAGCGCCGTAGTCGAAGCGCTTCGAATCAATAAGAATCGTTACCGTCCCGGAAGCGATATCGAAATTACGGTCACACTGCGCCCATATCTGGAATCCCCCATCACGCACCTAGGACGGATCACCATTCCAAAAGATTGTCCCGAGGGTTTGGCCACGCTCCTCGCCACGAGTGCAACCGCCTATGAGAGCTTTCAAAGAACACGAGCACCGCTGAACTATAATCCAAGGGATATCAATCAGCTCATCGAATTCTTACAACGTGCGGAAAGCAATAAAGACGTGATTCTCGCGCTCTTCGTACCCAATCAAGGAATGACCATCCAAGGAAAAGAATTTTCCGGTCTTCCCCTATCAGTAATGTCAGTCCTGAGCATGGCAACACAAGTTGGTGAGGCCGGTTATACTCTTGGAACCACGTTACACGTCGACAATCTATCAACAGAGCATGTCATTTCCGGCAGCAGATTTGTAAGATTTGCCGTTGATTCGAATGCTCCGTAAAAACGAAAGAGCACATCGCTAAGCTAATAACTAGCAACACGGGATTAGGGCTACACGACGGCATTCTCAAGCTTGAACCCAAAGGAGAGTTTCTTTTTATGACCTTTCGTCGCGTTCTTTTTTTCACACTCCTACTCTCCCTTTTTCTTCGGGACAAGGCGTCATCTGTAACGACATCAATCTGGGAACAACGCTTCCACAAAGATTTTGAAGCTGGCACGACTAATGACGTATCGCTTACCAGCCAGGGCAAAGTTCTTTTAGCTCCCGAAGTAGATGTTCGTACTCACATACAATCAGAACATTATGTCTGGTGTCTGGCAGAAGATTCCGAAGGAAATGTTTATGCCGGTACGGGAAATCAAGGAAAAATCTTTCGGATAACCCAAGAAGGTCAAACATCCCTTATTTTTGACTCACCCGAAATCTCTATCTTAAGCCTGGCTGTGGATGGAAAGGAAAACCTCTACGCCGGAACAGGACCAGACGGACTAATCTATAAAATTACCAGTGAGCATACGCCCCCGACTACAGTTCTGCGCGCTGAAGAAAAATACGTGTGGGCACTGACATTTGATGATAGCGGAAACCTTTACGCTGCAACGGGAACCAGTGGAAGAATCTACAAAATTTCAGACAGAGGAGAACCAACCGTTCTGTTCGATTCGGAAGACACTAATATCATGAGTTTGCTTTACCATCGGAATATCTTGTATGCAGGGAGTGGAGACAAGGGAATCATTTATCGTATCGCGAATGATGGTAAAACCTCTGTTGTATACCAGACACCGGAAAGGGAGATTCGGGCGCTTGTATCTGGAACAAACGACAACATCTACGCGGCGGCAATTACATCAGCGCCATCACAATCCGGCGGTCACGATCGCCCAACGGTTCCTCCACCGCCGGGAAGCAGAATGCCAGTGGAAAAGAAATCCTACATTTATCAGATTCGTAGGGATGGTGTCGTATCAAAGATTTGGACAGCTCCTGTTCCGCTCATTTTATCGATGGTATTTGATAACGATAAGCAGCTCATAGTCGGAACGGGGGATGAGGGAAGGATCTATAAGGTTAACGTGAATGGGGAATCAATGTTTTTAGGAAAGCCTGAAGCAAACCAGATTCTCGCCATGCACCGCACTCATACAACAAATAGAGTGCTACTGGCCACGGGAGAGGCCGCCCAGGTGCTTGAGTTAAAGAAGCAATACAAGACGGAAGGTACCCTCGAATCAACACCACATGACACACAAAGCACGTCTCGATGGGGCAAACTCTCATGGGAGGCCACTTTGGCACATGGAACGGCAATTACTTTTGCAACGCGATCGGGAAATACTGACAAACCTGACAGCACATGGAGTAAGTGGTCCAAAGAATTAACCATCTCGGAGGGAGAGCAAATCGCAAGCCCTTCAGCACAGTCTATCCAATGGCGCGCAAAATTCACAACAAATGATGTGAACCAGACCCCCGTGCTCAGCAGAGTGATCCTCGCCTCCGCTCAATCCAACATTGAACCGCGTTTCACCAAAGTCGAAATTCAGCGAGGCAACGGGACGAAAGAACCCGTAGGACACTCCAGTGTACATTCGCGCAAGAATGATTCAACGAAAAACCCAAGGGTTGAGTCAAAGCAGTGGACTGTTCAATGGCAAGTAGAGGATAACAATAAAGATACGCTACAGTTCGCCGTCTTTTATAGGAAAATCGACGACGTAAATTGGAAACTTCTCAAGAAAGAGCTGAGGATTCCCACCTACAAATGGGATACGACTTCGATGCCTGATGGACGCTATATCATTAAGGTTGAGGCGACGGACAAACTCAGCAATCCACCGGCATGGGCAAAATCATCTAAGAAAACCAGCGATTATTTCGACATTGATAACACGCAACCAACCGTCACGGATATTTCGGCTACCGCCAACGGCGACGGCACATATCGCATTACCTGTACAACTGAAGACAATGCAAGCCATATATATAAAGCCGATTATAAAATTGACGGAGATCAGCACTGGAAGATTATCTTTCCCAATGACGGCATCTTTGATTCGAAGCGTGAGTCACTACTGCTTCAGACCAATCCACTTCCAAATGGTCCGCACACGCTTACAATTCGAGTGACTGATGCAGCTAAAAACACGGCTGTCGGTCGCGCAAGTTTCTCGAATGAATAATCGTGCAACTGTCATTAGGTTCCAATCCGTGACATTTCACAGGAAAGCAGCTGTGTCTCCACCTCCTCGACCTGCCGGCTATGTTTCAGTTGTCTGTAGAGGTCAATTGCTTTTTGAAAAAACACCTCGGCTTGCCGCAAATCTTTAGTGCCCAAAAAAACTTCCCCCATGTAACGATACGCCACGGCAAGCTGGAGTGTTGCCCCAGATTCTTCCGAAATTTCTGCTGCCTTACGGAAATATCCCATTGCTCCATCCCAAGCTTTCTGATACTTCTCAATTAGTCCAATGCTATTGTACATTCCGGCTTTCACCTCCGGTATCTCTAATTTCTCCGCTAACTCGAGCCCTTTGGGTACAAGTTTCCTAGGTGAATCCAGATCGTTTTTTCCTACATACGCATCAATCAGATTAGCATAGTCCTGCGCTTGTCCCGCCGAGTCGCCGATCTTCGTGTGGCACTGCAAAGCTGCCTGATGTTGTTCAATGGCTTGATTGAATTCTTTTTTTCGCGAAAAGACGCTTCCCAGGCCTCTATGAGCACTCGCAACATCTCTTGGTGCGCCAGTACGTCTACCGATTTCTAACACCCTATCAAAATAGTGAATGGCAAGATCGAAGTTACCGCGCTCCGAGTGAATCATTCCAACATTAATATATGATTGTCCCAAACCGTGGAGATATCCCATTTGTTCCTTGATTAATATACTCTGTTCTAAATTCTCAAGTGCGGCATCAGTTTCCGCTCCCTGTCGGTAACTTGCTCCAATGTTATTGTAAAGTTGTGACACCAGCAGCTTATCACCAATCTGATCGGCTTGTTTCATCCCCTGTCGAAAAAACTCGTTTGCACGACTTCCTTCTCCTTTGTAATAGTAGTAAATCCCCAAATTCTTATAGATTGCGGCAGTGATATCGGCACGTGGCACCGATCCTATCAACTCCAATGCCTTCATACTTGCCTCAATTGCTGCGGAGAACTCACTTTCTCGAGAATACACCCACCCGATTAAATTATAAATCTGCGCTTCTTCCTCAGCATCTGGACGCGTATCCAAATCTTCTAGAGCACTGCGCAACATGTTCATCGCAAGATCGTTCTCGGATCGTTTTGCATACACATTCGCCATCTTTCGTTTTACACAAGCTCGATGTATTGCATTGGCCACAGCTTGTAACGTTTCCGCATAGCTGCTGATGGCAGCATCGAAATCCCCAAGAATAGCATGGACATCGCCCAATCCTTCCTGAATCTGCCTGCGCTCTTCGAAGAAACCCCCATCAGTCTGGGATAGGTACTCAACTGCATGCTGATAGAAAACCAATGCACTTTCGTTGTTATATTGTCCCTTCGCTTTTGTCCCTGCTCTCGCGAGGTAGGTAACGGCTTTCTGCACATTATTTCCGTTATGAAAGTGTTGGGCTAATGTCTCGTAGACCCTCTCCAAATGTGCCTGATGCTTGCTTTCGATGCAATCGCCCACCCGAGTGTGAAGCGTACGGCGCCATCGTCCAGGAATGGACGAATAAACGATACCATGGGTTATGAGATACTGAAACACATATTCCGGGGGATCCATCGGCGGCATTTTCAACTCAACCATGTCCAAGGCGGTCAGTTGATCGAGATGTGCTCCCAAGTTTCCTAGCCCCAGAGCAGTCTTCTCAAGAATATCATATTCGAAAACACGCCCAATCACAGAACCGTGCTGTAGAACCTCTTTCCGGTCCGACGACATCTTATCAATACGCGCTTCCATCATCTGTTGCAACGTATCGGGCACATTGATATCATCTACGTGTTTTTTGATGGCCCACCGTGACCCATCGCGAACAATAACCTCGTCATCGATTAGCAAACGTAACACTTCTTCCATGTAAAACGGATTTCCACTTGCTTTTTGAAGGATGCGTTCCTTGAGTTTAACCGTGTTCTGTGCGTCTTCCATGTACAAGAGCCCTTCCAGGAGATTGCGGCTATATTCTGGTGACAACGGCTCTAACGTCATTCTAGTGGAATCTCGTGGGAATTGTTCGGACGCCCGTTCACCAATTTTCCAGCAAGCGTCAGTGCGCTCCGGACGATAAAGACAAAGTTGAAGAATTGGTTGATCGATCACAGTTTCCATAAGAAATAAGATAAGATCCAAAGATATGGGATCCCCCCAGTGGAGATCGTCAAGTGCTAAAACCAAGGGACGGCGTTTGGCTTCAGCAGTGAAGAAATCCTTCACTGCTGAAAAAGTCCTCTGCCGACGAGCCTCAGCATCAAGATATCTGACCTTATCCGCGCGATTGTCTTCAAACCGCAAAGACAGAAGCTGGTTGCCTATGTAGGGAATAATCTCCTCAGATAAATCTCGGTTCGAACCTCGGAACAGACTTTCTACCCTCAAGATTAATTTCTGTTTTACGACATCATCACTATCATTCTCATAGATCTCGAGATACTTCCGTATCAGATCGATGAAAACAGAATATGACGTTCGCTGCGTCTGCTCAAAGCAACTACCTTCCAACCAGGTAACACGTTCGCCAAGATCCTTCCTGAATTCCCGCTTGAGCCGTGACTTCCCCAATCCAGCTTGCCCAATCAGAGAAACAAAATGCCCCTTACCATCGTCCAAACAATTTCCCGCCCGTTTCAACGCATCAAACTCTCGATCCCGAGCAAGAAAAACTGTGTTTAATGCATCAACTCCACGCTTGAGTTGTGGCTGTTCTTTTTTTCTAAGTACTTGATACACAGAAGCAGACTTCCCACCGACTTCAATTCTTGCCTTTTTTTTGTAGTCAAATAGGGCACGAGTGAGGCGGTAGGTACGCTCCCCAACCAGCAGTTCTCCAGACTCAGAGATATCTTCTAACATTTCTGCAAGTTCAACCGGTTCTCCAACTGCCGTATAATCCATTTTTGCAGCTTCATCCGTACCGATATTGCCAATTGCGACTCTACCGGTGTTCACCCCGATATGGACGTTGAGCGGTGGCATACCGACTTCAACAGCCATCTTCTCGCTAAATCGTTTAATTGCATCAAGCATCTCCAAACCCGCTTGAACAGCACGCTCCGGATCGTCTTCGTGAGTAATCGGTGCCCCAAAGATTGCCATGAGCTCATCACCAACGATCTGATCGATTACACCCTCATATTTGTAGATAACTTCGGCAAGTTCATCATGGCACATGCTCATCAGATGAGCGATCTCAGCGGGATCGTCTTTAAACCTTTCTGAAAGGGCAGTGAATCCACTGAGATCGGAGTACAACATCGTCACTGTTTTGCGCTCACCCGTGAGAACGCGACGAGCAGCATTAATCTTCTCACGAAGATAAGGGGGAATCGACGCGGCCACCTCTCTTGCTTCAATCTCTTCGCTATTGAAATCGTTTTTATGCTTTTCAAAGGTTGCAATTGCTCTGGCATCTTGCAGTGCGTCCCTTACTGCAAATATAGGTACAGGTTCTCTTATTCCTTTTAAGAAAACAGGAGAAAGAACTTCATAAAGGAACGACTCCTTTGTTAACTCGAAAGTGGTTGGGCTCACCAAAATCTGATTCAAGCCCGCCTTCCCTTTGAGACGAGCTGAGAGATTAACGGCATCTCCAATGACAGTCGTTTGTGTGTACACGCCTGCCCTCAATTCACCTATCCAGGCACTTCCACTATTTACACCAATGTGAATTTTTGCACCGCGGCACACATTAAGACGTTCCCCTACTTTTTCAACAACGTAACTGGTATCGAGTCCGCTATCTGTAATTAGCCACCGACGGCACCGTCGTTGAACTAAAACACGCGCGTCAGAAGAGAGGGCGTGTTGATTCGCTTCAAATTCCTTGCAGAAACTCGCGTGGAGATTTTGGCCCGTTAAGTCCATTTTTCCTGTACTGAAACTGAACAATAACGCGCCCTGAAAGTTTTCAACAGCTTTAACCAATTCCATTGCAGCTAACACGGCCCGACCAGCATCATCTTCGTAAGATGTCCGTGTTCCGAAAGTCGCCATGAAAAAACTACGAACTATTTTATCAGTCAGTCCTCCATATTTTCGAACAATGTCGTTTAGCTTACTATTCAATTTGTCGTTCCGTAGAGACACTTCCTCAATCTCATCCATGCTTGCAGTCGAAGGGACTTCAAATCCTCCGATGGTAGCAAACAGCACAGAAATCTCCCTGACGCCAAATCGCTCGGTTCCGCTGACGTTTGCTTGCCTATCCGATCTGAGTTCGATTTCGTGTTTCATCAACTGTGGTCCCGCAAGGTCAATTAGATCTCAATCGACATTTCTTTACACACTTTCCATCAATGCACAGGCCTACCAGTTTCAGACATAACTCTGGATCGCACCCAAGAAAACCGGGGCAGCTCTAGCACTTTTTTGGACAATTCCCACACAGCAACGTATCTAGAAACTCAGGTTCCGTCCTCAGATTGAACGAAGGAGCCTCAAACAAGAGAACCCAAAGTCCTGCCTCGAATAACATCGAACGCAAACAGAAAAATTGCGGAATCGCTGTTTCCTGGTTCAAGAAAGAATACAACTAAGATTCCTTGATTCATGTCAGCAATTACAAACTCGAAGGCACTCATCGATTCAAGTAACTAATTCTTTCAAATCATGCTCCTGAACCTCAACAACGCGCCTTGGTAGTTCTAGAAAATTGCCAAGCAATCTGGGGTTAATCCACCTAGCCCATCCATAACGATGCAACAAGCCATGCTATTGCTGAGGTTAAATCCTCATCATTTTCACCTAAGAAACACCCGAAGTATTGGCGCGGCACACAGCAAGGCACAGGCTTCGGGCGACAAACCAATGCAACTCCCAACGACAACATCTCGTTTTATACCACTCCTCCTAGCGGCTCAGTCTGGAAAGCGGTCTGAAGAAATCGAGAAAACAGAACTTCTTCCTGTTTCGTAAGAGCGATTAAACATGACGTTAATTCTCGCGTTTCAAACCTGTCTATCATCGCGGCTAATTACCCCGATAGCATCGTATACAACATCGAGCAATTGTTTAAGTTCATTGATTGATATTTGCAAGGGCGGCATCAACACGATGACATTATCGAGCGGACGTAACATTACACCATGTTCTAGCGCCTCCTTGCAAACCCTATGACCCATCTTTAGCTCTGGAGAATACTCTCGTTTAGTGCTTTTGTCACTGACAAGTTCGATGCCAGCAACTAGTCCACAG
Organism: uncultured bacterium; assembly: GCA_964478165.1. Classification (GTDB taxonomy): domain Bacteria; phylum Poribacteria; class WGA-4E; order WGA-4E; family JAJDTR01; genus CAYZGU01. The sequence continues at coordinate 101,467 of CAYZGU010000044.1, read as the reverse complement.
GAGCGAACATCGCCAACATGGTCGAGGTCATTAAAGTCCCTGAGTCGACGCTTGAATTCGGAGATCGTAGGCTGAATATTTTCAATGAGATTTGTCTCCTCAAAGAGGTCGATGTTGGCAAGTGCCGCTGCACAACCCAACTGGTTGCCCGTATACGTGTGACCGTGAAAGAACGTCTTGAAATCGCCATACTCACCCAGAAAGGCATCGTAGATTTCATCAGTCGTCAGCGTGGCCGCTAAGGGGAGATATCCCGCGGTCAACCCCTTGGCCGTACACAAAATATCTGGAATGACATGCTCATGCTCACATGCCCACATCCGTCCTGTACGCCCAAAACCTGTCATCACCTCGTCTAGAATCAGAAGCGTGTTATATTTTCGCGCAAGCTCGGCCACACCAATTAAGAACCCATCGGGCGAAACAATTATCCCGGCAGCACCCTGGACTAGAGGTTCGAGAATAATCGCCGCAATCTGTCCATCACAAGCTTTTAAGACCCCATCAAGCTCAGTCAAACAATGAATCTTTACAGCTTCAGCATCATGGCTAATAGTTGACCTGTACATATTGGGTGTGGACACTGAGACAGTGTCGAAAAGCAGTCCGTCAAAAATTTTGTGAAATAGCCCGACACCACCAACACTCATCGCTCCTATGGTATCACCATGGTAGGCACCATCAAAATGTACAAAACTCTTGCGTCTCAGCTCGCCTTTGTGTTGCCAGTATTGGTAGGCCATTTTTAAGGCAATCTCGACTGATGTTGCACCATCGTCGGAATAAAACACCCTATTCAACCCAGATGGAGTAATCCCTACTAATTTCCGCGCGAGCTGAATAGCCGGAACATTGCTGTATCCCAACAACGTAGAGTGTGCAATCTTATTGAGCTGCATCGTAATGGCATCATTGATTTCTCTTCGGTTATGGCCGTGGACATTCGTCCACATTGAGGCAACTCCATCGATATATCGATTGCCCTCTGAATCAATCAGGTAAATCCCTTCACCTCTTTCGATAATTATTGGCACTTCCCCCAACCAGTCCTTCATTTGGGTGAATGGGTGCCAGAGATAACGCTTGTCCCAGTCTATCAGTGTTTTCTTGCTCAACATACGTTTCAATTTACCCCAACCAAACTCATCCAAATGAAAATGCGGAATCCAGAGTACGTCTCCAGATCCCGCATTGTCATTAAGTCTTTTAGCAGATTTTTCGTGCGTTACAACATCGATTTAATAGCCTACAAACCTCAGCCCTTTAACTTTGCATAATGCACTGGTTGCTCAATAACAAGACCATCGACCTTCCCCATTTTCGGAACAATAATCTCAAGCACCTTATCACGCAAATCAGCACGAAAATCTTCGGCCTGGTCCGCAACCTGGAATGTATTTCTAAATCCGTCGGGAAACGAGCTTGCCCGTCCAAGCACCTGAGCGAAACGCGTGTCCTCTAGCTTTGCTTCCACCGTCAGGCTACCGTCTTCCAGATCAATTTGGTATGCATAATCGGGCATACGATCCGGAAGACCGTGCTGTTTCTTAAATGTGGAGTCAGGAACCCAGCGTGGAAATTCGATTGCAACCCGGTAATAATCCACTGTTTCTTCGACACGATTTAACATTCCATAGCGACGATACCGCTCGCGTAAATCGTCTGAGTAAATTGGCCCATCTGTTAAAACTGCCCCGGGCACACTCGAACGCGGTCTGCTGGGGTGCAAAACAATGACCGATCTAAGTGCTGTAAGAATCATATATGCTATAACCGACGGCACCCAACCATAAAATGCAGCAGAGTACTGAGATCTGTCCCCATCGTTTGTGGCAACCAGATCTTCTCTAAAACGATACAGACCCTCGCCAACCGCTATAGCAACGCCAAGGAGGATGAAAAAGTTGCCCTCTCCTGAGAAAAGACTGAGACTTTGTCCTCTGACAGCAAGGAGGAAAAGCACAAGCGGATAAAGCGCCAGATTGATTAGACAGTTGATTCCTGTCGAAACTGCGGCACTAAATATCACAGGATTGTCGACCATCTGCTCTAGTTCATTCTTGAACTTTGCCGAAAACGCCCCCAACAGGGGTTGCATTAGAGTTACAAACGGTCGAACGAAAGGACGAACAGAAGACCCTGGCAACTCGGGCAGTTGCGCAGATTCTTCTGGAATTCCCTGTTTCTTCTCTCCTTTTTGCCCCTCACTACCAGATTCACTACCAGCCTCTCCGACAGCATCAGGCTTAATGAACGTTTCAAAAAACTTGTCATTTAATTCAATGTATGAATCCCATTCTGTTGGAACCTCATCATGCATGAAAATCGCATTAACAGGACAAGCCGGTTCGCACGCAGCGCAATCTATGCACTCATCGGGGTTGATATATAACTGGTTCGCACCATCGACAGTATGAATACAATCGACGGGACACACATCAACACAAGCTGTGTCTTTGACATCAACACAGGGCTCGCAAATCACATACGCCATGTTCCAGGCCTCCTGAATAACTCATCCATTCCTACGCTACCAATTGGGGAATCAATTATACCACAGCCTATATGGTCTCGCAAGATTTTCTAGACCACATAAACACTCAATTACACTGATAGCGATCCTTACAATGGTTTTCTTGAAAATCAAATGGTATAATTCCTTTGTTTGTGACTTTCTTTTAACATATACTCACTCTTCCACACTAGTCTAGAGTTCTTGTACGATAGTCTAAATTTCTTGTGTGAATCTTTCTGGAATTTGTGAAACGCTTGCCCTTCACAAGCGTTAACATCATAAGTAATAGGCCTGAAGGCGATCGGGTAAGGAGCACACTGACTTAATTTTGGCGCGCCAGATGATTAACGACCTCTCAGCTCAGGAAGACACCAACCTAGCCATACGTACAAAAACCCGTGATGAGCCTGCTTTTCGCAGCCTTTTTGATAAACACTACAACTGGGTTTATAGTAAAACTTATCGTATGTTAGGCAACCATCAAGATAGCGAGGAGGTGTGCCTGGATATATTCGTAAAGGTGTGGCAGAAGATCGAAAAATGGGATACCGATCAGGGAAGTTTTCAAGCATGGTTGAACGTTGTCGCAAAACATACTATCATTGATGCAATACGCAAAAAGGAAAGAATCCGCGAATCGCTTCTGAGCATGGAGGACGAAGCTGACGTGCCACTTAGCGAATATGAGGACAGCAAACCAACTCCTGACAAACAGCTTGAATCCCGGGAGGCTCATGACATTTTAGAACAGGCTCTCCAGCAAGTGACAAAGCCAAATCATCGGTTAGCTTGGATTTTGCGTCATCTAGAAGGCTGCAGTATTGCCGAAATTTCACAACTGCTTCAGCGTAAAGAGGGCACGGTGAAGATTTGGATCTTTCGTTGTACACAAGAACTACGACAGATTTTAAATAGAAAAGGGATCCAGTGGATCTACTGATTGGAGGAGATAGCTCAATGAGCTTTTGGAAACAATCTAAACTAAACAACAGTCACAAAGATGAGGTTCATCAAGCCGAGTTGTTGGATGTATATACGCGTTGGCTAAAGGGTGAGAAGGTGTCGTCCAAACATAGACACTTGTTAGAGACATGCCAAGAATCGTCTGAATTAGAACCGCTGAGGCGGCTAGTTGAGTTCGCTCACTACCAGTTCCAGGAAACCGATAGTGTAGAGCCGCGTCCTGGCGCCAAAGAACGAATCGCTGATGAGATCATCAGCACTGTAAATCCTCGATTAAGTCCCAGCGATCCATGGCCGACAAACGAAACCGGCCTACAGCCAGCTTATAGTCCAGAACAAGTAGGAAGTGAAAGCGAGCTACTGTACTCCCCAGCCACGGGTGTTGCTCCACTGATTCCTAATACAGACCATCCGTTTCGCGAATCCATAGTTGTGGAACCTGAAAACAGTCAGGGAAAAAGCTCTCTCTCATTGCCCGAAGCCAATTGCCATCTTCGATTAAAAGTCATTGAGGGCGATCCCTTGGGAAGAGAATACAATATCGTCTTTCCACAGATAATCATTGGACGCAGTAATGATGTAACCATTCAATTAAAGAAAAACGCCGGCGCTTCGCAGAGACACGCCCTTTTGAGCATTCAAAACGATGAGATACATATCACAGATCTCAACAGTAGTGACGGCACTTTTGTTGATGGACATCGAATCGCCAAAGCAACACCACTTTACGATGCGTCCCAGATAACGATTGGAGACCAAGTCCTTGAGGCAAGTAACATTCGACGGGAAGAAGGTGCATTTCATATCACTTTCAAAGAGATAGTCGGTGAGGATTCTGGGCAGGTTTATACCGTGAGCGTTCGGGAAATGACCATCGGACGCGGAAAAACAGCCAGACTCCGACTTCCCGACTCAACAGGAACGCTATCGCGACTGCACGGACAGTTTGAACTGGCTAACGGACAGATATACATTAGAGATCTAGGAAGCACCAACGGAACTTATGTTGATGGTGACCGCATACAAAAAGCTACAATCATAAACACAGCCTCCGTCATTAAGTTTGGTGGCATTGCTTGTGAAATAACTCGAATCGAATATTCTTGAGTTTAGACAAATCGCACCAAATTTGATGGCGTGCCCTATTCCCGACTGTTAGTGCTCACTGGTTCGCGGTGAGTGGTTATAACAGTCGGGTTTTTATTTTCTTATAACTTTTACCCTGCACGCGCGTCCAAACAGGAGACGGACATTCGACACAGATCTTGAACCCGATTTTCTGGGGAACACTGATGAACCAGACACAAATGGCACAGGTGCATTTCAGTCGAGCTATAGCTTGTTTCCAAAGTGCCTGCTTCACCCAAGCCGTCCGACACTATCTCGATGGTCTGAAAATTGACGGCACTCGGGCTGAAGTACATGCCGATCTTTCGAAATCATACGAGATGCTAGGACAATGGGATGAGGCTTTGGCATGCTTGGAAGCCTCACTAAAACTTCACGCCAACCACCCAGTAGCATTGAGACGAAAGAAGCGGATTCTTGAAGAAAAACAGGTTTATGAAGCACTTATTCACGAAGAAACACTAGGACAGCCAATTCATAGCGATGTCCGCGCACAGCATTCATGTGCACCCGGTTTAACTCGGACCACGATTGCGCGCAAACACTTTGCTCTAACATGCGAGGATGCAATTCCATCGAAGACGTTGTGGTTGCTGTGCCAACTGATCGAAAAGACCTATTGTGACGTCGGTAAACTTCTTCAGTGTTATCCTCAGCACAAGGTTTCAATATCGATTGAAAACAGAGAACTTCGCAACAGACCACACGTGCATAGACAAAATCCTGCCGATCCCGATACAAAATCCCCCCTTCCGATTTGGGCCGCTGGCGCATATCATGGACATATTCGACTTACCTGCAACGCTTCCACAGATCCCAATCTCGGACTTTTGTACGCCTTAATTCGCCATGAATGGGTTCACCTACTTATTGACATACTAGCCCATGGCCAATGCCCCATCTGGTTGAACGAGGGCCTTGCGCAGCTTATCGCGCGACCCATTATGAATTTTGAGAGACAACGTCTGCAGCAAGCTAATCATAATCAACTGCTTTTATGTGTTCATGAACTGGAACAAGTATTTAGAGACTCGCCATCGGACCGACAACGTGTATCGTACCTACAATCGACCGCAATCGCAGAGCGTTTGATTCAACAGTTTGGAATTTCTCGAATGCGCGACTTGCTCTCCTGCATTGGCATCGGAGTCTCGGCACAAGTCGCTTTTCAGAAGATTTTCGGTAAAACAGATGAGGAAATTGTAGAATCGTGGAAGGGGACGATTAGCCGTGGAGAAACTCGATATCGCAATCATCGTGGTCGGGACATTGGTCGGCCTGAAGTGTTTTCGCGATGGCTTTACGCGTAGCGTATGGGGAATCGCTGCTGTCTCCGCAGGCGGTTTTGCAGCAAGCCAACTATGGCCGAATCTCAGCCCATTCCTCCAACGATGGATTCAAAATAAAGAAATCGCAAAATGGGCGAGCATAATTGCACTGATTGTATCCGTCAGCATTCTGATAGACATGATGTTTGCGCGCGTTCAGAAAGTCATTGATCGTGGGGTCTTAGGATGGATAAACAGCGCTGTTGGCGGAGCGTTCGGTATTGTCACGAGCTGCATTTTACTCGGAACCATACTAATTCTAGGTAACCGCTTCGGTGGAGAATCCATACAAGAAGCAATTGCTGAGTCGCGTCTTGGCCCACTACTCATAGATATTGGATATCAGGTCTTCGATTTTGGAAGAGATTTCATCAGAAAACGATCGGACCAATTATAGCATCTAAACCGAAACCGAAAAGTGGAGAACGAGCGACGCATCTCGTTGTACGTGTGATGTTTCACAGTTCGCATGCCACCCAACGTATCTCTTGGTTTTTTCCTTGACAAGTCTCCTTATCCTGCTCTCGGTACTTATTCGAGCTGAAACTTCCAGCACACTAAAAATCACGCTATTGAACAAGGCGTTCGCCGAAGACCTCGTCCGCTCGCCAATACCAAATGGCAATAATGATACAACGCAGGGGTTGTCCTCAGCTTCACATCGGACCACCAGTTCACCAAGGCTCACCTTCCGTTGGATGCTAATTTTGCCCATCCGACTACACCAGCGAATCCTTACACATCAAGACGGGGATGTCTGCACCTTTCAACCTAGTTGCTCACACTATGCACTAGAGGCTGTTCGTAGACACGGTTTAAAAGGCCTGTTCATGACGAGTGACCGCGTTCTGCGCTGTCATGGTGGAAACCACAAATTCTATCCCGTCTTCGATGGAACTGCCTACGATCCTGTACCCCTAAAGTAGGGGCAACGATCGAAGCGATGAATTCAGACTCAGACTGCCTGGCAATTTGTACTGCTAAATTCACCACCCTATTTCAAACGAAAAATGAAAAAACGAATCGTTCCTCTCATCGCTTTTGTCCTGTCTTTGCAGTTTTTGTCCATCATACAACCAACGGTGTGTTCTCAAGGCTCAGCGAGAACTGAATTACTCAACTTCGCCGATTCCCTTTTCGAAGAAGGAGATTACCTGAATGCAGCCCACGAATACCGTCGCTATCTGTTTCTCTACTCGAAAACGGAGAATCTCGACGCTGTTCAATTTCGTCTCGCCGCTTCCTACCAGAACTCAGGAAATCTGAGAACAGCCATTCAAGCCTATCAGAATATAATTGATTTTCAACCTCACAGTCAGCTAATCGAGAAATCACAATCTAATATAGCACACTGCCATTTGTTGCAGGGGAACAGAGATACAGCGATTACATCACTCCAACAGCTTTTATCAAAATTCCCAGAGAGCAAGCTGGCCCCGCGATCCGAATTCATAATTGCGACAGTGCATATGGATAGTAGAAATTGGGAAGAAGCATCAAGTAGATGGCGAGATATCACCATAAAATATCCAAACACGGAATTCGCGGAGATGAGCAACCGCCTGGCACGCATGCTCAGAACCCAAAGTTTGACACCCCGTCGATCCCCCATTTTGAGCGGACTCCTTTCAGCAGCGATACCTGGCCTCGGACAGATGTATAGTGGACGTTTCTCGGACGGGTTTCAATCACTGATATTCACTGGGATAACAGCAGTAGGAACAATACACTATATAGGCCAAAAGCAATACCCGATTGCTATCCCCGTTGCTCTAATCTGCTCATTATTCTATACAGGAAACATTTATGGGGGGCTTCAAGCGGCAAAAATTCTCAATCACCAGCAAGACGACTCCTTTCTGGACGGGTTAAGAGCACAGATCTATGAATCTGGTCTCTTGAGCCTCTCACAACCTCAGTCCACGGAGATTGCACTCGCATTCTGGAAGACCCAGTTCTAACACGGAAGCCTTAGCTCGCTTCCCACCGTCAATGACCACGATATTACCTTTTCTTTTGATCTCTATTTTTGCACTAGAGCCTTCCCCACATCAGTTGATGTTCACCAATATACCCTCGGAAAGAAAATTAGGCTATGCCGAGGAACTTTTCAATGGAGAGATCTATAACGCTGCAATCCTTGAATATAAGCGCTTCCTTTTTTACCATCCGGGCACAGACTTAACCGATTTTGCTCATTACAGGATTGCTCAAAGCCAATACTATCAAAGTAATCTTGCAGATGCTCAACGCCTATTCCAAGAATTCATGCGCACAGATTCAGAATCTCCACTATACCCATATGCAAAATTAATGTTTGGCAAGACACATTTTGATAATCAAGAATACGCCAAGGCTCGATCTGTGTTCTTTGAACTTCTCCGCACAAATGCTAATAAATCTCTGTTGGAACAAGCACAATACCTCCGCAGTTGGTGCTATATACACGATGGGGATTGGTTCAATGCAATATCGGAATTTCGCAAGGTTGGCCTGATTAACGAAGTCAATCCCAGCGATAAACTTTTGACTCACGGTTTCGGACACGTAGCTACCCAACTAGCTAACATTACTTTAGCAAACACCCCTTTGCCACGCAAATCGCCAAAATTGGCTCAATTGTTATCCACGATAATTCCGGGAAGTGGTCAGATCTACGCTGGAAAAATAAGCAACGGTATAATCTCTACCGCAATCAACACGGTATTCTTATACCTGCTCAGAAATTCACTAATTAATAAGCGCTATGTTGATTCGGTGGGCATCTACCTAATAGGATCTCGGTTCTATTGGGGCAATCGGTCCAATGCCAGAAAGTGGGCGATTGAACATAACCGAGATGTCGAAAGTAGATTCATTCAAAACTTGAAAGAACTTGAACGCAGCACGACTAGATAGTGCTGTCATCCGCACATCGACGATATCCGAAATCAATCTCGATTACAGAGCATCTGCCAGTCAATATATCACGTTCGCCATCGTCCGGATTCCGCAGCAAAAATTGTCCAGTGCGCGTCATTCATCAGAGACGTGATTTCCCTCGTCCCTTAGGACGTATGGAACAATGACACTCGGCACACCGAGGACCTTCTGATAAGAAATGTAGGATTTGGAAATGGCTTCCCACTCAAGCACGGTTTACGAGGCGTGGCTCGGTAGCGGATAATGTCCGTAAACCAATACGGTGCGGATTGCCGTGAAATTAATTCCTTACCAAAATCTAACGGGATTGCCCTTCCATGCCATGAGCTGCATTGAAATGACGACATCTCGCAGCACATCCATAAGAAGACGAGTGCAGCCTTCAATACCATCTCCTGTTGCACAATGATACACCTTTGCTGGCAAAACAGTGCAAAGAGTTGCTCAAGCAATCAGACGCCATTCTACTGCATATAGGCTGTGATCTTCTACATGTTGATTTGATTCGTCCTATAGCGGAACACAATAGCACCTAAACCCAGACTATACATGATTCAGGCAAGCAACTTGACACAAATTCCAGCTCAGAACTCGCTACCTCGTCTCGGCATGTTCGTCAATCAGATAGTAAAACTTTGCCGCTCAGCCTAGATACATAGCCTTGATTAGGCCTAGCTCATCTCCGTCTCCAAATGCCTGAACTTACATTCCTGAATCCGTTGAACCAACACATTTTTTCCAACTGTGATTGAAAGTTCAACAGCCAAAACATAGACTGACAATTCCTCAACTATACTCGAGGTGCTGTCTTTCGCGGACACAAAAGGCAACATCTTTGGTTCATCCTTACTGGTCGTAATAATGAGGTCGGTTCCTGCCTGTCTCGCGCTATCTCGAATGCGAGTAAAATCAGTCTGAGAATATCGATGATGATCTGGAAATGGGAAAAGGACAACACTTTCTGGTTCATAGTAGTTTAACGTTTCAACAAAAGCGGCCGGATTTCCGACGCTGCAAACAGCGAACAAGCGTTTCCCCTTCAAGACACTGAAATCTAGTACTTCACACACCCCCAGCTGATAGAGCTTCACGGGCCGATGGCAGCTGTGCAAAATCGGTTTACCGCCTACCCACCATTCAATCTTCTTATGCGCCAAGATTGGAGATTGTACTAGATCGATTCGAGTTAGTAGAACCACATCTGCCCTGCGCAGTGCCGAAACCGGTTCGCGCAATGTACCTGCCGGCAGTAGTCGTTCTGTTCCAAATGGTTGAGTTGCGTCAACAGTAACAATATCCAAATCTCTTGCTAAAGATCGGTGCTGAAAGCCATCATCCAGGATTAGCACATCAATGTTCCAACGTTCCAAGATTTGGTGACCTGCAGCATAGCGATCTTTTCCCACAACCACCGGCACGCTTGGTAGTTCTCGGGCAATCATACTCGCTTCGTCACCACTCGCTTCAACCGAGACCAGAATTTTTTGTCCATCCGATACAATTTGTGTTGGAGATGTTCGTTTCTGTCGATTATAACCTCTCAGAAGAATTGCAATCTGACAGCCGGTATCTTGAAGCACTTTCGCAATCCAGATGACCGCTGGTGTTTTTCCGGTGCCGCCCGCCGCAATATTACCTACGCTAATCACCTTACAAGGAAGCTGTTTCTGTTTCAGCCAGCCGTAATCATAGAACCAACCTCGCACAATAACAACCAACGCATAGAGGTAACTCAACGGCACAAGGACGCAAAGAAGGAAAGTGGCGATGCCCCCTCTTACTTTCCCGGCAATTACTCCGTACAGAAAATCCTTCATGGGTCGTCCTGCCTGAAAAAGCCAATGATTTCCTCACGATGTGTTTCAATTAGCTCCCGTTGCTCCGGCCAGAACATCACGGGAAGTGCATCGATTGAGTGCCACGCAAACGCAAAATGGTGCTCATCATCAGTTGGACTACCTTCCGTCTGCTCAGTTACAAAGAGAAAATAATGAGTCGTATTCCAGCGCGTTCTGTCAAAAGAGAGACGTTCTCGAATACCCAGCTTTTGAATCAGTTCGAGCGAGGTAATCCCCGCCTCTTCGCCAATTTCCCTCCGAGCCGTCTCTTCAAAATTTTCGCCGGGCTCCACGCCGCCCTTCGGCAACACACGATGAGTAAGGCCAATCTCTCCAACAAGCGCTACATAGACTTTTGCATGGTCCACTCGCACAACCACCCCGCCTGCAGAGACCCGATTGCTCACACCAGAAGGACGCTCGTACCAACTCTCATCAATCATCACATTCTGCTTTCATTCGACATGACTTAGCACCAACCTGGCAGTCCGCTCAACCGCTCCCCGGTCTCCAAGCTGTTCACAGACCTTTTTTAGCTCAATCCGCTGACATTCCCGCTTTTCCGAATCTTGTAGCAAATCGCATGCAATCCGGGTAATCTGCGCAATTCGCACGTCACTTTGCAGAAATTCAGGAACAACTTGACGCCCAGCAATGATATTTGGTAACGCACTGTAATCGAGTTTGACGAGTCGCTTTACAATCCACCAACTGAGCCACGACATTTTGTACAACACAATCATTGGCACCCCAATACAGGCGGCTTCAAGGGTGGCCGTGCCGGATGCAACCAACGTCAGATCGGCTGCCCTCATTGCTGCATAAGTTGCACCTGAGACAATTTTAACCAACGGCATTTCCGGTAGAAATTCAACAGGAATACTCGGTGAAAGCGGTAAAATCAATTGACACTTCGGCAGTTTCTGACGAACCTGTTGAGCAACATTTAGCATAACAGGCAATAACATTTTCACCTCACCACACCGACTACCCGGCAGTAATCCAAGTACCGGTGCATCTCTGTCTACGCCTATCTGAGCTCGGGCCTGCTGAACGGTCAGATCTATCTGTGCAAAGTCCCGCAAGGGATGACCAACAAATTCTGTGCGTGCTCCAGACCTCCGGTAAAATTCTGCCTCAAAAGGGAAAATGGAAGCAACAACGCTTGTTCTCTTAGCAATTTTTTTCCCACGACCACTGCGCCACGCCCAGGCCTTAGGAGGGATGTAATAGATGACGGGAATTTGCAACTTATACGCGGACTCGGCAATCGCCATGTTGAAATCGGCAAAATCGACTAGCAACACGGCATCAGGCTTTTTATTGCGCATCAACCACTTAAAATGCATGTATTTCTTCAGATAACCCGGAATCGACGAAACCACCTCAGCAATACCCATTACCGCCGTATCGCCAATGTGAAAGACGAGGGAAACACCCGCAGCTTTCATCAAGTCACCGCCCATGCCAAAGAGATTAGCGTCGGGACAAAGCAATTTTAGCTGAGCTGCAACGCGAGAGGCATGCAAATCGCCCGACGGTTCCCCTGCCACAATCATGATTGACGGCATTCTTGAACCCCCCATTACCCCACACAGATCATATCACAGATACTACCGTTATTTCATGGCAAAGCTACGGCATTCTAGCGGGCATTTTCAATCCGTCCGTTTCATCCAAACCAAACATCAAATTAAGATTTTGCACAACTGCGCTGGACGCCCCCTTACCAAGGTTATCGATCGCAGCCATAACGACCGCTCGATTGGTTCGCTTATCGACCCCAAGCCCGATATCACAATAATTACTACCGGTTACTGCTTTTGTTTGTGGGTACTCGCCTTGGTCGAGCACGCGAATAAAGGGTTCTTTCTCATAAAATCTTGCGTAGATGCTCAGCAAGGCTTCCGTTGAAATCGTCTCTTTAAGTCGGAGATAAAGTGTACTCAAAATCCCACGTGTCATCGGAACAAGGTGAGGCGTAAAGGTGACTCGAACGGTTTCACCCGCAATGTTAGTCAATTCTTGCTCAATTTCGGGAGTGTGCCGGTGAATCCCAACTTCATATGCAACACAATTTGACTCGCGATTAGGGAAATGCGTCTTCTCACCTGGACTACGGCCTGCACCGGAAATGCCCGATTTCGAGTCAACAATGATTGACTCTCGTTCGAACAGATCTTCAGATAGGATGGGTAATGCAGGTAGAATCGCGCTTGTTGGATAACAACCAGGATTTGCAACGAGCTCTGCGGTACGAATAGCATCTCGATATCGTTCGGGCAACCCGTAAACCGCATGTGACAGCCATCCGGGGTTCGTATGTTTACAATGATACCAATTCTCATAGGTCTCAGCATCATTTAACCTGTAGTCTGCGCTAAAATCAATCACACGAATCCCCTGATCGAGAATATGTGGCACATACGACATAGCAACCTTGTGAGGAACGGCCAGGACAACTACGTCTACCCTACCTTTGATTGTCTCGATCTCGAATTCCTCGAATTTGAGGTCAATCAAACCCCGCAAATTCGGCATCACTCGATCTACGTTCTGCCCGGAATAAGTCCCAGAAGTAACCATCTCAATCTCTAATCCACCGGGATGATTGACGAGTAAACCCAACAACTCACTGCTCGTATAACCTGACGCGCCGACGATGCCGACCTTTGCCATCTCTGTAACGCTCCTCACTCCATTATGCTCGTTCTCACGACATGACTACTCAGCTATATTTCCTAAAACCAGGCGGGCAGTTTAGCACTCAGGCTAACTGATGTCAAGCACCAAAATCAACGGTCAGGTTTGGCCGACTTCTGCGTGTAAACCGTCCACAAATCGATCCAATAATCCGCGCAATATATAACCTGTTTTCCTCCCCTTTAACAACATGAGACACTCTACAAAGATTAACTAAGTCTAGCATCTTGATAGTGCCGAGCCTGTTATGATTCCCTCAATATTGACGATCTCAACTGACACCACTTTCTAGACATCTAGGAAATTGCGCAAACAACCACCGCGTTTGAGGTTTGCAGAGTAACACATAGCGAGATATCTGGATAACCGGACCGAAAACTCTTCCGTACCATCTCATCTGGAGGCGCACCTGTGCAATAACGTTCTTCGCATAATCGAAAATCTAACAATTGACTAATTCAACCGTATCCCTTGCGATCATTAGCTCCTCATTGGTAGGAATAACAAAGATTTTCACCAGAGAATCTTCAGAATGGATAGCTTTTTCAATACCCGGTTCTCGATTTTCTTCCTCATCCAAATGAATACCCATAAAGCCCAACTTCGCACAGATTTCGGCACGAATCTGTGGCACATTTTCGCCAATGCCCGCTGTGAAAATTAATACGTCCAGACAACCGAGCGTTGCAACATAGCTCCCGATATACTGACTTGCACGGTAGCAGAACATCTTCACTGCGAGCGAAGCCTGTTGATTCCCTTCGAAAACTGCAGGGAAGAGGTCACGCATGTCAGCACTTACGCCGGAAACCCCCAACAAACCGCTTTCTCGATTGAGCATCTGGTTAATCTCACGAATAGACAGACCATAATGGTCGTACAAATGAAAAACTATCGCGGGATCGATATCACCACAACGCGTGCCCATCATTAAGCCTTCAAGTGGGGTAAACCCCATACTGGTATCCAGCGATTTGCACCCGTCAATCGCTGTTACACTGCACCCATTACCGAGATGACAAGAGATTAATTTGAGAGTATCCAACGGAGTTTCCATAATCTCTGCCGCGCGTTTTGAAACATAGCGGTGTGATATTCCGTGAAATCCATATCGCCGAATACCATATTCTTGATGAAGCCGATAGGGTAGCGGGTACACGTAGGTATAATCCGGCATCGTTTGGTGAAACGCTGTGTCGAATACAGCAACATGGGGCACAGTCGGCAAAAGTTCACGACAAACGCGAATGCCTTGCAGATTATATGGGTTATGTAACGGTGCAAGCGGGATGCACTTTTGGATTGCCAATTCTACTGGCGGGGTAATAACCTCTGATTCAGAAAAAAAACTTCCTCCATGTACAACCCGATGTCCAACAGCAGAAATATCATCGAGCGCACCGAGAACACCTTTTCCGGAATCGAGGAGGGTCGTGAAGATGAGATGAAAAATGTTCTTACGATCGGCTTCGGGGACGTCAATCTGGTGGGCACTTCCATCATATCGCTCATAGGAGAAGTTTGGCTGTGACGAATCAACACATTCAATCTGCCCTCTTCCAAGACACGCCTCCGTTTCCATATCAAAGCACTGGAATTTGATCGAAGAACTACCTGCGTTAATCGTCAGTATGAGTGACATTGTACATAGCACATGAAACGCGAAGTTTGGTAGGTAGTAGTGGCTAACCTACGGTTCCCTCTGTTGAGGACAGACACAGGAAATTCTCCGTTTAGTATCCCATAAGTCCACAGCACCGTCGGCAGACCGGCATAATCCCTTCAGTACTAATCGAGCTTCTGAATTTTTGTGCCTTGTCATTATTCCACATGTCCACAACAGTGTCGGTCTTGATATTACCGATGATGTAGTCGTGGTAATCGCGGCATAGACTTACATCACCGTTACTATCAATTTCCATAGTCATATAGATACTAACACACTGATTATAATCGAAAGTATCAGAATGGTTTGTATAGTAACTTTGAATCTCGTCTCGCGTATTGAGGCGAGGCATCATAATTGGCGGACATCGCCGTTGTGCTTTCGACAACTTCTCCATCTCGCCAAACCGATCAAAAATTGCACCATGGTCAAAATCCTTCCAAGTACCAATCCAACCGTAATGGGTTTGAGGTTTGAAGCCGAAGCGTCGCTCAAAATCTTTCGAGTGGGCTTGTGCCGATTCCGAATCCATCCACCATGTCAAGTAGAAAATATGTGCGTCCGCATATTGGCTTGTGAACTCATGTAAATCCACAACAACATCTATATTGTACATAGTAATACAACTCAACGGAATAATGTAGGGAAACACTGCGTTGCGGTTCGCCTTCTCCGCACTCAAAGTCTCAAGCGCTGCTTCAACGTCAGTAAAGTTGTCATAGTTTTCCGTAATACCAGGACGCTGTCTGTTATGTATCTCGCCGTTTGGACCATCAACGCTTAGATAAACAATCTTGCACGTTTCGAGAATATCGTCAGCACGCCTCGCGATGTTGGTAGCGTTACTTACCAATGAGATAGCCATTCCCCGATCCTTGATATAATGTAACAACTCAATCAAACCGGGATAGAGCATCGGTTCACCTCCCCAGATATACCATACAGGAGACCAACCAGCGTCAACAATCTGATCTACAAGTTGCTTATAGATTTCAACAGGCACTTCTCGATCTTTCAATTCCTTAAGGGATTTGCCAACCAGGTAGCCGTTATCGCCCCATTGCCCGCACGAATGACAACGCAGATTGCACATATCCGTAATCCGCAAACTGACCAGTTGTACACCATCCCCTTTCCCATGTTTCGCGCCAAGAGGATGTCGCCAGTTAAAACTTTCCTTAGCAATCTGATATTTCGCAAGCGCATAGGACGTTGACCAATCATCGGCCATGGCACTCGTGAGCTGATTCACAAAAAAACGCGGCGAAATTCGACTTCGCGTTGACATTGGTTTTCCTTTCTAAACACAGAAAAAGCTAATTCAAATCTTTCTCGTCATCATTATTTTTTACCGCAACACGTCCCAAAACTCGACAAGTTGTGGCAGACAAAATCTCGTATCCGACGCCACCCCATACAATTTTCTTTTGAAATATCGCATACAAAGCATTTAAACCCACAACAAGCACCGAAATAGGCGTCGCAAAAGAGGTTATCCGAATAGTCTGGCGCATCTTAGGAGCAATTCGTAACCAATGTGGTAAATTCAAAGAGAAAAACCGATAACTCTGAATCTCAATAATCGGAACCAATAGCAGAGGGCAGAGATGATAAAAATAAAATGGCATGAAAAGAATCGACGCAAAGACAATAAGCGATTTGGGTAGAAATGCAATTAAGCTTAAGCCCCACTCAATTCGAAATCCCATCCTGAAAGTCATAATCATCTGGCGATTGGTGAATTCAAAAACTTGCTTCCAGGTGCGGTTTGTTGTCTGCGTAACGGCTATACAATTAGGAACGAAGTGTACCTTGAGATTAAGATCCCTGACGGCGTGGGTCAGATTGTGATCTTCGATAGCAGAGTTTTCCCATCGGTCTAACACCTTTCCCCGGTCCAGAAGTTCACGTCGGATTGCATTCGAACCGCCCCACACCATAGCAAGTGGATGATTACCCTGCAAAGCTATCTGAAAATTCACCCAAATAGCTTCCGAAAGCGTCGCCAGGTTAAAGCTTTGCGGGTGGTAAAATCGGGCGCCAACTGTCGCACCAATGCACGGGTCTTGAAGCGGTTGCACTAATAACGTCAACCAATCTTCCTGGACTACTACGTCGGCATCGACAAAAGCAATAATATCAACGTCATCTGGCAACTCCGCGATCGCAGTAATAAGATTCTGTACCTTCTGCGAACGAGAATGGGCATTGTCAACAACATTAGGAGCCAAAAGAACACGAACGTTACCTGGATGCTCTTCAGCGATCTCAAGGAGGTGCGGGTAAGAAAGATCTTTGTTTGATTCACCTACTGCATGAGTCACGAAATATACTACATACTCACCCGCGTAGTCCTGATTCAGAAGAGGCCTAAGACTCTCTCCAATCTGAGCATTCCATCCGTAGTGAGGGGCGATTATGGCAGCCTTAGGACAATGGCTAGGTCGTTTCGTATTTCGCTCTCTCCGTGCGTAGGAAAAGGACTTGACGATTAGAACGATTTCCACAATTAGAAAAAAATAAGCTATGCTAATGATGTACAAAATCATAGCATCATACCTAGTACGTTAATCCCGCAGATCCCGTTGCAATTTCCTTAAGAACTCCCTACAAGAGCGATCTTACCACGACAACAGTATTGATTCTAACATAAAGATAAACTGGGGTCAACAAAGTTTGAGTGCTACTTGGCATTCTACAAGATCAAAGCAGGGATTGATTGAATTTCCAATCGAAAAAGAGAAGCGAAATGGACAATGATGGTGACTGAAACTGCACGAACAACTAACGAAACAGGTTCAGAACCATCTGGCAGCGCAACTTTCCACTCATGGCCTTACAAGGGTATTGGGACCGGGGGTTGAACCCTCTTCTCAACTTCTGTCCTAGATACTTAAGGGAAGCCTATTCTCCATATACCGATATGTTCGAATCATAGATAACGACCGCAGGAGAGGTATTAGAACGCTATCTGACAAAACGACTGGATCCATCACACAATGAAGAGGTTCGAGTCGAGGATGCGATAGACAGTTAGGAAGTCTTTGTCCCCGCGTGGCGATTTTCGCAGAGAGCATGGAAGAAGAAGCAATTCTAGCATCCGAGACCAACGAACAGTACGCACAACTTTTTGGAATTTATCATAGGAGAAATCGTCACACCGCATCGTGTTCTAAAGAATGCGAGGAAGTCGGTTGACCATCGATGGATAATGACTTGAGTATTAAAAAGCCGCAATCGCACGCCCTTCCGACTCATAGATTTCAACAATGCTAGAAGCACCAATAAGATCGAAAATTCGTTGAAGATTTTCCGCCAGGGCGTAGATTTTCACATCTCCACCCTTCTGACGCATGCGCCTAGCCACGCCGACTAATGCCCCCACTGCTGCACTGTTGATGTGTTCTACATTGCCAAGGTTTACAGCGATCTTCGGGGGTTTCTTGCCAACAAGTTCGTCAAGTGTTTCTCCCAACTCCGACGCCACCTGGTTTCCGACATCATTTTTTAAATCAACAATGATCACATCGGATTTTTCACGAATGGTCATTAATTCTTCTGTCATTTCACGATTTCCCCTTATATCACGGTACATTTCCCATGAAGATTTAGATAATTCCGTTCGTTGCATTTTTACACATGTTAGCAGATGTTTACAGCATGCGACTGAGGCATCGATTAATAATCCACAAAAAGGCAACCCTCGATATTCCTAAACTGCCGTCGGGAAAGGAAAAACGAGCTAAGATGTTAATGAAACCCGTTCTTTTGACAATTCCATGGCATAAGCCAGCCATGATGCGACTAGTTTGTTTTTGACAACACCTTGGATCAGTCTATCAGAAGCTGGCATAAAAAGTCAAAAGAAATTCTTTAATGTTATCACCCTGGATTGTTAGCCTGTAACACAGCCAGAAGTCCGAATTCTCCTCATCCATAAACAAGGCATTCCTACCATGACGACAATGGATGCGGATTCGCATAATCGCGCCTATATAAATTCGGGAATGTGTGGCCGAATGGCATTGCTACTGCGACGAAAGCTGGAGATTTTACGCTGATGGAACACATGGCTTGACCCACACTACGGAATCTTGAGTAATACTTCTGGTGTACTTTTGAAGAATTAGACAACTAGCACATTATCCTGGCTCAACCACCGCCAAGATTCTGAACACATTTGCTGAATCAAGACACGAAGATACCTCAGGGTTTTTATTTAGTAGGGTTTACAAAATACTCGGTTCAAACACTATTCAGGCACTGATTGACTAACTTTCCACAACTATCACTCTTGCAAACACGAGCGAACTGATTACCCTCGTACCAATCCTGAAGACAGAATCTGTGGATTAGAACATCGCAGAGATACGATGACTCACATGACGGCAAGAAATAAAACGACCGCCATTCAGTCCAACGCAACCGAAATATCAAATGGTTCAATTCGGAATGTGCCAATTAACGATCGAGTTTTTACACTGCAAGTGCGTCAGTAATCATTCATTCTCGGCATCAACCCAGGCCCATTTGAGATTCCCATTGATACCTATATGGAGAGCCACGCGAAGAAATATGGGACAATCACAAATTTCATTAGTTTCAAAAGTTTCAAAACGACCAGCGCCCGCGAAGCCCCTGACGAGGCCAACCTGGCAAATTCCGAATCAAATCGCGCGTAAGAATCTAAGGAAGAGATTGAAATGCCTGCTCCATTCCCGTGAATAATCACGCCAATCTGCGCAAACCAGACCGGATTATACACTTGTAATAATTCCTCCTCCTCTCCGTCTCTGAACCTTATCGACTACACAGGATCATTTCCCTACCATCAAAAAGAAGATTGAAGTTGCACCTCCACATTTGCTTGTGCTATACTATACGGGTTTGAATAGATTGTGGCAGAAAAATGGGCAATCTAAATAGGTATTTGAAAAAGGAGGGATCTGGTGCATTACGTCAAGCGATGTTCTGCGTTGTTGGATAAAACCAGATATGTTGATGAACGAGGACTCAGGAAAAGAACGGGAACGTGTAACTCAATCTACTGCTATGACGGAATCGGAAACGGATAACACTGAAAACCATGAAGAAGCGTCTTCTGGTAACGAAGGAGAAGCGAGTAGGGTGGATCAAACCGAGCAAAAGGCCTCAACAGATGACCGAGAGGATCTGAAGAGCAAACAAGAAGATTTAATCGTTTCGGCAAATTCCGAGGATGGGACCAATAACTCCTCGAAATCTGACGCACATGACGAGAATCCTGACGGTTCTCAACATTCTATCTCTGAAAACCCGTCAGAACTCGCAGTCGGTGAGGAGACGTCAGACGACGACATGGAGTCATTAAGCATGGAGTCGCTCGAAGAAGCATACGATAATTCCATCAAAGCTTTTACCGAGGGCGAAATTGTCACAGGCACTGTAGTGGAAATCAGTCGTGACGAACTTATGATTGACATCGGATTTAAATCCGAAGGATACATTCCGGCCTCTGAGCTTTCAGAGAGAGGAAAGGATGTACCCGCCGTTCAAGTAGGCGACCAAATCGATGTATACATCGTCCGCAGAGAAGATGCGGATGGGCAACTGGTACTCTCGAAGAAGCTAGCCGATCAGATGCTCATTTGGGATGAGATTGACGCTGCTTGTGAAGAAGGCCGAACTGTTGAAGGTCAGGTCGTAGAGAGGATTAAGGGTGGACTTCGGGTCGATGTTGGAACCTTACGGGCTTTCCTTCCGGCATCACAAATCGAGTTGCGTCCTGTCCCAAACCTGGACAAGTATGTTGGGATGACACTTGAACTCAAAGTGGTTAAACTCAACAAGCGCCGTCACAATATCGTTTTGTCACGTCGCACACTTCTGGAAGAAGAACTCTCAGCACAAAAAGCGGAGCTTCTAGAGAACCTCGAGGTGGAACAAGTTCGTCCGGGGGTTGTCAAAAATATTACGTCGTTCGGCGCATTTGTCGATTTGGGTGGAATTGACGGCCTACTCCACAAAACCGACATGTCCTGGAAGAAGGTAAATCAACCTTCCGAAATCGTGTCAATTGGTGACCAGATTGATGTCATTGTTATAGGCATTGACCACGAAAAAGAGAAAGTTTCATTAGGACTAAAGCAGAAGACAACGGACCCGTGGGAAGGCATTGAGGAAAGGTATCCTGTCGGCTCTACCGTTAAGGGAAAAGTTGTGAACATTGTTAACTACGGAGCATTTCTGGAACTAGAAGAGGGGGTTGAGGGACTCATTCATGTTTCTGAAATGTCGTGGACAAGACGTAATGTTGCCCCTTCCAAATTCACGGCAAAGGGTGACATAATCGAAGCGGTTGTCCTCGAAATTACCAAATCTGCTAAACGGGTTTCTCTTGGACTAAAACAGTTGGAACCGAATCCCTGGGAGCTCTTAGAGGAAAAGTACCCGGTTGGGACGAAGATTGTCGGTCGCGTGCGAAACCTTACAGACTTTGGTGCTTTCGTCGAAATTGAAGAAGGCATTGATGGATTAATCCATATCTCGGACCTCTCATGGGTGAAAGGCGATGTCCATCCTCGTGAGATTCTGAAGGAGAACGACGAAGTCGAGGTCATGGTTCTCCAGGTTGACCCGAACGATCAACGTGTATCGCTTGGACTTAAACAGATTGAACCAGACCCATGGCTAGAGGTTCCGAAATCGTACAAAATTGGCTCGGTAGTGAGCGGAGAGATTGTGAACTTGACAAGCTTCGGGGCATTTGCCAAGTTGGAGGACGCAATTGAGGGTCTCATCCACATTTCTGAGTTGTCAGATCGGCGGATTGAAAAGCCAGAGGAAATTGTCTCAATCGGCGACCAACTGGATCTCAAAGTAATTCACCTCGATGTCGCTGAGCGGCGAATTGGTTTAAGCCTGAAAGACGCGTTAGACGATCAGGAACGGGACACGGTTACGCAGTACCAAGAAGAACAATCTGGGGACAGTGATGACGCACCAACAACATTGGGTGCCCTGCTTAAAGAGGAACTTGACAAACCTGAATCGGCTAGTTAATTCCCAAACATCTTGAATTCCCCAAGATCGCTCCGAAAGCAGAACGACATGTGTTAATTGCCATGCGAAGTGTGTAAAACGTATAGGGTATGGCTTTCCAATTGTTCAAGACCCTCTATATTTTGGGTCGACCCAGAGAATCGTTTTTCAGCGTTTCGCCGGGGCATCGCATAATCTCTAGCTTGTGTCTGAGGATGCTGTGATTTCTAGGATGGAGCGGCGACTTCAGCAATACTGGGCTGATCTATCTCGCTTCTACACACTCCACCCAATAATAGTCGATGAAACCCTGTCCCCCAGGCTAAGATAAATCGACATTAGATTTATTGCTCCCATATTTGCAGCAGCAACTCAGTGTGTAGTGCCTGCACGTAAATAATGGTGCTTTTCTCGCCATCTGAAATTGTTACGTGTCCCGTCAGCTAACAAGCCTGACCATGGTTAATCGCATTGGACTGAGAACCCTGTGTAAAACAAACTAAGATTAGACACTGGAGTCGCTAGAACACTTTACCCCGGTACTATTGGCAAATGCTTTTTGTGTCCTCATTAAAATGAATCTAGCGTTTTTGCTCGCGGAACAAGGGGTCTCTATTACCGCGCCCCACACCTCCATCACACAATTGACACTGGGGCACAATTCCTGTTGGGACTCCTCTTCGTGAACCCCTCTGTATATCAGTATACCAAGCATGGCGCACGATTCTCACTTCTGTGAATTAATTAAGTCTACACCTTTTAAGTAGAGTGAAACAAATAGCATATGCACCGATTGAAAAACCCCGAAGCTTTGTGAGCCATTGAACGCTGGGAACGTAACCACACGAAACGTATACAAAGTCACGTTTCTCAACGAACAATAGAACCTGGTAATTCAGGATTGAGTATTTTCTCCAAAAACAATGCATGAGGAGACACCAATTGAACCAAAATTTCCTGTTCACATCAGAATCCATTACTGAAGGGCATCCGGACAAGGTCGCGGATCAGATTTCTGATGCTGTACTTGATGCGATTATATCGGAAGACCCAGCGGGACGTGTTGCGTGTGAAACGTTGGTAACAACCGGGCTGGCACTTGTCACGGGTGAAATCACCACAACCGCAAACCATGTTGATGTCCCAGTAATCGCGCGAAATGTAATAAGAGACATTGGCTATGTCGAAGCCAGCTACGGTTTTGACTGCGAACATTGCGCACTATTGACGGCAATTGATGAACAATCTCCCGACATCGCAATGGGAGTAGATCGGCACGGTGCCGGAGATCAGGGGATGATGTTCGGATATGCCTGCAACGAAACCGAAGAACTTATGCCAATGCCAATCACACTAGCGCATAAACTGACTCGCCGTTTGGCCGAAACACGCAAGAATGGGACACTTGATTTCCTCCGGCCTGATGGAAAGTCTCAAGTAACTGTAGAATATGTGAATGGAAAGCCTAGCGGCGTAGATACGGTCGTCATCTCTACCCAACATCACCCGGAAGTATCTGATGACGTTTTGAAAGAAGGAGTTATCGAAGAAATCATTAAATATGTTATTCCTGAAAATTTGCGGGGCACAGATATTAAATATCACATAAATCCCACTGGGCGCTTTGTCGTCGGTGGGCCTCAGGGAGACGCCGGCTTGACCGGTAGAAAGATTATTGCTGATACATATGGCGGCATGGGAAGACACGGTGGAGGGGCATTTTCTGGAAAGGATCCGACAAAAGTAGATCGAAGCGCTTGCTACGCTGCCAGACATGTTGCCAAGAACATCGTCGCTGCTGAACTTGCCGAACGCTGTGAAGTTCAGCTTTCCTATGCAATTGGCATCGAAGAACCCATTTCAATCATGGTTGAAACATTTGGTACGGGTCGAATGGCGGATGAAAAGATCACGACACTCGTGCAGCATCATTTCGATCTGACACCACACGGAATTATACAAAGACTTGATTTACGACAACCAATTTACAAAAATACCGCAAGTTATGGACACTTCGGACGCAATGAGACGGGCTTTACATGGGAGTTGGCCGACTATACTGATTTGCTTCGGTCCGAAGCCGGAATTTGAAGGAGACAAAATGGACTTCGATATTAAGAATCACGATTTGGCCCCAAAGGGCAAACAAAGAATTGACTGGGCAGACCGCTTCATGCCTGTTCTCCGCCTAATCCGCGAGCGCTTTAAAAAAGATCGGCCGCTTGAAGGTATAAAGGCGGCAGCCTGTCTACATGTGACAACCGAAACGGCAAATCTCATGCGAACGTTGAAAGCCGGCGGCGCAGAAGTTGTGTTGTGCGCCTCAAATCCCCTGAGTACTCAGGACGATGTCGCCGCTTCCCTTGTTGTACACGATGAGATTCCAGTTTTCGCCATCAATGCTGAGGACACCGCAACATATTATCAACACATCGAGGCTGCTATTAATTCAGGACCAATGATTACCATGGACGATGGCGCAGATCTAGTTTCCCGACTCCACGCCGAAGACATAAATCCCGACCTGGTTCAAAATATAATTGCAGGAACCGAAGAAACAACAACCGGCGTCATTCGCTTGAAAAGCATGGCAAATGAAGCTGTGCTGAAATATCCCATTATCGCTGTTAACGATGCTAAAACCAAACATTTCTTTGACAATCGCTACGGTACGGGCCAGAGCACTTTGGACGGAATTATCCGAGCGACAAACATACTGATAGCCGGCTCGACAATGGTCATCGCCGGGTACGGTTGGTGCGGTAGAGGAGTTGCAAGTAGAGCACGTGGATTGGGTGCAAATGTCATCGTTACCGAAGTCGACACAATTAATGCACTAGAAGCGGTAATGGATGGATTTCGCGTGCTGCCAATGACCAAGGCTGTAACCGAGGCCGACATCGTTGTAACCATAACAGGCGACATGCACGTCCTCCGTCGAGAACATTTCGAAGTAATGAAGAACGGAGCCATTATCTGTAATTCGGGCCATTTCAACGTCGAGATTAATCTTCCGGATCTTGACGCACTTACCATTCGGAAAGAAACTGTCCGTGAGTTCGTAGAAGAGTATACTCTGAAGGATGGTCGTAAACTCCACTTGCTTGGCGAAGGCCGACTCATCAATCTAGCTTCTGCGGAAGGTCATCCAGCAAGTGTTATGGACATGAGCTTCGCCAACCAAGCCCTATCGGCCGAATACATCATTAACAATCATCAAGATTTGGAAAAACAAGTTTACGTCGTTCCGGAGGAACTTGACCAATCTATCGCAGCGTTGAAGCTGCAGGCACTTGGAGTTGAGATTGACAAACTAACAGCAGAACAGGAAACTTATCTGAACTCTTGGACAATAGGAACCTGATTCAAGCACATTCCGACGCCATGAAAAAATTAGATCATTGGGAAAACATAATTTTGCTCCTATCAGCTATCGCACTTATACCAATCTGGCTAGCTCAATCGAAAGACGTGCCACTGCCTGATGTAATCTCAGACCTACTTCAAAGTCTACAATTTGTTGTGCTAGTTGTTCTTGTTTTCATTCTAGTACGGCGCCTTCGACGAGTAGTGATTGCACTGCGGAAGAACCAGAACCGTCAAAGTCGATTTCCCTTCTAACTAGCAATTAGCAGCAGTGCTTATCGCTTCCGAACGCCTCCTGCTTCAAACACATGAATTTTTCATTCTGAATATTGAGGTATCAGCAATATGGGCATCCTAGTGGTCGGATCTGTGGGCTTAGATTCGGTTGAAACGCCAGCTGGAAAAGTTGAAAATGCTCTTGGTGGGTCCGCCATCTACTTCTCTACTGCTGCTAGTTTCTTTTCAGATTCTATCCAGCTAGTTGCTGTCGTCGGTGAGGATTTTCCCCCAGAACATCTTAACTTTCTCGATTCACGCGGTATCAATATCGAAGGGCTAGAGCGAATTCATGACGGACAAACCTTTCGCTGGGGGGGTAATTACACGGACGATTTGAATTCTGCCGTTACGCTATTCACAGATCTCAATGTGTATGGTAACTTCCAGCCGAAACTACCCGAGTCCTACAAGAATACACCATATGTTTTTTTAGCCAATATCAATCCTGAATTACAATTGGACGTACTTCAACAGGTCACAAATCCGAAGTTAGTTGTATGTGATACCATGAATCTCTGGATTAACAATAGCCGCACGGCCTTGATGGAGACGCTTAGAGCCGTGGACATCTTAATCTTGAATGACAATGAGGCACGACTATTAACGCATGAAAGCAATCTAATTTGTGCTGCAAAGCAGATTCTTAGCTATGGTCCAGAGCGCGTAATTATAAAAAAGGGCGAGCACGGTGCTATATCTTTGACATCGTCCACCTTTTTCTCTGCACCGTCGCATCCATTGGAATCGGTAATTGATCCCACAGGTGCAGGCGATAGCTTCGCTGGTGGGTTCTTGGGCTACGTTGCTGCTGCAGATAATACCTGCGAAGAGACTATCCGAAAAGCAATAATGTATGGCACAATAGTCGCTTCATTCAATGTCGAAGACTTTAGCCTAAACCGTCAGCGTGTCTTGAACCGGACGGAAATTGATTACCGTTACCACGAACTTCAGAAATCAGTACTGTTCTAGAACTAATGGCGACCTTGCGTTGCAAGGCGTGTCATAGAACTCCCATGACCTTTTTTTACATGATCCAGACGTCTCGTCTGAACACTTCGCGCATACTACCCACCGTCATAGTGTATAGAAACGAAACTCACAGCGATAGCCGCCCTCCTAGAATGAAAGCATCAGACTATAGAATCACGAACCACCAAGAACGCTAAAAATTAGGCACCAAGTCCTGTTCACCAGACCCAATAATGATACTATTAATACACTCTGTAAGACCTATGAAGAACTGCACAACTAGGTTTTACACTAACTTATCGGACAAGAGACGTTCCCTCGCTCAGATACCTAAGTCGCATTCAATTTTAACGAGAAAGTATCAAACAGATCGCCAAAGATTTACAACGGGGTTTTATCGGCCGTGGGTTTTCTCAGATCCAATCTCCCTACTCCGGAGCTGAGAGTGATGGCCGGTTTACACTACTCCAGCGCCCACGTCCTATCTCACTCAAGTGGCTACATGATGTGAATCGCGCGATTATACGCCGCCTCAGCCGATTCCATCACCGCTTCTCCAAGCGTTGGGTGAGCGTGAATCGTGTGAGCTAGATCTGAGACGGACGCGCCTAGGCGAATTGCCAAAGCCGCTTCATGGATAAGATCTGACGCATGGGCTCCAAGAATGTGAACACCGAGGATATCTTCAGAGTCAGGATCGGAGATCACTTTCACAAATCCCTCTGTTTCGCGCATTCCAATCGCCTTACCACTGGCGGCATAAGGGAATCGCCCAATCTTAACTTCGTACCCTTCTGCCACCGCTTCATCTTCCGTCAGTCCCACGCGCGCGACTTCAGGGATGGTAAAGACACACCACGGGACAGTTCCATAGTCCATTTCTACTTCCTCTCCCATGCAATTTCGTGCAGCCACAATACCTTCACGGGACGCGACATGCGCCAAGGCATACCGACTTGCCACATCCCCAACCGCATAGATTCCCGGAATATTCGTTTCCATTCGCTCATTGACACAAATCTTGGATTTTTCCGTGCGAACACCTACATCTTCCAGCCCAATGCCCGAAGAATTCAAACGCCTCCCGATGGACACCAGCATTCTTTCCGCGTTAATTACTTCCCCTGATGCGAGCTTTGCACTCACACCTGAGTCTAATTTTTCAACTTGCGTTACATTCACTCCTGTTCTGATATCGATGCCTTTACGTTTCATCGCTTGACGAACTTGTCTTACGATGTGCACATCTTCTGTGGCAAGAATGGTTGGCAATAGCTCAAGAAGAATAATCTGAGAACCTAGCCCGTTGAATATTGAAGCAAACTCACACCCCGAAACCCCAGCCCCCACGATTATAAGGCTTTTGGGTAATTCAGACAATTCCAATATGCCCGTCGTACTCAACACCAACTGCTCATCGATGTCGAACGTTGGAATGTTTGCCGGCTCCGAGCCTGTCGCGATGATGATTTTCGAGGCACGAACCTGCTCGATTGAGCCGTCGGCCTTGTTCACCACAATAGAATCCGAACCGGCAAGCTTTGCAGAACCACTGATTGTACGAACGGCGTTCCCTTTGAGCAGTTGACCAATACCCCTCGTTAGCTTTCTAACCGTTTCATCTTTGTGGTTCACCACTCGTTGATAATCAACTTCGGCACCTTGAATCTTGATTCCGAAGCCTTCAGCTTCGTGAACCTGCCGCATTAAATTCGCAACCGCATGCAGTGTCTTGGTCGGGATACACCCACGATTCAGACAGGTACCGCCCCAATCCCCTTGTTCAATCAAGCAAACATTGCCACCTAACTGGGCAGCTTTAATTGCTGCAACATAACCTCCTGGTCCACCCCCCACAACAGCAACGTCAAATGTGGACATCCTTAGCCTCCCTCGAATAAACTTTCAGGTTACACCCACCTCGCTGTCTATTATATTAGCGAAGAACTAAGCTGTCAAGCTCATTGCATAGAATTTCCAAATCAATTCCATTTGATGAAGAGTGCAAAGAATCTTAGGAAATCATCCATTATCCGTGGCAGCAGGGAGTCGTTCATTGACAATGCGAACCTTCAACATTGCGATTAACTTTGAATCCATTTGACAAACTTTAGTAGATATGATATGATAAGTGCCCGTGCGGCAGGCGTAATCTGAATGCTTTCCGAACGTTGCTTTAGCGGAATTTTTTCATTCGCCTGTCAATAATCCGAACATGGAGTGTTTGATATGACTTACGTAATTACAGAACCGTGCATTGATGTTAAAGATACTGCTTGTGTTGATGTGTGCCCTGTTGACTGCATTCACCCAACGGCTGAGTCAGACGACTTCGCAAACGTTGATCAGCTCTACATAGAACCTGAAGAGTGCATTGATTGTGGAGTGTGTGAACCTGAATGCCCGGTAGAAGCAATCTTCATGGAAGAAGATGTTCCGGAGGACTGGGCGCATTTCACGCAGAAGAATGCAGACTACTTCCAGTAATCTCGGTTGCACCTCAAACGGGCACTAATTCTGGGAGTACAAACGCATCGCCAAAACTAATGCCCGTTTGGGAGTGCTATCAACTACTAATTCACAAAGTCTCGACCGTGAATAGTTTTTCACAACCCACTTCACTCCCATCGTCCGAGAGGACACGATAAGCTGACATAGGAATATAATAGTTGTGCAAAATGCTGAAAACAAAGCTTAAGAACTCGTGTGCCTGGCGTATGAAAATCAACGAACAATGAAATTGAGAACCCCTTCCACCGAATGAGATTATGTACGATAAAGGTCCAACATCATGGCCTGGTCTTTGTATTTTGAGGCACTCGATATTGAGCTCAGCAACATCCAAGATTTTGGTATAGTCTCCGACTTTTGATGGGACATACAGAATCTGGAACAACCACGCCGTGTTTGGCACTCCGAGTTCCCTACTCGACCTGACTCCTATCGTTCCATGGTTGTCAATCACAATTTGTTAGCTATGGAAGTCATCTTGCCTCGTAATTCTGGCATTAATAGCTTCTATCTCCGCGTGAACACACCTTTAAACTCAGAACCGAGTGGCGAAAAACAATGACCTTGGACCCATTGTCCAAAATCATCTTTATCTCGTATGGACTAACCAGATCTACACGTCCGTAAAAAACCTCGCCTTCACGAATTATTATCCCAATAGGAGAGCGCGCTTTCAGCATCGACTACGTGTCGATCTGATATCGTTCCTTACGCGGAAATACTGGCCCCAGCTTACGGGCGCTAATGTCCTCATTGTAGCGAAAGATTGTCTATAGCCGATCGGCGTCTTCCGCTTTATATCAAACTTTAACATATCTGTCTTCGAAAATTCGAAATCCTCCCCATCACGCTGTAACGAGAACCCGTATTTAGTAAATTTATGAACGGTCACAGACATCCGCTGATGGTTCTATAGACTAAAAAAACATCTCCGTCTGGAACTCAATCTGCTTTTGAATGTACAGATCTCCGAAAGTTGGACGATTATCATGCTTAGACTTTCGGTTTCAGGAGAACTATACTCGATAAAGTCTCCTTTGCTTTTCCTCGAGTCTCCGTTTCAACAACACGGGGGAGTTCTAGATTTGTGGTTCAACGCATCGAACGTTGATTTGATGCGTTGGTGCCGCGAAAGCGTTGACCTAGTCGAGGCCTGTATCCGGGGCATAGGAAATTTGGACACACGGAACGGTTCATCGAAATTCGATTCTTTTTCGGGTTGCTGCGACAACGCGCCCGAATAATCACGCGGAATGATAGCTTTACCCCGACGGATCCATTTCTGTTCAAGTGAAAACATGGACCTCTTGCACAACAAGTTCCCTCTTTCCGCCAACAACCCCATATTTTGCGCGCTGTCCGATTGCAAGCTCGTCGCATTCCCACTGTTCAATTGAAGAATCATGTAAAAAGACATCTTCCTCACCATTATCTTGTGCGATGAATCCGAACCCCTTCTCAACATTAAAGTATTCGATCTGTCCTGTTGGCATTATTGTCTCTTCTTCTAAAATACCCCTGAACAGTCTTTAGTGTTTGTTCGACTACAGAACTATTTTCTTAATCCGAATGGTCAACATAGTCGGAATCAGAGAGCATGAAGACAGTTTCGAAGGCGGTTTTTATCCGCATATCCCGCTCGGAAAATCCCACAATTAACTCGCTGTTCTCACACTCAATGTTCACCCAATTCTTGCGGTTGACCCCCCAACACAATGTATTCAGGAATAACCCCATCAATCAATTCGTCAAACACTATAAATCCCAAGAGTAAGAACGCGAACAAAGCACTAGTTCGCGGGTTATCCAGACCTATGAGTGTGTTATTAACAGAACAGAAACATTGGCAACTAATATTAAACTGGATAAAACGAACAAGAAACCGTATTTTGGACAGAAAGGCAACCCAGAATATAAGAGGAGGACTAGTATTGTCGAAGTGGTAGGAAATAGCGTTGCGGTTGGAACGGGATCTTTGTTCCAAGAGGTGACAAAGCACAGAAACAACGAGTGCCACGGCTTCGGAGATTTTGGAAACGATCCCATTAGGGTCGACTCAGGATGGATTCAATAAGAAGCCTGCAACGAAAGCATGATAACCATCCGAAACAGCAGAACTTGGCATCTCAACCATAGCAAAACATATGACAGATTCTTGGGGCCAACAATCCACTCATTCGCTAATTTGAGATCTTCCAGTACAGCGGCCAGTTAGCTTTGCGGAATTCAAAAATCGCATTCCATCGTTGGCAGAATACTATTCGCACACGCAAACGATTTTAAGAGGCAGAGAGTAAGCATTTGAATTTGTCCAGTAATTTCATCAATAATTTTCTTTCAGCTCATATCAGTGCTCAACCCATGACACAGATTACACCCCTCACAATCGATTCGCGGCTTTGTCAAGTGGCAAGATTTCAACCATTTTCCAGGTTGCAAACAATGGCACACCCAAGGAAAAGCGATTCTCCGACCATGGGTGAACGAGGTCTTGGATGGCAAAATGGTATCCACCAAACAATCCATTCACTTCGCCAGAAAGTGAGGGCAGGAGAGATTTTCGAACACCAACCGAAATTTTGCAACTTGGACCTGTCTTCCGGCATGAGCCGTATCTACCGCCTGGCCTCGAACAGCGTCCCAAGCTATCACTGAGCGGGACTACTATTCCGGAGCTCCTAAATCGAAGAATTACATCGGTTCGTGACAATAAGGCACGCAAATCCATTTACCACAACACGAGTGGGATTCATTTAGAAGGATGGAACGACGACTGGACCACCTTTGTAAATTAGCCATTGTTATTCAGCAAAATGACACTACAGTGCCAAAAAAAAACGCGATGTCTTTTCACATTTGGCAAGAATTAGGAGTCCCAACTGCCGGGTAAGCCGCGAGGGCAAATCGAATATTCCTTACTTTGGTTCGATATTTGAAGCCAGAGAAGAGCGCTGGCTCATACAAGCGCCCGTAAATCGCCTAGCGAATTGGTCAATGAAACCGGCCAACGATGAAGATACGACGTGAAAAAGTGACGCATTGCATTCAGTTAAAAATGGCCTATGGCACCAATACGATAAGAAGGGAATCCGAAACCCATCCGCTGGTCGGAAGAGAAACATGTGTGGAGTCTCCGCCTTTGTCCCCGAGGAGTGACCGTCGAACGATTCGGAGTAATTCGGTTCCTAGTTTTGCACCCGTGAGATCGACAAGAATCTCGGATTGATCCTGAATTTGGAAGATTGGACTGGACAAGGGTATTGTCGTCGCTAATGCAATGATTAGTTCACGACCTGTTGGTTCCTGTGCTCGTATCTTGAACCTCATGTCATCTGAGGGAATGGTATACGTCCTTCCACCTGAAATCTTGTTCTGTGGATGATATTTGTTAGGATACATCATCGTGACATACCCCTCAGAGTCAATGTCAAGTAGGACAAGATAACAGTCCTTTCCTGCTCGGAAGGACATTTCCATAGCTTCACCAACCTGATAGACTGGATTGTCCCCCTTATCCACCCACACCTTTAGATCGAAAGGCGGATTGGGATTTCGGAAAGCACTGAGAAGCTTGATTAAAACTTCCCTTTCTATAATGCGACGCAGCGCTATCGCCAACTTATCAACCGATTCTACATGCTTTTGAAATACAATTCGCCCATCGGCACCAACAAGCGTTCCCCGAAGACTTCCAAAACTGGAATCTATCTGCAGCAAAAAATCAGCACGCTCCTCATCTGGAACAGCGATGAAATTTTCCACTCCTAAATGTTGAACAAATCCAGTGGCGTGGCTCGGGTTGCTATCAATTCTGACATACAGGTTGTCCTTGGGAAATGCGTGCTGTACCTCAATCGCACGGGCCATTGATGGAATTAAACTCGTGCGTTTCTCTATAACGAATGCACGATCATCAGAAATCCGCGCGTTTGCGGAATTCAATTGGACATCGCTAACTTGAACCTGGGCTAACGGCGACCCAGAGAAATCGATTTCCATCGGCGAATAGACGTCATAGACTGAGCCCCTCGTTACACCGTGAAGCGAACCTGCATTGAGGGTCAGCAAATCTTGAACAGTGTTCGTGATTAACACATACGGTTTGGCTGAGAATAGGTTGTTCGCGATATTTCCACCAACGTCCCGCATTGAAAAGATAGGGCGATCTATATCCCCATGGATTTGCGGCGTCTGTACGGCACCTGCACCAATACTCTTGCGCACTCTGTCCATTAAGGTCGCATACGTAACACCCGTTTGGCTCCGCTCCAACTCCTCAACTAAGTTCTTCGTCAAAACTCCACATCTAAAATAGCCGACATCTGGCGTGTACCAAGTCCGTTCTTGGGACACCTCATGATCGTCACAACCTGTAATCACAACGTGGTTCATTTCAGCCACGTCTTTTCTAGAACCTGTCCGCGGTTGTTCACGGAGTGGTATTCTATTAGGATTTTGGGCCAAGACGAGGTCGCGATTAATCACCCTAGAACTGGACATTCCAACAGGAACTAGGCTTTTAGTAGCCGTACCGGAATGACAGCAGTCCAAGATTATAGTAACGTTATCTGTAGGTATCTGCCCCAGGAGATCCTCCAGTTCGTCATCTAACAGGACGTTAACAAATTCAGTTTGCGCTGTGTTAGGTTTTACATCCGTTGGACAAAGCGCTTCGTCAAATCCATCGTCTTCATCCCCGCTCATGTCAACAGTTTGAACACCATGGCCACTATAGTACAAAATCACAGTATCATCAGGATTTGGCTTTTCAATAAGCCATTCTCTGAAAGCAACTACCATGTTTGCCTTGGTTGCACTACCACTTAGAAGCACTCCGATGTTGTCCCGCGTAAAGCCGTACTTCGTCGTCAACACCTGGTACATCAGATTGACATCATTCTCACATCCTTTGAGATCCGGAATCCCCTCATAGATATATTCATTGATGCCAATTAGCAACGCCCACCTTTCAGCTATGAGCGATTGGGACGGAAGAAAGAGCAAGATCAGAACGATTAAGATTGGTCTTAGGACTAACATTCTAATTCTCCATTAAGGATGTGTAGGGTTCACTGTCTCTGATAGATTTTTCCGCTAGAAAACCAAAAAAGAATCGCCCAACACCACCCATTCATTCCTAACAGCAACGAACGCCACAACAGCACTACTATTCGTAAATAGCTATTTCAGCTGCTTTCCATCAAGAAATCACATCCACATGTGGTCATCGCTACAAGCTCAAGTCTAATCCTCACCCTTGGTGCGCTAAACGAGACGGGCACATCTTTACTTATCTTGCTGTTTTAACACGTGCCCAGGTTGCAGAAAGTCTTTCTTCTAGCGCCACAGAAACGCCTCCATCTTTCACAATGAACACTTCACAGTTCTGCATCCCCAGTATATTACCGAGAGGATCGATTGGGTTCCGTAGACCATTTGTGGAATTCTCGCCAATCCACACTGGCGTCAAGATTTTCATGCCATCGGTAATCTGAACGTGGTCTACCATCATGCGGAGATGACCTGCTGGATTGCGTAGGTCATCTCCGTTCTCAGTTCCAAGTGTGATCGCCACAATTGTTTGCCCAACAAGTGGATTCAACGAGATCTTGCGATGGACCCAATCAGCATCAATGGCATCCGGCGCACCTCCAATCTGGCCGCCCTCAGCGGTGTGGACAAACACCCCTCCACTCCTAGAGAGATTCCCAACTGGAAATGCCACCTGATACTCCAAAAAAGTATTGGCTTCTACTTGAATCTCAGTCTCCCAGATTGGAATGAAACACTGGAATGGTATGTTCGCTTGAAGAACTTCTCCGTGTAGCAGTAGAAATTCATCACCCGGAACATGCTCGGTTATAGTAACTTTTGGCACGCTGATTATTGCAGAGGCGGTTGTAACATCCAACGGCATTCCGGAGGGATCTGAAAGTGCTACATCGATCAAATCAAGCGTGGACGCTTTTACTTCGAGCACCTCGAAGGATACGCGCACAAGTGTTCCGCTGTTCCCACCTGCACCAACCAAGGATGCAGCCGCAATAGCTGGAGCGAGTTTAGTAATTCCCGTTTCCCAATCGGTTTCCACACGCTTAGGCCTAATGAGGAAAAGCTCGATCTCCAAAATATCGGCAATCGTGGGATCTCCGGGCAGGAAATCATCAAATTCCACGCTAACAAATAGAAGAGCGGTCGAATCAAATGCCAAATTCACCTGATAGGCCGACACATTTTCTGCATTCGTAATATTTACATCAATTGTAAGCGTATCGCCCACTTCAGGCGAGTCCATATCTGGCGGTCCGATGGACAAAAGAGCCTGTGAAATCGCAAGCACCGGAAAAATCCAGTATAGAACTACGACATAGATAAGAGTTCGAGAAAAGCGGTTCACAATCTTTCTCCTCGAGACGAGAAACGGATGTCCCTGAGATTCTCTGGGTGAGCACAATAAGAATTCATGACAAAAGGTCGTGGGCTTCGAGTCGGAATTAACAACCCCTTGATTCTCTCAGGCATTCAGTTCCGGACGTCAACCGCTTCTTTACAAATATCATAGATCAAATCCCAGTATCCTCAATTAAGAACATACTTCAAGATAATCCCCAAGTTGCCAACAATCCAACCGTTCTTGGAGCTTGTCATATGGATTCCTTTTAGATCATAGGTGGTTTCACACCACTGAGGGCGCCAATGCTGTCCACCATCGGTCGTGTGCAGGACAAGCCCGTTTCCACCAACAACCCAACCCTCATTTGAGTTCAGGAAAAACACCTTATCCAGGAAATTCTTGGTATGACTTCGCTGACGTCGCCATGTTCTACCACCATTGGTCGTATGCATAATGAGGCCGTCAATTCCAACAATCCAACCGTTGTCGGAATCTGTAAAGAAAACATCGTCGAGCCAGAGATCTCCGAAGTCTTCCTGTTGTCTCCAGTTACGTCCACCGTCGGTTGTATGAAGCAAAACCCCACCTACACCAACGACCCAGCCTGTCTTAAGATCAACGAAGGACATTCCAAAAAGGTGGCGATTGACAACGGTTCGCTGGGAGTTCCACGTTGTTCCACCATCTGTTGTGTGAATAATCTTGCCAGCATGACCAATCGCCCAGCCTGTATATTCATCAACAAAAAACACATCCAGAAGAAAATGGCTGGTATCGGTCTCCTGGAGCTTCCACGTTTTACCACCGTTTCGTGTATGAGCAATAGTCCCGAATTCGGCAACCCCCCAGCCGACCTTTTCATCGATGAAAAACGTTCCGGCGAAACACTCCATCGTCCGGCTGTCCTGTGCTCGCCAATCCTCTCCACCGTTATTTGTGGATAGAACCTGACCACGATCGCCAACCGCATAACCAACTTTGTCATTGAGAAAATGAACATCATAGAGTAGGTAGCTTTGCGCAGACTGCAAGTTCCACGTCAGCCCACTATTGACGGTGCGCAAAATAGTACCAGATTCGCCAACCGCCCAGCCGACCCGGCTATCCACAAAGTGGACTCCCAGTAAAACGTTGTCACCACCAACGTGAAAACGAGGACCACCCCGCTGGTGTTTCCAAGTCTCACCACCATCCCTTGTCCGCAAAACCACGCCCAAATCACCGACAATCCAACCGTGCGTTTCATCAATGAAAGAGAAATCGTACAAAAGGAAGGTGTGTAAAGGATCTACCTCCATACGCAGCGGCTGTCCGTAGACCGCCTTGTGTCGATTGTTAGATGCTTGTGTTATGTGATCCCATGTCTGTCCGCCGTCTACTGTCTTTAATATCGTCCGTCTATCACCAACAATCCAGCCGACATTTTGATTAACGAAGTACACATCAGACAACGCATGCCTCATACCCGTTTCGTTGCCCTGCCAATTTTCACCACCATCACTGGTCTGGTATGTAACACCGTCATGCGTAACAATCCAACCATGTCGTGCATCTAGGAAATGGGCGCCGCGCAGCAGATCTGTTTCGTCTACATCTCTAGATCGGCTTGTCCAGATCTCACCTCCATCACGCGTATACAATACCGTACCCCAATCACCTACCACCCAGCCTTCGTCCCTAGAGAGAAACTGGACATCAAACAGGTTATTCTCCGTAGATGTCGTCTGTCTTATCCAATTATCACCCCCGTCATCGGTATGCAAGACAATTCCACCTTCACCAACAATCCACCCCGTCCGAACATCCACAAAATAGACTTTCCGTAGCGGGTGTCCCAAAACTCCGCTTTTTTGGGGATACCACGTTTCCCCAGAATCCGTGGTATGGCCAATAACACTCTCAAATTCTTTGCCATAAGAGCTTCCATCATGCTTTCCTACGACCCATCCTATCTTCCTATCTAGGAAAAAGACATCGTAGAAACGAGCCTCCCAATCTGCTTTCCTTACGACTGTCCAGCGTCCGTTTTGCGTATCTAAATCCGGTGCACATCCAAGCGCGATCGCAATGAGCACAATGCTGAGAATGATTGGAAGGTTTCCGCACGGGAAAACACACCCTTCGATATTCCACCTCCCCATCAAAAACTACTCCCTTTGGAATGGACCATCGCTCTTACTTCTAGAACCCTCAAACAACGCACGATATTTTAACATCTGTGATTAATACCTGCAATATCAATCCACTCCCAATCTATGAACATCCTTTAGCGAGTGCATTCAGAGATACGATTCAAAGAAGTAACGCAGTCAAAAGTGTGGTGAGATACGCTAGAATCCCTGACTTCGAAAAATCAAGGGGCTAAACAGAAAAGCAATTTGTGCCAAGAAAACACGCCATTAGGTAGAAGCTGTAATAAGTGCAAACGATGAGTAGAACACCACCAATTTAAAGCAAACGCGGGGGCAATCGCTCCTCATGTCCTAAGACCGCACAATCACAACCATTCGATTATCCGATTATCGTAAAATCCCATCGCTCGTCGCCAATCCGTCTATCCCAAGCGTTAACACCGATGCGTCAAATATTGACCGAGAATCATCGTTTTCTGCACTATGTCCGAAGACCTGATTGACAACGCACACCGAAGTATGCCTAAGAGAAACCTGAGCGAATTTCATCAGGTGATTCCCTCATTTTCATTATGTGAACACATGACGCTGACAGAACGCTCCTTGTGGCCTGCGCCGGTCGATCCTGTGAACAATAGTATCTCCATACATTTAACGACAAGTCTCCAGATCCGACCACCCCGAAGCTGTAGACTTTATAATTACCTTAAACCCGTTATGAAATACTCAAAGCTTAATTTTCAACTTATTTAGTACTTTCGTTTTTCCCTACTCATTCGAATTATTACAAAACCATCTGTCGAATGATGCAGAAAATCGCCTGCAAAACGCTTGCTCTCGTAACGTTTTTTGATTGACTTGTCGAATCTATTCTGCTATCTTGGGGGCCGGAGTAGTGTGTTGTTCCGACAAAACCATTGCAATACGGAGCACTTCCGGAGACTCCAAAATCTTGCACGGTAACGATACCGGGCTGGACGATTCGCTCGATTTGCCGCAGGGTCATATTTAAGATTTCAGCGTCAACTCTAAACAATTCAGGGGCCTATCAGAAGTCGTCTACAGATAGATTCCAGCACAAGATTTCGGAAGTCGTGCTCATTGTAACCTCTTCAAAACGGCTTTAACCTCGTCATAATACGGGTTTAGGCCGTTGCCACGAGGCTTAAATAACCCATCAGGCATTCTCGGAACACATCTCGAACGTTAGCACATCGTGGATAAGGAGCAAGTTACATTGGAACGGCCTTACGTTGGACAGGACATCGCAAATCTCCGCTTCTGCCTATATAACCGAAGGCTAGAACCCCACCTATTCCACATCTTCGAACGACGAAGCATTGAGCGCACCTCGTACCGTGCAGATTTTTGGATCATCGGCAGCAGCCACGTCGTGAATTTCCAGACCCAACGCACATGTGTAGCAGAAGTCATTTCCGGAGATGATAGAGCGCTACCCAAGAATGGACGTATTGAACTAATTCGTGATTTTGAGAACCGCCAGTGCGATTTCCATCTTGCTGACGACCTCAATTATAGTGCGAAATTAGATGTGCTGAATGACCCGGCGGAGGATTTTGTTCTCAATGGACCCACGCCTGATAATGGAGACAGGCTATTCCGTTTACAACACCGATTTCCAACGCGTAAAGGTATAGAGGAAACACCTGTCACCGTGATTGACGTACTCAGAGCCGATGAAAATCAGATAGAACTTAAGACTTTTCACTCGTATGTTGAGGCAGCAGCCCTAGTCGTCACACATTCGGTTATACAAATCATCGGAAACATTAAGACTTGAAGATGGGAACCCAACATCTAACGTCAAACCCATGCTGGTCACTGAAACACTGCTGAAGCGACTCGCGATCTCGATTTTCAGGCCGAGCGATCTCAATTCATATGAGCACACGAAGCAAACATGTCAATTGCTTGGACACCCCAATCCACTCCACCCATAAAGATAGCCGCCGCTCTCTCGTAATTCTTCTCCTCGCGGTGTCCTTAATAGCGATATGCGCGATTATTTATGAACTAATCATCGCCACCGTGTCTTCGTACCTACTCGGAAACAGTATCTACCATTTCTCAATTACCATTGGATTATTTATGAGTTCAATGGGATTGGGGTCTTTCTTGTCGAAGTTCCTCGTTCGCGACCTTGTAAGTCGATTCATTCTGATTGAGAGTGCGATTGGCATTTTGGGCGGAATCTCTTCCATCATTCTCTTTAATACATACGTCCTGGTCGAATCCACTTCGGCATACCTCGCCGTGATGTTTACACTCATCACCTGCATCGGTACGCTCGTTGGTTTAGAAATTCCCATTCTCACACGGATAGTCACTCAATACGAATCGCTGCGCGTGACGCTTGCCAATGTCCTGGCCTTTGACTACCTCGGTGCATTAGTCGGCTCACTGGCATTTCCCCTGATACTGCTAAAGAATACTGGATTAATCCAGACTGCATTCATCATCGGATTTCTGAACGTCCTTGTGGCAGGACTCGTGCTCCTTCATTACTGGACAGATATCAAGAAGAAAGTTGTGCTCATCCTGACTGTGGTGTTAGGGGGTAGTTGTCTTGCTATTTCCGCCGGCTACTCGGAACCCATCAGCTCTTGGCTTGAAAACAATCTCTACCATCACCGCATTCTACTTTCCACGCAATCAAGGTATCAAAAAATCGTTGTGACGAAGCGCGATGAACCGACAATCGTAGCGTCATCACATCCAGCGCCTAAGTCTCCCCAGATAAAAGTGCTAAAACGACGCAGGGATGTCAGGCTGTTCATTGATGCCCAACTCCAATTCAGTTCCATCGACGAATTCAGGTACCATGAAGCGCTCGTACATCCCGCGATGAGCCTCGTAAGTGAACGTAACAACGTGCTAATTCTTGGAGGGGGCGATGGTCTGGCAATACGAGAAGTGCTCAAATACAAGGACGTACAGCGCGTAGTACTGGTGGACATTGACCCCCACATCACAGACATCTGTAGCAGTCACCCGGAGATTGTAAAACTGAACGGAGGTGCGCTATCGAACCCAAGAGTCAGCATAGTCAATGAGGATGCCTACATATTTGTCGAACGTGAACGGGCGCATCAGACATTTGAGCTCATCATCATCGATTTGCCGGATCCGAATCACGAGTCTCTATCGAAGCTCTATAGCGTCACATTCTATAGACTAGTAGCAGATCTACTCAGCACCGAAGGCATAATGGTCGTCCAGAGCACGTCACCTTTTTTCGCACGTCGCGCCTTCTGGTGCATTCACCACTCCATGGAAAGCGCGGGATGGTTTACATACGCTTATCATGTGGACGTACCTTCAATGGGCGATTGGGGGTTCAATCTCGCCTCAAAAACCCCGATTGCCACCAACACAATCCACCTATCCGTCGAAACCAATTTTCTTACTGATTGTCTTGCCCATGGAATGTTCCAATTTGGAAAAGACGTAGGCGAGATTGAAACTGGGCTTAACACACTTCTCAAACCGATTCTAATGTCCTACTACGACGATGAAAAATGGAGCTCCTACTAAGCTTTCTTAATTGCTATACCCACGTCACATGATTTTGGATTTCACCTCACCTCGATTTTTGCAGCCTAATCGAAAGTATTTGTTCGATTGCACGCTAAAAACACGCATATCCAACAAAACTTAGACATTTCTCTAAGAGGACGCTAACCAGCTCGATTCTACCCCCTTTCACGCCTGAATTTCGCCTCAAACACTCGAACACGAAGGTGCCGTTCTCTCCATTGACAAATAGCATTCTGTCGTACAACTTCTCCAGATCCATTATATCCACCCCACTACTGAGCCCGTTTCAGCTATCTAGCCAGCTTGATGCGCGACACACCTACAAGCGAGGGAGTCGAGAGATGAATCTTCTAATTAACGCAGAGATTGCATCCAACCACCGATACGTATTAACTCTGTATCGGACAACAATTGAATCTTGATCCTCAAAATGAGAAAGCGCTGGTTGTCAATGAGCAGGTAGAATTGATCATGCGGTTCGGAATCGCACATGGGAACACCGCATGCCCATCTGAATCGGAAGCTGGAAACTTGTCCGGAAAACCCTCAGCCATTTTGGCATTGGCGTTACCAATATCCACATGGCTAGACAAGCGCAAGGATTTAACATACACGTAATCGGCATTCCTTCAGACAATGTTAATCCCCATCGTTCTTCCACGAGATGTGGACGATAAATCGTTTTTTGAAAACTACTTTCCGCATCAGGTGTTGATTCTATCTCTGTGCTGCTAAACGCGAGAAACACATGGAATGTTCGGTTCCGAGACCTCTCAGTATGTGAAATCATTAACTCTACTTGTAAATGTGACACGCACAACAATCATGGACAGACTTTATTTTAAGCTCCTAGAGAATGGCCTTATCGCTGATGCTGATCTGATCTAACGATGAACTGGCTGCGTTTCCGAAGGATATCCTAATTCGGGAGATACACAATGTTATTATCACGCTCCTTTTGATAGGTGGCTCTAATTCGACTCCGATGGGACTGTCAGGCTTTTCTGAAACAACCTCCCGCGATTTTTCGCTGGCAAGCCATTCTGGGCGTGATTGAGAAACAGGAACATTATTAAACAAGAACAGAAGAACATTACCCAATCGACCTTTTCTTCTTAATTCATTTACGAAAAAATCAAAGCTTGACGAAAGCTAGTCAAAAGTGATACTATCTTCTGCGGAGAACAAACGGAAAACAAACTAGGAGGATAATATGATTATTCGAAACTGGCGCGATTGTATTCCTTATGTTGGTCACAAAACCAAAATTATTTGGCCGATATTGACACGTGCAGAAAATGAGAACGCCGACCCACCCGAAGCTGCATGTCTGCTAGGCATGCTTAATTTCACACGCCACGTGGTT
The DNA here is from genome assembly GCA_964478165.1 of uncultured bacterium. GTDB lineage: Bacteria > Poribacteria > WGA-4E > WGA-4E > JAJDTR01 > CAYZGU01. The sequence continues at coordinate 58,806 of CAYZGU010000044.1, read as the reverse complement.
CAAGGCCGCATCACAACCGACTATCACGATCATAAAGACAAGGAACAAGTTTACTACTTCATCAAAGGAAGCGGCAAAATGTTGATAGACGGCCAGGAGTATCCGGTCACGGCGGGTGATGCCGTACATCTACCACCGTTGACAAAGCACGGAGTCATAAACGATGGAGAGAACGAAATTGAGTATCTGAACATTAGTGCGCCTGCGAAAACATGACCCTATCTGGCTGTGCATCTCATTAAAAGGTGTGCTAAGAATTTAGGAGCAATTATGATTAAAGTTGGCATCTATGCCTCGTATTTTGGAAAAGAAGACCCGAAAGCGTTTCCTGACGTTGAATCCTTTATTAGCCTTGGTCATGAATTGAGACTCGACGTAATCGACTTCCGAGCGAATGTAGGATTCCAATCGCGAAATCGTGATTATCTGCGGAAGATTAAGATAAAGTGCCTTAAAGCGGGACTACCCATTGGATATCTGTCATCCGGTGGCCATTTTGTGGGCACCGATGAGGAGTTAGATGCTAAGGTTACACAAGCCAAGGCAGATGTAGAGATGGCTGTTTTCTTGGGAGCACCCATGATTCGCCTCTTCTGTGGCGCTCCAGAAGAAGGGGCCGGGGATAGCGAAATACGGTGCTTTCAGCAGGTCTGCGATTTCGCTGCTGATGCTGGGATTGTTGTCGGATTACAGAATCATCCATGCACCGGCGATGACGTCTTACGAATATTGCACGAGACTGACCGCGAGAACTTTACCTTTATACTGGATACAGGGCAGTGGGTCGGTTCTCCTGGAAGAAATCGTGGCATAGGCGATCCCGACATAGATATATACAGGTATATGGAACAGACAGCTCCATATGCTTCATACGTTCGTGCGAAGATCTACAAAATCGACACCGGTCGCGAAGAGTGGCTTGACTATTCTCGCATTGTTGGGATTCTAAAGTCAGCCAATTTTAACGGTACAATGTCGATTACCTTCGAAGGTAAGGACGTTAATCAATGCGATGATAGAGAGACATTTAGACTAGCAGCTGAGCATCTTCGTGATATGATTGCTGGCTAGCCAGCTGCATAGGTAGCCTTAGGAGCAACTTGCGATTAACACATTACCACCAACAAGGCCCCGTCATGCCCGATTTTCAGCTCCCTATTAAAACACTTGAGCTAATCAAGGATGACTTCGCACTACTTCTTACGCGCCCCCCCCAGTTCCGGCAAAATTGCGGTGCCCTCCTCACCTATACCTATAATAGCTCGTTTCTCAATTATCACGTAATTCAAACATTCTCGATATGCTAGTACAGGTACTAGGCGAAGACATAGCAATCTGGAACTCTAGCTATTGTGCTCTCCGACCCACGATGGAAACAAAGTACCCTGGCATCAGAATGGACGGTACCGCTTCCGAGCACTCACAAGCTGTTCAGTGTCGATAGTGATGATGGTTCTAGAGCTGAAATCGGCTGTCTCAGAGTAATTCCCGATTCCCATAAACAGCCAAAACTGTTCAAGCATCAAAAAAACCAGTGCCAATCTCATGCTACCTCTTGGACTACTGGAATCGCAAATCGACCAAAGCTCTGATATAAATTCAGTTTTGGAATTAGGACAGATCTCGCTCCGCGATCTCTTTCTCGTACACGCTTCAGAACCAAACATTTCTTGGACATCCGGGCGTGATATGACGTCGCAATTTTCTCTGGCCCCTCCACATACGAACGCGAGATGGAGACCAACGATTTGCCACGAACACTTTTCTTGATGCGCGGAGCTGATCACTCGAATTAGGACGACTTCAAAGTCAAACCGCCGTCGCCCACAAATTAAAATTTGAGTCTAGACCTCACTTCATGTTCAGCCACAAAACGGACTTCACGGCTCTCAAACTTTCTGGTTGAGATAGACATTAGCGCGGTTTTCACTCACGATGAAGACAACAACAAAAACAACTGGGAGAGCACTAAACCAATCTCTTCAACAATGGTCCATTTTAAACAAAAACAGGTTATAGGGGTTTCAAGCATGACACCACTCTGTTTAGTTTTCTATTCAGTGAAGGTTGCCCTCGAACAACGGTGACACAAACATAATGATCCCATCTAGGACTCCAACCTAGATCCAACCGAAGGATGCCAATCCGATCGAATTGGCCAAGCATGTTTTCATGACTCAGAAACAACGGCAACCATTCATTATCTTCAACGGTAACAACAACTATTCACGAAAATATTGTAGCTACGACAACCACGCGTGAAACCTGCCGCTAACTCAAAACCCGAGATCTAGTTTTCTGATTCCATGAATAGCGTCAAGCGACTAATTTCTCTGCTGGACGATAAGACAGCAGACAGTGAATGTACAGAGTTTTCTGTCCCACGACTTTCTAATCAGCCAGTATGTACCGTTTACTAGAAGACACTTGGTTTCTCGGAACAATCGCTTCTTTAATGAAGAATACGGAACAAATTTTCAGATGCGTTTGCACGTGATTCATGGCGCCTTCTAACGGACGCCAAGGGCAGGTGGGTGAGTCATACATGGCGTGGGACAACTGGCACATGGTAGCACGAACTATGTTTAGTCAAGCTCAATCAAGGATGTAGAGTTCGCAAAAGGAAATAAGCAATGCTAAAGATAATTGACGGTGGATCGATTTCCCGTGAAGAAGGACGGGGCGCCTATATGGCTGTGATTACCCCCTTGAAAGATGGAAGTTTAATTGCGTGCCAGCATATTGGAAGTGGTTTAGGTGCCCCGGACAATCACATTGAAGTACTCCGTTCAATCGATGGGGGCAAGCATTGGGTTAACGAAGGTAGCATTCATGATTGTGTTTCACAAATGGACGGATGGGCTTACCGTGGTCCGCGCATAAGCGTCGTACCAAATGGTCGACTGGTAATGAATGCAACTCGATTCCAAACCGGTAATGGATCGCTTTTCAATACTGAATCAGAGGCCCTACAGCGCGCTGAATTATTGCTGTTTTGGTCTGAGAACCTCGGACAGACATGGTCGACACCGCAGGTAGTTCCAGTAGAGCTTGCACCTGAGAAGTACACATGGAACGGTGCTGGTCCGCTATTGCAGCTGGCACAGAATCGATGGATGTATCCACTAGAAACTTGGAAACCGGATGGGTATGACGGCCCACCCGATCAAAAGGCTGCTGCTGTGTTCTCAACCGATCAAGGTCAGACATGGAGTGAGTTTACCGTAATAGCTGATGATTCAACGGGAAGACTGCTGTGGTGGGATCAGATGAGCGCGGTCCTTCCAGATGGACGAATCTACACCATGATATGGACCCATCAATACGGGACGTCTGAGGATCTCGCGAACCACTGGTCCGTCTCCGAAGATCAAGGGCGAACCTGGTCTCAACCGCGACCGACAAACTTACGCGGTCAGGTTTGTATGCCTATACCTCTGCCTGATGGTCGCGTAGCGGCAATCTACAATTTTCGGTATGAGCCCCAGGGAATTCATGTTGCACTAACTTCAGACTTGGAGAATTTCGATCTAGAACATGAAGTTGTCGTCTTTGATGCAGGACGAGAAGCGACACTTGGCCAACCTGAGAACGAGAACTTTCTCGCTGAGCATATGCAAATCGCTTTTGGAAGACCCGGAGGTGTACTCTTGTCTGACGGCGATGTAATGGCCTACTTCTGGTGTACTGTGGACGGAATCACTCACACCCGCTGGGTGAAATTGCGAGTGGAAATTTAGGAGTGTTACCATTGCATTTCACCAACACAAGCTTTGGCCATGGCCCTTCGCACGAAAGTCCCTACACCAAGCTTCAATCAACACCTGCCAACCTCGAATCTCAACTTCCAAAATTGACTAAAACAGCATGGACATCGTCATTCCAAATCGTTCAAACCAAATGTACATTAGACTGGCACCATACTGTGCCTGAAAATAGTTGAACAACAAGTGCGATTGCTCCCCATCATACATCGCGCGGACGGAAAACCCTCTGTTGAGTTCAATACTAGCTCCGAACGGAAAATTTATCCCTTGGTCCCACTCAGAATAATTCACAGTCGCATACACAGAGATTGGGACACTCGGCAGACTCTTCGTCAACGTCACAAAGTAGCATTGTTTCCCAGCCGGTGAACCAATGCGATCTGAGCTCGTGCCAAGAAACAGCGCAGGCCGCGTACCCGTTTCCGTACACAGAAATAGACTGCAAAGCGGTGAAACCTCAGAAACAGCGAGATTATACTCAACTCCAATTTGAAGCCTTTCTAACAACTGGCGACTCAAAGTCATGCGCCATCGTGGGCGTTTCAACTTTGTATCCACATAGCGCCAGGAAACTGCCCATGTTGTCTGAATACCGCTTCCCCGAAGCGGCGCGCCTTCTCCAGGTCAGCCGCTTCAGGTAGGAACCATGGAAGTGGGAGGTTTGGGTTCTGGTGCTATGAGTTGTGGTTGCCCTTCATCTGTCCAACCGTTTACTCCTAACACCAAGAATGCAAAAAGAAAAAAACACCTAATAGTCATAAACTCTCCGCTGCCAATGTTGGCATAAAGTCTCGTGAGATTGGTTCACAAACCGTATTATAGCCAAATTCACACATGCCTGCCTCCTCTCGACGACGGCTGACACGCCCGCTGTCCACCATTATTCAAGTACAGACGAGTGACAGCATCCCGGCGCAGTTCTTGATGGCATCTTCACGACGGAAAAACGAACTGATTTCTCAAGACTGCACATCGGTTCATTCATGCCAATCTAGTAACCCCTCAGCTACTTGAAGTGCTAAACCGCGAAACACGCCACGAACGGCTTACTAACCAGTACACTTCAGATCTCCAGGATTTCAACCGGAGATAAACGGAACACACCTACTACATATGCGGTACGCAAGAGACCCCATCTAACATCTTGTCCAACTCAATGTGGGCTCCGTCGTAAAATCAACGAACCTATCCTTAAACACGAAGAAATACCTGAAACACTCCGTAAAATCACCGCCGTACTATCGAAAATTGCAGCAACGCCTCCGGTCTTGAATTTTCATTGAGTGTACGTTTTACCAGGTACACATTAGCTCTCTCAAGATTTAAAACCACCCTCAATTACTTTACCACACAACCTTGCGTGACTGTCCCCTGCGTCCTGCCTTGAGTACCGCTTCTGCCACTGCTACGGCTTTAATCGCTTCTGTACCTGGCGAGATGCATGCGTCATTCCCCGCCACACAAGCCAGGAAATGACGCGCCTGTGTGCTATACATGTTCGTGCTCTTTGGCTTAATCAAGCTTTCTACTCCCTTGGCATCCATCAGGCAGTAATAGCTCTGTCCCAACTCCGCATTAGCTGGTGGTTGCAGCGAACCGGTACCCCTCGTAATAGAACCGCGAGTACCGAGAATATCGAACAGATTACTCCCACGCGCCGCCCATGACCAGCTCATCATCAGCTTGTTTCCACTCGGATAGTCTATAACGGCGGTTGCAGTATCAACCGCCGTAACATTCTCGTCTAACTTGACACTACTCGCTATGACACGAATGGGGTCACCCCACATTAGATTGGCAAAGTCATAGTTGTGCACCGCACCATCCATAAGGGGACCACCACCAATTTCTTCATTCATAAACCAGCTGCCATTAATGCTGGCCGCCACATCACGCCAGATCACTGGGTTGCCGATGCGACCATCAGTAACCGCTTTTCCCCATGCGGCCCAAATGGAGTCAAATCGGCGGCACTGAGCCACCATGAGCAGTTGTTTAGTCTCATTCGACACCTCAATCATCTCACGGCAATCAGCTGTGGTGCGCGCCATCGGCTTTTCTGTCATAACCGCTTTTCCCGCGCGCATCGCATCAATAGCGGTTTTTTTATGAAACAGTGTTGGGGTCGCTATAACCACAGCATCAATGACCGGATCGGAGAGGAGTGTTTTGTAATCTTCGAATAGTTTCATACCGGAGAACCTCTCAGCTATAATATGGCGCGCACCCTCAGAAGGATCGGCACCCGCATAAAGCCGACAACCGCGAATCAGCTCAAACGATGAGATCTGCATGCGCGCCATATTACCCAAACCTATGAATCCCACATTGATCATTCTATATTCGTACTCCTAAAGCATTTAAGTGGGTACTCAGTCTCTCGCCTCTGCCTTAGGCACAAGCAGGATCTTCGGCATTCCAGCGATTGTACGTAGGATTTTCGCTTTCGGCAAGATGAATACGTGTTTCATGCCATAGAGCCGCCCATTCCTCAGGAGCCCGTAGCTCACTTTCTGGATTGGAGCGACTACGCGCAACGAAACCTGGAAATACGCCCCTCCCTGTTGGCTGACCAGTGGGATTATATCGCAAGTCGAAGCTCCAACGGATATTATCGCTCTTGTTTGGAAGCGAACAATGGCAATTTAGTCGGTGAAAAAACAGGACACTACCACGTTTCATGGGAATCGGCACACGGTCTTCAGCACGCAGGAATCGATCCGGAATGTGAAGACCAAAACCGCGAGACATGCCACTAAGTGCATGGCAGTGCTGCCGCAATCCCTCAATATGGCTTTTGGGAATCACTTCGAGACAGCCATTCTCAACTGTCGCATCCCACAAGCAGAACCAGACTGTTAGCATATCTGTTTCATCGGCCTCTGGCGTAACAACACCGGTATCTTGATGCCATGGAGTTGCACCGAGCTGAACATCTCCAGTCTCTTCATTGATAGGACACAGGTGCTCCGGTGGCTTAAGACGTACGTGCTGAACTGGATTCGAGTAGATTTCGGGACCGATTAAGGACTCGACAACATCGAGCAAATTCTCATTGCGCAACATCCGAAAAACTGCGGGGCCTACCCACATCGGCGTATCCGCTTGTATATTACGTTGGGGCAACGAAAAATCGAAATACTGCGCGTGAACCTTTCCAGATTCAGCGTAAATCTTTGTCAGGCGATCGGAAAACGACAGATCGCCATATGTCGCACCGATCTCACCGCTTTCATAGAGCTCTTCGGCAAGCCCATCTAGGACATTTGCATATTCCTCAATCACCGGATCAAGATCATTATCCGGATCAAGCACGTCTTCAACAACTAGGTATCCTTGTTTTTCAAAATAGGCCACTTGCGCTTCAGTAAGATGTGCCATTTTTCCTTCCTTTGTATGAACTATATGTCCGTGTGCTCGACTAATTCGGTAAATTCGGCAAAAGCCCTGTTCTGGAATACAAGATCCTTTCCATCAAAGAGGACCGAACACTATAATTGTCTACATAAATCTTACTGTCGTACCTTGTCCCGGTCGTTCCAGATTTCCGCTATCATCGACGGCGCGGCTCAGAATCGTCACAGTTTGTCGATTTGCTGGTATCCATTCATAATCCCACGTCTCTCGACCATTCGCTGGATGCCATGTATTCGCATTATCAAGAGATATCTCAACACCGGCGACTTGACCTCCACCAATATCCGACGCACTGCCACTGATTATCAAGGTCTGACAAGTTAGAACCGAACCATGTACAGGAACTTCAATGTTCGAAGTCGGCGCTTCAAGATCCGTGGACATACTGGCTTGAACTAGATTCTCTTGCAAAGTCAATGGTTGCACACCCATATCAGCAAAAAGATTCACCGTTGCTTGCTGGACGTTTCTATCAGGTCCATGTGGATCCACCCCAACGCGGGTAGAATATTCATTGGCACGCTCCGGCGGAACGCCTGTGTCGGTATCGTGGTGTGCATCCAAACCCCATCCCCACTGCACTGTACCTGCACCGAAGACCAAGGCACCGCTCTCGTGACGATAGAGCGTCAGGTGATGCGTCGCCGTGCCCGCCTCAAAAACCGTTCCGTGATCTTGGATGTACGGAACGTTGTCGATTGTCGTACTGGACAAGTGAAACAGGCCAGACGGACGGAATCCATTGTCCAGATCCTCATCCCACTCATGACCGAGTAGGCCCTTCAACAAAACAGCCTTTTCGTCCCGTTTGAGCATTGCCACCTCTGTGTTGCGCCAGAATCGGAGGTGTGCGTACTCTCCCGGCACAATTAGCGGATCATTGCGCCACGCGTTCACGGTAAAAATGGTCCCCGTGAGAGCATTCTCCGGTTTCGGGCCTTCCGGGTTAAAAACTCGCGAGTCCCGCCACGTCCCAGTCCAGACATCAGCAACGGGGTCAATCTTGGCATCATCGTGGGTTTCTTTGTAGGTAACCAAGGTCCTATGAGGAACCTTCTGTTGGTCAATCGAACACTCCCAGCGCGTTTTCCAAAACACTTCGTTTCCGCTGAAGAATGCGAGGTGCACCCCCGCATCCCGCGCCGCCTCAACATGTCCTCGTTGCTCGCGCGACCAGTATTCGTCGTGACCAACGGATAAAAATAGGCGATGCTTTAAAATCTCCTCACCGCGTCGATCGGTATCGACACCCGTGGAGTAGCTCACATCATATCCGTTTGACTCCAGCCAACGGATGAAAGGGTATTCACCATTGAAAACCATGTTGACCGCCCGATAATGACGGGTTTCGAATGGTCGATTATAACTTACCTTGTAGGCACGGGGGGGACCACCGTGTGCTCGTGGATTCTCTGAATTCAAACGGGCATAGACGCAGTGACCACCATACCGGTTGTACGCCTGCCAGGTCGTATCTGACGTTTGAAATAGGATGTCAGAACAGCCTTCGTCGTCTCGCACGACAAAGTAGATGTGACTGGCTCGTGGTTCCCGTAGGGCATTGGCAAGGCGTCCGTGTCCCAAGGCTCCATAGGCATGTGAAGGAGCAATTAACGGTTCCCTCGATAGAGATTGGTCATGATCCGAACAAACACTGACAACGTCGCAATCCTGTCGAATTAAGCGAGCAAAATAAACCCCCGACGTGGCACCTCGCGGTGATTGCCATGAAGCCGACACTTCCCAATTACCGCAGTCATAAAGACGGCTGTTTGCATCTCTAATACCATCCGGTTGGTGCTGTGGCAGTTCAACAAATGGCTTTAGCGTATCGACAAGTCGTGCACCCATTCCACTGTAAAAACCCATGCGGTAAATGTCTATTCGATAGTCCAACGAGTCTGTCTTGATTTTGAAGAAAATTGTTTCACCGCGGTTAATACTAATGTCGTGTCCAAAACCTTGGATTGTTGAATCCCCCGGACCATTAATGTCCCACTCGGTTGAGGGCTGTCCCGGAAATCGGTTCTCACGCACGATGCTGTTGTCTTCTTGCCCATTACAACCTCTTGGTTCGAGGCCCATAGATCTGCCCTTCCATTAATCCTCGAATTCAACGACAACTTCATGACCCTCGATCCTTACTGGGTAAGTCGCGACCCGGATTTGGGGATCTAGCAAACAACGTCCAGTTGAAATCTCGAACGCCCATTGATGCCACGGACACCGGAGAACCTCACCTATCCTGTCGATTAAAATCGTGCTCTCCCGTGAAGAGGGAGGCCCATTAGCCATAACACGACCGCTGAGTTCGCCGGTGCACAACGGACCGCCCCTATGGGGACAGATGTTGCGGACCGCGTAAAATCGCCCGTTGACATTAAAAACACCAATCCCAGCCAGTCCACGGAACGGCACCACAATCTTACGCCTCCCAGGCGGAATTTCCGACACTTTAGCAACGACAATCTGTTCCATGGTTCGTTATTTCCCCTTTAGGCGAAGCATCCCAAGCGCATTCTCAGAAAAGATATGCTGATGTAGGTAGTGTGGAAGTTTGGGAAAGGTCGAAACTGGGTCGTTCCAGTCAAAATGCGGAAAGTCTGAGCAATAAATCAGGATTTCGTCTGCGTGCAACATCTCCAATATCTGATCCATCTGTTCGGGCTTCTCCGGCTCATGCATCGGTTGCGAGCCGATGCGTATATGATCTCGAAAATATTCGCTCGGCAAACGCCTAAGCCAAGGTGTCTGGTCTCGCAGCGCCTTCCAGTCCGAGTCCATGTGCCACATCACCGATACTGCCCAAAGCTGCTGCACCTCAATAAGAGCAAACTTGAAATTTGGGAATTTCTCGAACACGCCCTCGCAAATCAAGGAAGCCGCATGAGCACTGGCAGCGTACGGACGGCTCATTCGCGATTCCATATAGTATGTGGGATATCCAACTGGCGTTGGTGTTGTCCTGGTAGCTCCACTACCGCCACCGACATGGGAAACAACCGGTAGTCCATGATTTTCACATGCTTCCCAAATCGGATGATAAAAGCGATTGCCATAGGGCATGCTCGATGCCAACGGAACCATAACGGCAGCCGTATCCTGGCGGACGGCCAATCGATGAATCTCCTCAACGGCCTGAGGGGGATCCGAAGGAGAAACAAGAATAGCATTGATAACGCGCTCATCGCGACCAAGCCAATGGTCAATCGTCCAATCATTGAACGCTCGACAGAGCGCCGCTGCCCAATCCGGATCAGGCAATGCGGCATATTCATAAAAAGGCGGAGGGCCGGTAAGCAATCCATAATCGATGTTCCAGCGATTCAGATGCTCCTCTTGGAGAAACTCCAGCGAGAAATTGAAATCCCTCGGGTCTCCCTCGGAATCTTCGATCTCGGGGTGAGCCCGATCTTCCATACGGCCTTTTAAATCAGTTCGATTAGCCCGAATTGGAATGTTAGCATATGAACCTAGATGCAACCCTTGATCGAGGAGATGATTCTGATAGAACTTCGACAGATAAGGTAGCAATTGCTTGGGCTGGCGAAAGTTGTGGTGTACATCACAATCGACAATTTTAATCCCGTTCTTGGGTTTGGCAGTCCAGCCAGGTGCTCTAATCGGTACGGCTCCCACTTGACTCATTAGAATGCCTCCATATTCTAGAAAACTGGTTCTACAAACGCACCTCTGGGACTAAGAACTAACTACTTGATTTTGCAATCAGCGAGCTCACATGGAATAAAGACACTGACACTCCACGGTCCTCCTAACTCGCAATCTGGTACGATAAATCTTCGACATGTCACGGAACCCAGGCTTGAGGTGCGATGCCTTCAACGTGTGTTTTTACATCAATCACAGCCGGTTTGCCCACAGCGAATGCCTGATCTAGCGCACCTGAAAGTTCGCTCGGTTTCTTGACTGTAATGCCGAAGCAACCCATCGATTCGGCAACCCGTGCAAAGTCTACATCAGGAAAAAGCCAGAGTTCATCCGAGCCAGCCGTACGCCCACCGTATACAGATTCAACACCACTCTGTTCCTGATTTAGCGAGTGATTGTTGTTGACGAGAATGACGGCGTTGATTCCGGATTTCACAGCGGTCTCTAGTTCTGAAAGATGGTACCAGATGCCGCCATCGCCGGTGAAGCAGAGCACAGGTCGATCAGGATAAGCACACTTCGCTCCCATCGAAGCAGGCAGACCCCAGCCCAACGAACCGGAGCAACGAATAAACTCCTGGTCGGGGTGCTTTAGATCGACCATAGTCCCAGTCCAAACTCCCGAATGTCCCGTATCAGAAACAAGAATCGCATCAGAAGGTAGATAATTTGTCAATTCCCGGCAGAGGCGTTCCGGTCGCATGGGTACAATCTCGGAATTAACCATTCCGCTCACTTTCTGTCTCCAATTTTGAACTAATTCCTGCACGCGGCTATTCCATTCCGTACGCGGTTCAACAATTCTAACATGCTCAATCATTCTCCGCAGTGAGTTCCTTACATCCCCTTGCAAACCAACCTTAATCGGATAGTTACGTCCAAGTTCCTCGGCGTTGATGTCTAGTTGGATAACCGGCGTTCCTTGCGGTGGAACTATGTACCCATTCGTTACTTGCCCACCGGTGTGACTCCCTATGAAGAATACCAAATCCGCTTCGTACAGAGCCTGATTCGCACAGTCTCGTGAGTATGAACCCGGGACACCCACCGCTAATGGGTGGTCATGGGGAAACATGGCCTTCGCATTCAACGCAGTCGCAACCGGAATTGAAAGTTTCTCGGCCAGAACCACGAGCTCATCGCGTGCACCAGAGAGGGTAACGCCACCTCCGGCCACGATTATAGGCCGGCGAGCTTGGCTAAGCAATTGAAGTGCTTCTATCACTCTCTCTGACTCTGCCTCCGGCCGAACAGGCGGTAGGAGTGAAAACATCTCTTCAATGAACACCTCGATATCAGCCTCTCCGTCTATGACTACCTCCCCAAGGTGTCCTTCGAGGTCCAGATGCACAGGCCCTGGTGTGCCGGTGGTCGCAGATCGGAAAGCCTGACGCAAATAGATTGGAAGTTGCTCCGTTGTGCTGACAAGTGCACTGTATTTGGTGACAGCCGAAAAGGGAGCCGCATGATTAACTTCCTGATAAGCGTGCCGCTGCTGGTTAACCTGTTTCTCGCGCCCAGTGATAGCAATCACCGGCGAACACGCCAGATAAGCATCCTGTAAACCCGCAGCGAGATTAACCGCACCCACAGATTGAGCCATGCAAAGGCTAGGCCCGCGTTTTGCCCGAGCATAGCCATCTGCCATATAAGCTGCGGCCTTTTCACCGTGAGTTTGAACCCGCTTTATTCCCAGACTTTCCATCTCCATTAAAGCTCTGGGACCGATATACGGCATGAAAAAGACGTGTGAGATTCCATGTCCTCCAACTGTGTCTGCGAGAAATTTAGCTCCCGTCATCCGAGGCATAGTATGTTTTGCTCCTTAAAAATTCTGTTCGGGTTCAAGAAGTGTAGATGAACACGAATCTAAGAGTGCTTTCGTCTCAACCCACCAAACCATCACAGGGAAACAAACTGAACACACTTGCAATTTTCCGATTTGATAGACCAGATAACGGAAAAAGCTTAAACGGGTGGGTCATCCCACAGCCATCTGAACTATCAATTTCCATTATCCTCCATCAGCATGGAGATTATCGACACGGAACAATGGATTTAGAACTAGATAAACTCCATACATCTCAAGCTTTTCAGAGCCTAGTTACGTAGTCGCAGATTGTGTTCCCACGAACTCGAAAGTCACGCAGTTTGCACGCAAGGCGTCGCATTAGATCAGATATCCACCACAAACGGCCCAGTACTAGTGCTTCCGCATTCACCAGACAGCCTTTGCCCAACACTCTCACGCCCGTAACTTCCAAAAAACCCGAGTCACAAGGAGAGTCGCTACCTAAAATCCGAACGAAGAGTACGATGGGCATTCATCTGTATTAACTGCCAGATTTTGTCGCAACGACCGGATTCCTCAAAACACCTAATCCCTCAATCTCCACTTCAACGACATCTCCTGCTCTCAAGAAGACGGGAGGCGTTCGAGCTGCTCCGACACCACCGGGGGTTCCTGTTGAAATCAAGTCACCGGGTTCCAATGTCATCACAGAACTAATTTCAGCAACAAGATCACCCACCGAAAAAATAAGATGGCAGGTATTTGACGACTGCATAATCGCTCCATTCAGACGCAGACTAATGTTCAGGTTGGCCGGATCAGGTATTTCATCTGATGTAACCAATGCAGGTCCCATCGGGCCGAAGGTATCGAAATTCTTGCCTAACGTCCATTGACTCGTGCGATGTTGATAATCGCGCGCGCTAACGTCATGGAATGGCAGATAACCAGCCACGTACTCAAGCGCTTCAGCCTTACCCACATTTTTCGCCCGACGCCCAATGACAACTGCAAATTCAGCTTCATAGTCGACTTCATGACTCACAGAAGGCAGCTCAATAGTATCATCGGGACCAATCACAGTGTTGCTGAATTTCGTGAATACAATCGGATGCTCTGGAAGCTCCATGTTTGACTCCTCAGCATGATCCCGGTAGTTGAGTCCCAGACAGAGAATCTTACCAGGATCCGGAACTGGGGCGTTGAGTTTGACTGCATCTTGTGCAAGCACGGCTCTTGACGTAGCAGTCTTTGCCGCCTCCTCGGCCAAAACAAGCGTCTCAGAACCACCGGCCAGGAATTTCAGCATGTCGGTTGGCAAGTCCGCATTAACCTTGCTAAAATCAACTACGACAGGCTGTCCACCCTGATTCTGAAGCGCGCCAACTCGCGTTTCCCCATTATGAGTAAATGTTACTAGTTTCATAAAGTCCTCCTGAATAATCTTGACAGTAGCGAGTGAATCATCTTGGATTCAAGAATTACGAGCAATCAGCTCAATCTATTCGTCCTTTAATCTTAACATTCCACATCGTTACCTCTGGTGGATTCAACGTAAAAGAGTAGAGTTTGGTACCGGGCGCAAGATAAAACCTAATCTTTATATAGAACTCGGATTGCGGTAGGTTCGGTAGTGTGGCTTGTCGTTCGCTACTGACACCAGGCCAATCCTGAACCCCATTCCATGACAGTGTACGATCTAACTCATCCGCACGGATGGGGTCACAATCAGCAACCGTGTAACCTGAGATTGGCTCACCCGTATCAAGCAAAAGCTCATATCGTAATTCGCCCGCCGACGCGTCCACGTTTACCTGAACAGAACCGCCAGATTCTTGCCGGAAACGGTGAGTCGTTAAAGTCCCGTGTCCAAATCCAGCCACCTCAACACTGACATAGCCATCACGTCGAAGCACAGCTAATCCTTTGTTCGAATAGGATGGCGCCGAATATGGTGATTCCCATAAGCGAGCTGTATGCCCGTTATGGTTCAGATTAAATCCGCTGTAAAAGAACCATAATTTGTCGTTATGGAGAATAGGTGCATCACTAAAAAGCATACCCCAATCCCAGGAATCAGACTGGCCCCGTGGGATAAATGGCTCGCGAAAGCGCGTCCAGGAAACCGTATCACGACTAACAGCCAACTCCGTGTCCACAAAACCGTCGATACGAGCCGCTACGGCATTCGGACCACTCTCTGCGCCCCAATACGCCCCCGGTTTCTCGATTTCATATGGTTCACTCAGATCAGTCAAGAACGTGAACAGCATCAGGATGTGCAGTCCCCCGTTAGTGCAATTAGCCGAATCGAAACTGGCACCGTAGAATTCCGTCCCAGCTGGATCATTCAAATCCTGATCAATCACCGTTCGTAGACCAGACCAATGAAGGAAATCCTCGCTATCGCGGCGCCCCAGGACACGCGTCCTCCTACTTGAACCCCGCTGGGAATAGTGAACGTAATTCGCATCGGGATTGATGGTACCGCCAAACGTCTCTGCCGGCGAACCAAAATTAAACAACATCTGATTCTCACTATAACCGCCAGAAGGATACGGCTTCCAATCGTAACCATCTCGCGAATGGAAAGCCCGCCATACCTTTCTTCCATTACGATTCCGACCAGTGGGCGTATTGTCAATTCTCTTCCAACGGTAGGCTTCATCTGTTTCATGTGGGTCCCACAATAAGCTGAGTTGTCCCAACGGACAGTTGGTAACGTTATTGGCCGTTGAACCATCAATCTCAACAAGACCCAGCGTTGGTTTTTCCCAGTGCAGACCGTCTTCCGAATTGAGAGCACACATCCGCCGTTCACCATCTAAATCCAGGTGATAATACATCCGAAACAGACCATCGTTCTTGTCGTAGACAACGTCCCCTATTTGTCCCTTCGCATGGTCTAACACAGTGTCAAGCGGCAAGTCTAACGGAGCGATGACGGTCTGCTTTTCCGCCTGATTTAGTACCCGCCGGAGCCCTTTCATTGATTCGATCATAAAATCATCAATGAAAAGTTGTTTGCCAGGATATAGTTCCATCTGAGACTCCTTTTCTCAATCATAATTGACAAGGTAGATATTTTTTCCTAAATCCCATGCGACGCGACTCTTCTTCGCTGTGACACACAATCATTCTCGCAGCTTCAGCAAATTGGAAGAATATCCCTCTCGCTTGGTTAACCTATGCACCAAATAATTTTCAATCATTTAAGCACAATCGAAATTTTACTCCACAATAGCTAAGTCCGAAAACTCAGAAAAATAATTGGCACAACCGGAAAATCTAGCAAAACACAGATGACGCTAACCTTCACGCCTTTTTCATTTCTTGGCAGTACAGACTTGTTTATTAATTTAATACATTTTTTCTTCTTTTCCTGTCGTAATCTAGCCACGACATTCTGTCGCTAATCACCTCGTAATTGCGTGGCAACATCCTGCAAGCCACGTCTTTCCCACAAGCCGCTAACTCCGTTCCTACTATGTTATAGCGTAACTCAGTTTGATGCAAGTGTTTTTGTCTTTCCTACGCGCATTAGCGTTCTTATAATCGCATGGTCCCGAAGACCCAATCATCTCGACCGAACACCTCACAGAAACTCTTCAAATACTGCAAACCTCGCAGTGAATCATGGAAAGACTCCAGTTACATTTTTTTCGTCGTCCAAAAGTTGATTGGAACTTTTGATGACGTCAGAATCATCGTCGATCACAGGAAACTAATAGACCATGATCACAGGAAACTAATAGACCATGTATGGGTGAATCACGCGGAACAATCCTCGACAAGAAGAATTTTGACGGAGCTACTTTTGTTAGTTCGAATGGTCTTGGCCTAATGAATGGGCCATCAACCAAGTAGCGGGAGAACAACATGAATAGGATTGGTGTATTTCTTTGAAATCGGACTCAGTTCCCAAAGAGACAATTGCTTGTTGATTCTGTCCGAGTATCTCAGCGGGAGCGTCTACAAAAAGAATGTGGAGCACTTCTCAGCGAACCGTTGCAGTTGCGCTTACCCCTGTCCAGACGAGGCCCAACTCCCAGCCTGGAACAACAACCGTAGAGTTCCAAATACAAAATGCTGGTATGCCCCACAGATTCTATGCTCACATAGACCAAGAATTGGCGTCAGTCTGAAGACACAGAATTTCAAACACAGCGGGAGGCTTTATCAGCAAATGATTTATAGTCCATGCTGGAAAGGTAATCTATGGCGCTGACTTCCGGATTCAAACCAACACTGCTGAAGATCCGAAGGCTCATTCTCAGTATTACACGCACACAACCCGGTCCTAATTTCTAGACATGAGCTAGTTCCGGCGTCCAAGAATCGTGATTTAACGCATATTCGACCGACGAAACACCAGTCAGCTACAGGAGTATTCCCGTTTACTATTTACGATAATGGTGTCAGGATTGACTCCAGCAATGGTGATACTTGGCACATGTCAAACGTACCTTCGAAAAGAGATAGATTAACTCGTGTCAACAGCCGGCCACAAGAATGCGCAATAGAATTCTTTCCTAAGAGGAAACACCAGATGAATTGGACGGATGGCACCCTGAATCTACGCTCGTTGTTTGGGAAGAGACGACGAACGTTGCCTATCTTTATCGCGCTGGAAAACTCTGTAGTACTTGGCACTCTGGAATCGAACAATCGTAGACATATCTCTAGTGCATCTCATGGAGACGCAACGAACAACAGACAGAGAACTCAACCCAAAAGACCTAGAATTATTCGAGCCAAAGGGGAATATAGTCCGCTACACGTGCTCCGTTAGTGGCGCAACGTGAAAGCAAAAAGCAATCGTTGGCCAAGATGTCAACAACACCCATCATTGCTCTCGCAATGACACAGTTCGAACCTAAGTTCTCCAGTTTACAAACGGACATCCGCCTGGACAAACTTCCAGAAGAACATCTTCCACTTGGAGGTCTCTTTTCGAAAGTAAATCTCACATTCGCTGATTATCTCTCGCCGACCCGATCCAGGTGCTTTCTCCGTAACGATTTTTACCTCTAATTGCGCAAAAGCCTTGCGCGTATTAGTTAGGTTCATTTGAACGATATGAAAGCGAAATTGAACAGATCTAAATTCCTCGAAAAGGGTTTTAACTGTCGGAATTACTGATTCGAAATTGACAGGAATAGCGCCGGTATCGATTCCAAAAAATCGAGTCACCAAATCGTCTGATGCAAGAAAATCTTCTGTAAAGAGTTCTTCGATATTATCGACATTCATCGTTTGCATAAGCGTCGAGAACGTGGTTAGAAATTTCCGAATTTCCGATTCGGGATCCGTGAGTGGCGTTAGAACAACATCCACTGTGACATCTTCAGTGGTGAGCAAGAAAGTTCGTGTTTCCGCCATGTAGTCCAGTGCCTCGACCTTCAGTGTTAGGACATCAAGCTGGTTAACTGGCGAAAAAGCATATTTTCCATCTACTTCCGATTCTACCCGTAGATCGAGCATAGTTACGAGTGCGCCCGGGATTGGCCGATCGGTTCTTGCATCTCTAATCGTGCCTGACACAGTACTAAACTCAGATTCTTCCATCGTTTGTCCAGAATCAAGCCGTAAATCTCCACTACATCCGGATAAACAACTCAGAAAACCTATTACAACAAGAGATTGTATGTAGATTGCAATTTTCATAAGTTAATTGGCTTAGAGAAAAATTCGTGCCGCGAGGAGGGCCGATAAACACCTTTCCAAACAATGTGATGTATGACTTTCCAATTGAATTTAAACGTAGGAACTCAAAACCTTACGAGAATTCCCGGTTTTCGCAGAAAAACACTTGCATTCTGTTCAGACATTATGATACTCTTTCCGGGCTGTTCAGATCTTGAAGTCAGATTCGAGAGAGGAGGTGGACGATGTGGCTCGTGTCTGTTATGTTTGTGGGAAAAAACCGCTAGCTGGGAATCGCATAAGTAAGGCCCGTAATCACAGCAAACGCAGGTGGCTACCCAACCTGCAGCGTGTACGCATTGAAACCCAAGTGGGTGAGAATCGCGTTGGCCATAGACGCGTACGTGTATGCGCGAAATGCATTAGATCGGGAAAAATCGTTAAAGTTTCATCAGGCGCACCGCAGGCTGCGTAATGAAGCTCGCTGGCTATGGGTCGCGCCTAACTCGTCGCACTCCCCTTAACTGACGCGCTCTACCCATTACGGCTTCTAACTGTTGAAGACCAGTTACTTCTAGAGTTAACACATTGCATGCCCTGCCGTCAATCCCCTTTCTACCACTGCCGATACCAAAGCTTCCTCCCCGGATATTCACTCCGCATCGAGCAACCGCATTGGCTATGTCCCCTAGCATTCCGGGGTAGTCCTCACACTCTACAGAAATTCGAGACGTGTACGTAACCTCAGCCGCTGACTTCCACTCCACATGAACAAGTCTTTCGGGCTCGTTTGGCAGTCGGACACAAGCGACCTTATGGATAGAAATCCCACGTCCCCTCGTCATATACCCAGAAATTTCGTCCCCAGGAATAGGTGTACAGCACTTCATAATGCGCACCATTGCTGCGTCGATTCCATTTTCAAGTTGGACTGTTGGCGTCAATTCTATAGCCGTTTCCCTGTCTTCTCCTAATTCTTGCATCGAATCAGGCTTAATTAAGTTTACAATATCAGAAGCGGATTGCTTCCCATTCCCAATCCGAATGAGGAGACCCTCTATGCTCTCCAATCGCAGCATTTTAGAAACTTCGAGCAATTCCACTGATTTGAGATACACTTGAGGTTTAAGTCCTTGGCGTCGTGCTTCCCTTTCAAGAAGTCGTGTGCCAACATCGAGTGCATGGATCTCATCTTGTTCATTAAACCAGTGGCGAATGCGACTGCGCGCACGCGCAGTCTTAACCCATAGTAACCAGTTGCGACTCGGATGTCCCGTGGGATTAGTAGATATCTTTATCCGATCGCCATTCTGCAGACAATACCGGAGCGACAATACTGAGCCGTTAACTTCTGCGCTGGTACATTTGTTCCCAACATCGGTGTGAATCTTATATGCGAAATCAATCGGTGTTGCACCAGCTGGGAGTGCAAAGAGTTCCCCTTTAGGCGAGAAAACATAGACTTCATCGGAGAACAACTCGCGCTTCATGGACTGGATGAATTGATAAGGTAAATCCTTGGATTCCTGAATATCTTCCAGTATCTGCTTATACCCGGCAAAAATAGATTGTCCGGTCTCCGTTAATGCGACATCCTCTTTATAGCTCCAGTGCGCAGCAATGCCATCTTCTGCAACTTTGTGCATTTCATGTGTTCGAATCTGAATCTCTACCGATCGGCCGCTGTCCAAAATCGTTGTATGTAGAGATCTATATCCGTTTGTTTTAGCCGTTGGCCCATTCCAATCTTTAAGGCGTTGAGGAAGGTGGTGCCACCTCGCATGCAGGACTCCCAGTGCTGAATAGCAGTCTGGAATCGTATTAACCAACAAACGAAGTCCAACCAAATCACGAATTTCCTCGAAAGGTATTCCTTTTTGGTGAATCTTTTGGTAGATACTATATATGTGTTTTGTACGGCCATCGACCTCCGCCGCAATGCCATAGCGCTTGAGTTCCAGCTCAATGGTGTCGACCATACTATCCGTGTAGGCTTCCCTTTCAGTAAGCTTCTCCGCCAGCAACTCAGCGATTCTTCTATATTCCATGGGGTACAGATATTTAAATGCCAAATCTTCCAATCTACTCATAATGCGCCAAATCCCGAGACGATGAGCGATTGGTGCATAGACCTCAAGAGTTTCTTTGGAAACCGTTTGCTGTCTGTGTTGTGGCAGAAATGATAGTGTTTCCATATTGTGCAGCCTATCTGCAAGCTTAATCAAAATGACTCGAATATCCTCTCCCGTCGCGAGAAGTAGCTTCAGATAGTTTTCAGCTTGGCGTTGCTGTGTCCCACCTCTGAAGTTATATGTTCCAATCTTGCTAACCCCCTCAACGAGCCGAGCGATTGTTTCACCGAACAACCGTGCAACATCATCACGCGTCACAGTAGTATCTTCGATGACATCGTGCAGAAGTGCCGCACAAATCGTCCGAGTATCCAGCTTAAGCTCAGCTAAAATGTATGCCGTTGCAATGCAATGTGAAAAATATGGTTCATCAGATTCCCGCCACTGTCCCTTGTGAGATTCTTGGCCGAATGCATAACTTCGGTCGAGGAGATCAATATTCACATCAGGATTGTACGCTTTGATCCGATCAATTAGAGCTTCGACACTCATATATTACCTTTTTCCAAATCTCCTGGATGGACTGTTTCAGTTGAAACTCCGAAAATAATGCGCTTGCCTGTTTGGATTGTTCGCCAGAGAGAAACGTATTTGACTGATGGAGTTCGCGTTTCACAGAAGGTGTGGGTAGAAGTTGTGCTATCGCTTCGGTAGCGGTCCCTTGTCTTTTGAGCAGGCCCAACTCTTCAAAGATCGTGAGCCCAGAATGCACTGTGCTGAGTGGAATTGAATTCCTATGCGCTGCCACAACGATTTCGTCCCACGAAAGAGATTCGTCATTTTGAGGGCGCAAAGTTTTTATCGTCTGGTACAGTCTCTTAAGCGCCTCTTCATCAGGATACTGCCAGGATAGCAAGATGCGCATAGACTCAACATCTTTTGCATTGTAGACAAGATGAATGTATGTCGTTTCTGGCGATTTAAACGCAGTCTGACACCGATTAAAGAAAGTCAGCGGTTTAGACACGGGATGACAAAACACAACATGGTCCACACTCTCAGGTGCATCTATCAATGTACAACTCGAAACGACTGCAAGCAATTTGCCTTGTGCAAGAGAATCCATTAAACATTTAATCTCCGATTCCGGTGTTTCGTCATCACACTGACCAATCTCGGTCGCTCGCAAATCGATTAGTTCAATCAGTTGATCTATGGCCGTTCTATCTCGTACGTACAAGATACTGCGCTGATTTCGATTGAACAGCTGGGCGAGATATGCCCCTTTGTTCGTTTGCCGACAGTCGACAAGCTTCACAGGACCATCCGCATCTGGGAGTGGAAACATTTCTTGACCCCGATGACGTTCAACAGCGTGAATGTGCAGGTCTTTGATTACCAGCTGAACACGACGCATGTCATTCCATTCATTAATTTCAGCCACTCCAGCAATGTCCATGCGAATATTCTGATTTTTCAAGGCAACATAGAAATCTGACATCCGCCAACCTACCGCCTCCAGCGTTTGTTCTCCATCGGTCACAGATAATTTAAGGTGTTCGTTCCCTTTACCGATTAGACGCGGTGGGCGCTGAAGGGTGAGCCCTCGAATTGCCAGTTTCGGTGCTTGATTAGCTTGTCCAAATGGTTCCAACAAGTCCAGCTCCTCAATTGTATCCAACGTCAGATGCGAGGCCTGAATTTCAAGATCTAAGTCTAGTTTGGGTACGAGATCTTCGTCAGACAGATGTTCGCAAGCATATCGGTTGAAGTGTTTCTGAAATTCCTCGATATTCTTAGTTTTAATCGTCAGTCCGGCTGCAGCTTTGTGGCCACCATGCTTAAGCAACAAATGGTCAGCTGTATTCAGACTATCCGCCAAATTGATTCCTTCAATAGCGCGTCCGGAACCATGTGCCTCATCACCATCGATAGAGAGTAGAAAAACTGGACGATAGTAGCGTTCCAGAAGTCGAGAGGCGACGATTCCAATCACTCCCGGATGCCAGCCTTCATGAGCAAGTACTAGGCCTTTAACCCTACTTAGATCCATGTCTAGTTCGATTAGGTCAACTGCTTCTCCTTGTATTCGCGCCTCGATTTCACGGCGTTTCACATTGTTGGCGTCAAGTTGATCGGCAATCAGGCGCGCTTCCTCATACGATTCCGTCGTAAGGAGTTGGACAACCTTCTCCGCAGTGTCCATCCGACCAGCAGCATTAATACGAGGGCCGAGTAAGAATTGGAGCGTATGTCCAACAATCGGCGAAGCGTCGCTGTAATCGGCAACGTCACACAAAGCACGAATACCCGGACGATTCCGCCGATTAATTTCTACTAATCCCAATTTAGTGAGCGTCCGGTTTTCCCCAGTAAGTCTCGCAACATCGACAACTGTGCCGAGAACAACAAGATCGAGCTGAGAAATCAGAGGCGGTGTGAGTTCGCCACCTCCAAGTAGTCCGTGAGCGAGTTTGAAAGCCACACCTACACCAGCCAGCTCATCGAAAGAAAACTCACCCTGTTCCATGTTAGGGGTGACAACCGCATAAGCAGGCGGAAGTTCATCCGGGCGCGCTTGATGATGATCGGTGACTATTACGTCGATTCCACTTTCATTCGCAAGTTTAATCTCGTCGACTGACGTAATCCCACAATCAACCGTAATGAGAAGATCGCAACCCTTATCTCTAAGAGTTTTCAGTGCTGCCTCGTTCAGCCCATATCCCTCCTCAAACCGATTGGGAATATAGAAATCCGCAGATATCCCAAGATAATTGAATATTCCTAACAGAAGCGCGGCAGCCGTTGTGCCATCAGTGTCGTAATCACCAAAAATCCAGATATGCTCGCCTTTCTGCCTGGCTGAGTGAATACGATCCACGGCTTTTTGCATATCATGAAGTAAGAACGGATTGTGCAGATTGGCAAACGTTGGATGTAAGTACATTTGAGCCGCTTCGCATGTTTCAATCCCACGATTAACGAGCAGTTGTGCAACTAGTGGAGAAACACCAAGCCCCACAGCCAATGCTGAACTCTTCTCAATATTAGGAGATTTGACCTGCCACACTTTCTGTATCATCATAGCCCGCACATACTATCACGAAGTCAACATGTCGTCAAGGGAAGATAAAAATGCAACAGCTTAAAAAAACCAAGGCCTTAACGGATACCATCTCAACAGAAATCGTAGCAACGCATTACCAATCTAGGACTTAAATCCATAACAACGCCCCGCACTTAAGAATCATTTTAAGCGAAAAGTTCAGTCCCATTAAACAAGCTAGTTGAATCTCTTCTCTTTGGCCATTTTGTCAGCCGCGTAATGTCCGCAAAGTGGAACTCGCCTTACTTTTGCGGTTAGTGATTTTACAAAGATATCGGATACCACAGAGATGTTTCATCTTGAAATTCAGTACCGAGGTTTGTTATACTCGCCGGACGTGCCTCATTAATTCCAAACAATTCAGCACACCGAAATTCCTAAACTCAATGATTACTAGACGTCACCAACTCTCGACCCATTTACGAGCAGGACGCCCCCGGAGTCCAAAGCGATTCAGACCCCGAAGAGCAATTCAGACGGGGCGGACAGCCGAAATCACCTTGAACACCGCCAATCTCGATCCCGAACAAGGGGCCGTGTTCCCTACTCTACGATCCCAATCGGTACAGGAACAAGATCATAAATTTGCCACGCCAAAGCGTTTAGCCATCCTAACTTCGCTGGGACTTCATCTAATCGCGGCTCTTGTTGGAACCCTTTACATTGTTAATACCGCCCACGTTGATGATGATGTGATCATTGTTGATTTGATGCACACAAAGCCACCCAAAACACGACGACGTCTTCCACCCCGTGAAGTGAAACGCGCTCAGCTCTCATATCCGAGGCAAACCGCAGAACCTCGGCGACCGAAACTCGTCACAACAGCAGTGAGATTACCTCAATCTGACGCCTGGCTAATATTAGCGGGAGACAAACTGTCAAGCGTTGACACACGTGAAATATCTGATGGGAGCACTGCACTCGATACAGATAAGCTCAATAAACAACTGTTTTCCAGTGCACAGCATGCGAGAATAAAGTCCGTCATTCCAGATATTACCCCCGATCGATCTTCTAGTTCTATATTTGACAAAATCTCACAACCAAACAATCTGCAAGACAATATCGATGCGAATCTGCCCACCCCCTCTCCAGTCCAATCGAAAGGGGTCGTAAAACGCCCTTCATGGCGACGAAAAGTTGAGCCAAAATACCCAAATCTTGCCCGTCGAGCTCAAAAAGAAGGTGTCGTTGTCTTGGAAGCCACCATCGACTTAGATGGCATTGCTAAGAACATCCACGTAATTGAGGGAATCGGGTTCGGATGCGATAAAGCAGCCGTAGAGGCCCTAAAATCATCACGGTTTACACCCGCAAGAAATGGTGATGCAATTGTCACGCTCAGAATTCAAATCCCCTATCGCTTTGAACTCGAAGACTGACACGATGACTGAACGAATGAGAATATGGACTACCGACCGAGGCATTTTTCACCTGACATTTTCCGGTTTTGCATCAATCTTTCCCAAAATTCTCACTATTGGACTTGTTCTTATCTTTTCATCAAATCTCTCTGCACAATTTCCATTTGAAGAAGCACGTCCGCTTTATACAGGAGCCAGGCCATTGGGAATGGGTAATGCATTTACAGCCATCGCAGATGACGCGACAGCTGGATTTTGGAATCCAGCAGGATTACCTCAGTGGACAGGAGTGAAGATTTTTGGTAGCAACAAGTTTCATGACAGATCTAATTATGCCTTTGATCCGAAGGGTATTGCCTATTCCTATCGAAGGCTCGGATTATTTTGGGGAAACAAAATTGCCTTGGGTGTCGAGTCGGGAACGCCCGACTTCAATTACTACGGTTTCGGATATCAAATGGGCGCGTACTTCTCGGGTGGTCTTAATATCAAATTCAAACGCAAACACCCGAGTGACTATTACCAGTTTTTCGGAAGTCATCCATCCTACGATGTCGCGGTCCTACTAAAACCGCATACTAATCTAAAATTTGGCCTCCTCGCACAACACCTACCCAAAGCCCGCGGAATACAGTGGTTGACAATTGGAGCTGCATATCGTCGTTGGAACCTATTATTCGCTACAGATATTGCCATTCCCCGTTTAGGCGGTCCCGATTTCTATCTGGGTGTTGAATGGAGAATGTTGTCATTCGTGCGCATGCGCGGTGGCTATTCAGACAAAGATTGGACTGGAGGCTTGGGCTTTGATTGGAAAATGGGACAATTAGACTATGCTAGAATCCATGATGGTGACTTCACCTCACATTTTATTTCAGCAGGATTGAAATTGTAAGAAATCCTTTAAAAGCACACCTTCAGCCTTCTTGACAGTTGCGAAGCTCGCACATTCGGATGAGATAAGATCTGTGTTCTCTTGTTCCAGAAAACTTTTTTAAGGTATCCGAACAACGTAACACAAGTACGATAATCCGAAAACGGATTGACACGTCCATCCTCCCTCGTTATACTTAAGCGAGAGCAATCCCATGAGAATAATTACAGGTAGATTCAAGGGCAGACGACTGACCGGAGTCAAAGGCGGAGCAATTCGACCGACATCAGATCGCGTGAAAGAATCGGTCTTTAACATTCTCGGCGACCAAGTCATGCACGCCGATTTTCTCGACCTCTGTGCGGGAACAGGCAACATCGGACTTGAAGCGCTAAGTCGTGGAGCAAACTCCGCAACATTCGTTGACCGTGATTACCGTTCGATGCAGTCAATCAAGATTAATCTCCAAAAATGTGACCTAAATGCTAAAGAACCAGGAGTCCACCTCTATAAATTGGATGCGCAGAAGGGGCTCCATTTTCTTGCCAAACGAAGAGCCAAATTCAATCTGATATATCTCGATCCGCCTTATGATGCCAGCATACATGAGGCTTGCCTTATGGGCATTGTTACCAACGAACTACTACGCTCTTCTGGTGAAATTATTGTCGAGCAACGAGTAAAAAAAAAGGAATCTTGCTCCATACCCACGGAAGTTAGCGGGCTAAGATTGAAACGACAACAACAATACGGTAACACAATAATCTCATTCTATCAGTCGAAGGCGCTGGGTAACCATTGCGTAACATGAAAAGATAGATTCAGGAGTGAACGTGCACGAGAAACTTAATGACTTAGTAGAACACGAGTATCGTCAGCGGAATGTTGATGGCTGCTTTTGAGATTTGCACACACTACCGATTTTCTATTATGCGACGACCGAGATTCACCAATAACAGCGGAGGGAAAAATGGACCGAGTTAAAATTGGTGTAATTGGCGTTGGTGGAAGGGCACGCGGCCACATGGACAACTTGGCCGGATTCGACGATATTGAATTTGCGGCAATGTGTGACACTTCCGAGGAACGTGCTCAGCAAGCTGCTCAGGATTTTGGAGGAAATCCATATACTGATTTCAAGGAAATGTACGATAAGGAAGAGTTAGACGCAGTCTATATCTGTACACCTCCTTTTGCACACGGTGAACAGGAGTTAATCGCTTGCGAAAGGAAGATATCGTTTTTTGTCGAGAAGCCAATTGGTATCAATGCAGACAACGTACACGAGATATATGAAGCAGTTCAGAGAAGTGGTATAATAACTAGCGTTGGTTATCACTGGCGCTATCACGGTCATATCGATAGAGCCCGCACTGAACTGGCAACAGCAAAAATCGTCGGTGCTCTAGGCTATTGGATGGGAGGTTTGCCAGGTGTAACGTGGTGGTGCGTTCGTGCCGAATCGGGCGGACAGCATGTTGAACAAACAACACACATCTTCGATCTCTGCCGATACCTTGTTGGGAGCCCTGTACTCGCTGTTCACGGATTCGCAGCCCGCGGTAGCATGACTGAAACCCCAAACTATGATGTTGATGATTTGAGTGTTGTGAACCTTCAATTTGCAAATGGTGTTGTTGCCAACATCAGTTCTGCTTGTATGTTGCAGGGTTGGGGACGTGTAAAGCTAGAAGTGCTATGTCGCGGGCTCGTAATCGAAGTAGACTCGAGCTCCGTCAGTATCAACCGCGGTGGCGAAACCGAATTATTGGGCAACAACGTCAGCGGTTATGTCCGTGAAAACCGCATCTTTATCGATGCTGTCAAAAGCGGTACAGCATCGGAAATTCGGGCACCTTACAGTGAGGGACTAAGAACCTTGCAGCTGTCGCTGGCAGCTAGCAAGTCATTCTTACGAGGAAAACAGATTGACCTATAATGACCAAATGAGGCTAATCTTGGGGTCAACTTGTGATTCAGGGGTAGAGGACCTATGCAACACTCACAACTCAACGTTCCCTGAAGAGGCTCTAAAGTCACTCGCCCTAACTCCTGAAACGGACAGAGTCGATTGAGATTGACATTCGGACTGGGGCCGAACAATTGTGGAATAAACATATTGGATTTTTGAAGCAAATGTCCCAGCGCCATTCCCTAAGACTCACTGAGGGTATCAAAGATGAGGGTCCAGTTAAGGCGCAACAAATCAGGATTTCCTTAAAGCAGAGAAACACATGGCAAAACCTACTAAAAATTCGTTCCACAGCTGGTTGGCCCAGGATCATGCCCCAGTGTTAAGTGTCCAAAAAAAGAGATACTGCAAAGAGCCTGTCTCTTAATAGACACAACAATGAGATCAACGCCTGCGCTCCACGAGGATGGCCTGCAGACGAGCCTAAAACCAGTCCGGGAAGTTTTGCGTTTCGGGGTATTTACGGAAATGCAGTCTCCACACGAAATCTTGATGATTAACCGTACATGGATTCTACAACTGCTTTAAGGAAGGGAAGGTCATCTTGATTCAGGCTTTAATAGCCACAATCTGACAAATATCATAACTATTCAGGAGGTTCTTTGCCGTATCACCTCGTACATCAAAACGCCCGCCGCGACGGACACATTCAAGGATGGCAAATGACCCAACATTGGTAGATGAACAAGCATGTCACATTTTTCTTTAACCAAACGCCGAAGCCCTTCGGCTTCATTGCCCAACAGGAGACAAACCGGCACCGTAAAGTCAACTTGAGTGTAGATCGCCGGTGCGCTTTGATCGGCCCCGATGACCCATATCCCAGATGATTTCAGCAGTTCAATCGTTCGTACCAAATTTGTGACTTGAGCAATCGGAACATATTCCGCACTACCCGCTGAGGCCTTATGCGCGGCAGTTGTTAGCCCAGCCGCCCTATCTTTCGGAATCACAATGCCATCCACAGCCGCGGCATCAGCAGAGCGCACTATTGCACCGAGGTTCCGCGGGTCCTGAACCCCATCCAACATAACCAATAGTGAAGCTTGGTGTTGCCCTTTAGCCTGAATTTTTTCCACGAGCGTCTCGATTGCCAGGTATTTTTTCGGGCTGACAATGGCAACGACACCTTGATGAGGGATGCTGGATTCAAGTCGATCTAGTTCATCGCGAGAAACGAACTCACAGTCGATTCGTTCTTGTTGGGCAAGCAGAATGATTTGACGTAGTCGCGGATGTTCTCGACCTTGTGCAATTTGAATCTGCTCAACCTCGCGATCTCCAGCACGCAATACCTCCAACACCGGATTTCGGCCGACGATTGTATCTGGCATAGCCAATTGTTTGCTGCTAACTGTTGATGATTTATCCAAAAACGAACGTCACTCCACGTGTGCTGCGAAATCGGAAACGCGTGGAGCAAAGGCTTGGGAAACACATCTTAATTTAATCCCATCGAGCGGGCACATTGCTGACCATTAGTTCAGCGATAGAAACTCGAACCGTTTCTTGACCCGTGGGTATTTGCAATAACTTGGCTTCCAATGCACAAGGATTTAATACGCAAGAGGAGATAGCTACAAGATAAAGAAAGTAATCAATGAAAGGGCTAACTCGCTATCACATCCGCATCTGTCAGTTGCATACCCGGAATCGGCAAATCGGATGCCCCCATTATGTATTTGTCGACAGCATGCGCAACACCGCGCCCTTCGGCGATTGCCCAGACCACCAGCGACTGGCCGCGGCGGCAGTCACCAGCAGCAAATATACCTTCAGCACTCGTAGCAAAACGTCCATATTCTGCCTTCATGTTAGATCTTTCATCAACTTTTAAGCCAAATTGTTTAACCAATGTCTCTTCCGGTCCGAGAAATCCCATCGCCAGAAAAGCAAGATCCACTGGCCACTCTTCTTCGCTGCCTGAGACTTCCTTCATCTGGTATCCGCCGCTGTTATTTTTCTCCCATTCGACTCGCACTGTATGAGCAGCCTTCAGATATCCGTCACTATCACCGACAAATTCTTTAGTCAATATGCAATACTCGCGCGGATCCTTACCAAAGACATGCGCTGCCTCTTCGTGTCCGTAGTCCACACTATAGATTCGTGGGTACTGCGGCCAAGGGTTATCGGCCGCCCGTTCGGAGGGCGGCTTAGGCAAAATTTCAAAATTTGTCAGACTCTTACACCCGTGACGCATTGATGTCCCAAGACAATCGTTTCCTGTGTCCCCACCGCCGATGACAATCACATGTTTATTCTTAGCTGAAATATATTTCCCATCACCCAAACGAGAATCCAAAAGACTCTTGGTGTTGTCATGAAGGAACTTCACCGCGAAATGCACTCCCTCAAGCTCGCGACCAACGACAGGTAAATCACGGGGCTGGGTTGCGCCACAGGCAAGCACAATTGCATCGTACGTTTGACGCAAAGTGGTAATATCAACAGTGACCCCCACATGGGCGTTGGTAACAAATTCGACACCCTCATCTGACATGAGGTCCAACCGACGCTGAACAATCCGCTTGTCCAGCTTCATATTGGGAATGCCATACATCAACAAACCACCAATGCGGTCTGCACGCTCGTATACCGTAACATTGTGGCCAACTTTATTCAGTTGATCAGATGCTGCTAGCCCCGCTGGCCCGGATCCGATGACAGCAACTTTTTTTCCAGTGCGTGTCCGAGGTGGATTGGGCTTAATCCAGCCTTCTTCAAAACCACGATGAACAATCGCGTATTCATTGTCCTTGATAGTTACAGCCGGATCGGTAATTCCCAGACAGCACGAACCTTCGCAAGGTGCTGGACAAGTTAATCCTGTAAATTCTGGAAAATTGTTTGTCTTATGCAAACGGTCTATTGCTTCGCGCCAAAGCCCCCGATATATCAAGTCGTTCCACTCGGGAATCAGATTATCAATCGGACATCCTGTGGAAGACTGGCAAAACGGGATACCACAATCCATACAACGCGCGCCCTGAATGCGGCGTTCGCTCTCGTCGAGTGTAAGATGGAACAACTCAAAATCCCGAATTCGTTCCTGTGGCGGACGATCATGACTCTTTTGTCGGCTGTATTCGATGAAACCTGTTGCTTTCCCCATAATTCCTAGTCCTCATGCTCTAATAGAACTGCCAAGTTTCCCTTTCACCCTCTATTTTGGCGTCAAGATTTACTTTCTTGTATCTTAAGAACCCGTTTGTAATCAGTAGGCATAACTTTCACAAATTGACCTGGTACATAGTAATCATAATTGTCAAGGATTTGTTTGGCTACGGTTGATTTCGTAAAGCGATAATGCGACTCAATTAAATTTCGCACTTCGCCTTTTTCTTCATCAGTCTTTATCTCCTCTAGTTCAACCATTCCGAGATTGCATCGCGTTCCAAATTTCCCATCAACATCCCACACATAGGCGATGCCACCAGACATGCCTGCAGCGAAATTGCGACCCGTGGCCCCCAGAATAACCACACGTCCACCAGTCATATACTCGCAACCGTGATCGCCAACGCCTTCAATTACAGCATCCACCCCAGAATTACGAACAGCGAAGCGCTCAGCTGCTATGCCCCGGAAGAACGCCTGACCTGAAATTCCACCATATAACGCAACATTCCCAATAATGATGTTTTCTTCGGGCTTGAATGTAGATGTTTTTGGCGGATAGACAATCAATCTACCGCCAGACAATCCCTTACCCACGTAGTCATTAGAATCACCTTCCAACTCAATAGTGACACCCGTAACTAACCATGCGGCTAGACTCTGTCCTGCAGATCCATTGAGTTTAATCCGGATGGTATCCTCAGATAAACCTTCAAAACCATAGGCCTTTGACACCTCATGACTAAGCATCGTACCAACGACTCGATTGGTATTCTCCACAGGCATGTCGATGTCAACCTTTTCGCCCCGACTCAATGCCGGTTTGGATAAACGGATTAACTCATTGTCCAAAGCATATTCCAAACCATGAGCTTGTTTAATCTTACAGTAGACTTCGACGTCTGAATGAGGCTTCTTGGCAGGCGTAAGAATGCCTGTAAGGTCTATATCTTTAGCTTTCCAATGCGATATCGCTTTGTTGACTTCGAGGACATCGACGCGACCGATTAGTTCATCAACTGTTCGGAAGCCGAGCTCCGCCATGATCTTCCGCACATCTTCGGCAACCATAAACAGATAGTTGACAACATGCTCAGGCTTACCAGCAAATTTCTTCCGGAGATCAGGATCTTGTGTAGCGATTCCCACGGGGCATGTGTTTAGATGGCACTTTCGCATCATTATACAGCCCAGTGCAATCAAAGGCGCTGTCGCAAAACCAAACTCTTCAGCACCCAGTAATGCAGCAATGACAACGTCACGACCGGTCATCAACTTTCCGTCCGTTTCCAATCGAACACGAGAACGTAAATCGTTCATCACCAATGTTTGATGCGTTTCGGCAATTCCCAGCTCCCACGGCAAGCCCGCATGCATTATCGAGGTCCACGGTGAAGCTCCCGTTCCGCCCTCATGACCCGAGATCAAAATATGATCGGCATGTCCCTTTGCTACACCCGCAGCAATGGTACCCACCCCGACCTCAGAAACAAGCTTCACACTAATGCGTGCTGATGGATTCGCGTTCTTCAAATCGTGGATGAGTTGCGACAGATCTTCGATGGAGTATATGTCATGATGGGGCGGCGGACTGATGAGACCTACCCCCGGTGTAGTATGACGGGTTGCCGCAATTTCTTCGCTGACTTTATGACCAGGCAACTCACCACCTTCGCCAGGCTTGGCACCTTGGCAAATCTTGATTTGCAATTGGTTGGCATTTGTCAGGTACCATGACGTCACACCAAATCGACCTGATGCGACCTGCTTTATGGCGGAGCGCTTGCTATCCCCATTGGGCAAAGGATTAAATCGGTCATAGTCCTCACCACCCTCGCCTGTGTTCGATTTGCCACCAAGACGGTTCATTGCAATTGCTAGCGTTTCGTGCGTTTCCCTCGAGATTGAACCAAAGCTCATAGCACCAGTGCAGAAGCGTTTTACGATTTCTTTGGCCGGTTCCACTTCCTCAAGCAAAATCGGCACAGCTTTCTTCAACGACAACAACCCACGCAATGTACAACGATTACGATTATAATCATTGATGAAATCCGCAAATTTTTCATACGCTACAATACTGTTTTCGCGCGCAGCAACTTGCAAATCCATGATGGTGTCTGGGTTATACAAGTGTTGTTCCCCACCACTGCGCCAGTGGAACTGTCCATCGTTAGGCAACACAGGCACGCGCACGGTTTCGCGAGTTGGATAACCAAGCTCATGCCGACGGAACGCCTCCACAGAAAGCACATCAAAACCGATTCCCTGAATTCGGCTGGCCGTCCCGGCAAAACACCGATCAATCACATCACCGTTTAATCCAACGGACTCAAAAACTTGGGCGCCTTTGTAGCTTGCTAACGTTGAAATGCCCATCTTGGACATCACTTTCAACATTCCTTTGCAAACACCAGTGATATAAGATGCGCGGAGTTCGTCGTCCGTTAAGTCTTTATTGAACACTTCATCCCGCTTCAACTGATACAGCGACTCGAAGGCGATGTACGGGTTTATAGCGTCCGCCCCATATCCAACCAATAGACAAAATTGGTGAACTTCACGTGCTTCCCCACTTTCTACCACAATACCAATCCGCGTGCGGCTCTCTGTCCGCACCAGATGATGATGTACAGATCCAGTAGCGAGTAGGGAGCTAATTGCCACACGATCTAACCCCATGCAGCGATCAGAAAGGACAATAAGCTGATTACCTTCTTTGATTGCTTCTGTCGCTTCCTCACAAATCCGTTCCAAAGCAGGTTCTAGCCCTTCCACACCTTCAGTCTTTCGGTACGTGATATCGATAACTTTTGACCGCCATCCTCGATAATCCAAATGTCTAAGCGCAACAAGCTCTTCATTGGTCAGGATTGGTTGCGGCACCCGCATCCGACAACACTGTTCCTCAGTTGTTGCCAAGAGATTTCCTTCAGGACCAACAAAGCACTCAAGGGTCATGATAATCTCTTCACGGATGGAATCAATGGCCGGATTTGTCACCTGCGCAAACAACTGTTTGAAATAGTCGTAGGGCATACGCGGAGTGTCCGACAAACACGCCAATGCAGCATCATTTCCCATCGAACCGACCGGATCTTTTTCGGCTTCCACGATTCCTGCAAGCATAAACTCTAACGTTTCAAGCGTGTAACCGAAAGCTTGCATCCGAACTAGCAACTCATTAACATCGTACTGTGTCGGCACTTCATGTACAGGAAGTTCGCTCAAGCGAATCCGTTGTCTGTCCAACCACTGACCATACGGTTTCCGCGTTGCCATGTCGTGCTTAAGTTCATCGTCGGGTACCAATCGCCCTTCTTCAAAATCTACCAGAAACATCCGACCCGGTTCGAGGCGTCCCTTGATTTTTACCTGTTCTGGCTCCACCGGTAGTACCCCGACCTCACTCGCCATAATCACCCGATCATCATGAGTGACGTAATAACGACTGGGCCGTAGACCGTTACGGTCTAATACGGCACCAATATAATGTCCATCAGTAAACGCAATGGATGCTGGACCATCCCACGGCTCCTGCAAGCAAGAATGGTATTCATAGAAATCACGTTTGGCAGTTGAGATTGACTCATGATTCTCCCACGCCTCGGGAATCATCATTACTACGGCCTCGGGAAGAGATCGGCCGGCCATTAGCAAAAGTTCCAGCGCATTATCAAAATTTCCTGAATCAGAACAGTCAGGCTCTATGGCAGGAAACAAGCTCTCGAGATTGTGGCCGAATAATTCACTCCGCATTACTCCCTGACGAGCATTTAGCCAGTTGGCGTTCCCACGGAGAGTATTAATCTCACCATTATGGCACATGAAACGGTTCGGCTGGGCACGATCCCAAGATGGGAAAGTGTTGGTTGAGAACCGCGAATGGACCATTGCTAGATGGGATTCATAGTCCAATGCCATGAGATCCGGGTAGTAGACCATCAATTGACTGGAAAACATTTGCCCTTTGTAGATGATGACTTTCATCGACAAGCTACAAATGTAGAACATCTTGGCCTGCTCCAGGCCACTGTGGATACGCAATTGATGACTCGATCGCTTACGAATCACATAAAGCTGGCGCTCAAAGGCTTCTGAATCCAACCCCTCGGCAGCCGCAATGAACAACTGTTCGACAACCGGTTCAACAGCCCGAGCTGACGGTCCAATATCCGCACCCTCAGAATTTACGGGCACGCGCCGCCAACCAACGAGATTTTGTCCCTGCTCAGCAATAATCCTTTCAACAGTTTCTTTGCAAACACGTCGTTCAGTATCATGAGTGGGGAGGAAAACTATGCCCGCTGCAAATCGGCCGGGCCGAGGAAGATCAACTTCCAGATCTTCAGCTGCAACTCTCTTTAGAAACTCATGCGGTAGCGCTGTCAGCATACCAGCGCCATCACCCGTGTTCGCCTCCGCCCCCCGACCCCCACGGTGATCCATGTGACACAGAATTTTCTCGGCATCAACAATAATTTGATGGGACCGTACCCCTTTGATGTTGGCCACAAAGCCTACACCACAACTGTCATGCTCAAATGCAGGGTCGTACAGACCATGCTTTGCGGGATATGTATATGTCTGTTGCATTGAACTCCCTCAAACGGTTTCCAATTAAGCGATTTGACCGAGATTCGAAGTACATAGCCGGCAACATCCAATACACCAACCGCACTGTCAGGCAAATCGCCTATGAACTTCTATCGCCTATTTCCCAAGCTAATTAAGACTTACTGAACTGGCTTTATTTCAGCAGAAAGAGAAGCCTTAAGTTTCACGCAACGAAACGCCCTCAAGTACTAGCAGACCGAGAAGTCGACGCCATACTCACATAGATTACAGCGTGACGACTGGAGCCCATCTCACTCAACCCACGAGTACCAATCCTCGTCCATCGCAGCGATTAGATTCTAAAACGAACACCTACCAAACCAACACATAAACTTCTGTCATTTTACACCCCAGATGTTGCCAACACTGCACACTCGGAATGTGGTGTCACAAGCTAGCGGTAGTTTGCTTCAATGGTTGGAGAAAATAAGGACTGGAAGAGAGGAGCTATCCTGTGATGACCTGCTATGTTTTTAGAGTTAAGTCGACATCGCAATAAAATACCGGGGGGAATGATACATCAGATTGGAACGCATGTCAAGAAAAATTACAATCTTCAAAACTCTGAACTACTCCTCAATATCCAACCGCACAACCATCTCGGCGTGGATCCGAGGCCGCAACAAGTGTAAGGTACTCCGGATGGATAAATATCGCTTGTCCACCTCCGAAAAATGTGCTTGAAGATGTAAGCTGGTGTCCTTTTCGTGCCAACTCCGCTTGCACGCCTACCGGAATGCTACCTTCAACAGAAACTCCCAATCCATCCCCAACCCGAAATCGCGGGGCTTCAAGTGCCGATTGCACATTCATATCAAAATCGATGAGATTGCATGCGAATTGGAGGTGTCCTTGGGGCTGCATCTGTCCACCCATTACACCAAACGCCACTAGAGGAATACCGTGCTGAGCAATCATACCCGGAATAATCGTATGCATTGTGCGTTTATGCGGTGCAATTCGGTTTACATGGTTAGACTCAAGCGAAAAACCTGCGCCCCGATTCTGCAGCATGATACCTGTGTCACCAGCTACCAAACCGGATCCAAATCCTCCGTAGAGGCTGTTAATGAAAGAAACAACGTTGTGGTCTTTATCCACAACGGATAGGTACACTGTATCGCTTCCCATCAGGGGAACACCGGCGACCGACTGCGGGTTAGCAGAATCCCCATCAATCCTCTGACGCTGATTCTCCGCATATTTGGAAGAAAGCAGGCTTTCGACGGGAACATCTTCAACACATGGATCTGTGACGTATTCATAAAGATCTGCAAATCCCAACTTCATTGCCTCAATCAGATGATGCAAGTATTCTCCGCTGTTGTGCCCCATCGATTGAAGATCAAACCCTTCAACAAGATTCAATGCTAACAGTGCTGCAATTCCTTGCCCATTGGGCGGAATCTCGAAGATTTCGTAACCACGATAGTTAATGGAAATCGGATTCACCCAGTTCGAAGTGTGGTCAATGAAGTCCCGCATCGTGAATAAACCACCATTGTTTTCAGAGAATTCCACGATCTTTTCTGCAATTTCGCCGCGGTAAAATACATCGCGACCTCCTTCACCAATAATCCTAAGCGTGTGGGCCAGAGCTGGTTGAAAGAACATCTCACCCGGTTTTGGGGCACGACCGTTAATCAGATATGTCTTTTCTGTATCGGGATGTCCTGCCAACAATTCGCGCTCCCGTTCCCAACCAAGACTAATCTGCGGACTCACTGGAAACCCATTCTCCGCATGTTCAATCGCTGGCTGAAGCACTTCGGAGAGCGACATCGTGCCACAGGATTCGAGGAGCATGGCCCAACCGTCGACCGCTCCAGGAACGGTTACAGGATACATACTTCCCGTGCTGGGAATACTTGTCAAACCCTGTTCTGTGAAAAACTCACGCTCTGCCCGATACGGAGCACGCCCACTCGCATTCAAGCCGCGGATTCTTCCATCCTGCGGACGAAAAACAAGCACAAAAGCATCGCCACCAATTCCCGTAGACATAGGCTCAACAACATTCAACATGGCAGCAGTCGCAATAGCAGCATCAATTGCATTTCCGCCATCACACAGGATTTTCAAGCCCGCTTGAGCGGCAAGAGGCTGGCTCGTAGCAACGCTACCGGAGTTGCAAATCACTGCCGAACGCCCTGGTCCAAATCGATTTGGACGATAATCGTCAAACATCGTATCTCGTACCTTTCTGTAGGAAGAGAGTCTCCGGTCAAGAAACGCCAGAGCATTAACCCTATTGCTATCGGGTTTCTTGACCACGCGCACTAACCACGGTAATGCTAAAACAACTCATCATTTGCTAGCCTACCACACCAACATCTTCGTGTCGATCCTGAAAGCGCACAGTACATATGCAACACGTATCGTATCAGTATATAAGAATCAGCGATGTAACATGCAGTTTTTTTATGCCTATGGTCAATTAGATACGTCTAATATGGAACAACGAACCCACAGCGACCAGCACAATATTAGCACAGGATCATCTAGGCTCACATGCAAACAATGATAGACATGCAAGCCGCGATTTTCAACCCTTAAAGTAATCAAAAAGAACACTTGCACCGTTGAAGTTTAGTGCACGCTTGAAAGCATAACACAACAAGAAATTCGATAGGAGAAAACTCGAGAATGTCACAGATGGGGAATCAGGGTTTAACCACCCATTCATTTAACCCAGTGAAACGCAAGCTGGTATCTGTACACGAGTGCCTTACACAACTAGATGAGGGATTGCCAAGGAGCAAAGATGCGTACATTTCCGCAAATCGTATGACACATTCGTTTGTGAAAAGCTGCTTCTTAATGACAATTCAGCGGATTATTGACATAAACAGCATCATCATCGAAAGCCGGAGCGGACAATCATCGCATAGCAAGCCCAGGACTTTCTTCCTCGTACGCGAGACGGGAGCAATCGATGATGAAATCTTAAACTTTTTCCAGCATGCGCTCCATTGCTATGAGAAGGTAGTGAATCCTCACGACGATCTATCGGACGATGGCATTTATGAAATCACGCGTGCGCTGCTAAACCACGGAAGAATATATATCAATCAGATTAACAATTTTTTTGACACAACTGGTCAGATGACATCATCCTACGCCCTGTCCGCATCCTGCTAATGTCAAATCGACAACCAATTCAAAAGCAACTTCGCTCGCTAAGCGAACTCTAAAGATTGGCATTTCTATAATGTTTCTACACACAGCATTGGAATCCACGATTTCGGATTAATCGAAAGCAAACACCAAAAACAATTGGCTCAGTCTGTTTCCCTCTTCAACCTGAAGAATAGACGCAGTCCCAGATGCTAGTCCTAACACACACGAACTAAATACCCGCGCCTATCGTTTTCCCCTCTCGCTAGCCCAATACCAAGAACACAAATCACGCATTTAACACCAACCCAATATAGTATCATCCAGTTCAGCATTTCTACTGCGCGTGCGCTTCCCGTAACTGCCTCGAATTACGAAAATGCAACCGGGGACTATTATGGCACCATCACTTTTGCGCGCCGAGAAACCCGGGGGCATAGACACTATGGACCTAATCCCGATGAGTCAGTGGCATTTGAACTTCAACACTCCAACCCCTGGTTCTGGCCGGTTTATATTGTCCATTACGAAGGTATTTGCTCGTGTGCCAGAGGAAAATTCTTGTTCCATCTGGGTGCCATACAACAGCTGTTAGATCAATCATTGTTCGAGCCACAGCACATCTCTGATTGGTTTCTGTGTCAAGAATCCACACCTTGGAGTCTAATCCCATACAATCCTCGCGCTCCAGATATGCCAGATATCTTCCTTGAGGCGACCATGAAGGCGAGGTGTGTTTCAAAATCCGCGTTTTGTTTCCGACATTCACTTCCGTGATGTGGAGACGCTTGTCAAGTAAAGCATCAGGCCGGACACTGCCGCGCAATACATATGCCAACTGTGTTCCATCCACTGACCAACCAATCTGTTTGACATGCTGGTGTTGCGTAGGAATCTCCGATAGTCTTGTTCCGTTGATGTGCTGCAGACGAATTCTAGCATATCCTGATTTGTAGTGCTGATGGTCTAGCCCAATAGCGATTCGCTGTCCATCTAACGACCACGACGGCGGATCTAGAAAGCTGAACGAGCGAACTCGTCCTTCAATGGGAATACGCACAATGGGGGTCAAGCCGGTAGTGTCGCTGTTGATGCGATAAACGACGTCAACACCTTCCTCCCACCGTCTAAATGCCAATTGATTCGCAATCGGAGACCACACGGGCGCATCGCCACGCACCAACCTGGTTAGACGCGCGGTTTGCAGATCGAAAATCCACACATCGCTCTCATTCCCCTCGCGGGCTTCAAACGCAATTAGGTTACTATTGAACGACCACGATAAATGCGGATTGTAAAAGCGCCCCTCGCATATCTTTCGATTACGTTTTGCCTGTCCACTTGTAATCCACAATTCGCTCGCCTTCCAATACTGTCCAGAGAGATTTGTACGCTTAAAAAAGGCAATTGTCTTCCCATCAGGTGACCACTTGGGGTATTCGGCACCTTCAATGAAATCCAGCATGTAGCTGTTGGAGGCGATTAATGTGTTAAATTGCATCCCATCTCTATCCTCAAATATGCCTATGCCATCTTCGAAAATCCAGCCGGTTTTTCCATTTGGGAGTTCAACTTGATACCAACCTCCGTCTACCGTCAGAATCCGTAGTTGGACACCATCATTAAGATGCAATCCTATTGCAGCATCGACGTCGTTCCTAGAATAGACAGGAACGTGGTCACGCACAACAATTCCAATCTGAGAAGCTTCTGACTGTGCGCTCGATACTTCGGAAGTCTGATTGTCGAAGGCATATACATGGCCATCATGCGACGCAACGTAAAGTACGCCATCCGAAACGGCAGGGGCGGCATCAACGAACCCTGCCGTTTCATATGTCCAGATTTCTTTCTTGGACGAAGCGTCTATTGCGCGAACGCGCCCGTCTCTCGCACCGATATAGACCACGCCATTTGCGTGAACAGGATAGCTATAGCTATACTCCGTATGACGCCGCCAAAGGTCGGCCTGATGCTCAGGCATTTCGGGTCGCAACTGGCCCTGGATACAACGGTACTCAATACCCTCAATCCGCACCCGCTTGTAATGTTTGCCTTCTACCTTCCCACTTACCGCATTGATTACATGTATTGTCTGAGCGAATGCACCAATGTACAGTTGGCCATTGGACACAACCGGAGGAGAATCCATCCAATTGTCAGATTGGAACTTCCAGACCAATTCCCCAGTTTCCAAATCGAGGGCATACACGCGATTGTCTCGCGCGCTGAAATAGACAAATTTGTTCCATACTGCTGCTGGATACCGGATGGCATCACTTGCCTGGAAAGTCCATTTCACGCCCCAGCGTTTTGCGTCGAGGGCATACAGCTTGCCATCTGTTGAGCCAACGTAAATAATGCCAGCTACAACGATCGGATTTGCATAGACAGGCCCACCCGTCTTGAACTTCCAAGATAGCTTGAGCGGGGGTTTAAGAATCCGATCGGGACTCTTACCAGAAAAGCGCAGATCGTGCATAAACATGGCCCAATCTGTGGAACATTCTGAAGGCCTGGTAATAGGAATAGGCTCACGCAGTTCGATTGGTGCCCCGACTCCTTTTCGCGATTCCGGACTCTGGCTATCCTGCCGTTGACAACCAAGGAAGAATGCGCAGCAAAACACCAACACAATTAGTTTACCGCTCCAGATCATGAATACTCCTCAATAATTCTTCTTTGGAGTAAGTAGTGCGTCCACTTCAACAAGCAAGGCATTAAAATCCAAGAAATTAGTTGGAGCCTAGGATTATAACACTCGTCAGAAAAGCGCGTCAATGTATACTGATGCTCAAATCCGATCAAGTTTAAGCCACAGGCCTGTTCCACATAATGCCGTAGCGCCTAGCTCAGTCGAATGGAAAGTTAACCGCATCTCGAACATGCTCCACGTTCTGGATATAGAACAATATCAGCACCCAGTGTACTTATTCGTTGTGGGTTTATCGCCAGCAACGGTAGGACAACCAAAGGGTTGCCCTACCGTTGAGCGAATGTAAGTTGATTGCTTGATAGGTTCAAGAGCTCTTCGCTTAACTGGCATCAGATAATCGTATTACGCATCAACACTCGTCTACCCCATTCTTCACCAAACACTAGTTATACAATAGACTCGGACATCTTCAGTCTTTAGCGCTGGTTACACAGCACATCAATATGAGCACCATAGGACGGTAACCGTCTGATTGGACCTCCCACCATTAGTCCAGAAATTTCTTTTCCAGCCAAGAAATAAATCTCTTAATCATCATAATCACACTCCCAGCTTTATTTCCGCCTATACCGAGTTTTTTCGTCAATAGCCCCCGCGCCGGAGGCGTGTGACTGTTATAAGTACATGAGGCAGTTCATGTGGGGTGAAACAGGCCGGAACCTTCAGATCGCTCCATCGCACTCTAACTAGTGCGATGATTTACTTGCCCCATACCAGAAGAGGACCTCATCCCGATTACAGCGATTCCAGAATCGAGCTACACCCATGATAAACACCAGGCGATTTTCCCAAACACGACAAGTGATTGCCTGTTTCAACAGATAGCTATTGAGTTCCTACGGACATCTCTAATGTAAACTCTACCAAGCAAGGCATGAACAACAATGAAGTTCGGCAACTTCATTAACTACTTCTCAGTAGACACTATTATTCAGGATATTTTCCTTGAAAGTACCCGGCATCTATGATACAATCTCGCTGCTCTAGATTGAGATGCCAGCTTACATCCTTCAAACTGGCATCTCAATGTCGAACGCGGAATGTTTCTATTGTATGCGGTTACATATAGTGAGACAAATTCAGTTAATGGATAGATCGTTAAACAGAGTAGACCCACAGATATTTAAGATTACGAATCAAGATCTGGAGCGGCAACAAAACTCCCTCATGTTAATCCCTTCCGAAAACTACGCCAGTAAGGCAGTTATGGAAGCACAGGGTAGCATTCTGGGCAACAAATATGCGGAGGGATATCCAGCCGCTCGCTATTACAATGGTTGTCAGTACATGGATCGTGTTGAATCCCTGGCAATCGAACGTGCTAAAAGGCTCTTTGGTGTCGAACATGTCAACGTGCAACCACATGCTGGGACGCAAGCGAATATGGCTGCCTACCATGCACTACTTGAACCGGGTGACGCAATATTGTCGCTGAAGTTGGATCACGGAGGACATTTGAGCCATGGGCTTAAACAGAACTTCTCAGGCCGGTACTACAAAGTCTTTCACTACAACGTCGATCCGGAGACTGAACGAATCGAAGTAGATTCTGTTAGAGCTCTTTCCGAGAAATACCGTCCTAAATTAATCGTGGTTGGAGCAACAGCCTACCCCCGCTATCTGGATTTCGCTGAGTGGCGGGCAATTGCGGATTCGGTCGATGCATATCTCATGGCGGATATTTCTCACATCGCCGGACTCGTTGCCGCAAATGTTCACCCAGATCCGGCACCCTATTGTGACATCATAACCACGACAACACACAAAACCTTGCGAGGACCACGCGGCGCAATGATAATGTGTCGTGCGAAATTCGCTGAGAGAGTCGATCGCGCAGTGTTCCCAGGGCTGCAGGGTGGTCCATTTATGCACGCAATTGCTGCGAAGGCAGTTGCATTCAAAGAAGCGCTGGAACCTTCATTCAAAACCTATCAAAAACAGGTGGTCAAAAATGCTAAAGTAATGGCGGAAGCGTTTACGACTATAGGATTTCGTCCGGTAACGGGCGGCACAGACAACCACTTAACACTAATTGATTTGACCAACACTTACAAGAAATTGAGTGGCAGACAAGCTGCGGATCATCTTGAAGAAGCCGGAATTATCGTCAACAAAAATACAATCCCATTCGATAAGCGCTCTGCTGTAACAACAAGCGGAATTCGCCTTGGAAGTCCAATGACAACAACCCGTGGAATGAAAGAGGTGGAGATGCGAGTCATCGTTGATTTGATTAGGGAAACACTCGAAGGACGCCGAAACTCGGAGGTCAAAAAACTCGTTCAGCAAAAGGTTAGTGACCTGTGCCAACAGTTTCCCATCTACGAGAATCTCAATCCGTGTTTGTAGACCATCCAGTGTATAACATCTAGTATTTCACGTTTCACATAATGTTCACTTGTGAAGAAGCATTCGCCTACATCAATACATTCATCAATTCCGAGAAAAGTCCCGATTTTACGAGGCTGGCACGCCTTTACAACCTCGATCGTATCTCTCACCTCCTAGAGCGACTTGGGAATCCGCACCAACATCTGAAAGTCGTTCACGTTGCTGGCAGCAAGGGTAAAGGGTCTACAGCTACGCTTATCTCGTCGATACTTACGCACGCAGGCTACAGGACGGGCTTATTTACCTCGCCCCATCTCGTAAACCCTTGTGAAAGATGTTGTATCGATTCGAATCCAATCCCAGGAAGAATGTTCGCGGACTACGTGCACCGGATCAAACCGGAGATCGAGGCAATTACAGAATCAGCAACAATTGGTCCTGTCTCGTTTTTTGAAATTTATACTGCGCTCGCCCTCTGCTATTTTGCAGATGAGCGGGTGGATTTTGCAGTCGTAGAGGTTGGTCTTGGGGGACGTCTAGACGCCACAAATATTGTTCATCCCCTAGTCAGCGTTATCACACAAATTAGCATGGAACACACGTCAATCTTGGGGAACACACTCGAAGCAATTGCAAAAGAAAAGGCAGAGATTATCAAACTCAATCGCCCAGTTGTACTTGCACCACAGTCGCCTGAAGTACAGACAATCTTTGAAGTTATTGCACTCGACCGACATGCCCCAATCGATATAGTTGGACGAGATACAGGTTGGCAACAAACTCATTGCGACCTCAGGGGCCAGACATTTGACGTACATACGAAAACGACTTCCTACTTGAAGCTCTTTCTACCGCAACTCGGCAAGCATCAGACAATAAATGCCGCAACTGCCATCACAACTATCGGAACACTTGAAGAATTAGGACATACGATCTCAAGGACAAGTATCTATGATGGATTGAAAACCGCTCGGTTGCCGGGACGCCAGCAGTTAGTCGATGACGCGCCG
The DNA here is from genome assembly GCA_964478165.1 of uncultured bacterium. GTDB lineage: Bacteria > Poribacteria > WGA-4E > WGA-4E > JAJDTR01 > CAYZGU01. Next base: position 14,213 of record CAYZGU010000044.1, on the reverse strand, counting down.
TTTGTCCTACTTGATGGTGCACATTCACTCGCATCGGCGGAGATGCTCCGTGACACAATAGGTGAAGTGTTTTGCTACGAAAAGCTCATTCTCATCGTTGGTTTTATGAAAGATAAGGATCTGCGAGGAATTGGACAGTTATTATGTCCGATTGCGAATGTCATCATAGCGACTCAGGTGCACGATAATCCCCGAGCATTGAGCGCTGGTGAGATTGTCCAGACATGGTCAGACCTCGGCCGTGATCTGCGTACCAGCCCATCGGTCGATCACGCGATTTCAGCTGCAAAATCGTTTGCGCGTCCTAACGACCTAATCTGCATCACGGGGTCAGTTATGCTTATTGGAGAAACAATGCAAGTGTTAGAAATCCCTTAACAGAGTTTAGCATTTCAAGCATCGCTTGTCAGTTGAAAATCTAAGAATTCTTAGGTTCGGATCGAGTGCTTTTTCACTCGTTGAAAGCCACATATATCACAACTTGAAAAAGGAATTACAATGTCAGAAAAACATCGGCAGAAGAGACTTCGTCAAGGAAACTGGCAAAGGCTGACGTGCTTCGCAGTATTGTTGAACATCTTCATAACTAGCCTCGCCTTCGCCCAGGAATCAGAATCGCTTCCACCTGTCCCAACCGCATGGTGGTTTACCCTGTTGGGTTCAATCATTGCCTTGATTTTCGCATTCGTTTTTTACAAATCCGTCATGAAGCAGGATGAGGGAACAGATATTATGCGCGAGATCGCGCAGTCGGTTCGTGAAGGGGCAATGGCTTACTTGAGGCAACAATATAAGGTCGTAGGGGTTGTCTTCGCTGTACTATGTGTCATTTTTCTCATCATGGCTTTCGGATTGAACGCCCAAAACAAAGTCGTGCCATTTGCCTTCCTGACTGGTGGATTTTTCTCAGGACTTTGTGGCTTTCTGGGCATGAAGACTGCGACGAATGCGTCAGCTCGCACCACAAGCGCCGCAATGGAGGGCCTCAACGCAGGATTGAGGGTTGCTTTCCGCGCCGGTGCCGTTATGGGATTGGTGGTCGTTGGTTTCGCTCTGTTGGACATAGCCGGTTGGTTCTTAATCCTCTACTACCTATTTCCAAAGATTTTGCCCGGTTTCTTAGGAAGTAATCCACTCCCCCAGATCACTGTGATTATGCTGAGTTTCGGTATGGGCGCGTCAACACAAGCACTCTTTGCTCGTGTAGGCGGCGGCATATACACAAAAGCAGCTGACGTTGGCGCAGACCTCGTCGGAAAAGTCGAAGCAGGGATTCCTGAAGACGATCCACGCAACCCCGCCACGATTGCAGATAATGTCGGTGACAACGTCGGTGATGTCGCGGGAATGGGAGCGGATCTCTACGAATCCTATGCCGGTTCAATCCTCGCTACTGCCGCACTCGGTGTTGCCGCAGTAGCGGCCAAGGATTATGGTAACATTGAGCTCCAACTTAAGTACTTATCCGCACCAATGATTCTTGCCGGTATCGGTGTAATTCTTTCCGTTCTGGGAATTTACATGGTCCGTACCAAAGAGGGTGCATCAATGAAACAACTGATGGGCTCACTGAACATGGGAATCAACGGAAGCGCAGTTGGGATTGCGATACTAGCTATTCCGGTACTTATGTATCTAGACCTTCCGAATAAATGGCAGATCTGGGGCGCAATTGTCGTCGGTTTGTCAGCGGGACTCATCATAGGTAAAGTAACGGAAATTTTCACTTCCCACGAGTACAGTCCAACACAGGGAATCGCTAAACAGGCTGAAACTGGACCAGCAACCGTGATTATTGAAGGAATTGCCGTGGGAATGCAGTCAACGGCGATACCTGTGCTAACGATTGTGGCGGCTGTTGCTATAAGCTTCTATCTACCAGGAGGTGCAACGGACACCCTGATGGGGCTTTATGGTGTTGGCATCGCCGCTGTAGGAATGCTCGCGACACTCGGCATAACACTCGCGACTGATGCTTACGGCCCAATTGCGGATAACGCAGGTGGTAACGCAGAAATGAGTGAACTCGACGCCAATGTTCGTGAACGCACTGATCAGCTCGATTCGCTTGGAAACACAACTGCTGCGACAGGTAAAGGGTTTGCAATTGGTTCAGCTGCCCTAACAGCGTTAGCACTCCTGGCCGCCTATCTGGAAGAAATCCGGTTCGGATTGGTCCATTTTGCAGATAAAGCACAGCTGCACATCCCTGGCGTGGGCATGGTTGACACCCTAACAGTAAGTATTTCACAGTTTATGTCTTACTACGATGTCACCTTGATGAATCCTCAAGTCTTAATTGGTTTGTTCCTTGGCGCAGTCATGGCATTTTATTTCTGTGCATTGACAATGAAAGCTGTTGGTCGTGCAGCGGGAGCAATGGTTCAAGAAGTGCGTAGGCAGTTCCGTGAAAATCCGGGTATCATGAAGGGTGAGGAAAAACCCGACTATGCCACGTGTGTTGCAATTTCGACAACTGGAGCACAAAAAGAGATGATTTTCCCATCATTAATCGCGATCATCATGCCCGTATTGGTTGGGCTTATCTTCAACGTTGCGGGCGTGCTCGGCCTACTTTCCGGAGGTCTTGCAACTGGGTTTGTGTTAGCGATAATGATGGCAAATGCTGGTGGAGCCTGGGACAACGCCAAGAAATATATTGAGCAAGGCCAATTTGGCGGTAAAGGATCCGAGAATCACAAAGCCACCATTGTAGGAGATACTGTCGGAGATCCATTCAAGGACACATCTGGACCATCGCTAAATATTCTCATCAAACTTATGTCTATGGTATCCGTCGTGTTCGCCGGCCTTATTGCAAAGTATGGTTCTGTGGTCGGTGACTTGTTGGGGATGCGATAAACAGGCGAGTTCCAGTTTCCTGAGCTAAGTGGAAAACCCGAATCCCCATTTTCATCTAATCTCCCCGCAAACCTGCTTGTACGTGGTGTCTTATTTCATATCTGATATGGATTCTACTGCCGTCATCTGTTCATGAACAGACTTGTCATGGTTGTACGTAACCATGATAACGCAAATTGTCCAGATAGATTCAGGCAATTTTTGACGACAGTTCGACCATCACAGTATAGGCAGGTTTTCGATCACTAGCACTATACGTTTTCGCCCATGGAGAACAGTTAGAAGCACATCGATGACTTGACGTGTAAAGGGCGAGGCCAGTTCAGTACATAGATTCTGACCTGCTTGAGTCCAAACATATCATTTTTGAAGACAGAACCTCTATTGTAACTCGAAGAAGTCAGAAACAACCAGAATCTAGTTTCATTGAATGCGAGTTTCAGAAGCTAGATAGAAAGTAACCTGCTATCAATTCCTGAGTCACCTTTTCAACACGTCGTAGATGGCATAGGACAATCTAGCAAAATTAGCGCCCATAGGGATTGAATTTTCAAGTACTCTGTAAGGCAATGCGCCTCACACATTTAATCCTACACAACGCCTAAACTGACGCCGACCACCAAAGTACAGATGTCAAATGTGCAACGACCGGAATTCGGAGATTTCTCGAGGGACAACACATCGACAGTAATACACCATTGAAAGTAATAGTAAGATCCAGCGTTGCGGAATGAGTGATGAGAAATAGCTATTTATTGTGTAATGTCTCAGCATTACCCTTTCGCGTGAAGAAGGATAATTTACCTTAAACCTGGCAAATCGGACTCGCCAACATCGACTCAAGTAGCATGCGTATTTCAAATTGGAAAAACTAAATCCAACACCGATTCACGTTTACCACTGTTACGCACGCACCTCCATAGCCATTCTTTTATGGCCTAGTCACACAACCATACAGCGGATAATGTTATAGCCCGGAACGATTGTCAATTCAGACTCCTCCACAATTACCACTGTTTTAAACTTCAATCATCATAATCCCAGAAATCATGCGGAATGAAGTGATGATAGCCGAGAAGAGACGTCATCCCAATCATATTCAAGGACTTGAGGACAAACCACAGCATGTGCTCAGCTTGGTACGGGGCGATGTACAGGGATAGTTTTCCCACTCACAGGGATTGAGTCAGAGGGTGTACGGCGCCTCCATCAGAGTAGAAGGAGAATTCCAAAAACAGGAGAAGCAAACCATTATGTCAAGAAAATTGAAGCGCCAAAGCTCGGTAATTACTGATGGACCAAATCGGGCTGGAGCACGCGCTATGCTAATGTTCGGAGATGGTGGGCTATCACCCGAAGATCTAGACCGTCCCATCATTGGTATCGCCAATACATGGATTGAGATTGGACCTTGTAATTTCCACCTACGACGCCTCGCCGCAAAAGTTAAAGAAGGCATACGGGCTGCAGGTGGAACACCATTGGAATTTAACACTGTGAGTATCTCGGACGGCATCACGATGGGCAGCGAAGGGATGAAGGCTTCACTAATCAGTCGCGAAGTCATCGCAGATTCCATTGAGCTGGTCGCGCGTGGAAACATGTTTGATGCTGTAGTCGCGCTCTCGGGCTGCGATAAAACGGTTCCCGGCACTGTAATGGCTTTGATTCGGCTCGACGTACCATCGCTCATGCTTTATGGAGGTTCAATCATGCCCGGCAAATTTCAAGGGCATGATGTCACGATCCAAGATGTGTTCGAAGCAGTAGGCAAACATGCCAACGGTACAATAACGGTTGCAGAACTAGACGATCTCATCAGCAAGGGTTGCCCTGGACCAGGCGCCTGTGGTGGACAGTTCACTGCAAACACAATGGCGACGGCAATCGAAAGCCTCGGCCTCGCGCCGATGGGAAGTGGAAGCGTACCAGCAATGGCCGAAAACAAAGACGCCGTTGCCTTTGAGGCAGGCAAACTCGTGATGGACATGCTAGAAAACAATCGTAGGCCAAGTGAAATCGTCACACGCCGCTCACTAGAAAATGCGGTTGCTTCCGTTGCAACGACAGGCGGTTCAACTAATGGAGTACTGCATCTCCTCGCTATTGCAAACGAAGCTAACATCCCATTTTCCATCGATGACTTTCAGGAAATCAGTTCACGCACACCTACGTTCGTAGATCTAAAGCCCGGTGGACGCTTTGTCGCTGCAGATTTACATCGTGCAGGTGGTATTCCACTAGTCCTACACAGACTTTTTGAGGCAGGCCTTCTACACAACGACGAACTTACGGTAACTGGGAAGACAATTGGTGACGAAGTTCAGAAAACCGTTGAAGCGGACGGACAACAAGTCGTTCGTCCAATAGACAATCCAATTAAGGCAACCGGCGGACTCGTTGTCCTACGTGGAAATCTGGCCCCGGAGGGGTGCGTCATTAAGGTTGCCGGCAGTGAACGGACTGTCCACCGAGGCCCTGTGCGCGTATTCGAACGAGAGGAAGATACTTTCGCCGCGATTAAGGACGGTAAAATCAATGCTGGAGATGTACTCGCTATTCGCTACGAGGGCCCTGCGGGCGGACCTGGAATGCGCGAAATGCTTGGCGTCACGGCTGCCATAGTTGGTGCAGGCCTTGGCGAATCGGTGGCGCTCTTGACCGATGGTAGATTTTCGGGAGCAACACGCGGTTTTATGATCGGCCATGTTGCGCCTGAAGCCGCACGTGGTGGCCCAATCGCTGCACTTCAGGACGGTGACATTGTCGCGATTGACGTCAAGCGGCGTCACATTAACGTTGAACTATCAGACGACGAACTGAAAACACGACTCAACAACTGGAATGCACCGTGTCCCCGATACGCGCGCGGCGTTTTTGCAAAATACGCACGAAGTGTTTCTTCAGCTTCCGAGGGTGCAGTCACAACATAGAAATCTTGAATTCCTATGATTATAGTCAACCATGTGCGAGAAGTCTCGAAGTTCTTTTCCAGGCACAGGTGCGGCGGATACGCTGATGTGATGAACATAATCTGGCATCAACAACGGATTATATCGAGAAGAGACTCCGCGATTTCGCGGATCCCGCCCAATATATCTTCCACAAAAAAAAGGCAGCCACAATAGGCTGCCTCTCGGAAAACGAAGTGAAGTCCACGTATCAGATCGGTTCAGTTATTCCTCTTCGGAAACCGCAAGAGCAATCTCTTGTCCCTCCGCCTTGCTGAAACGCTGTTTGGCACGTTCCATCACGTCAATCACGGTTCCGTGTTCCGCTCGCTTATCCGCCTTGATAATTAGAGTGCTTATTTTGTTCTCGTTCGCAGCGAGAAATAGATCTAAATCCTCAAGGGTTAGCATTTCTTGATCATCAACTGACAGACGACCAGACGGACTGATAAAAATATTGAATTTCTTGCGCGGAAATTCATGCTTAGTCGCAGACTCTGGCAAACTCACAGAAAACGGCGGCGGCACACGCATAATCGCTGAAACCATAAAAAAGATTAACAGCAAGAACACGCAATCTATCATCGGCGCCATCGGTATATCCTCATCTCTTTCTTTATCTCTCCGACGTCTACCTACAGCCATCCTGAATTCTCCTTTCTCAAGTTACCTACTTAACTCACTCTCTCGCCACAACCGCAAAGCCAATCTTATCAATACCTGCTTGCTTGGCTCGGTCCATAATGTGGATAATCTGCTCGTGCATTACCTTACGTTCAGATTGGATAATTATCATGTTTTTAGATTCTTCAGGTGCATTGATAAATCGGTTAAACATCTGTTCAATCTCGACGACTTCATCGTTCAAGACCATAATTCCTTCCCGCTGACCGACTGCGGGATTAGCAATTCTCACTATAAGTCCCTTGGGTTTATCCGTACTTGGTTTTCCCGGCGGTGGTAATTGCACCCGAATACCGGGCATCGGCGAGAACGTAGTCGAAACCATGAAGAAGATTAGAAGCAGGAACACACAATCAATCATAGGAGCCATACTGAGGGTGGGTGCCTTTCTCTCTCTCAGTCTCGTGGAAAGCACTGTCTGCTTTTTCACACTGGTCGCTGCTTGCGGCATTTTTGAAACCTCCCTTCAATCAGATCTTCCTCTATAAAGAAAAAAGAAAGCTCCTGAAGCATTTCTGATGTAGGCGTTGTTCGGAGTCTGCCCATCTTCAACATAATGGGCAGGCCCCCAACAAGGCCTACATCCCTACTATTATGTGTTACTCTCTTGACCGAGGACCAACTGGTTAACGACTTCGGTCGACACTTGACCGATTTCAAGAACATACCTGTTGACCCAACTATCGAAGAGTTGGTAGAAAATCAAGCATGGAATGGCAACGGTCAGGCCCGCGGCTGTTGTTAAAAGGGCCTGAGAAATACCACCTGCGAGTTGCTGCGGGTCGCCAGTACCTTCCAAAGCAATTGTCGTAAACGCGTTAATCATACCCGTAACAGTTCCAAGCAGCCCAAATAGCGGCGAGACAACTGCGATTGTACCGAGCACAGGAAGGTTCTTTTCCAGCTCTGGTGTTTCAAGCAATTCGGCTTCCTCAATCGCCTCCTGAATCTCCTCTTTAGTGATTGCGCGCTCTTCGATCTGTGCCTGACTGAATCTCAACAAACCTGCCTTCAAGACATTGGCAAGTGGCCCTCCTGCGTCCTCACAAGTCGAAACCGCTTCCATAATGTTCTCATTACGAAGAGAGTCTGTGACACTCGCCATAAACTGCTCAGCACCGATTTTCGATCGAGCTCGTCCAAAGGTGAAAAAACGCTCAATGATGAATGTCAGAGCTGTAATCGAGCAGAGAGCAAGCGGCCAGAAAACGAATCCCATTTTCTTAAAGAAAGAAACTATGTTATCCTTCTTGGTCATTTTCAGCGGCACATAATGGTCGCCACCGGATACAACAGTAACCGGCTTGCCTACCCTGTCACCATAACCATCTTTATAGATACTAATGAGATAACGCCCGGCCGGCAAATTAGATATCTCATATTCGCCGCTCGAATCCGTCTCTGCTTTGGACTCTGAGCCTGAAACATCTTTTACAACGACCTGAACACCGGTAACAGGTGCTTGCGCTGTTGTGGTGTCCACAATTTGACCACGAACAGTACCACCACTGGACACATCGGCATCTTGCGCAAATGCAGTAATAGCACACATTGCCGAACATAGGCCTAAGATTACTACGAGACTCAAGCGTTTCATACTGCCTCCTTTGGATCTGATAATGATTCATGTAGCTACGCTCGCCGCAGCTCTAGTGGCTTCCTTGACAAACTAGATTCAACGGCACGACACGAGGGACATTCCAGACATGAACTCAACTATCCAATACTGAGGAACTCGGGGTATCCACACCCTTGTTCTCGGAAAGTTTCGTTCGCGGATACAAAAAAACTCTCCCTTGCAGATGCAAGGGAGAGTTCACAGTGAAGTTTAGAAACCCATCATCGCCCGAACAAACGTAGTATTACTTGTAGTATCTTCAAGTAAAATAGTCGTTCGTCTGTAGCCTGCAAGAATAACTATGTTAAAACCAAGCCATTCTCCACGGTTAATCGCTTGAATCTCGAATATCCGTGTGCGCAGATCAGGACGGAAAAGAATGGGGACATCCTCATCTGATGGGAAGTTAGTCAAAAACGTCGTGAAATTGGCATCCCGATTCGTGAATTTACGGTACTGAAAACCACCGAGGATGTTCATTCTCTGAGTGAACTGATAATCCAAACGCACGCCCAGAACATCCTCACGACTCGCTTTGTTAAACCGTAGATATTCAATCGGCTCAGGATCTGTAGGAACATAAAGACGTGGGTTCAGTGGGGAAACATACCTGCCGTTCGCAATCTCAGCGGCTGTGTGATCAAAGACTTTCTCCCAGATGTATTTCGCCATGGGCGTAACGGTCAAGTCTTCACCTATGTTTTTCACAAAACCCAAGTCACCTAAAGGAATTTCATACTTCGCCCTCAGGATGGTCACCTGATTGCGAATGTCCTTTTGGTCGTACCTCCGAGCTTTCCAGTTATCGGTATCGTAAATCAAACCGGTGTCCCCGGAATCCAGTGGGTTAATTCCATGATCGGGATAGAACGGAAATTCGCGTTTATCGCCAGAATCACGTACCTGCTCAATTGGTACCATGAAATCAGTACGCTCATTTCGCTCATCCCCAGTTTTCGTCCTTTCTACATCATCCACCCGATCAAGTGCAAGCGCTTCCTCTGGCTCAGGTTCGAATTGTGTCTGCAAGACAACGAGGAATTTCGCTTCAAGCGTCAGATTCGGAACTGCAGTGTAGAGGAATTGGAACGTACTAGTATTTACCCGCGAGTTGTAGAAATCAAGTTCATCAGATATCTGAACTGGTTCAAGCTCTCCAACACGCAGGGTAATAGTGTAATCGGGAATATCATCCTTAACGCGTACGAAGCGGTTTTGGAATAGGATTGTTCCAAAGTCCGGAATATCTCTCTGATACGTAACATGAAGATATTTTGAATCGTTCTTACGTCTACTAGAGACTTCACGCTCGTCAAAATGCCCCAGCTTGAAGGTCAGATTATCCAGAAGATCGTAACTAGCGGTGAGATGATAACCTTGGCGATCTATTCCATATTCGTACTGTGGTTCAAAGTCATCTTCTAACGAATCAATCGTTCCATTGTTGTTCAGATCAACAACATCGGTGAAGATTGGGGGGTCTGCTTCGAAGATAAGGAAGTCTTCCTGAAAATCGAGCACACCATTCTGATCGCGATCATCAGCACGAGGCAAAACGCCATCAAAATCTATGTCATCTGGCCAATCATCATTATCGTCATCATCCTCGATGAGTTGATAATCGACCTCGTCGAATGGATCAACTTCCGACGAAGATTCAGGAGTACGCGGCAGTGAGTAAGTTTGATCCCTATCACTGTTGGCGCCCCAATTTCGATACGTGGTGGTATAGCCAGGATCGATGCGATAGAACGTCTCTTCAAGAAAAAGTTTTCCAAAACGTTGCTTCAGGTTGATGAACCAAGCAACTTCACGGTCCATTTCACCAGTCTTTCCTACGTCAGTACCGCCACCGCCTAGTCTAGCTTCGAACCTTTCGCCTTCCGTTTCAGAATAGGTTGGAATTCCGTTCGCATCTAGCGGCAATCGGCTACGGCGGTCGATACTAATACCTGTCGACTCCACACCATCGTCACTAACAATTTCCTCCTTAATGCGGCTGAACCCAACTTTATTCTTTGGAATAGTTGGATATTGTTTAAGCTTTCTGTTAACGGAATAGTGGGCGCGTATAAAGGTATTGAACAGTGTTCCTTCAAGATCGACCCCCATAAGAATTCCGGCCCGCGCAGCACCGTACTGGTACTGAACTTTCCGAGGCTTACCACTCTCTTTCCACGCGCTTGGATTTAGCGCCTGAGTATCACGATGCTTGGTATAAGTTGGGGACTGACCATAATTACCTGGTGCTTGGATGACATCACGGAATGGCATTTCGATGTGGCCATCTTCCGTCTTTATCCATTCTTGCAGTTCTGGATCGTCTTCAGCCTTGTTCGCTTCACTGAACCCGACAACCGCAATATTATAGTCACCAGCAACCACAAAATCGAACACCACAGATTTTACCTGACGAGGATCAATCTGATGGTCGGCAAAGTCCAGGGTATACTGCATCTTGTTGAAACCTTCGGCAATCTTCCATTCTCCATCTGCCGATTTAAGCGGCGCCCGGCTACCTTCTACGGGTTTGATATCATTAAGACTGAAATCACTAATCACGGTGGTTATCTCATCTTGAAGCGGTGGGTCTACGCCCGCAATGAGGTCTGTCCGAGAAATCTCTTCCTGAGCCTGGGTCTTAACCGTCACCTTAATGTCCTTGACCGCGGCTCCAACACCACCTTGTATCAATTCAGCATTCCGACTTGCACTCAGCCCTAAAAATGCCCGCGGGTGATTATCCTCAGGAGAATCATCACGGAAAACCACAGTGATACGCTCAGGTGGCGTATTGGCAACTGTACCATTTAGAGGGTTTTCCACTCGCTCTGGATGCTCTTTATGCAAGTTCATGTACGTAAGTCCGACGCGGAAAATATCCCCGAGAAGACCTTGTCCGCGAAAACCGATCAAACGCGCATTTTCGATATGTCGCACACCTGCATCATCGTTTAAGCCATTTCTTCGTCCGAGAGTTGGTGCTAAATTCGCGGCCGCATCGGACAATCTCACCGGGTTGGAGATACGGGAATTCAGTATGGTGAAAAGATGTCGCTCTTGTGAAAAAGAAATATCCCATCTTAAACCATCGAACTCTGTCTTAAACATGATGTAACGGTTCGGAAAAAGCGTGGAAGGCTTAACGCGCATGTTGTCACCGACCGCAAACTCAGTATGCCTGCCACGAAAACTATCCGTAGTTAGAATAGTACGGTCCAACTGCGCAGAAAACCTCTCACTGTCAAGTTGTCCCGTCCAACCAGCAATGAGCTCGCCACTCTTATCGAATTCTTTTCGCTCGCGGTAATTATATACCTCATTACCTTCCAGCAATTCTTTCCCGAAGAGATCGTAAAAGAATTGGGGTTCTTCTTCCAACTGAAAGCGATCCGAGAATTTGGACTGGCCTTCAATTGTCGGTAATAGGGGTTCCTGCGGACCAAGACTCGACGCCCCACACCCATATAAAGCGAAACAACTCACAACAAATGCAACAACAAAAATCACATCAAGCGACTGCTTCAACACCTTCATCTTTGCTTGCCTCCATGAGGGTAAATTAATTTCCTTTGAGACCGGAGTGAAAACCTGATTTGGAGAGCAAACAGCAGGACGTAACTACCCGCCTATTGAACAGAGGGCCCTGTATCCTTAAAATGCTCTCACTCCAAAACGCACGCAACCACTCTCAATTTACATCCGGGGAAACATCACTTGCCAAACCTCCCTTCCATTGGCCATCAATTAATGCTTGCAAGAAATAAGTCAATTTTTGTGAACCTGATTTTATTGTTTTACCTTGAAATTTCCCTGCAAGACACAAGAAAACCGTGGGTTTCAGCAAGGGGACACGTTAAGATACCACCTCCACAGTTTTCTGTCAAGACTTTTTTTCTTGTCCAAAGTTCTCACCATCTGAATAGTGGATCTTCTGAATTGCCACATCATACAATAACAAATCAGATTCCCTACAATCAGCTGCATCGAACTCACTATGCGATCGGCAAACTGGATTGGACTCCTGACCCAAAATGGCTGACGGGATGTATAATCCAGCACTACCTCAGATAACCTGCACTAGCAGATTTACAAACTATCATCTATCTGCATTTCCCTAAAACTACCAAAGGCTCTTCCTCCGCACCGAACTAGCGTTTTACAAAAATCGAGCGATTCTGAGCACCGTTAGGCAACAACACCCGTCCACCCTGAGAGAACACAGCTAGAACTTTTGATACGTCAATGTGCTTTGTAGCCACCATAGCTCGCGTGTGCCCACAATCAAGCGAATATTTTGTCCCAAACTATTCTCACCCTTGAACGGGAGCAGCCTCGAAAGAAACCGCAATTAAAGTGTCAAGAAATCCCATCGAAAAGACTTCGTAAAGAGCTCAAACCAACGCAAGACTCCAAAGATGGAGGATCAAGAAGAACTCAGAAACTATTGCTCAGCGAGAATTCGACAACACCAATAGAAATCCATCTTATTGCTTTCACTTGCTGTAGCCGTTCCAGGCGGTCTTGGCAATGGGTCATCGAAGTTGATAGCTGAGAGAAGGAAAGATTAGAACTTTTCACAAACAACTCTCATGGAAGTGTAGAAGCGGTGCTAAAGAACAAAATCACACCTGCCAAAACATTGGCAGTGCGTGTTCGAAAGGTTGTCCCAATTGGATTAATCCAATGAGAACGACGCCGAATCACTAAACAGAACAAACAACATCACGCTCGGCACGAAAAACCAATTTCAAAGGAAAAAGGCAAGGCCAACCACTAAACTATATAATACCCTTGAGGAATACGTCGCCGCAAGAAAGAAGCACTTCTTCCAATCCCGAAAACGGGTGGAGTTTAATTTTCAGAGCTACCACCGACGGTCACTAGATCGTTGTTGTCAAATCAGACGAAGAACGACGAGATTCTTATCATTCTCACCAGAAAGTGAGAGTCAGATAATAAACGGAATCACTTACTGAACAATAGGCCCATCTCGGAAAGAAACCGTTAGAGGCATTGCGTAGACACTCTCATTCACTAGTGCACGGAAACCAATTAACGCACGAGATGCTTGAGTGAGAATGGGAACAACTGTTCCGAAAAGAGAATTTGGTAACCTGCGTCGTCTTGAAATTACACATCGGACCGCGATTTCCATCAAGACAAGAACGCAATTCTTGAATTTGGCAGAAACCCAAAAATCACGAACGGAGCCGTGCCGTTTGCACCAACTGGCCGGCCTAAACAACAGGTTGGAGGAAAATCAATTGAGCCAATGTGCCCGGACACAACCTTCGCCTTAGTTTTGACTGTCCACGAAAGCGCTAAAGGCGGTACGACACATCGTTGTGCCGGAGAATACGCCGCCTTTGTTTCACTATTGGATTTCTCATCTGACGTTTTTTGTTGAATCAGAAGCGAAACGCGGGTAACATAGCTCCTAGTTCATTGAAGTTTCGTGAGTCTCATCGAGATTCTCTCGCATGAGTTTGTACGAACATTAAGATTGTCCGTTCTTGCATTCGCTGAGTATTGGAAAACTCTGGAGGACATTGACGCGGAAATAATCCCCGGAAAACAGGTGTCTACGGGTGCTTATGTCATCGAATCGATGAACGGAGACCCCTCGTACTACATTGACCATTCGCTTCACCTGATTAGCACCCATTGGCTGTGGAAACGCACTGCTTCCCACAGCCTTCAGATGAATATACAATAGAAGCCTCACACACATGCGTTGGAAAATCCACAGATGCCGCAATTTAAGAGTCCCCAGCTTGTACTCGTGGAGTACAAGAAAAACATAACACAATTTCTCCAGGCGCGAAAGACTATCCCCTAACGTTCGACCAATTCGAAGTAACAATGCAGCAAGTGAAAACTATGAAACGTGTTGATTGATCTCACCCATAGCATATCAAGTCTGGTTTCCTACAAGAACCGAAGGAGGTTGATCTATGCAGCTTCTATCGAACAAAGTTATCTACCACAACGGTCAGCACAACGCCTTTACATCGATGGTGCGTTGGAAAGACAAATATTGGGTAACATTCAGAAACGGAAGCGCTCATAAATCCAATGACGGCAGAATTATGCTG
>CAYZGU010000043.1:0-11454 GCA_964478165.1 uncultured bacterium | reverse complement strand
AACCGCGCTTTTTCTTATTTTAAATTCCCTCACTATTGAGCCTCTCTGGGTTTCCGAACTCAGAGAGGTTATCATATCTCACCACATATTCTCAAATCTCATCATGTCTAAATTATCTGTTACCTGTCGTCACGACAAACTCCGTTAGCCGTGTCCGCAAAATCTCCTTGACGTCATTCGACAAGTCTAACTATAATGTTCGTCGGGATTTGAAAAAGATGACTATCAATTGTGCCAAGATTGCAATACTCCTACGGAGGAATAGATACATGTCGAAAACAGCCTGTCTTGTCGGGACATTAGATACGAAAGGAGTGGAATTCTTGTTTCTAAAGGAAAGCATAGAGGCAAGTGGCGTTGCGACATGCGTTATCAATACGGGAATTTTGGGTCCACCAGAGTTTGAACCAACTTTTGGGGCAGGGCAGGTCGCACAGGCAGCCGGCACAACATTGACTGCGCTAAAGAATGAGAGAGACCGAGGGAATAGCGTCGCCGTCATGGCAAGGGGCGCAGCCGCAATCGCAGCTAAGCTGCACAATGAAGGTTCAATTCATGGTGTGATTTCGCTCGGCGGTTCGGCGGGAACCACGATTGGAACTGCCGCCATGCGCGCCTTGCCCGTCGGTGTTCCCAAGATTATGGTCTCGACTTTGGCGTCTGGTGATACGAGCCCATACGTAGATACGAAGGATATCACCATGATGTATTCCGTTGTGGACATTTCCGGGATAAACAGGATTTCTCGAAAAATACTGATTAACGCAGCGGGAGCGATTGTCGGCATGGTGAATGCGGAAGTGCCCGTATCAGACGACAAGCCGTTGATTGGAGCAACAATGTTCGGTGTAACCACGCCATGTGTAACGAAGGCACGCGCGATTCTTGAAACTGCAGGGTATGAGGTCCTTGTTTTCCACGCGACCGGCACTGGCGGACGGGCGATGGAAGATCTGATTAGTGACGGATTCATCGTTGGTGTGCTTGATGTCACAACAACGGAGCTTGCTGATGAACTGGTGGGCGGGGTGCTTACCGCAGGGACAAATCGACTAGAAGCGGCAGGCCGTTGCGGAATCCCTCAAGTGATTGCGCCCGGGGCACTAGACATGGTGAATTTCGGTCCAGCAGACACCATACCCAAAAAGTTTGACAATCGCAACTTTTACCAACATAACCCAACAGTCACCCTGATGCGTACAAACATCGAAGAAAACGCCGAGTTGGGCAAAATCATGGCGCACAAGCTTAATCGAGCAACAGGACCAACAGTGGTGATTGTCCCACAACAGGGTGTCTCGGCAATTGATGCAGCAGGACAGCCATTTGATTCACCACAAGCTAGAGCCGCGTGGATTGAGAATCTCAAAGCCACCGTCTCGGAAAATGTCTCTGTGGTTGAAATGGATAGTCATATCAATGATGATGCTTTTGCCTCTAGGCTTGCGCACCTCTTGCTGGAAATATTGGAAGATTAAACCTAATTGCCCGTGTTCTCCTCGGGACATCATACTCGAAGATAAGCAGTGCCGACATTATTGAGGTTGTTAACAAACACCAATCCACGAAACAACCCTAGCTATTGGCACTTAATATCGAGAATCCATCCTCCGCAATTTACATTGCAATAGAAACAGCATACTGATGTACTGATTCGATTAGGCAAACGGCTTTCGGACGAAGGCTGTTAGGTAGAATGTGAAAATCTAGCGACGTCTTCTTGTGCTCGAATGAGGGAATAATAGAATGAACAAAAACTTCGGCTTACTATCTCTACTTCTTTCCTGTTTGTTTACAGCGTGTTCTTCCGGATTCATGGGGGCCCTAGTGTCTGCGCAGGAGTGGAGTGCGAATTACGCGCGACTCGAAGGGACAACGTGTGGTTCTCCCGAAATGATTGATGGAAATCTGGAAACCATTGGCACAACATGGATGCCAAATTTCTCAGAAAAAAAACATAAGAAACATTGGATCGTTGTTACCTTGCCAATCCGCAAACCCATCCATCGCATCGTAATCCGCGAAACAAATATTGAAGACGTCATTATTTATGAAAACCTTGGCCGTGAGGGAGAGTGGAGACGCATCAAGCAGATAAAGAACAATAGTCAACCAACGATTGATCTACGCGTAAGAGCGATTACCAATAGCATCCGATTCAAGGTCGGTGGAACCTTCGATGATAGGCACATCTCGGGACAATATTCATATCGAACTGACTCAGTACGCAACCGTCAAATCGAACGCGGGTTTCCTAAGGCAGGGGAGATTGAACTTTACGGATTCAGGAAGAAGCAGCATTCAAGTGCAAAGTGAGCTCTTAAAACCAATCTGTGAACTTTACAAGAATCCATCTAATAAAATAGTTGCAAACTAAGGTGTAAATCAGAACGATGGGGAACAGTATTTTCTCTGCCTCATCAAAATGAGGACCAGTCGTAAGACTCCTATTCTAACAATTCCCCTACACATACCAATCGACTAAGCGCGAAAGTGTTATAGATACTGTGTACGTGAAGTCATCAATAGCTTAACACCAATCGTCGAAGCAATACTTTGTACTCACGGCTGTGCCACGAATCTGCGACTTGCATAAGCCCGCATTGGGGACTGAAGGGATTCCGATTAATTGACATCACGGTCATTGAGTTTGTTAATGATGGGAGTAGTTTTGTTGCCGGAAGTTCGACTGACGAAAGAGAATAGTCGGCTACCACTGTAGAAGCTGTTCAAGTGAGGAAACAATTGGATTTTGGCGCTCGCGAATACAGGTCCGACTCCTCCGTGATTTCGATCCCCGTTTACTTCGCGTTTATTCGGCATGTCTCGATGTGTTGATTCCTGTCGCCGCTCGACGCTTGACTACCATCAAACGTCCCATGTTTCCGTCGTCCCGCCGATTTCCAGCACGCGAATTTTGTGCATGACTAGCTTGCCCACCCGGGACCACCTCTCCGGTTGTTCCTCTTTGTCCCTGTCTAAGCGCCGTTTTTCTTTCGCTCAACTGACGAACAGTTCTTAATTGCGTAAAATCTGCACCCGGTCGAAACCTCATCAGTAATGCACTCAGTTTAGATAGATAGCCACCTGAGAAACTGAATCGATGAAAAATCATTTCGAACACAAACAAAAAAATCGCTACCATCAGTAGGGAGTGCGAGAGCATTCTTCGTTCCTCAACAAGCTCTCCCGTATGTTGCGAAATCTGTGTAGCCGTAGCTTGATAAATCCCATTTGTACGCTCAGATAGGATACTCAGAAGTCGATGGTCTACCCCAAATTCTCCAAACTCAGCAGGGTATGACACGGCAAAACTTGTCCGTCTCGAACTCTGAATCTCTTGACCACGTTTCCTCTGCGCGGCTACCGAATATACTCCGCGCTCACCAATTGAAAATTTTCCCCTGTATTCTGTCGGTGTTACTCGCTGCATTTCAACAGCTTCCCCAGCCCCTCTGGGCAAACCAACGCGCACGTCCAATGTATGAGAGTTTTCGGATTTGCCAACCGAGGGGACATCGATGACAACCTCTCCTACTCCGTTGCTCCGTGACACAGTTAAATCGAAGGACGGGTTTCCCTCAGCGGCAGGTGCTGTCCAATTGACTACTTGAGCCCAGAATTTACCGAACTGCTCCCATTCTATCCAATCGGTGGCCCAACCTGATTTTGCATTGGAAGTAAAGGCAACGGATCTACCAAGACCATAACTCCACGCCGATAGAATCGGATCTTCCTTGTGAGAATGAACAAAGACCCCGGCGTATTGCTTTGAAGATGTCGCAACGTAACCATGGAGCCGTGGAATCTTAGTGATACCAGCTAAGATTGCTGAACCTGATTCAGTGATGATGGGTTGAAATGTTTCTTGAATCGTGTACTTTCGACTCTTTTGAACCTCTTCCGTCAATAGTTTCGGAAGTTGACTGACATTTTGAACGGACAAATAGGTTCCCTTCCCTAGCTCAGCAATCTCTTTCATCAGCATTTCTGCGGCATCACCGATAGAAATTGTCGTTATGTAAATCTGGTTTGCTGCTATCTGAGAGGCTAGTGTGTCAAAATCCCCATCAGATCTCCCGTCGGATAAAAGGATGATATGTTTCTGTTTTGCATCAACTTTCTTCAGATTTTCAAAGGCCTGTTTGAGTGCAGGATACATCTTCGTACCACCGGTAGGACGGAGTTTTCCAACTTCGCGAATAATCATCTCGTGCTTCGTTGTGGGTGAAATCTTCTGACCAATTTTCGCCCCGAAACTGATGACGCCGGCCATATCTTCATTATCGAGCGTTCGCACGGCTGTGCGAACGCCCTCAATAGCCAACTGAATCTTCTGATTCGCACCGACAAAATTCGCCATGCTACCCGAGGTATCAATCACGAACATGAGTGCGAATGGCTCTCTGCGCTGTCGAGGCGTCATCTCAACCGGTAACACTTTCTCCAGTGGTGTATCATTGTATCCACCGTTGCCAAAAGCCCGATCGCCTCCAACAACAACAAGGCCCTTCCCGAAGTCACGAATGTGACTCTCAATCATCGCCATTTGCGTTTCCGAAAACTCTTCCGCAGATGCATTACTCAGAAGGATAACGTCACTACCCTGGAGATTTTCCGCCTCAGCAGGGAACTCCCGAGGTGCGATAACAGTAACCGAAAATCCGTGTTCTTCTAAGATGTGTTTTAGGTAGCCGTCATGTGGCTGATTAGCCTCTACATATAGAACCTGGGGCTGGCCTACAACCCGCACAAAGGCATATGCTTCGTTATTTTGAGGCAGACCATCGTCAATCGGAATTTTGACCTGATATCTGTATATTCCCTCTTTGTCCAGTTGTTGTGTCGACAAACTGATTTCTTGCTTCCCAGGCTTGAGCGTGATCATCTGAAGTTCTGAGATTTGCTCGTTGTTCCGGAAGACCTGTACCCATACTTGCTGAGCACGTCCACACTCGACAATTGCGCGTATGGCAAAAGTTTGATGAATTTTGACTCGTGCGGGCACGCGGAGTTCACGCACCCAAACTTCATCTTCTCGCTCAGAATTTAGGGGAACTGTGAAAACCTCTACCCCACTTGTATGAGCTAAGTCTATAAGGGAATTCAGATCGCCCATATTCTGCAATCCGTCACTAAGCAACACAATCCGTCTCGGTCGATTATCAGGTAGTGTATAGATTGCCAATTGGAACGAGGCTGCGATGTCAGTTCGTTCGGAATCTATAGCAATTTCGGACAGCAACTCCCAGGTTAATTTGGGTTGATCAAGCTTTGCCCTTAGCGGGAGCCCGATTGACGCTTGCGTCGCAAACGGAATCACCGTAAAACGATCTGTCGGTCTCAGAGAATCCACCACCTTATTAATCTCATTTATTCCTTTCTGCTGCTCCAAAATGGGGATACTCTCTGAAACGTCCAAGATAAAAGCAATAGCAAGGCTGGCCTTTTGCTGACTCCGATGCAAACCTGCCAACGCAAGCACCAAACAAACTAGAGTGACTATTCGAAAAATCAGCGTGGTAATTTTCCGCCATTGCGTTGCCTCCACTAGTGACTTAAGTTGAACAATCACCAAGATCGGAATGCTAATCAATATTGACAAGAAAAGGGGATTGGCAATCTTGAACATTTTCTGAGGGAACAACTCATCTGAATTCGTTCAGAATTTTCGACCGGAAAAGCCGCTTACGAGAACCTTCACATCCACCTTAGAGAAAAAGATCTGGTCCGAGCGAGGGAGCTATCGCCTCTACAACCGAGGAGGAACATCGTTTTCACACCGGTGGAAAACTTCGTTTGATGGTGCACTCGTATAGAACATAGAATTTATATTGAGAGACGGCTTTTGGACCAACGTGGTTTTCCGCTGGCCCATTATAATTAGCATTCTACTACTTGTCAAATTTAAAAACAATGTTATAATCTAACAAAATGCAAATAACGGTTTGTACGCGTCTCTGAAAGTAACACTCGATTTGCGTGTACAGTCAATGATTAACCAAAGCGACAATCCACTATCATTCACAATTATCTAGACGACTTCCAGAAGTATCAACAAAGTAAATGGTGAACAGAACTGTTACACAACCTCAACTGAGACGAAATCGAGTTCATAGCGGTCAGCCTTAGTTTTTTTCCATAAGCAGAAACAAGCTGTCAGTCCTAGCCGAGTTACACAGTGTTCAATCGTGTGCGGCATACGTTATCGTCGCGACGCATATCATCAAATTAACTCTCATGGAGTTCAGCCTAGGAGCGTTCACAGCTTTTCACATCAAGGAGTCAGAGAAACATAGCGAAATCGTGGCGCAGTCCTCGTCTTTTGAAATACCTACCAAGCATTTGACTGCCATGCCGTCTTCTATTGCGAAGGAGGTCTCTAGGATTTTGAGAATTTGCCACCTGTCACACTACGTTTATCCATGGAGAAGAGAGGCCAAATTGGGAGAATCTTCGCCAAAACTCTGCCTAAGTCTCCAACCTTGGCTACTAAAGTCATACTCAATTTCCCCATTAACGTCGTAATTTCCTTGTTAATGAATGTAGCAGAACCGTCTCAAAACGAGTTACCCCAATGACGATACTACACTTTTTCTTATTGCTATCTGATGCATTCACGAGCAGGATATCTTGATTCTGAGTGTCCGCAACAACGACAAGCGAATGCGAAGTGATCCAATCTGCGCAAATCAATAACACCCGAACAAATCGAGGTAACATCCATGCAGAAAATCGATCCCCCCCAAGAGTCAAAACCAGATTATACCTCAGCTGTTCCCAAATACACTTTTTCGAATACGCTTGAAGAACAGGCAGTACAACTTAAGAATAATCCCCTGATGTTGAGATTTTACGAGGCACGAAAGGCCGTGGCTGGCGACAAGTACCGTCCAATCTACCACTACGTCAACCCAGAACACACGCTGAACGACCCGAATGGGATTTGTTTCTGGAAGGGACAGTGGCATCTTTTTTATCAAGCATATCCCCCGGAAGATCCCCGTCAGCATTGGGGACACGCAGTCAGTGAGGACCTAGTCCATTGGCGGGATTTGCCCTATGCGATCTACCCAAATCCGGAAAGATGTTGCTACTCCGGTTCAACATTTGTCGAAGAAGACCGAGTAATTGCCATGTATCACGGGACCGAGGTAGGAAATTTAGTTGCGGTGTCAAGTGATCCCCTATTGTTGAATTGGGAGAAGGTGACTGGTGAGGCCGTAATTCCAATAAAGAGCACTCATGAATCTCCTCTTCCATACCGGGTATTTGACCCGTGCATCTGGAAGAAAGACGAGACGTATTATTCTCTCTCAGGCGGCACACTGCCAAATGGACCAGGGGGCGGGCGCATTCGTGCCAATTTTCTGTTTCGTTCAAGAGATCTGAGAACTTGGGAATATCTACATCCTTTTGTTGAGGATGACCGTTTCACGTTGCTAGGGGACGATGGGGCATGCCCATATTTCTGGCCAATTGGAAACCGGCATATTCTTCTATTTTTCAGTCACATGAGTGGCGGACAATATATACTAGGTGATTATGACAAGAAACGAGACAAGTTTGTTGCCACTGCGCACGGAAAATTTAATTTCGGCGCTTCTACTCCTTCCGGCTTACATGCTCCTTCCGCAACCCCGGATGGCCAAGGCGGGGTAATCGTTATTTTTAACATGAACGCTGGAAAGAATAGCGACGGATGGGATCAGATCATGTCCCTCCCACGTCGTTTGACATTGGTAGGCGAGAATGAGTTAGCTATCGAGCCTGCCGGAGACCTCGAGTCCCTTCGATTCGACCACCGGCACTTTGGAACTACCGTGCTTCCTGCTAATCAAGAAATTGTGCTAGACGGTGTTATCGGCAAGACAATGGAAATTGTGACTGAGATTGCACCTCCGAAGTTACCAACAACCGGCATGGTCGAACTTAACGTTTTTCGTTCGCCGAACAGGGAGGAACTTACTCGGATTTCGTTTTTTAGAAATCGCGGATTCAGGAACCGAGACAGGGGCGACAATCAACACTACAGCATGATTTCAATCGATTCATCCCATTCGTCTTTGCTGCCAGATGCACGCTGTCGCCCACCTGAAAGCGCGCCAATTCTCATGGAAGAGGACGAACCGCTTTGTTTGCGAGTTTTCGTCGACAAGAGCGTGATTGAGGTGTTCGTCAACGGAAAACAATGCCTTGCCCTGCGTGTCTACCCCAGCCGTGATGATAGCGCAGGAGTTTCTCTGCGTGCACAAGGTCAGGACATGATGCTTAAATCGCTTGACGCATGGCAAATGAAAAACATCTATGCCTGATATTTGTGAAAATACATCCAGGGGTTTCAGGGAATTGCCATTAGGCCGCATGAGCGGGCGTACGTGTCTTCATCTTTTTGATTCTATTCGCGTTATTTACCAACTTTGGAGAACGAAATCGTGAGCACAATCGCCAAGTTAGAACAAAACGAGCCAAGAAGCCAGCTGCCCAACTCATGATTTAAAAACGGACAAGCTAAAGACCAGAATCGGGATTCAATATCCTCTCATTCTATTACAATTCCTTGGTCCCCTGTGGGTAACAAAGACACGTCATTGTATAATGAGTTTCGCATCTTAAAGAGACACCCCTTTCCTAATGGAGGAAGTTGGCAAGATGTCCTAACTGCAGAGATCGTGACAGCTTGTCAGAATCTTAAGGGAATGCGTAGGTATCAGGATCACTTACCTCTCACAACATCGGCTTTCTACCCGTTTGGCAGATTTCAGGGACTATCAATCGAAATTTGACGCCTTCTTAGGAGATACCAAGCCATGACATTTTCATATTCTCAAATCCCTTGAAGAACGAATCTTGCCTAGACGCGCTGAAAATGCAATCACTCCAGAAATATGCAACCGCCATAATCTCTGAGGAGTTAAATGTTCGTCACAGGATGTCAAACAAACTGCACGCCGAGTCTCCTTCAGCACTCCGTCCATCCCCGAAACGACTTGAGTTGTACCTGACTTAAGACACATGGATTCAGAACGGCATTCGAAACCATAACAAGAGCACTATGCTCAGAAGTACGAAGTTTTTGAGTCGGAACTAAATGCTTAACTCCGCCTGAAGAGCCTTGAAATTATAGAACCTTGAGAGGGATAATTGGCGTAACCCTTTTCCGGCGGGCGGAAGATTTGAACTGAGATCTTGAATCTTTCCTTAGAGCCTGTTTGAATAATACCGTACCTGCGCAGTTGAACACCCGATAGGAGCGATCAACCGAACAGATAGTGAGGGCGATAGAAATCCCTTTATTGCGCCTCCTCTGTAGGAGCGATCTCCGAATCGCGACTCCCATTCTTGGCCAGTTGACTTCCTATTCACCTGTGAAGATTCCATCTTCGATTTGATGATTGAAAATCGCTCCTACAAACCGAACTGGGTATGTTCCAATCCTATCACTTGAATCTCTGCTCAGCGGGTTTCTGGGCGACTGGCAGTGATAGCGTTGCCAAAGGCAGCATTATTGTCGAAACAATCATCACAATATCATGTCAACAAGCGTCGCGTGAATCTGGACGAAAGGAGAAATTTAACATTGGAATCACTGCAGAAATCAGTTCAATCCGTTATCAATGAAGGACGAATAGGCAGCCCGGTGTTCGTTCGTTGTCTGCTGCAATCCCCGCTCAAGGACGAAGATACCGTTGGGGCAAGTGCTGCCCTCGCGAATATTGCGAATGCGTGGATGCCGTCATCACCTGAACAGATTTATGTGCAACAGAGTCAGGATGCGACACAGTCCACGACGATGATTCAATATTCGGGTGGACAGACTGCTTTACTCAGCGTGAATCGCGTTCCGGCTGATCAGGAGGTATCCATAGATTTGACCTTAGTCGGCAACAAGGGCGCAATCTATCATGAAACCCCACGTGGGCAATATCGGTTGATGAGATCTTCGATTCAACTGGCAGATCAAGGCACCTCTCCGACCTGATTAGTCAGGCAATTGCGTCGGGAGAACCCGTAAAATTGACGAGCGAGGAATGACATGGACAATCAACAGAAGTACGGCGTATTGTTAATCGGCGGACATCGATCGCACCAAGAAAACTATTCGCGGTTGTTCGCCGCAGACCCGCGATGCCAGCTCATCGCATCGTCCGATGGACTGGATGCGCCATCCGATCGTGTTGAACTGAATTGCGCACTTGCCGAAGAATTGAACCTTCCTTACATACCAGATCTGGAGGATGCATTGGCGCGCGACGATGTGCACATTGTCAGCTTGTGCGTAGAGACCGAGCGGCGTGGGCGCTCTATGCGCGGAAGCGGGAAAACACCTCTATCTCGATAAACCGCTTGCGCTGAACCCTAATGACGCAGCGAGTATCGTAGCAGCGGTAAAGCGGGCTGGGGTACGCAGCCAGATGTACACCACCATACACAATCCGCCTGCACAAGCCGCGCGCCAGGCATTGGATCGCGGTGACATCGGCGAACTTCGCGCCATCCACTGTGACGTTATCTTTGCCAAGGGGCATCCGGGGTCTGCGCCCGTAGGCACGAAGCGCGTAGAAAAACCCACTGTGGAACGTTACACCTTTGTCGACGCCAAGCGGGAGATGTTTGATATTGGCGTCTATGCCGTCGCTATGGTGAATTGGTTGACTCGCAAGACGGTAAAAACTGTGTACGCGAATACCGCCAATTATTTCTTCAAGTGGCACTTTGATCGCGATGTGGAAGATTTTGGAGCAATGGCTCTGACATTGGAGGGCGGTGTCACCGCGACGGTCTCCGGAGGACGATTTGGATGGCTGAGTCATCCTCAAGGCGGCATTTGGCGGCTCCACCTCGTCGGGACGCGCGATACCTTAACATTCGATCCCGAGACCAAAAAGGCGGGGCAGGGCTATCGTACCTGATTTCTGATTGTCAGAAGATCCTCATCTCGCTCTATGCCGGAGTTTGCAATGATAGAAGAAGGGAAATCGGATCACGGATAACGCAGATGATGCGGATTAGCGGAAGATGGTTCGCACAGACAACTGAGGAATTGAAGCGAGGAAGTCAGTGATTTAATGATTGAAGAGCGATTTCCATCGCAGTCACTACTCTCGCCTTTGAACTGTTCATTGGTTCAATCTCCTTTGATCTCACGCTGGAACTTCTATCGCCAACTGGGGATGATAGGAACAGAAATCGGAGACTTGACCATCCTCGATCGCCTTCAGTAGGAGCTAGTTTTGTTTCCGATTCCAGAGATTTGCCTGCGACGGAAGGTCGTGATAGGCAGATCGCTCCTACAGTTCATTATGCATATTGCCTACGTTTTTCGACAATATAGTACGACACCGGTAGAACTAGCAGCGTCAAGAGCGTCGCTGTTATCATCCCTCCGCTAATGACGATTGCGAGCGGTTTCTGGAGTTCTGCGCCTGAACCGTGGGCTAGCGCGAGCGGCAA
>CAYZGU010000042.1:0-7222 GCA_964478165.1 uncultured bacterium | reverse complement strand
TTGCCGCTCGCGCTAGCCCACGGTTCAGGCGCAGAACTCCAGAAACCGCTCGCAATCGTCATTAGCGGAGGGATGATAACAGCGACGCTCTTGACGCTGCTAGTTCTACCGGTGTCGTACTATATTGTCGAAAAACGTAGGGCGGAGTAGTATGCACGACAGCGCGTGTCTGCTATTATAGGCGCCCGGATACAGTTCTTACCGTAGGGAATAGCGGTGGATTTCTATCGCACTCCTTATTCAGTCGCTTGATCGCTCCTTCGATCTATCCGCTCAGTTGATCGTTATTCATTTGCTAAAAGAAGAGGCGCGCTTCACATCTAGAACCTGAGGGTGAGCACAGTGCCTAATCTGTTGCGCGAAGTGACTGGATCGATTCCAAGCGCGGTGCTGTCGCCATCAAGTTGAATCAGATGCCCGTAAGAAAACTGCCGATTTTGCCGATTGATTCTGTTGGCTGACATCGGCGCGTCAATCAGCGACCAAATAGCCCCTCCGAGGAGAAGCATATATCCGGGGATACTCTTCCAATCGCCGTTATCCGTATCGCGGTTGCTACCAAAGTTATCCGAACTGAGCATCCTTTGTCCTTGAAGCAAATGTTACGGGAAGATGCCAAGTTCCGAGTATACCCGTGCAATTTTCTTAATAGCGACGATGAACGAAGCCGTTCTAAGATCCACGGTTTCACCATAGTGTTTCCGAGTTTCCCTGATGGTATGATACGCTGTAATCATGGTATCTTCCAGTCCAGAATTTACCACATCAAGTTCATTCGCACCATGTGTTAAGTGATTCACTTCAGCTGGAGACAGCCTCTTGTCCGTCAATTTTTCAATGGCAGTTAACATTTCCGTTTGTATCGTTTCATCGAAGCGTCGCCCTAAGCGCCCAAAGCGGACATGTGCAAGGTTCTTGAGCCATTCGAAATATGAGACCGTTACACCACCTGCATTGAGATACGCATCAGGAAGAATCATTGTCCCTTTGGCTGTGAGAATGTCTTGTGCTTCTACAGTGGTTGGTCCATTTGCGGCTTCGGCAACGATCTTAGCGTGAATTCGAGGGGCATTTTCGGCGGTAATCTCGTTTTCAAGGGCGGCGGGAACGAGAATATCGCATTCCAATTCAAGCGCTTGTGTGGTCGACTTGATATTGATTGCACCGGGAAAGTCGAGGATTGATTTCGTTTCGGTTCGATGTTTGATAATTTCATCAATATCCAGTCCTTTGTGGTTATGAATCGCTCCCTCCTGCTCGGCTACCCCGACGATAACCGCACCGCCTTCTCCTAGAAACTTGGCGGCGTGGTATCCGACATTTCCAAGTCCCTGTATGACAACCGACTTTCCTTCGAGCCCTGGGGATAGTCCAAGCTGCTTCATATCTTCTGCAATACCAAGCGCTTCGCGAATACCGAAGTAGACGCCTTTGCCGGTTGCTTCTTTTCTGCCACGGATTCCCTCCTGCGTTACCGGTTTTCCGGTGACACAGCCACCCGCTTGTAGTTTGTCTGGAGACAATGTTCTATATGTGTCCAGCATCCATGACATTTCGCGTTCACCAGTGCCGTAATCTGGTGCGGGAACATCAGTCCCTGGACCAATAAGATTTCTCATAAACAACTCATAGGTGTACCGACGTGTGATGCGCTCTAATTCGCGCGGGGAATACCTGTCAATTGCAATCTGGACTCCGCCTTTGGCTCCACCGAATGGAACGTCAACGATGGCGCATTTATACGTCATCAGGGCCGCGAGCGCCATTACCTCATTTTCATTAACAGAAACGCTATAACGAACTCCTCCCTTCACCGGAAGTTTGTGATGACTGTGTTGAGCACGCCAACCGTGAATGACTTCAATTGAACCGTCATCTCTTTCCAGTGGAAAACTCATGTGATAGACCCCATTACACGTCTTTATCTGGTCCAGTAGCCCTTGCGGACAATCTACAAAATTGCTGGCTTTCTCCAGGCTGAGATTGACCTGTTGAAAGAAGTTCATTGATGTTGGCATGCTATAGGCTCCTTCTATATTATACAGGAGGATTTTGAGATCGTAATGCGCGAGTTGAAGATCCAGCTTGTCATTCCCGTTGGCCCTTGTAAATCCCCCGTTAAAATGTGTCATCAGAGTCTTCGTGTGACCACGAGGAAGGCCCTTACTTGCTAAGGTCCCTCACTAAAATTCCTGGTATTATGAATAGAGCTGAGTACCCAGATAGAGGGGTTGATTGACACTCGAATCCTCACGCAGAAAACTACAAACTAGAGCATTGAAAGCCTTGCAGTAATTGGCAATCTGATGAGTTGACGCCACGCTCGGACTTTAACGCAAAATGTTCCCCGTTGTGTGCGTTGTACACGTCCAGTTCTTAAGGTTGGGAACCGCATGCGGATAAAGGAGAATTTGGCCAGGCGGGTCCACCCACTCACCGTGGTGTGTGCGTACATTATCTGACAACTCAAACGACGGGATTTATCGGTTTCCAATGTCCTGATTTCTACCAAACTAGAACGCGTTTAGTGTCGAAAATTGTCAGATGTTCCTCCCTGATTTCAAAATTACCATCTTTTACGTTCCACGAATCTCGGCAATGATGGCGTTGGTCATCTCGACGGTGCTCGTCGCTCTTAGTTCAGCCTCTTGAATGTCGAGTGTACGATACCCTTTGTCAATTGTGCGATCAACGGCAATCTCAATATCCGCTGCCTCCGCTTCGAGATTGAAGGAGTATCGGAGGAGAAGCGCTGCAGTAAGAATTGCCCCTATTGGGTTGGCAATCCCTTGTCCGGCGATGTCTGGGGCAGTTCCGTGAATCGGTTCATAGAGCCCCTGGTGGGTACATCCGTAACTTGCCGAGGGGCACATCCCGAGTGAACCTGCTAACACACCAGCTTCGTCAGTGAGGATATCTCCGAAGATGTTTCCTGTCACGATTACGTCAAACTGATCGGGATTCCGAATGAGATGATACGCGCAAGCATCAATCAGGAGGTGATTCAACTCGACATCGGTATAATCCCGACTGACTTTCGTTGCGACCTCACGCCAGAGTTTTGAACTCTCCAGCATGTTCTCCTTGGCGACGGAAGTGAGCCTTTTCGATCGCTTTCGCGCCATTTCAAAACCAGCGCGCAGGACGCGATCGATCTCTCCTGTGGTGTAAGATAACGTATTGAATCCTCGTTCTCCATCGCAATCTTTCACGATACCGCGGGGTTCGCCGTAGTAGATGCCACCCGCCAGCTCCCGAATAACGACGAAATCCAATCCCTCACCAATAATCTGGGCCTTGACTGGTAAGACAGGAGCCAGCGCTTTTCTACCACGAATTGGTCGAAGGTTCACAAAGAGGTCCAGCTCTTTTCGGACTCTTGCCACGGCCCTTTCGGGACGTTCTTCGCTCAATACGTCGTCCCACTTGGGTCCGCCTACTGCGCCCAACAGGATTGCATCAGACTCTTGGCAAAGGCCCAATGTTTCCGTTGGCAGCGCGGTTCCTTTTTCATCGAGGGCACAACCCCCGATGAGGGCGTATTCGTATTTAAAGTGGTGTCCATGTTTCTCTTGAATGACGTCTAACACCCTGATAGCTTCAGCTGTGACTTCTCGACCAATTCCGTCTCCGGGCAATACGGCAATCCTTACATTCATCGTTTTCCCCTTGTAATTGAGTGCATGTATCCGTTAATCAACAAAGGCATCTGTCGGTATCAAGCCATCTGAGTATCGGCGGGAGCCAAGCTCACGGCACAAACTCATGAAAAATACGGTGGAATTTGTAAACCTACTTTCGAGCAATTGCGCCAAGTGTCAGACTTGTTCGTTTGCCAGGAGGTATAATTCTCTTTATCACACCTGGTTCTCCTTCCTATACTCATGCGCGTTAATTTTCAGAGTGCTACATCGGTTCTGTAATGATCCCCAGGAACAGTAACGTCGTCGTTTTCTGGTCGTAGACGGCGAAAAAGAAGGGCCGGTCTGCCCGGAAGACTGATGGTAGAGACCTAACGCCAGAAACAACAGTTGCTGCAGCCGCTTCGGTGCCCTCTTCGTTCACTTCTATGAAGGATTTGTGACGCACTTCGCTGATAAATAGGCCTGGTCCCATGCTGCGAAAATCGGCACCAGCACCAAAAGCAATTCCCATGCCCAAAGCCTTGAGCGCTTCGTTGAGCTTTACTTCATATTCCAGTTTGAAACGCGGCAGGATTATCACGCTGTCGCGTGGAACTTGACGAAACTGCGAGCGCCAGCGTATCCATTCCGTTCCGCTCACACCTGCCAAGAACTCGTTGAGATTCGAGTCCCGATTAGGCAGGAAAATGTACATGCTCATGCGTCCGTCACCATACGGCAAGCGGACCGCCTCGAAACTGTCATCTCGCAAGTGGAGATACTCACCCTCTCGATGCATCATTCGTACCTGCTTCTCCCCCCCGTCTTCCAAATGAAAGATGGCGTTACGCGTTTCTGACCTTTCAAATCTTGTCTCCCAGCTTCCATTGAAATAGATGGCGTTAATCAAGAAGATTAATGTCTGCGGATCGATCCGTTGAACGATTTTTGCAATTTTGCCCTTCGTGCTGGTGTTTACCCATTCATTGATGATTTCAGCGCTCTCTGGTTTAACGAAATCCAGTGACGTGATTTGTGCCTCAAAAAATTGACGATTTCGGTCTAAGAATTCAGGGGAGAATTCAACGCCCTGACGGGACCAGATTGAGTTTGCAATTGAGAGTTGAACCTTGGGATTATGGGTTTCGAGACTTTGTATTAGCGCGGCGTTTGACCTATTAACAGTGCTAAGCTCCAGTTCCTTGATTTCCAACACTTCTGCCATGGCGCGTTCTGTTTCTCCAACGGCTCCGTTGTATGTCATGGTAAGCGCAATCGAAATGCTTACGGGAGAGATGAAGATGTTTTGCCCGGGTTCTCGTTCTCGGAGAGATGCAATCAACTTAAAACCTAGTTGCGTACTCGCGGAGGCAACATTTGAAAATGAATAATCACCCTCAACGTGAAATGAATCGTCGAGGGTGTCCGCAGGAAAATGTCCGTTGGAACATGCGAATAGCCAGAGTAGAACTGTACTGGCGCATCCAATGAAAGCCAGGTGGCTCTGATGTGTTTTCATCTGATTCTCGCTTGCTACTAGATGAGCAACTATTCGCATTTTTAGATCTAAATATAGAAGTGAACGGAGAGCGTCCGAATTCGTCGCGCTCGTGCTTGCTACGCTCACGGTTCTCTATCTCGGACTTGGGCTCTCAAAAACGATTGAAAATTGTCGAACTTCCGCTTGTCTGGGAACTTGGCAATTCTCGGTCATTCTGGATCCTTTCATGAGTAGCTGTCTGTGATTACGCGCCGTGAGTGGAATCAGGGGAACGATCTGAGCTATTGCAGTCGTGTTGGGGTTGTGCTCTTTATGAGATTTCTATAACTAAAACAGGCCGAAGAATCTTCGTTTCTTGCGCCACTTGCCTGTGCTGATAGCACAAGAGTTTGATCTCGATTCTGCTGACAAGACAAGTGTTCTCTGCCTGTAGGATCTCCGTTTATGCCAACTGCTTCAGCCTGCAAATTTCTGCGCATCATTACTTACTACTTTAATGAGTGATTTGATTGCTCGGAGCACAATCGAAAGATAGGATGTTTCTTGTTTTAAGGGTAAAAAGAACCATGCTTCCAGTTACTTCATCGCTCTGACGGCTTATTTTGACCTTGGTAGCGGCCATTCATTGCCATATAGCAGAGTACTGAAGCGGGCAACTTCCGCGGCAATTTGGACTGTAATTTTCATTTCCTCTTCCGTTGCACCTGCTTTTTTTGCCAGAAGTTTTTGTGCTGGGATGCAATATTCACATTTCAGAGCAGCGGAAGCTGACAGTGCTGCAAGGTAAGCATATTTTTCCGGAATTGCTGAATTCTTCATCATCTTCTGCCATTTATCAAAGTATTCATCTGCGCCTTCAACAATTACCAATGGATACAACGAGTTGAATTTGTTTTTTTTCAACAGGTTTTGGTATTCCTTGTCCGAGATTTCCTGGGCAGGAACAGCAGAAAACATTCCGACACAAAGTAGGAGGAGACAGAACGTCCATGTGTTGTTTTTCATGTTAACTCCTTTATAGTATGGTTAAGAGTTGTTGCTTGTAAATAATGAATATTAGAGTAATGACAAAGAGAATTCCGAATGGAATAAATTTGCACATCTGTTAGGTGCAATGCCAACCGTAAATCTAGATACACCAGACCAAGAGGTCTAATGCCGATTAAACGACTACCGAAAACATATCAAAGAATACCAGGGGAGTAAGGAACAGCAAGGGGCGCAGTCTTCGTAGCCAAGCATCGCTGTCATATCCACTGAAAAAATGAGAACATCCACCATTTCAGTGGCCTACCGTACACCTTCTTACTTTGTCATTTCGGAACTGAGAATATTGTAGCCTTTTCTGTCGAAATGTCAACTACGAAAGAACGGTACGCCGGTGCGGCAGAAGGCTTGAAAGTAATTAATTAACGAGAGTACGAGAAATTGAAAATCAGTTCGGCGCTGCGATACGCGCTGCGATACAAGGACTTAGTCGAAAAATGCGATTTCGAGACCCTTAGAGTCTGGAACATATCGGGCAAGTAGAGTTTGAATCCATCCAAGGCCTGACGAAATCCGTAGTCGAGGAACGCTCGACAGGCGTGGTTAGGAGGTGTTTACTATTGTTTGAGTAATTCGCGCAATTAATGGTGCGCTAACAATGCTCTTGGATTCATTATTTGAAGAACACGTTACAAATCTGTTCATGAAAACCATGGTGGTTCCACGCTAATAGAAGTAGAACGTTTTGGGGGCTTTTTGGAGTGAGAAACAGGGCTCTTCTGAACGATGTGGAAAATCTCAGTGTGAGAGAATGAATCGATAACCAAACGCGAGAAAGCCTTGTGGAGGAATGTGATTTTCAGATACAAAGATTGAGGCCATTTCTAGCAGAGGCGCAATGACAAATCAGCTGGACAAAACAGATAAACTTGGAATTAATCAGTTTCCATCTAATCTTTGAATAAGCTATGACGAATGCTATCTACTCCATGATAATTCCGTGTTCTTCGAGCCAGACTTTCAGTGGCACATCACCATCTTTCGGTCCGAAATGACCGCCAGCGCTCATCCCACCGCCCATCAACTGTTGACGAATTGGGCTACTGTTGTT
>CAYZGU010000041.1:0-251872 GCA_964478165.1 uncultured bacterium | reverse complement strand
CAGCCAGTTCATGCCCTCAGCTGCCGACGGCATGAAAGCAATCCTTTGGGCGGGTACGTGCCAAAGTTTCGCGAGACGATGCCTACAGCGCTCGCCGCGGGCGTAGATCTCGTTCCGTCCTTCATAACCTGTGCTTTTCAGACGGGTAAAATCGTCATATACGCTCTTCTGGGATTTTAACCATGGAGCTTCTCCCCCTGTGCAGAGATGTGTGATTCCTTGGAGGCCCACAAATTGGTTTGCAGGAATGAGTGGCTGCAGGTTTAAAGAATTTTTGCGTTTGGTGTGCATCGACAACTTGTCTCCATCTGATATCGCTATTTGCGTTCGAAAATCAGGGTTGATTATAGCAGGATTCTGCGGAGAATACAATCTAAAATGTTGAATGCCACCGAAGTGTTGCCTCTGATAAATTGCCGCTGTTTCTCATAAAGTTGATTGAGGACAAAATACGCACGTTTGCCGTGTTTGTTGTTGTTAGGTCGGATAGCCACGACACACCTTCATTCTTGTTCCCTGAGTGAGAACTAAACTGCTTGATACCGAATCCAGCCGGTGGTATAATGTATGCCGATTCAGCGTTCAATCATGGGTGAGACATGTAGCAATCGAATCGTGGCACCCCAATTCGGCAAAGCTTTGGGCCGGTTTGACATGTTGTGCGTGTTGGAAACCGGATTTCCAGCTGAAGTAATCTGGAATAGACCTGGAATTGCCGAAGTTCATATGTTACTATTCGCCGCCGTGCTTGCGAGCAGGCATGAGGGTTCCATTGCTCCTTTCAGGTCGAGATTCAGGTGTTGGTCCTGATGCTCGATAGCGTGAAATATCTTAAGTTGTTGAGGCTGGTGGAGTAACTGAATTGGTTTTCGCATGTGTAGAGCTCTGACTTTACTTTCCGTGTGGTGTACGTGTGACCCCTATATAGGTTAAACATCACGAAGTAACGATCTGGGCTAGACAATACGATACCAGTCTAACTTCCGAACTCGCTTTAGTTCCAAATTGTGCCCGTTTGTCATGGACACTGCGTATTGGGAATGGAAAACAAACAGCGTCAAGTGAGTTCGCGAATTGTTAGGGGAATCGCTTCCGGCATTTCATGGTGTTGTCCTTCTCGAAAGCATAGTTTGTTTGAGGAGAAACCGCGACCGGCTGGGTGCTATTGTGTTTTGAAACATCAGTGTTGCTTCGATAGCTTCCACCTGAATTGGTGTGCCAGCGCTCAGAGTGCGAACCGCTAGTGACTAAGGATTCAACGTCAGTAGGACGTCGATAGGCAATGCGCCAGGGTTATTATGTAAAGGGTCCTAATGTTTTTAGATTTACAAACCCAGACGGTGCAAACTTTATAAGGACTTGTAGGCT
This sequence comes from uncultured bacterium, assembly GCA_964478165.1. Taxonomy (GTDB): domain Bacteria; phylum Poribacteria; class WGA-4E; order WGA-4E; family JAJDTR01; genus CAYZGU01. Next base: position 250,504 of record CAYZGU010000041.1, on the reverse strand, counting down.
GGTTCGGCAAGTATCGCTTTGCTATCCTTGGAGTTGTGGTTAACGCCAATTTCTGGACAAGGAGATTTTTTCGACATTTCTAGATGCCTTAGGCGGTAGCCAATCTATTCCAGGTAGAAAATTTTTTTGGATAGGACACAGTCGGATGATCCTAACGACAGTGTGTGGACGTTTGGCTCTAGAGGTCCTGGAACTGGAGAAAGGGTCCGAAAGCTAACCAGGGTTTTCTCGGTTTGTGATGATATATCGCTTGAGATTGACGTGTGTGTTCACGTTGGAATGACCGCGAGTGCCCCACTTATTGCCGGAAAAAGAATACGGACAGTGTTTGGTAGGCGAACGACACAAAACTTTCAGATTCGAAAGCGGGACAAAAGTGAAACATGTCTTACAAACTAGAGTCTGTTTGCTAGCTGCAATGCTTCTATCGCTATTTGGTGTCGTCGAAGATTCAGTTCCTCGACCTGAGTTCGCAGCTCAATTTGGGAGTGCGTGTGGCTTATGCCACATTAATCCTACCGGTGGGGGCCCGCGTAATGGAATCGGACACGTTTTTGAAGATAACGATTTTGTGTTTCCGGACGATTTTAATGCCGACGTAATCACGGCCGAAGTCGACAAGATTACAGGGATTCTGAGCTGTGCGATTGACATTCGGACCGCCTACATTAAGACCACTAAGGTTGATCATTCAGACGCTGTTACTAGGGCCAACTGCGGTTCGTGTCATTCATCCGTCGACAGCTTTTATATGATGCAGGGTGAACTGACGGTTAATGTACAAGCTTCGGAGAAGGTCAATTTAACTGCTTCTAACAACATGGGAACCACACTCAATATGTTTGCGACGATTGACGTGGTTCCCAAATATGTCTATGTCAAAGTTGGGCAATTTCGCATACCGTTCGGGATTAAACATAATGACCACAATATGCTTCTACGGCAAGGCTATAATCTTGGTTCAAATAAACGGGAAATTGGTGTTGAGGTTGGCGGTGCTGTTGGGAAGGCATTCTATAATGCCGCCATCTTCAATGGTGGGAATTTTACTATTTTTAACGGAGGGGGAGCACTTCCGGCGGATTCCAATCAAAACAAGGGCTGGACTGCAACGTTCGGGAGCGCGGTTGGGCCTCTTCGAGTTGGGATGTCGTATCTGTCTGACAAACCCGTTTACAAACGGACCATGGTCGCTGGCGCGTTCCTGACTGTTGCTTACAAAGGCGTATCGATTGAAGGCGAAGTTAATTTTGGCGCTGGTTTTGAGGACGAGCAGAAGGTGGATGGTGAGATTGAGATTTTGTCAAGGGGATACTATGTGGGCACGAGGTCTCGGGTTGTGCCCAATCTTGTTGTATCAATGCGTTACGAGTCCTTTGATCCGGACAGAGGAGTCAGAAGAGGTGACATGTTGCGTCGTATCAGTGGAAGCGCGCGATATGGTGTCACTGACAACGCGTCGCTTGAACTGTTTTTCTGGGGCAATCTTGAAAATGAAGATCGTGCCCCCGGCGCACTAGGCCGGCAGTTGGCGGGGGTAGATCAAGTGATTCTGATGTCCCACTTCTGGTTTTAAGGGCCATTTGAGATTTGTTTAAGGCGGGTACTGTTTCTTTCATGGCAGCGTACATGGTTCGTTGGCGTAGTCTGGTTGGGAGTAGATTATTGGTGTCTGAAAATGGAACAAGAATAGCGGTTGGATTTTTGCCTTTACTGTTCATTCGACAGTCCTATGCCGGTGGATTCTATACGAATTGTGATGTGCAGGGAGGCTTCGGGTTTTCAAACAGGACAGTAAAAAAAGTTGGAATGATGATGCGACAGGTTACGCTTATAGATTCCCATTACTTCTATCTTAGATTGGAAAGGTCGTATGCCGGCCAAACTTGAGAACGAGCTTGTTGAAATCTACAGCAAAGAGGTTGAAGCACTCGCCATGACGACGAGCAAGTATACTTCGATTCTGGGCGCTGCGGAAATTGATGCAATTGTCCACGGGTTTCGTCTTGCAATTGAACACAGTGGTGAGAAGATTACTGCGCAAATGCTCTTTGATATGATTCACGATAACACCGAGCTAAAGCTAGATTCTAACGGTGATTGACGCCAATGACTATGCGTTTAAAAAACATACGCCTTAAATCCTTTGGTTGCTTTGACCGCAGGGACTTTGATCTCAGCGAGGGAGTTAATCTTATTTTCGGTCCGAACTTCAGTGGCAAGAGTACGCTCGTAAACAGTATATTTTTCGCGCTTACTGGAAAGCCAATTATCCCTAAGGTAGCACTAACCGCATTGACGCAAACGGGTGGGGATAGCGGAACAGCCGGAATCGGATTTTGTGATGACGAACAAGAGTATCAGTTGTTTCGATCTACTCTGGGCCACGTCCAACTTCGTCGTCAAGAGGAAGATGGTTGGCATGTGCTATTGAGTGGAAAACGGACAGCCGACGAGGAGTTGCGAGGGATGTTTCATCTGACGTACCATCACCTTGCCGCTGCAACATTCCTTCGGGAAGGTGAGATTTTTGAGTTCCTGGTTCGACAACCGTCGGACAGACGCGAGATTTTATACGCGCTGCTCGGAATTGATCGTCTGATAGACGCCCGCCAACGATTTATAGAAGGGAGGCGCATTGCCAAGCGCGAAGAGAAACGGATTCAAGAACATCAACGGAGTCTGCGTGTAAGCACGGTTAAATCACACCAGGAAGAAATTCAGCGAAATCAAGATGAGTTGGGAAATTTGGAGAAGGAGTATGAACTTCTGTCCAGCCGAACAACGGGTGCCCAAGATGAGATGTTAGTTGGTGAACTAACCCAAACACGTTTGCGCCTGGAGAATCAGGCTGTTCGGTTTGCTGAGGAGCGTGCGTCAAGTCTCAGTGGGTTTAGCGATGTTGCCCACATTCGACAGACGATTGAAACTGTGGAAACTGCGATTGCCGAAACTCAAGCACTTGAGAGCCAACGTGAGAAGTTGATTCAGGAGATTGGTAGCCTAAACAGTCAGTGCGAAACTTTGACTGCTACCTGTGAGAATCTTCGCCAGCTAATCGAGAGCGATAGAGGTCATTGTCCGACTTGTCAGCAGCGCGTTCAGGAATCAGTTGTTGTGCAAATTGTAAAGGAGAAGGAGACAGAAAAAATAAAATGCAAAAAGGGATTAGAAGTGAAACAACAGCAGCTAGACGAGCACACGGCAAACCTCACCGCTTTACGCGAACTGAACGAGCGGCGTCAACTGTTACGAAATCGAATCGAAGCGCTTGAGCGAATTGATCGACAGTTGGGAGAGGTTCGCACGGAATGCGATGTTGTAGATAAAAAGCTTCAGGCTCTGCAATCTGAGTCGAATTCGGGAAATAATTTCTCTACGGAAATGAATGTTTCCGAGGCTGCACAACTGCTTGAACACAGACGTCAATTGGGCCAGAAGATTGGTGGCTTGCGAAAACGGCTTGTGGCGCTCAACAAGGAAGAAGCGGTAATGGCCCATAAACTTGAGCAACTACAGCACGTCCGTAGTGAAGCTGGTCGTATTTTGCAGACGCGTCTTAGTCTCGAACTTGCATGTGACGGTGTTGAAAAGACGATTCAGGCATTGCAACAGCAGATTCTCCAGCCAGCAGAAGAAGAACTTCAACGTTGGCTGAAACGTATGGACCTCTTCGCTGGCGCGAAGGTTGATCTGAAAAGCCAACACCTACTTCCGTCACTTCAGCTTGCAGGCAACGATCGAAGCTTGATGTTGCTTAGTGGTAGTGAAAAGATGATTCTTTATCTTTGCTTAAAAGTTTCACTATCAAGAGCACTGGGTAATCCGGGTTTCTTTGTCTTTGACGATCCGACGCTTCATCTTGATGCGGAACGGAGAAATTTGATGATTGAATTCATCTGTCAGCTTGCCGATGAGCATCAGGTGATTGTCACCAGTAATGATCCGGAGATTCGAGATCGGTTTGAGGGTGCTCACGTGATTGAAACTAGGGCCGTCGACTGAGTAACGGCATAGAGTACCACCATCATTGTTATGTGTTACGCGATCTGATATCGAGGGGTGCGTCTGTTTCCGAATGTCTATTGAATTGGTCTAATCGTTCTTGCTAATGCGCGATTCCAATTTTCGAGCGGTAAATGAAACGGGTTTTATCTACAACAGGGTTCTGTTTGCGGGTAGACCACGTTTGTGGGAAGATGAAAAATCATTGCTTAAGGATTGTGTTGCAACGGCATCCGGTTCACGTTCCAGTTGAGATGTTGTGTTGGATTGGGGCCAAAAGCTCATTGTGTTGTTCACTTGCGGGTGATTGAGCGGTTCCGACGGTAGAGTTCTGAGGTTTATGAACAATCTTTAGTGCTTTCTTCCCGTTTGTCAGCGAGCATCGAGTATTTGTTGTTATTCATTATGGTAAAAATTGGTGACGTAGAGACGACAGATTTTCCTCTATTACTTGCTCCCATGGAAGATGTGAGCGATCCACCCTTCCGCGCTGTGTGTAAAGAGAGCGGAGCGGACGTGATGTATACGGAATTCATTTCGTCTGAAGGCCTTATCCGACGTGCAGCCAAGAGTGTTGCTAAGCTAGATATTTTTGAATATGAGCGACCGGTAGGCATCCAGATTTTTGGGAATAACATTAATGCGATGAGAGAGGCAGTAGAGATAGCTGAACAGGCTGTTCCTGACATCATCGATATCAATTATGGCTGTCCTGTAAAGAAGGTGGCGTGTCGAGGCGCGGGCGCAGGAATATTGTTGGATATTCCGAAGATGGTGGGAATGACCGAACAAATCGTGAAATCTACTTCCCTTCCAGTAACAGTAAAAACCAGGCTTGGCTGGGATCAAAAAACAAAGTACATCGTAGACGTATCAGAAAGGCTTCAGGATATTGGCATTCAAGCGATTACTATTCATGGACGTACCCGACAACAGATGTACAAGGGTGATGCTGATTGGACATTGATTGGAGAAATCAAAGACAATCCTCGCATACATATTCCCGTCTTTGGTAACGGAGATGTGGATAGCCCAGAGAAAGCACTGAAAATGCGCGAAAAATATGGTGTTGACGGCATAATGATCGGTCGAGCTGCGATTGGGTATCCATGGATATTTCGGGAAATAAAGCACTATTTTTCAACTGGTGAACTACTTCCAGTGCCTACCATAGAGAACAGGATTGGCATTTTAAAAAAGCACCTTGATTTCTCCATTAAGTGGAAGGGGCTAAACCTTGGAATGCTGGAAATGCGGCGACATTATGGCAACTACTTTAGAGGAATACCACATGTAAGAGCTTATCGCACCAAGCTTGTGACTTGTGGTAGTTATGACGAGATTTTAAGAACTGTTGACGCTATCCAGGAGCTGGCGGCTTGACGCCTGTTTTTCGAGATACGGCGCAAGTTAGGCCTGGATTGAAGATTGATGCGCGCGGCGCACGCTTTCGGCGAAGCCGTTAAACTCTATTAGGGCTCGCCGCGCTTTTTTAGTAAGGAGTAATCTCTGATGACAATCGAAGAGGCAGCGAGGTTGAGAGAAACACTTGAATCCATGTTTGACCATATAGAAAAAAAGCAGAATATGGTAGACGACCTGCAGCAGATTGAGAAACTCCATGCGGAATTCGCGTCCTCTGCACCGCCCACGCTTATCCATTACCTGGAACGCCGCAGTTATTCAAAAGCACTCGAGTTTCTTAAGGTGGAATTTCCTCAAGATGAAGAAGGTAGGCAGGATGCCGATCGATAGAATTATCTGCCGCTTGTGCTGTGTTTTGAGTTGACAGGGCTTTCATGGAATGATATATTAAGTCTGCCATTGGCTGTGTTTGGCTGAATAAATAAAGGGCGTCTCAAAAAATTATCGGTCTAAAGCTGAGGAATGAGGACTTTGATGGCACGATTTGATGGGCGAGAACCAAATCAGATGCGTCCTGTTACGATAAGGCGTGATTATATTCGGCACGCCGAGGGATCTGTGCTCATTGAGGTCGGAGATACGAAGGTTCTGTGCACGGCGTCCGTGGACGAGAGGCAGCCACGATTCATGCGTGAACAACAGATTCGAAACAAAGGATGGATTACAGCAGAGTATTCCATGTTGCCGCGCTCGACAGGGGAGCGAATGCAGCGAGAAGTCACACGTGGCTCAGCTAGTGGACGAACCCAGGAGATTCAACGATTAATCGGTCGCTCGCTTCGTGCGGTTGCTGATCTCAAGGTTTTAGGAGAACGAACAGTCTGGATTGACTGTGATGTTATTCAAGCTGATGGCGGTACGCGCACAGCGTCGATTACGGGGGCCTATATCGCTCTGTGGGATGCATGTCAATGGCTGATGGAGCGCAAAATGATTAAGGGTCTACCTATTGTTGACAATGTTGCTGCCACGAGCATTGGCGTGGTTGACGGAATGCCGATGTTGGATCTCTGTTATGCTGAAGATTCCACGGCTGAAGTCGACATGAACGTTGTCATGACTGGTCAGGGCAAGTTTGTCGAGATACAGGGTACGGCGGAAGGAACGCCTTTTTCTCGCGAGGAATCCAATCAGCTTCTGGATCTCGCTAGTGATGGTATTGGAAAGCTCATCCGGCTTCAAAACCGGATGGTTTTAGAAAAATTGCATGAAGCTAGTATTGGCAACGCGTAATCTTGGAAAGGTTAGTGAGTTCATTGAGATGCTCGGACAGCGTCCCAATGTCACTGTCTTGTCTCTGAAGGATTTCAGAGGAGTCCCCGAGGTTCTTGAAAACGGTTCGACTTATCGGGAAAATGCAAGAAAAAAAGCCGTTCAGATTTCTGAAGCTGTGGGGTGCCTTACATTAGCTGATGATTCAGGCCTGGAAGTTGATGCACTTGCTGGAGCTCCTGGAGTGCATTCGGCGAGATATGCTGGTGTAAACGCCTCCGACGCAGACCGCATACAGAAGTTGCTTGCTGCGATGAAGGACGTGCCTGATTGCCAACGAACAGCGCGTTTTACGTGTGCAGTCGCCATCGCATCACCACGACGACGTGCTGAAATTTCGGTTGCCGTTTGCGAGGGATGGATTGTTCGGGAGCCGCGTGGTAGTACGGGGTTCGGTTACGATTCTATTTTTGTGCCCAACGGCTATGAGTGTACATTTGCAGAGTTGGGAGGCGAAGTTAAGAACCGAATTAGCCATCGGGCTAAAGCACTCAGACTTGCTATGGTGTTGATTTGAAGACGTAATATGCCGAATTGACTTTAAACCGAGATGCCATGGTTGTGTTGTTCGTGTTTGAATACGGTAAAAACATCGATAGGCGTCCACATTCCACATAGAGAGCTATAAAGTTCGGAGGATTGGCGGTGCCGGGTGTCGGCTTCTGAGAGGTCTGCGTCGTACGTAGTCGTGGTGACTAAGGTGGGCAGTGAAATGGCGTTTGTAGGTGGGCACTGCATGAAATTATGAAGATGTTGATTTAGGGAGAATATCATGGCGTCACTCAATGATTTACGCAATGGTCTAGTCATTCGTCTCGATGATGTGATTTATACCATTACAGATTGTCAGCACGTCAAGCCTGGCAAAGGTGGTGCATTCGCCCGCACCAAGCTCAAACGGGTGACCAATGGTGCAGTTATTGATCGTACGTTTCGAACCAGTGAAAGTGTTGAAACGGTTCGGCTGGAAGGTCATAACATGCAGTTTATGTATAACGATGGGGATCTTCTCCACTTCATGGATAATGAAACGTTCGAGGAGTATGCGCTTTCGAAGGGCTTAATCGGTGATGCACTGAAGTTTCTCAAAGAAGGGGAAACTGTTACGGTGAAACTAGATGGTACTACTCCGATGACGGTCGATCTGCCGACCTTTGTTGCACTTCAGATTGTCGAAACCGATCCCGGTGTACGTGGCGATACCGCTAGCGGTGGGTCTAAGCCTGCGAAGCTAGAAACAGGTGGAGTAGTTCAAGTACCACTGTTTGTTCAGAATGGTACAGTCATCAAAGTGGATACTCGTACAGGAACATACGTAGAGAGGGTAACGCATGCCTAAATCCAAATCGCCATCCATTAATCTGCTCAATCAAATTTGTGATGTTATTGACGAACGCAAGCTGACGGAAGTATATCTTCGCGACGGTGAAATCACCCTCAGGGTACGCAGGGAGAGCATGTCTCCGGCGATTCCTGTGTCGGCGCAAAGTGTGCCAGTAGTATCTGGTGCATCTCCAGCTGGGCTAGTTCAAGAAACTGGCGATGTTGTTACAGCCCCGATGCCCGGCGTATTCTATCGCACTGCCGCGCCAGACGAACCACACTTTGTCGAAGAGGGTGATCGTGTGTCCGTCGAAGACACGCTCTGTCTTATTGAGGCAATGAAAATCTTCAACTCAATCAAGCCTGAATTTCCATGTCAGATAGTTGAAATATTGGTGGACCATGACACGGCTGTGGAGTTCGAACAACCTTTGTTTCGAATAAAACGAGTTTGAGAATGTTGGTTTATGGTTTCTAACGTGCTTCATTTGTGTCGCCCTGTTTCGCGAATTTCCTTGATTCGGAAAATCCGGCACTACTTGTTAACCGGATAAATCTGCAGGGACCAGAAGCACTAATTTTTATAGCTTTCCAAGGCCTTCTATTTTATCTATTGTCTGTGATCTTATGTTTAGTAAAGTATTGATTGCCAATCGCGGAGAGATTGCTGTTCGAATAATTCGTACGTGCCGAGATATGGGCATAAAGACGGTTGCAATTTATTCGACCGCAGATCGAAACGCTTTACATGTCAAATATGCTGACGAAAAATATTGCATCGGTCCGCCGGCGCCTGCTGAAAGCTATTTGAAACATGTGAACATTATAACAGTTGCCGAATTGACCAATGCAGATGCAATTCATCCGGGAGTCGGGTTTCTATCCGAGGATGCGCAATTTGCTGAAATCTGCGAAGCACACCGAATTGCGTTCATCGGTCCTTCAGTTGATAATCTGGTTAGGATGGGTGATAAAGCGGAAGCACGTGAAACGATGGGAAAATTAGGCTTAAAACTGGTGCCTGGAAGTAGAAGCACGCGGCGCGGGCGTTTGAAGAGGAGCCTAAAGCGAGGTGTTGTTGAAACTGAGCAAGAGGCGGTTGGAATTGCCGAGAAAATTGGTTATCCGGTAGGAATTAAAGCTGCGTCAGGCGGTGGTGGACGTGGCATTCGTATCGCTCACAATCAGATGAGTCTTCTCAACCTGTTCCACACGGCAAAATCAGAGGCGGAATCGGCCTTTGGCAGTGCGGATGTATACATCGAAAAGTGGATAGAAAATGCCCGCCATATTGAAGTTCAGATTTTGGCAGACAAACATGGTAATGTTCTGCACCTTGGTGAACGAGAATGTTCGATTCAGCGAAAACAGCAGAAGTTACTTGAAGAAGCTCCCTCGCCCTCACTTGAGATGAAGCTTCGGAGCGAGATATGTAAAGCTGCTGTGAAAGCAGCAAAGTCGATTAACTTCTCAAACGCTGGCACGATAGAGTTCGTGGTGGATGCGGACGATAATTTCTACTTCCTTGAAATGAACACCCGGTTGCAGGTTGAGCATACTGTGACGGAAATGACGACTGGGATTGACTTGGTTAAAGAGCAGATACGGCTGGCAGTGGGTGAAGAACTTGGATATGGACATTCAGACGTCCGAATTGATGGGCATGCAATTGAATGCCGCATTAATGCGGAGGATGCGGAACATGATTTCACTCCTTCTCCTGGTGTAGTTACAGCTTATCTCCCTCCAGGGGGACCGGGGATTCGCATGGATAGCCATATCTACGCAGGGCACCAAATTCCTCCATACTATGACTCGTTGATTGCAAAACTGATTGCTCATGGTAGGAACCGAGAGGAAGCAATTGTTCGAATGCGACGTGCTTTGGAGGAACTCACAATACAGGGAGTTAAGACGACTACCCCATTGCACCATGACATTTTGAAAGACGAGCGTTTTCTCACGGGTAAAGTGTATACAAATTTCTTGGAAACCAGGACTTAGAATTGCGTTTTTTCTGTTGCTTTTAGCAGTACTGTTTTTCGAAGTCCTGAAGCGCGGAATTATGTCTTCCTCTCTTGATGTTATTTTTACTCCATCCCTTCTTCCCTTCCACAATCTGACGCAAAAAACCGTAGTAGTTGCGGATATTTTGCGGGCTACAACCACTGTAACCTTCGCACTTGCGAACGGTGCACGCGACGTTACACCAGTTTTGACAACTGATGACGCTTTCCAGTTTGCCCAAGATTCTTCAGATGTTGTAATTGGGGGAGAACGTCAAGGTTTAAGAGTTGAGGGCTTTGCCCTCGGCAACTCACCTCTTCAATACACGAAGGACGCGGTTGCGGACAGATCAATCGTCTTAACGACTACCAACGGTACGCGGGCTCTGTTGGGCTGTAGGTCGGCCAAACGCGTTCTTATCGGTTCTTTCCTCAACCTCCAGTCAGTGATTAAAGATGTAATGCAAACTGCTCGGGATGTTGTCTTTGTTTGTGCAGGTAAAGAAGGTGGTTTTTGTCTTGAAGATACCGTTTTCGCGGGGGCATGCGTAGATAGCTTGAAATCTCTTTCAGATGAAGGAAAAGCCTCGTTTGAGTTTACGGACGCTGCTGAGGCTGCAGGGAGTCTCTATCGCGATTATTCTCTTGATTTAATTGGAATGCTCAACAATTGCTGCCACGGTAAATCTCTCGCTCGTATTGGGTTCGGAGGAGATCTCGAGTTTTGTGCGCAGATAAACTTGGTTGACATCCTTCCTTGCCAAGTTGACGGTCGGATTGTCACATTATAAATTAGTGAGCATACAAAACTAGGAATCGGTTGTGAAGTTAGACAAAGCATTCATTCTTCTGTGCACAACAAGAAGCCTTCTGTGGCCCTTCTTCGCGTTTCTGCTCTTCGAGATTTGCTTTTCTAGTCTTGCGGGACAGGTAGCAGGCACCATTCTTCCTATCAAATTCGAGGATGTCACAGAATTTTCCGGAATCGAATTTGTCCATTCTTCTGGTCGTCGTTCCTCATTACTCCCTGAGGATATGGGTTCAGGCGCAGGCTTTGTGGACTATGACAATGACCTAGATCTTGATTTGTACATAGTTAACACTCCTGGACCATTGCACGCCAAAGTGACTTCTGCCTCGGCAAGAAATGTGATGTATCGCAACGATGGAAAGGGAATGTTCACCGATTCGACCGATCAAGCGGGAGTGGGAGATCTTGGATACGGCATGGGTTGTGTTTTTGGCGACTACGATAATGATGGACATGTGGACCTCTATGTTACGAATTATGGCTCCAATGTGTTGTATCATAACAACGGAGACGGAACGTTCGGTGATGTAACGGAAAAGGTTGGTGTTGGTGATGAACGCTGGAGTACAGGTGCGGTTTTCGGCGACTACGATAATGATGGCGATCTCGACTTGTACGTTTGTAATTATGTCGAATACGATTCTAATAGGATAGGCAAGATGAAGGAAGCGTCCATACAGGCTGGAAGAGCTGTTCCTAGTGCGTTAAATCCGGTAGCATTTGAACCTCAGGATAACGTCTTGTATCAGAATAATGGAGATGGTACGTTTACCGATGTTTCGACCGCGTTGGGCGTAGAGGCTCAGGGTGGAAGAAGCCTACAGGCCATTTTTGTAGATTTCGACTTAGATAACGATTTAGATCTCTATGTGGCTAATGATTTGACTTCTAACTTTCTCTATCGAAATAATGGTGACGGAACATTCTCGGATGTGAGTGATACATCCTGGGCAGCCGATCCGCGAGGGTCTATGGGACTCGCCAAGGGAGACTATGACGAAGACGGAGATCTGGATCTCTTCATTAGCCATTGGATTGACCAAGAAAATGCGCTTTACAGAAACCTGCGCAAAGAGGGGGAGCAAATCGCTTCGGAATCATATCATGGCATTGAGAAAATTCGATTAGTCGATGAATCATATGGTTCACTCCTCGCCGACACAAGTTTGCAAGACATTGGCTGGGGAACCGAGCTCTTCGATTATGACAATGATGGCGATCTAGACATCTTCGTTGCCAATGGTAGTACGTTCCAGGATCTGGATAGACCGGAAAGTCTGATTCCCCAGAAAGATCGCCTTTTTCGTAACGATGGCTCTGGCGTCTTCACGGATGTGTCTCAAGCGGTCGGAATTTCCGGACTGCCAGCGCTAGTTGGACGGGGCGTCGCAGTTGGGGATTATGATAATGACGGTGACATCGACATTTTCATTGTTAACAATAATGATCGAGCTGTTTTGTTGCGCAATGACGGGGGTAACCAGAACAATTGGCTTCAGATTAAGCTAATCGGCACTACAGGAGACCGCAATGCTGTCGGAGCAAAAGTCCGGGTCAAGACGGCAGATTTGATACAGGTGGCTGAAGTTAGTGCCGGGGGAAGCTACATGTCGTTCAGCAGTCTCATGCTCGAGTTTGGTTTAGGCGAAGAGACGATTTTGGATGCATTGGAGGTTGTTTGGTTAGGTGGCGCTACTCAGAGTTTTTCTGGTGTTCTTGTGAATCGACAGATTGTCATCACACAAAATAGAGGGCTCGAATTGCACGAGTGGAGTCGAATTAGCAAACATGACGAGCCCAATGTTGATTGATGGATCTTAAGCCTTGGGCGACATGAAGTTCCACGAAATCAAAACGCCAACGAGCTAATGATCGTTCATTGTCAGTTCTTGCCCACTGCTTTTTTGACTGGTTGGATTGGGATTAAAGCCCGTTTCTATGAATTTGATTTCTTGAAAGCTAAGGATGCAATTGATCTGGGGAGTTTGACAAACCATCTCCATCGCATCGGAACGAAGTCTTGAGAATGCAGTGTGCGGTATGACAGGCGGAGTTTTCACAATTGCTGTTTCCGTGCACCGGGTCACCGTTTTAGTGCCCTGTCCTTAAGGAAGAGAATGTGCGTATCCGCATCGGAAGTTAGCGTTTCTGGAGTCAGTTTCCAGAAAGTACGTAATTCGTGGTCAGATGGTTCCGAAGAAACCTATGGGTACGTTCTCTAGTTGTCATGATGTAAGTGTGAGGAATTTGGCCTACCGATGTGTGTTCAAAATATCTTCAAGCTGATACCTCTGATAAATTCGATCCGCCCTCTCTTCCACGGATTCAAGATAGGTTTCACTGACGTCTCGCTTGTAAGAATTCGTTAAATTTCCGCTATATGCGACGAATGATTTGGCAAATCCGCGACAGTTTGCTTTGTTGTTGCCAGAGGCATATGCTTTCATCTTTGCATCTGTGCCAGATTTGCGAATCTCCACAAATTTGTCGGTGAACTTGAAGTAGGCCCCATCGCCAACAAATCGAACATCTACTAGATTGGTAAAATCAAGTGAAGGGAATGCGTCAGAAAGAATCACTTGGGTCTGTTCGAGCGTAATCTTTTCCTCGCACATTGCAATGGCAAGCCCGAGGAAAAAGAGATAGCATTTATCACGCTGAGTCTCGCCTTCTAATTTTTCCGCTTTGAGTGTTGAAGGGTTTGCGTCGGATTCATTGTAGTACAGTTTGTCTTTGCGGATGTCGAATTGTGCTACGATTGAATTCTCGACAAACAGCGTGTTCAAATAGTCGGATAGTTGGAAACGCTCCCGCTTACAGCGCGCGGCAAGTGCTGTAACCAAAATCATTGATTCGCCGGCGCTTTTTTCACGCATGGCGATTGCAGTACGATTACCATGGCTTTTCATAAATTCTTCAGGTCCCGTAATCATCCCGCCGCTTTCTTCACCTGCGAATAACAGACGTGGCTGCACGCCCAGATTGATCCACTCACCATAAATGTCCTTCACGCGCACATGTGCATGGGGATTGTCTAACATTTGTTTCTCGATCTTGTTTAGCATTGCTCCGATCTCTTTGAACCCGACAGGCACGTTGATGACGCTTACCTGGTTAGCGTTAGCCCACTCGTCCCATGCCATTGCTGAAGGTGTCGTTTTGATGATAAACCGTGGGTGTTTCTCCCACAAGCCAGCTGCCTTTAGCTGTTTTGCGTGAAAATCCATTGTCATTAGAAACGATTGGTTCGGTGTATAAATCGAGAGCAGGCGAGTGTTTCCAAGATTAAGATGCTCGATTCCGAGTGCCTGCAATTTGGTTTTATGGTTTGCACTCGTGATTTGACAAATAATCAATCTATCACCATCAGGATCGGTTACCTGTATAATCGTTCCAATGGGTTCGTTTCTGAGTTTTGTTCCGTGGTTAGCTGTTTTTGCCACATCAAGTATGCTGAAATCGCAGCTCAGGTCAAAATACTCTTTCTGACCCGAGCCCGGGTTGTAATCGAGCTTGCCGATGTTGTAGAAGAGTGGGTCGGCTTCGACATGTAACCATTTAATTGATTCCTCAATTTCGAGTTGCGCAAAGATTTTCTGCATCGTCCGATACATGCAACCTCCGACACAATCGACCACAATTGGTGGTTTCACCTCTCGAATGAGATTGAGATTAGCGTCATTTGCGACTCCGTTTTTCAGGTAATCGGTGTAGAGGTCTGTGCCGTCGTGAATCTCATCAAGAAACTCGAAGTCAATGTTCTCATCAGACAAAGGGCTAAAATCAATCCTGAATTCTTCAGATTCTGCACGCGTTAGAATCTCTTCTACCTTATCCACGTACAGTGTAGATTCCTCAGGCAGATATTGGCTGCCCTGACTGTTCAAATCTTTGGTGGCGTTTTTCGTGCTGACTGAATGACTGGAGGTGATATGTTCTCCGCCGTCTAGATCAAGGACAAAGATTAGAAACGAAACCATCCAGATTGGGATAGGCCTGAAATTTCTGGGAACAAGCGTTTGAATACCCTGCGCTGCCTGAATGCGAGCGATTAGTTCCACATATGTTGTTGAGTTGTATCGGACTTCACAGGCGGCAATTTTTCTGATGAGTCGTCCTTGGGCATTTTCCCTAGCAACCAAACTCTTGCCGAGCGTCGTTAACACGACACCTATTTGATTGATTGGAAATCGCGTGTCCCACGGATATAATATGTTTTGGGCCCCTCGTATTCCGGCCGTTGAGACCTGTGCCGCTTCTTTGTAATTGTCGAACCATTCCCACAGTTTCAGTCTTTCAATCAGGGTTGCGTTCAGACGGAACGTAAAATGGCCGACTTCGTCTTGCGGAAAGATTGGGACTCTCCATGCTTTGGGCGTGTTCTCTCTGACAGCAGCGAACAGCCACTGTTCTGTTTTGTCCCGTTCTTGGACAAAGGATTCATCGATCGGAATGATCATGCCATTTTCCTTTTTTGTCGACAGTTCGCATCAACTTAATTTTGCTGTGAATTCCCGAACTTCATGGGCCCAAGATCCATTAAGAAAATAGGTGCATAATTGTCCAATGAGCGAAGACTCAAGGGCTTGTGAGCTTTGCGCATTAGTAACTGTCAAGTTGCTTTTGGCTTCCAGTGATTCTTGATTGTGCAAATATATCGAGTGGGGCAGAAATCGGGATTGGAAAACTAGGCATCTCCAACATCTTTTTTCAAGGTTACTGTCAAAGCGTCCGAGTACTCCCAGCATCGTTCCAGATGGGCACAGCAAAATGAAAAACGGACCCTTGTCCCAGGATGCTGTCTGCCCAGATTCGTCCATCATGTTGCAATAAGATGTGCTTTGCAATCGCTAGCCCTAGCCCACTTCCGCTTATCTCGGATGAACGGGCTTTGTCCGCCCTGTAGAATCGCTCGAAAATTCGCGGCAATATGTGTGATGGTATTCCAATACCAGTGTCACGAGTGTGGACGTGAATCTCAGTATCAATTAATTCAGCTGAAACAGTAATACTCCCTCCAGTGCGAGTGTACTTAATTGCGTTATCAAGTAAGTTGGAAAAAGCTTGGCCAAGAAGTCGCTTATCGCCAGATAGGGGAGGTAGGTCGTTTGGTACCTCCCAGACAAACTGTAGTTTTGCGCTTTGTAACGTGCGGCTGAAAAGATTCAAGAGGTACTCATGAAACACCTCAAGTGTGCATGGTTCTAGATTGAGAGTAGCCATTCCTGATTCTAGACGAGAGAGATCAAGAAGATTCGACACAAGTTGTGAGAGTTGGGAAGACTGTTGCAGAATCTTGCCAACGAACCGTGAATTTGCGGATGAGTCTTCCAGAGCACCGTTAAGGAGAGTTTCAGCATATCCTTGAATTGAGGTTAGCGGGGTTCGCATTTCATGAGAAACATTGGCGACGAAATCCACCCGTACCCGCTCCAATTGTCTCAGTTGACTTACGTCGTGTATCACCACAAGATATTGATCGACAAGTGGAACAGCTGTAACCTCTGTTTCGCGTTCTATGCTTCCGGCGAATCTAATCTCGGCGAATGTAGTGTTTCTTGTGTTCCGACTTTCTGCTAAAAGGCGCTGTAGTTCTGGGTGACGAATTAGCTCAATCAGGGGATGCGCGCGATAGTTTTCTGGTAAGTTTAACATTGTGATAGCGGCCGAGTTCGCATAAACGATAGCCAGTTCTTTGTCTATTAATAGAACCTCCTCAACCATGTTTTCTAAGATGGTCACTAATCGATCTCGTTCATGCGAGATCGTGCAAATCTGACTTTGAACGCTGTCTGCCATCTGATTGAAGTGCCGGAACAGCTGGCCCAGTTCGTCATTAGAGTTTCCTGAGACCCGGGAGGTAATCTCTCCACGGGCAATAGATTGTATGGTTTGTGTTAATCTACGTATTGGCCTAGTAATGGTTTCCGTGGTGACGTAACTGAGGAAGATGGTTACGACTAATCCTGTGCCACTTGCCAATAGCAGTGCGTTCCTGAATCGTGAAATGATTGGCTGTATGCGATTGAGGGGAAGAGCCACGCGGCAGACGCCAATTAACTGGTTTTCGCGGAACACCGGGAGCGCGAAAAATCGGAGCGTGGTGTTTGTGGTAGCATTGAATCGCTCTGCAGTGCCATGACCGTTGAATAGCGCGGCTCGTATCTCCGGATGGTTCCGTTGATTGGCCATCCGTTTCAAAGCGTCTTCAACTCGTTCCGTATCTCCCCAAACGGTTCCGTCTATGCCAATAAACGTCAAACGAATGGGACTTGCTTTACCTAGTTTGTCGATTATGGGATCAACGGAATCATGATTAAATGTGTGGGGAAGCGACGTAGACAGGAACTGGCGAGTCAGGTTGGCCTTGGCCTCTAGTTCAGATGTAATCTGATTGTCGATTAGTGGTTTAAGAGAACGATTTAAATAGACGGACGTGAGTAGAAAGATTGTCAAAACACTGCCGATATAGCTAAAGATTAATCGCGCGCGCATACTCATGACTGGGTCTTTCCTTGCATTTCAGTTGAATCACATTTTATCATACCCGCATACTTCAACGCCATTCAAAAATAGGACACGGCATTGCAGAATGCTGTAATTGGATTGTATCGCTAACTCAGAATGGGACTGGGCTAGTAGCTCGAGCATGTTGGCCGTGGTTGTGTCACTGTGACACTCTAATCGGATTCTTGGTTTGATGTTTCAGATGTTAGACGGTTGTATAAGGGTAGTGCGGATGGAGACCTCACATGGCCTTAATCGCAAGTAAAGTGACCGGGGGCCTTGCGACTTCCTTGGTGAAGACTCGTGAGTTGAAGGCTCGAGAATTCTAAGATGCGAATAGGGGTTCAGAAGTTGTAGCTTTTCAAGCGCGTGGCATTGTCTGATGCAGAAAGTGTGCTCATGAGAGGAACTGATGCACTTCTTCGACGAACGAGTGTACCGATGCCCTTGGACGAGTTCGCATTGAAGCATATGCATTGATTAGATGAGTATCTGACGATTCTCAGCATTCTCTCGAAAGCGATGCGCTTTTGATGCTCGTCGTGAAACTAGCTGCGGTGAGAACACCAGCCCACATAGCATGGCTATCTTGATGTGTGTGTTGCTACTATTTGTTCGATTAAACTCTGCATTCAGAATTGGAATCGACTTTCCTCATGTTTACGCTTGAATATAGGGTTTAACACCAGCTACTTCACCGCTGAAAAAACTTTTCCCAGTCCATCGGTGTGCTTGAACAAAACGAGAGCTTCATAGCACGGAAACGGATTGGGAAGTAAGTCGACAGATTAAGATGAAATCGAGAGAACCACCTTATTGGGCGGGCTTTCTTGGGCTAGAATCCTTCATCTTGTTCTTTGAACATGCGAAGGCGTTTCAAACTGTCGCCCTGAGAGGTTACAGTGCTTTTGTAAGTTAGTCAGGCTCTTGGTTCAATTCAACATCTTGATTGTCAGAAAGAACTATGGATGTTGAGCTCATGACTGAGATTCTGCTGGATAGATGCTTAGGAGTGGAATGATACAAACGCCGAGTGTGAATAGATCCTTTCGGATTTGAGACTCATGAAATGGATAACAATCCGTGTTCGATGGAGAGGAACTTACGTCCGACTATGGGATAATGGTGCGACAGTGGGATTCGTCATAGTCTAGGACGATTGATATCACTTCGTTGGAGTGTGGTGGGGTTTTCGCCTCTTGCTAGTCCATGCCATTGGTTATCACGTGGTTCTCTCGATTGCAAATGGCTGGGTAAAGTGGTGAGGCACTTGAAGAATAGATGCCATGATAACCGACTGCTTGGCTTAAATCTGGACGATGGACGATTTGCTGTGCCAACTTGAGTGCCGATTTCATCCGCGAGGGAGGTCGATTAAGTAATGCTATTCAGGAGAATCTTCACGTCCGAATCTTAAGCCCGGGTCTTTTGAGAAACACCAATGCTGAGAGAAGTTGAAGTTGCTTCTTAATTGTGCGAACACGCACTGTTTTCGGCCCTGGGTAGAATGAGACTGGGTCACGTGAGTCTATTGCGGTCTAGGTGCCTATTCCTTATGAAAGGATTGTTAGGCTGCTGCAATAGAGTCGGACGGCGGGCTTGAATTGTGCTCCAGAAATGTTGCAATGAGTTCGTAGTTGGAAGTTAGTTTATGATTGCTAGCAGAGAAAGAGGGCGACGACTGTATTTTAGGTCAAATATCGGATTCCAGTTTATTTAAACAGTCCTTGGCGAATCTGCCTCACGGCTTGACGGAGGCGGTCTTCATTTTCAACTAGAGCAATTCGTACATAGCCCTCGCCGTTATGACCGAATCCCGCCCCAGGCGACACACAGACATCCGCTTTATCCAACAGTCTCATTGAAAAGTCCATTGAACTAAGGTGCTGATATCGTTCAGGAATGGCCGCCCAAACGAACATTGTCCCCTTCGGTTTCTGAACCTTCCAGCCAATGCGATTGAGTCCATCGACCAAAACATCGCGACGATTTCGATAGACCTCTGTATTCTCGTTCAAAACATCGATTGGTGTTCTCAGAGCCATTATTGATGCCACCTGAACCGGGGCAAAGATTCCGTAGTCGTAATATCCCTTGATCCGTGAGAGTGCTTCGATGATTCTGCGATTGCCAACAGCAAATCCACTCCGCCATCCGGCCATGTTGTAAGATTTTGAGAGGGAGATGAATTCAATGCCAATGTCCATTGCCCCTTTCGCCTGAAGGAGGCTGGGGGCCTTATATCCGTCGAATACGATGTCAGCATATGCGAGATCGTGTATGAGAATGATATTGTGCTGCTTTGCGAAATCCACGACTTCCTCGAAGAATGCGAGTTCTATCACTGCTCCTGTCGGATTATGGGGAAAGCTCAGGACGAGTACCTTTGGTCTCGGCCAAATATCTCTAGTTATTTCAGCAAGGCTTGGAACAAACTCATTTTCCGCGCGCAACGGAATGCTCACTACGCTTCCACCGGCAAGAACGATACTATAGATGTGAATGGGAAAGCTCGGATCTGGAACAAGAGCGAGATCTCCCTCATCGATTAACGCAAGGGCGAGGTGAGAAATTCCCTCTTTTGTGCCTATTACGGTGATTGCTTCGTGATCGGGGTCAATCTGCACGCCAAATCGACGTTCGTAATGCCAAGAAATTTCACGCCGCAGGTTGAAGATGCCGCGGGACATGGAATAACGATGGTGTCTGGTTTCTTGTGCGGCTTCACATAGCTTGTTAACAATGTGTTTGGGAGTCGGTTCGCTTGGATTTCCCATACCGAGGTCAATTACATCAATGCCCTGACGTCGTCGATCCTGGGTCAACTGCTTTAGTTTTCCAAACATATAGGGTGGCAATCGGTTTAAACGCTTCGAAGATATGTTCATAAGATGAGGTGCGATGAAGCTAATGGCAGTAGTCCTCTTTTCAGTTCTTTTCGGGAATCAGGCTGCTGCCCGTTAGTATTCTGTGAGAGGGGTGAATTATTTCAGGCATTCG
Organism: uncultured bacterium; assembly: GCA_964478165.1. Classification (GTDB taxonomy): domain Bacteria; phylum Poribacteria; class WGA-4E; order WGA-4E; family JAJDTR01; genus CAYZGU01. Next base: position 230,155 of record CAYZGU010000041.1, on the reverse strand, counting down.
TTACTTCGGAGAACAATTTAAGTGTCAACGTTGTTGCTGGATTAAACGAAATAGCAGGTTCAATCTGTAGATGTATGTGGATTGTGTGGAATCGCGCTTTGTCTGCCACCCAATCCGCATGTAAAGATTCTTAAGAACCGAGCGCAATTTGCAGTTCTTTGTGGTTGCGTAGCACCAATAATAGACTTGGGCTTACGCCTACTTGCTCGCGGGTCTTTAGAGGCGGGGAGGTTACACGGAAGGATATTAACGCTGAGATTAGACGAAAACAGATCGGCCGATTCTCGATTATTCCTTCAATAAGTCCCCGCGCGGACAAAAACACACCACGACCACGGCTCCGGCACAGGCTTGTCGTAAAACGGGCATAAATTCCCGAAACGCTGTTTACCTTCTAATATTTTTCGTATGTATAACTAGAAGTACAGCCAGAAGTCGGGCTTACTTCTAGTAGCTTCTTTGGGGCTAATGTGCTACGAGTGACGTCGCTGAAATACTATTTAGCCTTGTTGCGCAACGTAATAGCGCCAATCGTTAGCAACTTTCATGGCTGAGGACGCTCCAGGTGACACAGATGTCGAGAAGAATAATGATAGACGTAACCTTCACGCATCAAGAGTGTTTTCTATCTTCTGTTTCATCAAGCGATTTCTTGAGAAAAATTGGAGGCCAGCAAAAATGGTTGTTAAGCACAAATATCCGGCGATAATTCCCATCAGTGAGCAAGCCGCTCCTAGTACAAACTCAATTCCATTAAACATCGAGTGTTTCTCCAATAGTAGATTAACAGGCACAGGAAGATTGAAGCACCATCAAGTGAGAGGATATACGCTGAAATGTGCTCCAAGTTTCAGCAGAAATGTCGACGCTCCAATCCTTGGTTAACCTGATTAACGGAATGTCAATGCGCAGAATGCTTTACGCAAACCTACCGGTGACGGTTATGCAGGAGGTAGAAATACTTCTGTTCAGATGGTTTGGTTACGCGGACCATTCAACAGCCCCATCTGTTTGAATGAGAGGGACCCAGATGATTGAGATAGTAGTCGGGTGAAAGCTTGAAACACAAACGTTTGTTTTTGTAGGTAGGTTGCAGGTGTTTTCGTGTGTTAGGAGGAGAGGAATGGGTCGAGAATTCGAGTGAAAAGGGCTGAGTCCCTATTGTATGATGTCCGTGTAGTTGCTTTCGTTATGCCGTGATTGATTTAATTTTGAATCCAGGTACTCAGCCAACTTCCACGAGCTCTAGAGTTATTCCATCAGGATCGAGAAAGTACACGCACTTTAGAATACCGTCCGGTGTGCTGCCGGTAACGACTGGCCCCGATTTGAACTGGACACCTTTGCTCTGCAGATTCCGATAGGCTGAATCTATATTGTCGACGATAAAAGCGATATGGGAGCTTCCTGTATCGCACGTGCGTGTTTGCACTGGTTTTCCTATTGGAGAAAGATACTGGATTAATTCGATTAGCTGTCCATGGACGCTTAGGAAAACAATTCTTAACTTGGCATCTGGAATGTGTGTTACGCTATGGAGGCACGATTCCTGAACTGTGGTGTCTGAAAGGATTTTTGCATTGAGGATTCCTGCATAGAATTCCACAGATTTGGACAGGTTACTGACAGTTAAGCTGAAATGGTGAACCCCTAAAATCATTCAATGCCTTCCTTTTCACTGTTTCGATTCGGCAAGCTGAAGCTGTAGCTTTGTTGCCTTTATGTAATCAGCGATTGGTCCTGGTACGAGATGGTCAATTGGCGCTTGCCGAAGAAGCCGCTGGCGGATAGCAGTTGACGAAATCTCTGCATGCGATTTGGGCAACATAATCATATCGATGTTGCTTGCGTATCGCTTGCACGTTGGACCGGCAAGAAGTTTTTCGATTGCGGTCCCGTCGTGTTTCTCCCGGTTCGCGGTGATGAAACGACTTTGATTGAAGAGGAGCTGTAGATCCTCGTGCATGTGAGTATAATATTTCGTATCGAAAAGCCTCACCAATGTGTCATAACCAATGACAAAAGAATAGCCTGTGCTTGGCGGATATGCCATATTTAATGCCTTTACTTTATCGATATAGCGTCCGTGACTGCATGCCGCCACAGAAAAATTATCACGGCCTGCGCAGTAGGCCCTGAGCATGAGTAGTCGATCTGGCAGCGAAAATCCAAATACGCTTTTGTCCACATTGATTTTGGCAAGAAGTAGGAGGATTTCTTCCAGATTGAATTCTGCTTGCGCTTGGTCAATCATCCTAACGTGAGCTATAGTCAGTGGATTGAATGATCCTGAGAAAATCCCCAATCTTCTTTTCTCACCCCGTATTCGCTTGATTGCCCGATGTATCCAGGCAATTGTGGGCTGGTCACCAGGGTTTAAACGGTCAAGGATGAGCGCGAGCGAACGGTATTCGTCGGAGTGCTCTGGTTCCGGAAGAGAATTCAAGTGGGGATTCCTTTTAAAGTTGGCGAACAGTACTTTCCGCATGAAGATGAGAGGAAGGTTTGTTAAGTCACAGCAAGGAGAAGGAAGCTCTGACCATGACAATCGTCGAATTTAGCATTATCCATGGTGTTGACCGCAGGCTTGGAACGGCCACATTGTAACCTGTTTCTGGCTTTGGCGGGCAATGCCACTCTTTTTTCATATATCTTCGTTAGGCGCGCTAGGCACGAAGCGCGAGCGAGTTGAACGGACATTAAACGTGTTAAGCCATCATTGATGTGTAGAAGCTTAGTCAATAATAGAAAAAAAACGACGATGGATGCCTTGGTCACATTGCAAAGAATCCTTTTGGTGCGTGAAAAAGGAGTTCTTGTTCCTATCGAATGTTTCGTTGCGCTTGATTTTACGGCATCCGACTCTTCTTCAGACTATGTCTATGGTGTTGTTTCGTACGCACGGTTAGTCACATGCTGAGCGGACTATAGCAGGCCTTTCAGACTTTGTCAACGAAAATTCAATTAAGCTTATGGGTGAGATAGAGAATCAATGATGCAAGTTATAGACTGGTTTTAATGCGGGATTCATGATTGCATAAAACTTCGATTTGCCTAAGTATCTTGCATGATGGTCCACGGGCAACGGTAACGTCGTGTTGCGCGTGGAGTGTGTGCCTATAACACTTGGAAAGATGGATATGGATGAGACTGCGGACCATTGATAACGGGCGCCATCAATCACGCCAACTGCGACTGTATGCTGTGAGGATTATTAAATGATGAAGCCCTTTAGCAGCGAGTGATTTGGCAGAGAACTTCTTGCAATCGGCAAGGGTTTGGAATATAATTTTCCGTCGGGAGCTGAGGGACGTCATTTCTACTAGTCATGATTTAGTGGGGTTGAGGTCGTAACGCGTGTTATGGGTGGGAATATGAAAGATTCATGCTAACTTGCGAAATGACGAAGATGAATATAGCGGCATCGAAGATGCTGTTACTAGGTGTGTTTGATTGTTGTGTTCAGCCTATCACTGCCATTCTAGCCATCGAACATTTCAGAAGCCGAACTTGCAAAATCTAATGGGTCTAGCCACTGCCGAGCATACGGATATTGTTTCTTCGTAACTTGTTGGAAAAGGTTCAGATTATCGAACGCTCCGAGAAATTTTGTGTCATCGTCTTGTCTTCAAAGTCTTCTGAGCACGGAATCTTCTTCAATTGTTTGTTTGCAAGTTGTATGTGTGAACCTTTTCACGCAGACAGAGCGCTCTAAGAGAGTAGATTGTGAGAACATGGCGTCCAAGATCCTAATCGTAGAAGATGACCAAGACATTATAGAATTATTGACCTATAATTTGGGGCAAGCGGGCTTTGACATCCATGTGGTTTTTGACGGGGCAGATGCCCTTCAGCACGCTACATCCGCTATTCCTGACCTCATTATTTTGGATCTATTGCTGCCAGAAATAGATGGTCTTGAGGTTTGTCGTTTGCTAAAGGCAAATCCACAAACGGCGACGATTCCTATTGTAATGCTAACGGCTAAAGCTGAGCAAGTCGATCGCATCGTTGGGTTCGAATTGGGGGCTGATGATTATATCGTTAAGCCATTTAGCCCACGAGAGGTTGTTCTGCGGGTTCGCGCGGTGTTGCGGCGTGCTGATAGCGATAGCGTTCAGCCTCCGAGTATAATAAGAATCCGTGGCCTTTCCATTGATTTGGACAAGCGTGTTGTGTGTGCTGCGAAGAATGAGGTTAATCTGACGCCAATCGAATTTGAAATTCTTACACGGTTTGTCCGTAACCCGGGACGCGTCTTCACACGTGACGTGCTCATGGACCTGATTTGGGGACAAGAGTACTTCGGCGTTGACCGCACGGTGGATACGCACATAAGTCGCCTGCGTCGGAAGTTAGGCCCGTTTGGTCGATGTATTGAAACCGTTCATGGTGTAGGGTATAGGTTTTCAGAATAGAGGTACCTGTGATAGAGAAGGCCCTGTTGATTGATGGGTGATGAATCTGGTTGCGATTGTTCTTCTCTAAGTGGATTGAGATTGCGCTTTATTCTTATCTTGAAGGGCCGAATGGACTCCTAATCAATGTACCGCATTACGTCTGATAATAGATTTTCTGTATGTTCTCGGCAATATAAAGAGATTGGATTCGTGGGCACGGAGCCAAAAGTGCAGTGCCTCATTGGAGTGTTCTTGCATCATATAAAAGGACGATTGATTGTGGGGTTTTTGCTTTACTAGCCTATTTCTCTAGCTCGAATACACTTAATTCCGCGTTCGACGGCTCACAACAATTGACTCAATAATAATGATATAGCTTATCTGAATCGACCGTTTATTATCGTTTCGGCTCTCCTTTGCGCGCAGAATAAGCACGTTAGAATCCGCCTTGGGAGTCAGAGATAACCCTTGTTCTACACAGGAAGGCGTAGGCCTGGCGTGGAACTATGAAGACGGGTTATTTGTGTCCTTGTGCCTTAGAACCTCTCCTTGTACCAAGTAATAGACCTCCTCGCACATATTCGCGGCTAAATCGGCGATTCGTTCGAGGTGACGAAAGAGGAGTAAGATGCTGATACCGGGGCGTAGGAGAATGGGTTTACTGGAAATGAGTTCTAGGAGTTCCTCGACAGAGTGGTTATAGATTTCGTCTACCTGATAGTCTCGATCTCGTACTGCCTCGGCTAAGACTTTATCTCGATTTACAAACGCATCGAGTGAATCTTGTACCATTCCCTCCACAATGGTAGTGACGCGGGCCAAATCAATGAAAGGCTTCACTGGTGGGTGCTGAAGCAATTCAAGGCTGCGTTTGGCTATATTGACAGACTTATCCGCTATGCGTTCAAGGTCACGGTTAATTCTCAGAACTATACTCAGAAGGCGGAGGTCCGAAGCTGCGGCTTGATGACGGGCCATGAAGAGAATGCAGGATTGTTCAATCTGATTCTCAAGTGTATCCACGGCGGTATCTTGTTCGATAACGCCTGCTGCCAATTCCCCATCCCGGTTTAGAACGGATTTAACAGCGTCGCGCACCATGTTTTCGGCTATGCCTCCCATCCGAAGTAATTCCTGCTGTATTTTGTTCAGTTCCATCTCAAAATGGCGCTGCATAGAAGTGTCACTCCTTTCCAATTTGATGGCAGATTCACTTTAAACCTACGAACAGGAGATGCTGTGCAACAACAAGTATAGTCGGTCGTGGAAAACTTTATCTTGGTTTAGCCAAACTTTCCGCTCACGTATGCTTCAGTACGAGAGTCATCAGGATTTGTAAATATCTTATCAGTTGACCCAAACTCTATTAATTCACCGAGGTAGAGGAATGCAGTAAAGTTTGAGACACGTGCTGCTTGTTGCATGTTGTGCGTCACGATTAGGACTGTGTACTGATTCTTTAATTCCAGAATCAATTCTTCGATTCTTGCTGTTGCAATTGGGTCCAATGCTGAACAGGGTTCGTCAAGCAGGAGCACCTCAGGTTCGATTGCCAATGTTCTAGCAATGCAGAGTCGTTGCTGCTGTCCACCAGAAAGTTCATATGCGTTATGCTTGAGTTTGTCCTTGACTTCGTGCCACAAAGCGGCTTTCTTGAGGCTTTCTTCAACAATCGTGTGTAAACGTTCTTGGTTCCTTATTCCGGTCACCTTTGGCCCGAAAGCGACATTGTCGTAGATGGACTTGGGAAATGGATTCTGCTTTTGAAAGACCATTCCTAGTTTTAAACGAACTTCTACGGGATCAATGATGGTGGCATAGAGATCTTGATCTTCGAAAAAAATCTCTCCTGTTAATGAAAACGATGGGATAAAGTCGTTCATGCGGTTGAAACAACGGATAAGTGTGCTTTTTCCACATCCCGAGGGCCCAATCAGAGAAGTGACTTTGTAACGCTCAACATCAAAAGACACATTCTTAAGAGCTTGCATCTCGCCGTACCAGGCGTTTAGATTTTGCACACTCAAGATTGCGTCAGTTTTGTCCTCTTTTGGCGGTGTCATATCGGCCTCATTTAGTACTGCTTTTGGTATCGGTTGCGCAAGAAGATGGCGACCGCGTTTAAAACGAGCGTTGCAATTAGTAGGACAACAATTCCTGCTGCTGCATTGATGTGAAATCCTTTCTGTGGACGCGACACCCAATTAAAAATCTGAATTGGTAGGGCTGTAAAAGGAGAAAGCAATCCGTCAGGTGTAAATGCCACATAAGTTAGTGCGCCGATGGCAATTAGCGGTGCTGTTTCTCCGATCGCTCGGGAGATTGAAAGGATGACACCCGTTAAAATTCCGGGAAAGGCCAAAGGTAAAACGTGCTGCTTTACCGTTTGCCACTGGGTTGCGCCAAGTGCGTAGGATGCTTCACGGATAGTTTTGGGAACCGCGCGAATCGCCTCTCGCGCAGAGATGATAACGATTGGCAGTACGAGCAGAGCGAGAGTGAGGGCACCGGCCAATAAACTTCTTTCGAGCCGCATTGCTCGTACGAAGAGTTCCAATCCTAGAAGCCCGTAGATGATCGATGGCACACCTGCAAGATTTGCAACATTGACTTCAATTACTCGACTTAGTACGCTTGTCTTGTTCGCATATTCTTCGAGGTATAGAGCTGCTGCTATTCCCACTGGAACAGCAATGATGGCTGTTAAGATTATGAGGTATGTGCTTCCTACCAGAGCAGAAAAAATTCCGGCCTTCGCTGGTTTTCGAGAGGGAAAGCTAGTCAAGAATTCCCAGTTGATGCGCGGAATACCTTTGCCAAAGGCATCAACGATGAGCACTGCTAGTGTAGACAGTACAAGAATTATACCTAGTACTGCTGTGATTTGAAAAGCACGGTCGTTCCACTTCTGCCAATTGAGTATTTTCTGCGTGCGTGATGTTGAAATCATTCGTACTGCTCCCTGAAACGTTGGCGCATGCGATCGCCAACCAGATTTAGCGTAAAGGTTGATATGAACAAGACCATTCCCACTGCAAAAATTGTTTGGAATTCTAGGGTTCCGGTCGGTGTATCGCCGAGACTAATTTGCACAATGTAGGTCGTCATTGTCTCGATTGGCACCATGGGATTGAGCGTTAGGTTCGGCATCTGGCCTGCTGCAATTGCGACAAGCATTGTCTCACCGATTGCACGTGAAATAGCAATGACGAAAGACGCAGTGATTCCCGAGAATGCGGCTGGTATCACGACTTTCCATGCCGTCTGAAGACGCGAAGAACCCAGTGCGTATGCGGCGTCCCTCAGGCTGCGTGGAACCGCGTACATTGCATCCTCGCTTAGTGACGAGACCAAGGGCACGATCATTATTCCCATCACGATTCCAGGTGAAAGAGCGTTAAAACCAGAAAGACTAGGCATCAATTCCTGTAGCAGGGGTGTGACGAACAGCAATGCAAAGTATCCGTACACAATGGTTGGAATGCCGGCCAATATTTCCAATGACGGCTTTAAAATCTTTCGGAGATTGGTTGGAGCGTACTCGCTCAAATATATTGCGGTTAACATTCCCAATGGCCCAGCAACTATAATGGCAATGACCGATGTTAGCACAGTTCCGGAAACGAGAGGCATCACTCCAAAGTGTTTGTTTACGAAAAGTGGAGTCCATTGTGTGTCTGTAAGGAATTCAATAATCGACACCTCTTTGAAAAATCCAATTGTTTCAAATATAAGCACACCAATGATACCCACAGTCGTGCAAATTGAAAGCATACCACATGCTAAGAGAGCCATATGGATGATCTTTTCCGTTGCTTTAAATTTATGACTAAACATAATTTTCTAGCATCTCTACACATGCCTGGCTGACCGCAGTCAACCGGTTGTGCATAAGTCTTCGTGGATTTTGGTTGTACTGTGCATTAGGCTCTACTGTCCGGTGTAGGCTCAGATTAGGAAGGTAAATGCGCTCCAATTAAGCTTCTCCCAGGGCGTAGGCAATTATAGGATTTGTCAATCACCTGAATCCGCTGTGTTTTATATATGCAGCCTATCTTGATTTGCGTGAAAGGTGTTCCTGTATTGAAATTTCGATAGATGCACCTTCTCCGCCAAATACGGAGCCCGTGACGCGATTCTGGAAGCGTTCTAGTGCGAGTTGATATACAGCATTTGGTAGCGGGACGTAACCGACTTCAAGCGTTAAGCTGCTTGCGTGTTTGAGATAAAACTCAATGAATGTTTCGACTTCTGGTCGTTCGGCCGATTCTTTGCTTACGTAGATGAAGACGGGGCGCGAAAGGGGCTGATAGGTGTTATTCTTGACGCTGTCAAGGGTTGGAAAAATTGGTCCGATACCGTTGTCTGGCTTCTTGTCGTCAATGGGTACGATTTTTAGCTTGTCTGCATTTTCCTGATAGTATGCTAAACCAAAGAACCCCAGCCCATTTGGATTGTTGGCAACTGCTTGAACGAGGATGTTATCGTCCTCACTAGCGATAAAATCACCGCGGCTCGCGCCTGATGTTCCGTTTATTGCCTTTGTGAAGTAGTCGTAACTCCCGGAATCGACGCCTGGTCCGGCAAGCGAAAATCTCTGGTTTGGCCATTCAGGGCGAATCTGATTCCAGTGCGTAATCTTTCCCTGTGCTTCTGGTTCCCAAAGTGTTCTGAGTTCCTCCACAGAAAAGTAATCGACCCAATCATTCTTGGGGTGAACGATGACAGCCAACCCATCGTATGCAACTGGGAGTTCAATATAGTTAATGCTATTTTTCCTGCACAGTTCGACTTCGGTGGGTTTAATCGGTCTCGAAGCATCGGAGATATCCGTCTCGCCACGGGCGAATTTCTTGAAACCACCACCTGTGCCGGAGATGCCAACCGTAACCCAAATATCGCGGTATGTTTTTTGGAATTCTTCGGCGACCGCTTCTGTAATTGGATAGACCGTACTCGAGCCGTCTACTTTAACTAACTTCGCAGCGAAAACCGAGCAATGAAACAAAATATTTGTGACAAGAAATATGACGACGAATCGGCTTAATCGATAGTGCATCAGAAACGTTTCCTTAATAATTGTTTTTGAATGAATCTTGGTGACTTGACCTACTTAATCGTTGAGTGAACCACGCAATCTTCTGCTGGCTAATTATGTTTACGTGAATTCGTGACTAACAAAGAATGGGTAATCCTGGATTCTGTTCCACTGGCCTATCACGGAATGCCTTCTTGACTCCTTGCAATCGGAAATGCGCGGTCGCAGTCACATAGAGGGCCAAGCGAGCTTCTTCCATTCAAACTTGGATTCTTATGCGCACAGGTAACTTCAAACTGTGCCCCAATTCTGCCTTCGTGTGGAATTCAAGGTTCGCGCTCGGAGTGTGCACAGATTCGTTTAGATTGTCTTTCAGTATTCTACCATCGATTTGTTACAAACTTGTCACGAAATGCTGTCTTTGTTGTGACGATGGAGCCCAGGTGTACGCCGATTGTCTCGTGATTGTTCTTGAATGGGTCCGAATGTGGGTTCCGAATGCAAGATGATACAGCCTACGGGAGCCATGAAAAGTTTGCGGAAATCCGCAAATGTATTTAGATTCTCAGGAATCACGTGAAGCGGTTTGCAGTACAATCTGCTGGTGTGTGGAATGAATAAGGAGTTTCAGTTGGACGCGTCCTGAACTTCGATGTTTGAATTCTACGATAATTCTAGCATTAAGAAGCCAGTATAACGGATTTTTCAATTTTGTGCGTTTCTTTGTGCATTTCGCATCATCAACATGAGGTGTGAAGTGAGTTCTTACATCCTATAGTCGTTGAGAGATACAAATCAAAGCGGCCTTGCGTCTGGAAAATGCGGGTCTCACACATATGGATTTACCCACTTAGAAAACTGAATTGCTAGTGCAAGAAGGTTATTGGACAGGAATGTTCCAGGCGTTGGAACTGAGTAAAAAGTGTGAGCTCGCAGTAGTTAGACCACAGGTGTCGAGTTATCTTAGGTTTGATACAAAGTCTAATCCGACGCGAATGGCTTTCCCCTGCTCTGCGTAGCTGAAGGCATCATTAATCTCTTCAAAAGCGAATGTGTGTGAGATGATTCTGTGGAAAGGATACTTTTTTCGGGTGCGCACTAGAAAGTCCAGAGCGCGCCCGATTACCCAAGGCTCGTAGACGATGAGTCCGCGTATTGTCTTACTAGCTCGCACAACGCTGCCTGGGTCAATTGAAGTAGTGTGTCCTAGATTAATGTTTCCTATCCAAAGATAGCGGCCGCCATACCTTAGCATCTCGATGCCCTCAGCCAAAACGGCTGGAGACCCGACGAATTCGGCTATTACATCTGCGCCGATTCCTCGTGTATGGTCTTTTACAAAGGAGATACGTTCTTCGGGGGAAAGCTCGTCAACGTTTAGTAGGAGATCCGCTCCAAACTCAAGCGCAAGCTCCAGGCGCTCTCGCAAGCGGTCCAATACGATTATCTGAGCGGCTCCCATCTCCCTGGCCACTGCAATAGCGTACAATCCCAGTCCTCCAGCGCCCTGTATTACAACGGTATCACCAAGTGTTATGCCAATCTGGTTAAGTCCGTAAATCACCTCTGACAACGCGCAGTTGATAGGTGAAACAAGTCCGTCTGGCAGCGACTCTGGAACTTTGAAGATCCAATGCCCAGGTTTCATATAATAATATTCACCGTAGGCCCCATGGAAGTGGGGTGATTTTTCGCTCGACACACCGAGCCAGTCGCGATAACGATCCGGACACCCGGGTTTGCCGTTGAGACACATCCAGCAGTGATTGCACGGTTTGAAATACGAATAGACTATCCTATCCCCTTCCTCCAATGGCTCTCCCGCGCTATCAGTTCTGATATTTCTCCCTAGTTGTTCAATTGTTCCGACCATTTCATGGCCGAGAACTTGTGGAATGTCTTGATCGAGTTTTGGGCCATCGCCTCGCCAAAAATGCAAATCTGATCCGCAGATGTTTGCCATGCGAATCCTAACAAGGAGGTCATCAGAATCCACTGTGGGCACTTTATACTCACGGAATTCCATAGGTTCTTTAGCTTGTTTAAAAACGGCAACCTTACCTGTTTTCATGGAACAAGTCTCCCAAAAGAACAAAATTCAGTCCATAGAAATTTTCTCGCTGATGAATTTGTCAGTCGCTATATTCTTCGAAGTTTATTATCTTCCAGTGTGCATCAATCAATTCGGTAACGATAATAACGTTGCGACTTGAACTTGAGGAATTAGTATTTTTTATCGTTAACCGATAATTGAACAATACGTGATTTTCATGATTGCTTCTTCTTGTACGCATCTCAAAGCGGACCTCTGGGGTTTCGCTTGGCAACTCACCTCTCCGGCGTACAGTGCGTACAAGTTGGATTTCATCCATTAATTTTTCGGATGCGAGCGCCTCACACATCCTGAGTGCGGTCTCTTGATCTGCGCGTTGATAATAACTGTGGATAAAATCTTCCGCGACATTGCGTGGTGTGTTTCTGTCCGAACACCCCGCTACTAAAAGTAGGGCAATTGTCGTTGTCATTAGTTGCTTGTTCATAAACGGTTCTTTGAGTATGTTACGGAGTCCGTTGGCCCCGGTTTGGTAGTCATTTCGCTGAAGTCGATGTTGCCAAGTGAGCCAATGGAAGTGCTGAAGTGGGCCGACATCCACGTGACTTCCTAACTACGTACAACACTTGAATCTGCTACGCGTCATGTCATCACTTCGAGCTGACTCCGTGGTGTTCGATGAATTTCGGAAGCAGGCAACGGTGACTAGCTACGCCTATTCTCAAAACGCAAGAAATATTCCGCAAGGGGTCCGACGGAAGCAAGTTCTTTCGGGTTTGCAAGAATTTCAAGAGATAATTGGAGTGACGAAGGTTCGAATAAGTCATCACGTTTACGAGGTTTTCAGAAAGGTCAGACTCGGAACTTCGTTCTGTCGGTATCGCAAAACTCGAAGGGTTTCCTCTCACGACCCCGTTTTCAGCAATCAACGGATGCGGGGTCTTATTCACTTCATGCTTATTGGCCCTGTTGAGACTGAGCATGAGGTGTAAACTAGATATACATCGATTCAGACTCTTAACGTAACTGACACATTAAAAAAGAAGAGAGGTAAACCGAACGAAACGACGAGTCGATATCTAAAATGTGTTTTGTGCGTCTGGGCCTGGTAGTTTGCTATGTGAGCATTATCGTGCCCGGACCCGTGTCTTACTTAATTTGTTACTTCAGAGAGAATGTGCCGTCTGGCCACTGTCCGTCAGGCGGACCATCTGGGTAGGCCATGTAGGACGGGTTGGTGGAGAAGATGGGAGAGGGATCTTTAACAATTCGGCAGACAACGACAGCTGTCCCTGAGTTCTGTTCACACTCAAGGGTTAAAGAGGAGGGTGAAGCACTTGTTTTCTCCGCCCTCCTCTGCTGAACTCCGCCATACGTCCAGATTCTGACTCGTAAGGCCTTTGGACGCACCCTGACATGCACATTCTCGTCCATTTACCAATCAACAAGTAATCCTGTGAACGGTCCGTGTTATTGCGTCGAATCTGCGTTAGTTGGTTTGTGTCCATGGTCGCAAACGGTTCGGTTTTCCAGTTTGCTTCACTTGGGAATGCCTCAGTTGTAATTGCGGCCAAAATTAGTCACTAGTGCAAATTAAATCCAGAAAGGCACACCACAATCCAACAAAGCGCGATTCAGTGCACATGCGGATTTTGTGGAGCCAGTGGTTACGACGACAACGTACACTCCCCCCGATTCGATCCAGGAGTTTGGCCTATCCGCGCTTTGAAGTTGGAACTTATTTAGCGGTGTGTAAGGCCTCATCCGGCTCGATTATAACATAGAGTGTGAGGTCTTACAAGCGAAATTTCCGTTGCATTTGGAATAGTCCTCTTGGGAGTTGTTTGATATTCAAGCATGGTTTTGCTCGGGGTCAACACACATCATTTGCTGCTAATTTGGAGCACAATAAGGTTGGTGTGTTGAATAAAAGTATCAGCTACTAGGGATATGGTGTTCGGGAGGAAGACCCGTTTTGTAGGCGTTGGTGCTGAATGCTCTCCCAATCCAGGTGTCGCGAATAGGTCGATTTGTAAACTGCACCGGAATCACTCCCAGCTTCGAAGGTTTTATGAAGAAGAAGAAAGAGCAAAAAAGGTATTGATCAAATTGTTAAATTCTGATAGACTAGACATGTTGGCGGTATCGACAGAAAAAACACCGCCGAAGAGTGAACCGATCGCGGATCTTAACCCACTATTACAAGGACCTGCATGATGAATGACTGGAATGGGACCGGTGTAAACCCTGAATCTGAGCCTTTGGAAGAGTTTCAGGACGCTGAACCAGTTCAGCTCGCGACAGGTGTGCCTACTTCGGTTGTTCATGCACCATCAGGATCGGGTTTGAATCCTGCCTTAACACTAGAACGATTTGTGATCGGAGAAAGCAATCGACGTGCTTACCGCGCTGCGATGGAGACTATTGATCCAACTGCTGGAGCGGCCAGTCCGCTGATTATCTATGGTGGTGTGGGGCTTGGCAAGACTCATCTACTACATGCAATTGGGAATCGGTTCCGTAACAACCACATGGATAAGACTGTATTTTGTGTTTCGTCCGAACGATTTATCAACGAGTGGGTTCAGGCAATAGCGCATCCGAAAAAGTATTCTGCATTACAACGCCGGTATTACAATATAGACCTTCTACTGATTGATGACCTGCATTTCCTAAGTCAAGAACAAAGTGTTCAAGAAGAGTTTGTGGTTCTACTCAACCATTTGAAATGCCAAAATCATCGGCTCGTCTGCACATGCGATCGGCCCCCGGGTTTTCTGGAGTCCTATCTAGTTGACTCCATTGGTATTAACAACAACCCGTTCGTTGAAATTCGATCGCCGGAGTTTAAGCTGCGCGTGTCAATTATCGAACAGAAATTACAGGAACGAGATTGGGGACCCGTACCTGCCAAAGTTGTGCGCTACATTGCAAAGAATCTGACCCAGCAGATTCGCCAACTCGAAGGATGTTTGAATCGTCTAATGGCGGAGGCTCGTCTCGGTTCGGATCTGGATCTTGAAGTGGTTACTCGCGTGTTAGGCGATGGTCTGTCTGAGACAGATACGCCAAGCAATCTTAGTCTCGAAATGATTCAGGAAGAGGTTGCACGCTATTTTCAGATTGGGATTTCTGACCTGTGCTCGCGACGGCGAGGAAAACGATATGCACTTCCTCGACAGGTCGCAATGTACCTCAGTCGTCAATTGACAACGCTCTCGTTGAAGCAGATTAGTCAAGGCTTCGGATATAGCCATCATACAACTGTCGTTCAAAGCGTCCAACGGGTCGAATCGCTTCTCCGGGAAGATTTGGTGCTTGGCCAATCTATAGATTCGTTAAAGGGTGAATTGGCGGACAGAGGAGCGGATTGAGCCGATGACGAATGGTATTGAGAGGAATAGTTTTCGTCCGTTTTTCAATCTGGCTATCCATTAATTTTGACGCGTGTGGAGAGGATGTTTTGCTCCTCACTGTGACATGATGGTTGTCCCACGATCTGGCGCTGTCTGCCCGTATTCTACCACGACTGCCGTGGTTCCATGTCACCACTCCGAAAAGTTCCGAATGTCCAGTCGCTGTCTGGTTCCCCCGAGCATTTGGCAGTGGACGATGTGATGTGTGTTGAGTTCAACATCAAGGCACACATTAGTGGTAATCGGCTGTATTGTCCTGAGATAACATGCAGAGCTTATTGGAATAGTGTCCGCATGGTATCAGGAGAATGGCTTAATCCGACTTTCTGTCTGGACTTGCCCAGATAGTGATTGCTTGGGTGTTAGTGTTTGGTGGTATAGGAATGAAGGACCGTGCTGTTCCATCAATGAGATATGGGAGTTGATGGAGTTGACGTTTAATGCAATGCTACATAGCTTGCGTGGACGAAAATGAGCTTGCCATGAACAGTTGTAACGTGACATGCCTAGTGGGTTGTTTGATTTCATTTGCGATTATTGTGATGGGGCGGATTATTAGATTGTAGTCGAATCGGAGTAAGGCGATTGCCCTACCTATCTTGCGTAGGAAATCTTTGTAAAGCCTCTTATTGCAGAGGAAATAGTAAACTCGGGTGTGCTAACCAACAAAACACAGCATAATTGGAGACGAAACATGCGCCCTAAAACGCTCTTTGAAAAAATTTGGGACGCGCACATTGTGCGGGATGTTCCGAATGAGGCAACAATACTATATATTGACGCGCATCTCACGCACGAGGTAACCTCGCCACAGGCGTTTGAGGGACTGAGGCTTGCCCGACGAAACGTGCGTCGTCCGCATTTCACAATCGCAACCATGGACCACAATGTCCCGACCACGGACAGATCTCTTCCAATTACGGATCTCATCGCAGCAAAGCAGATGGAAACGCTTGCAAAGAACTGCGAAGAATTCGGTATTACGCTTTATGATATTAATAGCCCAGAACAGGGAATTGTTCATGTAATTGGTCCCGAACTCGGTATTACACAGCCGGGCAAGACTATCTGTTGTGGAGACAGCCACACATCCACGCACGGTGCTTTGGGTGCTTTTGCACTTGGGATTGGTACCAGCGAGGTTGAGCATGTGCTTGCAACACAGTGTCTTCTCTCCCACAAGCCGGATACTTTTGAGATTCAGATTGACGGACATCTATCCCGTGGTGTCACCTCAAAGGACATAATACTCTCGATTATTCGCCAAATTGGTACGGATGGGGGGAATGGTTCAGTGATTGAGTACACGGGATCCGCAATTCGCAGCCTGGGTATTGAAGAGCGTATGACTGTTTGTAATATGACGATTGAAGCTGGCGCGCGGGCCGGCATGATTGCTCCTGACGATAAGACCTATGAATATCTGGCGGGTCGTCCGTTCAGTCCAAAACCCGAGGCCTTTGATCGAGCTGTCAGCGAGTGGCGTCAATTGTCAACAGATGAAGGCGCGATATATGATAAATCGTTGTCTATTGATGTCCGAACACTTGCACCGCAGGTCACGTGGGGAACGAATCCTGGTATGGGAGCTGACGTAACGGAAAAGATTCCTGATCCACAGCATATGTCGCTCGAAGATACCAAGAAGTCAGCCGAAGGCGCACTTGCATACATGGGGCTTACCCCAGGAACGAAGATTACCGATATTAAGCTTGATAAAGTATTCATCGGGAGTTGTACAAACTCGCGCATCAGTGATCTCCGTGCTGCAGCGCAAATTGTCAAAGGCCGAAAAGTGTCTCCGACAGTAAATGCGCTGGTGGTCCCAGGATCCGCAAACATAAAGAAGCAGGCCGAAGCCGAGGGATTAGATCAGGTTTTCCGTGAGGCTGGTTTTGAATGGCGAGAAGCCGGTTGTAGCATGTGTCTTGGTATGAATTCCGATACTCTCATGCCGGGTGAGCGTTGCGCCAGTACCTCTAACCGAAATTTTGAGGGTAGGCAAGGAAAGGGCGGACGAACACACTTGGTTAGTCCACAGATGGCGGCGGGGGCGGCAATTGCCGGGCATTTTGTCGACATTCGAGAATGGGAGTAGGATTGCTCCGCTTCATTGTCTGCGATACTGTAAATAGCAACGCTAAGATGCCAGAAGGGAAAAGAGGGTAGACTTCTCTGAATTCAGCTTTTGGGCCTGCCTGGTGGTTTAGCGAGAACTCTCTAACAGTTGTAGTGCCATATACAAGGTTATCAATATAAAATCATGCAAGCATTCAGAAAACACGTCGGACTTGTAGCTCCACTGGATCGCATCAATGTGGATACCGATCAAATCATCCCTAAGCAATTTCTCAAAGGGATTAAGCGGACCGGGTTTGAAAATTTTTTGTTTTACGATTGGCGCTTTCTGGATAATGGGGATCCTAATCCTGACTTTGTTCTAAATTTCTCTCGTTATGAAGGCGCTAGCATTCTTGTTTCTGGTGCGAATTTTGGGTGTGGGAGTTCTCGAGAACATGCACCCTGGGCGCTTCAGCAGTTCGGATTCAAGGTAATTATTGCAACGTCTTTTGGAGACATTTTCCGGGGTAATTCGTTCAAAAATGGGCTTTTACCCATCACTTTGCCATCTGATGTCGTTACTGATTTGCTTAAGCAGACAGCATCGTACCCAGGGTACAAATTGACTGTGGATCTGGAGTCACAGTCGGTAATTCAGCGCGATGGGATTTCCCATCCATTTGAAATTGGTGATTTCCAGAAACACTGCTTACTGAGTGGGCTTGATGAAATTGGTTGGACATTACAATTTGATGGTGAGATTTCCGCCTACGAATCTCAGAGAGGGATGTGAATGTGCGCAGGAAAAAACTTCCGAGACGTCTAGAGCGTCGATAGAGGCGTTCGGTCAAGAGCGAAGTACTCCTAAAGAGGTGCGGTTTGTTTGGTTAGGATGTTAGTTTCGAGTGCGCCGAACGACTGCGCGAACACCAATAATACATGGATGTCCACTGTGTGGTTTCCCAAAGTCCGTTTAGGAAACCCATCGAGCGTGCAAATCGAAACTGTGTGTATTTTACCAGCCAACTCCGGATGAGACACAACAAGTTGGTGTAGAGGACGCTACGAGAAGTGATTTCCTCCCCAGTCTAACCCGCTCGCAGCGGGACACGTTGTACGGGATTAGCGTCCGCGGACGAGTATTGCGTTCCGAGTGTTTTCGCTTGACACGCAAACTGCAGATATGCTACACTGGCTACCTGTAGTTTCGATACAAGATACCAGAAGAAATATCCAATTCATGAACTTGCAGTTCCGACTAGCACTCATGCTCTATTATTGCGAACGGTGGGATTCACAGAGGAAAAGGGGAAGTGCGCCTTTGCTTAAATGAACTTTCTACACTTATTCTTATCACAGTTTTAAGCCGTGGGCACACGAATTCTTCTGGCCGACGGCTTTTTTTTTGATCGGAGTTTTCAAGAGGAGGCCTGTTATGCAAATTGTAGATGAATTGAAATTTGATCAGAACGATTTGATACCAGCGATTATACAGGACTTCGAGAACAATGAAGTCCTCATGATTGCATATATGAATCGTGAAGCGGTATGTAGAACGCTCGAATCCGGCCGGGTATGCTTCTGGAGCCGTTCCCGTCAAGAGTATTGGATAAAGGGCGAGACTTCGGGCCACACCCAAATTGTAAAGTCTCTTGCGTTTGATTGTGATGGTGATGCGCTTCTAATTAAGGTTGAACAGAAAGGTGGAGCGTGCCACACTGGTTATCGTTCATGTTTCTTTCGAAAAATGTCTCCTGACGGTGATACAAGCCACATCGTAGGAAAGAAAATATTCGATCCCGCTGAAATATACAAGGCTTGAAAAGCGCTAGAGGAGGCTATCGATGTATTATCCAACTCTTGAGGATTTTCGTGAGAAGGCGAAAGATGGTAACTTGATTCCCGTTTTCAAGTCAATATTAGCTGACATGGAAACCGCGGTGTCTGCATACTACAAAATCGTGAATGGGGAACATGGATTTTTGCTCGAGAGCGTTGAGGGCGGTGAACATCTCGGACGGTATTCATTTCTCGGTAGTGATCCTTCAATCCTTTTTCAGAGTAAGGATAACCATGTTCGTATAGACAATCTAGAGACAGGGCAGACAAGCGAAATGAAAAGCAGCTCCCCGCTTGAAGAGCTGGAGAAACTGATGGCCCATTACCGACCTGTCGATGTAGAGGGATTGCCGCGTTTTCACGGTGGTGCGGTTGGATATTTAAGTTATGATGCGGTTCGATTCTTTGAAGATCTGCCTGACACTACCGAAGATGATCGTAATTTGCCGGACTGTTTCTTCATGATTACCGATACGCTATTGGTATTTGACCGAGTCAATCACCAAATTTCGGTGGTAGCGAACGCGCGGATTGAAGGTGACGTAGAGGGCGCATATCAAAGGGCAGTCGATCGTATTGATGCTTTAATTTCCAAACTCAAGAGCCCTTTGCCAATGTCTCCTCGAGATAATGACAGAGCTTCTCGCGCCAATGTCAAGGTCAATCCCAAATCAAATTTGACACAGGTTGAATATGAGGATTTGGTCCTTCGCGCAAAGGAATATATTGCTGCTGGTGACATTATCCAGGTGGTTCCGTCTCAGCGACTGAGTTTTCCGTTGTCAGTGGATCCGTTTGATGTTTATCGAGCATTACGTACCGTAAACCCATCGCCGTACATGTATTATCTGAAGTTGGGAGACCTGCAAATCGCGGGCACTTCGCCTGAGATGATGGTGCGCGTTGAAGACAATATTGCGGAAACACGTCCAATAGCGGGGACTCGACCTCGTGGAGATACGCCTGCCGAGGACAGCGCGCTCGCGCAGGAACTAATCTCGGATCAGAAGGAGCGAGCCGAACACGTGATGCTCGTCGATTTAGGGCGAAACGATCTTGGTCGAGTTTGCAAATATCATACGATCCATGTGAGTGAAATGATGCAAATAGAACGATATTCGCACGTGATGCACATAGTTTCGCATGTTGAAGGTGAACTTCGCGATGGCATGAACGCTTTCGATCTCATTCGTGTGTGTTTGCCAGCGGGGACGCTTTCTGGCGCTCCCAAGATACGAGCGATGGAAATCATTGATGAACTAGAGCCGACGCGACGCGGCCCATATGGTGGCGCAGTTGGATATTTCAGTTTTTCCGGCAATGCCGATACGGCGATTACTATTCGCACGCTCGTTGTCAAAGATGGAATCGCATATGTGCAGGCGGGAGGTGGTGTGGTTACAGATTCGGTTCCAGAAGCCGAGTATACTGAAACGCTCAATAAGGCAAAGGCAGTAATCAAGGCAATTGAGATTGCTGAGATGGGACTGGAATGAGACGAAACTAAGTCACCAGTGGAAAAAAGGTTTCTTAACTTAGTGATTTAAGATTAGATTTGCGTTGCCGTTGGGGGAAAACATGATCCTAATCATCGACAATTACGATTCGTTCACGTACAACTTGGTTCAATATCTTGGTGAGCTTGGTGCGGAGCTTGTCGTTCATCGTAATGACGAAATAACATTGGAGGAGATTGAGTGTCTTGCGGCAGACAAGATAGTGATTTCGCCTGGTCCGTGTACTCCACGTGAGGCGGGAATTTCGCGCAATCTTATCCGTCGCTTTGCCGGGAGAACACCTATTCTAGGTGTCTGCCTAGGCCATCAGTGCATTGGCGAGGCCTTCGGTGGCGACGTCGTGCGTGCCGATCGCTTAATGCATGGTAAAACGTCAATGGTCTATCATAACGGTGAGGAAATCTTCGCGGGTCTCGAGAATCCCTTTGCGGCGACACGTTATCATTCTCTGATTGTAGACAGAGAGGGCCTACCGGATTGCTTCAACATCGTCGCTTGGACGTGCGAAGAAGAAATTATGGGTCTTCGGCACAAGCATCATCCCATTTGGGGGGTACAATTTCATCCTGAGTCGATTCTGACGATTGAAGGGAAAAGGTTGTTGGGCAACTTCCTAAGATTGTAGCCTCAACTCAACGCGAGAACACAATGCTCTATCCTGGATTTCTAACTGTTTTGCTCGGTACAACTGGTGTACTCTATTTACGTAGCAATACCATGCGGGCCCTTGGATTACAAGTTGTGGAACACGCTCTTTGGATTTGTCGGAATGGTAATATCGACTACGACATTCCGAAGGAGATCCAGATAGGAACACTGTTCCGATTGTGAGAATGCAATTATGTTAGCTTGGCCTCTACGAGGTTTTTGGTGTTGCGAGCATTTTGGCTATCGGAATCTTGTTGTCGTAATGTCTTAGGTGCATTCAGATTTATATCAGGGTCTCTACTGTGCTTCCAGTGTCACTAAGGCCTAAGTCGTAGACTGGGAATTACCCCGTATGTCTCGTGTACTGATTATCAACATGTGGCGACCGAGTTTATGAATTGGTATGAACTTCTAACCATTGCCGCTAGCTTGAAAGTGTTTTGCTAGTAGAGTGCGCGTTCCTAGCAGTGAAGTCTTTGAGGATTGAAACCAAGCAAAGGCTCGAATGCACGTCGAGGAGTGTAATTGGAATCTTCTGGACACACCAAGGTAAGTGAAACGTAGCAATCCATGCAGGCCAAACAATCATGGCGCCCAGCGCGCATTGACTGGATTAGGGATGCGAGCGCCTGCTAAGCTTAATCCCTTAATCCGATTGTCGATCAAAGAACCGGAAGAATGGGTGATGGATGGACGGTTGAAAAGGCACAGAATGTTGTATGCTCGTTGTCTAGTCAAGGGGACTGGCAAGAGCTATTGATTAGAAGATGAATTCCAGGTAGGACGTCAGTGTGCAAGTGCTTCCACTAGAGTTTCTCCAATTGTTTCTGGGCTTTGTGCGACGGCAATTCCCGCGACTTTCAGTGCTTCGATCTTTTCCGCTGCCGTCCCTTTTCCTCCAGAGATAATCGCACCGGCATGCCCCATCCGCTTTCCTTCGGGGGCGGTCTGACCAGCGATAAAGCTTACGACAGGTTTGCTCATGTTTTCTTTTACAAATCGAGCGGCAGTTTCCTCCGCCGTTCCGCCTATCTCACCAATCATGATGACAGCTTCTGTGTCATTGTCTTGTTCAAAACACGCGAGTACATCAACAAATGTAGTACCGATGACGGGGTCACCGCCAATGCCGATGCAGGTTGATTGGCCGAGGCCCAGTTTTGTTACTTGGTCGACGGCTTCATACGTTAAGGTCCCACTACGGGACACGATACCAATTGCACCGGGTTGATGGATATAACCGGGCATAATGCCAATCTTACACTCGCCTGGGGTGATTATGCCTGGGCAGTTTGGTCCAACCAGGCGGCTGGGTTTTCCTTGCAGGAAGTGTTTAGCTGTGACCATGTCCAAAACAGGCACACCTTCTGTGATGCAGACGATCAGAGCCAGGCCAGCATCAGCGGCCTCCATCACAGAGTCCGCTGCATCGAAACGAGCTGGTACAAATATTGCCGATGTGTCGGCTCCGGTAGCTTTCACTGCATCGATTACTGTATCATATACAGGGACGCCATCTACCTTCGATCCACCTCTGCCAGGTGTCACACCGGCGACGATTTGTGTGCCGTATTCGATACACTGCTGTGTATGAAACCGTCCGGAGCGCCCTGTAATTCCCTGAACAATTACCTTTGTGTCTTTGTCTACGAGAATGCTCATTCACTCAAACTCCTTGCTGTTGCTCTTTCCTTTATTTAATAGGCCCGAGCAAAGATTGTAATTTCCTTAGCGGATTCGTGACAAACAACGCACTTTCCGGTTTTAGTAGGTTGTTCCAATGGGATACACCGTGCGGTCGCTTGGGTCTCAGTCTTTATTTTGTTTTCGCACGTTGGCTTTCCACACCACCAGGCGCGTGCGAAACCTTCAGCGACTGATGCCCTAAATGAGTTGTAATCGGTGGGCTCAGAGGTTCTATTCGTGCGAAATGTAGTCGCGCGTTGCAGTAGATTGTTCTGTATGGCGGCTAGGGAATCTTCAATCGCCTCCGATATCCCCATCAATGGTACAAACGACTTGCCATCTCTTCCTGGCTTGTCCCGTCGGGAGAGAACGGCTTGTGCTTCCTGCACTTCACGAGGACCAATCTCGATTCGAAGAGGTACGCCCTTTAGTTCCCACTCGTTGAATTTCCATCCCGGCGAATATTCATCACGATCGTCCACCTTGATTCGAATCGTGTTAGCGAGCGCAGAGGTAATTCGATCTACTGCTTCCATTACGACGCGTCGCTCATCATCCCTATTTTTCTTCCAAATTGGTACAATAACTACCTGAATGGGCGCCAATCGGGGTGGTAATACTAGACCTTGATCGTCGCCGTGTGTCATGATGATGGCGCCGACCATACGCGTGCTCACACCCCAACTGGTGGTCCAGCAATGCTGTAAGTCGCTGTTCTCGTCCTGGTATTGAATGTCAAACACTTTTGAAAAATTCTGTCCGAGGTTGTGCGAGGTTCCAGACTGAAGCGCCCGGCCATCTCCCATCATGGCTTCGATGCTATAGGATGCGTCCGCTCCGGGAAATGTTTCGCTCTTGCTTTTGAGTCCAGGTATCACTGGAATCGCTGCATCATTTGTGGCGAAATCCGTATAGACGTCCAGCATGCGCAATGTTTCTTCTTGTGCTTCTGCAGCAGTGGCGTGAGCGGTATGTCCTTCCTGCCATAAAAATTCCATCGTACGCAAAAACAGACGTGTGCGCAATTCCCAGCGCACAACATTGGCCCATTGATTGATGAGAACTGGCAGATCCCGATACGATTGAATCCATTGACTGTACATGTGTCCGATAACCGTTTCAGAAGTCGGTCGCACCACCAACGGGTCCTCCAGTTTCTTGCCTCCGCCATGTGTGACAACGGCTAACTCAGGTGCAAATCCCTCGACGTGTTGTGCCTCTTTTTCGATGAAGCTCATAGGTACAAACAAAGGAAAATAGGCGTTTTCATGGCCTGTCTCTTTGAAACGACGGTCGAGCCCGGACTTCACGTTCTCCCAGAGCTCATAGCCGTATGGCCTAATGACCATGCAGCCGCGCACGGGGGCGTAATCTGCTAATTGCGATTGGCGGATTACCTCGGTATACCATTCTGAATAGTCCTCGCTGCGCGGTGTTATCTTGTCTCTCATGCCCAATTGTTCTCCCCATTATGCGATTAGATTGATGGCCAGTCGGACCTGTTCCGTTCTGATTTCCATGGACAGAATTGTCGCTATCCATAATGAATGATTGATGAAGACAAGAACGCGCAAGTTTGTGGAAGAGCGGTGATTGGATTCACAATCCAGAACAACGCATCCGGGAACGACGGCCCGGCACGCTCCGTGTCGTTTAAAAAAGAATTTATGCCAAGTATTGTTTGCGAATAGGTCCTATTCCTCGCTTACGCACACAGCGTTGCGATGGAAAGGTATTTTTTCGTCCAAAACCTTGATCATTTCGTTGAGACTGGTTTTACATTCTTGATGTCAATGAGTGTGGCCTAGCATCTTTTTCGTCGTAGCTGTGATGTTCTTTCATTTTACACTTATCTTTTAGCGGATTACAAGACATACGTAAAGATTGGAGAGTTGTTAACTGTTTCTGTCTGTGAGGGATGCGATTCCGGGCAATTCCTTTCCTTCAAGGAATTCTAGCGACGCACCGCCGCCCGTAGAGATGTGCGTAATTCCTTCGGTAACGCCCGCTTTGCGGACGGCCGCGACACAGTCTCCGCCTCCAACAATGCTAACCGCAGTCGATTGGGCAACGCGCGTAGCAATCTCAATAGTGCCATGTGCGAAGTTCTCGAATTCGTAAACCCCCAAGGGTCCGTTCCAGAGAATGATCTTAGCTGTGTCGATAACGTTACCGAAGGATTCAATCGTCTTGGGGCCTATGTCTAAACCTCTCCAACCAGCAGGGATACCATGGTCAACAAGTCTTGATTGTGTGTCGTGACATACCTTTCTGCCAATTACATGATCTTTCGGAAGATAAACTTTTAGGTTGCCATGCCTGGCCTTTCGCAGTATCTCGCTCGCGACCCCCAGTTTGTCCGGTTCTACAACCGAGTTGCCTATCTCCAACCCCATAGCTTTAAGGAAAGTATATGCCATACCACCACCGATTAGCAACCCATCGATTTTGTGAATGAGAGTCTCAATGACTCCAATCTTGTCCGAAATCTTCGCTCCGCCAAGTATGGCAACAAATGGATGGTCGGCATCCTGAATTGCTTTCTGAAGGTACGTCATTTCTTTCTCCATGAGGAGTCCAGCGGCGCGATGTTTGAAATGACGGGTTACCCCTTCGGTCGAAGCGTGCGCGCGATGTGCTGTCCCAAATGCATCATTGACGTAGATATCTGCGAGATTAGCCAGTTTCCTCGAAAAATCAGCATCGTTCTCAATCTCTTCGTTGTAGTAGCGGACATTTTCGAGTAGGACGATGTCGCCGTTTCGTAGTTCCGCAATCACTTGTTCGACCGCTGTTCCGATGCAGGCTCCTACGTGTCTGACCGGCTGGTCCATCAGCCTGCTAAGCTTTAGAGCAAGTGGTTGTGTTGACAGGGTCGGATCGAAGCCCTTAGGTCGGCCAAGATGCGTGACCAGTATCAGTTTCGCGCTGCTACGCATCAACTTTACAATTGTTGGTAGTGCCGAGCGGATGCGGGTATCATCCGTGATCCGGCCATCTTCTATCGGAACGTTAAAATCTACGCGGACCAATACTCGTTTCCCGCGCACGTCAAGGTCATGGAGTCGAAAATGTTCTTTGACCATCAAATCTCCTCGTTGCTGAAACTGAGGCCTAACACCCAATTGCGTGAATTAGGAAACGTTACCTCGGGTCGTTAACGGCTGATACGGCCTTTTGTGCTGCTTCGGAAAGACCATTAGCAGCGGTTAGGTCCAATTTAGAATCTGTGAGAAGCTCTTTGCCGAGTTCAACGTTTGTTCCTTCTAAGCGAACCACGAGCGGAACTTTGAGCTTCTCCTGTTTGACCGCCTGAATGATTCCGTTAGCGATTACGTCACATTTCATAATTCCTCCGAAAATATTGACTAGAACCGCTTTCACTTTCGCGTCTGCAAGGATTAGACGGAAAGCGTGCGAGACAGTTTGTGTGGTTGCAGCTCCCCCAACATCAAGGAAATTTGCCGGTTCTCCACCATGGTGTTTTATCAGATCCATTGTTGCCATTGCGAGACCTGCGCCATTGACCATGCAGCCGATGTTCCCGTCAAGGCTGATGTAGCTTAAACCAGACTGCGCAGCTTCTAACTCGCGAGTATTCTCCTCGCTTTTGTCGCGCATTGCTTCAATGTCAATGTGACGCCAGAGTGCGTTGTCATCAAAGTTGATTTTGGCATCGAGTGCGACGAGGTCATGGCCGTCATCAATCTTTGTGATAGCCAGTGGGTTGATCTCGGCTAGTGAACAGTCGCATTCGATAAAGGCATTGAATAGCGCAATCATCATTGTGACTGCCTTTGGCACAAGTTGCGTTGGGATATTCAAACGGTAAGCAAGTCGTCGCGCTTGAAAAGATGGCAAACCAATTGCGGGGTCGATGGCCAATTTGTGGAGTTTTTCGGGGTGATTAGCGGCGACCTCCTCGATGTCGATGCCACCCTCCTCGCTTCCCATTAAAACAATCTGCGAAGTTTCACGGTCGATCACCATGGCAAGGTAAAGTTCGTTAACAATCTCGCTCGCCTCGGCCACTAGCACCTTGTTTACGACTTTTCCCTCGGGGCCTGTCTGATGGGTAACTAGTTGCATGCCCAGCATGGTTTGCGCGAGTGTTCTTACTTCACCCGGGGAATTTGCCATCTTAACGCCCCCACCTTTCCCACGTCCACCGGCATGGATCTGCGCCTTCACTATGTACATGGGAGAATTAAGATTACAAGCGACTATTTTCGCCTCCTCAGCGGTTGATGCCATTTCCCCCCGCTGGACGCTGACACCGTGGTTTTTCAGTATTTCCTTAGCTTGGTATTCGTGTACGTTCATTTATCTCCTCTGAATCATGCTGGACTTTCCTTAAGTCTCCTTACGAAAGATTAAGATGAATTGATGTAGCTGATTGGACACGTAGGCGTATGGATAGCCAAACGGATAGAGTCTGAGCGACTTATCGTACCAGATTTTGTATCCGCGGAAACGGAGGTTTTCGATCTTGGATAGAGTGTTGACGAATTCTGCATGAACCATATTGTGTTGTTTTTCTGTGGGCTGTAGGTCTTTGCAGAAAATCACGATATACCCTTTGGATTTCAGATACGACATTGCTTCCTCAATCACATGCGTCAAGGATGTATAAAACTGAGAGGTTTTCATGTTGCCTAAATCATCAGTCCGGTTTGAAAAGGGTGTTGGACTATTAGAGGCTGTCTTCTTTTTTTGTTCCCCAGTCCTTTTTCGGGAGAGCATGTCGATGTAGGGCGGATCGGTCAAGACGAGATCGAAAAGAGGTTCGTTCTTCAATAGTGTTTTAAGCTTTCGCGCATCGCCGCAGAAAGTTCGTTGTGTTTCCAAATCAAGATCGGCACACGCATGATGATAAAGATTTAGGTACTTTTGTGAAAGTTCAATGCCAACTCCGTGCCGTTTTGTTAATGAACACGCCAACAACGTTCCCCCAACCCCCGAAAATGGGTCCAATACACGTCCGTCTGTTCTGGTGAAGAACTCGATAAGACGCCTCATTAACTGAGGCGGCTTGGGGGATGGGTGTTCCTTCCGAATCTTATGTCCATATGATTCGGACCCGCGTGTGGGATAGTGGGTATCCCATACGGGGGCACTCGCAAGGGCCCAGGCATTTTCGGATAGATTGTTGAGCGTTCCTACGCTCTCCCCATCTCCTTCCAATTCGATTGAATTGAGGAAAAATGTCCACTCACTTCCACTGAGATTGTTGAGTCTGTTGCGTGGGTCGGAATGCGCTACCGTGTTTTTCTGTTTTGGTTTAAACGTTCTGGCGGGCACAAGGACTTCAACGAAAAAAAGAAGCTCCTCGGTGCGCTTCTGGGAA
Source organism: uncultured bacterium (assembly GCA_964478165.1). Lineage (GTDB taxonomy): Bacteria > Poribacteria > WGA-4E > WGA-4E > JAJDTR01 > CAYZGU01. The sequence continues at coordinate 202,150 of CAYZGU010000041.1, read as the reverse complement.
GTGTGCGTGCTCGCACTTGAACTGCTTTTAAAGCGTTGATAGTCAATGGGTGTGTTAAGTTGCGGTTTGCCTCGACGTGAAAGGACAGATAGGATTTCATCTTTTGATAGAATGCCCTCATTACTATAGCTCACGAGGATATATTTCGCATCCGCCTTCTCGATGAGATCTTCGAATGCGGATAGACAATTGGATTTGGAACAGTACGCCGATTTTTCATGCTTCCCATAATTCCGTAGCCCTGTTTTCCCGTGGGTCTGGGGATTGTCGTAGCGGGCGATGGTTTCGAGCATGTGATAGTTCGTTATATATTGGCGTGTGTTGTATGGTGGATCGAGATAGAGTATGTCACACTGTATTTCTTCGATGACTTTGTTTGCATCCCGTCGGAATACCTGATGTGGAACGTTTGATTGAATAATGTCTATGGGTACAAGCTTTAAGTCTTTGTAGGTCCGGGGATCCCAGTGTTTTAGATATGCTCCGTACGTTCCAGATATGTTAGCGACTTTCGATGTGCTTTCTAGTATGGACAATAGAAGTAAGTAGTATTCGTTTTGGGTAATGCAACCGTTTTCGCGCCAGGCTTGGAGTTGCTGTCGGATTGCATCAAGCTTTTGACCATTTCGGTCTGACAAATATTGTCGCTTGTATGGGTTATCACCGGATGGGCAGTAGGTGTGAAAGATAAACCCTTTCTTGCCTGGTAAGCAGTTTAACCACGCAATGACCTTCTGGTGAGACGAGGGAGAGGTAACCACTCCCTCACTCGGCACATCGCCTAGAGTTGATGCGATAGCTGTGAATCCAGGCTCAGTATTGTTGGCAATCAGCGCGTGTTGAAAGACGTACGAAAGTTCAAGCAGATCGTTAGAGATAATCTGGAATCCACGTTTTTTGAAATGTGCTGAAACACTCGCAGTTCCAGCAAAAAGGTCGCAAAAAATTCCGGATTGGATACCCAGGTCTGCGACGATCTTCTCGATGTGAGACAATAAGTTTGATTTACATCCTATATAGCGCATAATTTAGTCGCTGGTTTCGCTTGGGATTCGGGGTCGCGGAACTTTATCACCGCCACCTCGAAGAGCCATGGAAATTAAAGCAATTTTGAAAGTGTGTTTCGGACCCGCTTCCAAAAAGCGTTCAAGATAGACATGGTCTCTAAGAGCTTCTGTTGCTTCTCATTTACGCATCTGTATGGAGACAACATTCGTGTGAGGTAAATAGTTTTGCGGTGATGTGTGCCAATTCCGTGATTATGTTCGCGTTGTCCTGAAAACCAACCATGTTGAACTTACGTATACCACGCGTAGCATTACAACGGCAGGTCATAGCCAAGCGAAGTTCACACGAATGCGAACGCGTTCATCGATATTCTCCAGTGTCTCGCGTTTTTCCCAAATTATCTTTTTTCTTTCTCCAGCAAACACCACTCGTAAGGTCCGGGACCTGTGTGACAAATCATCTCGATGATTTGCCCGCGCATTGTAGTTGCCCGATTCTGCTGTTCAGAGTCATCGGCGATATTACTCATCTCGCCCGGATCTGTATCCAGGTCGTAGAGTTCGTCAATGTCGAAACGGTTCCAGATGTATTTCCAATTCTTGTCACGCACCATCACGTGAGCAGCTAGTTGTTCCTGTTCTTGAGCACCGTGATAAATTGCGTCAAGACTAGCGATTTCAGCGAAAATTGGTTGACGCTCAGGTTGCTGTCCATTCAGAATCGGCTCTGCAACAGAGCGCCCGTCAATCGGTATCGGCGGAGTGGCATCCACCAGGTCGAGTAGTGTAGGCATCAGATCGACGCCCGCAAGTGGAGCGTCAATTCGGGTGCCGCCCGGGACCTGTCCGAGCCATGAGATTACACACGGTACACGCACCGATGCTTCGTACATCAGGCATTTCTCCACATAGCCGTGGTCACCTAGTAATTCGCCGTGATCGCTGATAAACGCAACAATAGTGTTGTCAATTAAATCTTGCCTCTCAAGGGTTCTGAGGATGCGTCCGACTTGAGCATCAATGTGGGTAATCAGGGCGTAGTAGTAACTTACCATCTGACGCAATTGCTCGTCGGTTACCGTGGGACGAATGCGAAATTTACCTGTTTTCTGAAACTCGGGCTTTCCTTCAAGTGAATCCCGCAATGAGGAAGAAAGTTCTATCCGATTTTCCGGATAATAGTCCAGAAGCTCAGGCGGCACCAAGATTCTGGGATGGGGGTCCTTGATACTGGCAAACAGAAAGAACGGCTCTCCATCTGTGTCCTGGATAAATTCGACACCCCGGTCCATCGTCCAAGTAGTGCGTTGCTGCCGCGGGTCATTTATTGTACCAAATTCTAGTGTGTTTTCATATAGCGTCATTCCGGGAGCGCGCTCGAGATAGAGATTCGGAACCTCTTCCTGTTCAAAATAATCAAACAGTGAATCCGCGTAACCGCCCTGATAACGATAGGCGCGCCAGAAATCGGTGAAACCATGTTGTGGATTGTGGTCTTCGCCTAGATGCCATGGACCAACCATACCGCAGCGATACCCGGCGGTTTTGAGAACATCCCCGATGGTTATACAATCGCGAGGCAGATAGCAACCGAATTGCCCCATTCGCGCGGGACCATAATTTCGCAGTTGAAGATGAGCATGCGGGTATAGGCCGGTCAACCAACTTGCGCGGGCGGGCGAACAAACCGGAGACGCGCAATAAGCGTTTTCAAAGCAAACACCGTTCGCGGCCAATCGATCGAGATTGGGCGTCCGAACAGTTGGACTCCCCGCGAATCCGGCAGCATTCCATCGCATCTGATCGCACATCATTAGTATCACATTTGGGCGGGAATTCGTCATAATACCTATTGTTGTAAGTGTCTAGTGGGCAGTCCAAACCCTAAAACCTGTTAAGAGCCTGTTTGAAGAGCTGGTTGTAGAAATATCATCTGGTCATATGAGGGCCGAAAATATCAGATTGTCGAGGCTTCTTCGCCGAAAACAGCACCTCTCAAAGGCGCATTGGGATTTTTCAAACAGGTTCTACGACTTGGACAATTTGTAGGTCTGATGACCGCTAGAGCAAGTCGACATTACTATCGGTTATCAACGTTCTTCGACCGTTGTTGTGCGCAATCCATCCTTTACTCAATCTTGATTCGAACGATGTTCGAATCAAGATTCATTGCCCCGCGACGAGAGTCCAGAGGAAGATAACTCGAGGTTAAGCTTCCTTCTTGTTCTCTTTGGATCGCAGCAATGTCCTCGCTCAAGCGAGCGATTGCTTCTTGTTTGGCTTCATCCGAATGGCGGCTCGCCTTGATCGATGCGATGTCTTTTTGCATCTCAACTATTTGTGCAGATTGATCTTCAAGCACCTCTCGATACACATTTAGATTCATGAAGACCTGGACTGTATACTTGCCGGACACGAGTTCATAATGAGTTCGCAAGTCTTCCAACACTGCAACCGAAGACGTACCTGCCGCAAGATTCGTTCCTTGAATGCAATTAACTGCTTTTCCATCTCGTATCAATGTCTTGGTGTGGGCCGCCATTGCAATGATGATTTCTGGATGGACCGTTTTCCCGGTCGCGTTCTTAACGATTAATCCCGTAAATGCCCCATTGCCTTTAACGCTAGAATATGGTACTAGCAGATGAAATTTTCCAACTCGTATGGCCATCTCGAGAAGGATTGGTTCGTTTGCTTTGAATACCGTTTTGTTCGTGGATAGCCCGAGTGTTGCAATCACTGGTGGTGTTTCTTGTTGTGAGGGTTCAAGAATGTTCGATTCTAGGATTTTTTCTGATTTTTGGGTGAAACAGCCGTGCGAACAGAGGCTCAGAATACAAAGATAGAGAAGTAATTGATTTGCCACATTATCCTCCTAATACTTATAATTTGTGGTCTGCCTTGGCCCATCCGGGGATTTCTGCCCAAGTCTTTCTGATGGTACACAGTGCTAGGAATGAGGAGAATTGAGCTGTCAAGCCGTCTCGCTTTCGGATAGCTAGGTATGTCGAAGTGGAGGGCGCAGAAAAGAAAGTTGCCTTCCCTCACACAGAAGTTGGCACAGCGATTTTTCGGACTCTGAAAAGGTGTTGAAAAAATCCCCTGAAACTCTCCTAAAAACGTGTCTGGCAAGTTAGGCGTTGAACTGCGATGGGGCATTACTGACCAACAGGCCGATCCTCGGTGTATCACTCTGATTAGCTGTATTGGCGTGCCAGGCGCGGGTTGCCATCATTAAAACGTCGCGTTGAGTCAGGCGGACCGGCATCTCGTTTGCAATTGGTATGCTCGGTTCTATCCCATTATCTCCTCTCACGTTTCGGAGCTCGCGGTCATCCCGGTGTACGATTTACATGCGGCTGTCTACTTTCCCCAACGCTGATAGGAGCCATAACGTGGGCATGTCATTATAGCAGGGAAAGGGTTGACAGAGTTGACCGGCCGCCGATCGTGTGAGAAGATCGAGTAGTCCGCGTGAAGAAATCTGTTCGTTCGAAGATTTTCTGTCGCAGGTTGAAGAGTGAGCTAGCGCGCACGAATTCTTAGAACAGTTCTGGTAATTTTGGGTCATATGTGAGTGATTGAAGCCAGCCTTGGTTATCCCCAATTGACGTTCGTTATCCAGGTAAGAGCGAACAGATGGGAGGTGAGTACTCATCGTTTGCGCCTTCGTGTTCACATGCTCTAGATGCGTTCAATCTGACGGTTTGTCTGTGCGGCAGAGTGCCCTGATTCTGAGTGAGAGAATGACCCCTTATTCACAATCCAATCCTTTTCCCGAGTTAGACAGAGTTCCCTTAAGCTGTGTCGTCCACATCGTTTGAAAACGATATTATCATCTGTTGTGTCACCATCTATGTTCTAGTCCGGTGCTGATACAACGCCTGCACAGCCTCGGGAAATCCGCTTAAAACATCAGCAGGGATAGTTGCCTGATTCCGTTTTCCGAGTTCGACGCTCAACCACCAGGGAACATAGCGCGCGAGGATAGCGACCCTTGAATAGTCGGTTTCATTGGGCGCGGCAGTATGCCAGATTCGACTGTCCATCATGAGGACGCTACCTGCGTTGCCAGTCGCCTGTATTTCATTCGGTATTGGTTTGGTTACACTAATCCCATCATTGCCGCGAGGATTGCGAATACTACGATGGCTTCGCGGTACTATCCATGTAGCACCGTTCTCGGCATGAAATGGTGATAGCATCCACAACGTCACAATCGACATGACGATATCCGGAAAGGGTTGGCGGAGATGCCCAGATTCTGATAGATCTCGGAGGTCGTGTGGCCAGTCTGAATGGTAAGCGCGTAAAGGCGATCCAACGACGTTCGGATCAGCGCTCGTGTGGGGTTGTCGGATCTTCAGCTCGGTTTGGGCAATTCGTACGTGTGGGTGATTGAAAATATTTGTGATCACGTCTAGCACACGATCATGGGCCAGGTACGGGGCGAAAGACTGAAGGTACGTGATTACACTGGTACCTTCTTCTTTATATGCCGCTGCTGCCTTTTCGTTGACCGTTTCCGTCGCGTGGCATACGCTGTCGACTACGGAGTGCGGGATGACGTTTTCTATCATACACCACCCCTCTTCTCGAAGGTGGATTAAACACTCTTCGGTTCTAGCATCTGATTTGGGGGACATTGTAATGGCCTTTCCTCAATGTGTTTTGTGAGGTGGAAGTAACCCTAACAATCAATCGTTTTCATCGGGATTTACATTTTCAGATGAATCCAAGCAAACCATCTATTAAAGAGAAGCTTCAATTCTTCCGGGCGTTATCAGGTTAGTGTTCCACTGCCGGGATTTTGCCTAGAAGGACTCGAAAAATCAAAACTTGTGGGGAACCGAAGATATGTATGGTCTCTGCGAGCCGTCCCCAATCGAATCGACACTTGGTATTGTGTCAACAGTGCGGGGCATTTTACTTGATTTTTTGATAGTCTATACCAGCGCTCTTATACTTGTCCTTCCAGCTGGGAATTAAGTGCCTTTCTATACGACGAACCTAGAAGCAGTGCTAACTGTCAGCAAGTCTGTAAGACAAGGGACAGACAACACTGCGCGATTGGACTTTACCCGGTTGTTTCCTTGGCTAATGCCTGCATGAAAATGGGCAATGGATGAAATCCCGTGATCTCGCTGAAAATCGTCAGAATTAGCGTATATATGTGACCCGTAGGGTTGGTCGAGTGTGTGAACATCTTGACCTTGTCAGTTCTTCACGGTGAACGAACTGTGTTTGCATGCCATCCTTAGCGACCTCAATTGCCACATCGTATACGGTTTGTTTCTTGTAGGTGTTCAGCCACGCTACGGGCTTTAACAACCTGCGGTGGCAAGCTACTAGATTGGTTAAAATCAGATGCGCGAGTTTCTGATTAGCTCACAGGCTAATTCTGTAAAATACAATTAAAGATATCTGAATCTACCTGTTCTATCCGTGGCTCAAGACATGCCTGTGTGTACACTTGTGCTCGGGTGTCGAGAAGACCTCAAGGGCGATATCATTAGGTTTTGAGAGCCCCGCATTGGACTTTCCAAGTACAAGATGCTCTTCACAGGCGTTGTCTAGCTTTACAGCGGGTCGCGGAAACTAGGAAGCGGCTATTTGTGGTTGGTATTCAATCCGGCGCATAAATCGCTCTCCGATGTCGAACTCAGGCTGACCGGAAACATAGCGCCACAGATGTACACGCTTCATCTGCTCGTATCGGTTTTCGTTTCCTTCCCAACCATGCGAGGTTGAGAGGATTTTGTTGATTTCGGGATCATCGATGTCCGATGTGTTGAAATTGCGAATCTGCGGTCGTGTTGGATTAAGTCTCAGCTTATACATGTATCGATCCGTGTTGGTATAGTTGCTACGTGCGCCATGCCAGACGCGTGTGTTCCAAGCGTACATAGTACCGGCTGAACAGCTAGCCCAGATTTTTCCAACCATCTGCTGGTATGCACGAACTTCGTGGGTGCGTACGTTCCTGAAGTGCGTACCGGGGATGAGGAATGTTCCTCCCATTTCGTCAGGAGTGTCATGTGGAAAAAACGACAGTTGGACGTCGAAATAGTTTTCTCGGAAATCAATCACTGAATCTTGATGCATATTTGGCCCACTGTGCTTGCCAGCTGCCATCATGTGCACAGCATGGTGGTCATATAAGGGATTGGGACCGACTAGGGACGTAATGAGCCCCTTGACTTTCGGGGATCTATACACATCTCCCAACACTGTGCCCCTCGGCCACACTTCTTCAAATGGCGCTCCTACGGTGAGATAGCCTTTGTGCTGCTTCATCTCATCCAGGCACGCCTCGCACAAATCTTTTGGCACCATGTTCTCAAACTTCAAGTAGCCGGAGGCGACAAAGTGCGCCATGGCTTTTGACGAAATCAGATGTTCTTCCATAATCAATCTTCCTCCTTTTCTTGCAGTTCGCTGAATCGCGATAAGACTGTTTGATACGGCAGTGGTCCTAGCTCGTAGCCGTCCTCAGGGCTGTAATGCTTCATTTCCGAGATCTGGATGACCTGCCACCCATCGCGCATTGCTGCCATTGCGTTTTTGTATGGAGGGGCACTCTCTTCGACAAGATTTTTGATTCCCGTGTTCTTTGAAGATTCGTACCACGACCACGCAACCGGAGTGATGTCGAGCCCCGGGCTTGTTTGGAAAAGTACTAGAACGTCTTGAACTTTTGGCATATCTCAGTCTATTCCCTCAATAGTGACAACCCATTCTCAAGCTGGGGTTGGCGTAATGGTTGGAGATTGAATCGGCGAAAAAGTGGCCGGTATTTTCTTCACAATTTAAGCGCACATAGTGCTGAATACAACACGATATTTACATTTGAATGCTCATGTGCTTCGCAAAGCCTGGTGGTGATTAGAAATAGGTGTGGAACAAAGTAATGACTGAGTTTAGAATTTCTATACCGTTCCGCCCTGGCTCTCTGTAAGGGAGAAGACGATTACTTTCGCTGATTGACAATCTATGTAAAGCCACAAAGCAGGTCCCAGTTTGTATCGCGTTTAAGCGGGAACAATGTTCAGAATTTACCTGGATAAAACGATGCTACTGGAATTATGCACATCTCAGAGCGGCGCGTTATTTCAATAGCATCATTCGCCGTGTTGCGTGGTGCGTTCCTGTCTTTAGGGAATAGAAATAAACACCACTAGGAACGCTTTCTCCGTGTTCGTTTCTTCCGTCCCAATGAGCGCTGTGTTCTTTAGTCACATAGATGCCTGCAGCCTTTCGGCCGAGATTTAAATGACGTACCAGCAGTCCGCGATGTTGTATATGCTAACGTTTACCTCCCCACCGGTGCCCAAGTATAATGGTATCCACGTCTCGGGGTTAAACGGATTAGGAACATTTTGTAGCAGTGATGTGGATTTGATTCGTCGCAATGTTTTCACCGCCAATCCAGACCGTTCAGCCCGATATGGTGCATCGAAGTCTTTCTCACGATCGAAAATATACGCTGCGGTTCCGGTGCTCTTAGCATGTGCGTTGAAATGTCCCGATACAACAACTAAATCTTGGGAAACAGCTATTGCAGAGCCGAATTCGAGGTTTTTGAAATCGGCTTCTGCTACGATTTTCTTGCCGGCACCGGGGATGATTTTTTTATTCTGCATCCAATTTCCATCAATGCGTCTGAAGGAATAGACAGCACCTGAGTTCATAGCGCGATCGTCATCATACATGTGTCCGATGAAAGCATCTGTTCCACTGATCGCGACGTTCGTGGCAAACCTGTCCAATTCTTCTGTGTCCTCGGCAACAAGTTTTGTCTGTTGCTGCCAGGCTTTCCCTATATTAGCGAAAACGTAGGCTGCGCCAGACTGGCTTGAAATTCCAGAGTCCAACGGGGCGGCAACTATTGCAGTGTCGCCGTCAATGGAGACGTCATCTCCGAACCTCTGTCCGCCTGTTGGGTCTTCAGGGATAAGTTTGGCCCTTTGCGTCCAGGTGTCCGCCTCGTGTGCGAAAATATATGCAGCGCCGGCAAATCTCGTTCCACTATGACTGTGCCGATGTGCGCCAATGATCGCGAGATTCCGTCGGATAAAGACAGAATTTCCGAAACCGCTTCCGCCTTTTACATCTTTGGCGATGAGTTTCGCCTGCTCTTTCGATCCGTCGGCATCGCGTTTGAAGATGTAAGCTGATCCTGCGTTGTTCCCCGCATCATCGTCACCTGGCGCGCCAATTATCGCTAATTTGCCATCAACGATATAAATTCCACCGTTGTTGCCACTACGGTTTGGCGCTCCAACTATGGCAGTGTTTCCACTTATCGCAACGCTCCACCCAAATCCACCACGGAATTCAGGATCCTTCGCGGTGATTTTTGCCTGCTCTATGCAGGCGTTGTGTCCTCGTCTTACGAAGATCTTGGCGGAGCCTGAGTCCATCTTTCCGTCATCAGTGTTGTGGGATCCGATGATGATAGAATCTTTGCTAACATCAGCAGTGAGTTGGAAAAAGTCGTTCTGCTTCATGGCACCGGGAATTTTAACCTCTTCTGCACTACTGAGTATCAGGGGTACAATGCCAAGAACGAAACTAAGGATGCTGGATTTAAAGGTTGTTCTAAAGGCTTCGATGAATAACTCCTAGGCGCTAACAAGTGAGATAGAAATCGTGGCGAGTTCCGTAGTCAAAAGACGAACACATCCTAGCATATTTGAGGTGTGGTGTCAACAAACATCTATCAATAGCGAATTGATTAATGGGTGAAGAGGAACTTGGGAGTTCCTCCTCACCCAGACGTTAAATGCAGGTTTTCGTGCATTTAATTCAAAATCCTGTTCGCAAGTACTAGTCTAAACTGGTGTGCAAATCAGGATTAAACCGACTTTCCAGCTGTCGTATAATGTAGTGATTTTTCTGCAGGATTTTTCCTCCTCGGAATTTTGAAACTGATTCTAATTATCGAATGTAAGCGAAAGCAGCCTAAGGACAAGTGTTTTATTGTTGTGATGTGGTGAGCACAATCGCAGTTTCTTGTCAAAGCGGTTTTTTGGGAGGGTCGTTACGACTAGAAATTCAGTGTTGTTTGTGTGCTTCCTAGGAGTGTCGATACCGTGGCCTGCGGAAGCATTCTTGGATCTAACGAGTACCGGTTGGGATTTTGACATAAGGATAGATGCCGCGGATTTGATTTTCGACCTTGTTGTCCCTTTGGCTTTTCAGTAACCGCGCAACGGCAAAACAAAGGCTGATTTCAGAAATTGTGATTTGTCATCAATTCAATCGGTGGTTCTGCGACTATGTCCAGATGGTAGTTAAAGACTGTGCAGTCGCTATAGTGGAAGATTCGTGCTGTAGGTAAAGAGACATCCACAATGAAAACGTTGCAGCTAGTGGATATTGCAAGAAGTGATTGATTAATTGTTTGCTAACCATAGATGTAGATCTAAGAATTGCTTAACTGTTGTTTTTCGGATCCTTGAAACGCGCCACCGGTAACGCAGAATTACCCAAAATCCTATGTGCCGATGCCCCAATCTTCCTTTATGCTGTGCAGGAATCAACTTTGAGAGGGTGCATCTGACCATTGTTAGATGTACCTTCTGGATTCTCTTCCCCTAGTTATTCAGGCACTCTAACAACTTACCGAAGTACGTAATCGCATTAATAGCCGCAAACAACAACACGAGTTGTCTTTTCTTACAATTCGCTAACAGCAGCTGTGTCGAGTGTTCTGTTGCAACTTTCATTGAGCGATGGAAGCAGCATTCTTAGGTATGGGATTCCTCGAATTGAAAACCGTAGAGGCTGGCTTGGTGAAGCTGAAACACAATGCGCACGGGTTTGTTCCATAGGGCACGCACACTGTCATTTCCATTCCAGGTCACCGTATGCCAGATCGTTTTCGGATCGTCCGAGTAGACTGCATCGCAATCTTCCAATGAGAAACCTTCGTAGGATTGGAACTGGGTATCAAGAATTTGAACCTTCACATATCCGGCATAGGCTTCAGCGTTGATTCTGAGCTTATTGCCTTCGAAAACGAATTGCCGCGTTATCACTCGGCCTTTTTCATAGGTTGGTTTTAGTTCTGCCCAGCCGTCTTCGCGGAGTATCAGGGTACCGATTGAGCAGGAGTTCAGGCGGGGATACGTGCCTAGCGCGTCTACCAACTCAGCTCGCTGCTTTTGAGCCTTTGTATACGATGCTCTGGGAGCCATTGTGTTTCGGGTCCATTGCTTCTCCGGTCGTGCACCGAAGATGATGTATGTCTTCCCGTCGTGAACCAGTTGTCCGGACACAGAGTCGTTTAGAAAACCATAATCATAACTACCTGGTTTGCCGTTCTCCGCCCATGGTCCATTGTCACCTACGCGCTTCCAGTGCAGTCCATCACGGCTGGCATAAAGCGCGAGGTGAGCGTAGGCCTGGTCTCTCCAATTGAAGCCCCCGGGAGTGCACCAAATTGGTTCAGCCAGGAACTCTGTCACGACGCCAATGTATTGTCCGCCAATCTTTCGAACCGACATGTCATGGAATTCCAGATGCGGCGGCAGGTTTGGTTCCCAGTCCACGGAAAGCACCACTCGCTTGGGTGACCAATGCATGTAGTCTTCGCTCTCCTGACGACCGATCTGGCGCTTGCGGTGTAGCATGTTCCAATGGTGTGAATACTGACTGTATGAAATCCACTTTCCAATAGATGAATCCCACATCGGGCGCTGATAGTGGTGGTGTTGATATGCTGTGTCTTCATTGACCGTTGTCCAGCGCAAGCCGTCTTGTGACACACGAAACGTCGTTTTCTTATCTTGTCTCACTGCGTCGCCTGGATTGTTGACCAAAAGGTACTTGCGTTCTTTGTCATTCTGTTCGTGATTCAGTGCTAGCATGACATGATGGCCTGAATTGTCCAGCACAATGTTGGTGGCTTTGTGCTTGCCATACGGAATGCATTTGTCGCTTAATGGTTTTTCCCAATGAAGCGGGTGAGTTGCCTCCGCGTAGCACAAGGCACGTGTGCGATCTTTGACGTACCATAGTTTGAATTTCTTGTCGTCTGGATCTTGGATGGCCGCTGCCGGAAAGATTCCAGCCTTTAGTTCCCAGGGGAGTTCCATTGTTCTGACAATCGGTTCCGATGGGCGCTCGGGTTTAGGAAAGACGCGATCGATTCCATCGAGATGGTCGAGAATGAAATTGTCGAGGAAGAGTTGTTTTTCTGTCCCTATGTGGAGAAAGGGGACTTCGTAATCTGGCGAAATATATGGATACAAAGCGTCAACCGACCTCACACCAGAGGTGATGTCGGAGATTTTTCGCTCAATATCAAGAGGTTCCGTGGGACTTTTCATTTCTGGGGTATCCATTTGAGTGTTATCCCCTGTGATTTTGCGATTGTTTGGACCAAGAGCCTTCAAGGTTTGGTGCAGGATTCCATTTGACTACTCGCGAAATCCGACATGGCCATCTGTAGATAAGGGGCAACGATTGGTCCACGCAGAATGGGATCGTCCACCTCCCTACACCAGTCCATAAGCATCATGTCAAGCTCGCGACGAATAGAATGATGTTCAGGACACTGGCCCAAATTGGTCATTTCATGTGGATCCGTAATGATGTCGTAAAGCTCTACGAATGGGCGCTCGTGCATCACTGCGTGTCCGAGTCGAATTGGAACGTCCGTGGCACGGCTCGGTGAGAAATTGCGAATGAGTTTGTGATTCCGCGTGCGCACACAGCGGGATTCAACAAATTTGCCTTGTTCAGTCATCATGGAGTAGACTGCATCTCGCGGTGGTCGCGACTGCTCGTTGCTTAAGCCTCCGGCAAAACTCCTTCCCTGTATCGTTTTCGGGATTGGTAGGTTGGCGAGTTCGAGTAGCGTTGGAACCAAATCGACATTGCTGATTAACCAATCACAGATTCGACCGCCTTGCACGCCATCCTGAGGCCAGCTAAGTATTAGTGCCGTGCGAATACCTCCATCATATAGCTCCCACTTACAGCGTGGAAGCTCAACACCGTGGTCTACAGCGAAAATTACTATGGTGTTCGAGTTCAATCCTGTATCTGAAAGGGCGTTGAGAATTTGGCCGACCCCCAAATCTAGGCTCTTTATAGCGCCCTGAAGGCCCGCTACGCGCTCACGTATCTCCGGTCCGTCGACAACATGGCGCGGTACCTCAACGCCGTATTCATCATCCGGTGTCGCACCGTTCCAGTCAAAAGGTGTGTGTGTTTCAAAGAATCCGATTTGTGCGTAGAATGGCACTTCACTTTTTCCGCGCTCCCTCAGGAATCCAGCGACGGACCTTGCCGTTTCCTCGGCCGTGCAGACAGTCTCTCCTAACAGGGGAAGGGCGTATGTGCCACTGTTGAAAGCTCGACGCTCGAGGAATCCGAGAGATTCCTCTGACGGGGCCTCATGCTGATGGTTGAACAAGACTGTATCATACCCGTGTTCTCTTAGAAGGTGTGAAAAATGGCGCTCTCCGTCGTTGTAACGCCAACGATACGGATTTTGAATCAGCCCCATCAAGCCATTGCTCTGTGGATAGCGCCCGGTCATCATGGATCCGCGACTAGGTGTGCACACAGGACTAGTGCAAAAGGCGTTGGCGAAACGGCAGCCTTTTGATGCCAGCATGTCAAGGTTCGGAGTATTGACCGTGGGATGGTCATAGCAGCCGAGCCAATCTCCAGTGTCATGGCTAGTCATGAACAGAATATTGGGTGAATGAATCATTGAACCTCCCTGACTAGGTGAAGACGGATTGTAGCAGGTGGTTGTCAATTTTACGCGGCTTTGTGTCTTCGGTCAAGTGTTTTTCTCGATTCATCCATTGTCGGTAGTTGTTTCAAATGTTTCGTCAACTGTTTTGATCATATGATGCATTGTAATCGACAGGTGACAGAACTGTTGAACGGTGGCGGGTTCGTATCGTGTTTGCATCGAGGGTGGGGAGTTTGTACATTTGCACTTGGATGACATCTATTGTCAGTCCAGACACGAGCGTGTGGTCTTGTTGTCAAGAACCATTCTGAACGTCCTCCCAAGATGGCAATGCCGCCCAGTAGTTTGTTTCAAATATCGCCATTTTTGCTCATGTTTCGGTTGTTTTGTATGATCGCTTGAATCGGTCATCGATTCGGAATTTTCACCTCATTGATTTTTTCTTGCGCACGCTATGACACCTGAGCTATAGTATCATCATCCTAATTCGTATGGAATAATATTGCCGGAGGTTTTATGGTAGAACTCGAGACAGTCCGACTGGGAGGCACGGAGCTGCGATCGAAATCACTTGGTCTCGGCGCGGCGTGGTTCGATCGGGTTTGGAGCGAGACACCATCCGCGCGATTCATCCCGCAATTGAACTTGGAATTAACTACATTGATACTTATCCGAGAGCGAGTCAGGAGCGTTGGGGGCGAGCGCTTGTTGGCGGCCTCAGAGAGAAGGTCTATCTACAATCGAAGGTAAGTCATCCAACAGTGAACGGGCGGAAGGACTTTTCTGCAGTGGGAACACGGCGGAGCGTAGAAAACAGCCTCAGAAGACTTCAAACTGATTATTTGGACGCAGTGATAATTGATGATCCACCAGAGATTGAAGATGCGCTAGGTCAGGGATTTGCACTCGATGAATTGGGAAAGATGAAAGCGGAAGGGCGACTGGGACACATCGGTCTCGCTGTGCGTTCGCACGATTTCCACCGTCGCGCCATCGAAGCCGGTCAAATCGATATTCTTATCACCTTTCTGGATTATACGTTAATTGAGCAATCGGCCGCGCAGAGAACACTGCCACTGGCACGCGAGTATGACGTTGGCGTCATTATGGCGAGCCCTTTGGCTATGGGCGCTCTCAGCGGTAAAGAACCAGTACAGAAAGACGAATTGCGGCGTGCAAGGAAACAGAATCCTTAGCCCCAACCAAAAGCTTACGCCATGTGGCGTTGGTGTCAGGACCGAAGTGTGAATATTCGTCATTTGGCAATTCAGTTTTGTCTGGGTGCGCCGATTGAAGGCATCGTGATGTTCGGCCCGGGCAACATACAAGAGCCCGAAGAAGGATATGACGCCGGTACCGTGCAAATTCCGGCTGAGATCTGGGGTGAGTTTGAGGAGGAATTTGGGATCAGCGTGCTCCGTTAAAAAATGCGGGTTTTAAGACGCTGCTGTAGCACTAAAGCTTATGACGCATCTGATGGGATGTCATTATGAGGACCTACGACTCTTCAGAGGCGAGGGATACGTGATAAAACGTGGAATTAGGAATGACGTTCTGATGACTGAGGCACGTGACCGGTTATGGGAACTCGCCCCACTTGCACTCGATTTCCATATCCCAAGCAGTTGGATGGGACCGATCAATCGTGGAGTCGCACTTGGTGGCCATTACACAATCAGGGTGGAAAACAACTTTCAGGTCGTGGATTTCTTGGCCGCAATGGAATTGCGTTGTCAGTTGGAAGTGCGGGCCTAATTGGTTGGAAGAATCGCATGTGTGGAACGGTCGATTGGATGGTGCGTTTGCTTTTCACAGATTCTTTTATGTGGTGAATGGCAGAGCAGGTGTTAGGGAAAGGGAACCTCGCGATTCCACGAATTCAATGTGGAATCGCGAGGTTCCCTTTCCGATGGAGCACCTATGCCGAGCCAATCTCGTGGCTCTCATACCGACGGGCACGGCTTTAGGCTTGGTTTCGTTGGATTTGTCGATGATGTGCCGCCAAATCGCCGGAAGTTTCACTGTTTGGTTTGCCGGCACATCATCGAGCTCTCTATCCTCATTTTCTGACGCAATACGGAGAAGAGCAGGTAGAAGACTATGCAAAGCATCTCGAGTTTTTTAAATCGCAGTCGCCGTTTTAATGCTATGGCCATGCTGGCGACATTGTATTCTGGCATTACCGCCTAGTCCATGCCGAATCGGCGCACAACAAATCTAACGTAATTTGACAGGCAGCGCTGGGGACTTTGAGCGTAAAGACCTAAGATCAAGCCGCGACCATCTCCTTGCGAAGGCATGTGGTGCGATTGGCCTGGAATTCCGGAAGATTGATAGATTCGAACTGTGGTATCTAACACATTCGCCAGTTTCCAATTGACATAATGTATATGTGCCGTTTTATACAAGCTAATGCGTGTGAAGCAAGCCTCGCGGCAAGCCGATCCGTATCTAAAATGTGCTGAAAGGATGAAATATTTCAAAGCCATGCTAAAAATGACTCCTGAAGACCTTAGGTTCTTTAGAGATGAAGGGTACGTGATTAAACGCAAGGTCATGGACGAAGAACTGATGGAGCAGGCGCGCGAACGAATCTGGCAAAATCTGCCACCTGGAATTGACCGAGACAATTCCAGCACGTGGCGTGCTCCGGCTAAAGCTCTGCAGGCGGTGCAACGAGAAAAGCTTCCAAGAACAACTGACACTGACTATTCATTTGATGGCTGGGCTTTGCCCAATCCGCCGTCCCATAATGATGAATACGCTGCTGTGGATGGTACTTCCTGGAAATTCCGGACCATCGGTACGGAACAATTCTTGGTGCAAATGCTTCTTACAGACCCGGTAATTTGGGATATGGCTGAGCAGATGCTAGGTAGAGGGAGCCTTGCCATTCCAACTCGCACGCGCGGTATCTATTGTCGGTTTCCTAACGGTGATGTCCCTGTGAAACCTCTCAAGCCCCATACCGATGGTCATGAATTTCATTTGGGTGTGCTTGGATACCTTGACGATGTGCCACCAGACGGTGGTGCATTCACTATCTGGCGAAAAACTCATCGTGTTTTCTATTATCAACATCTGACTCAATATGGGGGAGCTAAGGCTGATAGCTATGAAAAAAATTATAATCAGCTCAAGGAGCAAACGGCTACCGAATGCTACGGAGACGCGGGAGACATCGTTTTCTTTCATCACAGATTGGCACACGCAGGTAATCCTCCGAACTGTTCCAACGAGATTCGAAAGGTCGTTATTGGGGATTTGGTAAAAAAAGATCTCAGGCACACGCTTGATGAACCTCCTCTTGAGGACATGTGGGAACAATGGCCTGGCATACCAACAGACGGGAAATGATAACGGTGTACGGGTGGATATGGAATAGGTGTGAGGCCTCAATAGAAGCGCTAGCCAGTGGGGACTCCTCGCTATCTGTTCCAATTGAAAAACTGGTGATAACCGAGGGCTGAAAGTAAGGTAAATGAGATGAAAGTTGGGATCGTTGGGCATACTGGACGAGGCAATTATGGTCACCATTTGGATATGGCGTTTGTCGGGGTTGAGGGGGTCGAGATTGTGGCGTTGGCCGATCCCCATGAAGCGGGGAGGGCAAATGCGGTAGCGAAGACCGGAGCATTAAAGGGATATGCGAATTATCTGGAGATGCTGGAGCGGGAGCATCTCGATATTGCAGTGATTGCATCACGCGAGATTGGAGATCATTTAGAGTTAGTAACGAATTGTCTCGAACGTGGTACTAATGTTTACCTGGAAAAGCCTGTGGCTGCTTCGGTGGCGGAGGTTGACCAGATGATTTCGGCTCGGAATAAGGCACGACTACAGGTTGTAGTGGCCAATCCGTGGAGAGGGCATCCACCGGTACAGAAAGTAGCAATTCCGTCGATAGAGAATGGGCGTATTGGAACCCCGAGGTTATGTCGCATCTATGGAATGGGTGGCGAGCATGGAGGAGATCAGTTGTTTTTGGATTTGTATCCACATTTCTTCGATCTTGTTTGTCAGCTGTTTGGAGTGCCGTTGTGGTGTCATGCACACCTAACACAGGATGGAAGGAGTGTGACGCCAGCAGATTTAAAAGAAGGTATTGAAGGAATGGGTTTAGTAGCAGGCGACGGGATTAAAGCATATTACGAGTTCCCCGGGGGTGTGGCCGTTGACTTTGAATCGTATCGGGGAGACGGGAAGGAAAACCCCTATCGAATTGACCTGCACGGGACTATGGGAACACTGTCCCTGCCGGGGCCGATGTCGAATCAGCCAGATGTCTTTTTTCACCCGTTAGTGAATCCCGGCTTATTCGGAGACGACCGTTGGGAGGTGTTGCCGGCTGAGCCCCCTCCAGACAATGAGAAGTGGCTCAATGCGCATCGGCGAATGGCCGAATCCATGGTGGCTATGCTGGAGAATAAGGAACCAGAATGGGAATTGGTGGGGTTGGAGAAGTCCCGTCTGTATCTGGAGATGGCGATGATGGCGCATGCTGCACACATAGCAGAGGCCCGTGTGTCCCTGCCGCTAGAATCTACGGCAAATCCTTTTGACAAGTGGAAGTGATAGTAGTAAGCCTAACGAGGAATAACATTCGTCAGTCATTCCTCGTTAGGCCTAAATGGATAGGTAAAGGTGACATAATCGGTAATTAGATGTTGGACGATTCTTTGACTGTATTAGGAGTTTATGGTGAACACGGTTAGAAGAAAACGATCGCAATCATCGGGGTTTGAATTGGCGTTGAGTTGTCACCATCGTGGGATTTGTGAGCATGGAGACTAAAGAACAGTATGGCGCATAACGGGAAAGAAAAAAGCTCGTTAACGGGAGGTTTACAAGATGTGTCGGAAACGCGTCCGTTTGGCCTGAGTAGCGGAAACACATCGATTGGACGAAGCGCTTGAAGAGCCGTTTTAACCCTAATTGAAGCAGTGCAGTATCGGTCGGATGTCGTTCGCCGTCAGGAGATTCTGGCCTTGGGGACTCTGGAAGAGACGAGTAGATAATTCTGAGGAGAGGTTACGATAGTCTTAATCTTGGCATTGGCTGATGCCATTGTGCATACACGTTTCGATGCAGGGTGGGGATTGGGAGGAAATAGGTCAGCGTGCTAAGAACGCGCTCTCAGTTCATGGAGCACCGGGATTAAGCATTGGATTTTAGCATGATTGCAAGGCCGTTCGAAAAGTGTTGCGCAGCATCAAATGAGAGAACACGATGGCTGCCGTAGAATTGGAGGGAATGTTGATTGGGAGTGGAGATATGAAAGAATATCTACGGATTCAGAAACCAGTCTTGGGGTACCAGTACGAGTTTGGCTTGAATCAATTGGGACCGATGTCTGAATGTGTGAAAAACCATGGATTTGCCATCATTAAGAACGTTTTATGCGACAGTTTGGTTGAATTGTTGAAACAGTCTGTTTTTTCTGCGTGTGGTTTCGAGCATGCTGCGGATATGAAGAATGGGCTGAAGTCTGGCGAAAGTAAAGGCCATCTAGCTTGGATTGAGTCCAATTCGGGTGCGTGGGAACTATTAAAGCATGAGCCGTTCATGTGCGTACAGCGATATCTGACTGGAAGCGATCGATTAACGATTAATCGATCCGCTGCCATAATACGCATGCCTGGGTTCAAAGGTACTAACTGGCATAGTGATTGGTGTGGGTTCTCGAATAAAACGCCACAAACCGCTAGTGACGTGCTGAACCGCGGTCCGTGGTTGTCTGGCACATGGTTTTATCTTACTGGATCTCGTCCTGAACATGGTGGGCTATGTGTAATTGAAGACTCACATCACAAAGGTTGGAACGGACCTAAAGGCTTTAAATTGGCGGAGGATAAGAAAACCCTTTCTGCACTAGGAAGTGCCTCGGATGACTACTGTGGATATGATGTTCCTGGTATCGTTCCACTGTTCACGGATCCGGTCGACTTGATTGTGTTTGCTCACCGGACCTATCATGCTCCATTTCCAAACCAGATTGACGAGATCCGGCTCTCTTGCGGGATTGGTTTTCGAGAGCGCAGTTACGAGATCGAAGCGCCGTGGGAAATGCCTGAGTCTGGGAAACAGTTGCTCGAGACTCTCCCGGAGAGCCTTCAGCGATATACGAAGGGATACACGAGTATCGAGGCCAATTGGCGAGCAGACGCGGATGTGAAGTAGCTTCCGAGTTCTTAAAATGTTTGTGCAAGATTTGCAAACTGTTAAGATGACCGGTTCATGGTTAATACGAATTAAGGCGCATCGAATCTATCACCACTCTTTTCCTCGGACGTCATCTACATGCTCGCGCATGTGCTTGAGAGTGGAGTGCATCGCAGATTGTCTCGAATAGGACAATCAAAAAATTAGGAGGGAACGATGTTGAACCCCACGATTTTCAGCTCAGAGGCTATTGCCCAAGCGGCAGCCGAATTCCATCGCGATGGGTTCGTCTGCATAGCTAATCCGCTCAGTTCGGAGCAGTTCGAGATTCTCAAAACCGCTGCAGAACGCGTCATGCACGAGCAGGAGAACGAGTTTGGACGTGAAAAAATGAATCGCGGCTATGCCCGTCATTCATTTGGGAATCAGCTTCAAAATTGGGAATGGTGCATGCTAATTGATTTGCCTCCAATCCTGGCAATCCTCGACGAGATTTGGAGAAATGAGGATTTTACCTGTCGCGGGGCTGGAGGAGATTTTTCTCTGCCTGGTGCGAAGATTCAACATCTGCACGCGGATGGGAATAGAGATTTCTTTCACGACCCGTGGTCACAAGTAACCCATAGAGACACTCCTTCAGCGTACATATGCGTTAACTTTACAATGGTAGATTTCACTGTAGAAAATGGAGCGACTCGGTTTGTTCCGGGAACCCAACGCTCGCGTGCGCCGATTCCAAATTTGGAGGAAGAACCAGGATGGATGCGGAATAATCATCTTTGTGTGCCGGCAAATACCGCGATTTTTCGCGATGTTCGGTGTTGGCATGGTGGGACTGCGAATAATTCGAGAGATAGTAGAGCAATGACCGGTGTTGGCTACCAAGCCCCATGGTATCGACCGAATGATGTAAGGGTAGTACCGCGCCGTCATTTTGAGCGCCTCTCAACTCGTGGTCGTCAGCTTTGTCGATATATAGTAGAAGAAAAGTAATCACTCTAGGGGTATGGTCCAAAAGTAGACATTTAGCCCCTTGAAATCGCTTCCTCGATGGAGGATGTTGGTGTGTGTCTATGCCGAATTATGTTGTTTTTGCTTCGATTGATGGGAGACGTATATGAACTTACCTAAATTCCGATTCGCTGCGCTCAGTGTTGTGAAGCATGACTATGTACCTGTGGGAATGGCAGCACATCCGCGTTTTGAACTCGCGGTCGTGGCCGATGATCCTGACCAGCCAGATTATGTACACCATCGAAACCAGAAGTTTGCTAATCAGTTTAATATACCATACGTCCGAGATGTGCAACGTGCAATGTCAGAGTTTGACGTTCAGGTGGCCGTAGTGTGTTCGGAGGCTGAGCGTCACTGTGATTTGAGCGTTAGAGCTGCGGACGCAGGTCTCCACGTTTTACAAGATAAACCTATGTCCACTCGCGTTTCTGAATGCGATCGAGTTGTTGAGGCCGTTGAGCGTAATAAAGTGAAATTCCTATTATGGAACAGTAATTTTACATCGGGCGTACTCCAAGCTCAAGAAGTCATCGAAAGCGGGCAAATCGGTGAGCCGTTTGCTTTTCACGTTGATTTCTTTTTTGCGAAAGATGCGGGGCCAGAGAAAAGAAGGCCAAATTCCCGTCGCCCACCTGCCGATTGGTTAGAACGGATGAAGCCACATGAGTCACATGTTAGCGTTGATCCGATGGGAGAACTCAAAATCGAAGGGATTTACCCGCTTGCCTACATGCGCATGTTGGCTGGAGTTGAGGTTCAGAAAGTGTTTGCTCGAACCACAGCCCATTTCCATAAAGCATGTGTTGATAACGATATCGAGGATCTTGCGACGCTCACTTTGCAAATGGAGAAGGGCATTATGGGAACGCTTTGCATTGGTCGCATCGGCTCATCGAGTCGTGCGGGTAGAAGTGCGGTTAAACTACATGTTCTTGGTTCGGAGGGCGCCCTCGTCACAAATCAATCGTATCCTACAATTAGCGTGTATCATCGCGGACAATCGAAGATTGATGTTCCACATCGAGGGATTGCTGGGCAAAGTAGTAGCTTTCTACTTGTTGAAGATCTGGCTCAGGCCATCGACAACAATGAGGAGACGATACTGAATGCACGAGGTGGTCGTGCCATCTCAGCGATTGTGCAAGCGGCTATTGATTCGGGACGGTGCGGAAGGCCGGTGGAGGTTTCGTAAGATATTTAATTCGATCGGTGAAGAACGAGCAAACAGACTGAACTAATTCAATATTCAGGAATATGGAACGTATGGGCTCCGTTCTTGAATTACATTCTGTATTCAGCCGCCGTAGCCATCGGAGGATATGGGTTAAAGTTGAACAAGTTCCGCGGTAGTTCTGTCGCTACAAAGCTGTCGATGATGGGAAGATATTCTGCGGAGCACATTGTAAGTGGCTGAATAATTGTCTAAACCAGAGGGATGTAGACTTGGAGTAGAAAAACGGGCAGGAAAGAAAAAACAAACATTTTCTCTTTTGCCCGTTTTCTCGTACGGTAGCGCGGAGCAGCGTTTCAGCTTCCTTTTTGGGAGTGTTGTTTTATTTTAGGGTTCGGACCTACCAGGGCATGGTGCGCTTGGTGTGCTTTCTCCCAGTTTCGGCCGCTTCTTGGCCTCCGGCACCGATTCGTACTCCCTCTTTGATCATATCGATTACATCGTGTGGTGCCGTTCGATTCAGGAATGGTATCGCTACAGCGTCGCAGGCGGCCTTGACGCGCGATCGTGCTTCACGCATATGGTCCGGGTAGGGGTCCCCATGCGGAGGCTTGGTGCCGAACGACATCCCCATGTCTGATGGTCCCCACTCAGCGAAGGCTATGCCGGGCGTGCTTGTGCTGGCTTCAACATTAGCAAGCGCGCGGTGATTCTCAATTTTCAATCCAAGCATGAGTTCTCCCTCTGGATTTAGCGGCCAAGTGTCAGCCCTTGTTAGATATTCTTCGACTGATAGCCCCCAGATTTCAGCTGCACTGCCTTCGCCGCCTGATCCTCGACGGCCCTGATCGAGTCCATTTCCAGTGCCGAGGTTCTGGAAAGAGTAGCGGGCCGATTCCACAAAAGCCTTAGCCGCTCCTGGTGTTTCAGCGTGACACAGTAGAATGCCGTGAACCCCCGTTGCAAGCACCTGCTTAATCATCCAGGCGTTAGCGCGTACAACGCTCTCGTTTGTGCCATCGGTGGGCAGTGTCACTATCACGGTTGGAGTGCGATGCCCACTTCGCGTCGGACCGCCAGCCGCGAGGCCACGCATGAATTCCCGAAGCGCGGCGATATCGTAGACGCCGTGTTCCATATCATACATGATAAAATCGGCCCATGTGTCTACAGACTTAACGCCTCCCTCATAGTCTCGTTCTTCAGGGCCCGTATAATAGATCGGTTGGTTCTGTTCGAGTAACTCAATTGCCCGGTTAATTCTTGTCATCTATTCACCTCATTCTGTTTGGATTGAATGGTTCGAGAACAATTTAATTCTCGAGATTGTTGAGCTTCCGGTGTCGTAAAGTATGGACGTTGATTAAGCGAAATTGCTTCCAGGCGTTTTCTTAGACTAATCAAAAATCTGCCATGGTGATGAGAGGTTGATTGACATCGTTACACGTCAAATAGTATTGTCTAGTATTATTAGCGGTCGAATCTTCCAAGTTGTGTGCCTCTGTCATTATTCTTTCTTGACAGTTGATATTATGGATGAATCCCCTATCCAGTAATCTCTATAAGTTTCGAGCTTATTTAGTTGAGCGATGAGAAAGCGATGTTTAGTTGGTCCATGCGCCGGTGAGTTCATAGATTTTCGCGGCCCTTAAGAAGAAACGCACGCGTACGTTTTGACCAGCGAGCTCGTTTCCATTCTTTCCTTCCCAAAGTAAGGGCAGATTTTGTCCATCACAATCTTCGAAAAGACATTTTTCTCGCTCGTACCCTTCAATCACTTCTCCTTTGACATTTGTTAGTTCTGCCATGACATAGGACTGTCCGTTTGGGCGTTCGACCTCAGGATATACGAGGTAAGCATTCAAAAATAGCCCTTGTGTTGGCATTTGGAAAGTTTTAGTAGAGAACTCTCCATTCGCACGGCAGGTTGTGTAGAAAATCCGATCTGAAACTAGAGCTGCGATTCTTCCGTCGGGATGGTAGAAGCGTAACAAACCGCCTCCTGCAATTGGTCCCTGCGTTGGCATCCAAAACTGACATGCATATGCGTTGATGTTTCGAAAGGGACGTTCCCAGTTCAGGCCGTCTCGGCTGATGGCCCACTCAGCCATATAGGACGGTCCGTGCTTTGTGTTGCCTCGACGAGAGTTGGCGTTTGGAGGTGGAGGTACGTAATTCACAAGGAGCATAGCGTATCGCCCTAGATGTGGGAATACAATGCATCGATAGAACTCGAGGTCAGCAGGATCGGCGGCATCTGGTTGCCACAGCATCTGCCCCCCAAGAAAACGTGGAGAAAACATCTCCCAGGTTACACCGTCTGAGGATTTCTGGAAAGAAAGCACACGACGGTGGAATCCAATATTGTCCGGGTATCGTTTTTGATATGGTTGTGTGATGGTCTGGTAATTAAGAAATCGATTAAGGTCCGGGTGCCACGTGACGCACATTGCGTCGTGCCCTATGTATGCCTCCTTTGTCAACAATTCGAACTTATGCCCGTCCTTGCTTTTGAAAACATAAAGGTGTCCCTCAGCCCATGAGAATAAATAAATTTCGCCGTTGTCCGGTTGGCGCACAACATTTGCGAATCCCTGCCAACTGGTTTTCCCGTAAGAAAAAACAACCTGTTCATCGAAGAATGTCTTTCCGTCTTCGGTTGTGCATCGTACTACCTCAAGCACCCGATTGGTCGCATCGCTCCAATTTTGAATCCGCCAACCGTATACGAAGCTTCCACCCTCGGTCCTAGGCGCTTCGCAACCATACTGCATTCCAGGATATCCAAAGGCTGTGCCGCGATTTTTCAGAGGTTCAGCCCCAAACTCAATCTTACCAAAAGGAGAAGTGATGTCTTCATGGTCCCAGAAGAGCAATCGTAGTTCCTTTTCGCGAAATTGGGTTTGGGTGCGATTGTCGGGCGCAAAACCTGTCAAGCTTGTTATGAGGGCTGTAGCTAAGAGCACGTTCATTGTCTTTCCTTATTTGCACTCTGAAGTGGGTTCCATGTCACAAGAACCCCAAAGTTGAAATTCCTTAATTACCTAATGAAGTTCTTGCTCTCGTAGCTATGTGTTCTAGGTAAACGCTTTGCTATGTCGGGCAACGCTCTTGCTTCGACAATCGGGTACTGGTACCAATAAGCAGTGGACGAATAGTCGTCACTGCGATGATTGTTGTGGCCATGTTCTATTGTCGCTCGCAACGATTTTGTAAAGGGGATGGGGTCCAGAATGTGAAATCGGTACATGGTCCATTGTCCGTTCCAGTCAACATGTTCATGGTTGAACAAGGATGTGCCGGCGTAAGGAAAGCAATTATCCTGCATTCCCCAACCTGCGTTAAAGTAGTCCTCTGTGCCAGTACCGTGCAATGAACCTGGGAAGGGTTCATCATCGATAAAAAACATGTCATCGCCTTCTCCCCACCAGCCACCATCAAAATTATCTACGCTCAAGTTGCACCCCAAGAAATTGCCCTCACCCCGAGTCTCTAGGACGCAATAATTTTCATCTCCATTCAGGTTAGCGCCGGCCTGTCCATCAATCAGTGGGGTTGGCGGACAGGGCATTTCGGCCTTCCAGCTTGAATGGAAATAGTATAATGAATCGGGAAGAGATGCTTTATCTTGATAATCGATGTAGTAATAGACCCTACTATCGACCTCGGATTCGTTCTTTAGGACTACCTTTCCTCGCGTGCGAAATGGCATGCGAGCCCAGGAGTTAAACGCACCTTTCTCGGCCGGGGGATCGACTGACATTTCGAATAGTGCGGATGAATAAGTCCGTACTTTCCCATGCCCAACTCCAAAGAAATCTCCAATTGGGACGCGCACGCTTGGAACGTTGTGATTATCCCAATACATTTCTAGGGTATTCTTCTTGAGAAAGAGTGGATCGTCCACTCGGGCCCCATTATCAATGGCGAACCAAATATGGACAATCATTCCGGGCCCTGAGATGTCAGCCAGAACACAAGTCTCTCCAGGCGACACTATCTTTCCATCTCTGTTATATCCGGTGGGATCCCAGCTTGCCGCACGTTTTGCCTTGAAGCTCAATTGAGTGTACAGAATGTCATTTTTCATTGCCATCCTTCGCGAGCGCTGTTTGACACGTATTGACTTGAGTACTGCGTATTCTTGCTTCGGGTAAGTATGATCTATCTATCATTCAGTCCCACTCTGGTTCTTGTGTGAGTGCGCCTGGCCTGGACCTTTGACGTGTCCACCACTAATGGGAACGCATCGGGTCCAATCATTGGCTCTTCGACTACAGCTTCGGAAAAACACAGGTATTCGCCTATTGTAACCGTTGTAACGTAGGCTGTGGCGGCTGGTGGTTCTGCCTATACCCCTATAGGATTCGGAAAAGGCGTGAATGACCAATTAAGATTATCAGAACATTGATTTGGCGAAGCGCAATGTCCCTGCGCATCCAGTTGGCTGCGGGCTTGAATGCTTTTTACGGCTGTTCAAAGTACTTGGAGGCGGGTTGCAATCCTGCTGGACAACATCCCAGTTCCGGGCCGTATGAGAAATGAACATTTGACTTTCTCCAACAAGATCTTGCTGACGGAATTCACCAGGGCGACATAGTCTTCGTTAGCAAATTTGGAAAGCAGTGTCCATGCGGTTCGCGCTTCCTCTTACAACAAACATCAGGCTTGCAATTTGCTAATGGGGTAGGTACAACGGACTTATTCAATTGGCGGCGAGATTCAAAAGTAGCGCACCAGTTTCAAAAGTGGGTTGAAATAGGCCCTTTAACGCCTGCTTCTGAAAACATCCCACATCTGGTTCTGGGGTAACTCAGGCACAGAGCCACGCACCGGAGAGTAAGATAGACGCACCTCTTGGAAGAATTTGAGCTGATGTGTGGGATTATGGGTTGTCCCACTCCACGGCAACTTTGACGACGACCTTCTGTACGTCTGTTTCCGTTCCCATTGGGGCGTGTGCATCTTCCGGGAAGAAGATAGCAAAATGATCTTGTGGAACTCTGGTCCACAAGGTTGGTGCGTTCGCAAACAGTTCACAATCGGATTCGACAACATAGCCGTTTCCATCGGGGTTGCACGCAGTCCGATTTTCCCAACCGATATCATCATAACCGGTGACCGTGTACTGGATGTCGATATATTGATTGTGAGCTTCAAATTTCGCAGCGGTTTTGCCCTTTCCTGTATCTCTTACGACCATAGCAGATAATCGCTCACCGGCAATCTCATTTGGACCGATATTGAGTTGGTGGAGGTTTTGCTCCTTCAAGAATTTGAACGCAGCCTCAAAACCAGGGTGCAGTGAAAAGTAGCGTGACGCATTTTCAAGATTATCAAAAATCATTCTTTTTCTCCTTTTTTTGCACCGTTTAGGTCTTGGCAGTGTGATTTCTCACTTGGGACTTCGGATTCTACTATGCTTTCAGGCATCCGTCAATAGAAAAATGGATGGTAGAGTGGTCTTTCTGCCTTTTAGAGCCCGTCTTAAGGTTTGACGTCGATAATCTTGATATAGCTTGTGGTGGACGATTAAGTTTGAATTTAAGGTGTAACCGGACGAGACAGGAGTCTGGAATGTCTAGAAGATTTCGGAGGTTACTAGTACTTAGCAAAGTTTCCTGTTGACCAAAAACAGAAAACTGCGTAGAATCACTTTCGTCCGGTTTTATCCCCTGTAGTAGGTCCTCGATGAGCGATGGGTGGTTCGTATTGACTGCGTTTTTCTAGACAAGAATCTTTGCTAGTCTTGACCACATTGTTTGCGTGCTGTCTCATAGCCCAGCTTCGCGGCCACTAAAGACTGGCTTGTTCTAGAGATCCTGTTACAAATCTGAAAGTCGTTCGCCAGTATCGTTAGATTGGGAATCTTTGACCTGCGTGATTAAATGTTTGGTTTGCGCAGTAACGATGGGTGTTGAGAGACAAATGGACTTATCTCAGTCATCAATCGCGGCGATGTCGACGTTCAGATGGTGGTAATCACTGTTACTAGAACAGTTTGAGACCGGCACGGCTAGCTGGGATTTGGAGTCGTCGAGAGCCGATAAGTCTGCATTATCAGTTGTTGATTCCGTACACTTTCGTTTTGGCCTTACATTTCACATAGCTTCTGGTAGAATGGCTAAGCTTCTACAATTCTTAAGTGAACTTATGTAATGGTGGAGCCCAGTAGCGCAAATTGATTTTATTCCTGTAATGAACGACTTCTTCACGCTTTTTGGGTTGTGTTCGACTTAAATCAAGAGTTGCTGATGGCTGAGATGATGTGACGGGAGAAAAGCCGAAGAGAAGTCGAGGCGATGATTTCGTTGGTGCGGAGCTCGGACAGAAAACCTGGCGGTTAATTGCGGTTTCCTAGTACTGGAGGGGACGTGCCGGGCCAGTATCGGAAGGGGGCGACATGATGTGTGGCGTATAAAGTAATTGCTTGGGCACCGTGGTTAGCTTGCTGTCAACGGATAGTTAATACTGTTATCGAGACGAATTATCTGGATGGGTGGTGTGGTTTTAGCTATACTTCCGAGGTGTTCCAGACAGGATTAATTCTGGAAGTCTTGTGGCTGCTGCCATCAAACTTTGGAGGTAGGCGAGACCGCGTTTTGGTGGGTTTGACGTCGCTATTGAGAAGCGTAAAATAATTTGGAAGGCCACGACGTACCTCTTAAGCAATATAAACTACTGACTTGTGAATGTAGAAACTAACTCTAGCTGTGGAAGAGCGCGTTCTTTAACACCTGGTTCCTACATGCGTCGATTCCTGAATGCGACGGCCAAGTCCCTGCACGATATCTTAGAATTGTACCGAGTGTCTTGCGGTTACGACTAGTGTTGATTGCAACCCTAGCTCAAGTGCAAATGTAATTATAGGGTGGCTAATCGAAAACGCAGATGGATTCGCAAGGATGTCGCATCTGTCTTGCCTAGATCATAGTGTATTATTGTCACGCGTATCAGCAGCAGGAAATGCCCATTGTGTGAGTGACTGACAAAATTTCTCACGCCAGAGTTTTATGGACAAGATTGTGTTAAATCCGCACACTACGACATATGATGTTCCTCTTTCGGCCGTTATGATAGACGAGTTGGTTGGTTTCTGGGAGGGCATCTTCGGCACGTGTTACAATAATCTCCGTCCCGTTCTTGCGGGCCGTGAGAGAAGACAGAATCACGATTCTGTATATGTCGCTCGCGTAGGAACCAAGCTAGCCAGCACGTGTCATTTAACCATTTCTCAATCGGCGCCCGAATTGGGAGGTTTCGGTGAAGTGGGGACTGCTCGTGAATTCCGTCGTATTGGAATGGCTAGCATTCTGTGCAAACGTGCACGAACTGATTTTCGGAAGAGTGGTGGTCAAGCCCTGTTTCTTGGAACCGTTAATGCTGCAGCTGCTCGTGTGTATATGCGCCTCGGATGGCGTAAGTTTGCTGGAACCAACGTAATGGGCCTTATCCCAGACGGCCGCTCACCGGAGACGTTTCTTGTCGACTATTTTCGGCAGGGCGATGGCCCAATGAAGGTTACAAGTGGCTCCGCTAACGATCGCATACCGATGATACCGTTGTTCATTTGTCCGAACAAGTGTCAGGTTTTGGATGCAAACATCGGTATGTTTTCAACTCGGTACATGAATCAGAATTCGTGTATGGGTTTGTACACGCGTTACGAACTGATTAGATTGCATGGACGAGGAACGTGGTTTGGGGTCCGGAATGACGAAGGTTGCATGACTGGTCTGTCTACCTCGCGTCTTGACGATTTCGGTCGCTGCCAGGTAGACGCGTTCACGCACCATGACCACCCATCAGGCTGGCGCAGCTTGCTCGAGGCTGCCATTTCATGGGCAAGATCGTGCGGCGTTACGCGTTGCTGGGTGAGAGTTTCTGTTGAGGATGAAGATAAGATGTCTGCCTTTGGGGATCTAGGATTCCGCGAGACCGGAGATGCCGAACCTTTTGATATTAACCAAAGAAAGGTCGCCTCCGTCCGATTGGAGAAGGACTATTAGCCTTTGGCGCAGCTGCGTGGACAGTCCGTGACGTTATGAAGAGGGCGGGCGTCAGCACTAGTTGATAACCTTGTTTCTCTTCATCATTCCTTGTGTTGTGCGGATTCTTCGTTCTTCGCGCGACAGGATAAAGGGGTGCGCAAGAACGGACATTTGAGTGAGTACAAGAATGGGTAGACATGTGGGAAGATATGAAAAACACTAGTCCTATGATGATCGGCGTGGCAGGTGGCAGTGGTGCGGGAAAGACTACAATTTCAGCAATTCTTCAAGAAGAAATGAGCCCGCTTAAGATTGAACGAATTTGCCTTGACCGGTTTTTTCTTGCAGTTGATAAATTGCCCACATACTATTCAAACCACCTAGGCCAAGAACAGCCAAATTTTAACAGACCGGATTCGTTAGATTTTGAAGCCGTCATTAACTGCTGTCAGCAGTCGCGGTCTAACTGTGAGCTCATAATTCTCGATGGGCACTTCGCCCTATATCGGGAAGAATTAAGAAGGCTAATGCATGTCAAGTGTTTTGTCGTGGCTGGAATCCAAGAGATGATGGAAAGACGCACGGTGCGCAATCTCAAGGCGCATTATGGTGGGGATAGAGATAACATTTTTCACTATAATCGAGAGTGCGTTATACCTATGTACTATGAACATATTCTTCCAACTCAAAAGTATGCAGACGTACTTATACCGAACGGCAGTGCTCAGGGCACTAGAAGAGCTAAGGCCATCAGAAGATTGTGCGAAGAGATTCTTGTGCTAAAGAAATGGTTTGCGACTAGGAGTTCTATAGATTGAAATTTCGAGGATCGGTATCTTCAATCCGGCTTCTAGATTCGTTCTTATGCGCTAGTGGCTCCCCTTGTTGGCAGCTGTTGTAGTTGATGCCTATATTGGTTCGAGCGTGAGTGTTCATCAACTAGATTGCGGACCCGATGCCGCGTTCACTTTCTGTAACCGGTACGTCCTTTCCAGAGACACTGAGGAATACGGATTTCAACGTGGCTGGTTTGTGCTGCTGATTCGTTCTTGTTTTCCATGGGTTGTCTCCTTAGAGGTTATCGCTTACAGAATGAGAAGCTATACAGTTTACTGCGGTTGAGGATAAACCGAATCTTTACCACTCCTTTGAGCGTAGCAATATCAGCGGATCTCCATGTGACTTGCCAGCGCAGGGCATCATGGCTTAACGCAGCACAGTCTTCCTTGGAAAATCCCTCTAAGACGTTTCCTTCTGAATCGCAAAGTTCTACGAGAAGCTTTCCACTGGTGGCATCAGCGTTTACCTCCAGAGTGCTGGTTTCTTCAGGCGGACGCAACCGTTTGGTTTCTACCATGCCTTCGCCCGCGGCGTTGAGCGCGACAAACCGGTCACGGCGCCAAGTTGCTCGTCCCAGCCGCTTTACGCGCCTTTCCATGTCCGGTTCGCCGTGCGTGTGTTCACAACCGGTGTAATACCAATGGATCTCATCGCCCTGGATTATCGGCTCCTTGGCCGTGCCAATAATCATTCCTTTGTCAAAGTCGTCGGCTTGACCGCGGGGGATTACCGGTGTTCGCTGTCGATCCGCGTGTTTCCACGTTATCCCATCTCGGCTGTACACTAGCTGAGTATCGATTGGACCGTCACAGGGCATCTGGTTCTTCTGCCCCGGTATTTGTTCTGCTGTCACATAGAGGGCTCCTAGCAATCCAACATGGATATTGCCATATCGAAAAGCTGATAAATTGTGAAACTCGGTGCGCAGTGCTCCGTATCGCCGATGCGCTATCTCATCATCCCAGTTGGTGGGTTCTAGGATAGGTTCGGACTCCTTCCATGGACCTTGCAAAGAAGGACTTTCGGTGTAACAGATGACCCGTCGTTTCTCTTTATCGTCGAATCGCACGATAGAATATGCCCGGTATATACGATTCTTGGAATCATACGTTACATTGAATGTGCCCTCGTTGCTTCGAGGTGATACTGGTTCGAGGTGGTCGCTGTCATCCCAATGAATTCCGTCAGGGGATACAATCAAGAAGATATTGCGATAGCGGCGGCAGAAGCCGATAGCCTTATACCGTTTATTAGGATTTTTTTCATCGCGGTCGATAAACACGGAGGCTCCGTGGAGATCCCAGACGATGTTATTATCTGCACTCCCATTGAAGGTAAAAATTCGCAAATTGGGTTTGACCCAGTTGATGCCATCATCGCTCTCCGCATAGCAGGTGAGATCGCCACGGTCGTTGTCTGCAAACGGACGCCCGTAATTGTCCTCGGTTACGCCATTACAAGAGTACGGTTTCTCGTCAGTTCGTGGAACATATAGTCCCGGAATCTGGTAGTTTCCAGCTTCAAATCGCCAGTGCGGACCCATTCTTGCGAAATACCACATACGGTATTTGCCTGCTAAATGGTCATAAAGCACTGTGCCGTAGAGGTGGATTCGTTTGCTCATTCCAGGTCCACAATATTCCCAAGGTTTGTCCTTATCGGGTTCCATGACAAAGGGATGCTTCTCACCAGGCTGAACCTCGTGTTGAATATTTCTCTGCCGATCAATCAGTGCTTCGTCGAGGAGCAATATACTTTCATTAGGGAATGTTTGATAGGCGCCATCATAGGTGTAATCCATGGTTTTTCCTTATGCTGTTTTCAAATCACATTGAAATGACTGGAATTTTGTGCCTTGCATTTTCGAGGTGCTACGCATTCGGCGGAATTCGAGAGCAAGCGAGAAGAAATCCTTTCGTCTGACGATAACGGTCGTTAGGTTCTCCAACAGATGTTTACTATGTGTAAATGGTCAATCGTTGCTGTTGCGAAATAAAAAGAAGCTTTTGTAGCTTGCGTAGGGTACTTGGAGAATAGGACAAGGATTATCGGCGGCAAGCGCTTGACAACCACCGGTCCAGTTTGTACAATCTACTGGTTTCTAATGAAGTGGTCTGGGTGTAAGTCGTTCAAAAAGAATGAACCATTACGTCATCCGGATTGCGTTTAGGAGATCGCATTGTGGTGAATGCAGACCACAACTCTCCAATTGTCGGGAAGCGAACGAGTGTGTAAATCGCGCATATGTGTTAGTTAGTCAACCCCTGTAGGAGTTTGCGGGAACGTCGTAGTAAATACCACGACGATAAGTCGTATTTAAATCGAATCGTGCTTCCATGGTGTCCCGTTCTTGTAAGAGCAATCGTTGTGTCGTCTGCTTCTGGGTCCATTGCTGGTTTGAGAACGAGCTGCGGGAGTCAGATGTCCATATGCATAGATGGCGCCACATTTGTCTGGCAAAATGAATGGTAAAACATATAGAGTGAACTCGAAGCTGAATGTCACCGGCCAATGGATTATGCCGTGTTCCAGAAAGGTGGTTGCGTCTCACACAATTATTGCCTGAGTAATCTTCGTGTTCAAAATAGGCGTCCTTTCATGATGGTTTCATCCCATCGTCTTGACAGTAAATATTGAATGACGCCAGTCATCGACGAAGGGGTGGCAATGCGCCGCAATGCATCCAGGGCAAATGTAGCGACTTGGCCGTTTGAATCTGCCAGGGTATCGAGTAAAAGAGATTCAGCGGGGGCAGCATCTTTGCCGAGACGGGTGTAGGCCATTGCCGCATTGACCCGCACTTGATCGTACGGCGTCCAATTACGCTTTTCAGGTGTTTGCCATTCAGGACGTCCCACTTTGAGTAGTCGTTCAAGAGAAGGCATGAACTCGTCGGGATGTCGGCGAATAGTGCTTAGCGCATCGATGGCCGTGCGCACGACACAATGTGAGGTATCGTTCAAACAGCGAATTAGTGCAGGTACAGCGTTCGCTGAGCTGGAGTCCATCTCGCCAAGCGCAAATGCGGCATTGATACGTACCCACTCACTCTGACTGTCAAGTAGAGAAATTAATGCACCTAGCGACGGTGGTCCAATCGCGCCTAATGCATGTGCAGCGTCATCCATCGAAATAGCGCCCTCATTCCAGGCCTTAGGTACTGGATGTCCATCCTTCTCGCTTGAAGAATCAACTAGTGAACGCACGAGCGGCTGTACCGCAGGCCGTCCAAGAGCACCTAATGCATACACGGCACTCACACGTGTCCACTGTTCTTCTTTGTCGTCGAGTTTATCAATGAGTCCGGGAATTGCATCCACAATTCCATATGCTGCAATAGAATGGATTGCTGCTGTTGCCTCTTCTCTATCTGCGGAACTCAGAGCATCCAAAACCTGATCTATCCGCTTTACATCTAAGGCACGGAAACTCTCATAGAGGTCTGATTTTCCACACATCCAATCCCAAAGGTGTGACCAGGCTAGACTCAGGTCCTGTGGGGTTTCAAGCACGTCAGGATTGCGCCACATTAGATCTTGACAATTCCATGACGGTGCTGTCGGCTGTTGAGCGCGAACGTAAACGAACTTTATCATATGTCGGGGTTCATTATTCTTATTAATCCCGGCTGCATGGCCTACATCAAAATGTGTAATTGACACCGTGCCCGCTTCAC
The DNA here is from genome assembly GCA_964478165.1 of uncultured bacterium. Classification (GTDB taxonomy): domain Bacteria; phylum Poribacteria; class WGA-4E; order WGA-4E; family JAJDTR01; genus CAYZGU01. The sequence continues at coordinate 167,571 of CAYZGU010000041.1, read as the reverse complement.
CAGATATTGGGATTGGATTTTGCCGATCTTCATCGGTCAATCGCTTGTGGTACTGAGTTCCCGGAATCACGTGCGTTGGCCCGAGTTCTACGGGTGAATCTTGTGGATAATACATAATGCGTGCAAAGCGCGAATAATGTTGTCGTGGGCGTGCGAGTAATGTATAAGAATCCTGATGACAATTCGTCTCAAGTGATGTCTGTCCTTGGTCCGGATTCTTATGTGATTCGAGAGAACTCTGTTCCTGTTCTGGACCGAGATAGTGACAGAATCTGTGGGGGTGTTCGATGTACGATGGTCCAAGTACACTTATCAGTGCACCCCTTACCTCCGGACTGTTCAAGATGCGGTCCATTTCGGGTACTCGTGGCAACACATTGTTCCCATAATTAAATTCCTCATCCACCATAAACTGGAGCTTTTCACGCACTGTAGCATGCACCTCGTCGGGCACATTCGGCTTAAAAACCAAGTAACCGTTGGCAATATACTGACGCATCTGAGCGTCTGTGAAAAGTCTTGGTTCTTCTTGTTTTCCATATGTCATATGTATCACCTCCTGCTGGATAAACGAGTGTGAACGCCATTACATGATGTGAATGTGGACAGATCTGTTACATGTGCACTCTAGAACGTTCCATAACCAATAGGGTTTGTTAATCTCCTCGGAAGCATTGTATTCTCAGGTTCACTGCTCGCTGCCATTGCGGTACGGTTTCAGTGTGTTCCAGGTGTAATTAAGTTGTCCTAATAGGATTCACGGTCCTTGAAACTCGTGAAGAAAACCAGTCTGGGTCGTAATCATTCGCGGCATGATTTGCCAAGTCAACTAGATTGTTTTCCCAATCGCTCATCACATTCGCGTTTTTTTTCGATGACGTTGCATGACATAAATTTCATGCAAGATTGTCGCGACAGGAGACAGCAACGATTCTTTGGCCGTTAGGAGAACAGGCTGCTTGGGTATCAGAGGTTTTATGGTTTGTTAACCTCGACTGATTATTCCCATCGGCGGTGACAACCTGAATTTCCGTGTTTCCATCGCGATTGGAAGGAAAGACTATCAAGTGCCGTGTGAGTTCTTGTGCCCAAATGCGTATCAATTTTGAGAAACCACTGAATCGCGCAGGAGCTCCTAACGTGGTCAATAAAAACTTCTTTGTGACGTTTGCTTTCGGCTTTTGAGTTCAAGAATGAACCGGTTGTGCAGTTAGAGGTTGCTTTTCGGCACTTTTCTATTTTGGCGTCATAAGAAATCTATGCTTTGCATTTCGAAACTCGTACGATGCCCTTCATCTAGCTAAGTAGAACTCAATACACTACCGTGTCCTTCTTCCCTACGCGGTGCAGATGTTTTAGTTCTTTAGACACGGGAATTGCCTCAATAGATCTCTGTACGTTGATGACAAAAGACCGTCTTATTACTGATGACCTAAATCTTGAAATTGCGTGTAGACGTGAAATTATGCGTTGGTTCAGGAGATGCGTTGAGATACGGCTTTATCGATTTGAGAAGTCCGCAATGCAGTTTCTACATGTGTTATGGGTTCAGAGTTGTGATTGAGGGCGAGATGAAAGGAGGCCGTTGTGCTGTTGTCAAGGCATCAACTCCTCTAATTCCAGGAAATGTCTCTTGTTCATTCAATTTCCTAAGGCGCCTCTGTTCATGATAGCGAGGATGATTGAGAAAGTCAAGAGATTTCTTGTTCTCTTGTTTTAGTTGTAATGCGATTGCGACTACCACCGTCATTGTCGGGTTTTGCTAGTAAATAGTGAGGAATGGTTCTGTACTACGGAAGAATCTCAGAACCGCCTTGCTGGGGAAAACATAGAGGAATTCGAAATTCGGTTCGAAGAGGAGTTCGCATAAATTCCAGCGAGGTTGGGCTCACTTTTGTGTCAAACAAGATTTCCCAGTTTGCTGCGTTGCAGAGATTCTACAATCGTATGTGTTGCATTATCATATGTTAGATTATGTTGTTAGACAAAATTAGGTTGCAATGTCAAAGCATACCGAATGTAGGAACATAGCGCCTGTATGGCGTCGAATTTGCCGTTCAGGTGGCTGATGAGCAACAGATAGGTGATAGAGTCAGCGAAGGTGTGGTCAAGATTGGCTCTTACACGCGAAATGTTTACCACGTAATTGCAAGATTTCGTTTTAGAAGACAGTCAGAGTAGTAGTTCTGGAATTTGCAGTCGGGGGAAGGGTCGTTATCCGGAAGGCAATTGATTCGCAAGATCATGCTTCAACGGCGAATTCAAGACGGGATGCACGGTGTAATGGTTGTATGGCTAATTGCCCGCCCGGATCTACAAGACGAGGTCGTTTTTTAAGGAAACTGACTTTTGTATAATTGCCGTGACAGATCACATTCCTTCTTTTGTACAGGTCCACAGCCGTTGTCCCTTTGTAGTACCCGCAATCTCGTAGTGTAACTCTCGTGTGTTAATGGGACCCCTTATCGTATCGTATGTATGAATTGCCACTATCGTCTTAGTTTCATATCAAACATCTTGTCCAAGCTTAGAATTACGTTGAACCCAGGTGCATTGATACCTGTTCCATGTTGCCTATATCTTTTGTCTAGTATATTCTCCAGCGTTAAGTTAAGATAGCTGTGTTCGTACATGTTTACTCCGCCGCGAAAGTTGAGCGTCCACCAACCGGGCGATCCCTGACCAATCGCCTGTCCGCTGTCATTAAATTCAACGTCAAGCACATCTCGGGTTGTGCCCGGAATACGTGAATCGCGGATGTCGCCGCGACTCAAGCGCCTCTGTTCTGCAGCTCCTCGCACGAAGAATTCACCCCAGCGTTGTTTGCTGGTCGATTCCCAACGGACGGCAAGCATGCCGTTGAGAGGTGGTTCTCGACGAAGACGTGCTTCCCAAGGATTTTCAGGATTAGGGTCTTTATTGTTTAGCACGAGAACTTTTCCGCGTGTCAGTGTCCCATTTCCATGAAGGGACCAATTTGGGTTTAGTGGCACCGCGCCGGAAAGTTCAACGCCCTGAATCTGGGTCGCATCTAGGTTGTCAAAGACGAACACATTAATCCCAGGATTAGACGTTCGAATGCCCTGGAAGAATTCTGGCAGAATCTGACCGATATAGGCTTCTTCGACTGGAACACGTGTGACTAGATTGTTTATACGACTGTGGAATATTGTCAAGCTGCCCACGAGTCGCGGATAGCGCGCCTTGAGACCGGTTTCCACTGCCCATCCCGTCTCCGAATCTAGCTCGGGGTTTGGAGCGTCAATTCCTTCGTTGGTGACTTCAACCGCTGTTGTGTCGTTGAGGCTGGGTGCGCGAAACGACGTCGCGACGTTACCCACCAGGTTCAAGGCGTCGGTGGCTCGGATGACAAGTCCGGCAGCTCCCGTCAATACCGAATCAGACTCGCTAAAATTGTCGAATGTGCTATCACGTACTGAGAGGTCAGTCTCCGTATGATAATGGGTAAATCGCCCGCCCAAAGTAATCTCAATGGAATCATGGAGATTAACTTCGTTCTGTAGAAAGAGGCTGGTATCCCAGAATTTGGATCCGTCTATGAATCGGCCCTGAGTATTGTCAGTTGTAGTAAAGCCTGTGTGAATGTCTGTTTTGATCGTCTCACTGCAAAGGCTATCAAGATAGAACTCCCCGCCGACAACGAGGCGATGATTCGTCAGTGACGTACTTGTTGCTTGAGCGCTTAAACCAAAAGTGTTGACGGTATCGTATCGTTCCTGCCGTTGCATCGCTTTGCGCCGTAGTTGGTTCCGTCCTTCTGTCTGTCGTTGGAAGGCGGCTATGAATCGAAGTGTGTCGATTGAAGAGATGTTGGGTTTAGGCTCATAGGTTGCATAGAGCAAATCACGATTTTGAGGTGCGAAGAAGAATTCAGCAAATTCCCCTGGAGCAAGTTTGTCGTATCGCGGTGTCTTTGGCTGACGCCAGAGTTGGTATGCAAGGTTAATTGTGTCGGAATTATTGAGCAAATAGGTAATCTTAAAGTCGGCGTCGTAGGCCTTCCAACCTAGCGGTGCTTCTTTGTCCACTAACCATTTTTCGGGGAGTACTTCTGGTGGTTTCTTATAAATCGCGATGTCACTTGGTTTCGTACTTACAATCTCAAATTTGCGGTTTTCGTAATGAAGGTCATATCCGCTGCCTGGATTAATGTCCCCGAATCGGCGTGCGGATGCACCAAGCGAAAACCCGACGCGCCGGCTTTTACCGAGCACTTCTATGTGTGCAAGTGCTTCTGAGGTGGCGGAAGCAAATCGTACAAACCCACGTGATTGTGCGTCCCAATGCGCCGACGGATCGGGGGAAACTAGATTTTTCGTAAAAAGGCTTATGACACCACCCATTGCCCCGCTGCCGTAGAGCGTGGACCCTGGACCGCGAAGCACCTCAATGCGCTCGAGACTCTCGGGGCTAATCGTCGTAAGATATTGGTTTGGACCAGAACGGAAAGTCGAGTTGTTTAGTCGAACACCATCAAGGTGAATGGAGGTTTGGTAGCCTGTTAGGCCGCGGAGCAGGGGGGACCCTTGCCCAGCTGTCGTTTGTTGCGTCCACACGCCGACGGTGTCGCGTAAGATCTGAGGGGTGATGTCAGCGTTTCTGCGTTCAATCTGCTCTCGGTCAATCAGGGAGACGGCGTTGGGGGTATGGAACGTATCCTTCTGGACGCGTGTGATGACGGTAATTTCGCTGAACTGAATGTGCGGCTCTTTGCTTTCCGGTCCTTGGCAAAAAGTGAGATTGATGCTGGCTAACGAAAGGCACGTTACTCCGTACAAATATTTTTTTAATCTCATCAGGTTATTCTTCTCTTTGGAGGCGCTTGTGTAAAGCTCTTTATCTATAGATGAGTCATTTAAATGCCTGTTGCCTGCATCGTGCGCAATCTTCATGCCAGGACCTAAGGAAAAAATAAGAGATGGTGCAGAGGGCGGCTGTAGCATAGACACTCGGGTGGAGGCTCCTCGTTTGTTCAATTATTGAACAGGATTGTATTAAGTCTGTTCTTTGTGTGCGTTTGCTTCTAACGGTTGAACTCTGAGTGCCTGTCGCTTGCATTCCTCCCCTTAAATGTCGAGTGTGACATACATTGATTGTCCGGTGATAATTCCGAAGGTTACCCAGAGGGTTGTGACGACGAATTCGCCGCGGGCTAGGCCCAAAAAAAAGGTGCTGCCTGTCGGTAGCTTTTTAGACTACCGTGTTTAATTATCAGCCACTTCAACACGAAGCTGACGAAGATTGAAAACCAGAAAACATTCATCGTCCATGTAGTTGTTACGGCGTAGACCGTGGCGTGAAAGGGCATCCAAAGAAATAGAGAACACATTACTGTTAGCAGCATGGCGATTAAGAAGCCGAATCCGGTTGCCGAGATAGAGGTTATGTTGGTTCCGGATGGATGAATTAACCAACGTTCGAGTCTTCCAAATGCCTTGGAACCGGCCTAGGCAGTGCTAATCTGACTTTGATAGGCGAAATGTAGGTAGGCCCACATTGAAGATATAATACTAAGTATTGTCGCGAAGATTAGGACGGTTGCAAACCTTCGATATTGAATGTGAGCTTGTTCAGGAATCTTTAGCCCTTCGAGCTGATGGGGCATAAGACGACAGTCGTAAGCGCGGTTAAAAAAATAGAAATACGAAAGCATTGCCAAGTTGCTTGGTCCTAGTGGTTTGACATCGACAAGCGGATAGGTAGCCTCATCTACCTAGCGAAGTGTTGATCATGCACGCGAGAGCCGAGTTCGGATCGCATCCGCGTAATTCCTGTTGCCAAGGTGAGATACATCGCAAAGAATACAAAGATAACCCAAGCCGACATTCCGGCTTTCAGATAGAAACCGAATAGGTAAGCAAGGATCAACAGGAGCAGTATTACCGTGCCACGATAACTAAGAGGTTTCGTAGAATCGTCATCAGGCGGAGATCTACTGTTGATAAATTTTCTGGAGATCTGAACCAAATGCTTTCGTGTTGACCAACAAGCTATCAAACCAATTGCGATGTACGTGTCAAATGACTGCTGTGAAGCGTATGGGAATTCATGGGGCATGCCAAGTGCACTTCCCAAAGCTTCCTGTAACTTCCAATGTATATAGAATGCGCAGACCGAAAAGGACAAATCTAGGGGCATGAAAAACGCCAGGTCGACAGCAATCGGATAAATTCCCATAGGCAACCAACTGATTGCGTCCCAGGGGGCTAGTGAAAAGATTTGCAATGTTATTTTCGCGTGCCCGTGTGATTGCGGTTCGTGGAAACTGTGGAAAGAGGTGGTTTAATCCCTTGATTAAATCAACAATCGCAGCGGTTCCAAAGCCCAGCCACAGCACCTTGCTGTAAAACAATCGGTTGATACGACTGGTCATGGCCAGGGGTAACTGAATCAGTGGGTAGCTTAGTTTTTCGTTTTCCGTCCATTGTTTTCGAAGTATGAAGTTTATGGCCAATATTGCCGAGAAAAGGGCAAATAGAAAGCTGGACCACACATAACAGCGGAGTTGACCATGTCTTGATGTGTTGTTTGGTGTAAAGCGTTGAATTCCGGAGAAACATATGAGAGTTTGTTTGCCTTTAACCGATATCCACGGTGGAATATAGTTGCAGAACAGAGCCTGCCAATCGTTTTCGGGTGTTGCGAAGACAAAGGCATAGCCGATTATAGGAAACAGCAGTTGAATAAGCATGTGTCCGCCGATGGCGGTTGACAGCGAGATAGCCACATAGATTGTGAGGAGATCCGGACGGGAAAGGGCGATCTGTGGGACCAATGTGGCGGTTAAATGGCTCAACAACGTCAGAACGAATAGAGTCGTAATCGCGTTGTATAGCAGCGAAATCATCGACATGTTAGTCATGCCCGGCTGCATGTGGAATGCACTATTAGTAGGAATTAACACTGCCACGAGTAGGATGGTTTTGAACGTAAGTGGAGTCGACCGCCTCGTTCTCATGGCATCATTGAACCACCGCTGACATGAATGGTTTGTCCCGTGATAAAGGAGCCTGAATCTGTGACTAGAAACAGAACGGTGGCTGCGATGTCTTCAGGGGTTCCTTTTCTGTTGAGGAGGTAGCGCATGCCGAGGAATGTTATGTCATTGTCATGGTCCGATGGTGGCGGCGGCCATTCTTCATCTCGTTCCTCGGCGATGCTCCGGACGGTACTTCCTGGGCAAATGGCGTTGGCTGTGATGTAGGGCGCTCCTTCGTGCGCGATACCTTTCGTAAGTGTGTTCAAAGCGCCTTTCGAGGTCGCATACGTGACGAACGAACCCTGAGCGGTTCCCGTGAGGGCACAATTGGACGAGATCGTAACAATGCGCCCGAACTTTCGTTGCATCATTCCGGTCATGAGCTCTCTCGTCAGTGCGAACGTGGCTCGTACATTCACATTCATCACTCGCTCCCATTCTTCGTCCGGTGTATCGACAATCTTATGTGGTTGACCGATTCCTGCGTTGCTCACGAGGATATCTACCTGTCCGAACGCTTCATTTGACCGCCGTACGAGATCACGGCATTCATCTGTTTCGCCTACGTCGGCCTTGACGGCTACCGCTTCACGGCCCATACCTCTTATCTTGTTGATGGTCCAATCGGCAGCTTCGTCGTCCTGCGAGTAATTGACGACAAGTTTTGCTCCCTCTTCGGCAAGGCCAATAGCGATTCCCCTGCCGATGCCATGGGATCCCCCCGTTACTATAGCGGTTAGTCCTTCTAGTTTCATATGTTTTTTCCTATGCATGAGATCTCAGTTGGTTACTGAGAGGTGTGGGTTAAACGTCTGCTAATCACATGTGTGCTACCCGTTTAATACTGACAGTAATTTGTTACGACGATAATCATGAATTTTGTCATTGCGATGGTCGATTTATACGCATTTCACCTTGGGGTTAACGAAAAATATTCGGAGTTTCGCCTGCCTGCGAAAGACATTTCGCGAGATTTGTCCATTTATCAAGAGGAATCGTGAAAGGTAAACGTGAGCATTTGAAGTGTCTTAAAACAGGCGAACTCGGTTGATTCAGATTTACGGTAGGCTGAATTAACAGGCAGTCGGAGTATTATCGGGGTCAGCAGTGTCCTGCACTGGCCACAGCTGTTTGGCCACAGGGTTGAGCGAAAATTTCTTCCAATGGAACTGATGGGTTTCTGATGTCCAGTTTTCGTAGACCTGCTTCCATGACAGACGTCCTTGATGCGGTCTCAGCACCAGCTCCATAACAGGGTCTGAGGCTTTTTGGTAGCGAAAGTCTACTGAAAGCCGCAAGCGATTACCCGAAAGATTGGGTAGCCCTTGATGCACGGTGTAGCTATGGAAGAATAGGATGTCCCCAAGATTGAATGGACTTGAAACCCACTCTTCGTTGACTGATCGAAGGTCGCTTCGTTTTCCTCCGGCACCGAGCGATTTCGTCATGGGTAGAATGCCTGCCCTGTGAGAACCTGGTAGCAGGCTGAGTCCGCCGAGTTTTCGGGGACAATCACCTAAAGGAATCCATGCTGTCCAGACGTCAGGAGTTCCTTGAATGTTAACATAATCTTGGTGTGGGGGAGTGGTGTGATCGAGTCTGCTAGGAAAGATCATCCTCGCGATGTTGCTGGGCTGCAAGAGTACGTTCGTGCCCAGGACTACTTCCATAATCTTGAAAAGACCGTGGTCGTGGGCGAGAGTGTGGAAGGATTCGATGCGCTGAATCATGTCGTAAACTGGACTAAAGTCTTTTTCCCCTGATACGTGCCCTGGGTGGCTCGTTATGGCTTCAAATGGGTCGGTGCCCTGGTCGATCCAATTAACCGATTGCAAGGTTGTTGCAATGTCACGTCTAGCTTCGAGAATAGCGTCTGAATCGACAAGGTTTCGAAAAAAGAGGTAGCCATCGCAATTTGCACGACGACGCAAGGCTCGTTCATCAGCTTGAATGTCGTGAGATTCAATAAATGGTTTCATATTCATGCCTTTCAACCGCTTGGGGTAATTTAAATATTAATAGTCTCAAGAGTGCTTTAGTATCATTGTTTCGTCCGAATGTGGGTGATGGAGAAAGCGCCATCGTCGCAGTGTGAGTCCGTTTGTAGCGGACCAACATGAAACATCAGAACCAGATTGGAACAGGACGTACCGCGCGGTAACGATTGCTCGCTGAAGCCGATCAAATACGGATTGGATGGGTGGTCGAACCAGTAGTGGACGATTTGGGAGAGATTATCGATCGAAAATGAACTGGTCGCGAATCCGCCATGTGAATCTACCCAAGTGCGTAGGGTTATTCCAGCGTTTTGGAAAGGAATGTTTTGCCAGCGGAGACGGTGTGGAACCGGATGGGAACGTGTGCTCTTAGGTCCACTTCTGTGATGACAATACTACCTTCGACTTCGAGGTTCAACATTTGAGGGACTATACATCTTGTGACCATTTTCTCAAAACTTTCATAATATGCCTTTCAGGACAAAACCACGATGATGTCATAAAGGCTCTCGTTGTGCAAGGTTATAACAGAAATCATTTTCTCCACGATTTCCTAAGAATTCTCTCGAGACTAGCTCTAGTGTACCTCAATTCGAGGTCTGAATCAACAAAAATATGGGCGGGAATAGTCTGCCGAATGGGTGTTATGCAGTACTCCATAATCTGAGCTTAGATTCTTAAGAGTTTGATGCTATATCCGACCGATATGCCATCCTATATCGCATCATGATGCCGGCATTCATATCGCTTCCCTATAATCGTCAATGCAAGGTAGTAAGGATTATGTCTGAACAATTGTCGGCCTGAACTTGCGGTTATACTATTCAGACATAAGGTATACAAATGTCTGGGATGCATGGGTTCAAAGTATATCTCAGGTGGATTGTCATTAACCAGTTCGCGAGCAAGATTCAGGGTTGTTTGCAATTGCGATCTCAAAAGCGAATTGTTCTTTTGTTTGTGTCCGAGGTCCTCGTTCGGAATTGAATGATGAGAGGGACATGTTTGCGTCGCCCTCCTTACCCTAGCAATTGTCAGACTCTGTTGCTTCTGAATACATGATTGTCGTTCGAGATGTCGTTTTTGTGGTCCGATTGAAACTCCTGCGAAGAGTTAGACTGTCAAAATGGTAGAAGAAGACGCGATAGGATCGAGAGACCGAGAACAGTCCTTGAGGTTACTTTTTTCGAGGATCGTTCCGTGGATTCCGTGCTTGCATCCCCATTGCTGAAATCTATTGGTACAATCTCTCCTGTGGTTGTTTCTGGAGTGCCTTCGAGAAATTCCGTCATCTGTCCTATAAACCCTTTGACAGCGGCTTGGGCTTTTTCAGCAGATTCTTGGTCGTCATAGATGCCCACCGAAATCACTGAGTTTTCGCTCGATTTTATCATATAACCACTACGCATACCGGGAATGTCCAGTATTTGCTCTCTTATCTCCTCGCTCCAAGCTACCAGATCGTCAAACCTAGCAGGTTTTATCGTGAAATGGGTGATTCTCGCATACATGATTTTCCTCCAACGCTTAGACATAGATTGGTGAGAGTGTTACAACAGACGACAGAATTTCGAGAAACCTAACGGACCTTTATCACCTAGTACAGTTAGCGTGCTAGCGTCCGGAAATCGAAGGTGCAATCCAAGATTCAGGCTATTATAGAAGGCGCTGTCTCGACCATTGCACGGACGCATGAGTGTGGGAGATTTCGTGAGCACAAACGTTGTTAACCTAGACTCTGGAATGCACGAGAGAACTCGTCTCCGTGCGAGCGTAACATGACAAGCGATTTATGATGCTGGAAAAGGTATACAAAACAATTGTTTTCGTTGTCACTAAATACGAGCCGATTCCTTCTCTTTTGGTTCGTGCTGTGCGTTGCAATTATTTGTTGTCTGAGATTGAATGTGCGCTTGTTTTGGCACGACAATAGTTTAGCATAGCACAAGTACAAAAGAAAAAGTCAAGAACAAACTCCTAGACGTTAGGTTCTACAAAACCAGGGTGGTAAATAGCATCAAACAGACAAAACTTAAATGTTCACTGGGTTTTAGGTAGTTCAAAATCAATGTTCTGGATGACGTGGCGTAGAATATCGGGTATGTCCAGTACATAAATCTATCGGGGGACTCCGTGAATAGAGTCAAAGATGATAACCCTCCCGTTCGGAGACCATCGAGGATGCAAATCGAACTGTTATGCACCTTAAAATGCTTGCTGCATGAGCAAATCGGGGTCAAGTGCGAAGTGTTCCGTAGCGAGGTTCATGTAACAACAGCCTGCATCCCATGTTTGCCCATTCCGTATCCGTGTTACAAACTAGGAATTGACAATCTAGAGAGTGAGGGTTGTCGGAATCGGTGGGACATCCTACAAGCTCGATTGGCAAGATTTCGGGGCTTGGCGCTGAGGAATCCGAATTGCAGATCCCCACGGACATGACAGCAATTGATAGTTGGCCTAGCCTCACACGATGCTAAGTGTGGAGCACACTCCTCGGGTTAGATTAACCAGCGCAAGTGTTTTCTCCATGTCCACTTACTGTGAAACCGCGCTGAAATCCATATGGGCTGTCTTATGCGACAAAGAGCGACAGGTGTGTTTCGTCCGGTTTGAATCCAATGAGGTTGAACGAGTTCAGCCCATTTCCATGACTGGAAATCATTCGAAGATTAGGTTCCTCGGTGCGTCGATGCTGGTGAAAATTGTGGACGGATGGTCGTTCTGTGATAGGTCCGAATTCGCAAAACGCAGCCCGTTTACCCAGTTCTTGATTCGAATGCCCAGTTCGAATCCTTTCACCGTTGTGTCGAGTACCTGCACATCTGAAACCGCAGTAATAAACATTCCGATTGTATCTTGTGTGAACATTCCATTCAGTGTGGTGTTACTTATTTCCACACCATTCAAGCCTGGGCGAACTGGATTAATCAATGTCTGATAACCGTGTTTCTGGTTTGACCTATAGACATTGTCGGCCATTCCGTTAAGCACGATGCCGAATCGGAATGCTTTGTCGATGATCACGTTGTCAATTTCATATCCTGTATGGGCCAGCGGACGAAGCTCTTTGGCTGCGAATTCGAAGCCGCAGTCACCGCCGAAGATTGCGATTGCTGATGCCGCTGAGACGATATGCACGTTTCGAATCCGGATGTTGTAACAAGCTGAACACCGAATTCCAGCGTTGTTGCCATCGATGTTTCGTGTTAGGCGACCGATGTAGATATTCTCGATTAGAATGTCGTGTGGGTGTGTGCTGTAGATTTCGTTTTGCTCCCAGAGCTTGCGCATCCGAGGGATTTCGGTGTCGACCGTTGTCATCTTCCCCACGCTTCCCCAGTCGAGACCTATTCCGAGAACTGCTTTCTTGGAATCCAGAATCCGCACGTCTTTAATGACGCCGTGGCATGCTTCGGACATAAGCTGAATTGCGGACGCTTCGATCTGTTGGTCGATTGTCATGTTCTCAATGCGCCAGTTAGATACTTTGGAAAATGGACTTGGGTTTGCTGTCGTGCCGCCATGGTCGTAGGGAGAGCCAATGCTGATAGCAGCGTGCCAGATGGATTGGCTCTCCCTGTTTTCACTGCGCACGACGCTGATGGTTCCGTTGCGAATTGCGGAATTGCTAGACAGCCTAATGCCGTGCGAATTGGATCGGAGATCTAGTATTAGTGTGGTACCGTTTAAGTCAAGTGTAACCCCGGACGGGATGAGCAAGGCATGGCGCGATAACTCATCAGTGAGAATCGATTCCAAGACTGTGCAAATCAAGGTAGTCGGCTTATTTATGCGTACTGTACCCCCTTTTGGCGCATGTTCGTCCAATTTTCGCTGGAGTCCGACGGCGCTATTTACTGTAATAAGGAAGGATTGTTTCTTGCCGAAATCGGCCTCGGACCGCGGGGTGTTGAGGAAAATGAGGAAGAAAACACCCAATACTATGCTGAGTACTTTAGGCACGACAAATCTTCTCCTTTACAATGTCATCCGATTTCAATGTGTGCAAACCTGGGCGGAACGCGGGTAGCTGCGCGCAATGAGCGCCTAGTACCCTGTCGAGAGTGGAGACGATATGAAAACTTCAAGGGTTTTGATGGTTGTTGAAATTTCAGTTTGCACTTTGTGATGCGTCGGGTGAGACTTAAGAAGAGAACTCTTGGTCAACAGGTTGCGCGCGAGCTCTGGCAATTTATCTAACGCGCGTTCGCAGGGGTTTGTTTCTGATGTAATGGAGACGATGGTGTATTTGTGTTTGATTTCTTCAATCGGTGTTTAAATCATCCATCCTTAATCTTGATGCTTTCTATACCGGAAAAGAGTAGTTTTCTTGTATAAATAGTAGCTAGATTATTTTCCAAACTCTGATTTATGGTCGTTTTGGTCGTGTAAGGGCGCACCGCTGAAGTAGAGTGTGCAACGGGTGAATGCCAGTGAGAACCGACGATTCAATCTACTGATAGCTTCTGTTCTTTTGCCCCGTTTGTTCAGCGGGTTGTCGTTCGCCGGCGTAATACTCAGTCAATGCCTTCATTAGAATTCTGCCAGCCTCTATCGACTGGTGATTGTCTAATTTACTACCCCCTCCTTCAACCAAGAATGTTGTGATTCCCCAGGCGTGATGTGGTCCACCATCCCAAAAACACTCTGGTGTTGGAGCTCTGTGGTGCTCATGATAGGGATTGATTAGATTATTGGTGTCATGCTTTTTAAGCAATGATGCAAATAGTTCGTCGGGTCCAAGGATTCCTCTTAGTTCAGGGCCTCGACCCACGAGCATAGGCGATAGGCATGGTGAGTGGGAAGAGTGCATGGACCAACTGGTTGTCACTGGGCAATCTGAGTAGACGATTGTTTCTAGATCTTGCTGGAAGATGAATGCTTCATGCGGCTGAAGCTCGGGGTGGGCACCTTCAACGCGGAAGCTGCGATTCATGTCGATTCCTTGTGCGTTAACCCGACACCACCCGTTGGCTACGCCATCAGGATTCATCAAAAGCGTGAAATGAGCAATCGTACGTGCGCGTGCTGTCATGGCCTCATCACTCAGAAACCACTTCACCATTCCTGCAATGTACCACTGTGCGATTCCCTCACCAGGGTGCTGGTTAGCGACATGGTGAACCCAGCGACGCGACATCTCAATGTCGCTGTTTGGATCGGTGATGGTCACACGATATAGGTTTCGGCCTCCTAGTGATTTTCCAAGAAGATGGACTTTGACATGCGGGTGTAGGCTCCACGATTTGACAAGCCCTTCCGCATCATCAATGGTCATGGGTAGCTGAGTGCAAACAAGCACGCGATTCTTCTCAAATACGGGAAAGACAAGCGTTCCAGAACGACCTGGTATAACGTCTTCTTCCCACGACACATAGTTCCATTCTTTCCCGTTATACGACCAACAGGGTTCAAAACTTGTGAATGGATAGGGAACCCCTCCCTCTTTAGGACCACAGAACATCCCGCATTCTTTAGGGGCTTCAAAAACGACGCTGAGCCGAAGGCTGTTGCCTCGTGCATTTTGGTTAATCTCGAATCGTAGCCAGTTGGCCCACCCTTCCTGCCTTGCGGGATAATGCTTTTGCAGATGATTTGGAATACTGGCTGTTGGTATCGCAGGCTGGGGTACTCTGGCCAGTGTTAATTTGAAGTGGTTGTGGCCTGCTTCGCGAATTGTGCTTCCTTTAGAAGAGAGGATTCCATCCAACACAAAATCTTCTTGTCTCAGCACAATGTTCCCCCTTTGTAGTGGTTGTTCACAGCTGTAGAGTGACAGCCTATGGGTGGATTATTCGAGTGCCTGGTGGGTTCGAATTACGAAGCGAACGTTGTTCTAAGCATACTCGTGCTCGCCCGTTTTGGTAATGCCCAGCCAGATTTCTGGGACGATGAACGCGGTCTCAATCGGACGAAAGGTATTTCGAATAGGTCTTTAGAAATCTTGTTTTCTAGAAATAGAATCCAGTAACTGTGATTTCGGTGCTGATGGACGCTCAGTTAACCGGGGCGATCCAATCTATCTTCTTCTGAGATGCGTCCCCTGTCAAACAAATAGCACACGACGTAACTGCTGGATCGGCCGTGACTTTTGAAGTATGCGAAAGCTTGAACATTGAAATATCGCAAAGCGCAGCGGTGCAATTTGGTGCCGGGCGCCTGTTGAAAGGAAGTATTGTTTCGTATCACCGAATGTGGTGCATCTGCGCATCCTCACCCGATCGTCGATTGACAACAAACTATTCATCCGCAAGACGAGGTAACAAAACGTATTATGAGGAATTGAAAGGGCCGTCGATGTCAGTTTTCTTTGCTCATGGTAACCCGTAGTCAATTGCTCCGTAGATTCATCACATCTCACTGTCAGTTGCCTGAGTGATTCTGTTCCGTGAGTTCATGCACTATCCAATGTTTGTCGACCCACAATCCTATTACCTGTAGATTGTGATATTGACGTTTCAGGAAGCGTGCCGCCTGCTGAATGTGAGCAATTTGGGTGGGTTGTGCTCCCGGATTTGCGGCACAATCATAATGGCCGGCAATAGCGATGCCGAGGGAATTGTGATTTTCAATGGAAATTCGCAGTCTTGCAAGGATTGATTGAACTAAGCGGTCGTCTCTCTGTTTGGCGAGAATGAGATTTGGCCCTCCCTCAGTGATAGAATCCACATATTCGCAATCGAAGCGTTTTCTCAGGTACACGATGATTGGCAATTGAACGCGTCCGTCCATGCAATTGACAGCCGTACAGAATCGAGGAGAGTTTTCTTTTGATGTTTCCAGAGGTGAATTTAACATACCTAGTCCTATGTTCTAGACGCGTTCTACCTCTGTCGTTCAACCACACGGAGCGGCAAGAGGCATTGGCGTCGAGTTTGTGGGATATGGTGATTAGTCTTGCACATCTGCGTGTGGACGATTTGCAAATTGGTGGCAATGTTCAAATAAATGTCGATCGAGTCTTCTTAATCCTGACTTAAATGGGTCGCGTCGCTTATATATGATTAGTGGGGAATTTACAAATTTTGTTTTTTGGGTTTCGCGCTTTTCACTTCGCGGCTTTTTTACAGGTGAAGATAAACCCCGGATATGGTGCAATTGATCGGAAGAAGTTCTCTTCCTGAATTTCCAAGCCCGCCTTTCGAATCACGTTGCGCCATGAGTCGGGAGTACGATAGTTTGGCTTCCGCTGCGCCCTGATTCCATAAGTTCCGACCCATAACTTAATGTGTTCCTCGAGTCTTGCATAGTGGTACTTCCATCGTGGTATCGTAGTATTGTCTTTAATTAGAAGGACGCCGTTCTCGCGCAATGCACTTGCACAAGTTGAGAGAACTGTGGCTTGGATCTCATCTTGAAATAGGCACAAAACATCGATAAGCAGAAGTGCGTCGACCGTCGGCAGTCGAATCTGTGAGATGTCTCCATATTGAAACTCTAGATTTTCAATATCACTGGTTGCCGACTGTGAAATGGTAACTCTTGAACGGGAAGCTTCAATTCCCAGTATTGAACTCTGTCGTCGCATTGCCACGAGATTGGCAACTAAGCCATATCCACTACCTAAGTCTAGTAGACGTTCTGCCGAACGAGGAACGTGTTTATCTATGGCCTTCAGTACGGGTTGTAAGCAGAGTAGGCGAGCCCACACCTGCATCCGGATAGGTAGGGTAAGCCCGGAATAGAGATGGTCTATCCGGCGAAAGTCTTCCAATGTCAATGGTCCCTCTCCAAAGCTGCGTGAGATTGTATGTAGAATTCTGTCGATCAAATGAGAAGCCAAATGGGAGATTCGATGCGTAAAACACCAACACTTAAGAAAGATGGAAAATCCAGTAGCCGAGCACGTTTGCCATGGCTGTCTTTGCCACCGTAGATAGTGGGTTACGAACTTTTATGGAATTTGTTCACTCAGGGCTAATGAGGATAGTTTGAGATGATGTGACGGATGCCGAGAATTACGATAACCCTAGTTTTATTCAATCCGTAATCGATTGGAGGACATCTTCTAAACATATTAATTGTCAATTTGAGAGTCTTCAGCTAAGTCCATTTTGCTTTGATGAACGTGCGTTGGTTTTCCAGCGACAGCTGTTCGGCGGCTCGCGAAGCAAAATGGCAGAGTCCCATTCTATCTCATCTGAAAAGGCTCGTTATTCGCGCTTAATCCGCAGCCTTCTTTGCTGTTTCTGTATTGTCAAAAATCTAGAATGTTGAAAAGCGCGAGGCGTCCGAGCGTGCAAGTCTTTCGGAATCCTTTGCGTGTTATCAATTGAATTTCGGACGCGGGTTTTCGTGTGCTTCAATAGCCCTCGATGCAGCGTGTAATTCACGGCTTTGACTTGTGACAGCCGTTCCGTTTGTTCCTGGAAAATCCCTACATTGGTAGGGACTGGAAGATTGGTTTGCCCACTACTTTCTCCGAAGAACAGACTTAGCGTCGTTCTGATTATGGTCCCGAGATTTCCGTACACGCGTGCGGGTTTCTGAGAAACAGGAATTATTTATTTGTGTCAGATGCAATTGCACTTCGGAGATTCTCGAGAAACAGAACAACCTCGGGGGTCGACGGTTTAATCTTCTGAAATTCATCCTGATAATCCTTGAGTACTGCATACAGCTTGAGAAGATCGACACGTCGTTGAGTGTTTGCACTGCGAATTCTTTCAAATTGATGTTTGACATCCGGTTGCGCGATGCCATCAGGGCGGTGTTCCAAAAGGTGGCGTTCAACGCTATTTAGCGCCCGTTCTGCCATCCAATATCTTGAACCGGTCGCTCCACCCACGCGCTGAAAAAGGAAAAATCCGATTGCTAGAATCACTGCGACAATGACGATTAAAAAGCGAAGAACTCGACGATGACATCCTCTCAGATTAGTGTTTTTCGCCATAGATTAAAGTTTCCGGCTGATTTTCTTGAATAGGCTCATTTTATGTGTTCTTGATGGCCTCAGGTTGCTAAAGTAATTTTCTTTTTTCGACAGCTCTTGAGTGAAGAGATGAGCGAGATTTACACGCCCCGCGTGTTTCCCCAAATATCCACATGCACTCGAGGCGAATATCTATATCCATGTCTCTTGCAGATGTCTACCAACCATTCGCTTTTCGGCTGTAATTCTTCGGGTGTCATTCCTTGAGGCATTAGCATAATCGTTTCTGTGGGAATCGGGATGCTAGCTTGCAATTCCTCAATCTCGTTAAGATCGTCAGGAGAATCGACAACGAATTTCACTTGGCATTCGTATTGGTTCAAAAAATTTCGTATGACATCCGGGCGAATACGGGCTCTTTCGTGACGCTTAAAGAAGTGGTTAGCGGCAGAAGGATTAGAATTTCGAAGCTTAGGGCTCATGGAGATGAGATGGGCTGCGACCGGTGCGAAAATCGTTGCATTTGTTTCGAGTGTAATGTGAAGTGCGTGTTTGGACAGCTGGCGGCAGAGTTCAGTGAGTTCCTTGGTTTGAATAAACGGCTCTCCTCCTGTCACTACGACGTGTTTGCATGCATAGCTTGTGATTATTTCGACGGCTTTTTCGACATTTATGTCCTTGTTTTCTGGATTCCAAGACGTATAGGGCGTGTCACAAAAATCGCATCTCAGATTACAGTAGCTGGTTCTGAGGAACACGGAGGGGACGCCGCTTAGTTTGCCCTCGCCTTGTATGGTGTAGAAGAGTTCACTAAATTTCATGTGGATTCGATGGATATAGGCCTTAGTGAGGTTTATAAAACTCCATGCCGAAAGGCAAGTCCGGAGCAAGCTCTTTCGTTACGTCGGTTTAGATGCGCTAATCCGTTCTCTGCGTCTTGTTGCGCTGAAGTCTAATTCTGGACTCTTCAGGGTGCCTGTTGAATACTAAAATGGCGTTCTGCGCATTGCGGGAATGTGGGGTCATCGGGCGGCACGAGCGACGACCCCACATTCCACGATTAGAGGGTGGTTAAGATTTGGAGAAAAGGTCTATCCGCCATGTCTGCTTCGGAATCAAGGTGTGTGAAACGATGCCGCTGCACTTCATTTTCCGAATTGGAGAAAGCTTTTCCCGTCAACGGGGAAGAATAGACAGACATTCTAACCTTTCCCCAAACGGAATTAGGAACTTTAGTAGGTGGAAAGTCTACATCCTTTTCCCTGAAAACGAGTTATGAGCTGCAACGCACAAATCAGGAGTTCTGCGGAGAAGGTGAACACAAATGGATAAAGGTTGAAGTAGCTCCGGATGTATGTTGAAGAGGTAACTCTGGCCAACTTCTACACGTACCTGAGAGTTGATTGCAAGACATCGTGGATGGTTGGGAGAATCAAATCAACTGGTGGGTCGGTCGAAGTGTTTTTTAAGTATCCAACTAAGATTGCTGCATTAGCTCAATCTGCACATTGTCCGGTCCCTTAAAGAAAGCGATGGGCAGTCCAGCAGGCTTAAAAATCTGCAGTTCTGCCCCCTTTGTGGTGAGTGCCTCTACGGCTTCGTCAATGTTTTCGACGGTGAAGGCGAGTTGATAAACACCCCACCGAGGATTACTACTTGTTCCTTCGACATTCATGTCGACAGTTTTTGGAGAAAGAAAGAGCTTCTCGCCGCCGACTTCCATGCGAACAATCTGCATGCCACGAAGTTCCGTGCGTTCGGTAATGTTGCCGTTCAACATGCTTTGGTAAAAAACAACAGCTGATTCGAGGTCTTCGCAACGAAGGTGTACATGATGGAAGTTGTAGGTTATTGACATATGCCTCCTGTGAATCTCAATTGCGACGCGACTGATTTACCTGAATTCCATCTCTAAATTCTTGATTAGTCGACTGTCAGATGGCCGTTGTGAAGCCTGGTAGAGACGCGTATATTATCAATCGCGACTTGGCAGATTCGGGGTAATTGATGTTTTTAGACGTTGCCTCAGACATTATAAACCAAAGAGTGGTCGGTTGTAAATAAAATTCTGGCGCATATTCCTACGATTACCGAGGGGTGATAATATATTTTTTGATTGGTGCTGGATAAGAGTGACAATATCTAAGCGATTAAAAATCAGTTGAGTCTCCAGATGGAGTGTTGTTTTTCGTATAATGTGAGGATTGATTTTCCTGCTGTCGGAGGTGAGAACTCCATGATTGCCTAGTTCTATTTCAGTGTTTTGTTGAGGGAAGCAAGATGAGAGATAAGGACGTTGTGCAAATTTCGTCAGTTCTCTGGTTTTGCATGATTGATTACGGAGTTGCTCCGTTCCTTCCCATGTCCTTTTTACACTGGAGGTGTTTGCGTGGTCTTTCAGCGTTGGTTTTGCTCAGTGAAGCGGTAGGACAAATAGGGCCGTCAGTTTCATAGTTTACAATTATCATCGATTTAGAGTTGTATCAGAGAGTTATATGAGACTCATTGTTCGGTTCTCTCAGGTTTCTGAACCTGATGAGAATTCTTGGCTTGACGTTATGCCTTGTTGGAAGTCTTAAGAGCCTGTTTGAATAATCCAAATTGGACTCTGAGAGTCGTCATTTTGAGGGTAAATACCTTCAAAATAGCCTGATTTTGCCCATAAAACGACGAGAAATGACAGTTTCACCTACTAAACAGGCTCTAAGAGATGTGGCTTCAAGCCTACGAGCACTATTTTCATTGAAATACGGTATATAGTCTGCTAGACTTCAGCACGTCTATCTCTTGGTAGTGTTCTATTGGTAGCGTAGACGACCCACAGCTCTGTTCAGGATTCTAACTTAATTGACTCCTTTCGCCTTGGGCGTGGGCAGGCGGATCAAATTTATGAGACCATACGAATACTTAGATCCTACTGGTGACCTTGGCATTCGGGTGCAATCAGGAGCGTTGCAGGAGCTGTTCACAAACGCGGCACGGGCCCTGTTCGAGACTATTGCATTGCTTGATACTATTGATGACGTAGTGCAGGTGCAAATCAATGTGAAAGCAGAATCACTTGAAGAGCTTATGGTGGCTTGCTTAGACGAGTTGATTTTCAGGCATGAGATGGACGAAATGTTTTTTTAAGCGTGTTGAAATTTTCGAGATTTCCGAAACTCAACTGTCAGCTGTGGCTTATGGTGAACAAGCAGATTTTGCGAAACACGTGGTATATACTGAGGTCAAAAGCGTAACATTTCACGAATTGGTGGTCGAGCAAACGACGGATGGAAACTGGATGGCGCAGATTATCTTCGATCTGTAGGATGCGGCAGATTTTCAAAGGGTTACACGGGTTTTCTTTGAGTAGTACCATTGTGAAATTGTCTATTACGGTTTAGAGAATCCACTTTACATTTTCGCTTTATTTTCTCGGTCATGCTAATATCTTGTTTCTGATGGTTGTTTGGTTGGTGCGCGAATCTTACTATGTTTATTGAATAAAGAATAAATGGATAAACTAATAGGAACAATGTCAATTGAGCAAAAAATCGGACAGCTAATTGTCGTTGGTTTTTCTGGGACAAAGCTTAATGGAGCTATCGCGGCTTCTATCAGTCAACGTTTTGCTGGGGGCGTAGCGTTGTTCGGACGGAATATTGAATCTCCCCAACAGGTGGCGAGGCTGACTAATCAGCTTCAAGAAGTGGCGTGCGCGACCGAACATCGAATTCCTCTATTCATTGCTACCGATCAGGAAGGCGGTTGCGTTTCACGTTTAAAGAAAGGCGCAACTGTGTTTCCAGGAAATATGGCATTGGGTGCGACCAGATCTGGGAAATTGGCGAAATTGGCGGGGAAGATTATGGGATCTGAACTTTCCGCGGTGGGAATTAATCTAAATTTTGCTCCGGTAATGGACGTAAACAACAATCCGTGTAACCCTGTAATTAATCG
Organism: uncultured bacterium; assembly: GCA_964478165.1. GTDB lineage: Bacteria > Poribacteria > WGA-4E > WGA-4E > JAJDTR01 > CAYZGU01. The sequence goes on along the minus strand of CAYZGU010000041.1, from coordinate 145,757 downwards.
GCGCTCTTTTGGCGACTCTCCTGAATTGGTGTCCGAATTGGGAATTGCCTACATCGCAGGATTACAGGAAAACGGTGTTCTAGCTACAGCCAAACATTTTCCTGGACATGGCGACACGACCGTCGATTCCCACGCAGGTTTGCCCACGATGACCCATGATGTGGAACGCATGTATTCAATCGAATTGAAGCCGTTTCGTGCAGCCATAAAGGCGGGGGTCGGGGCTATTATGACGGCGCATATTGTCTATCCGTTATTGGATGTGACTCGCCCCGCGACGCTTGCACCCACTATCCTGACAGGTCTTCTTCGTGGAGAACTCGGATTTGATTCTCTAATAATCACTGACGACATGGGGATGAAGGCAATTGATGAACACTACAACCCCGGAGAGGCAGCAGTGATGGCAGTCGAAGCGGGTGCCGACATAATCCTCGCACTTTGGACCTTGGAGAGTCAGACTGAGACCTACAACGCGCTAGTCTCTGCGGTGAAACGAGGGAGAATTTCCGAAGAACGGATTGATCAATCCGTGGGACGTATTTTGAGGGGTAAGACGGCGTGTGGCCTGTGGGAGCCGTGTCCAAGCGATTCTTCCGAAGCGATTAGAATGGTTGGGAAGAATCGCCATCGGCAAGTTGCCCAGACAATCGCCGCGCGGGCTATTACGATGGTTCACAATCGAAGTCGCGTTTTACCCTTAAAAATGGATGCCTCGGCGCTGATTGTTAGTTCATCAAATCTATTGTTTAATCTTTTCAGGGTCCGCCATTATAAGAGTAAGAACGCCAGGATAGGACACGAGCCAAATCTTGAACAGATCTTGTCACAACTGTTTATTGAAGCAAAGACTGTCGAGGTTGTGATTGCTGGAATTGTTAATCAGGCTCAGGTCGAACTCATTGTGCAACTCAGCTCTAGGATACGGACACCAGTTGTCGTGATTGCCCTAGGCTCACCCTATTTGCTCAATAGATCGGAGCATGTTGCAGCGGCGGTTGCGACATACGATGAACATCACGCCTCCGTGCTAGCAGCCGTTAAGGTAATTCTTGGTGAGGCAAGTGCGACAGGAAAAATGCCGATTCGGTTACATTCTTCAGTTAATGAACTGACAAATGTGGAATCTCTGTAGCGGTTGCGTTCAGTATTGAATGCGCGTGGTTTGAGGCGATAATGAGCATCTCATGTTGGAGGGCAGAAAAACGATAGGACATCGTGAGAAGGATTGGCGACATCTGAGACAAAGAAGGCTTTTCATGGTTCAGAATCGTTTCGTGGAGGGCATTGATAAGTTACATGTTTCGCTTCGCGCAAAAAATTGTAATCATCAAGTCTGTTCGGTGGATAACGGAGAAACATCTCGGGTACTCGTAGAAATCCCAGGCGAGATGCCTTCACAGTATCTCCACTATGAGTTTTCTTGTTGTTTGACTGTTGCAAAAGAGATTAGTGTTGCGAAGGCTATGCTCTGTAATTTGTCTGCTGTGCCAATTAACGATCAAGTTCGTAGCCACTCGTATGTGCCAGGTCTTGATTTTGTGGTAGAAGCTGTTTTCCATTTGCATACAGTGCGAGAAGCGAAAGGGTGCCACGTGTCGAGCTTTTGACAAAACAGCACCGGTATTGAAGAAAATTGAATCAGAGCACTGGAACCCGTTTCTTATTTGTGGAATCAATTAACTGCTTTTTGTTGTGGAGATGGTCGAGCGAAGAGGATTAGAACGAGCGAACACTCGTCTGGCTCCCTTAAGCGAGTGATTGCGTCAATTCCGAAGAATCAAAGTTAAATCGCTATCGCAGACAGGAAGATTGAGGTTTTCCGCTCGCTTTTGTTTGTTGGGCTATATCTGCGTTTTGTCAATAGTTTCAATCGTGAATCTCGAACCACTTAATGTGTGCTGTGGCAGGAGCGTGGAGCAATGAGCTTATTTCTTCTTCGTTGTTTGTGCATCACCTGCCTCCGGCTGTCGTGGAATGAAGATTCGTTTTCCCGTGTGCGCAGCCTCAAGTGCGCTATCAATTACGCGCATGTTTTGGAGGCTGTTAGATAGCGACAGAAGTGTCGATTCTCCTGTTGATATTGATTCACAGAGATTTTCCATCGCAGCTGCATACGGATTTAGTCCCGAAATCGTGACGATCTTACCATTTAATTGGAGACTAGATTCGCCTTGGTGGTTGTTCCATGCACGCGCGACACTAATTGTTCCGCTGCTCCCAACTACTTCATAGGATTCTCTGCAGTCCCAGCCAAAACTACAATCGAATTGTGCGGTAATGCCATCGCCAAAATCCAATGTCCCAACTAAAGTGTCCCAAGTCGCCGCGATGGGATCGAACTTCCCGCACGCCCAGACCGATTGTGGTTCGGCGTCGATTAAATGGCGGATGAGATCGGTGCAATAACAGGCAAGATCTCCTGCAACCCCGCCACCTAGACTTCCGTGAAACCGCCAATTGGTTCGGTCCCTAATCGTACTGGAGAACGTCGCCCGTGCGAATCGGACCTCACCAATTGCTTCACAGAGAAGGTACTGTTTAACAGCTTGTGTTAGTGGGTGATAGCGATACGTCAAGGCTTCCATCAGGCGCACTTCTGTTCTGGTTGTGGACTGGATAATCAACTCAGCATCAGCCGCATTGATAGTGATTGGATTTTCACACAAGATCCCTTTGACATTGTGGCGTATCCCTTCTAAAATGGACTTTAGATGTGCTTTTGGCCATGTAGTGATCACAAGGATGTCTGGCTTCTGTGTTTCAAGCATGGTGCGGAGGTCTTTGTAAGTGTTGTTTATCTCAAACTCTTTGGCAAAATCTGAGAGTGCTTCGAATCTTACATCGCAAGCGCCGACTAGCTGAATCTGGGGTAAGTGTTTCCAGGCATTAGCATGAGCTCTCGAGATTGCCCCGCAGCCGACAATCGCAATGCGATAGGGTGTTTTCATGGGAAACTCCATTTTGGGCAATCAATAGTTGGTATCATAAGCCAAGGAACACTTGAGCTGGGGTGTTCTTTCTGCAAATCTGCCTGGGCGCCTCAGAGCAATTTTGATGCGTATTTTGTAGAATGTTCCAAGTGTTGAGGGTGTCCTTTTCGGGGAAGACACCGCCCTGCGAATCCGACACTAACCCATGTCTGGAAATAGAGTTCATGTCGTAAACTCAGAGCAATTCTCTTCCAGGCAATCAGAGCAGATTGGCACGCTTTCAATGAGACTGGGACCCTTCTCCTCTAGTCCCGATCGAGGTTTAAGGACGGCATGTCAGTTGTGGCTGTTCACTGCATGTTGGCCTTGTAGCATCTATATAAGTGTTCAAGCCTTCGATTGAGTCATCTTACCAGATTTGAAGTCTTGAATCAACTAGAATTCTCTTGCAATTCCAATGTGTGAGGGTATAATCGCTGGAATCCAAAAAGGCAAAATGCAAGATAGGAGTGAACTTTATTATGTCAGACAAATCTTCTGTTCCCGGATTTCGCGTCGGGATTGTAGGTACAGGCGGAATTGCTAGGCACCATGGACGGGCATGCGCCGAACTAGAAAACGTCAATCTAGTCGCGATCTGTGATGTTTCCGAGAAGGCGTTGAATGACTATGGGAAGATGTTTCAGATAGGGCGCCGATATCTCAATCTTGATGAAATGCTAGAGGATGAGCAACTTGACGTCGCAATTATCGCCAACTGGGGGGTTCACCATGCAGAAACTGGTATTCAGATTGCGAAATCACGGAAAGTGCGCGCAATTCTCTGCGAGAAGCCCTTTACCTCAACAGCGGCAGAAGCGTTGCAATTGGTCACTGTGGCGAAGTCGAATGGTGTGTTGATTGCCGAGGGATTCAAATTTCGTCACCACCCGATGCACCTAAAAACGAAAGAGCTTATTGAAGCGGGTACGGTCGGAAAAATCATGACAGTTCGAAGCACATTCTGTACCGGCACCGCTCATCGGACGAGATCTCCAGAAAGCAACTGGCGCTACAACAAGGCGAAGGGTGGCGGTAGCATCTTTGACTTGGGATGCTATTGTATTCATCATGCGCGCTTTGTCTTTGATTCAGAACCGAGTAGCGTATTCGCGATTCAGCAACTAGGAATCGAGGTGGATGATGCCATGTTTATCACGCTGGGTTTTCCTGGTGCTCGAGTGGCGCAGATCTGCGTTGGCTTCAATTTTGCCATCACACAACAGTATGCCGAGATTTGTGGGACAGAGGGAATGCTTCGTCTCGACAGAGTGTGGAATAACGAAGATCGTCCCGTAGCCATCAAGTTACAGACCGGTAGTGGTGAGGAAACTATCGCATTTCCCCCGGTATATCAATTTGCAAATCAGTTGGAGCATCTGTGCGAATGTCTGGCCAGTGGAGCCCAGCACCGTATTCGCCCTGAAAATAGCATCAGTCAGATGAAAGTTATAGATGCAATTTTCGAATCGATTGCAACTGGGAATGTTGTTAAATTGACGGGACTGTAAGAAATCTGTATGCGGTGTTCAATGTCAGATTCGCCAGTTCTCATCGTTGCTTTCAACGTTCTGTGCTCCCCGAGCTGCCGCGACTGTGGAGCTGGGATGCCTGTCGCATTGTTTTCGGAAAGACATCTGGCACACGGTGTTGTTAGAGGTATCTAGGAGTTGTGGTTGGTCCCACTTTGACGGCGTTTGATTCTTATTTTGTTGCGCGTTCCATGATGTCAGTCATGCGAGCTACGAAGTCGGTTGGAGAACCCATGTTTCCATCGATTAGCAGCGCTCCTTCGTAGACTTGCTGGATGCAGTTGTTGAGGAGAGATTCATCAGCGTTCGCTTGGTGAATCTGCGCTAGGTTCTTGATTAACTGATGAGACGGGTTAATTTCAAGTATTTTTTTCGAACTAGTGACGGGTTGATTCATCATCTTCATCATGCGTTCCATTTGCCGATCCATTCCGCTCGCTCCGACGACAAGTGTAGCCGCCGAGTCTACCAGTCTTTTGGACTCAACAACATCCTCTACTTTCTCGGCTAGCACTTCTTTGAAAGTGGAAATTAGTGATTCCGATTGGTCAGCGGTTAAACTGTCCACGTCCCCTTCCTCGTCCGGTGTGAGCTCGAGATCTGCTGTTTCGATGCCCTTTATTGGTTTTTCATCATATTCCTGAAGGTGTGGGATGTTGAAGACATCTGCTGGATCTATGAAAAATAGTACTTCGATACCTTTCTTCTTGAAATATTCTAGGTTTGGATTCAAATCCACGGCTTCTCTACTGTCACCAGACAAGTAGTAAATCTCTTTTTGATCTGCGTGCATGTCCTCGACATACTGCTTAAGCGAAGTGTATTTTTCTTTTTCGGTGTTCGTCGATTCAAAGCGCAAAAGGTCAATTAACCGTTCTCTATTTCCGAAGTCTGCGCTGAGGCCGGTCTTAAAGAGTAGACCAAAGGTTTTGAAAAAAGTATTGTACTTTTCTTTGTCGTTTTGCGTCCACTCTTCCAGTAAAGTCAATATTCTCGTCGTTAACACGTCCTTGATTTTCGCCATAATTGGACTTGCCTGTGTCACTTCACGGGAAACATTCAGTGGAAGATCCTCGGTATCCACAACTCCGGAAACAAATCGCAGATATTCTGGAAGCAGTTCTTTGCAGTCATCGTCGATAAGGATTCTGTTTGTATATAGATGTAGCGATTTCAGATTCTCTTCGCGCATGAAATTGAAAGAAGCTGTGCTGGGAATGAAAACCATCGCTTTAAAATTTACCTGTCCCTCAATAGAAAGATGGAGGTGTTCCAGAAATGGGTTGAAATCGTTTGAGATGAACTTATAAAACTCATTCAGCTCCTCTTCCTCTATGTCGTTCTTATTTTTTTGCCACAAGGCGCTAATAGTGTTTACCTGCTCGCCATTAACGTGTATTGGGAAATCCGCGAAGTTAGAGTATTTTTTTATGACCTCTTTTACACGGAATTCTTCGCTGAATTCCTGGGCGTCTTCCTTAAGCTTGAACGTGATTGTAGTCCCACGTTCTTCCCTTGGAAATTCCTCAATTGTGAAATTGTTTTCATGGGTTGATTCCCACCGGTAACCTTTTGAATCGGTCTTAGCGTGACGGGTTTCAATAACCACTCGGTCGGTGACCATAAATACAGAATAGAATCCAATACCAAATTGGCCAATCATATTGGCGTCGAAGGGTTTGTCTTCTTTCTTCAATCTCTCCAAAAAATCTAAGGTTCCAGAACTTGCGATTGTGCCAATTTTCGAAATTAAATCGTCTTTTGTCATGCCGATGCCTGTATCAGCAATTGAAAATGTGTGCTCTTTTTCGTCGACGCTGATGTTGATTCGCAAAGGCGCCTCGGGGCTTACAATGTTATTATCTGTTAGCTGTCTGAATCGCACCTGATTTAACGCATCGGAGGCATTCGAAATCACTTCGCGCAGGAAAACCTCGCGGTGGGTATAGAGGGAATGGATTATTAGATGAAGAAGTTGCTTCATCTCCGCCTTGTATTCAAATTCCTCTCGTCCTTCAGTCGTATTGGTGGACATGGTATAATTATTCTCCTTTTCCTGAAATTCCTGAATGAATGTCTATAGCAATTAAATTGCGCTTCGAAGGTGCGGGGAGATTGCCTATGCATTCCCTCCCAGTGTGAATCTGATGTGAACCTATGGCTTGCGAAATGTGTCGGAACACCTTGTCCCTTAATTCTAACAGATAAAGCGTTCGGTCAGCACACTTTTTTATTCGTCCCTAACTGGGGTTATATGTTACATGGTCCACTTCATGGTATTGTAAAGAGGCGTCGAATTCTCTGAGCACCTTGGTGGCTTGCTTTTGGGGGCACCCCTAGTATACATGCGGTAATGGGAAGAATTTCGATGGTCCATGGTGTTTAGAAATTTGCTTCATCGCCGCAGGAAGTGGGGAAAATTGCCTGCTTCTTGAGCCCAAGTGTGCGGCACTCCTCCTACTAAGACGTTATTCGACTGAACCCAGTCGGGAGTTGGGAATTAATTGAAGTAGCACTTCAAGCTAAGCTGACAGGAGTTCTGTTCATACTAGAGGTATTGCGAATGCTCAGGATGAAAAAAGGATACAAGAACTGGGTTGCTCTGACGACTATATATAATCGTTGCTGTGATAGTTCTCAATGTCATTGTGGCGTGTGGATTAGCCGCTTAAGAATCATGCTGCGCGTATAATTTGACAAAGCGGACGTAGTGTCTCCCTGGAATGGTTTCTGATAAAGCCCTACCAATCGTGGCTTTCTAGGTTGGGCTTTTCGCCTGTCGCAGTCTGTCTGTTGTACAACGCATGCCACTACGTCTGAGAGCGTGGCGGTTTCAGCCCTCTTATACCCTTGGAATGGAATGTAGATGTCAATTGGAACTCGAATGCAAAGTGCAATCCATTTGAGAGCTGAGTGCGAGATTTTATCCAAATTTTCATTTCTTCAGACCGACTACTTGGCGTATATGGGATAGATTAATGCATCCGCAAATGATATTGTAGAGAAGATGGTGGAAAATAGTGGTTGTATCGGAAGGATTTGGCACACGTGTTACATTATCAGGGGTAATTAAGAGAAGCCGAGGCCCTTTGCCTTCCGCTGGGTATCGGATTACATGATGTTCTCGCAAGTTTGTACATTGGAGTTCCCATGGTCAAATGAATTTTTGCGGTCCTTAGTGATTAGAGCGGGAATTCCGGTGGTGTAGGATAGTTCTCCGGCAGACTTCTTCTTTTTATGCGAATCGCAGTTGCACGTTGTTACTATGCCTTGGGGACTCCAAATTCGATGACTTCGGAATTCTAACATTTGTTATGGATAGTACTGGAACGAATGTTTCAATTAGGAATTCAGACCCTGCCGATGAGATATGAAACCGGGGAAAGTCGAAAGGCTATCCGACTGGAACTGGAAGTCAGACGCCTTGTTGTTGTCAACGGATTTTGTTGAGTCGTTTTCATTAATTTGTCATCTTATCTTGATACACCGACCAGAATCAAATATGGCGCCGAGAAAAGTTATTTATGATATATGATTGACCAATTCAGGATGCGATCGGCGAGGCAGTCTCTTTTGTCGCATCGTCTCGAAAAAATTCTGTCGAATCATCAGTTTGTGTTCCTCGGGTGTGTGCTTTGTCGTACTGTAGATAGAAACTCATGCGCGATCTAGTTCCCTTACTGCTTGAATTCCACTGTCTAGCGCTTCGAACAGCAGGGGCAGGCGGCTGTTATCCACTCCGGCGTACACCAAATTTTGCTCAGAGCGGCGTTGATTCTTGTCGTCGAATAAGTAGTGTGTCTTGGGAATAGGCATTGCGTGCCCGAGAACTTTGATGAAGACCTTCTCAACTAAATCGCCAATATTGTGATTAAAGTATCGACTAATATTCTCAACGGTTTTGCGAACAATTGCCTGAGCGTTATTCTCAATGTTCGCGAGAAATGGTCTCTGATTGGGCTTGAAACAGTAGTACGCAGTAAACACTCTAGCACCGTCTTTGTGGGCTTGAGAGGCGCTATCCACAAATCCCAAAAAGCTTGAGTCACTCGTTAAAAACTCATTCTGCCAAAATGCCCGTACTTGCATACTTTCTTTGAGCACCAGGTTAATTACCAACCATGGCGCGTAATCGTTATTCTGAAAAATATGACCGTCAGGCGCAAACACGTGACTTAGCGCGTGTTTCTGTCCAGCATAAATGACTCTTTTTGCTCTGTATTGGTCAACTGTCCTGTTTGCGATGTTTATTACTTCGATAGCGAAATCATCTTTTGTTTTTTCTATGTTTCGTACGAGGTGCCGTGTCTTGATTCTAGCACCTTCCAATGTGTTAGCCATCTTGTCTATGAAGTAGGCGTTACCCTGTGGTGGTGAAAAAAGTTCGACTGATTCAGCATAGTAAGGTCTACAAGAATAATAATGAATTCCGGCTAAGGCGGACACCTCGGCTGCATCTGCGCCGTAGTCGTCCCGCATTTGATAGTCAATGCTCTGTTTAAATGAGGATGTCAATTTGAGAGAGTGCTGGAGGAATTCCATAAAATTAATTCTATCAAGGGACCAGAACTCCTTGCGAATTATTCTCGTGGGGAGTTTCATTTCACCCAAATAGGGCAGTACCAACGCTAGGAACTCGTCCTTGAGAGTTCCAGTTTCGAAAATGTCGTCTCTTAATCCATGCGGCGTAAATGTTTGACTCTCGTGTCCAGGTTCAATGAGATAGTGTTGGTCTACGAAGTTCCAGGCGTCAGTGAGCTTGTCATAGTTGATGATTGCTAAGTTTTCTAGAAACTGGAGCGTGCGTTCACCGTAGTAGTTCGGATAAGCTAGGTCGTAGTGCGCTCCTTGTGAAAAGACTTCGCCTGCGTAAGATTCTCTGCCCGATGTCCCGCCCAAGTCTTGGGACAATTCACAGAGAATGAAATCTCTATCCCTCACCTCACAGGCGGCTGCTAGGCCAGCGATTCCGCCGCCCACCACTAGGTAGTCTGTGGAGAATATCTTTCCTGGTGGGAAAGCACTACTGTCGATGATTAGATGACCTATTTCGAGATCGGATTTTATTGATATATCGTAACGTGCGGAGCTATGTGTGCCAGGTATCGTATCGCATGCTTGGGCATGTATTCCCGCTAGTGCAAGTGAGGAGAGTTTAAGAAAAGCTCTACGGTTCATAGGCGTGGTAGTTCTTGTAATTTCAACATCCCGGTAGAATTGGGAACGGGTTTAACAACCGATGATGAAGACATCTTTCGGACACTCGGGGTAAATCAGCTCTCACTGTTAAGAATTGTGAGACCTGTTTTGTGGTCGAACAAGTGGATTTTGTTGGGTTCAAATCGAACGTTCACGCGTTCACCGAGTTTGAAATGCGCATCCGGATTAGTTCGTGCTTTGAAGGTCGTACCGTCGAGATCTAATGTCAGGAATAGATCGCTACCTAGTGGTTCGAGCACAACTATTTTAGCACGCGCAGTGGGCACCTGAGTGGGCTCTAGATGAATGTTTTCTGCGCGAATTCCAAGTTGAACCTGACTGTGGGCGGTGGTGCTGAGACGATTTGCCGTCTCGGGCGCGATTTTAGATGCGAAGCCTCTTCCAACGACCTGCCATTGACCATCTGCAGAGGTTTCGAGTTTGCCATGAAAAAAATTCATCGGAGGACTTCCGACGAACCCGGCAACAAAGGAGTTAGAAGGCTGGTTGTAGATTTTGTCGGGCGTTGCGAGCTGTTGGAGTTTTCCTGAGTTGAGTATCGCAATCCGGTCTGACATGATTAGTGATTCCGCCTGATCGTGTGTAACGTAAACAAAGGTTTTTTTCAGGCTGGCGTGCAGCCGCTTAATCTCGGTGCGCATACTAACCCGCAATTTAGCATCTAGGTTGGAGAGTGGTTCGTCAAGGAGGAATACCCGTGGGTTTCTGACAATTGCACGCGCGAGCGCAACTCGTTGCCGCTGTCCTCCACTCAGTTGACGCGGCTTACGTTTAAGGAGAGATTCAATTTCCATGGTTTGTGCTACGGCGTTGACACGATTCTGAATTTCATCCGATGGCAATCGACGCATGCGCAGACCGAAAGCAATATTATCAAACACCCGCATATGTGGATATAGTGCGTATGTTTGAAATACCATTGATACATCTCTCCGCTCTGGGGGCACATGAGTGACATCGTCCGCATCAAATAATATGCGGCCATTCGTTGGTGCTTCGAGCCCCGCGATGATGTTCAAGGTTGTCGTCTTTCCACAGCCTGACGGCCCGAGGAGAGTGAGGAACTCACGATCAACGATTTCGAGGTTGAGGTTATCTACCGCGACGATTTCGGCGTAGGATTTTGTCAGGTTTTCAAGGATAGCTTGTGCCACAGAACTATGATTACTCCTTCTGCAAACTGTTTGCAAATGTGTCTGTATTATATTGCCTGTTCAACCGGTCATTGAGCCGCCAATGCCGTGGATTATGAACCTTTGGAAGACAAAGGCCAGAATTATGGGAAGAAGAACCACTAAAACGCCGCCGGTCGCAATCAGAGCAAAGGGAGTCTGTGTTTCTTGTGCGAAATCCGAGGCAAGGACAGTTACGGGTTTCGACCCAATCGTTGATGTAAAGAGAAGGGCAAATAGAAATTCGCCCCACGAAGCGATGAAGGAGAAGATACCTACTGCAATCAGACCGGGTGCAGTGACTGGTAGAAAGACGCGAAGTAAGGCGCCGAGACGTGAACAACCATCTACACGTGCCGCGCGTTCTAGGTCCAGCGGGATAGTCTGAAAGTACCCCTTGAGAATCCAGATTGTGAATGGCAACGTAAAGGTTGAGTGTGCGAGTATTACTGCTAGGTGCGTGTCAAGCAAGCCGAAAGTCCGAATGACAAGATACATCGGAATCATGATCGCCACACCCGGCACGCTGCGTGAACCTAGATAGAAGAGTAGTAAGAGAAGGCTACCATTGAAGTTGACGCGGGCCAGTGCGTATGCTGCCAATGTTCCGAAAACGAGGTTAATGAAAACCACCGAAAATCCAATAATTAGGCTATTTGTAATTGCACGAGGAAATTGGCGTGCCGTTGTTGCGCCGACTTCTGCACTTCGACTTTCCACCTGGAAGTAGGTTTTGTAGTTTCCTAGTGTTGGCTCCCGAGGAATCCAATGTCTTTGATTGACTTCCCGTTCGTGCATGAAGCTAACTGATAGCACCCACAAGAACGGTGTAACAATATACAGTGTTGCCACGATAACCAGTGAGTACAAGGTGATGCGTTTTGCATGCGATTTGTTTACAGGCATTTCCTCTCGGCCCTCTGGTGAATCTTCTATCCTTGCACTGTACCGCGTCGATACAGCAGTCTAATGTAGGCGATCGATAATCCCATCGTGATGAGTGTGATAAGATATGAGTAGGCGTTTGCGCCGCCAAAGTTGAGGCGCGCGAACGCCTCTTTGTAGGCTTGCCAAGCAATGACGAAAGTTGCATCGCCTGGTCCGCCACCGGTAAGAGTAAAGATAAGGTCAAAAGCACGAAAGCTATTCATGGTTTCAAAGATGGCAACAATCATGATTGGGTGAAGAAGCCATGGCAGCGTGATATGCCGAAAACGATTCCACCCATTAGCTCCGTCAACGCGGGCGGCACGATATTGTTCGGATGGAATCGCTTGTAGCGCTGCCAAGAAAATAATGCATGCGAACGGGACGCTGCGCCACACGTGGGCGGCAATCGCCGCATTGAGCGCGACGGGAGGCGAGGCCATGCCAATGTACTCGAGATTGAAACCAGTTACTCTATTAAACAAACTGACACTGTGTTCCAGGAGTTCATTGAACGCCCCGTTCGTTCCTAGGAGTCCGACCCACATTAAGCCGTTTACCACTCCTGGTACCGCCCAGGGTATCAATAAAAGAGCGCGTGCCACACCACGGCCCGCGAATTTCTCATTGAAGAGCAATGCAATTACAAGTGCGATGAGGATGACCAGTATTACAGAAAGTCCCCCGAAATAAAGAGTTATGCGTAGCGAATGCCAAAACTCGTGGCTGGTGAGGATGGCTACGTAATTGCCTAGTCCGACAAAATCAAACTGTGCAGGGCGTCGGAGGTTGTAGCGATGGAGGCTTATCCACAGAGAAACTCCAATTGGATATGCCACCAACGCTAGGAGCAAAGATATGGTTGGCGCGTTAAGCAGCCACGCAAACACGCGATCTCCCCTTGTCACAAGAGTATTTGTTTTCTGATCTCTCAAGTCCACTCCCGTTTCAATTCACGGCAACGTTTTGCGATTTTCCCGAGCCCATCCCGTGGGGATTGTTGGCGTAGCAGGATTTTCTGAATCTCCGGTTGGTAATATAGGTTGAAGTCTGCGAACCAAGGCGCTTTGATGTTTTCTCGGGTTCGCACGAATTGTGACTGTTGCTTAATCTTATTCACATCCCCCCACTCTTCGGTCTGAGCGATGATGTTGGGATCGTCTAGTAGGGATTTATAAGCAAATCCTAAGCCGCGAAGTTTGAACCAGCGCCGTGCTGTATAGTAGTCACCGTTCATATCTTTGCCACCGAGAAATTGCATCAGGGCCCACGCATCCAACACTTTTTCGTCGGGACAGTTTGCCGATAAGCTATACATCCGTGTCCATCCTAGTGTGCCGCGTTGGCCGGGTTCGATACTAGGGATAGGCGCCATTTTATAGATTTTAACATAGGACGCCTCGTTTTCCAAGATGCCTTGCGCTTGTAATTGCGCTTCGACGGCCGTCGAGTTTCGACGGTTATTGACCCACTCGAGGTCATATTTGTTAATGAGAGCGAATGCCTGTCGTCCAGCGGCCACGTTTTCACGAACAAATCGGGTGGTTAGTGAATTAGGATCGATTGTATGGTACTTGTGTATTCCGTCTACGACCCACTGCAGAATTTTTTCGGCACCCCGATTTTCATCATCTGGAAAAATGGGGTTCAAGGCATCATCGAACAACTGTAGTTCGGACGCATAATTCAAAGCCCACCAGTCGTTGAATCCAAGCGTACCCTGACCAAAGGCAAGGAGAATAGGGTACTCAATATGATCTCCATCAAGAGTTCGAACGGTGCGCTCTTTGATTTTGACTGCCTGTTCGGTCAATTCGTCCAGCGTGCGAGCGGGGCCTTCAAATCCCGCAGATTCGAGCATGGCCTCATTGTAAATCCAGAGAGTAAAATCAGTATAGTACGGCAATCCATAGCGCTTACCGGCGTAGGTCATCGCTTCCAGGCTATACGGGAAGATATCATCGGTGTACTCTTCTATCGCTGGCAGGTCATCGTACGATCTTAACCAACCCGCTTCAATCCATTCTGCGAGGTCGTCATCTCGTACATAACAGCAGTCCACTGGCATTTTGCCGACAAACAACGCGACCATTTTGTCGTGATAGTTTCCCGAGACTGCTTCATAGTCCACAGCGATGTCGCTCTGTTCCGCGAACAATTCAATATTCGCACGTACCAGTTCGGGTTCATAGGGCCATCCTTTGAACATGACTTGTGAAGGGATGGTTTGCGTACAACCTGTAACGAAAGCGAGGCCGGCCATTGATGATGTTGAGATGAAATCGCGTCGTGTCATACTCGGAGTCCGGTTACGTGAATTTAGATAATCGCTATATTTTGAATGATACAGTGCGCTTTGTTTCGAAGAGCGTGTGAGAAGAACTGTGTTTCATGTGATGGAAAATATACACGCTGGTATATTAACTGTCAATCCTTTTTTGGAAGTAAACGTGCATAAAAACCGTGAAACTTTCCGTCGTGAGATTAATTGTCATTTGTGTGTGAATGTCTCAGAGACGGCCACATCGCATAGTTGTTCTCGCCTGTCGGACGATGGAAGTTAGAAATATTGTACATCACTTTCTCGTTACTTGAAGATCAGCAAAATTGGTCTTCGCGATTCAATGCGTTGGGGGTTTAATTCCTGCGGTTCCAGCCTAGAACTATTTTTTTGCTAGTACGCAATCTTGTAGATAGTATCGCTCGATTCTATGATGGCGTTCTGATGCTGCTAGGAAAACGGCTGGTGGGAAGGCATCGGCATTTCGAGTGCGAGTCCTAGCACGGTGGTTCAGTAATTGGACACAAAAGACGGTTCAGGATGGAGCCAACTCACCTATTCGTTGGAAGGCCAGTTTACATCATTCCATAGAACATTCTGGGCGGAGGCACACGCACAAGTATAACCGGTTTTAGCTAGCCTAGGCTTGTGCGGCGTATATCTCTGCCAAGTACCCCGCCAAGGAATTTCAAATTACTGGAATTGAGGTTCTCTGCGGAGGCGTCGGTGTTATTGAGCATCCATTGGAATTAGTCAGTCTAGCTGCTTCTGTTTGAGGAACAGGAACAAATCTTGGATTTCTCGAATGACTGCACGTTCCTGATCGGTTTCCAGTGCGCTGTCGGGCCTAACACGACGGTTCGCATTGATTCGCTGATATCCCTCGGGTGAAATGCCCAAGTACTTTATTAGCAGATAAAATTCAAGAGAGGTATTGTCAACTTTTCCGTCTAGGCAACTGCCTTTAAATCTCTGGCAGTAGCTGACGGAGTAACACCGGCTGGATTTCGCACTCATCACAGAATATCCGGCTTCATGAATCACTTCATTCCAACACTTATCGAAACTGTCGGCGGGAAGTCGCATCCTGAGGTCTTCGGCAGATCGAATTACGACGCGATCGAGCACAGGGCTTGTGACAATTCGTAAGCTGCCAGTCTTTGTTATCTTAGGTGGTGGTCCCTGGGTTAAGAAGACATTATTCAATGTATAGATTAAACCATGATTTGTTCCTTTCGCTAGGTTGAGATGTCTCTCAATAATATCGGCGTCTAACGGATAAAGCTGATACGGTTCTTGTTCAGTGAACGCCGCCCTTAAAGCTTGTCGATCTCCAATGTTTGCAAACCTATCCGTGTGGAGAGGCCGTTCAATCGTGAGTTCACGTCCAATTAGAATGTCTTTTGTCAGATTGAGTTGTGATTCGCGTGTTTGGGCTAAGAGTGTCAGGGCCGTCTGACTTTTGGAGAGAGCTCGGCCGATGAGGAAACGGTGTCTCAACATTCGAATCTCACGTGAAATACGAGCAACCGAATCAGAGTCTAATGATTTAACTAGCAGCTTATGTTCCCACCTTGTACCGCGCTCATGGGATAAAACTTGGAGCTGCTGGGCGTTACCAATGGATCGGATATATCCTAATACAGTCCACGGATCAAAAGTAGTACGGTAGCCGTCGACCGGCCGTGTACTTGTTCCGGAAAGTACACAATCCCGTCGTTCATACCGTGAATACAGGCGAAATTGAAACTCCAATCCCTCGAATGGCGCTATAGCCTCCAAGAGATCCCTGGCAAATTCCCTACCACTGGGAAACGACCTGAAAATCGCTTCTGTTTGGGAGGGACGATTGAGAGCCTCAAGGAATTGTCCGATCGGGATTCCTTCTATGTCCGAGCCTTCACCGAAAACTTTCGTTTTTGTTTTGAAGGCCGGTGCGCGCAGAAACACATCCCCTTGCGCGACAAGTTGCAATGCGGGATTCGTGGACAGATTCTCAATCGTTGGTGCGTCTGCGAAAATTCTCTCAAGTTCTGTGTTTTCCAGGGCAGTTTGCTGCTGGACTCCACGTTTGAGTTCAGCAAAATCCACGATGTCGCCTAGACTGTAGGACAGTGGAGCGCTGGAAGAGAGGTTGTCGTAACTGGACCGATGGAATCGAATTCTGGGCTTAATTCGAACTATTGGCGTTAGTCCATAATCCTTTAATAGCGCATAGAGCGTGACAGTGTAGGATTGCGAATGCATTTTCCTCTCTAGGATGCCAGTTTGCGAGGAACCCTGTCCGATACATAGGTGTTCTTGTACTGGATCACTGTCATTGCCGAAAATCAACATGCGGTGTTCTTGCCGGCTATCATCAATCATGCGCAACACCTCCTGATTGAATTGTTCTTCTTGCTGGGATTTCTGGGCTCTGCATTGTCGAAGCTGTCTTTGTCTTCCACATTTTGTTCAAACACTGGATGCAAGATATCGAGGCTTTACCTCTTTTTGTTCAAATCTGGTGGAATCTGAAGTGTCTTAATATTGAGATTATACAGAACTATCAATGTGCGTGACCGCGTAATGTTTTTGTGGAGCATCACAGCTATTGGGCACTGCGGTAATGAGACGGGTTCATATTATTGCGCTCGAGTTCAAATGCTGTAATTCTTCCCTATATTACATTATCATTGAGACGCTCTCTGGCAAGTCGATCGCACGAATTGTTGATAGGTCATCCAAAGATTCTAGATAATTGCTCTTGTCGATGCGCGAAGATTTTGTTGAGATGTGGGGCGATGAAGAGTTTATGTATCAGTGTGTTGGGACGTACTGCGTATTCCACTTCATCTCGCACCAGTGTTCCAGCTCTTTGTGTTGTGAATGTATGTTGATGAATCCACAGCGAATAAGGACCTCGACGCTGTTCATCTATGAATAAATGAGGTGGATTCCAAACAGCGATCTCGCTTTGCCATTTTATAGGGATCCCGTGCAACCGAAGGCAATAATCAATCAGGCTACCCTGCGTTACTTTGATTGGGCTCGGTGTGAGAACCTGAAAATGGAGCCAGGGTGGCGTAATTTTCTCTAGATTCAAAGCGTTTGAAAAAAAATCGAACACATCCAGTATGGGGTAAGGAAACCACTGTTCGGTTCTGAACGTGTGTGTTTTCATTTAACTCCAACGAAGGATGTTTCTTTTTCTGATAGACATGACGGTTATAGAAACTAGTTTGTCCTTACATCTTACCATATCTGAAAGGATTTTCCCAGATATTTGCAGTCCAAATCGTGTTGCATAAGTTTTCTCGAAAGCATCGAGCGAGTCGGTATTTGGTACTGGCCGTCTTCACTGTGACTGATTCTTAGGCGCATTCGGTTAAGAGTACTGCTTTTGCGAAAAGTCTGAGAATGACCGAATCTTGCGGATTCCAGAATGTTTATGCCCTATAGAGAGTAGCATCTGCTATAGTCTACAGACCGTGTTACACGAGACTGTATTGACTGACATAATCTGTGAGAGGTTTTCAGTTGACGGAACTAGCAATTTTTGTTAAAATGTCAACTGAGTCGAGGAGATTCGCGCTTAATATTGGATTGATTCTTGCTCATCGTCCGGGCTAATATACAGAGTGTTTTGAGGCTATTTTGAAGGAAAATAGAGGAATGACAATTAAGGACACTGTACTGAGTGGCTTAGAGGCCGACTCATTTGACAAACTGCTTGCCGGTGAGATTTTTACTACCCACGACATGCAGGCGAACCTAGAGGTGCTTTGTGACGATCTGGGTAGTCGCTTCGCCGGGACACAGGGAGAGGCAAGAGCTGCGCGCTTTCTGGAAGGCAAACTGCGAGAATACGGGCTCTGTGACGTGCGTTCCGAACCCTTTCAATATAATGGTTGGACTCGTGGAAGGGCTCGACTGTCTGTGACTGTACCTTGGAAGCGAGAACTTTCCTGTTTGTCTATGCCAATGTCGCCCAAAGGATGCAGCCGCGGGAAAATAGTTGATCTTGGAACAGGCTCTGTCGAGTCTTTCGAATCGCGCAAGAGCGAACTCGAGGGAAATATCGCGCTGGTTAGCATAAGCAATCCGCCATCGGCAAATCGATGGATTCATCGTACGGAAAAATACAACAGATCAATTCTTGCGGGGGCTGAAGCGTTTATCTTCATGAGCGATCAAGCCGGCTACGGTCCTATTACTGGTGCTTTGGGATTCAATAGGTGGGGACTTATCCCCGGAATAATGGTTTCGAAGGAAACAGGATCACAGCTACAGCGACTTATTAAGAGGAACGGGTTTGTCGAAGCTGAAATCGAGACTACGGACACTCAGTCCGAATCGACTTCCTGGAACATCATCGGAGACGTAAAATCGGAATCTTCCCGTGGAGAGATGGTGGTTCTTGGCGCTCACTATGATTGTCATGATGTCTCTCCAGGTGCTGAGGATTCTGCTTCGGGCGTGCTTGCAGTTCTGGCAATTGCGCGCGCAATGCAGCATCATGCGGAGTTCCTAAACCGGAACGTGCGAGTTATTCTGTTCGGCGTTGAAGAGCTTGGACTGATTGGTTCGCAGGCGTATGTCGATTCTTTTCCGGAAGATCTTCAGAAAACGCGATTCATGTTCAATCTGGATTCTGCTGGGAGACGCATGCGAAAAGGTTTAACCGTTTATGCTCCAGATTCCAGAGAGTATTTTCGAACTATGAGCCAACAGATGGATGAAGAGATTGTGGTGGATCAAAACGTATTTCCCTTTAGGGAGCCCGAGCATCTCTCAGACGATCATTTTCCTTTTTCGACAAAGGGCATCCCTTGTGGATTCGTGTCAGATCCGCATGCTCGGGATACAGAAGGCTTTTATCACACGGCTCATGACACGGTAGAGAAGGTCAGTCTTCTCATGGTCAAGCAATCCGCCTTTCTTTGCGCGCGCATGGCTTGGAGGGTTGCCAATGAGGACCAGTGGTGTCTGGGAGGAATGTCAAAAGACGAATTAGCTATCCATAATGCGTCTTTTGAGAGATGCGAAGCCAGAGAGATTGAAGAGGCTATTGAGGTGCTGCGGCGTAGACGGGAGATGGCTTGAATTCCTGGAGTGGCACGGGATAAGCTATAATCAATCTATGTGCTAAAAGAGATGTTCGAGTCTCGGGGTGATTTAGTTGCTCTGAATCACGTCGAATTGGGTGTGAGGTGTGGGTGGATAGTTGAATATTTTGAGCCTAGATTGTTTTTGGTGTACAAGATAATGTGATGAGAAGGATTGATTATAGCACAGAATTTGTATGTTTGCGATGGGTGACGGCAGCGGAAACATGCGGAAATCAGGCGTCGTTTACATTTTGTTATGAATTGGCTTGGGTGCGATTGTCCTTAACAGTATCTCTCGCTGACTGCAGTCTCAACTGGTAAAGCTTTCCTTTTTGATTATGGAGGGTTTTAGTAGGTCTTGTAGAGTTTGCCAAAATTCACCGTTTTCAAACAGCGTGCTATAGATGTTCTCGTAAGTTCTGAGGACAAGTCAAGTGGTTTGTCCTGGTAGCCACTGTACCAACTTGTTGTCGCACCTAGTTGACTTGAGTCATCCAGTGACGTTAAGATGTGTGTGGACCAGAGGCTTGGTGAGTATCATGTTGCTCGATCGTTGACGGGGAAGAAGAATCAATACTCATGAACTTTGCTATCTGTAACGAGACCTATCAGGACTGGAATTTCCAAGCGACCTGTGAGGATATCGCGGAGGCCGGATATGACGCCGTTGAGATTGCACCCTTTACGCTGGAAAACGATCCAACCCAAATCAATGACGTCCGAGCATATCAACTCAGGATGGTTGCCGAGAGGGCAGGCCTTGCGATTACAGGCTTCCATTGGTTGTTAAGAAAACCTGCTGGATTACATCTGACTAGTCCAGATGCGCAAATCCGACGAGGCGCGAAGGAAATGCTTCACCATTTAGCGCGTATCTGCGCGACTATGGGCGGGCGCGTCATGGTCTTCGGTAGCCCTAGTCAGCGAGATGTTTTGCCTGGTGAACAGTACTCAGATGCATTCGAAAGAGCGGTGGAGATATTTCGAGATGTGTGCGACGTTGCGCAACCCTTGGGTGTAACGCTTGCCCTGGAGCCATTATCTCCCAAAGAGACAAATTTCATGGTAACGGCGGAGGAGACCCTGCGAGTTATCAGGGCTGTCAATCATTCCGGCTGTCAGTTGCATTTGGATGTTAATGCGATGTGTGCTGAACAAAAGTCGATAGAAGAAATCATTGTTGCTAATAAGAGGCATCTTGTCCATTTTCACGCTAACGATTCTAATATGCGTGGACCAGGTGCCGGCGATGTGGATTTTGTTCCAATCTTCTCTGCTCTGAATATGGGAGGCTATGATGGTACTGTTTCGGTTGAAGTGTTCAACTACAAACCGGACCCCCAAACAATAGCGCGTAAAAGTCTGGACTATCTGAAGCACGCTTTTCGCCAAGCAGTAGCCCTTGTAGGTAATAGCGAATGAGAACGCAGATATCCCTTCTTGTCAAAGCCGGACCGCATGAACGGCATTACACGCCGATGAAAATAGAACTGCCTGTCTCCATTATGCGCGGGCGATTAACGGATGCAACTTCGGATTCCGAAATTCCCTGTCAGGTGCACGATGGAAGGCTACATTTTCTCCTTGAGAAATTGGACGCCAACTGTGAGATGCGTCTAATCTTTGAACCGGAGGTTGAATCTTCGATGTCGGGTTCTGGAATCAACTTGCGACAT
Organism: uncultured bacterium; assembly: GCA_964478165.1. GTDB lineage: Bacteria > Poribacteria > WGA-4E > WGA-4E > JAJDTR01 > CAYZGU01. The sequence goes on along the minus strand of CAYZGU010000041.1, from coordinate 124,887 downwards.
GATGAGGAACGGGACATTCTCGAGGTTACAATCGGGGGACAGGAATTTACGACTTATCATTTTAGTCCTAAATTTCCCCGTCCGTTTTTCTTCCCGTTGTTTGGACCTTATGGAAAGCAGATAACGCGCAACTATCCTATGGTGGAGTTGGAGGGAGAAACCCAAGACCATCCCCACCATCGTTCGGCATGGGTGGCGTATGGCGATGTAAATTCCACAGACAACTGGATCGAAGATGGGAATCATGGTTGGCAGACCCATCGTAAGTTTTCCTACGTTTTTCCGGGACCAGTTTTCGGCGGGTTCCAACAGATTCTTGATTGGGAGGATCATCACCATTGCAGAGTAATGGGAGAAACTCGCACAGTGCTATTCTATGATATGCCTAACGGCGTTCGCGTCATGGATTGGACCTTGACCTTGAATGCATTGGCGCAGGACGTACGGCTTGCTGATACGAAAGAAGGAGGATTCTGCAGCGTGCGAGTTGCTACATCGATGGATGGTGACAAGGGTGGTCGCATTGAAAATAGCCTGGGAGGTATTGGGGAATCGGAATGCTGGGGCAAGCCGGCGCATTGGTGCGACTATTCGGGAACGGTGGAAGGAAAGCAAGTTGGTGTTGCAATTTTCGACCATCCGATGAATTTGCGCCATCCGACGTGTTGGCACGTGCGTGATTACGGATTGATGACAGCCAATCCCTTCGGCTATAGTCATTATCAGAGTAGCTTACTTAGGGATGGAACATATACAATTGCTGCGGGCTCGTCGTTGACGTTTCGCTATCGAATTTATGTGCACGAGCATGACGCTCGCAGAGCTGGGATAAGGAGTCGATACCATGATTACGTGCATCCGCCAGTAGTTGAAATAGATGAGAAAATATGAGTCAAATTAGATGTTGCTGGTTGAATTCGCGTCTACCCGTCGACTGGCGAAGCTGCATATGATTCAAAAAAACTAGAAGCGTGCATTTTTTCATCAGAACTGGAACAACAGTGTTTCCCCTTCCTCCTAGTCGGTACTCTTGGAAAATATTGTGGCGAAAAGCTCAAGAACCTTTAACTGATGGATGGCTGCGAGTATCTGGGGATCGTTTTCATATTCATCCAGCTCATTCTCTGTTTCACGGGCGATGGCTAGATCGAGTCCGGAATTGCTGATAACAAGCCCTTCTCTTGAGAGCGAGTCAACGACCCGGGTATATTTCTTCAAGAGCACACGAGCCTCTTCATTCTCGTTTGATGCATGTCGTGCCGCGTCCAATCTTGCGAGCACGTCATCGCCATTGTCCTCAATAAATGACTGGATTGTTTCATGATGACGTAGCTTTGTTAGGATTCGGTTTTCTGATCTGCTGAACCAAGGAACTTCAATGTCGGGAACAATTCCGATCCTATTAATGTCGATGCCAGCAGGGCTATAATAATGAGCGATGGTCAATTTAACAGCGGCGCCACTGCTGAGTGGTACAACCTTTTGTACAGAGGCTTTGCCAAATGTTTTTTCGCCTAAAACCAATCCTCTTCCTTGATCCTTAATTGCTGCCGCAACAATCTCGGAACCACTGGCGCTTCCGCTGTTTACGAGCACAATGAGGGGATAGTATTTCTGTTGCTGAGCTATCGGGGAAATGAAATCCTCGCGTGAGCCCTTGCTCCTTGTGTACACGATTAGTTGGCCGGGCTTCAAGAAATCGCTCGCCACGTCAACTGCTGATTTGAGCAGGCCTCCTGGGTTAGAACGCACGTCCAGAATTAGACCGCGGAGGTCATGTGAATCGAAAAATTCGAAGGCACGGTCAACATCCACCGCTGTGGTATCTCTGAATTGGTTAATCCGTAAATAGCCAGTATTTCCCTTAAGTATTCTGGATTCGACACTCTCGAATCGAATGACATCCCGAGTTAGTGTTATCTCCAACGGTTCGGTTTCCCCTTCACGGACCAGCGTTATCGTCACCTGAGTGCCGGGTTCACCTCGTAGCTTTTCGACAGCCTCGTCCACCGTCATGGTTAATGTGGACTGGTCTTCAATTTGGTTGATAATATCACCGGTCTCAATGCCCGCTACATAGGCTGGCGTACCTTTGAATGGAGAAATTACCGTTAAACGGTCTTGGCGTATTCCGATTGCCATACCAAGTCCTCCATACGCGCCACGGCTTTCCGTGCGAAAATCCTCGTAGTTGTCGGGATCGAAAAATTGAGTATATGGGTCAAGCGTGCGGAGCATGCCGCGGATTGCACCATACATCAATTGCTGCGGGTCCGGAGGGTCTAGATGTCCTTGTTGGATATGTGCCAAAACCTCTGATAACAGCGAAAAATTTTCTAATAGTTTGTCGTCTAGCGCATGGTTAGAAATGGGTGGTGGATTCTGAGAAAAAGCTGTCGAATTTAGGTAGAATACACAAGTCACGGCAAGAATCCAACTTAGGAAATTTGGTGTGTTGTGGTGAGAGGTTTCTGATTTCATTCGTTCACTCCCTTCTGAACATCAATTAGTGCAATCGCTTGCTATAAGCTGTTCTATCTGTCACAAAGCAAGCGAGCATGTCCTTCAATAACTTAAGCAGTGCATTCGCCTGCGGAAGACTGTCAGGTGGTTGATCCTGTCTTTATGCGGAAAATCTTCGCAGTGCGTACCGCATCTACACGTGTAAAATTCAGACCTGATTCAAGCATTCTGATTTTCGGATGGGGCACAATCGCGAACCGATTTCGTATTTGGAGAATCTGAGGTGAGTGTGTTCATCTGATTTATAGAATACACGCGACTTGTTCTGTCGGACCTTCTTTCACAGATTGGGCTTCTTCTGATGTTCGGTGTTCTGTTCAAAGGTATAGGCTGCTTGGAGGACGTTTGCTTCATCAAACGGCGCAGCAAGAATCTGAAGGCCAATAGGCAATCCATTTTCGGAGAGTCCACATGGAATGGAGATGCCGGGCAACCCAGCGAGGCTCGAAGGAGTTGTCAACACATCCGACAGATACATTTGCAAGGGGTCGGTAGTTCGATCGCCGATCTTGAAGGCAGTGGTCGGTGAAGTGGGCGTAATGATGACATCAACAGTTTGAAAAGCCTTGTCAAAATCCAATTTAATCAGCGTGCGGACCTTTTGTGCTTTAAGGTAGTATGCATCATAATATCCTGTGCTGAGTGCATATGTACCTAACATTATACGACGTTTTACCTCGTTTCCGAACCCTTCACTGCGTGACTTCCTGTACATGTCAATTAGGTCATCGACGTCTTGGGCACGGAAACCATATCGCACACCATCATATCGTGCCAAGTTGGCGCTGGCTTCAGCGGGGGCAATGATATAATACGTTGCAATCGCGTATTCTGTGTGTGGCAAAGAAATCTCTTCGATTTTTGCGCCACAAGCGTCTAGTACTCCAATCGCTTCTCGGACGCGGGCCTCCACTTCCGCATCCATACCTTCAACAAAATATTCCTTTGGAATACCTATTCTGAGCCCCTTAACGTCGTTTACTAAGCATCGTGAAAAATCAGGCGTCGTGACGTCTATTGAGGTTGAGTCCATTTCATCGTGACCACAGATCGCGTTTAGGAGTAAGGCGCAGTCAGTCACATCCTTTGCGAAAGGACCAATCTGGTCTAGCGATGATGCAAACGCTATTAAACCGAACCGGGAGACGCGTCCATATGTTGGTTTCATCCCGACGACGCCGCAGAATGCAGCCGGTTGACGGATTGAACCGCCTGTGTCTGAACCGAGTGCGCAGATCGCTTCGTCAGCAGCAACCACGGCAGCGGAACCCCCGCTGGAACCACCGGGAATCGTTTCCAGGTTCCATGGATTACGAGTTATTCCGTGGGCTGAATTCTCGGTGGAGGAACCCATGGCGAATTCATCCATATTCGTCTTGCCGATCATGACCATTCCCTGTTGATGGATGTGTTTCATTACAGTTGCATCGTAAGGAGGAACGAAGTTTTTCAGTATCTTCGAGCCGCAGGTAGTCAATATTCCGTTTGTACAGATAACATCCTTGATTGCGATCGGTATTCCGGCCAACGGCGGCACCTTATCACCACGGCGCAAAGCATTGTCAGTCGCTTCGGCTTGTTCAAATGCAGCCTCTTTGGTCAATGTGATAAAACCATCGATCACGCCTTCGACATCCTCAATACGATCATATACTGATTGCGTAAGTTGGGAAGAGGTGATTTCAAGTGCTACTAACTTTTCATGCAGTTCATGGGCTGTGAGTTCGTTCAGCGACATTAGTTACATACTCTCCAGTGGATTATTCAATAACTTTTGGTACTTCGAAATAACCATCCTCCATCTCAGGCGCTGTGGCAGAGATAAGGTTTCTATCGCATGACGAGTTGACGGTGTCTTCCTTGACAACGCTATGAATCGGAAGAACATGGGACGTCGGCCGGATGTCGGAGGTGTCCAATTCGTTCAGTTTGGCGATGTAAGCCAGAACCCGTCCGAGATGGAGGGTGAGTTGTGTGGTCTGTTCTTCGTTGAACTCAAGACGTGCCAGGCTGGCGACGCGTGTTACTTCATCGGTCGCAATTGTATTCATTTTGTCCTCCTGCCATGTTGGTTGTCATTCATTTCTTGAATTTCAAGCCTCCATGGCTTGTAATCGGGCGTATTCGGCCACTAAGGTTTTTTCAACTCCACGCGCGAATCGAATCCTAAGTCGACTACTAGGACCATAACCGCTCAGGCCTGTAATTTTTCCACGTCCAAATCTCGGGTGAAACACAATCTCTCCAATACTAAAATCAAATGTATTGCCGTCATCGAAATCTGGTTCATCTGGATCATAGGATTTGACGGCCGGACCACGAACGGATTCATAGTCGGTTTCTTGATTAGTGTTGGTTTCTTGATTAATAAGGCGTGATGGTATCTCTTCGATGAAACGCGATGGCATGCGGTAATCCAAGTTGCCGAAAATTCTGCGCATACGCGCATGAAGTAGATATACATGTTTCTTCGCTCGGGTCAAACCCACATAACATAGACGGCGTTCTTCCTCTAGTTCGACCTCACTGGAAAATGAGCGCTGGTGGGGTAGTGAGCCCTCTTCAACTCCGCCCATGAATACAATTGGAAACTCAAGTCCTTTTGCACTGTGGAGGGTCATAAGCGTTAGGACATTACTTTTGTCGTTGATGGTGTCCACATCACCGGCTAATGTGATTGTCTCCAAGAAACCTGACAAGGTCGGTGCAGAATCGTGTGTCTCATATTCGACTGCCGCTGTAATCAGTTCGCTAATGTTTTCGAGACGGTTTTGTCCCTCGTCTGTTTCTTCTCGTTCTAGCGCTTTGAGATATCCGGAGAGGTGTAATAATTCCCTTATGGTTTCTTCTACTGGACGTTGAGTGTGCAATACACCCAGCAATTGGGTGAATCCGCGGATTTTCTCCTTCACTCCTTCGCGAAGTGTGTGGATTTCGTCGGTGCGTTTCAGGGCATCGTACAGCGAGATCTGGTTCCTGCGAGCAAAATCCTCTATATTTTCTAGAGTAATGCTTCCTATTCCTCGCCGAGGCACATTAATAATACGTCTTAGGCTTATTGCGTCATTGGGATTTACAATTACACGCAAATATGCAATTACATCCTTGATCTCCATTCGCTCGTAAAATCGAACGCCGCCGACAATCTGATAGGGGATGTTCGCCCTCGTCAGAGCATCTTCGAAAGCACGCGATTGTGCATTAATTCGATAAAATATTACACAGTCACCGTATTTCATACCCCCGGCCTGCCATTTGAAAATCTGCTGGACAACATAGCCTGCCTCGTCATGCTCGTCCTTTGCTTCATAACAGGTGATTTTTTCACCAATCTCATTCTGAGTCCAAAGTTTCTTCTCCTTCCGCTGACGGTTGTTGCGCACGAGCTCATAGGCAGCCTCGAGAATGGTCTGGGTGGAACGATAATTTTGCTCTAATCGTAAAACTGTTGTCCCTGGGTAGTCGTTCTCGAAATCGAGGATGTTGTTGATGTCGGCACCCCGCCATGAGTAAATGGATTGATCGTCGTCGCCCACAACACAGATATTGTGATGCTTCTTTGCCAAGGCATTCACGAGTAGGTACTGGCTGCGATTAGTATCTTGATATTCATCGACGAGAACGTGTCGGAATTTGGTCTGATAATATTCCAAAACATCGGGGCACGCGCCGAATAATTCGACAGTCAGCATAATCAGGTCGTCGAAATCCAGGGAATTGTTCTGACGTAGATAAGTTTGATAAGCAGGATAGATCTTGGCCACGTTTTCCTCGAAGTAGCCCTCTGCATTGTCAGCAAATCTTTCAGGTGTGACAAAGTCATTCTTTGCTTCACTTATTCTGCTCAAAATTGCTTTTGGATTATTGGTTTCTTCGCGAACTTGCAGTGCTTTTAGGATTTCCTTGATCAACATGAGCTGATCTGCTGTGTCGTAGATTGTGAAAGAACGAGAATAACCGAGATGTTCGATGTCTCTTCGTAGAATGCGGGCGCACGTTGCATGGAAGGTCGCTACCCAAAGCAAGTTAGTGATGTGTTTGCCAACCAGGTGGTCAAGACGGGACGTCATCTCACCTGCCGATTTGTTAGTGAATGTTACTGCGAGAATATTCAGAGGAGAAACCTGATGGTGGCGAACAAGGTGAGCAATTCGATAGGTAATTACGCGTGTCTTGCCACTACCGGCTCCCGAAAGGAGCAATAAGGGGCCTTGGGTATGCTGCACGGCTTGCCGTTGAGGCGGATTCAATGATTCAAGGAGATCGGTCATCAGCATGTCCTTAAATAGTAGGAGGTAGCAATACTGTCTTGCTGGCAACACGCTGTCGGTTAAAGAATGCATCTCGATAGCCTGCCGAGCCTTTCAACCAAAATTGCCTAAGCGTACGAAGCAGTCCACGCCTGTGCGCGGTCTTCGGAGTGAAGTTTTTGAAACCGGCATTCGAATGCCGGGTCTATTCCCACTCAATGGTGCTAGGTGGTTTGGAACTTATGTCGTAAACCACGCGGTTGATACCGCGAACTTCGTTGATTATACGATTTGAAATGGTGGCCAACACTTCGAATGGAATCTTTGCCCAGTCGGCCGTCATGCCATCAGTACTTGTGACTCCACGCAGTGCCAAAACATTTTCGTAAGTGCGTTCATCCCCCATTACTCCAACACTTTTCACCGGCAAGAGGACGCTTAGGGCTTGCCATATGTTGTCGTACAGCTCATTGTTGCGGAGTTCCGAGATAAAAATGTCATCGGCTTCACGCAGAACATTTAGCCGTTCTTGTGTGACTGCACCGATAATACGCACCGCTAAGCCCGGACCAGGAAATGGATGTCGTCCGAGCACTGATTTTGGGAGTCCTAATTCCAATCCGAGAGCGCGGACCTCATCTTTGAAAAGTTCTCGGAAAGGTTCAATCAGCGTAAACGGAAGATTCTTAGGGAGTCCACCCACGTTATGGTGTGTCTTGATGGTAGCGGAAGGACCTTTTACCGATACACTTTCAATCACATCGGGATAAAGTGTGCCTTGGGCCAGATAATCAATTTCTCCCAAATTCGCAACAGTGTCTTTAAACACTTCTATAAACTGTGTGCCGATGATGGTGCGTTTCTTCTCAGGGCTTTCCACGTCCGACAAATATTCCAGAAAACGATTGGTGGCATCGACATAACAAATCTCAATGCCAAGGTCTCGGAAGCTTGATAGCACCTCGTTGGATTCGTTTTTACGCAGGAGTCCATTGTTTACGAAGACACAGATGAGTCCGTTCCCAATAGCGCGCTTTAGGAGAGCGGCAAGTACTGTTGAATCCACGCCGCCACTAACTGCGCACAGCACGCGGTTGCCTTGTGTCATGACCTGAATCTTTTCTATGGCTCCATCAATAAACGATCGCATTGTCCACTGCTCGCTGCAATCACAAATCTCGTGTACAAAGTTCGAAATGATGCGACATCCGTCTTTCGTATGGACTACTTCTGGGTGAAACTGTAGGCCGTAGATGTGGCGGTGCAAGTCTGCAATTGCTGCGATCGGGGAGTTCTGAGTGTGGCCAATTATCTGGAATCCGTCCGGTAATTTGTCAAGACGGTCCCCATGACTCATCCAGACATCGATTCCCTCGAGTTGATTGGGGAATAAAGAACAGGACTGGATTCCGATGAGGGTTGCAGCTCCGAATTCGCGTTCGCAAGAGGGATGCACCTTTCCACCCTTCGAGAGGTGCGCAATGACTTGTAGACCATAACAAATACCAAGGATAGGGACCGTGAGCGTTAAAATGTCTGGATCGGGAAGGGGCGCATTTGCCTCGTAGACACTCGAAGGTCCCCCAGATAGAACAATTCCTTTAGGATTTAATGCTTTTAATTTATCAATAGAGATGTGGTAAGGATGGATCTCACAATATACGCTACGCTCACGAATTCGCCTAGCGATAAGCTGCGTGTATTGAGATCCGAAATCTAAGACCACAATTGTTTCAGTATTCATAGTTCAGTGCTCTCAGAGAAAAGAGTCTTGCAAAAGGCTATGCGTTAATGGGCTTGGCAATGGGTAATCCCCAAGATGGGGTATAGTGAGGAGGTTATTGCTACGTTCCCTTGCTAATCAGAGCTAATGTGAACCAATAATCAACGGGTGGTACACCGGAGAGTCCTTAGCATTAGAAATATCGAAGACAGAATACGTTTTGCTTACAGTCCGGGTCAAGACGGTGTTTTGTGGCACAATTTTCATCGGGCTTGTTGTTACACCGAGGCGTCTGAGTATAGTTAGTACGGTGTGGTACAATTTTGCGTGAAGAACTGGCTTTCCTTCAGCGCGGGGAGCCGGTGCTATCATTTGATTTTTTGATCCGTGCCTGGCATCTAGCAAGAGTCCTAATAGGCTAATATATTACTCCTTGTTCGTCTTGGATTAGTCGACATTGTTCTGTCAAATCCAACGTTCATTGTTAAATGGTTTGTGTTTGGGACATTAGTGAACTAAATACTTCTGAGAACAACACCCAGTGTGTCAGCAATGCGGTCTGCTTCTGCCGTAGTCAATATGAGTGGCGGTGCCACGAGAATCGTATTTTCTGGTTCATCCATAGTGTGACTTATTTTTCCGATTAGAATTCCTTCGTCACGCATCATGCTTACAACCCTATTTGTTGTGGCAGTATCCATGCTGGTTTGATCCGGCTTAACCAATTCGATGGCCATCATCAGGCCTATTCCACGGACGTCACCTACAAACAGGAGGTCCTGTAATCCAGCTAGCTTTTCAAGCAAGTACTTGCCGACTCGCGCTGAATTTTCCCACAAGCGTTCTTCCGTCAGAATCTGTAGGTTTGCGAGAGCGGCTGCGCAGGCGACAGGATGGCCGCCATAGGTGGCGACCTGTGAAAACTCACGGTCATCCTCAGAATCGCCTCGAAAGGCGTCAAATACCCGTGGCGTAACAACGGTTGCTCCTAGCGGCAGATACCCACTCGTTGCCCCTTTAGCGAGCGAGATTATGTCAGGGCGTATGTCCCAATGTTCATAGGCGAACAGCGCTCCAGTGCGTCCAAATCCGGTGATAACTTCATCGAGGATTAGGAGCAGCTCGTGTCGATCGCAAATCTCTCTTAGTTTAGGCAGGTAATCATCGGGAGGGATTATCACACCACCACCACCGATGATGGGTTCAACGATTACCCCGATTACCGTGTCGACCCCCTCAGATTGAATGATTTTCTCGACGTCATCGGCGCATGCGATGTTGCACTCTGGGTGCTTCAGTCCTAGAGGACAACGGTAACAGTACGGCGGATGCGCATGTAGAAAACCCGGGACAAGCGGTTCAAATGCTTTCCGGCGTTGAGTCTGTCCAGTTGCCGACATAGCACCATAGGTAAAACCATGGTATCCGCGATAGCGAGCGATAATTTTATGTCGATTCTGTCCCGGGTATTTCTGTCGACCGTATTGACGGGCCACCTTAATTGCAGTTTCGTTCGCTTCGGAACCACTGTTACAAAAAAAGACATGCTTCAAGTCTCCTGGCAACAATGAGGCCAGTTTTTCAGCAAGAAGCGTTGCCGGAATGTTAATTTGGGACATAGGATAATACGGTAAGCGTTGAATCTGATCATAGACGGCGTCCGCAATTTGTTTTCGTCCATACCCTACATTGACATTCCATAGGCCTGAGAGGGCATCCAGGTATTCGCGGTTTTCCGCGTCAACAACCGTAGTACCATGTGCTTCTTTGAGTACCATTAAGTCCGTGTCATCTAGAACCTGGTGCTGGAACATTGGATGCCAGATGTGGGCTTGATCTATTTTTCGGTAGTCCTTTGGAGACAACTCTGTTTGATGTGTTTGCATTGTCATATCCTCTTCAGAGAGGCTACGTAGGGACGGCCCGACACCGGGTCGACCTCAAGGCTTAAGAACTGGAATCATCTGGGTATATAGAGGAATATATTATTATATCATAACAGAGTGATTTTTCCAAGTGGATGAAAAAGATCCTTCGCAGACGTGCTAAGGAGTCGTATCATTTGAACGTCGCTGATTAGTATCTAGTGCCACTCATTAACTGCATAGGTAGCCGATTGTTCCCGAGTGCTGAATTCGTATCTCTGCCCACAGAGTTTAGTTAGGGAGTTCTTGTTCAAGTTGGAATCGAGCTTTCAGAAAAGAAGTGCCAGCCAAGTACTTTCCGCTGCGTGTTTCTGGCGTGTTTACACGTAGATTGAATCTATTTCTGTTGATTAAGTGAAATAAATCGGGCCTTTATACTAGGGTCTTCGAAATAATTTGGCTACTTCTTTTATTTAACGGGTAATGCATTTGGGGTGTTCTATGTACGTGTTTCACGCTTATTCCTTCATACGAATACCCTCATAAATGTGGGATAGCGGGATTGTAGAAGTTGAGCCCCTTCTAGCTTGCTATGCCAAACGCGATGCGAATCCCAACCACAGGGGGCGGTTCCGAAAAAGTGGTTTGAGCAGTGAGGCGCACTTTCGGTCAGCCTTTTCGCATGAAAGTCGTGCCAACGGATACGCAAGTCTTTCGTGCTCCATCCATTGTGTGCTTAACGTCAACATGATACAGATCGTCACGAAATATACTGTAATGGCCAAACTTGCCCAGATTATCCATGGTCTCAACCTGATATACCAAGGGGTTCGAGGTTCCCAACTTGAGAGTCCTTCGTAAAAGTAATTAATGCCTAGCTCGCTCTGCGGTGTGAGCCACGCGTTAATATGAGACTGGATCATGTCTCCCCAGTTGTTTTCAGGTGTGGCAAAGTGGAATGGCGCAGTAATGATTGGTCTTATTTGCGCGCTATATCTCATTGTGGGGGTGGAACACGCGACAACTAGCATCATGTTACTGTTTTCGATTCCGTGATTCTCAGGGCGAACGTTGGATTCAAACGTCCGAGTCCAGTATTGACGGATGAAGGCTAGTACAAAGAAAACATAGACTTTCGCTGCTCTGCTGAAACCAATCGCCATGCAGGAACCGTGAATCACCATCATGTTATAGGTGGCTCCGAGACCAATAATCAGCGAACTGACTATGCCAATTGCCAGGACGCGAAATGAACATGAATCGGGGTGTTGAGGTGACTCAAAGCTCTGGACAATAGGTTGAGATAGCGTCTTCATGGTGAACTGGAAGGGAGCAAAGTTTCGATCAAGTGTCAAGAAGTCCGTTCTCGGAATGGAAGATGTCAAGATAAATATACCAAAACACGTTGACGCATAATTACCGGCTGGTTAGGTCTTCTAAAGAGCAGATTTTAGGCGGATCGACGGTCAATCCTAGGGACGCGAAGGCTGGATTTCGTTTCGTGGTCCACCCTTTTCGCAATCCTCACATGGGAGATCCGTTCGATTAATCTGTTCAATCCAGCATGGCGCAAAATTCGCGGCAAGGGAATGGCGAATGTTTTGAAGATGTTGGTCGCACACAATGAAGGCTTGTCCGTAGGCTTCCCTTTCGGTATTCCAGATGCGACATCGAAAATTTGGTAAATCCATGAGTTTTGCTCCGTAAGTATTGCAATTGAAGTGCTGATGGGTACTGCATATCGACACCCCCCTGTTCTTGCGGGTCTAGGTCAAATAGTCCGGTTTTCCGAAACGTTCCAAAACGTAGTGAATAGAGAATCCTCTTATTGAGTTATTGAGCGAATTAATTTTGTCGTGCACGATACGTGTCTTAGGAACGTAGATAATGACTGAGGTGCGTCTGCAAAATGTGGGAACTAGGGTGTTGCAGACTCGGTGTTTTGCGCCTTGAATGTGGCCTAGTGATTCGACGATAAATGGATTCGCCCCTTGGGGACGGAACGTTCTCGAAGTGTGCTTGGTTGTCCTCGCGGGCGCGGACTTCGACGCGGGAGAAGAGGAGCCGGAATGAAGGTCACTGTAGACGGCTTGAAGATCCTGCTAGATCTTATTCAACCTGTGAAAAACTAAGAATCGCACTCCAATGACATTTTCGTGTCGTTTGTCAGGATTCCTAGCGCTTCGTTTCGTGTTTGAGCATGTCGAGAACCAACAACTGGGATTCACTGTTGACACTGGACTTTTCGATTTGCTGGGCGTGGGTCTGGAATTCTTCACAGCATACCTAAGTATCAAAGATATGGGTGATTCGTCTGAAAGCCCGTGTGAATTGCATGTCTGTCCCACTTCGCGACGATAAATCGAGGATAAAAGGCGTCCTCGAGTGCTAGAGCAGGTGCCGCATGAGCATGTGTCCCGTGTCGAGATTGAGCGCGATGCCATGGAAAACTGGGCTTGCTCTGTTGTATCAGCCTACGGCTATTTGAAGGAGTTGCTATCGGATGTGCTCCAAGCATCGAGCATGGTTGATGTTGTCAAGCCTATATCTCGTGGCTAGCCCACAATCGTCGCATCTCCTCGCAGGAATCCAATAGATCTTCGAGGTTTCCCGTCGCCACAAGTCGACCGTCTTGTAGGAGAATAATCTGATCTGCCCGACTAAGCACAGAACGTCGATGCGAAACAACCAGACAAGTTTGATTCTCAGGGGAAATTTCCTGGTTGTTTCGTGTCTCGTAGATTCGATTCCAGAGAATCTGTTCGGTTTCGACATCCAGAGAGCTCGATATGTCGTCCAAAACAAAAAGTTCGGAGGGACGTACGAACATTCGCGCTGCCGCCGCTCTCTGTAGCTGCCCACCGGAAAGCTTTACGCCGCGGGGTCCCACAACAGTATCTAACTCTTCTTCAAGTGTTGGGAGATCTTGGTCCAAGACAGCAAGTTGAATGGCTTGGGCCAGGTCGTGTCCATTATTCGATAATCCCATCAGGATGTTGTTTCTAAGACTTTCGCTAAATAAGCGTGGTACTTGGGGTGTGTAGGCGCATCGGGGTGGAATGAAAAACGATTTGGCGTTTGTAACCACAGCCCCGTTCCACCGAACTTCGCCGCTATCTTTCGGTAATACTCCGAGCAGTGTACGTAACAAAGTGGTTTTCCCGCATCCAATTCGACCAGTAATTACCGTGAATGACCCTGGCGTTAGCTGGAACTCAACTCCATGGATGCCTTTCTTTGATTCCTTGTAGGTATACGTCAAACCGCTGACACTCAGATGTCGCAGGGAGTCGGACTCCGTCTTTATATGGGCGGGAATGGGAGGTGGACTTTGGTTCAGGTACACGGGATGATGCTGAAGGAGTGTGTCCGTAGAGGTGTCGCGGGTTGTCGTTAGCATGCGCGAAAATGAAACAGTAGCTCGTTTATGCTGTGCTAAGGTCGATCCAATCATTGAACCGCTCTTCGCGACTTCACGAACGTATGTCATAAAGAGAGCGACATCGCCCACCGTAAAGTTGCCGGATTTCATTTTGTCTGCGATGAGGATAAGGATTATCCCAGTTACGATGTTGCCAATGTTTAAGCTGATGGACCTAAGAATCTCGTCGAAAAGGTTGTCAATGATTGTGGATTTTCGCCGAGCATCATTCAGCATTCTGAAGCGAGAAATGATGTCGTTTTCTGCACGCCCGACCTTAATTGCTAACACGGATTGGAAGATTTCGTTAATGAAATTTGTTGATCTTTCGGTGGTAAGCCGTTGCATCATGCGGTACTTCTGGATATATTTTCTTGCACCCTGCACCACGCTCATAATTATCACGGAAGGAACCACCGTGATGATTGTAATCTTCGCGTCTATGCGAGCCATCCAAACAATCGCTAGGATGGCGAAGATGAGATTTCCCCACAGATGAATATATCTTTCAAGGTATTTGACAACAGTGTCCACGTCATCGCGAAAGCGGTTGGTGACTTCGCCTGATGCACTTGAGATTTCACCCGGTGCGTTCGCATCCAGAATAGCAGACATCAAGTTCGTGCGGAGTAGAGATTCGACAGAGTACCTCCAGCGGGGCCAGATGATTGCGGATCCGAATAGCACAAGTCTATTTCCAAATTCTACTGAGACCAACAGCGCAATTAGGGTCCAGGGGTTAAGTCCGGCTGGCGCAGAATCGCTGAGTGTGTCGAAAAAGGCCTTCATGATGATTCCTGTAAAGAACGGTGCCACATCGTCTGCTCCTCGAAACATGATCGTGAGCAAGAACAGCCCGGGACGATACCGAATTAGGTGTATCGCAGCTGTTCCTGTTGTCCTCGCTTCGGTGCGTTTTGATTCTATCACTAGACGGAAATCACCCCCTCAAGACCGATACGCAGCAGCTGTGAAAAACGAGAATTCGGATCTCCGGCGAGTCTTTTTCGATCTCCATGTTCTCGTATCTGACCTTCATCAAGAATCAAGATTTCATTCACATTGCGCACTGTTTGTAGTCGATGCGCAATGACAATTGCCGTGCGGTTTCTAAGCAACTTCTCAGTAGCTTTATCGATTTTTGACTCTGTAGCTTGGTCGAGGCGTGAGGTGGGTTCATCAAGAATCACAATCCCTGGATTCTTCAAGAAAACACGTAAAAATGTTAAGAGTTGTGCCTGCCCAGCAGAAAGACTGCTGGAAGAGATGACTGTGTTTAATCCGTCCTGTAGAGACGCGTACCATCCTGAAAGCTCAAACTCTTCAATTACCTCTAGCATGAGTGCGTCAGGTATTTGCTCATTAAATAGTGACAGATTGTCGCGAACGGTACCATGGAATATCTGAACATCTTGTGTAACAAGTGCAGCATGCTCGCGTAGACTGTCTAATCGGAGTTTGGTAATGGGTGTATTGTCAAGTCGAATGTGCCCGGCGTCAGGTTCATAGAGCCGAAAAATCAACCGTGCAATTGTGGTTTTTCCGCTGCCAGTGTGACCGAGGAGTCCGAGGACTTGTCCGGCCTTTAACTGGAACGAGATGTTTCGTAGGACGAATCGATTTTCAACGTAGCCAAACGTAACGTTGTCGAAATTAACCGATAACGCGCGCGATGCTGAAAGCGAATCGGTTCCATTTTGAATTCGCGGTCTAATGTGATGAAACTGTTCGATTCGTTTTAAACCGGCAGTTGCCTTCTGAAGGTCATTGATTTGACGACTGATTTGATCGAGTGGGACACGAATCATGACTATGTACTGGAAGATCATGAAGACTGTACCGATTGTGAATGTGCCGTTCCGATAAAGGTAAATGCTCAATCCCATTCCTAGTGCGGATGCAAGTACGAACATTACTCGGCTGATTGCTGTTAAAACTTCGTCCATTAACTCAGATTTCATTACGTGTGGAAAGGTGCGACGATTGACACCGTAGAAGCTATTCATGGTATAGGGAGTTCCGCCGTTGGTCCGGATGTCTTCAATGCCGATCACGCGTTCTTCAATAAAGCTGTAGAGCCGCGAATAACCTTCTCGTTCTGCAGCGAAGACGGGGATGGCGATGCTGCGTGTGAGATTGTAAATCGTGAACGCAACGACTGTGAACGCGGATAGCGCGATACCAATTCTCCAATTCTCCAGACATAAGATAACGAGTATTCCAATGACGAGTAGGATGCTTCCTACGACGTTGTGTACGAAGTCCGAAAAGAAGTTGGACACTGTTGTGGTATCGCCATCCACTCGTTCGACCATCTCGCCGGGCGTATGCGAATGGTGGAAAGACATATCTAGCGCAAGGCAGTGACGCGCTAGATTCTCGCGCATCTGATTTGTGATGCGCCAACCAAGATCCTGTCCAAGATAGGCACTCGCCAGCCTCACAAGCTGCCGAATGAGATTAATTAGAATAAACAGGATGCCTGCCCGAATTAGGGTCCCCACTTCTCCAGCCGCCTTCGCGGTATCAATGAAATACCGGAGCACCTGCGGTCCAAGTAGGCTGAGCCCTATTCCTCCAAGTTTGAACGTGCCGAGGGTCAGCACGCGAAACAAGTGTGGATGCAGATAGCGTTGGAGTAGTGCCACATATTGTCTGATTGGTACTTTTTGCAACTCGTATCCTTTCACAATCTAGAGATACAGCACATGCGAGATGCGACTTCGTAGTTTTCTAGTCATGTCCGCTCGATGTGATTCGCGGAGATTAAGCCATGAGCTAGCACGAGGCTCTCATTCGCGAAGCGCCAGTCTGAATGGGTAAAAGTGCGAGAATATCCATCGTATTTACGTTCTGAGCTTCTCAGCCGGCACGGCGGCTGTTCGTTAATAGAGAGGATTAGAAGTGACGATACCGGCGTCTGGTTGCCCTTAATCTTCGGTCTAAGTTTAACTCGGAATCTGGAGCTAGTTGAACCAATATCCGCTTTGCTTTCTGATCTGCATTCGAGGAGGGTTCCAAAACCTTGGGTTGTTTGCGAAGGATTATTACACTTGCGCACCTGGCTATTGTACATCATGGGAAGTAAAAAGAATGTGTACTATAGCTTGTTATGCGCAATCCTCGATTCGCGATCACAAGCAGTGACCAAAGCGCGGCGTTGAGGTACATCAGACCCTTTAAATCCAAGCTCCCGCGATGGCTTGCTCGGCGTGGAGCGAATGTGGAGTGCAGATGTCTATGATGTGGATGTCTGGATCGGCGAGCATCGATTCATAGTTTGTATAGCACTTTAATGGTGTTTCGAATTCGAGTTCCAAGTCTGTCTCGTCGTGTTTTATGCTGAGAACAAATCGCTGTAATGTTTGCACCCTGAACTTGCCTTAACGTTTCGATGTGCCCCCCCGCAGCCCAGTCCAGTTCCACAATGCCAACATTCAAATTTCTGAAGCTATTGCTCCAGTATTTCACTGTGGTTTTCTGAACTCGTGGCAAAACGGAGTATCGACGCGGTGGGTTCCGTTGCTAATGGAAATAGCCGGCCGCGATGGTTTTAAGTTTAGCTGCGACTTTCGATGTCCGATGGTCTGTGTTACGAAGTTGTTGAAGTTGCATCAAGTGTTAATATGCCAGACAAAGATGGGCCTGTGGCACGAATCGACATTATTGCCAAGAAGCGAGAATATCCGTGGTCAGTCAATGTGCGATGAATCTGCCCTTCGGAAATTATGTTGTGCTCCGATTGCCAATGTCATTTCAGGGGGCAAATTGGAGTTTCTGGGACTGGTGGTTTTATAGACCAAATGGGCACGACTGCGAATTGGACATTGGTGGCGAGTTTCAGGGAGTGCTTTCGCAAAAGATTTGGTCTTAGAAACTTCAACGTCGAGTCCGGGTTTTCGCAGTGTCTCTGTTCATGAGATGCGCGGCAGATAGAAGTCCTCTAACCACGATAGAGGGTCGGCCTAGAGTCGTTTTGGCATTGTTGACTAATTGTATCATAGGAGAACCGCAAGCCACAACGATTTTTAATTCAAGGTGACTTTGTGTAAGTGAGTATTATGAGGAAGTCATATTAAAATTCCAGTGCGTGGCCGGTGCTCGTTGTCTACGTGTTTGGCGCTGGAATGTTGCTTCAATATTCAACAGGATTGTCGGTGCAACGGCTCATCACCTGTCATTATTAAGATATCAATGAAGAGACATCTGATTCATCAGGGTTTCAAGCACGATTCTGAAGTGACGTAGCGATTATCCGGAAAGGAGTATATCTTTGGACATATGCAGCCTAATCCAACAGACGGTGATTAGGTTTTGTCAGTAGACTGTCGGTTTGGCGATGATTTAAGATGGTGCTGTAACATCGATGGCTCTGTGCGAAAATGGTAGATGGAGAAATCAACGGCCGCCCCGCCCATCGTTTTGGTTTCTGAATGCATTCCTAATTTTAAGACGTGTCGGCTTGAGAGATGAACATTCCTGTTCTCCCTAGACTAGGCATCCACCAGTGCATGTGGTGTCTAGTCGAAGGAGTGATGATTGCGCAAGACGCCTGTTGACCCGTCTCAATATTGCTATTGTACGAAATTGGTGTGCTTACGTGCTAGTTAATCAACGAGTGACGTTGAGCGCCGTTAAAATGACAGTACACGTGTCTGCTGTGTGATGACGAGAGCAATCGCGAAATTGGGCGTTGTGAAAGGTGGCTTTGTGAGATGTGTTGAAAATAGACGAAACTTGTAACGGCGTGCTGAGAGACGCCGGTTGCAATGTGAAGAGTATATCGGCATTTGAATGGCGTTATGCGTGCAGCTCTTGAATTCAATATTTGTTGTTGGCTTAGAAAGACCAGGTTTCTACGCACCTTTATTGGTTTAGTGGAGTATGTTGGAATTCTGTTGTTAGATTGCAATGTGATAGATTCGGGGCGCGAGACCGCGAATAAATCGATATTCCTAAGATCTACTAGGCGGATAGGTGTGGGATTTAAGAGCAGGCCGATGGGCTTCCGGGACGAAGATTTATGGTTGAATTGTGGTGGATTTTAAGGTATTCTTTATCGTGTGTTTGTGCGTACAAGTCCCTCACTGTGTGTTAAACAAGTTAGATGGAACTGGAACATCACAACTAAATCCTCGACACTTGACTTCGATCTTACGGTAGCAACGCCACGTCGCTAATGGCTCAACCACTAATGTCGAGAGTGGTGTTGCGCTCTGCGGACTGATTCTTAACTAGGGTTATATAAAACGTTTCTTAAGACAATTAGCCAAGTGTGTGGGATAGAATCGTAAAGGTTGAGCGCACCTCCTACACTAGAGTAGCGGTCTCATGAATGGTTCTCAACTAGCCCTCAGATTTGAGATTTCGGATAAGGATAGGGGGTAAGTAATGCTAGCGGTGAAATTGAGTTTCGTATGAATCTGGAGAACGGTGTGTTGCAACGCACACGCCGTCGAATTTTGGAGAAGACGCTCTTTTCACGAAACAGAACTAGGGTTCCACATACACATCTTGTCACGCCGGGGTAGAAAGAATGGAAATATCTCAGTTTTGTAGCATTGGCATTTGTTGTTCCTCACTAGATTGGTTTTGATGGTATGGTCGTAGTTAGATTGGGAGTCGAAATGTTGTAAGCCATGTCCCGATTCGAATTCAACTACTATGTATTTCAAGGAGAGAATTATGCGAAAAGCGCTACAGATAATTTTCATTAGCCTAGTTATTGTTGGTTTTATTGCGGGTGTTAATCATATGCCTCAAGCAGAAGCAGAAGTAAGACTTGTTCCTGCCGCGAACGGGGGGACGGACACCTTTACGTTGTCGATTGACATTGGCCGAAAGTACATCATCCTTGGCTGTCCAGGATCGAAACAAGACTTCGCTACCGTATACGAAGGTGCGGGTGACAATTGGAAAGAGGTCGCCAATCTGACCGGTAGCGGAGGACAATTTGGATTAGCAGTTGCGATTACCGATAAGCGAGGGGTTACGAGTGGTCTAGCGCTTGTTGGGGCTCCTAGTGAGAATAGTGGCACTGGTGCAGCTTATCTTTTCGGGGTTGGCGGCAGAGACTGGAAACAGGAAAGCAAGTTACGCCCTGCTGACTTAGAAGACGGAGACAATTTCGGGTACTCTGTCGCAATTGACGGGAACACAGCGATAGTCGGGGCACCCAAGGCCGATGTCGCCGGTTCCAATTCGGGCTCAGTCTATGTGTTCGTTCGGGGAGGGGGTTCCTGGAAGCAGCACGCAAAGCTTCTGCCCTCAGATCCCGAACGGTCTGCTGGTTTTGGCGAGCACGTTGCCATTGTGGGTAGTACCGTTGTCATAGGGTCACCACAGAGTACAAATAGTGGAGTGAAATTTGCGGGTGCTGTTTATGTTTTCGAACGGAAGGGAGATCGATGGATTGAAAGCGCCAAGCTGATGGATGATGATCCGGGGAAAGCGGACCGCTTCGGAAATGAGGTTGCCATTGACGCCGGTACGATTGTGGTCGGATCGCCATTGGATGATACACGTTCTGGACAAGATGCGGGTTCTGCGACGATTTTCGAACTTGACGGGGATCGATGGAAAAAACAGGTCAAGCTGTTCGCCGAGGACAGCCGCAAAAATGATAAGTTTGGAACTGGTGTGGCTACTAATGGAAATATTGTTGTTGTCGGCGCGCCGATTCGTGATGAAGATGCTTTCGGCGCAGGTGCCGTATACGCCTTTGCCCGTGTAGATGGGATTTGGGTGCCGAGAGAGAAGGTAGTGCCCAAGGATGGAGCCAAAGACCTTCACTTCGGATTTTCAGTGGCTCTGAATGAGAACACGGTCGCGGTCTCGTCTCATAACAAGCCCAAATGTGATGGTCCCTGTTCGTGGCAGCATGGAGATGGCTCATCGGCGTACGTATATAACACGGTTGACGATTTTGGAACACCACCCTTCTCTGCTGAACCGAATGGATTTCGGGTTACGACGTTAGGAAATGTCAAGCGCACGGCGTTGCTGCAGAATTTTCCCAATCCGTTTAACCCAGAAACCTGGATACCATATCGCCTGGCGAGTGACGTAGAAGTCAATCTCCATATTTATAATGTGCACGGAGACCGTATACGTGAGATTCATCTTGGATCGCAAAGGGCGGGAAGCTATCTGACACGACAAACTGCCGCGTATTGGGACGGCAGAGACCGGTCCGGAGATTGCGTTTCAAGCGGGGTCTATTTCTATACCCTTCAGGCAGGCGTGTTCAAATCCACGAGACGCGCGCTCGTTTTAAAATAAAACAGATGCCGTCCGTAGCATCTAACCGAACACTTTTCATTTCTGCCCCCATGGCATGGCTGTTTCTATCATAGAGTTTAAAGGCGCCCCGTGGACAGCGGGTGATATTTCAAAAATCGGGCTCGAATTTCTCTTAAAACTCTGCTTGCGTGTTTCTGTGATAGAGGGATGTGCTCAAAACGATATATCTGCAGCGAAAATGTGTCCAGTTTCGCAGTGAGACGTTCTATTGTATCTTGAGCGCGTACTTGGTTGGTGCTAATAGGTTCTCGAAGGAAATGTATGGTATCCTAGAATGAAAAAAGACAGCTGTGATGGTCCGTGGCGTCTTGATTCCCCTAATCTGGCACACTTGTCCGTGTCGTTTTGATGGGCCGACTTGAGGATTTCGGTCGTGTGAGCTCGGGATCTAGTGACACACCTCTTAGCTCGCGATGCAACTATCAGATAGGAATCTAACCGCAGAATTCTGACGCCGTTAATAGACACCACAGCTAATAGACACCACATGGTGATTTGTTTTCTATTAACGGCTGCGGCGAAATAGGAAAAGCGCGTCTGTGTGCGCTCATCATAAGCAGGATGATACGTATATAATCTTCCCGCAGGGGCTCATTGTCATGTGCTGTTTGTCCGAAGGAGTCCGCGTGGAGGCAATGTATCGGTCGAGAGTCTGGGCTTCTATCTTCGTGCGTTAGTCAATCACATCACATCTTAGCGATGCCTTACATCGAGTGAAAACCAGCTCTGGTTAATGAGGGTTCAGGCGATTCATATATCTGGTTGATAAGGGACGAAGTTTGATTCACTCTCTGTACATTTGCTCGAACGGTTGATGTGTTGTTTCCCATCTTGGTAATGTTAATTCTGTATCTCGCGCCCATCCCTGACGTTTACCTCCAGAAAATGTAGAATCAAATGGAGTTAGTGAAGAACAGTTCCCTCATCTGTCGGAATTTGTCAATTAGGAAGTGTCAGTAGTAGGCCCACAGTTGGCAGTACGGGTTAGGACGGATATCACATCTATTGCTGCCAGACTATGTCAACACTATCTCGATCTGCACACTCCGAGACATATCTTATAGAATGTATTTGTAGGGTGGCAAATTCCGTTGGAACGGAAATCCACTCGTTGAGAACACGAGTGGTGATAACTCGTAAGGCTTGTATTGGTTAGACGGAAGACGCGTTCGCTAGCGATTCGAATATTGGCTGCTTCGCCCCAAATCGGATTTGATTTAGGTGTCAGAAAGGGGCCGTAGAAGGTCCGAAGAGGCCTCTGGAATTCTTTGGACCCAATGCGCCAAGAATCTAGCGCATGTCCTCAGCTCTTCATGCTGAAAGCTACTACGGCAGCTCGGTATTGTGAAGAAGATCCGGCTGAGAGAAGTGGGCCTACACATTGCATGAGTGGGTGTGCCTGCACTGAAGTACTATTGTTAATAGCCTGCCAGAACTTGTTATGAGCAATGTGGTGTCTCTAGGTGTTCCCGTCTCAGGCAGTGCGTGAAATAAGCTTTTGATTTGTCCTTGGCATGGAGCTAGCTGGTGCGCTTTCCAATGTGATAGTCTACGTTTTCTGTTTGCTGACGTAGGAGGTTTAGCGATGTCTCGATATAGCTTCGGGAGTTTAAAGATTAGGGTGTGCACATTGTGGGTGCAATTGGACAAGTCAATCAAGAAGATTGAAAAGTGTTATTAGCATGGAAAGAGGAAGAGAACATATCTCATGCTTGGGTTTGAATGCGGCGCAGTTTGTCGTCGTGCAGGATTATTTGCTAATCCTGCATTAAAGGACAGTATGGTGCGTCGATTCAAGGCTAGTATCGATGCTGTGGGGGCAGTTCCGGCAAGGTTGTATGGGTTGTTTACCTAAAGGATGTCATTTGCTAGTACTCTCGCGGGGTCGTACGCGTATCGGCATAGTGCGCGGGGTGTGTTGTAAATTTTTCTAACGTGACGGAATTAAAAGATCTCATTTGCATGTGATTCGTCGCCGCCAAAAAGATGCACTCGATTGAGCTTCGAATCCTGTTGATCCCCTCAGCCGGATTGAGAATCTTCTAGGCGGTAGTTTGCAGTTTCCTTCGAGTGAAATACACCGCGCTCGGTCCAAACTGTCTTGCACAGTATTCTTTCTTACATTTTCGTGGCTGCCCTGCGAGCTGTTCCATCAATCCATTTTTGGTACAATCTAGAATCGGCATCCTCTCAAGGCGGCATTGTTGCTATGTTCACCGAGCAAGGACAAACTCAAGTTGGTCTGACATCACGCGCCGTGGTTCTATCCGTGGTGTTCGTGGTGATCGGTAATTATTGGATACGCGTCACTGGACTGGTTAACCATGCGGTTCAAATCGGTGAATCAGTCCCACCGATTCCAGCTGTAGCGGTCCTCATTTTCATGACAGCGCTGAATCCGTTGCTCCGCCGATGTGCCAGAGTTCTTAGCTTCTCGCAACCAGAGATTATCGTGGTCTACTGCACTGTTGGAATTGCAGTTTCGATGTCTTCAGTTGGGATGCTAAGATATTTCTTGCCAGTTCTTACCGCCCCATTC
This sequence comes from uncultured bacterium, assembly GCA_964478165.1. Taxonomy (GTDB): domain Bacteria; phylum Poribacteria; class WGA-4E; order WGA-4E; family JAJDTR01; genus CAYZGU01. The sequence continues at coordinate 101,264 of CAYZGU010000041.1, read as the reverse complement.
TATTATGCCACTCCTGAAAATGAATATGCGCTATTTAATCAATATCTGCCGAGCTGGCTCGTGGTCAGCGATAAGAGCGCTATCCTACAGTCATACGAGGGTGGGGATTCGAATGGTTCGGTCCCTTGGGGTGCGTGGTTGACGCCACTTCTGGCATGGACATTGATGTTTGTTGCATTGTTTTGGACCATGCTCTGTCTAGTTGTCCTTTTTCGAAGGAGGTGGATGGACGAGGAACGCTTGGTCTTTCCGGTGGCCAAATTTGGCCTGGAAATCGCGCGCCCAGCATCAAATGGCTCGCTTGTCGCCCCGTTCTTTAAAAATCGTTACATGTGGGTCGGTTTTGGATTAGCGTTTGTCTATAACCTCTGTAACATCATTCACGCCTTTATTCCAGGATTTCCCGCACTTGGCAAAAGTTTTGATTTCGGCGCGCTATTTACGGAGTCGCCATGGAGTGCGTTAAGTCCATTTGCTTTTCAGTTACGTCCCGCGATTTTCGGCCTAGCGTACCTGATGCCACTGGATGTGAATTTCTCTGTGTGGTTTTTCTATCTGGTGATTAAGCTTGAGGCTGTTGGTATATCGGCGATGGGTTACAATTTACCTGGTGTGCCTTACGTACACGATCAGAGCAGCGGAGCATTTCTCGCTATATCTATTGCTCTCATCTGGGTCTCGCGGAAGTCGGTCGGTAATGCAATCGGTAAAGCCCTAGGTAGACAGGAGCTCGACGATAGTTGTGAACCGCTGTCATATCGGATTGCCTTTTTTGGCGCTATCTGCGGGGTAGCGTTCCTTTGTGTTTGGTGCGTCGCGGCAGGAATGTCAATAGGTACCGTGTTGGTCTATTTTGGGTTAATCTTTGCCTTCGCACTGGTTTACACCAAAATTCGCGCCCAGGCAGGTGCGCCGATGATATGGTTGTTCCCGTATGGCGAGCATAAGCGACTAATGCTTAATGCGCTCGGATCTGGTGCTTTTATTCAGAGGGGCAGCTTTCAAAACTTAAGTGTTTTTGCAAGCCTCACCTTCTTATCTCGTGGGTATTTCCCTTCGTTCATGGCGTATCAACTTGAGTCCATGAAGCTCGGAGAGGCCGTAGATATGCGTCATCGGAGAATGGCATTGGTGATTATGCTCGGACTTGGGCTCGGTTTGTCTGTTGGCTATTGGATGAACCTTGACACTTTCTACAGATATGGCGCTAATAGTCTTGACGGCGGGGATGGTATTCGCGGCGGGACACGCGGCGCATCCCTTATCTTGCAGGAGTACGAGATGTTGAGACGCTATCTCATCGCTCCCGATCCACCCGATGTCGTGCGAACGACTGCGGTTGGAATTGGATTCGCTTTCACAACGGCATTGTCGATACTCCGCCGCTGTTTTCTCCAATTCCCGTTTCATCCACTCGGATTCGCAATGGTGACGGCTTATGGCGATCCACTGTGGGGAGCATTTCTATCGGCCTGGGTCTTCAAAGTTCTTATTACTCGATTTGGCGGAATCGGTCTGTACCGCAAACTAATTCCGGGATTTCTGGGCATTGCACTAGGACACTTCTTTACAGCAGGAATTGTATGGGGAGTTCTCGCCACCATGGGAGATGAAGTATCCCGGGCTTACGGTGTGTGGTTCGGTTAAAAGACAAAGTGACTCTCTGCATGTTTCTGACTCTCACTCGCCCTAAATCTTAGATGTGGCACACGAAGACACTATTCGATGGCTTGTTTTTTCTTCATGCGTTGTATGTGCACTTCCAGTGGATACATTTCAATTCATCATCGTAGTCAGTTTCAGATCGGACGTCGTTCGACTTTCCGTTCGCAACCTCTGTTGACCAAGAATGTGCTGTGGATACTAGGCCCGCTTCGATAAACTGGGGAGTGGCATGCTCTAGTGGAAAATCTTAGGTGTTCAGCCCGACGGCTGATTAGCTGCCATGCCGTTACGTTAGCCTGGCTTGAGCAACCACTGTATTCAGATTAGAATAGCACGCGAGAACGTATGTGAGCTGGCGACTGAATTTGGTGTGATGAATCATGAACTATTAGGACAGATCTAGTCTGATGATGGTATTTAAGGATATGTTATTGCGGCATTCGGGATAGCGCTTTGTCCTTCAATATTGTTTTCAGGATTCTCTTAATTAGCAAGTCCTCGAAGAAGACATTCGAATTCGCCTCCTTCGCCGAAGGATTCTGGGTGCCTTGACTTTATGCGGCGTTATACGGTACAATTCAACTAAGTGATGGAGTGCAAAAAGACGTAAGTTTTCATTTGAAGCTTGGAACTGTGCTTGTCCGAGCTTTGCTCATAAGCAACTCCGTTGCTAGCACGTTTGAGAATGCAATCAGTACATGGCTCATTATCTCGGATTTATGGGATTTGCTTATGTGGTTGGCAGTGGGGTATCAAGAGGACATTCGAACGTTCTTATTTCTTTTCTTGAATCTACAGCCCATCCCCGAGTGTTTCGGTGATGGGCTTTTTACGTCGTAGTTCGCTGTCGAAGGAAGCATAGCCTGAATTCACCAGGAATGCTCAGTCGTATAATCTGTACAGATTTGGAGGAGCCAAATGGCAGCACATCACTACAATCCCCTTGCGATAGAGCCTAAGTGGCAAAGCATTTGGGAGGAGCGTAAGACGTTTCGGACATCCGACAATCCCAAGGAGTGGAAGGGGAAACCAAAGTGCTACATTCTGGACATGTTTCCCTACACTTCCGGCGCAGGATTGCACATTGGACATCCAGAAGGCTATACCGCTACCGATGTGCTTGCACGTATGCGACGAATGCAAGGATATAACGTGCTGCATCCGATGGGCTGGGATTCATTCGGACTCACAATTGAACGTACGGCAGAACGAGAGAACATCCATCCTTCTGTCATTACGCGCCGAAATATTGATAAATTCCGAGATCAGATTAAGCGGATAGGTTTTTCGTACGACTGGGATCGTGAGATAAGCACGTCCTCATCCAAGTACTACAAATGGACGCAGTGGATTTTTCTTAAACTCCACGAGAAAGGGTTGGCGTATTTGGCCGATGTGCCTGTGAATTGGTGTCCTAAAATGGGAACGGTCCTATCAAATGAGGAAGTCAAGGACGGAAAATACGTCGAAACTGGCGATCCCGTGGAACGGCGCCTGATGCGACAGTGGATGCTGAAAATTACTGCGTATGCCGAACGACTCCTTGAGGATCTTGAAGCTGTGGACTGGCCTGAAGGTATCAAAGAGATGCAGCGTAATTGGATTGGACGATCGGAGGGAGCGGAGATCGTTTTTAGGATTGAGCATCTCAACGAGGCGTTTTCGGTTTTTACCACGCGTCCCGATACTCTGTTCGGTGCTACATATTGTGTCTTCGCACCAGAACATCCGCTGGTTGAACAGATAGCGACTGATGAACATCGAACCGCTGTTCGCGTATATGTGGACGGCGCAAGGAACAAGACCGATCTGCAGCGGACGGACCTTGCCAAAGAAAAATCCGGCGTGTTTACCGGTGCTTATGCAATTAATCCTGTTACTGAGGAAGCGATTCCAATCTGGGTGGCCGATTACGTTTTGATGGGATATGGTAAGGGGGCAATCATGGCCGTTCCCGGGCAGGACGAACGCGACTGGGAATTTGCTGAGTTGTATAATCTGCCCATCATTCGGACCATCGAGCCCCCGACTGACTTCGGCGGAAAGGCTTATCTCGGTGATGGACCAGTAATAAATAGTGGTTTCCTCAACGGGCTCAATGTCAATACGGCAAATCGCAAGATGGTTGATTGGCTGGAAGATGAGGGAAAAGGGAAGCGCGAAGTTCAGTATCGTCTGCGAGATTGGCTCTTCTCGCGTCAACGATATTGGGGTGAACCGTTTCCAACGGTTCAACTTGAAGATGGTAGCATCATCACGTTGCCTGAGGAGCAACTCCCAGTCGAACTGCCACCCGTCGATGAGTATAGACCCATGCCTGATGGTAAGCCACCACTAGCCCGGGCCCCGAAGGACTGGCTGATGATCACGCTGCCAGATGGACGGACAGGGGTCCGAGAAACCAACACCATGCCGCAGTGGGCGGGTTCCTGCTGGTACTATCTGCGGTACATAGACCCGCACAACGACAAGGAACCCTGGTCGTCTGAGGCTGAGCGCTATTGGCTGCCGGTAGATCTCTATGTAGGCGGCGCAGAGCATGCCGTCCTTCATCTGCTCTATGCCCGGTTCTGGCACAAGGTGCTCTATGATTGTGGAATCGTGTCCACCAAGGAGCCGTTTCGCAAACTCTTCAACCAAGGGATGATTCTTGCGTATTCCTACCAGGACGACAATGGAAAATATTTTTCGCCAAATGAAGTGGAAGAACGGGAGGGAGAGTGGTTTGTCAAATCGTCCGGAGTACGTGTGAATACCCAGATTGAGAAGATGTCAAAGTCCCGTTTCAACGTCGTTACGCCTGAAGAGGTAATTAATCGATATGGTGCAGATGCGCTGCGGCTCTACGAACTGTTTATTGGACCTCTGAGCGTCAGTGCGCCATGGCAGACTCGCAGTGTCGAGGGCGTGTACCGATTTCTCCAGCGAGTTTGGCGGCTGGTTATTGATGTAGACACCGGTCAATGTAGCAGTAGGATTATCGATGCGCCCGTCGATAGCGATTCGGAACTCTGGAAGGTGCTGAACCAGACGATAAAGGACGTGACGGACGATACCGAATCCATAGATAAAATGAACACGGCAATTAGCCATATGATGGTGTTTGTTAATGCCGCAACGCAAGCCGAACGCGTGCCCGAATGTGTAATCAAGACTTTCCTGCGATTGCTTGCCCCATACGCGCCCCACATTGCCGAAGAAATATGGGAGCGACTCGACGAACATGAGCTGATCGCACATGCACCATGGCCGATTTACGATCCGGAAGCGCTTAAGCGTGAAGAGGTGACCATCGTTGTGCAAGTCAATGGAAAGGTCCGCAGCCGAATTCAATTGCCAGTGGACACAGCAAACAAAGATGTTGAAGAGACCGTGCTTGCTGACGAACGGATCCAAAAGTACGTCGAAGGAAAAGCGGTGCGCAAGCTAATTGTCGTTCCCAATCGATTGGTAAATATTGTAGTATGAATTAATCGGAAAATGTCAAGTTGTTTGGTCGAAGGATTAGTTGTGGGAGGTGTGTTGAATCATGTCTGAAACGCAAGGTAGTGTGTCAATCATCCCGATCGGTGGATTGGGTGAGTTTGGCTTGAACATGATGGTCTACGAACATGGTGATGATCTTATCGTTATCGATGCTGGTCTTATGTTTCCTGAACCAGATATGCCCGGAGTGGACCTTGTTTTTCCGGACATAACGTATCTTGTTCAAAATCAGAAGAAGATTCGAGGAATCATCCTCACGCACGCTCATGAGGACCACATTGGTGCACTTGCACACGTGCTGCGCCAGATTAAGGTTCCTGTTTATGCTACAGCACTGACGCTCGCCATTGCGAAAGGACGACTTCGCGAATATGATGTTCTCAAAGAGGCCGAATTAAATGTTGTTACCGTTAATCAAGACCTGCAACTTGGTGACTTCAGGGTCGAATTTATCCACGTTACTCATAGTATTCCCGATGCAGTGGCGGTAGCCATCCACACGCCAGTAGGTGTCATTGTTCATACTGGGGATTTCAAGTTTGACCTTACCCCAAGCGATGACCGCCTTACGGAAATTCACAAGCTTGCCGCGCTTGGCGAAAAAGGGGTCTTGCTACTGGTCTCGGATAGTACTAATGCCGATCGGCCGGGTTTCACTCCTTCTGAGCGTAGCATATACAGTGATCTGAATCGCATTTTTCAAAATGTTGAACAGCGTCTTTTCTTTTCGACGTTTTCGTCCAGCCTACACCGCGTTCAGCAATTTGTCGATCTTGCCATAGCGCATCGTCGCTTGGTTGCTGTCAGTGGCCGTTCCTTAGTTAATAACATTCGTACTGGCCGTGAGCTTGGACTTCTAAATGTACCACCCGATCTATTGATTAACCCGCGTGAAGTTGAACAGTTTCGTCCGCATGAAGTGGCGGTTCTCAGCACAGGAAGTCAGGGTGAACCGAGATCTGCAATGGCTCTCATGGCGATGGATAACCACGCTTTTCTGCGGATTGATCCAGGCGACACGGTTGTAATGTCGGCGAGATTGATTCCGGGTAATGAAAAATCGGTTGCACACATGATAAACCACCTACTCCGTCGCGGTGCACACGTGCTTCATGAGAAAAACGCGCACGTGCATGTTTCTGGACATGGCGCTCAGGAGGACCTTAAATTGATGCTTAATTTGGTGCGCCCTAAATTTTTCATGCCGATGCACGGGGAGTACAGCAATCTAGTTCATCACGCGGAGCTTGCAGAAGCAGTGGGAATCTCGTACGACAATATTGTTCTCGCGGAAGATGGGGATTGTGTGCACTTGAAATCTGATTCGTGTGAAATCCACGGAGAAGTGCCGGTAGGTCGCGTTCTGGTGGATGGAAATATTGATATGGCAATTGAAGACATCGTGCTTCATGACCGACATCAGCTATCACAGGATGGCATTGTGATTCCGATTACCGTGCTGGATGGTAGTACTGGAGATCTCGTTGCCGGTCCAGATATGGTGTCGAGAGGTTTCGTATACATGGACGAATCCGAAACATTGATGAACGAAGCCAGGATGGTTGTCATACATGCTTTGGAGCATATGAGTGTAGAAAGTAAAAGTGAAGAAGAAACCGTGCAGGAGGAGGTAAGAACAGTACTGAGCCGATTCTTGACAAAGCAAACCGATCGACGTCCAATGGTCTTGCCGGTGGTCATGCGAGTCTAGTAGACTCCTCCTAACCGACGGGAGTTCATTCTGCGTAAGTTGTAATCCAACGCATTATGAAGTCTTGGCTTGCAATTTACAGACAGATGTCGTGATTGGTGAGCGATGGGGGGCCTGTGTTTGTCTGCGCAGTCCTTTTCGATTGGTGATCATCAGATGCGAGACCTGTTAGTTCATAAGATTTGACCAAATGGATTGGGATATGATGACATCCCGGCCGCGTTCGGAGATATACGTCATTTTCACGTTTCGTTTTACGGCAGCCAATCCGCTGCTGTCAGCAGCATTCTGAAGATTAACCTTTGGTGTAGCTCACTTTGTCCAATCGTCAATTCACGCTTGCTAGTGCCATAACTTTCTCCGCGGCTAGTCCACAGAGTTCACAACTCTAACCTGGTTGATGCCAAGTTCCAGACCCCTTGCGCGTCGAGTGCCCATATCCCATTGTGGGTGTGACTTATGATTCTAAAAACCGTTTCCTATGGGCTCTGGTTCGTTTCTTTGAAAGGATTGGGACTACTCCTTTCTTGTCTTCCATTGTTTAATCTTTTGGGATTCGAATTCTGCACGGTTGTTGCGATTGGAATTTCGTTCGCTGCAGCGCAGAATGCTATAGTGGCCGTGCAGCGCTTTAAATCTCAGCCATATTCTCTCAAAGGTTCCTCCCATCAGGTCGTTATGGGACTGTTTTGGATGGCATTTGTGAGTAGTGTGATTCTCCTTGTCGCACCGCTTGTCATTGTTTCCCTAAATGCCCAGCGCGTCAAAAATTGCGATTTACTTCAAGGTTTCGCGTTCTATTAGCTCTTGTCCGTGGTAAGCTGTGGATACCCAACCGCAGTAGGGGTGTTTGTCGGATTGTGGTTCAAGCGCAGTTGGAATGCGTATTTCGGCTATCTTGCGTACATTCTGGCCACATTGCTAGCGCTCGCGCAGAATCTTCTGTTTCACCCACCAGTCTTCGGAGATCATCCGATTTTCGGATACTTTCCCGGACCAATATATGATGAGCAGATTACGATTAGCGACAGTTTGCTAATTGCTCGTGGGCCAACTCTTCTGTTGACATGGCTGTGTTTGCTGTTTGCGAGTAACATGTTGGCATTTGACCGTCAGGTGGAGCTGTCGCCGATATTGCACTTCTAAAGACTTTATCGATTCAAATTGCGTTTTGTGGATGTTTATGCGCGAGTGCATTTAATTCTAGTAGTAAGTATGTATTGGTGGACTATTTGAACTATGCTGAACTCGGTCTGCGTCCGGCGCGAACGTATATCGAGAAACGCCTACGAGGCATCCGAGAGACGCAACACTTTAAGATTCTCTATGAGAAAGGTTCGAAAGTCGAATGCCAACTTGAATGGATTGTACAAGATTGAGAATTTCGGTACGCACAGCTGAGTGACTATCTTTACGTGGACAGCCCTCGTAAGATTCGCGTGTATATCTATAGTTCACCGGAGCAGAAAAAAGCATTTCATCGGTATACCCCATACTGGCATTGCAGAGCCGCTGGGTCATACGTTCCATATGAATTATCAAGATTTTCCGCACCCACATATTGAACAAGAATTGGCGCACGTTCTAACTGGGAATTGGCACCGGTCCTTCAAGCTGATTATCAAGTCTGGTCTTCATGAGGGCATCGCGGTGCCAAGCGGACTGGGATGGAGGCAAATTGACGGGGCACCAATTGAGTAAGGCCCTGTGCGAGTTAGGCATTGCCCCTGAGATGGAGACGATTATGGGGACCAGTTTCTGGGGGAACAGGCGCCATCACGTGTTTATACGCTTGCAGGTTCGTTTGTGCGCTACCTTGTCGATGTATATGCGATGGACGCATTTAACGCGTTTTTCCGACAGGCGATTTTAAACGTGTCTACTACAAAACGTTCTCACGACTCGTGAAGGAATGGTGCGAATTTCTAAAAAATGTTCAGTTAACTGGTGAGGACTTAAAGGTTTCGGACCATGTGTTGAGTTGGCCTAGCATTTTCGAAAAGCCATGCGCGCACGAGGCCGCCGGACTTCCCACAGCGGCTTGGAAATCGCATCGGGGATTGGATTTTGAACGGACGATTCACTTGTTTCAGCGAATCCACAAGATCGATACGGAACGTCCAAGCTATATGCGTGGACTTATGTAGGGACATTTTCGCGCAACAAACTATCATCAGCCTAATAGATGGGCGGCGAAGATTGCCTCGGATTCGAAGGCATCGTTGATCCAGATTGCGGAGGCCAAGGATCTGCAAGTCGACATCAATTGGCGGGCGGAAAGACATGACCCAGCTCAATCTTGCTACCACGAGGTGTCCACGCTCGGTGCGTCCCATTCACTCAATCGCCGTGCGGAAGCCAAACTTGCAACGTTTGGACTTGAATCTGCGAGTACGAAGGCACGTATAAAAAGTGATGGTTGGAGGAGTATCGAGCATGGCCAAGCTGAATCTCCTCCACGAAGCCCTAGATGAGAAGCCACAATGGGCGTTTACATTTTACCTGTTCGGTTGGAAACTCTATTTTGATGGGGAGTACTCTGCATCGAAGGACTACTTGCAGAAAGCTTCTAATTTGCGCTTGTCGCATCGAGTGTTACGGCGTGAACACTCCTTGGCTACTAGGGCTGAATCTATACCGTCTCGGCGAGTATGTACGAGCGATTTCACAGTTTGAGCAGTGGGGTGAGGATTGTGGCTTGTCGATTGGTCTTCAACGCAAAGCGCAAGACTGGATTGAAAGGTGTGAGTGGGAAGGTAATTCCATGAGCTCCGCGTGTTGATAAAGAGGGCACGTATTAGAGAGGAATTCAACTACTTAGGAAGCCGGGTTAGTATATCGCATGGATAGAAAATCGCAAAATCATACAGTTGGTAGAAGTTGTCAGCAGAGGATGGGACGGCGGATTGGCAGTCTGTTTCGTCCGTATCAGCGACGTCTTGCGGTCATAGCAGCGCTCGTTTTGGTTGCCGCTGGCCTAGGCGTTGTTAACCCGTTGATGATACGCGTTGTGTTCGATCACGGACTCTTTCCTAAAAACGGGCATCCCAATCTGAACTTGTTGTGGGTAATCGCTGGTGTCATAGCCGCCGTTACGATTGTTTCGGGCGCACTCCAGATCTGGCAGAGTCTTCTCGCTAACCGGATGGGCCAGCGCATCATGCGGGATCTTCGAGAGAAGCTCTACCGCCATCTGCATCGCCAATCCCTCGGTTTTTTTACCGGGGCACGCACGGGGAAGTTGCAATCTCGAATTGCGAACGACGTTGGCGACCTTCAAGCTGTTGTGTCCACGACAGTCACGGATGTAATATATGATGGTGTAGGTATCATCAGTACTTTGATTGCCATGTTTATCTTGAGTTGGCAATTGACCCTGGTAGCAATCGCTGTTGTACCGTTGTTCATTTGGTTGAACAAGATTGTGGGAGAGCGTCGCCGCGTGATTACCGCCGAAGCGCAAGAGGCAAAAGCCGAGATGACAGCGATTACGCAAGAGACGTTGTCCGTCTCAGGCGTCATGTTGGCGAAGCTATTTGGTCGACAACATGATGAGGTGCAACGGTTCGATGACGAAAATGAGCGTCTGTCAAATATAGTCATTCGTCAGGAGATGATGGGCGAAGCGTTTTGGGCATTTATGCAGACAACCTTTACGATCTCACCAGTCGCAATCTACGTTCTGGCCGGCTACCTGATTTCTGGGACATGGTCGATTGAAATCTCCGCGGGTACCATTGTCGCATTTACCACGCTGCAGGTTAGGTTCTATTTTCCGATTGGTTCGCTGCTGCGGAACGCGATTGAACTGCAATCATCGCTTGCACTATTCGAGAGAATTTTCGGATATCTCGATTTAGAACCTGAAATCGTGGATAGCCCCAGAGCAATAAAAGTTAAGGCCAGCCAGGTCAAGGGAAATGTAAGGTTCGATTCCGTGCGGCTGAATTATGGGTTGAGCGCACAGGAACGGTTAGAAGGAAAGGCTCTCAGTGAGGTGCCAGATCGGTGGGCACTGGATGGAGTTAGCTTCAAGATTGAAGCCGGACAAATGGCCGCTTTTGTTGGTCCGAGTGGTGCTGGTAAATCGACAATTTCGTATCTGATTGCACGACTGTATGATCCGACGGAAGGAACAGTTTGCATCGACGGAGTTGATCTTAGGAACCTTAGTCTGTCCTCGCTATCGCGCATCATCGGCTACGTTACTCAGGAAAGCTATCTGTTTCACGGTAGTCTGCGTGATAATCTGTTGTATGGCAATCCCGAAGCATCAACCAAGGATTTGGAATCTGCGGCAGAAGCTGCCTACATCCATGAACGTGTTCTAGAGTTCCCGGACGGATATGATACTATCGTTGGTGAACGTGGTTACCAGCTTTCGGGGGGAGAACGGCAGCGCCTGGCTATAGCCAGGATGATTCTGCACCAACCACGACTGTTAGTTCTGGATGAGGCCACGTCAGCTCTTGACACGACAAGTGAGCGTTATGTGCAGGCTGCGCTCGAACCGTTGATTAAAGGTCGAACGACCATCGCCATTGCCCACCGGTTATCGACGATTCTCGCGGCCGATGTTATTTACGTCATCGACCATGGTCAAATCATAGAGCAAGGTAGTCATGATGAGCTGCTTGCCAGAAACGGATTATATGCACGGTATTGCGAGGAGCAGTTTAGAGGCCCGCAACTCAAGGGTCAGCAGGATGAGGCGCCTTTTTAAACGTTTTCGGCTTACCCGTGTGGTTGTTGGAAACCAACTGGATTCTCCTTACTATTGGTTTGAATATGGAGGCATGTTCCACCAGAACAGTCTTCAAAGTTGGCGATATTACTCGAGGTCGAGCGTATCGTCGGAGAAGAGGTTCTTATGGTCTATCAATCCAACTTTGGACTGGTCGTTAAGAAAGTCGCACGACACAACACAGCCATCGAATAACAGATTTAGATCATACGACTTCCGCGTGTTTTTAGTTCGGTAAAAGTTGGATTGTGCGCCGTGGCAACTGAAGTAGGGGCATGACCCTAGCGTATGAATGCGCCAGATGTTACTTCTTTCCACACACGTGTTCTACAGGCCGAGGGCGTATCCGCACTTCTCACCCACTATGGCTAGGCACGTGCCCGCGAAATGCCGAAACTCCGTTGACACTCCTTTCAGCAATACGGAGCTGCTAGGTGTCGGACAGAAAGCGTACAGCTTCCAGAAGAGCGGAGTTTTCTCCACTGACTCCTGTGAGTCGATTGCTTTATTAGCATTCTCGGATATCTGTACGTTCGGAATTTTTGCGAGCGTTGCCAAGTTCCCTCACGGGCAGCTTGCGCTTTGGCGAGGGGCGTGTAAGGTGGTAGCGTAGTTTTGTTAAGTGCATTTCGACCACTGTAAAAATAAGAACGGGGTGAATCGCTCCAGGCCTCTTGGCTGGTGTCATATTGTTCCATTCCCGGTTCGATTTCGAAAAAACACTCTATCACAAATAGATTGAGTGTGCTCTTGGACGATTTGTTTTTGTTGGACGCCGGCTCTAGGCGCATAATACTGGCGCTTTGTCTATCGGGATTAGTTAAGAGGAGCGCACATACGAGGTGATTCTTCCCCTCTTTGATGCTAAGTGAGCGGGATGAATCGAGGTTCGAGCTGTCCAGAAAACTGATTCTTGTGAGGTTTCGCCGTACCAATCGGGGAATCAGACTTCGGACTAGATGTCGATGATGGTTCTGCTTTGGTGAATGCATTGCTACTACTAGAATATGACCGTGTCACAATGTGATATGGCCTCGTGTCAATTAGTGTGAGTGCCGAAGTGGGATCGTATCTCTAACGGTCATTCTCTGACTGCAACTGCCATTCGCCGTTCCGCGATCGAGCGCCAGTTGTCGTAGTAGCGCTTGGTTGTTTCTGGGAGAGTATTCCGAATGTTGTCGGCCAATAGCCATCCTTGATCCCCTTTTTCGCCCGGGTCATATGCCGAATGATGGTTGATAAGCGCGCACATCAGGGTCAAACGGTCTCCCATTTGTAGTGGCTTACGTCCCCGGTGAATCGTGTTTCCGTTCCAGAATATGGTATCTCCACGTCCCAGATGAATTTGTACGGCCTTGGCTATTTCGCCTTGTCCATCATTGTTTAGTACTCCGTGTTCTTGATCGGTACGGTAACGGCTATGGCTCCGTGGTACGATCCATAAACATGGCTCGTCAATTAGAGCCCGGTGGCACTTCATAAAGTTCTTGCGGTGGTGAGTGAGAATTTGCATCTCTACTTCATAGTTACCACGGCAATCGTGTCCGCCAATGTCCCGGTGCCAACCTCCATGATATTCGCCTCGGATGCCACATAGATGTACCATTCCAAATCGGAGTTCGACTCCCAGAAACGGGCGTAGATAGTGCGAGATTGGTTCGGACCCAATATATTCGGCAAACGCGGGTTCACCGAATTCTGGAGCGATGATGCCGTTTACAAATCTGGGTTCTTCTCCCTTTCCACCGTTGCCGATGCAGTTTTCATCATCGACTACGTCGCCCGATCGCGCTTTGGTGATGACCCGCTGCGCACCATCTGCCAATTCCTCTAGGAGCTCTTTCTCCACGAAATCGTTCACGATGAAATAGCCGAGATCTCGATACTGGTTAATCTGTTTTTGAGTAGCCATATCTGCATTCCACTTTCCCATCACCCGTGATGCCTTTTTTTACGCTTAGGCGCGAATTGTGAACTGTAGCTATAGACTGGCATTGTTCAACGTTTGTCGTCCGGCTCTTTAGGATTCTGAATTGGAGCGACCGCATGGATTATCGAGACCGAAACATTATATCGTTTCGATGTTAAGAGATCAAGTGCTACTATTTTACCCATGAGCCTAATTCGCTATCGAATATAGATTGAGTAGTCTGTATGGCGCGAAACGATGAATGGAATGTAAAAAAAGACGATATAGGTTAAACCCGGATAGATGAATGCACGAACAGAGAACGTATTCTATTGACAACAAACATATATCATGATACTTTCCATGCTCTTGGAACGGGCTCGGTCAGATGTAGGACGAGACGTGGGAAGCCGATCTCGGAGAGAGATTCCAGAGGGTGGATCAAATGGTCCGTTTGTTATCATGGCTGGCTGTAAAGTTGTTGGAGGGAAGTAGAGTTAATGGAGAATCGAAAGTTTGGCTCATCAGGAATCAAGGTGTCTCCGATATGTCTTGGCACCGCGTTTCGCGGTGAACCGGAAGAGGGCGTGTGTCTAGATATCATTGATCGCGCTATTGATCATGGAGTGAACTTTATTGACTGTGCGAATGGCTATCAGAGTGGGCGGTGTGAACGGATAGTCGGTCGTGCGCTCAAAGGTAAGCGTGAGCAGGTTGTGCTCACCACAAAGGTGTCGAGTGCTATGGGAGATGGCCCAAATGACACTGGTCTTTCACGGTTTCATATTCTGCGGGAGGTTGAAAACAGTCTTGACCGGTTGCAGACTGACTATGTTGACGTCTATCTGGCACATTCCATTGATGCGAGCACACCGATAGAGGAAAGTCTCCGTGCCTTCGATGATATAGTTAGGCAAGGCAAGGCGCGGTACATTGGTTGTAGTAATTTCCGAGCCTGGCAGGTGTGCAAGGCTCTCTGGACTAGTGAGCGGCGTGTCCTCACACCGTTTATTTGTGTACAAGACCACTACAACCTGTTGGATCGCCGTCTTGAGCGAGAGATGGTACCGTTGTGCCAATCAGAAGGGCTCGGCATCATGACCTACAGTGCGACTGCAGTTGGTCTATTGACTGGGCAATTTCGCCATGGCGAACCGCCGCCTCCGTGCACGACGTGGGCCGCTCATCCTAAGCGTTTTGAACGCATGATGACATCGAGTGCTGACGGCGTTGTTGAAACATTGCTCTCAATCGCTTCTCAGCGGGGTAAAACACCAGCACAGATTTCTGTTGCCTGGATTCTATCTAGGCCCGGTATCGCATCAGCTATGATTGGACCCGATCTGCCGATTCACGTCGACGAGAATATAGGTGGAGTTGGGTGGGAATTGAGCGACGAAGAGCTGCGGAAACTGGAGACAGCCTCATCATGGGCTATTGAGGCAGGACAGATTGTGTAAAACATTATCTGAGCTATTGCTGCGATGTGAACGTTATACTTCGCATCGCGAGTCTCGGGGCGCTGGAACTTCCATCCGCGTTCTAAAGTAGTTGAAAAGATTATACATATTCAAGTTGATTGTGATACGAGGAGACATCCCTTTTTGAGTTCCGAATTGAGTTCAACAGAGACAGTTTGTTGAACTTTCGGGTCTTTCCCTCCTAATACTCGCTTGATGTGCGATAGGAGCTTGTGCATGAAAATTGCTGCAATTGTTACCGAGTACCGCGTTCCGGCCCACGCCGATGTCATTGTCGGGAAGTTTATTAAAGGTTTTCCGACTGATGAGGGATTGCGGCTGCCAAAAGTGGAAATTGCATCGTTGTATCTAGATCAGATTCCCTCAAACGACATCGGCGTGAAGGTCGCTATGCAGAACGATATTCCCATCTATCCGAGCATTCCCAAAGCGCTGTGTTTGGGTGGTAAGCAGTTGGCCGTGGATGGGGTCCTCTCTATTGGAGAGCATGGTGACTATGCGTACAATGAGAAGGGACAGCACATGCATCCTCGCAAATTTTTCTTCGAGCAAATCTGCGCAGTCATTGCCTCGTCTGGGCGGTCTGTTCCGGTCTTTAGCGACAAACACCTTTCCTATAACTGGCAAGATGCCAAGTGGATGTATGATCGGGCCCTGGAGCTAAATGTACCCTTCATGGCTGGTTCGTCGGTACCGCTTTTTTGGCGAGATCCCTGGCTTGAACACGAAATTGATTCGCCTATAGAAGAGGCGCTGATGCTTAGCTTTGGAGGCCTAGAAGCTTATGGCTACCATGGTTTCGAAGCGCTGCAAGCGATGGTAGAGCGTCGGCAAGGCGGGGAAAAGGGCATTGCGGCTGTTCAGTGTCTAGAGGGAGATGCTGTGTGGAAAGCGGGTGACACAGGGATTTGGTCGCGGGAGCTCGCGCAGGCAGCGGTCGAAGAAGGCGGTACTGACGGCGGAGCCATGGAGGAGCAATGTGAAACTCCCGCCGCTTTCCTCATTGAGTACAATGACGGGTTTAGGGCAACCATTCTACAACTTAATGGTTTTGTGCGTGAGTGGGTCTACGCTGCACGCGTAGGTGGAAGGATGCAGACGTGCGAGTTGAATGCCTGGGGCGAGCCATATCCAAGCTTCAGCTATTTGGGTCTTAACATTCAACAAATGTTCTTGACGGGCGAAGCGCAGTACCCGGTAGAACGGACGCTATTGGTGACTGGTGGATTGGATGCACTTATGAATTCACGGTACCAGGGGCATGTGCGATTGGAAACCCCGCAACTGGATGTTGCCTATCAGGCGCCGGAAAAACCGCCAATTCGACCCGTCGGATCAAAACCATGTGGGGCGAGCGTTATACCGTTCGATTCTTCGAGATTGTGAGTCGATATCGGGGTTGAATCCTGCCCCATTTTCTCAGTGGTGTATATCGCGTTCGAATCTCATGGGCAGTTCGCACATCTAGTGGCCCACATTCTGAAGATTGAAGACGGGAGAATTTTTCATGACGGAGACTGGACGAATGAGAGCTAGAGTGGGAGCGGTTCAGATGATAGCAGATTCGACGAACGTGCGTGGGAATGTAGAGAAAGCCCTCAACTATTGTGAGAAAGCAGAGTCTGCGGGCGTCAACATACTGTGTTTTCCCGAATGTGCTAGTACTGGTTGGGAAAGTCTCTGGTGTACGGACAAGAAATATAGGCATAAGTTCTACGCTGAGCCAATTCCCGGTGCGATGGTCGAAGCCTTTGAAAAAAAGGCGCGCGAGACCAACATGTACATCATCTTTGGGGCACCAGAAATAACAAAAGAATCGAATGGACTCTATAACACAGCTTTTCTAGTCGGTCCGGACGAGGGTTACATAGGCAAGCACAGGAAGATTTCATCGGAACCCGTGTTTGAAGATGGTGAAGAAGCAAATGTGTTTGAGACCCGCTATGGTATAATTGGTGTTTTTATCTGCTCTGACATGAGATCCCCAGAATTGTCGAGATTGTTGGCCATAAAAGGAGCCAATATGCTTTTTCAGCCAACGTTGTACTTTCATGAAGACGGAATGCACATGAGAAAGAAATACTGCGGAAAATGCACAGCGCAACGGGCTCGTGCGATGGACAATGGAGTATATCTTATTACGGCGAATGCTGGCTGTTCCGAGTATGTCAACAACAGTCGAATTATTGGGCCAGATGGACAGGGTCCCGAGCCTACCCTTGCGGGCGCAACAAAAAAGGAACAGCTCATATTTGCTGATATTGAATTTCAGATTGGTCAAAACCGGGTGAATGAGATGGCGGCAAGGAACCCTTGGCTCTTTCGAGAACTAGGAAGGGAGATGATGCAGCTCGGAAGTTGGGTTGACAATGGATGATGGGTGTCGAACGTTGTTTGTTCTCTAGTGAGGCGGATCTCGGCTGATATGACTACGAGGCATGTTTTGGGGTGATGACGATATGGAGCACATGAATGATAGTCCGGGGGTTCAACCGTTTGTTCGGCGAGTGCGTTTTGGAGAAACCGATTTGTATGTCTCCCGCCTGTGCCAAGGAACCGCATTCCGTCATTTGCCCCGAAATGATAATCCGGGGAGCTTGCGCGTACTGAAACACTGTTTAGAAGTGGGAGTGAATTTCTTCGATTCTTCGAATGCCTACGGCTGGGGAGGCGCGGAGGGCTTGTTAGGTCAAGCAATTGCGGGTTGGCGCGACCGGGTTGTAATTTGTACCAAGGTGGCTGCCTATCAGGCTGTCGAAACGAATGGGCTCGAAGGCGCAGCGACAGAAGTCAGCTTTAGCCGTGAATTTCTGTTTGCGCAGGTGGAGTCCAGTCTCGACCGCCTAGGGACGGATTACATAGATCTGTATATGCTTCACCAGTCTGACAAGATTACTCCAGCCGAGGAGATTGTTGATACCATGGAGGCGCTGGTGACATCCGGGAAGATACGCTATTGGGGAATATCAAATCACACCGCGGCCCAGGTCAACGAGTATCTTAACTTGTGCGGTCAATCGGAAAAGCCATCGATTGCGGGTGTTGAAGAGTACTATACTATAGCCGGAAAATCCCTAAATGAAGAAGGCGCGTCTCGGACTGCTCTGCTGGAACAAGAGTTGTTTCCCATTATCCGAGATACTGGGATCGGTCTTTTGGCCTTCGGTCCGATGGACGGTGGACATCTGGCAGTGGAGCATCCGGAAATTGTTAGTAGCCCGCTGAAGGCGTTGATAGTTGCTTTGGATGAAGTGGCACTCGACCTGGCTGTGCCGCGAGCCGCTGTATGTGTTGCATGGGTATTGACTCATGGCGAGGTGACCAGCGTGCTAGCGGGTAGCGAGAGTCCGGAGCATGTTGAAGCTAATCTAATAGGTACAACACTGGAATTGGCGGATTCGGTCCTCATGACTTTGAACACTGCGTCCCACAATTATAGAACCGCACAGAATGAAGATCAGTCTTAAGGCCTAAATCCGAGTTCCGAATTGCTTCCGTGCACACTTGACTGTCATTAGAGATACTCAGAAAGCGGCGAACAGAGGAATGTTGTTATTAGTGAATGCATTGTCGGAGGACACCGTATGAGCATTAAAATAATGGACAGTATTGTCGATGCACACATTCATGTTTGGACGTCTGATTTTGAGAGATATCCGTTGGCACGCGGTTTTGTGAAGGAAGACCTCTGGTTACCGTGTTTTACGCCTGAAGACTACTTTGAGTATAGTCGACAGATGGGAAAAGTCCGCATTAATCTAGTGCAGATGACCTGGTACGGTTTAGACCACGGGTACATTCTCGATCTCATAGCCGGTAATCCAAAGACGTTCGTAGGAACGGGAGTTGTCCCAGCGGTCAGTGATGTAGCGCTGCCCGACGCGGGGAAAACTATGGTCTCACTCTCTGAAGGAGGAATCTACGCATTTCGGATTCGAGGCGGTCAGTCACGGGAGGAATTTGGAGACATCTCGCGCTGGTTAGATTATCCTGGGTATGAAAAAATGTTCGTGACGGCGGCTATGCACAATTTGGCCCTCAGTTTTCTTATGTCTGTTGACGATCTTCCGGCCCTGGACCAAATGTGTGCGCGTCATCCAGAAGCGCCAGTGATTCTCGATCACGTCTGTGGTGTTCGAATCAGAAACGGAATTTTTCCACAAGATCAACTTGAGAAGCTCTGTAGCATGGCGCGACACAAGCGTGTGATGGTCAAGCTAGGCCCCTTTCAAGCTTTGGGAAACGGAAACCCTCCATATTTGGAGCTGTTGGCACTTATCGAACGCGTAGTTGATGCCTTTGGACCTGAGCGGTGCATGTGGGAAAGTGACAGCGGCGGACCAGTGGTCATGAAGAATCCCAAACGAGATTACCCAGAAGCCATTGCGCTTATTCGGGATCATGCTGATTTCCTAGGCCCCGCGGACGTGGAGCAGATTCTGTACAAGACGGCAGAAGATTTTTTCTTTAAGCGATGACGTTCAAGTTGCGTTCTACCCATTCCGAGTGGTTGTCACGATAGCCGTTGAAGAGCATGAGGCGTATAGGTTCAACAGTTTAGCCAGGTATCAAAACGGTGGGAGGTCATGTGTCTCTGTAAGGGACGACTCTTTGGTGGGGGACGAGGCTCGACTGTGTGAGCGGAATTCGCGGTGCCCATCGATCTGAAGTTGTAAACATTGCGCTAAAGTTTCCGAATGTAAGGGATTGAACAATGGACGGATTCGAATCTCAATCAAGGGATAAGGATGCGGCGGAAATGGAGTCTTATCGTGCGTCAGAATATGCGGATATAAGACCCGAACTGGCAACCCACGGGGAACCCCAGAACGTCTCGATTACCTGCAGGAGCACGGTTTTGTTATCATAAGCGACTTTGTGGATAATCCTTTTATACCGATTCTCCGTGAAGCCGGTCGACGTGTTATTAAGTCGTGTTCGCCTGAGTACGGCTATAGTCGTATCGATTGTTCAAAGGGGTACGTTCACAGAACAGAGCGCAATGAACCGTGGGCCATTCGTGGTCTTATTCATCCCGATTTTGGAGAGCCGGGTTTTGCAGACTTCTGCGGTTCTGAAGAGTTTCTGAGATTCGTTCGCCTTTGGTGCAATGGTCTTGAACGCCACGAATTGCTTATCACCCCAATGCTTCTTTGGTGTAATCCCCGTCTCCACGAACATGGACCGAGTTGGCATCGAGACGTGACGTGGTGGGGACTGCAACACAACATTTGTCTCAACACGTATTGAAAGAGGAACCAGAGGCCTACTCGGAGGAGGTTGAAGAAATGCGATGGAAAGAGATTTGTCAAGACAATGCCAAGGCAGTGACTGTAAGGCACGAAGTTAGTATGTTTTTGGCGCTGGTTGATGACGAATGCCACGAACTCATTCCTGGAAGCCATAATCCGTGGCGGAGCGCACTGGAGCACGATGTCCTCCTTCCACGAGCGATGAAAGATCGGGGTGTTCGAGCTGCCGCCAGCTGGAATGGTTCGGACCCATTGCCTAATCAGGTTGCTATTCGGCTCAAGGCTGGGGAAGCACTCATCCGTAATGGCGACACAATTCACACGGGTCATACTGTTCCCGATCGCGAACGCAACACTTTGGTAATCGGTTGGTCGAGGTGGTTGGCCAAACCGACCACCAACAAGTTGTCGCTAGCGGATGCGCGGCACGCATGGCAGCTTGATCCATCTGTGCGAAGAGCCTTACCACACGGGTGGATGAAAAAGGCCTGGGATCGCTGGGCGGAAACACAGAGGCTCGGCGACACTCTCGAGGACCGCTACGCGGCATTTGACATTGCAAGAGTTAAGAA
The DNA here is from genome assembly GCA_964478165.1 of uncultured bacterium. GTDB lineage: Bacteria > Poribacteria > WGA-4E > WGA-4E > JAJDTR01 > CAYZGU01. Next base: position 80,444 of record CAYZGU010000041.1, on the reverse strand, counting down.
TGGCGACCTTGTAGGTTGGCGCGGCGACTTGGAACAACAGGCGGCGGCAGCGGGTGACACGTGGCAGCAATTTCAACGGGCGATCTGAGACGTGATAGTTTTAGTGATTTCTTAGAAATGGGCTTTGCCAAGTGGAGAAGGCCTAAGATATAGTACCACGCAAATTGTCAGTGGTATAAGTGTCGGCGATTTGCGTGTTTTACACAAGTGTATCGTGTGCTTTCTACTTTCGGGAGAATCGCTCCCATATTGAATCCAGAAACTCGATCTACAAGGAGAACAAATGGGGATCGTCCACGGTACCATAATTGATGAAGAAACTGATGAAATAATCGATGCGAAAGTTCATGTTCTCGATGCGCGTGGAAATTTTGTCTCACCGGTTGACGCCCTTCTAAAACAGGGACCGGGTAAACGTTTCTTTTTCTGTGATGGAGAATTCGAGTTGAATGCGCCTAGGGGACGTACGGATATACTTGTTGAGCGCGGCACCGAATATGAACCGGTTCGTCGCGTTGTCGATATACCCGCAAAAGGCACGGTCGACGTCTGTATGACAATACGGCGTTGGTTTGACCCTCAGGAAGCCAATTGGTATCCCGGAAACACTCACATCCACTACGATGAAAACGAGACGAGACCAGACCAACGACTAGGAGTAGACTGTAGTGTCGAAGGTTATAATGTGACCGTCGTCAGTGTTCTTGATCGTCGTCAACTTCCTTATGCGAGTAATAAGTATCCGATTGGGGTCATGAACGAATTTACGACCGCACATCATGTGGTGGATATTGGCGAAGAAAATCGTCACTATGGGGATAATTCCCCTTGGGGGTTTGGGTACGGCCACGTTATGTTTCTTAACCTGCGTAACCTTGTGCAGCCCGTAAGCCGAGGTCATATCCTCTCTGCCCAGTTCGACCCCGACTATCCGCCTCTGTGCTTCTGCTGTGACGAGGCGCGAGACCAGGGTGGTGTGGTAATCTGGTGCCACAACGGACGCGGGATGGAGGCACCTGTTGCGGCATCGCTGGGCAAGTTGGATGCATTTAATCTGTTCGATCCCTTCTGGATGGATCCAGAATACGAACTCTGGTACAAATTGCTCAATTGCGGTTTTCACCTACCGGCGTCTACCGGAACTGATTGGTTTGTTTGTTCCAATAACCGTGTCTATGTCAATACCCAGGCAGATTTCTCTTACGCCTCCTGGATTGAAGGAGTTAAGACCGGTAAGACGTTTATCACGAATGGGCCTGCACTGGATATGTGGATTGACGATCAACCGATTGGCAGCACTATAGACCTGAATGGTCCAGGTGAATTAGAGGTTGAAATCTCATTCACGTCACACTATCCCGTCGATTGCGTCGAGTTGGTGGTAGATGGGCATGTTACCGAGCGGATAGAGGCGCCCCGAGGGCGAAAACAAGGACAGATGCGTAGACGATTGAGCGTGCATCGCGATGGCTGGCTGGCGGCGCGTTTGTGGGGTAGTTCGCGTGATTCGTTTAATCAGTCAATCTATGCACATACTAGCCCCAGTTTCTTTCGGTGTGGGAGAGTTTCAGGGGAATGCGTAGACTCGGCGCGCTACTTTCTGAACTCTATCGATGAATCTCTCAAATGGATTGATAGCTATGGTCGGTACAACAACGAGAAACAGCGTAAATCTGTCAAAGAGTTATTCCGTCGTGGACGAGAAGTCTATTCCGGACTAGTCTAAGACATGTGCATCGTGCTTTCGAAACTTCTAAACAGGTTGTAGACCGGGACTCTATTTTTGCATGAACGCTTTGACATCAATCGGTTTGCCATTGTGCCGTGTTGATTCCCAACCAGCCAACACCGGTGCTAGTGATTTGAGGCCGTCGTGGTAATCGTTTAACATGTTGCTGTCGTCCCCGCTACTTATCGTTTCGCAGAAACGTCGATCGAGTTCAAACCAGGGATTGTAGGCTTTGGCTTCGTAGATGGTTTCGCCGTTAATCTTGATATGGGCATAATTGTGTACAGTGAGTTCTCCACCCTCGAAGTATACTACAAAACGCCGATTTTCAATAAAACGCCCATTTTCAATCGGTTGGCCATGTGCGTTTTCGAGAAAAATCATATTCATAGTTGCCCCGTTGGACAGGATGAAGTTGAAGGAGGCCGACAGTGGGTGCACGTATTTGTCAGGATGGTTCAGTGCACCTTGGGCGGTAACTACGTCCAAGCCGCTCATATAGCGTGAATAGTCTATTGCGTGCGGCCCCCAGTCGAAGAATCGCGCTCCACCCTTGCGTATGTCATCGTTCCAATCCTTTTTTTCGTCCGTGCGGGGAGGAAGACAGCTAACGTTTTCAAAATATATGTGAATCACTTCCTTCTGCGCAAGCAGACGCTTGGCCTGTTGGAAAATCGGACGATAGCGTTCGCGGAAACCAACCGTACTAAACACGCCCGCTTGGCGAATCGCGTTATCTATGCGCCGAGCGACCTTCATTTCAAGTGCTTGAGGTTTCTCGCTAAACAAGTGAATCCCTTTTGAGGCGGCGGATGACTCGACATCTGTACGGGTATAGGCCGGTACAATGGACCACAAGGCATCCATCTCCTCTTTATCAATCATTTCGTGTGCATTAACGTAGATTCGGGGTATATGAAATCGCTCCGCACTCTTGCGTGCTGCCGTTTCGTTGATGTCGCAGATAGCAACGACTTCTACTCCTGCAATCCGTGTTAGATTCGGGAGATGTTCATCGTTAGCGAATCGTCCGGCGCCTAACACGCCGACTCTAACTAATCGGTCAATGCTCACTTCATTCCTCCTGTTTTAACATTTCTCACTGCAAGCGAATCCCTGATTGTACAGGGACTGCCAGCGGTAATTCAAGGACGCGCTTACAGATAGGCTCTTATTTTTGTTTGACGAATTGAATCCATAGTGGGCTTTCACCAACGTCGTAGGACTGCATGGGTTCAAGACTCCCACTGATATGGTCAACCCTGTATGCACGCATGCGTCCCGATCCCTGGCCCACTGCATAAAGAAATTTTCCTGTGGGATCTAAATCGAAAAACCGTGGGGTCGGTTCTGTGGTAAAGTGGCCTCTCTCGAGAAGGGCCCCGTTATCAGCTAACTGGAAAAGCGCTAGGGTGTCGTTTCCTCGGTTAGAGGCATAGAGGTGCCTTCCGTTGGGCGAAATCGCAATTTCGGCCGTCGTATTTTGTCCGTTGAATCCTGGCGGTAGCGTCGAGATTACCTGAAATGATGAAAGCGTGCCCAGGTCTGTATCGAAATGGTGGCCTGAGACCGTGCTACCGTCTTCGTTAATCGAATAGAGCAGGTTTTGGTGCGGGTGGAAAGCAAAGTGACGAGGACCTTCCGGGCCGCTTGGCTGAATTTGTGACGGATTGTTTGGGGTTAAGCTGCCGGTACGTTCGTCGAACTTGAATTGGAAGATGGCGTTGGTCGGCATCGTGTGGGGTACGAAAGCGAAACGGTTGGAGGAGTCGGTCTGAATACTGTGAGCGTGTTCGCCAGTTTCAATCCATTGGAGAGGTTCTGCCGATAGGCTACCATCGTCAGATATCTCGTGAACCGAAACATGTCCTGATCCATAGTAGGCAGAGAATAGGTATCTATCGCTATTGTCAGTCTTTACATACGGTGGTCCTTGGGGTACTGGAACGGATCCTATTTCGGTGAGCCTACCGGAAGTTTGATCTACTGTGTAACTGGCCAGCCGTTGCTGGGATCGTAGGGAGATAAACAAGAGTGTGCCTGCGGCATTGGAGGCTATCGCACCCGGATTAGTGCCGAGTGGGACGTGTTCCTGTGAATCGAGCACACCGCTGTCCTCGTCCATGATGTAGTGCGATAACCATTTGCTACCGGAATTTGAAACGTACACATGGTATGACATACTATTTCCTCCAAATCGGATAGTGTGATTTAGGCTGACTTGCTAGCAAATAGGGATAGTCTGAATACGCAAAACCGTATAAATCTCTGAGATTCTGTCGTGAATTAGATAGTTCGAATCGTCTAATCTGTTGACATGATATATGATTAGCATCTAGATATCAAGCTTAAATGTCGGCAGACACATTTCTGTTGACCCACCACAAAGGATCGAATAGAATACTGTCCGTCGGCCCACGTAGCTCTCCATCGAGGTGGAACAGGGCTTGGCGGACAAGCGTAAGTCTGAAAATGGGAGTATTGTTATTTCGACGGAAATGGCCATCGAGTCATAGTACGAAATGGTGCTGTATAAGTCATGATCCATCTTGTACTATGACTCGATCGCGTTAGTTGTGAGTCAATTCTTTGGAGCGTGGGGCCTGGTGTCCCCATTCACAGTGATGAATCTTTACATCCGACAAGCGATGCTTTATGGGCGACGATGCCCTGGCGAATTCTACCAATCATCTTTGGTGCTGGGCTGCCCTTCCCAGGGTGCTTTTTAGACCGAGAAGACACTGCGAGTTTGCAGAGTTGGCGCCGGCTGGATGAATGGCCTACGGACTGGGAATGTCACGGTAATTGTTCCGAGCGTGACGGAGATTGGGGGAAGGGGCTTATGGCAATACTACAAATCGGTCTGGTGGGCTGCGGCGCACGCGGTCGCAAACATGCCGAGGTTCTCTGCGAATTCGAAGATGTTGAACTTGCTGCCGTTTGCGATGTGATTAGGGTTACGCGGGACTCGTTAGCTGATGAATTTGACGTGTCATCGCGATATTCCGATGTCGGCCTAATGCTAGAGACAGAGTCACTTGACGCGGTATTTGTGGCAACGCCTGCGCACCTTAATGCGCCCACAGCCCTGCGGTGTTTGTCCCTTGGCATAGACACGCTCTTGGAGAAACCACCGGGACTTACACTAGAAGAGACAATCGATTTACGTGATGCTGCGGCGCGTGCGGGGGCGAGAGGGATGGTGGGGTGGAACCGTCGTTTCCATCCCATGATTGTTAATGCGCGCGAGATGGTCGAAGCTCAGGGGCCAGTGACGCAACTTGTGGGTGAGTTCCATAAAAGCATTACCAGGTATATAGAATTGGGGTGCTACCCGGAGGAGCTGTTGGATAATCTTTTCCTCGAAACCCCGATACACGCTCTCGATATCGTCCGCGTAATAGCAGGAGCGGAGGTTCGGGAGGTGCATAGCGTTGTGCGTCGGAGTATCTCGAATTACAAAGACGTCTACGCCGCGCTAATTCTGTTCGAGACTGGTTGTGTCGCCCAGTTAAGCGCTAACTACACCACCGACGCACGGCTTGAGCGTTACGAGATTCATGGACGTCAGATCTCTGTCTATCTGGAAGGCATATCTCAGGGGACTGCTGTCCATCAAGGTGAGCGTCGCGAGTTGTTTGTTCCTAGCAGCAACGGAACAAAAGAACAGGCCAGATATTTTCTTGATTGCATCAAAGCGGATTCTCCAATTTCACTGCCCGCAGCCAATTTGGATGAGGCCGTCAGGACAATGCAACTTGCTCAGAGGATTTTGTCGGGATTGAAATCATAGCTGACAATTTGAAGTGTGACGTTCTGAAGTTTGTGTTCAGGAGATAAAAAATGTTGACTTATTCCGACCTTGGTGTTTTGCCATTTATCAATGCATCTGGAACAATTACTACACTGGGCGGCAGTCGGATGCCCCCGCAAGTTATAGAGGCCATGCGTCTGGCCGCGGGAATGTTCGTGAATCTCCACCAGCTCCATCGCAAGGCGGGAGGTAAGTTAGCGCATCTGACTGGAGTTCCCGCGGCATTTGTCTCGTGTGGTGCCGCGAGTGGCGTGCAACTCTCTGCAGCAGCGTGTTTGACGGGCACTGACCGAGAACTTGTCAGAAAGTTACCTGATACCGCGCAGATTAGACGCGAATTTATCATCAGCCTCGTGGATTCGCATACATATATTCATCAAGGAATACAGATGATAGGCGGAGAACTGGTCCGCGTAGGAACTGAGGCGTCGGTCTCCACAGGCGACATCGTAGAGGCCATTGGACCAAAGACAGCGGGAATTGTGTTTTTTCTTGGAAAGCAGCCGAAGTCCCAACTGGCGGAGATTTTGCCACAGGCTGCGAAATATGGAGTGCCGGTAGTTGTTGATGCGGCGGCACAGCTGCCTCCGCGCTCTAATCTGACTGAAATCGTCGCAATGGGCGCATCACTAGTGGCGTTTAGCGGAGGGAAGGGAATTCGTGGCCCACAAAGTAGTGGTCTGGTTTTAGGCAAGGAAGAATTCGTCGAAGCCGTTCGGCTGAATTCTAGTCCTCAGAGCGCGGTCGGGCGCGGGATGAAAGTTGGCAAAGAAGAAATCATGGGTTTGTTAACGGCAGTGGAGTTGTTCGTAAGTTCCGACGAGCGTCAGGAGCTTTTAGAGTGGTACCAGCGCGTGAAATATATCGTCGATGCTGTTGCGGGAATCGACGGAATTGACGCAACGGTGTTAGACAGGGAACAAGACGCAGCTCCTGATATTGTACCGAGAGCTTATATTAGGCTCGATGATGCGTTTCCAAAAACGCTTAATCAGGTGATGTATGAATTACGGGGAGGTGAACCCGCTATTGTCGCTGGTTCCAGCGGAAGCAACATCGTCATAGATCCGATGACGATGTTGCCGGGTGAAGCGGAAGTGATTGCGACGCGTCTGTGCGACCTTCTTAGAAGCTAGCACGGTTTTCAATGTGATATCTCCGCTTGCGGAGCTCTCGGACTGCGATTCGGAAGGCACGTGCAAATTCTACTAGGCTCTGTCAGACAAAACAAGATTCCGGGCTTCGAGCTCCCATATTTCATTAAAGACGGTTGGTCGGGGACGCGTGGGCGGGTAGTTCGGTGGGATTCTGTCTGAATCGATTAACTCAAAACGATCCCGTCCGCGTGGCTTGTCCAACCACTGTTTTTCGATCTCGGCGGCTTCGATTTCGCGCTGAAGAATTAACTCCATATGATCGAAGCTGGAAATCGCCACATGTGCTAGAAACACTCTCTTTATCGATTGGCCATCCCACGTCGCCAAGTCTGGGACAATTACAGGTCCAGTACAGATCTGGAATTCCCCGTCCTCTGCGTTAAGGTTCATCACGTTTACCGGATACTCAACTAATATAGACACATTGTGTTTCGTGTCCCGGTACAAAGATTGCGCGTTGAGCGCCTTGTTTCGAAGAGTGGCATCCACAATCTGTGGAACGTCCGTCAGTTCCATTGGATTAGAATGGTACTGAATGTCGAGTCGGTGGTCTTGGAACATCTCGCTTAGTTTGCCGACCGACACATTTTCTTGTTGTTCGCTCGGTTTCTTGGCAATTGCAGCGCTTGAATCGTGACTGAATGCCATTCTCCACTCACCGCTTGGGATTTGGAAGAGGTTGCGCGAAGCAATTGTGTATTCACTGCGGCACGGTGCTCCCAGGAATAGCTCGGAAACCTTTTGGGTGGCGTCATCACGTATCTCGCAACGAGCTTCCAGATTGAATCGAACGTGATAAACCTGGCCCGCTTTTCCAACGAAGCCGCCGGGAAAACGATAGTAAGCGTCCTCTGACCAAGGATGCCCCGTCCATGTAAATGTCGAACGTGAGAAATTTAGCATGATGAGTCTCCGAACGTCGGTTGTGTTAGGGGCTGAGGTTTCAATCCTAACGGTGTAATGATGGTATTCGCCGACAAACTGGCGTCATCTGTTTTTGAAGGGATTCAGACGTGATTAACTCGCGCTGCGTGAACCCTGAAAACATTATAACACGAGAGCTTGAATCGATCTACATTAAATTGTGAATGGGTAGAGGTTGTCTGTTACACCAGACGTGTTTGGGGTTGGTGGAATAGTTTTACGATTGGCTCGCTCTCGTGGATTAAGTATTAGCAGTGATGTTTATGGATGCAAGCGCCCCGAAAGGGCACAATTGAATGGGAGGAATCATGATGACGTCAAACAAGGAGTACAAGGTTAGGGCGATTTCGTGTAGTCATAAGGCATCTCAAGAGGAAATCTACGAGAGGCTGAAGACCATTACAGATCCTCTGACGCGTTCCTGGGACAAAATCGAGAAGGCGCGAAAAATCGGAATCAAGGTTAACATGCAACGGCGTAGGGGCGATGTCCGTCGGTTTTTAGGCCGGCGTCAGGAATTGGTTGACGATGAAGTGTTGTGTGCGTCATTGCGACTCCTGCGGGAACGTACTGATGCGCATATTTTTGTAATCGATACCAGTAATGCGCCAGTAGCTGAGCGTCCCGGTTCAGATTTCAACATGCGATCTATTTTTGAACAATTTGACATCCCGTATGTCGAGGCTGGAAATCCACCTTTTGAGCGGTACAAGGTGCCGGGTGGTGGAACTATGTTCTCTGAGTATCAACTTTCAAGCTCCCTTGCCGAAGTAGATGCTTTTGTGTCAATTGCCAAGATGAAGAACCATGCCTTTATGGGCATAACCTTATGTCTCAAGAATCTGTTTGGTTTACCACCTATACCGCCGTACGGTCGTGTTAGGACCTATTTTCACCACGTAATTCGATTGTCCTATGTGCTGCCTGATCTCGGGCTAATCACGCAGCCTTGTCTCAATATTATTGACGGCCTGACCGGTCAGGCGCGACGGGAATGGGATGGGGAGGGTCGTAGCAGCAATGCGTTGATTGCGGGGGATCACGTGATTGCGACCGATGCTTGTGGGACTTACCTGATGGGAACTGATCCCCGGCTTGATTGGCCAAATCCGCCTTATCGACGAGATCGAAGTCCTATTGCCGTCGCGGCTGAGCATGGATTTGGGACTGTAGATTTGAATGAGATAGACTTTGACATGGGTGCACTAGAGCCTCCGTTGGCTGAGTTTGATTCAATCCAGCTTGACCCCAGCGACCAGATTCATAGGCTCCGAGATAGTGCGTGTAGGCAGGCACGGTTCTACAATGAGAACCGTGACGCCATCGTAGATGGTTACGCAGGTCTATTCATCTATCTACAGGATGGCAAAGTGATATGGAGTGGTTCTGAACCGCAGCAAGCCGGTACTGTCGAAGAGTTGAGCGGAGGCAGGAAAGATGAGGCAGTGTGGCTCAAACTAGTGGATCCGGAGGAGAGGGAGGGAGAAAAAATGGAGGTATACCAGCCTGCTTCTGGTCTTCCACAGGAAATGCTTTAATCGATTTTTCACAGTCCTTGTTCAATGTGGACAACCCTTTCTCCAGCGGATGCCAACGCCGCCTGATTGATTTGTAAAGTGTGTATCGCTTCTTCGAGCGTGCAGGGCACAGGTCTTAAATTCTGGCAAGCTTCAAGCATATATTTTGCCTGTCGGCGAAATAAATCGTCACGTTCGTTAATTAGTGGTTTACTCCATGTCCAATCGGTTTCACCTAAGCGCATGACCCCATAGCGATGCTCGTGTGCGAGGAGTCGCACGCTTCCTTCTTTTGCGTTTACTTGGACAATCGTCTCATTTGGCGCCATAAACTGGTTGAAAGCCAGGTTAACCATAATTTTCCCTCTTGCGGCGCGAGCCGTGAGATGAACGGTATCCTCGACCTCAACACCTTCAAGCGCTTGGTGAGCGTAATCACAGAAGACTGAGTCAAATCGACCAACGAGATGGTGTGCTAGGTCTAACAGGTGAGTGGCTCCGTCCTGAATGGCGCCGCCGCCTGTTCGATGGGATGTGTAATAGATTTCACGATAAGCCGGACGAAATGTCGGAAAATGCTGACCGCTTACGATTGTCAGTTGCAGAGGTTCACCCAAGGTTTTTGCCTTAACGATTTTACGAACTTCTTCGGTTGCTGGATGCGAACGGAGCACATAGCCAATTCCGAGCACCTTCTTGGAAGAAGCTGCTCGGAACTCGTCGATTCTGTCCAATCCGGTGCTCAACGGTTTTTCGATTAGCCAAGCTTTCGTTGAATTCTTGAATGCAATTGCGTGTGGGATGTGCCAGTTTGCCGGCGTAGCCACGACCACTAGATCCCAGCTCCGTTCAGCGGCCTCGTCGATGTGAGAAAATCCTTCTGTGCCATAATCGTGGACCAGCCGCTCACGAAGTTCGTCCAACACTTCGCAGATTGACACTGTACAGGAATTGTTCTGTCCGAAGCAACGTAGGTGGCGTTCGCCAATGGATCCTCCACCAATGATAAGTACGTTTAATGGCATGTCCACCCTCCGTCGACTAATAGGTTCATTCCTGTCACGTATTCTGCTGCGTCTGAGGCGAGATAGACTACAGCGCCTTTGACATCCTCACTGTTCATCATGCGACCGATGGGACACCTTTTTTCGTATGCTTCTACGAATGCCGTTGGTTGGTTGTCGAAGTATCCGCCCGGACTGATACAGTTGGCACGGATACCTTGTTTTCCAAAGTAAGCGGCGATGTATCTGGTAAAGTTTATCATGCCGCCCTTGACGAAATTGTAGGAAGCCGGTTGGACCAGGTCTGTCCCCTCATAGATGGTCGGATCGTTCGACACAACGCCATAGATGCTCGAGATGTTGATTATCGAGCCTCTTCCCTGTTTGACCATGTCTGTGATGAACCGCTGGCAGATGTAGAACAAGCCTGAAAAGTCGCCGTCTCCGACAATCTTCATTGCTTCGGGTGATTGGTCTTCAAAGCGTCCCACATGCCCGCTGCGTGCTAGTGCTGAGTTGACCAGTACGTCCAATTGGCAGAATTGTTCAATCAATTGATCGTGTAAGTGGTCGATTGAGGATGTGTCAGTAATGTCACAGAACATCGCGTGTGCAACGAAGCCCTTGCTTCTGAGGGTTTCGGCATAGGCCTCATTGGCCTCGAGATTTCTGGACGCGATGATTACAGTCGCGCCTGCTTCAGCCAATCCCTCCGTTAGACTACTACCAAACAGAGGTCCGGATCCCGCTGTAATCAGCGCTATGCGATCTTTAAGCGAAAAACGATCTAGTATTCCCATCGCACTCTCCTACTATAATGGTTCATCTGAATTACCTGCAGAATGGCCTTGTGATTCGCCACCATTTAGTATTATCTCACACTGGGCAAACGAATTCAACAAGAAACAGTTCCTAGTCTTGGCGATCGGTTGGAAAAGTGTAAAACAATTTGCAGCAACGCTGTTCTTTTTGAAAGAACAAAAATACGGTCGTAACTCTATGTCGATGCGCGCGTGGTAATGGTGTCGCCATCTTTGTTTTCTATTGCGTTCGCTTTTGGAATCTTATATACTATCTTCTAATACGAGACATGTATGTTTGCTTGGTGTAAATAAGGGACAATGAGAGTTTCGCGCTTCTGGTGGGTCGTCGCCGCAGCCCTTAAGAATCAATAAAATTTGCGCAGGATCTAGGTCGGGATTTGCCTTTTAGAGGGCCAATACAGGTCTGGATTTGTAAGTGTAAAGGGAACTTAGATGGGCTATTCTCTGACCCCGAAGCTGTTCCTTTTAGGGTGTTGAGCGTAGTTGTGCGAACGATTTCTAGTTGGATGACCGCACCACCTGTTCGAGATGTCTCCCTCCGTAGATATTCCAGAGTCATAGGAGACTTCATTAATCGTCGCAATCAAGCGCCATATGGTTTTGCGGTCGCTTTTCGTTCATGTGTGTTGTGCACTTGGATCGAATCCTTTATTTGTTCTGCCTGAGGCGTTTGGTGCTGTTATTTTTGGATCCGCCACAGAACGAAAACTTTAGATTCTGAGCCCTCTCTGGGGCCCGCCAACTGGGCGTGATACTCAGCGATCTGGTCCCGAGGTGGGGACCACGCACTACACTACTGGAACAGCTGCATCCGCTTTATCTTTAATTAAGTACATACCCTAGAACTGACTCGGAGATGAGAAGACAAAAAGGCTTCCTAGATAACGTTTGTTGTGATTGATTACTCGAGTGTAAGACAGGAATGGACGCGCGTCCTGAGATTTTGTCGAAGAGGAGCAAATCACATATGCAATACAAAACACTGACTTCGTTTCAGGCGGAACACTACCGTGAGCATGGCTATGTCCGTATCGGAGCCTTAGTGGCGGAACCACTTCTCAGCAGTCTTCGGCGTGAATACGATCTCTTGTTTTCCGAAGCGCGTGTTAATGGGGGTTATCGCAACCTCGCAATTGATAAAACCGCTGACGTTCATGCCAAAGCTGACGGTGAGGGACAGATGCTTCAGATAGAGCAGGTCTGCGAGCGCAGCATACTATTTCGTAAACTCCTGTATAACGAACAAATTCTTGATATCGTTGAGGATCTCATAGGACCCAACATCCAGCTTTACCACGACCAAGCCCTCCACAAGCCCGCCGACACGGGTGCTCCTGTCTTTTGGCACCAAGACAATGGATACTGGAAATGTGTTCCTGCGGAAATAGTTACCTGCTGGCTAACTCTTGATGCTGTCGATGCTGAAAATGGTGCCATGCACGTCGTCCCGGGATCGCACGTAAAACTGATTGAGCACAAGAAATCCGTCGAGTCTAACGCATTACTGGAAACTCAGGTTCAACCCCACATAGGGGAAACCGAGGTCATCGAATTGCCGGCTGGTGGTGTTATGTTCCATCACTGTCAAGTTTTGCATTACACGCCAGCTAATCGAACGAATCGTCAGCGCCGGGCTTTCGCAATCCATTTTATGCGGCCGGGAACGAGGACAGAATTGGGTGCGTATTTCGAGGTCTCATTCTCGCGGCCCATGTTGCGCGCGCACATCTGAGAAGTGCATGTATTGTGAAATTTGCTGTCTAGAGTCGTTTCATCTCGGGGGGTGGGTAACCATGTTGAATCTAAAAAATACTGGGGTTATTATTACGGGAGCAGGTTCGGGTTTGGAAAAGACTATATCCCTTGCTTTTTCACGGACGGGTCCGCTGGCAGTATCGCTTACATTAATGAAAATTCACTTCGTGGCACTTACGATGACATTAGAGGGTTTGGTGCTGGAGACATGTCAATAACTACCGGTCTCTTTAAAGAACCCGAAATTCAAAAAGTAATATCAGAAACCGCGCAAACTTATGGAAAACTCAACGACATTGTCAACAACGCCCCAAAAGCAATAGGTGGTTATCCAATTTCGCAGATGTCAGATGAGGATTGGCAAGCACTTATCGCCACAAATCTCTCGAGTCTGCTTTATGGATTCAAAAATCTCATACCGCGTCCACAGATGGCGGGAGGGAGTCCTATTATAAATATAGCGTCGGCACAGGGGCATGCGCCTCTACCGGGTTTGGCCGGGATATGCAGGATGCAAAGGAGCAGTAATTTCGATGACTAGTCAGATTCGTCCTCTGAATTTTGTCCGCAGAACATCAGGGCGAATTGGATTTCTCCGGGTATAATCGAAACGGGGATGTTGAACCAGGTCATCGCCGAAGATGGAACGGAAGGTGTATTGGAGGATATTAAACTAATGCATCCACTTGCAAGGATAGCAAAACTAGAAGAAATTGCTGCAACAGAAGTTCTTCTTGCTTCCGCGGAAGGAGCATTTGTTAATGAAGTAGATTTTAGGGTAGATGGACGCCTAACCATTACGCCGCGTATCAGAGCTGGATTGCAATCTCGTTCAGGAAGGTGATGTACGTGGCTTTGTACAATGAGGAGTAAATCGATGACGAATCCATTTTCGTTAGAAGGAAATCGGGCTTTTGTTACAGGGGGAAAGCGTCGAATCGGACGTGGCATCGCGCTTTCGCTAGCCGAAGCGGGTTGCGATGTGGGAATTAACGACCTTGAGATGGATGAGGCCGCGGAAGAGACCCTTCGTCTCATTCGCGGCTGTGGAAGGAAGGCTGAATTCTTCGCAGGAGACATCTCCGATTCATTCCAGGTCGAGCGGATGTTCCAAGCCTACCTCGATCGGTTTGAACATATTGATATTCTCGTAAACAACCCGTTTGGGGGCACGGGACAGGAGTTTCTTGAGCTCACCGAAGAAAACTGGGACCAAAACCTTGACGTAGGTCTGAAAGGTTTCTTTCTTTGTAGTCAACAGGCAGCTCGGGCTATGGTTCGACAAGGTAACGGTGGAAGTATTGTTAGTACTTCGTCCGTTCATGGTCGGCGTGCGTGGAAAGGTGATACAGCCTATGGTGCAGCAAAAGCGGGTGTTATCCGGTTGACGGAGAGCATGGCGGTGGATCTTGGGGAGCATGGCATTCGTTGCAATGCCGTGTTGCCCGGGCATATGAATACCGAGCACACAGTCGGCTCGTCTCCACCCGAGTGCGGTAGCATCGAAGCGGAACAATTTGATTTCGTTCCCTTACGCAGGCGAGGTACTCCAGAGGATATTGGTCGTGTAGTTGCCTTCTTGTGTTCGCCTGCTGCCGGTTGCGTTACGGGCGTTGCGGTGCCGGTGGATGGTGGCCTATTGGCGTGCCAAGGCGCTTAATCGCTGGCGCAATTGTTGACCAATATCTCCGCCCTTTATGTGGTTCTACGAATGAGGTTCCTTCGGGATTGCGCGCACCTCTTTCTAACTGTTGGTCGATTCGAGCTACTCTTTGGGCAAGCGTATCCCTCTCCGAATAGATCGTGCGATTAGGGATTTCGGTTTGGTGCACACCGTATTGATTGAAGATTTCGGATGGTGGGTCATGCGAATATCCTTCACTTTTACTAGAACATCTTCGGCTGCAAGAGACAGCATGTGTGCTTTTATATTATGGATTGTCGACCGCTCGTTTTAGCACGTGCACTTGCGTGTTGTGGCCATTATCAGGTTCTCGAGAATCAATGACTTGGTTTCCGTAAATGGGTTTTCGCAACAACGCTTTGGATGTTGTTCTAAGGTTTGTCCGGCCACACTTGTTAAACGTATAACCAATTCCACATATTTCCTAAAAGAGAAGGCCCGATTCTGAGTCGGGCTTCGAGTGGTGAATGAAAATTCGCTTGCGGATAAAAGTGTGGTCCTTTGACCTGACACTGTGACTTGGCTGCTATGTGTCTATTTGCGAGTGGGTGAGAATGCTCGGTGGGACCAATGTGAGTTCGAGTTTGAAGAATTGGCATTTGCTCGAGACCTCAGAACTGGAAAGTCGGAAAACCCTCCGGTTCGACCTGACTAATCGCATAGGGCACGTATTCTGGTTTTCAAGATTTACTGAATGGTTGTCGAAGTGATGTGGTGAGGATTATGGCTGGCCTATCCATCAACCTCCACTAAGATACTGTCGTCGTCCAACTGTTCCAGCTCTATCTTCGAACGGCCTCTGTTGCATGGAATTGAGATTCTTCGCCATAACTCCGTTCAGGATGGTCTAGAGATTTGATTATGCTCTGAGGCAAATTACCTACTGGTGCACACCTTGTGTTTCTTGAAGCAAAAAGGGGATTGTGCACGATTTTCTTAATTTTGCCACCGAATTTCCGCTCAAGCGACTTTTTTGTGACGATGTGTTCGAAATTAATCTGCCCATTGTGTGTGCGAGAAGAAAACAGATTCTAGGCGACGGCGGTTTCGGGTAATAGTTTTGATGTGGGTTATGCGCGGATTCAGTGGCTTGCCCCATGTTGTTGAACTGTTAGCGGGTCTCAAAGCGCAATAGTCGTTGCCCGTGAGTTTTGTATGTACATCAATTTGCGATCTATGGTTCTCAATGGATTTTTTTTGGAAAATCCAGATTGAGAGAACACAACGTATGAGAGGAGTAGATTTTCGCGGAGGAAAAGGTATTCGGATTGAGACCTTGCTTGGCCCTCTTGCTTCTCGTGGTGCGGTTGTGATTCAGATCGAAGCAACCGGTGTTTGTGGAACCGATTTGCACGCTTATCATGCTGACCGAAAGAGCCTAAGCGCGCCGCGCATTGGTGGACATGAATCTACCGGAAGGATAAAGTCGATCGGCTAGCAAATAACCACGCTAACAGTGGGAGACCGTGTGCCGATTGAACCGCGTGTGTGCGGTAATAAGTGCCCAGAATTCTTGAATGGGCGTTATAACTTGTCTTCGAAAGTGGAACATATTGGTAGCGGGACGCATGCCGGTGCGTTTGCGGAATACATGATTGTGCGGAAGAGCACGCCTGTCATCTTCCTGTCTACCTCTGTTCTGAAGCCAGAGCGATGACAGAGGTAGACGCAGCGGGAACCCACGCGTTGTCGCGGGTTCTTGTCCAACCAGGAGACTTGGTTCCCGTTATTGCCACTGTACCGGTGGGACTGACTACCGCTCAAATGGCAGAATTGGCTGGGGCAGAATCCCTTGCGTTATTAGGAAAGACCGACGCTGCTTTGCAGGTCCCAGATCGACCAGTTAGATCTGTTACTATTAATGCTGATAGGGCCGATTCGGCGGCGCCGCTCAAAACCTGGAGTCATGGCCGGGGATGGACGGTCGTGTTTGAAGCTGTAGGTGGCATGTCGGAGACTCTAACGCAAAGCACCAAAATTGCGGAAAAACGTGGAAAAATCTGGATCGTTGGCAGTTAAGTGGGAGCATTGACGTTTTTGGTCCGATATGCCCGAAACCGTAAGCTCACGCCCTGTTGGCCCTACTGCTACGGACGACGTGACGGAAGAAAGGCATTTCAGATGGCGCTACATCTTATGGCTACAGGCAAGCTTGATTCGACGGGGCCATTTACCCACGGGTTTTCAGTGGATCAGATTATCGATGAATTTGCGGTTGCGACTGGACGTGAATCGTATGGCTCTGTAAAAGTTCTTGTCTGCCCATGAATGGTAATCTAGGAATTGAAGAAGTTTTATCCTACCGCCAGCTGTTCACACTAGGGTTACGAGGCTCCTGGAACGCGGGGATTCGTCTGCAATGAATGGCTGAAAATCATCGATTTCTAATGTGATAGAAGCTATCTGATAGAGACTTAAGACTGAAAGGAGATTGCGCAACCCACGTTGGCGGACGGGGAATGTTACCTTTAGGAGGATTACATGATAGTAGATTCGCATACTCATGCATGGCGTCGTTGGCCCTATGAGCCTACGGTACCTGATAGTGACAGCCGCGGTACCATTGAGCAACTGTTACACGAAATGAATCTGCACGGTGTTGACAGAGCCCTGTTGATATGCGCGCGAATTGAACTGAATGGAGACAACAACGAGTATGGATACAAGTGTGCGCAACGCTACCCAGATCGCATTATCCAATTCGCGGACCTTGATTGTTCATGGACCAAGACTTATCATACCAACGGTGCGGCGGACCGTCTTATAGCGGCCACGGAGAAGTATGGCCTCAAAGGATACACACATTATCTTCGGGGTGATGATGACCACTGGCTGTTTTCGGCCGAAGGACGGAGATTTTTTCAAGTTACAGCAGATCTCGGACTCATCGCAAGTATTGCGATAAGTCCGAATCAACAGGTCTCGCTTCGGAAGATTGCTGAGGAATTTCCTTCCGTGCCTTTCATTTGCCATCACATGGGGGGGGCTCGGACCAGTGAATTGGCCCCATATCCGAAGTTGAAAGAAGTACTTGCTTCGGCGAAAGTTCCAAACATCTACCTCAAGCTCTCGGGTTTCTCGTACGTTTCTGAAGTCCCATGGGATTATCCATATGCCGATACCCATTGGATTGTCCGTGCCATATACGAACATTACGGCCCCAAGCGCCTCTGTTGGGGATCAGACTATCCTGTAGTGCGTTCCTACATGACCTACCAACATGCCCTTGAAGCTTTTCGAACACATTGCAAGTTTATTTCTCAAGTGGACAAAGCCGAGATTCTTGGGGACTCGCTCCAACGATTGTTGGTCGAGGGACACAGGCCGTGATTGGCTATGGATGTGGGGCGTCAGCCGTAATGTCTCTTTGTCTGTTAAATTTCTGAGAATGTGGGGGGTGCGTAAAGGACCAATACCAGGGGAACCGCTGGCGTCAGATGTTGGAGTTGCAGAAAGAGGGAATGACGCCTCGAACGATGGAGTTGACTTAAATTCTAATTGTCACATTTGAGATGTGGTATCGCTCTATCTTAGGAGATGAACGTAATGGGTTTCAGATAATCGGGGTTGGTGGGGGTTTGGAATGGGGTGAGTATCTGAGCCCTTCCGAGATTCAAGGTTGAAGAAGCTGGGAGATGGCGTTGTTGGTGAACGCTTCGAATCGTGCTAGTGGTCATCTGTTTGTGTCACGGCCTCGATTTTTAATTTAGTTGTCAGTACACGAGACGTGTGTATCCCGAGTCTGAAAAGCTCGCAGAGGACCAGGCGCCTTCGAGATGCCACTCGATGGTAGCGCATTGTCATAATGTGGAACCCACTAGGAGCGGAAGGCATCATCCTTATCCGCGGCCTTCACCCAGCGTGGCGATGTATTCCAAACTGGTCTGCGTGGACAGTCCCGTGAAGACGGAAAATGGCCAACATTTAGTCTGAGATAATGTAACGTGCTCAAATATTGTGATTTTTGGGATTCTGTCGAGATGGATACAGCGCATGCTCTGACTCCATCCTATCAACTATTGGGAAATACAGGTGAGTGATTGTCAAACTTAGAACATCGGACTGTGATTATTGTGGGTGGAGGTCCGGCAGGACTCCCGCTTGCTGTGGTGTTAGGCGGCTGGCATCCGTATTATCGTGCAAGCCACATGTTCAATCTGCGCTATCCACAACTGGCGCATGAACTCGGATCGCTGAAAAAAACCTTATTGAGTCTGGATTTCAAGGCTATTTCCAGGGCTGGAATTCGTCCTGTGGAACTTTTTCGACTACTCCATCATCCGCGGCAGATGTTCGAAGAGCTTGAGCAGATTGCCATGGAGTTCCGTCGGGAGATACCGATGGACTATCTCCTCATCACGCAAGAGAAGGTAGGGGGATTGTGGAACAATGTTCCGCAGAATCTTCTGACGCTTTCTCCTGGACAGTGGATGGAGTTTGCCTTTCATCCCTTGGCACAACATGCCGCCGAGCAGGGAATTGATATGGATGTCAACGCTTTGATTAATAAATCGAATCTCATTGGCTACTACCATAGTCTTCCCAATCGCTTTGGACAAAGTGAACATATTCATACTGACGAGAAGGTAGTGAAAATTCAACCGCACGAGCGAGGCTTCCTCGTAACGAGTAATGTTCTGGGAACACACGCAGTTCATCAGTATACGTGCAAATATTTGGTGTATGCCGTGGGCCAACGCTGTGATTTGCGGCGGCTTGGCGTTGCCGGAGAAGACCTTCCGTTTGTGGCGAATTCTTACGACAAACCGGCAGATTTTCCGGGAGATCGAGTTGTTGTGGTTGGCGGAGGGAGGTCAGCGGATTGGGCGGCCACGGAACTTTATGACGCAGGCAAACAGGTCTCTTATGTCATGCGCCAATCTTTCGAGAGTCATTGGCGATTGATTAGCAATAGCCGTCGAGGCCTCCCATATTATGCGCGGATTGCGGAGATTATGGAGACCCACGACCCCCGTTTTCAGACGTTCTATCAAACTCATGTGAGCGAGATTCGAGCCAAGGGGTCTTGTGGGCTGGTGACGATAGAGGTTCAGGGGGCAAACAGAAATCTCGAAACTGAGCACGTGATTCTTCAAATTGGCGGTCGTGTAGACTACTCCCTGTTCGAAGGTTTTGCCCCGTTCGAACAAGTGGAGAAATACGATCCGTACCGTTTCCAATTAGACCAGGTAGTAACTCATGCGCACAATCACGAGGTCGTTAATATTCCGAATCTCTATATGGGTGGATACTTGGCATCAGGAGTTGGATTGGTTGTAATTGCGATGCACGGTGCAACATATGCGATTGCGGGCGATATTCTCCAAAAAGAAGGTTCGGTCCGTCTTTAGGTTCGTGTGGTATTTGATGTATTGTGGCACTGTTCCTACCGTAGCAACGTGTCACGTCTATGTTTTAGCGTCGAAGATCAGGACTCTTTATCGTAGATAAATGCTGCGCATGTTAAACGGTAATGGGTAGTACGAAATGAATTCGATATGGTTTCTGATGTTGATAGTGAAGTCATGTTTGTTGTGCGACATGCGCTTCACTATGCATTAGAATCTCGCTTGCAGCGCTGATTAATCTTGCGCAAATAGATTGCTGGCTTCATGGTTTTATCCAACACAAACTGAGGAGAAACTCAAGTGATACTACTACAAAATGGCAGAGTGATTGATGGCACAGGTTCGACAGCACGAGACGCGTCTGTGTTAGTCCAGGATCGCAAGATAAAAGAAGTAGGAATGATTGAAGAAGAACCTGACATGGATGTGGTGGATTGCCGGGGACTGACGGTTTGTCCCGGCTTTGTGGACGTGCATTCACATGGAGATTTAGAGGCGCTACAGCATCGTACAGAAAAGGTAAGACAGGGGGTGACTTCGGAGGTCGTTGGAAACTGCGGGTTTTCAATTTTCCCTACGCTGCCACTAGAAGGTTTGGCGCCAACTTTTAACATTTTTTCGGATAGGGGGGACAGGGAACGTCCGGATGCTGGAGCATATTTCGCTGAGGTGGATGCTGAGTCTACCCATACCAATATTGCCGCCCTCACTGGCCATTCGAGTCTCAGGGTAGCGGTGGCGGGAATGGAATCAGGTAAGCTCACAGAGGCCGCACGACGTAATGCCGAGTCAATTCTGGAACGATGTATGGAACAGGGCGCGATCGGATTGTCCACAGGACTTAATGAAGTTCCTAGTGCGTACGGAGATATCGATGAGTTGGTTGGTTTCTGCGAAATTGTGAAGCGATATGGTGGCTTCTATACAAGTCATTTACGCGATTACAAGTTCAAGATAATTGAAGCAGTGGAAGAGGCTATTGAGATTGGACGTCGCTCAGGAGTTCCTGTCCAACTGAGCCATCTGCAGACAGTTGGAAAAAGGAACTGGCACAAGATGGACGCGGTTCTCGAATGCGTCGACCGAGCCGTGGCAGAGGGTGTGGATGTGGGAATTGATGCATACCCTTATCTCGCAGGATCGTGCAATGTAACGCAGGCGTTGCCTACGTGGGCGCAGGAAGGCGGAGTTGACGCCCTACTATCGCGACTGGCAAATCCCGATTTACGGGAACGGATTGCCGATGAAACGATGGCGAATTTGCCGAATACGTGGGATGACATACTCATTGCAAACGTACCGGTTACTCGTGGAATTACTGGTAAGAGTGTACAGGCTGTAGCTGATGAACGGGGAAGCGAAGGAGTTGAGACTGTAATAGATCTCTTGCTAGAAAATAGCGGAATCGTTACGGTTATATCGTTTAATCAGTCCGAAGAGAATCTGAAGAAGGTACTAACGCATCCACAAACTTCCATTATTACAGATGGATTGGTCAAGGCCGGTAAACCGCACCCGCGCACCTTTGGCACGTATCCAACATTCTTCGGAGAATTTATCCGTGATAAAGATTGGATGCCATTGGAAACAGCTGTGCATAAGGCTACTGGACAGCCGGCCGGCCGCTTCAGTCTCAATAGACGGGGTGTTTTAGAGGAGGGTGCATGGGCGGATCTGGTCGTATTTTCTGCGGAGAACATTGGAACTCAATCGTCATACGAATCACCAAATGAACCACCCGAAGGCATTCGCGATGTCATGGTGAACGGGGAGTGGGCTGTGCGTGAAAATGAGCTAGTATCTGAATGTGCTGGTATGGCGTTGCGACATACCGCGTAAACATTTTCATGGAGACGTGTATCTGGACTTTCAAGATTGAACGAATCGCTGTTGTGGCTCTCAGAATCGTTCCTGGCGAGGACGCGATTAATCTCAGATGGAGAGAGCCAATGCCTCACTAGCGGCTGCGATTCATCGAATTGGGATTGTTGCCAGGTTGCCAGTATTCCGCCGTTTGTAGCCAGAGTATTCACGTAGCGACTGCAACCTGTGCCATGCGGAGAAACGAAGAACGGTTCGAGGATTGATAGTCTCTCGAGTTTGGGAAAAATCGTTATCCCACCAAAAGAAAACCCCGCCACGCTCCTCGCAAGAGCTTCCTCGAGGCCGGTGGTAGCCCCTTTCGTTTTCTGGCAGGTCACGGATGGCTTCACACCCGTCGTAGAAATAGACTGGGCAAGGAGGTGACTTTGAGAACGCTCCCACGGCTGAGATTTTAAGACGGCTAGTAATTCGGGTAGACGCTACATCCCAAGCGGCGCACTCTTGTCCTCGTTCTCCTGCGGTTAGGCCGTTCCGAGAGTCTCCGCTATTTCGATAGCGGCCTGACATCCAGATGACGCCTGTTTCGTCAAGAAGGAGATTGCCTCCACCAAACCAGTATCCGCGTTTTCTCGCGTATGCGGGGACGACTACTTGGGCGCGATTTTGGTCAATAAGTGCTCGTAGTAATTGGCGCAGCGCTCGGTTTTTGTCTCTGTCTAATATTCGGGGATTGTCTCCGTCAACTAATAGCCACTCATCTTAACTCTTGAGTTATGGTTGAGTAAATGATATCAGAATTGGTGCAAAAACTTCCAGAGCTTCAACGCTGGTAATAGGTCCGCCTTCTTTGAGTTCGGCCACTATAGAAGTTTCCTAACATTGTGGCTGAAATCGTTTTCGCGATTACCACTTGTAGTGTTCTCGTGAAGTATTCCAGTAGAGAAGCCTACTCTACGTGGGCAAAACCGATTCGGAGAATCTCATTTTTCTTTATTAGTTCGTCTGAACAACAATCTTGCGTTATTATGGGATTGCATTCGATATAGTTCAATAATTGTCGACACGTTGTAAACGGATATCCAAATTATGATAAAGCGCCCTAGAATTGCAGCTATTGTTACCGAATACCGAAAATATGCCCATGGGCAGCACATCGTTGACCGGTTCCTAGAAGGGTACGGTTGGAACAGCGTACATCACCACCCAGCGATGGACGTGGTCTCGTTGTATGTCGATCAAAGGCATAAAGACGATTTAAGCCGTGTGCGTGCAGAGCGTTTTCCCTCGATGCAGATTTTTCCCACGGTTGCCGATGCCATTACTTTGGGGGGAGACGGTTTGGGGGTTGACGGCATTCTGCTCATTGGCGAGCATGGTAGCTATGGCACGAATAAGAAGGGACAGCATCTCTATCCCCGCTACGAGCTATTCAAACAGATCGTTGCACTTTTCAGAGCGACCGGCGAGACTGCAGCCATCTTTAATGACAAGCATCTTTCGTGGAATTGGGAATGGGCCAAAGAGATGTACGATATTTCTCAAGAAATGGGTTTTGCCTTCATGGCGGGATCGTCCCTACCTGTTACGTGGCGCACTCCTTCTATCGACATGCCGCTAGGTGTTGGTGTGCAGGAAGCAATGTGTGTTGGAATGGGTAGCCCTGACAGCTATGATTTTCACGCGTTGGAAACTATCCAGTGTATGGTCGAACGGCGGAAAGGGGGCGAACAGGGCGTCAGGTGGCTATCGGCCTATCGGGGTCCAAACTTTTGGAAAGCGCATCAGGAAGGAATTTGGTGCCGCGAATTATTAGAAGCTGCTCTCTGTCGGAGTCACACGCTGACTCCTGCACGCCAAGGGTTCAACCATATTTTTCCGACCATCGATGAGATGAAAAAGCTGGTTGAAGATCCCATTGCGTACCAATACGAGCATTTGGATGGTCTCAAGTCTACAATGATATTAATGAACGGCTTGGTTCAGGACTTCAACTTCGCCGCTCACATAGACAGTCAAGAAGAGCCATTTTCCACGCAGATGTATTTGCCCATGCCACCAGCGCGAACGACGCTTGCCAATTTCTTTTCACCGCTTGTGAACAATGTTGAAAAGATGTTTCTCTCAGGGCAACCGACCTACCCCGTAGAGCGGACATTGCTCACGACAGGACTTGTTATTTCTGGAGTAGAGAGTTTGTGTTCTGAAGAGATGCGGCAAGAAACTCCACATCTTGATATTGCCTATCAGCCCAATGTTGAGTCTACTTTTTGGAGAACATGATTAAAATGGAGGAAGATGTCATATGGAAGCCAATTCCCCGCTTAAGCGCATTGGAGTAATTACGAGCGTTTACAGTTACCTATCACATGCGCAACATTTTGTAGATCGTTTTCTAGTCGGATATCCGTACATGGGTAGGTGGGAACGCCCTAATATGCGAATTGTGTCTCTGTATGTGGATCAGAAACCCGATGGGGACCAATCGACGGATCGTGCCCGCGAGTTCGGATTTTCGGTGTATTCAACAATTGCTGACGCGTTGCGCTGTGGTGGCGAACAGCTCGCGGTAGACGCGGTTCTAATTATCGTGGAACACGGTGAGTATCCCAGAAATGATAAAGGACAGGTCCTCTACCCAAGATATGAATTCTTCAAGGAGTGTGTCAAAGTGTTCGAAGAAGACGATCGAGCTGTCCCGGTTTATAATGACAAGCATTTGTCTTATAGATTTGACCAGGCCTCGGAGATGGTGAATGATGGACGCAAACTGGGATTCCCGATTCTTGCGGGTTCTTCATTGCCAGTGACGTGGCGTCTTCCAGATCTCGAGTTGCCAATCGGTTGCGAGATTGAAAACGCTTTGATGATTGGTGTCGGAAGTTCAGATGCCAGTGACTATCATGCCCTTGAAGCTTTGCAGTGCATGGTTGAGCGTCGAAAAGACGGCGAAACGGGTATTAAACGTGTGCAGCTAATCGAAGGAGATGGGGTATGGGCGGCCGGAGAAGAAGGCCGATGGAGCCAGGAACTCCTCGAAGCGGCGCTCTCCCGTAGTGATACCCCGTGTGGTTTGACTGAAGAGGACGGACGGACACAAGACCTGCTCCACAGCGGGGAACTGCGTAGACTGGTCGAGAACCCGGTTGCGTACTTTATCGAGTATAACGATGGTCTTGAGACCACGTTGCTAATGCTCAACGGCGGGATAAGGGATTACTGTTTTGCTGCGCGTTTGAAGGACCAATCTGATACCAAATCTACACAGTTCCTGTTGTCGCCGACGCCGAATGTAACTTATTCAGCGTGCCTTGTGGAGAAAATCGTCGAAATGATTGTTACGGGCTTAGCTCCAATTCCTGTTGAACGCACTTTACTCGTTAGTGGTGCGTTAGAGAGTTGTCTGGCTTCGCGCGTTGAAAAATATCGTCCGTTGGATACGCCACAGTTGAGTGTGTCATATTCTCCACCAGTACAGTCACAACACGCTCGTCTGTGACTGTACTGGTGGAGAATATGACACGTGGTCAGGATTACATGCTGACCACGTGTGCCAGAGAAGCAATTCAGGATGTCGAATGAACAAGCCGTTACGGCTAGGGCTTCTAACAATTCTGTGTGTTGCTCAGTTGGAGGTTAATTGCGGGTGATTCTGGAAGTCTATAGTTTACACGACCGAAATGATACGTGGATTATTCGGATATCGGAAGCTCGACGCTGGGGCAAAATTTGTGTATTACTTGTATCGCCGTGCTACAAAGAACGTGTCAGTACGATTTGTGTGGTAATAGCTATGGGAATTTAAGATTAAGGTTCTGTACTAGTTAATGTAAGAGGCTTGCGTGTGCGGGGCCTCCTACAGCCATTGGTCGTTTAAGAGAACAGCTAAAATCACCATAGTTAATGGATTGAGCGGGTTTGTGACCGCAAAGACGGCGGGAAAGAGGCATCAAGGGAACCTGATATCCACGCTTGGGCTCCTAGGGCTTCAAAATAACTTTGATGGCGGCGTCCGGGCGGTCTTGTAGAGCAAAGGCTTCTGACGCGTCGGTCAGCTGGAAGACATGTGAAATGAGTGGCTTCCGATCTACGTCTCCGGTTTCTACGAGCGAGATAGCTTTGCGGTAGTCGTCATCGGTCCATGTCCAGGAACCTTCGATGGTGATATGTTTGCGTACGACTTGGTTAAAGTCCAGTGCGGCTGGTTGTTCGAATAGCGCGACAAAGACCATCCGCCCAAACATCTGTTTCAGCATTAGAAGGCCTTGGTTGGGTGAGTTCTGCGCGCCGGCGCAGTCAATGACGACATCAGCGTTGCCTCCACGGACCCCGTAGCGAACTACCGGTTTTGCGCCGCCTGTTAGATTAATTACAGCTTCTAGTGGATTTGTCTTTGCCAGGTTCACGGTCTCATCGGCGCCTAACTCCCGCGCCATCTCCAACCGTTTTTCAGAACTGTCAACAGTAATTATCCGGCACTCTACCATGGCCTTAATCACTTGGAGGCATCCCAAACCGATGATGCCAGCACCGAGAAGCACGACGGTTTCGCCGCAGGTGAGTCCCGCTAATGCAACCGCATGCACGCATGTCGCTAGCGGTTCCATCAGAGCTCCTTCGTCAAATCCGATTGTTTCCGGCAATAAATGGGTTTCGCGGTCCGGTAGTGGGAGAGTTGTATACTCGGCAAACCCACCTTGGCCTACACTGGTAATCCGGTCGCCAACGCGAAAGCCTTTAATTGCCTGTCCAATAGCGACAACTTCGCCGCTTAATTCGTGCCCCATGATGCGCCCTTGTTCGACCGGTTTCCCCAATTCATCGCCAAACATACCCAGGCGGTACATATGAAGGTCGGAACCGCATATTCCGCAAGCGCGCACACGAATCAACATTTCCTCATCCGAAATTTGTGGAATAGAGACTTCTTCGACGCGGATGTCGCGTGGTCCGTGATAGACGGCTGCTTTCATCAAGAAACCTCCTGGTTGTTGTCGGAGAATAGCTTATCCTGTTGGGTGTTAAGCAATGGAGCGTATTTTCAAAAAACAGACTTCTTACGCTCTGAATGATTGGCGCAAAGCTAATGTTTCCATTTGTGGGCCTTGGTACTGGACGGCGGATGACAATTACAGGCTGGCGGAAGCGTGACTTTGTTTGTGTGTTCAAAACGATAGATTTGAGTGTTTTTAATGCCAATCGCATTGTCGGTTTGTGAGTACACTTAATTGCCTCATGTGTCCAGTCCGAAACAGGACTTTAGTTCAGTTAGGATGGGAAAACTGGGAGACCGATTTCGACTGAGGATCGTGTGACTATAGGTATATGAGGCATCAAAATGAAATTACGAGCTAATTGCGTTGGTCGAAGACATCCCCGTCTTATGAGGGAAAGCGCCCAATGGAGGAGCGGCACTGCTTAGTCAGGCATTAATAGTGCTGGACAATGAGCGATGTGAGCGCCGTGATAAGGGGACAATTTCGGAAGATGTGTGTCCAATCGTTGAACGGGATTCTATATCTGAATAGTTCACCTACTGTAGTATGTTCTGAGTGCGCGCGGCTCAGTTAAATGGCTGTTGTGTTGCTTCTTGACGATCGTTCACATGTTATGCGAATGAAGCATTTCAATAACACCGTAGACACATGTGCTCAGATTGATGCGTTTCATCAGCTTCGACGTCCCTACAGTCGATTGCGTGAGCGGGTAACGTTAAGGAAGTAGTGGTGGAGGTTCTTCTATCAATACACGTAAGTCTCGAAGGAAGCGGGCACAGGGCGCACCGTCGAGCACTCGATGGTCGAAGGTGACTACCAACGTGGCAATGTCACGGGGAACAATCGAGGCGCCCTGAACTGCTGGAATGGGACGGACGCGGCCAACTCCTAAGATGGCAGATTGTGGTGGATTGAGGATTGGTGTAAACCAATCTATACCGAGGCCTCCAAGATTGGTGACCGTGAATGTACCGCCTTCAAAGTCATCGATACGCAATGTTCCTGAACGGGCATTCTCTGCGAGTGTTTGGACCGTTTTTGCCAGGGCGATTATGCCAAGTGCGTCAGCATTTCGAAGGACAGGAACGACAAGACCAGCGTCAATATCGATGGCGACGCCTAAGTTAATCTGTTGATAGTGATGAATTGCTCCATCAATCAGAGCCGTGTTGAGTTGTGGATGGCATCTTAATGTCTTCGCAGTGGCTTTCAGTACGAAATCGTTAATTGTGGGGACGATGCCGTGCGACTCTCGCCAGGCATCGCTATTTGATTTACGTATTTTCTGCAGATTAGTAAAATCGACGTCGATTCCCTCGGTTACAAGCGGAGTCTCTTCCCACATCGCCTGCAAACGTTCAGCTGTTGTCCGACGGATTCCGGTAAGTGAGGCTATTTTGACGCCCTTGTCCGCGGGGGCAGCCGCAGAAGTTTCTTTGGCAGTGGTGGTATTGTCTATCGCACGTCGAACGTCTTCTTTGGTGACGCGAGTGCCCGGACCACTACCATGAAGTGTTGTGACATCTATCCCGTGGCGTTCTGCTAGGCGAAGTGCGACGGGCGTAGCGCGAAAGTTTGCAGATGATGGTGTTGATTGTTTCGTCGGTTTTTCGGTAATTTCGGATATCAGGGTTTTATCGGTCGGAGCGCTGTGGGTTTCTTCACAGGCGGTGACAGCGCGTTGGACATCTTCTTTTGTGATTCGACCGCTGGGACCAGTGCCTTGCAATGTTGTAGTATCGATGCCATGTCGTTTTGCCAATCGCAGCGCGATCGGTGTCGCTAATGACTGCGAAGATCGATCCGGAGCCGCTATTTGGTCGGGAACTATGCGGGCCTCTGGAATCTCCTCTCCCGCTTCTCCAATCCACGCAAGAGTGTGGCCGACTTCGTACTCACCATCAGGCTGAGCAACTATGCGTAACAGTACTCCACCAATTGGGGATTCGATTTCGACGACTGTCTTGTCTGTTTCGATCGATACGAGTAGCTCCCCCTCCGCTATCTGGGTGCCTTCTTCGACGTGCCATTCCACAACACGACCTTTTTCCATTGTGTGACCGAAGCCGGGTAAGCGGAACTGTGTTGCCATGGAGGACCTCCTTTCCTATTGTAAGTGCAGGACTTGATGGTAAAACTGAGGACAATCAGCCGAGGTATCTCATGCGGAATGCGTTCCGCCTGCAAGCACTAGAGCGCTTGCTATGACATTGCCTGATTGACGGCTTCGATAATATTTGCAACGTCAGGAACAACGTGTTTAACAAGTTCCGCGCTGAATGGCATTGGTACGTGTGGACTACCAACCCGAACGACGGGTCCGTTGAGTGAGTTGAAACAGTTTTCACCGATCATGGCTGCTATTTCGGAGACTGCGCCCGCAAAGCTGGAATCTTCGCCACAAACAACTGCGTAACCTGTGCGATGTACCGATTCGCAAATCGTTTGTGTGTCAAGCGGTGAGAGGCTTCTCACATCAACGATTTCTACATCGTAGCCCTCGTCCTCTAAGAGTATGGCTGCCTCTTGTGATTTCTGTACCATTGGACCAATTGCAACGATTGTCGCATCCTCTCCATCACGAGTGACTTTGGCTTTGCCAATTGGAATGGTGTAGTCTTCTTCTGGCACTTCACCAGTGGAAGCATAGATGCGTTTGTACTCGAAAAAAAGCACAGGATCGGCACTGCGTATTGCGGCCTTGAGCAATCCTTTAGCATCAGCCGGTGTTGAAGGTACTACGACTTGTAGGCCGGGGACATGCATGAACCACGACTCCATAATTTGGGAATGCTGAGCAGCTAACAAGCGGCCGACCCCACAGGGCAAACGGACGACCATTGGCACACTGGCCTGTCCTCCCGTCATGTAACGCATTTTTGCTGCTTGATTAACCACTTCGTCCATGGCACAGGTTACGAAATCCATGTACATAATTTCGATTACGGGCCTCATTTTCGCCATGGCCGCTCCGACTCCCAGGCCGACGATGCCCGCTTCTGCAATCGGTGTTTCGAAGATTCGCTGGGGGAAGCGCTCGGCGATGCCCTCAGTTACTTTGTATGGTCCACCGTGTGAAATGACGTCCTCACCCATGACGAACACGGTTTGATCTCGATCCATTTCTTCGTGCAACGCCTCTCGCAACGCCTCGCTGAAGGTTAATGTTTTCATCGAACCACCCCTTGAACCGGTGCGAGTACATCCGTACCCACATTTTCAATCGGGGGGAATGGACTCTCTTCTGCGAACTTTACCGCATCGGCGATTTCGTTCTTGACTTCGATCTGAATCCGCGCGTCCTCGTCGTTCGACATCAACTGTCGCTCCGTTAGCACTGCGCGGAACAGATTAATCGGATCCTGTTCGGCCTTCCAAGTTTCGACTTCGTCCGTGGAACGGTATTGCTCTTCATCACCGAGACTATGGCCGTGAAACCGATAGGTTCGAGCCTCAATCAATGTGGGACCACGCCCACTTCGGGCACGCTCAATGGCCTCACCAGAAACTTCCCGGACCTCCATGACGTCTTGTCCATTAATTGAGATACCCGGAATTGCATACGAGGGGGCCATGTCGGCGACCGAATCTAGCACGGCTACGTTTTTCCGGGGTACCCACTGTTGGTATTGATTATTCTCACAAATATAGACAACGGGCAGCTGCCATAAGGCACCGAATCCGATTCCCTCATGAAAAGTGCCACGAGCGGCAGCACCATCCCCGAAGAAGCAGACCGATACCTGACCCGAGTTGCGCATCTTGCTTGCAAGTGCGGCACCGGTTGCGGGTCCTATCCCGGCTCCTACAATACCGTTGGCGCCGAGCATGTTCCGTGAGAAGTCTGCGATGTGCATCGAGCCCCCTTTTCCGCCACATGTTCCTGTGTGCTTACCGAACAGCTCAGCCATCATCTGGTGAGACTCGGCTCCTTTGGCCAGGCAATGGCCGTGGCTTCGGTGCGTTCCGAGAACGTAGTCTTCTTTCGCTAAGTTAGAACATACCCCAACAGCGACGGCTTCTTCACCACAGTACATGTGAAGCGTACCTACAACTGAGCCAAGACTCATCTGACGGTGTGCCTCTTCTTCGAACAGGCGGATGCGCCACATGTCTTTGTACATTTCTTTTGACAGTTCAGATGATAATGTCATTAACGGGTCTCCTCGGTCTGATACTTGAGCGAATCGTGGTTTTTGAAGTTCCAAGACCAGGTGATGCGAAATACGCCGAATGGCAGTCAGACGATGCATCGTTATCGTCTAACCACCATGGAGTTAATGTCAGAGTTTAGGCCTAGAAACACAGCATGGGAGACCGTCTGACATGATGGTTTTGAGGTTAGTATGATTATATCATAAGGAGAGGATTTTGCCAAGCAAGTTGGCCGCTGACTAGTCTCGATATGCGATCAATCGGACTACCCAAGCGGCGCTACATGTTTGGTCAAGATTCAGGCCTCGCCAGAAAGAGAATCGTGTGGAATCCTTTTAGTCGAAACACTAAGCTGGTCCGCGTCAGCGATGTGTCAGTCATCATCCTTGATTAGATAATGGCTAATGTGTTTCGGTTTCCCATCCAGTGCCGTGTCCATGGCGGCGATCACCATTGCAAAACTCTTAATGTTGTCTTCAATTCGTGTGGCAGAGGGTGGGCCGCCACTAAGCCAATTCAGAAATTCATCAAAGAGATATTCAAGGCCCGAGTGCGAATTGACTGGTGCGTCGTATTCCTCTGTGTTTTTACCCGCGCGGTGGATTGTCATGCGATTACCGGCCGATATTTCAACAGTACCTTCTTCAAACTCTGCGCGGTAGTGTTCCTTATGCCAACAGTTCGAAATCCCAGCTGCCGAACTATTGCCTTCGTAACAGGTGTGAACACCGTTGTTCATGCGCATCAAATAAAGGCCGCTTGAATAGTGTTTGAAACTTGACCATTCTGGGTTCCACCCCCAACCCATCAACGTTTCACAATCACCACCGGAAAGGAATCGCATCATGTCAAAATGATGTACCGACCCTTCGAAAAGCATTGCGAAATCCATATCATGACGCCAGGCTTTACCCCACGATTCGTAGCGTCTGTAATCACATGCATAGCGACCGATGATATGCTGCAAACGGCCTAGTTGTCCTTCTTCTCTTATCCGAACAAGCTCTTGTTTGTTCGGCGCATATCGATAATTTTGAATAATGGCGCAAGGCAGAGATGTTTTCCGCACAGTTTTGATAATCGAGTTGGCGCCCTCTATGGTGTCCGCGATTGGTTTTTCGCAAATAACCGGCATACCGTTCTCCAGAGCTGCGACGGCCGCCGGGGCGTGGAATCTGGGCGGTGTAACAATTCCGCAGAAATCCGCTTCGACAGTTGCACATGCCTCATTAAAGTCGGTGAAGCGACAATTTGTTGGCAGGCCGAGCGCGTCCCCCTGTTGTTCAAGCACACTCTCTTGAACATCTACTAAGCCAACAATTTTGATACGGTCATTAAAACTGGTTGTGAACTCCTGAATCCAAGAGCCCGCTCTGCCACTCCCACCAATCATTAAACATGTTTTGGTTGGCACAATAGAAAATTCCTCCATAGAAAGATGTTTGGTATGCGGGAATGTCCGCCTTCGCACTGAATCTTCCATACTTATCACGGTTTCATCTAAGAAACCGTGATAAGTATGGAAGATTCAGATGTTGAATGCCCAAGGCAGTCAGGCTCACCCGACAATTGTAGTCGCCAAGTATTACGATCTTGGAACGACCATTCATCCCGAGGAGTTGATGTGTCAGGATGATTTTAACAGAGAGAAATTGCGTCCTGGTCCATTTTGTAGGTAATGAAAGCTAGACTTGGTCACAATTGAGATTGCGCGACTCGCTCAACGTCAGCGTAGCGTTGCTGCACGCAGAGCCGGATTCTGAACGGAGATCCGTGGTTGAGTGCAGTGTTGGAATGTTTCCGCCAAATATATCGGTGATTGAGTCACGGCGATTTTCAAGATGTCGTGCCCAATTCTCGACTGCAATAGTTTGCAAACCCTTTGGTATATCCGTCGCAATGAGCGTCAAGAGAGGGCGGTGGAATGTAGCCGGCTCAAGTGAATCAGAATGGAGATTCCGCGTGTGTCATAAACTTCGAATTGCACTGATTCTTCGCATGAATTATCTGGCTTAGTCGTCGCAACGTTGCCGATTGCTTCAGGGTACCGAAAGACGGCATTCGTGTTATAACTGGACCAGGCCAACGAGTAGTCGAGTTGTTGCGCGAAATACGTTACTCGATTGGGACGTTCCAACAATCCTACGATGATATCAATAAAATGTGGCGCGAGAATGCACATTACGATGCCTTTCCGCTCGTCCTCTGAATCCCAGGCTTTCCAATGTCTTTCTTTTGACAATTGTGTTAAGGTACGACCGCGAACAGAAAAAACCTTCCCAAGTTTTCCGAAAGCTGCGCAGTTGAGGATGAACTGAAACCCCCATTTTAGTCGAACATTTGGCCGAGTTATACGCATAAGCATAGTCTATGGCCTGAGATTCCTTCAAATTGTCACCTTCTGGTTTGTCCAGCCCGATGTGTTGTTCATGTTCCAATACCTCGGGCGTAGGATGAGATACTTGGAGACGCGTCCTTGTCGTCTATAGTTTCATCTTGAAAACTCTCTGTCTTGAAAGAGTACTGATGGAGGTTGGAAAAGGGGCTGATGTCCCCAATTGTGTTCCATGCCTCCAATGATGCTCCAGATACTCCAGCAGAGTTGTAAGTGCTCATTCGACATCATCGCTTTTGTTTTGGCGACAGCATGATGACGCCAAAATCCGAATTGTTAAAGCCTAATTGTTCGGTCCGGAAATCGCAATTTCCGAGGCATTGCTTGTTATTAAACTTGGATTTGTTTTGTGCCGCAACCGATACTTCTAACGGTTAGCCAAAGACGATTACCGCTGACTCCGCTCTTGACGAAACTAGAACGACTTGGTAAGATTATTGTGGACATTGATTCACAATTAATTATGCTAATGTTCTCGTACGATGGGTGTCTTTCACTCTTGAGTTTGTATCGCACTTCCATATTTCTGTCAAGTAAATTCGCGATGCGATCTATTATGTTGAGCTAATGACATCTATGTTTCTCAGTATGTGTGAATTCAGGTGATAAACCAGCGCAAATCGGGGGCGTGATTTGCGAAGTGTCGAATTCTTTTCGAATCTAATCGCTGCTGTAGAGGTTTTAATGCGATTGCGAAGTTCAACTGTTTGTAGAATCTGAGGAGGCTAATATGACGATGAGTATGCCCAATGCGCCGGACGCTGTCCAGCTAACGCCAGAACAGGAATACCGTTTCGACTTGGACGGCTATTTCGTACTTAAGGACCATTATGCTGAAGACGTTCTGAAAGAATTGCATGCTGGAATTGACGATCTTCAGGCCCTACCCATTGACTACAAAGTCTACAGTGAACTTGGTGTTGGCCACCCTGCAGGGGCCAAGGCTATGCAGAATCCGGAGCATTCAGTCTGGAAGAAAGAACTTCCGGAAAATCGGGAGGGCAAGTTGCAGCGTGCGGGCATAGGTCGAGTCGACCATGCACTATGTGGTACAGACAAGTTTGACCATATTGTCCGAGACGCTATGCTAAAGTCCATCCATATGACCTTCGCCGGTGGACCTGTCTACGTCTCGGCGAGCTACTTTATCGAGAAGATTGGTCCCTCTGCCGGAGGGAGATTGCACAACGGTGGATATCCCGTGGACCGCGATATTTATTATGCGTATGACCACACGAACGGACGCTTTGCCTGCCGAAGTACCAAGAGCGTCATAATTCTTTCAGACATGTCAAGAATTGAAAACGGTCCGTTCGCAGCAATCCCCGGAAGCCACAAGTCTAATTTTGTCTGTCCGTACGATACGACCGATGCGACGAAGAATCCGATGGCTGTGCCTGTCTTTGCCAAAGCAGGTGATGTGATTATCTTTTCCGAAGGTATGACGCACAATGCTTATCCGGTCGTTAATCGCTCAATTCGTCGCTCTGTCTTCTTCAACTACATGCCCTCTATCGGACGAAATAATCTGCCAAACCAGCGCATGTCCATATATCCGGAGCGCGTGATTGAGCGTTTGGCTGATCAGGCTGATATACTCACGTGTCCTGGCTACATTTGATGTCCAATCTCAGTTAATGTGAGTTCGGAGTTTGATGAATGTTATTGCCAAGAAAAATCCCAGTGATTTGTGCGAGGTTGTTTCATCTTTGATCGTTCTTAACATTTCGCTGAATTTTCGATAGTATAGGGATTTGTATGGTATAATTTCGCACAGTTTACCTAAAACGTCGAACCGAGAGGAATTGATTTTATGTCTAATGCTATGTTACGCACTCTAACTGAGGAGCAACTTAACCAATTCAAGGTCGACGGTTTCCTAGTTGTCGACGACGTGCTAACTAAAGTGGAGATTGAATCACTCGCCGGACAAACCGATCTTATAGCGTCCGGTAAGGCAGAAAACATCCCACAAACTAGCATTCAACTTGAACAGGTGTTTCGCGAGGGCCAAATGCCAGTCGAAGATCGCATTTTATCCGTGCGGAAGTTATTCAACTTGGCGGTATATGACGACCTTATGTGGAGGCATGTCTGTAAC
Organism: uncultured bacterium; assembly: GCA_964478165.1. Classification (GTDB taxonomy): domain Bacteria; phylum Poribacteria; class WGA-4E; order WGA-4E; family JAJDTR01; genus CAYZGU01. The sequence continues at coordinate 45,219 of CAYZGU010000041.1, read as the reverse complement.
CCCAAGATCGTTGATATCGTGGCGGACATGCTAGGAACGGATGACATCAAGATGTACGGAGATCAGCTTTTTATGAAAGCACCGGCCGGTGTCGGAACCGCGCAGGCCTGGCATCAGGACTCCGCATCATGGAGGGACATTTACCCGATGGATTTGGTTAGCGCATGGACGTCCATAGACCACGCAACACAAGAGAATGGCTGCTTGAACTTCGCTCCAGGAACACATCGCTGGGGCATGTTACGAGGTGATAGGCTGCACCGGTTTATAGACGACCTTGGAGGAGAAGAGTGGCCTATTGTATCAGCGCCGCTACGATCGGGTAGCATTAGTTTTCATCACAGTCTAACACTGCATATGAGTAGTCATAACCAATCTAATAAACGACGTCGCGGTTACGCTGTACACTACATGCGTGCCACTTCTTGGCGCGATGAATCGGTTAGCGATGCTCCGAAGATGCCACCGTTCAAGACGGTACGCGGACACTCACATCCAGGACGAGTCTAGGGAACGTAAGTTAGTATCGAATCTCGGAGCGAAAAATCCTCCGAGAAACAGAATTAAAGAGATTAGAATCACGATTTGTCGTCTTTGAGTAACACTGGAACCGGGATTCGCTCGCACCCCGATATGCTTCACAGAGAGATTGGGGCCAATTTTTCTCGAGGTTCGGGGTAGTAAACCTGGCCTAGTGGTTCTTTGTAGGGATGATGTTGCAGATGTCGTTAAAGTGTCTCGTTCAGTTTGTAAAATATTCGTCTTCCCGGGGATTCCTAAATTGTTTTTCGACATAGCTTAGTTGAATCTGGTAAAAATCTTCGAAGTACTTTCTTTAAGGAGCCATATGGACAAGCGATATAGGGTGGCCGTTATTGGATCTACGGGCAAAGGTGGTTATGGACATGGATTAGACAAAGCTTTCAATGGCCTTGATGGTGTCAATCTCGTGGCGTTGGCCGATGAGAATCCGGAGGGTCTTGCGAAGGCCGGAAAACGTTTGGCGGGGTGCAAACTCTATCTCGACTTCCGAATGATGCTACTAGAGGAGAGGCCAGATGTTGTTGCCATTGCGCCCGGTTGGGTAACAGAGCGGGTTTCGATGGTTGAAGCCGCTGCTGAGGTCGGTAGCCACATTTATTGTGAAAAGCCTGTAGCCGGCAGTCTGGCTGAAGTGGATGTGATTATGGCTGCTTGCCAGCGGGCAAAAGTGAAGATGGCAGTTGCCCACCAGTGGCGCGCAATGCGGCCGATTCAGAAAATCCTCAGAGACGTTCGAGAGGGAAAATTTGGTAATTTGCTCCGTATTGGAACACGTCCGAAGGACGATAGTCGTGGTGGTGGTGAGGAACTGATTCTACACGGCACACACCTTTTCGATTTGATGATAGCGTTTTGTGGCGATCCGCGGTGGGTAAGTGCTCACATTACTGTCGAGGGCGTGGGCGTCACAGCTGCGGATGTCCGACAGGGAACGCAGCCCGTTGGGCTTATTGCCGGCGATTCCATTTCGGCAAGTTTTGGATTCGATGGTGGTGTGCGTGGCTTCTTCGAGTCTACCGCTAATCTGGCTGGATGTCGGGGCTCAACTTTTGATAACCTTTATGGTGTTTCCATTGAATGCGAGCGGGCGACATTGGAACTGCGTGAACCCGGTGACGCCTACATATATCCTGCGCCAAGGGTGCTGCCCGATCTAGAGGCGCTCAAGTGGCAAAAAGTATCGCTGCCGGAGTGGCATGGCCAGTACGACACAGATGATTTTCGAAGAAACTGGTTGCACATTGGTAATCAGATTCTCGTTAAGGATCTTATCTCTGCAATTGAGGAAGATCGTGAACCGCTTTCGAGCATTCAGTCGGTCCGATTTGTAAATGAAATGGTTCAGGGTGCCTATCTATCGCACCTCTCTGGAGGGGAACGCCTCTGTATTCCTCTGTCTGAACGCGTACATCCACTTGCATAAAGGTCAAATTGGATACAACAGGCTCAACGAATGCCGGTACACTACCATGGGGGAACAGTGACTTTCAGTTAGCATACAACGACCGCGCACGAATAGCCTTATCGCATCAGGCATCTCAGAAGGGCCTAAACCGCCGAGTCGGTCCGGACTAGGTAGGCACACAAAAGTCGCCCTGAGAATTTACTGTTTCTTTTGATTCATGTAGCCACGCGTTTCTGTCAAAGCACGTACTCTGCCTGGAAAAGTACGTGACTATGCTCTCTTCGTCCAATGGCTAATACGGCATTTGTGCATGCACGTTTGGAAATCGATAAGAACTCCCTATCGATTTCCAAACGTGATATTTCTTCAGCGAAGCCATTATTAATTGGGAGGGCTCCGATGACCGCTCTTTCTTCCGATGACCGCTCTTTCTAATGTATGAGTGGTCAATAATGGAACGACAATCCGGTTTGGCCCCGAAGGCTCGTGCCAAAACAGCAATCCTGTTCTGTGGTGCAAGGATCCCATCTTTCTGCTGGTAACGGCGAAAGGAAGAGCGCCGAATTATTCGAATCAGAGGACGTTGGCTCTTGGTATTACCTTCATGCGGTTCTCGCTTAGGGACCGACGAGTAATCGGCATAGGTGAGAGTAGTCGCACATGCTTAGGCTCGCCGGAAAGCACGATTTGATTCGATGCGCGAATTCGCTCCGCCAGAGAAGCCAATTTTCTGCGCGTTACGAAAGTGCACGGCTCTGCTTGGACGGCGCGAGAAGCGTAAATGGAGGAGTTTGACGCAGCTGGTCTTTTGCGGTCTCCTCGTCCGCTGGTCGATGGGACCAGGTAGCGTGCCAATTGACAAGTCAAAGCTAGCCTGTGCTTTGCTCACTTTGCGGGATTTGTTGAGTAAGTGTCCTTTCGTTGGTTATGCGATAGATGTAGGACGACGTCATGCTACGTCACGATTTCTTTCGAAATTCCCCGATGAATCTCCGAAATTCCGCAGCGCACGCGTCATCGCTCAAGCAGGAATGCTCGAGCAGATATAGGGCACGTTTTAGTCTAGCATCGGGGTTCCTCCATGCGCTTAGCAGTTGCTTGTGTGTCTTCGTTTTCGGGTGCACCACCGCCTCCAATAATCTATGAACTGTTGCTAGATAGAAGAGAATATTGTGATAATCTATTTGTGCAGCAATATCGCGTTCGGAACACCCAGCGCGGTATCTGACAGCTTGCTTGGTGTATGTTTTAACGATGTCGCGGTTGAGTAGATTGATAAAATTTCCGCTATTTCGGTTTGATCCTAAGCTATTGAACAGTTGGATTATCCGTCGTTCGCTCCAATCCCATCCAATACAGGCGAAATCCACGAAGCTGGGCGCTTCCCCCCGCAAGAGGACATTGCGAGCGTTATAGTCGAGCGCGCCTAGTGTGGGCGTGTTAAGGCGTAATCGTTCGGAGAGCTTCTTCCAAAACGCGTCGAATTCCGCTTTTCGAGCTGTGGAACCACGGGTCCCATTCAGATGGGACAAATAGCTGAGTGTTGTCCTGCCCCGGTTTATCATGGTGTCCATTGCTTGTGCCAAGAAAGTTGGATAGTCTAATCGATACACGTGGGGCTGGATGGTCCCGGCATGATTGACGAACGCCTCTTCAACCTGGCAAAATGCCGTGAGCGCGTTGATTGTTGCTTTGGTGACGGTGTCAGACGAGTCTGTTTGTGCTATATCATCCAATGTCGATTCACCAACCCACTCTAGCAAAAGATATGAGTCTGAGTCCGATTGCCAGATAATTCTTGGGACGTTGCAACCGGCATCATATAATGTTGTTAGGACAAAGGCTTCGGTCTGCGTCGGTGCGAAGCCAGCCACTCCGAGTGTGTGTGGAATCAGATGGCTCTTGAGGACGTACAGGTCTTCCTTCGTTCTCAAGAGCCAGACATTGTTCCTTTGGCTTGAACCATGCGAAACCGGTGTGGCTCGGAGGCAATCTGGTGATTGTCCAAATTGGTCGCAAATCTTCTGAATGATGTAGGAGAGTTCTTTTGACATAAAGAAGTTCCCGATTCTCGGGGTTCGTGACGACAAGTATACCCTAGATCCGAATCAGGGCCAAACATTTCTTCGCGCTAATCCGGTTTACTCTAGAATGGGCAAGATATGGTCCCAGTTCACCTATTTTGTCTTTCGCATCTTGCCCCCAGATGTGTTATAATCAACCCCTATCTGATTTGAAACACGGGAGGAACAGGTTGCCGAACGTCAAGTGCATCGTCTGGATAATGTTTTTTCTCTCGGGGGTAAGTGCTCTCGTTTATGAAGTAATCTGGACCCGACAACTCACGTTGGTGTTTGGAAGTACTGTGTTTGCGACAAGTACCGTATTGACGGCATTTATGGCCGGCTTAGCACTTGGAAGTTTTTATTTCGGACGCTTGGCTGATGCCTACTCACGCCCGTTGCGCCTGTACGCGGTTCTTGAAGCGGCAATTGCAGCATTCGCGTTGGTGTGGCCGATGCTTTTGGACAGCCTCAATGCGATTTACGCTCTTGCCTATCGGGGTTTGAATGCTGAGTTCTATTCTCTTTCGTTGATTCGCTTCGTTCTCTCTTTCCTGTTGTTGCTTGTGCCATCTACCTTGATGGGTGCGACCCTTCCTATTCTCAGCCGTTGCATTATGAATCGTATGGTAGCACTAGGCTTTAATATCGGGACTCTTTATGCGTTGAATACATTTGGTGCTGTCGTAGGTTGCATTTCCACGGGATTTTTCCTGATTCGATTCTTGGGAATTCAACACTCACTCTGGCTTGCGGCGGTCATTAATTTTGGAATTTCCATCACTGCGGCTCTACTCGAGCGCCATCAAAGGCGACCTCGTCTAGATGAATGTGGTGCAGTTCAGGGAGTAGCCCCTGTAGTTGAAAGGTTAACCGCGGAAATACCATTAGAGCTTCGGCGCATGGTTCTCTGGGCGTTTGCTCTTTCTGGTTTTTGTGCACTCTCGTATGAAGTGCTGTGGACAAGGATTCTTGTGTTTTTTCTCGGCAGCACAACTTACGCGTTTTCGACGATGTTGGCGGCGTTTCTCTTCGGGATCGGCATGGGGAGTTTTGCTTTCTCATGGATCGTTGATCGACTGAAGAGCCTGGTTAACATATTTGGAATAGTGCAGATTGCAATTGGGCTTACCGCTGTTGCGTTGATACCCGCTTTCGGAGGCTTATATGCTATTAGTAGTATGTTTCAATCGATCTCTGGAGGTGGGCGATTCTGGGTGTTTGCGTCATGCGTCATTGTGATGAGTGTTCCGACCTTGCTGATGGGTGTTAGCTTTCCACTCGTTGTACGTATTTTTACGGTCAAAACCTCGCGACTCGGTCGTAGCATCGGAAATGTATATGCGGTTAACACCGTTGGTGCTATCCTCGGAGCATTCAGTGCTGGGTTCATTCTAATTCCATTGATTGGAATTCGTGCCTCAATCGTTCTAGTTGCGATGTTGAATGCCGCAGTCGGATTCGTCCTGATATCCCGAAATGAGAAGACATCAAAAGTGGTTCACACCACAGCAATAGGTGGGACTCTTCTGACGGTGGTTCTTGGGGTGATAATTCTATCCGTGGCAAACAGACCGCTTTTCCTAAGAAGTGCTATATTTCGAATACAGCGACCAGGCGATACGATTGTTGACTATAAGGAAGAGATTGACTCGACAGTTACGACACTTAAAGACGATGAGGGGGTCTACCGTCTCTATGTGGATACGAATCAAGCGGCGGACGCTTCTCGATGGGATTCCCCTTCTCACCGTGTGATCGCTCATCTCCCATTGCTTTTGCATCCGAATCCGGAACGTGCTCTCGTGGTTGGGTTTGGAATGGGCGTAACTTCGTATTCGATTACGAAACATGGTGTACGTGTGGATGCCGTTGAAATTTCGAATGGAGTTATTGATTCCGCGCGTGAACACTTCAAGCATGTGAACCACGACGTATTGCAGAGCTCGCTGTTCAACCACACGATTAATGACGGGCGGAACTATATTCTAATGACCCGTCAGAAGTATGATATGATTTCAACCGGAATCATTCATCCTCTTGTCAGTGCGGGAAGCTCAAATATTTATAGCGAGGATTTTTACAGGCTTTGTCAGCGTATTCTTACTGAGACCGGTATAATGTGCCAGTGGGTTCCTCTGCATCGGCTGCCCGAGGGCCACTATAAGATAATCTTGAGGACTTTCCTTAAGGTTTTTCCGAATACGACGCTCTGGTATAAATATACCCCCGATTTTGTGATTCTTATTGGTACGCGAGAACCACTAAAGATTAATTACAAGGAGTTTCTTGCTAAATCCCAGATTCCCAACGTTGCCAATGAGCTTTTATATGATAATCTCGATGGCACGTCATTGCTTGATTCGTTTATGATGGGTGCACAACGCCTACAGCAGTATGTTGGTGACGGTCCAATACATACAGATAATCGTCCTCAGCTAGATTTCTTCCGTTCCCAGAGTCTAAATGGTACAACAGAGAAAAACATTTTCGGGATGGCGAAACACCGGGAGCCGGTGATGTCCTATTTGGTGAATTATGGGGATACGATGGAGGATAAGATGTCGGTGCGCCGGCAACTTCGCCTCTACTTCGAGGCCAGTCAGAATCTGATTCAAGGCCAGATTGAATATGCCAAGGGAGAATATGATAAAGCTATTGGATTGATGAACCAAGCAGTTGTAATGAATCCGGAGGATGACACGATTAGCTACAATTTTGCCGTTGTTGCAGATCTGGTTCGGGAGGAAGAGCAGGACGAACTCAGACAACTTGAACATCTTGTGAAGCAGACACTTCGCAAGAATCCAAACGATGTGGAAGGACATTTTCATTTAGCACTAATTTATGAGGGTCAGGGAAACTTACGCGAAGCGGCGAAAGCTCTGGAGACCGCAATTGGTTATGCGCCACGGTTTGAGTTTTTCATCTTATTGGGACCGATTTATGAGCGGCAGGAACGCTTTGATGAGGCGCTACGCACCTATCAAAGACTTGAGGCATTGGATTCCACGCTCCCTGTACCAATCCTTCTCGCGATGGCGTCTATCTATCATCGTATGGATGCCGCTAATGAAGCTCTTAGTTATGCTAAGAAAGCTTTGCAAACCGACAAAGACTCTTGGCGGGGACATTATCTTTTGGGAAGTATTTATAGTGAACGTGGTCAATATGAGAAAGCAGTTCAATCATATGTAGGCGCAATCGAGAAGGCTCCGACAGAACCGCTACCACATATTTCTTTGACACAACTGTATTTAACACGAGGTCAATTCGACAGCGCATTGGACGCTAATGCAAAGGCTCTTCGGTTAGTGCCAAGTTCGAAGGAACTCCAGGAACAATCTCATCGGATTCGGGATGAGAGGACAGAGGAATAGGAGAAGTTGGACGGGTTGACAAGCCATAAGAGCATGGTGTCTGATTTAGCACTTTATTGACCTTTTGTGTCTGTGTGGCCTTTCGCGAAATTGGAATAGGAAGTAATGAGTTTTACGCAACGTGATGTTTATGTTTCGGACTGAACTTTAGCTTATCACTGGCGCGGCCAGAGGCCCCAGTGTGCAAATGTGGTAAATATGTGCTAACGTGTTAGATAGACAGAAGTGCCGATTGGCCCTGTCTCGCGGTCAATCTAGCGGCTGCTTTAAGCGGTACTGCAAGCAAAGTTTAATTGATTGGCGATGCCAGGCTGTCAATGGCCTCCCCTAGACTTGCAGGTTAACACACCACGGTTTATCTACATAATGACACATTGTTGGTGTTTTGGACAACATAGGGAGTAATCAAGAAGATGATGCAGATTCAATCGCCGAAGGGAACAAGGGACATTCTTCCCTCAGAGATTCAGTCGTGGAAGTGGGTAGAGAAAGTCGCACGAACGGCTTTCGAAACGTACGGGTGTCAGGAAATTCGCACACCGATTTTTGAGAGCACGGACCTTTTTGTTCGCGGGGTGGGCAATACCACTGACATTGTGGAAAAGGAGATGTTCACGTTCACTGACAAAGCAAATCGAAGCCTTTCGCTGCGTCCGGAAGGAACGGCATCAGTTGCGCGTGCTCTTCTTCAGAATCGCCTGCTCGAAGGAACCAGTGTGCTAAAGCTTTACTACATAGGTCAGATGTTCCGTTATGACCGTCCCCAAGCCGGACGCTATCGCGAATTTTGGCAGGTCGGAGTGGAGGTGTTTGGTGCGGATAACCCGGCAATTGATGCCGAGGTTGTCGCATTGGGTAGCCACTTATTTTCTCTGCTGGGTCTTAAGGACTTGACGCTCCGTCTTAACAGCATTGGAGATAATGCGTGCCGCCCCAAGTATGTTGATGAGCTTAAGGCTTATGCGCAACGTCACGCCGATCGGCTCTGTGTTGAGTGCCAGAGTCGTTATGTTCGTAACCCGTTGAGAGTTCTTGATTGTAAGAATGGTTGTCGTGTGGCTCTAGGGGATATGCCGAAAGTAACGGACTATTGGTGTGCACCGTGCCGTGAGCACTTCGCGACTGTGAAGGAGTACCTTGATCAATTGAAGGTGAACTATGAGGAAGATCCGTATCTTGTCAGAGGCCTTGATTATTACTCGCGAACCACGTTTGAGTTCATGTGTGGTGGACTGGGAGCACAGGATGCAATTGGGGGCGCCGGGAGATACGATTATCTTGTTGGACAACTTGGCGCAAAGCCAACTCCAGGCATTGGTTTTGCGCTGGGAGTGGATCGTATTATCCTTGCGCTTAAGGCTCAGAATGTCTCTCCGCCCGTCCAACGACCTGTAGAGGTTTACATCGCGGTTCTAGGCGAGAGTGCTATGGCTGCCGCGTTTGGTTTGGCACAGGAGCTCCGTGGTAGCGGCATAAGGACCGATCTTGAATACAATGGGCGGAGCTTGAAAGCACAGATGAAAACGGCCAGTAAGCTTGATGTGCGATATGTTGTGATGATTGGTGAGAATGAGCTTAATATCAGATGCGCGACCGTACGCGAAATGGAGAGCGGAGATCAGAGGACGGTGGCCTTTGATCGCTTGTGTGCTGATTTGAGTGCCGCTTAATGAGTCAGACAGCACTGCGTCCGGTCTTCGAAGAGAGAAACATTGTATGTATCTTGATTTTGAAAGTTGATTTGAATGCAAAGACGCTAGTCTAATTCCACAATTAAGGAGAATCACATACATGATGCCTGAGATGAAAAGAACACATTATTGCGGAGAATTGGCGCTCGCTAATGCGGGGGAAATGGTAAGACTTACAGGTTGGGTCGCCCGGCGCCGAGACCATGGCGGTGTGATTTTCATTGATTTACGTGATCGTTCCGGAATCACACAGGTCGTCATTGATCCGGAGATTAATCCTGATCCACATGCCATTGCGCACCAGATTCGGAGCGAGTTTGTTCTAAGTGTTTGTGGGCAGGTGCGTGAGCGAATGGAAGGGGATTTGATTTCGCGATCGGATTTGAAATACCAGTCTGACTTGGAAAACGGCTCAATTTCCGAAGAATTCAAATCGGATTTCGAGGATGCTAGGCAGTCGTTATCAGGGGACTTGGAGATTGTGCTGCGTGACGCGGGGAGCAGATGGCTTGTTATTGACAACGTAGATAAGAGGACGTATGTAGTCAAGGTGGTGGAGGACGAACTGCATGTTTATCAGGGCACAATAAATCCGCAGCTTGCCACCGGTGATGTTGAGCTTGCGACAGATGTACTAGAAATTCTCAATGGCGCTGAGACCTCCCCTTTTCCTGTCGAGGATGATATTGAAGTGGCGGAAGATGTTCGGCTGAGGTATCGTTATGTCGATCTGCGTCGTCCGAAGATGCAAACGATGTTGGCAGTGCGGCATAAGGCAATGTTAGCGGCTAGAAAGTACATGGATGAGCACGGTTTTCTTGAAATTGAGACACCGATTTTGATGAATAGTACACCTGAAGGAGCACGTGATGTCTTGGCTCCCAGTCGTAATAGTCCAGGTCAGTTTTATGCCCTTCCACAGTCCCCTCAACAATTTAAACAGATTTTGATGATGAGTGGAGTCGATCGTTACTTTCAAATTCCGCGCTGCTTCCGCGATGAAGACACACGCGCCGATCGACAACTTGAGTTTACGCAACTCGATCTCGAGATGTCGTTTGCAACTGTAGATGACGTGCTTCAAATCACAGAAGGGTTGATGAAACGTATGTTCGAGGATGCCGTTGGGATTTCAATAGAGACACCCTTTCTCCGAATGTCTTATAATGAGTCAATGTCGCGGTTTGGCAATGATAAGCCTGATATGCGTTTTGGTATGGAGCTTGCGGACGTATCTAATCTGGTGGCGCACTCTGATTTCAAGGTGTTCAGTAGTGTCTTGGAAAAGGAAGGACAGGTAAAGGCAATTTCTGTTCCGGGCGGCGCGATGTTTTCCCGCAAAGAGATTGAAGAGTTAACAGACTTTGTTGCGATCTATGGAGCGAAAGGATTGGCGTGGATTAAGGTAACAAAGAATGGGTTCGAGTCGAGTATCGTCAAGTTTTTTTCCGAAGACACACTTAAATCGCTCGCTGATCGAACGGGAGCGAAGGTTGGGGACATTATGTTGTTCGTTGCTGACAAGCCGAAGACTGTTGCCGATGCCCTTGCCAATCTGCGTCTTCGCTTGGGCCGTCAACTGGGCTTGATTGATGAGAGCGAGTTAAAGTTTCTGTGGATTGTTGATTATCCATTATTCGAATGGAGCGAAGATGAGGGACGGTACCAGCCCTTTCATCACCTATTTACCTCACCAGCACCAGATAGTATTCCTCTGTTAGATATCGATCCCGGCAGAGCACAATCGCAGCACTACGATTTGGTAATTAACGGCAGTGAAATCTGCAGCGGAAGTGTTCGAATTCACGAGTGGAAGGTTCAGCAGAAAGTGCTTGACATTCTTAAAATGAGTGCCGAAGATGTTGAAGCGAGATTCGGCTACTTTATTGAGGCGTTGCAGTATGGAACACCGCCACACGCAGGCATAGCGCCAGGCCTTGATCGACTTGTTATGCTTATGGTCGGCGAGGAAAATATTCGCGAGGTCATTGCGTTTCCAAAAACCCAGAGAGGGCAATGCTTACTAACCGGTGCACCCTCTCGGGTGACTGATGAACAGCTAGAAGCTGTCTCCATCAAGATTGCTGAAGCGTAATGCAATACGGTCTGCGTGCTAAAAGCAACTGAAAAACGGCGAATGCGTTTGTGTTTTTTTAGGACCGGCCCTTGTGACTTCTGATTTTATTCTGCCAATCTGATCAGTCGAAACCTCCATTATTCTTAATTTTAAATGCGGGAGATTTAAAAGATGCGTCGTGCGCAAAACAATGACACTCTGCAATCAGGTGTGCCTAGCGAATCGCGCGGAACACATCGAATCTTAATCGGCATCGTTATTGCCATACTTGTTGGTATAATAGTTGGGGGTTGGATTCCGAACCTAGCAGTGAAGACAGCCCTCCTAGGTGAGATATTTTTGAATTTGCTGAAGATGATTGTGGTTCCGCTAGTTGTGCTTTCCATGGTTGTTGGAATTACGGGTCTAGGAGATATTCGTAACCTCGGTTCGATTGGTGGACGTACAGTTATGTATTATATGGTGACAACCGCAGTGTCGGTGCTAATCGGCATTATCTTGGTCAATATTCTCCAGCCAGGCAATGGGATCTCGCACGGCGAACGACGGCCAGAATTGGCTTACACGCTAAGTGGCACTGACAATCGGACGATTTGCTTAACGAACGGCATTTGGAAGAAGAGCCGATATGGCGAAAAATATCGACTCACCCTGTCCGATCAGAAAGTGACGGGCGAAATCGAATCGGTAAGCAAGAATTCGGCAGTAGTTAAGAGATGGGAGAGCATTGATGAATCGGTGTTTCATGTTGTGACGGATGAAGGTAGGCGTGTCCCTCTGCGACAAGATGCGAATGGGCTTATCCCGTCGTATCCTGAACTGTCCACTCGCGGGCAGGGTATCGAAATCAGCCTCTCCGTTGTTCAAAGAGTACGGGAGAAGGGCGGCCGCGATATCGGGGGCACATTGAAAGAGGTGTTGCTAGGAGATAAATCTACGGGCAAGGAAGGCATGATTCCGCGGAATATTTTTAATGCCATGGTCCGAATGGATATCCTGCCTCTGATATTTTTCTCTTTGTTAATAGGTGCTGCACTTTCTGTGTTAGGGGATTCCGGGAAAGCGGCAATCGAGGTTTTTCGGGGGTTAAACCATGCGGTTATGCGGCTGGTTCAGTGGATAATGACTCTCGCTCCGATTGGTATCTTCGGACTTGTGGCTGGACGAATTGGCGCCGCTGGCGGGTTCGGTGGGTTTCTTCCCGAACTCATGGCTGTAGGGAAATATAGCTTTACGGTCGTGTTTGGCCTTGCAGCACATGGTTTTATAGTATTACCGCTTGTGCTTTTGTTGATAGCTCGCCGAAATCCGCTAAAGTATGGAAAGGGCGTGATTACCGCCCTTCTGAACGCATTTTCAACCGCATCTTCTTCGGCCACTTTGCCGTTAACTATGCGAGCAATTGAAAAAGAGAATGGAATATCAAATCGAACTTCAAGTTTTGTCCTCCCGCTTGGAGCCACCATCAATATGGATGGAACCGCTCTGTACGAAGCGGTCGCTGCAATGTTCATTGCTCAAGTTTACGGTATCTCCTTGGGGCCGGCCGAGCAGGGTGTTATTTTTCTAACGGCGACCTTAGCAGCAATTGGCGCTGCCGGTATTCCTGAAGCCGGACTTGTTACAATGGTAATCGTTCTACGAGCAGTTGACTTGCCACTCGAAGGAATAGGCCTCATTTTGACAGTCGATTGGCTGTTAGATCGTTTTCGGACGACCGTGAATGTATGGGGTGATAGTGTGGGTGCGGCCGTCGTTGAGACCTTTGAATGCGTAGATGCCGCGGATGATGACATTAGGCGCGAGAGGGCGTGATGTATCCCCATACTCTACTTTGCTTCCCTCTTGTGGTTATGCGGAGTTAGGATTGCAATCTGGCATTGTGGCGCCTAGCGCGCGGCGCTTATTTTGCGCAACGAGAAAAAGCGCTCGAATTGTACTGCGATCGCCGCCAAGATAGCGAGTGCAACGCTCTCACTGATATTCCGTGGAGGTCTTCAAGAGAATCAGTCTCGGTGTGCCACCTGCTCGAGCCTCCTTCAAGGACCAACCCTATGAGATGGAGCTTCTCTAAGAGATTAGCTCAGATTGCTTCTGTAACTAAGCTGCTTCTTCTTATTCCGTTTCCAATGTTTGCATTGTTGGATTAATATAGATGTTCAGTCGAATTTATAAAGCTTACTTTATAAATTCACAAGCATGGTGTTTATCATAGATGCGGTATGTAAGGCGGCGAGTAGCCGCAAGCCTTGAAGTAGAAAACATGACGGATTAAACGCATGTGAGAAAAAACTTGACAGCAACACTCCCGCGGTGTATAATTGCGCTATTGTAATTCCTTCCCGAAATTTTTCACAACAAGGATTGCCTTGTCAAACAACTCGTGAGCCCCCGATGCGGTTCTCTTGTGAGAACGCATTTTCGTTTTGAGAACGATTGTGAATAGCTTGACCTCCCGGTGGTTCACTGTATATGAGACCGATGTTCCAGCAGGCTAGACGGAGCTTTTCGGGACAGTCTGGTGCGAGCAATGTGATAGCCTCATAGGTCCGACATCCCAAAGACAGCCAGGGCTGCCTGCCTTGAAGCGAAAGTATGTTGCTGTGTTCCAAGGTGTGCTATAATGTTTCGTCTGTGTGTTGCAAGCCTGGATCTGCTCAACTAAGAGTCAAACTAGTCACGAACTCTATGATATTTCAGGAGACATTAACGGCTGTGGAAAGTTGAATTAAATTGAGGCTATAATTCGTGAGGAAAGGCGGGTCGGCGAGGATTTCTTCGCCGAGACGTCAACATCGAAGATGTGTTTGCTCCACTCAGCTGGAGAGATCGGAACTGCGTGGCTGGGTGTTGAGCATTTTGCCCACAGAAACAAAACCACCTATGTTGTTACAGTAAGCTTCCTGGGAAAATCCTTCCGGCTTTCAATCAAGGGTGCGCCAAGATGTTGCCTGTGCCCTGCTTCCATTTCGGTGATTTCCCGTGATTGTCGTGTGTTTTAGAATAGAATAATACATAGATCGCGCCGTAGTCGAGTTTATGTCCACTAAACTTGCCGCGGTACCAGAAGATACTGAGTCTATGAGAGTATGGCGTTAAACCGAGGAGTAACGAAAATGATGGAGAATTTGGACATCGGCAAACTCCAAGAAATGAAAATTTCCGAGTTGAATGCTATGGCCCGAAAACTCGGAATTACGGGCTACAGCGGACTTCGCAAACAGGAGTTGATTACCCGAATTCTTGAAGCCAAAGCCGAGGATACTAATGCGCTTTACGGGACGGGCGTGCTCGAAATACTGCACGATAGGGATCAGGGATACGGTTTTCTACGATCATCTCGTTACAACTACTTGCAAAGTAGTGATGATATCTATGTATCTCCTTCACAGATTCGTCGATTCGATATGCGTACCGGTCATGAGGTGGAAGGAAAAATTCGTCCCCCAAAAAAGAGCGAGAACAAGGAAGAACGCTATTTCGCGCTTTTGCAGATTGAAAGGGTTAACGACGAGAATCCTGAGATTGCTAAAGATAGAATTCTTTTTGATAATCTCACGCCGGTCTATCCTTATGAGCGATTGCGACTTGAACATGATTCCTCCGAATTTTCTACGCGTATTGTCGATCTAATGTCTCCCATAGGAAAGGGACAACGGGGTTTAATCGTAGCGCCACCTTATAGTGGAAAGACCACAATCCTCAAGAATATTGCGCGTGGGATTGAAGCGAACCATCCTGAAGTTAAGCTTATTTTCCTCCTAATCGATGAACGCCCCGAAGAGGTGACAGATGTGGCTAGATCGGTTAGAGGCGAGGTGATTAGCTCAACTTTTGACGAACATCCCGAACGACATATCCAGGTTGCGGACATGGTCATCGAGAAAGCTCGGCGATGGGTTGAATATGGGAAGGATGTGGTTATCCTGTTGGATAGTATGACGCGTCTGGCACGTGCACACAACGTTATGGCACCACACAGTGGGAAGACGCTATCAGGCGGTCTAGATGCGCTCGCTTTTGTGAAACCGCGGCGCTTCTGCGGTGCGGCGCGAAAGATTGAGGAAGGTGGGAGTTTGACGATTCTAGCGACAGTGTTGGTTGACACGGAAAGCCGCGCTGATGAACATATTTATGAGGAATTCAAGGGTACAGCGAATATGGAAATTCATCTTGAACGTTCTTTACTAGATCGGCGTATATTTCCATCGATCAATATCGAGAAATCGAAAACACGACGCGAGGAATTGCTGCTTAAGCCCGAGGCATTGAGTAAGGTATGGGTATTGCGTAAGTTCATGGGCCAGATGAATACCGCTGAATCAATGGAACTATTTGTTGAACAGTTAGGAAAAAGCGAGACTAATGAGGAATTTATTGAGATGATGGTCGCCAATAATAGAGGCAAGAATGGCAGTGGACGGAGCGGGAGGTACTAACAGGAAAGTGTGCCCTCCCAAATTCGTTATTAGAATTATCGATATGTAAGGAGAAGAGAATATTATGAAGTCAGAAATCCACCCAGATAATCTTGATTGTGAGATTGCATGTGCGTGTGGGGCAACATTCAAAACTATTTCCACAAAGTCTAAAATGAGCATAGATGTATGCGGTAAGTGTCATCCCTTCTATACAGGGGAGCAAAGTAGGCTAATTGATACGGCCGGGCGCGTGGAAAGTTTCCGACGCCGCTACGGTCTTTCGGCGGAAAAATCGGATTGACGTCGTTGGGGCCTTTCGCGAAAATGTATTCCATGCAATGTTACCCCGAATATCAGCTAGGAGCATGATAGAGCCGAGTTGATGAGGCTTACAGGGCTGCATCGGGACTCTGAAAACAATCCCGCGAGTAGCCCAAATCTGGCGCTCCAAGGTTGAGTTTATTATGTTTGACAAATTAAAGGATATTGAAGCCAAGCATCTCGAAGTTGAGCGCTCGCTCTCCGATCCGAAGCAGATTTCTAACCCACAGAGATTGCAGCATCTTGCTAAGACCCATGCCGAGCTCAGCCCGATTATTTCCACCTACAAGGATTATCGAAAGGTCCTAGACGAGACGGATGAGCTAATCACTCTGCTCGATGAAGAGACAGATGAGGACCTTATCGAATTGGCTAGAGGGGAAGTCGAACTGCTTAAGAGTGAAAAAGAAAAGATTGAAAAGAAACTTCAGTTTCTCATGCTTCCGAAGGACCCAAATGATGAGAAAAACGTGATTACTGAGATTCGCGCTGCAACTGGGGGTGAAGAGGCAAGCCTCTTCGCTGCGGAACTATTTCGGATGTATTCACGGTATGCAGAGAGGCAAGGCTGGAAAATTGAACTGTTAAGTGCGAATGAAACCGGACTCAAAGGATTCAAGGAGGTTGTTTTTTCGCTTCACGGTGGTCGTGCGTTTAGCAAGTTGAAATATGAAGGAGGAATTCACCGTGTCCAGCGTGTTCCAACAACGGAAGGAAGTGGTAGAATTCACACATCAGCTGTGAGCGTTGCGGTCCTCCCGGAGGCGGAGGAGGTAGATCTTGTAATAGAATCGGGCGATATACGCATTGATATGTACCGATCCTCCGGTCCCGGTGGTCAGAGTGTCAATACCACTGATTCTGCCGTCCGAATTACCCACTTGCCCACTGATGTTGTTGTGACTTGTCAGGACGAGAAATCGCAACACAAGAATCGGGCGAAGGCCATGAAAATATTGCGTTCTCGATTATTAGAGAAGAAGCAGCTTGAACAAGATACAGAACGTTCGCAAACGCGCCGGCTCATGGTTGGAACTGGTGACCGTAGTGAAAAGATTCGTACGTATAACTTTCCGCAGGCCCGTGTTACCGATCACCGAATCGGTCTAAGCGTTCATCAACTCGACGGGGTATTAGACGGGGAGCTCGACGTGTTTATTGATGCCCTAACAACTGCCGATCAAACGGAAAAGCTGAAGAATTTGTAGAATTGAAAACATGGCGCGTAATCGATCTCATCAGATGGACCACCGAATATTTCGAACTCCATGATATTCCCACCGCGCGACTCGATGCGGAGTTATTGCTGTGTCACCTTCTAGGAAAAGACAGGCTCGAGCTTTATCTTGGCTTTGAAATGACTGTGTTTCCGAAGGTCCTCTCCAGGTTTCGAGAGCTTGTAAAGATGCGAGCAGCTCACACACCGATTAGTTATCTAACCCATCACAAGGAATTCTTTTCTCTCGATTTTTATGTGGACGCACGAGTGCTGATACCGCGTCCGGAGACGGAGTCCCTTGTTGAGTGCGTCGTAGGCAAGCAGAGCCGATCGTGCCGCGTAATCGACATTGGTACCGGAAGTGGCGCAATCGCGATTAGTCTTGCCGTGTCCTGTCCAGAGTGGGAAATTGTCGCGAGCGATAAATCGGCTGATGCATTAGAGGTTGCTGGCATAAATGCAGCCCAGCATCGTTGTCTTGACAGGATAACCTTCCTACAAGGCAATCTATTTGAACCCTTGAACGATTTGCCGGATTGTCAATTTGATTGGATTCTTTCCAATGCGCCTTATGTGGGCGCGGATGAGTACGATGACCTACCCGCCGGTGTCCGCGACTATGAACCCAAATGCGCACTCTTGGGAGGCTCTGACGGTCTTGAGCTCATTCGGAATATTTTGGCACGGGCGCCGCAATTTCTCAATCCGAGTGGGAAGGTTTGTCTCGAGATTGGTCATAATCAACGAGATAGGGTTGAGGCGCTAATTCGCTCCAACAGCGCGTACAAGGACATGGAAGTTGTCCAAGACTATTCTGGAATCGACCGCGTAGTGTTAGCTACCATCTAACCCCGCTCGTTTGAGCTCCGCTAGCTCTGTTCGTAGAACCTTGCTTCGGACGCGAGTGTTTAGTCTCGTTCTTTTATCCCGTCACAGGTGGTGTGTCACCCATCAATTCCCCTATTTTAGATCCGATATCGTTACTGCGCATTAGAGATTCTCCGACGAGAATGGCATCGACGTTAAATCTCCTGAGTTCTTGTACGTGTTTGTGCGTGGCGATCCCACTCTCGCTGATTACGAGTTTTTCTTTAGGAATTGATGGTCTCAGTTGAAAGGTTGTCTGAATGTCGGTTTGAAAGGTTTCCAGATTGCGGTTGTTGATTCCGATGATGTTTGCGTCGGTTTTTAAGGCCACCGCTAGTTCGGGCTCCGTATGAACTTCGACGATAGACGCGAGCTCAAGATCTTCTGCAAGACGCATGAACTTCCGTAGCTCTTCCAGTGTCAGAATTGCTACGATGAGGAGAATGGCGTCTGCGCCAGAAGCCCGAGCTTGATATATGTGGTACGCGTCTATCGTGAAGTCCTTACGGAGGAGTGGTTTATTGACGGAGTCACGAATGGTACTCAGGTCTTCAATTGTGCCACCAAAAAATGTATAATCGGTCAGAACTGAGATTGCGGACGCGCCATGGTTTTCGTAGGTCTTTGCGATTGAAATCGAATTAGAGGAGTTGGAAATTATTCCTTTGCTTGGAGATTGTTTTTTTACTTCTGCAATTAGATCGACACGATCGGGATTAGAAATTGCCGTGTGGAAATTGCGCGGCGCTGGCGAGGTCTTAATTCGATTCTTTAGGGTCGTTAATGGTACCTGCTCTTTATCCAGTGCAAGCTCCTCGCGCTTGTGAGCGACGATGGTGTCCAGAATAAAGGATGTCTCAGATTTACGCATTGGATTGTGCCTTTAAGCACTCTAATTTCTCGAGCGCTATTCCAGAGTCGATTGATTACCTCGAGCGCACCAGACACTCTTCTATGCATTCGCTTGTGACTGCAGCCACAATAGCCGCGGCGGCATTCAGTGTGACGATTTCCCGGCATGATCCAGGACTGCCTTTGAGAACGGTCAAAGCGATCTCGGCATTCTCTTGCGGCGTTCCACCAAGCAGAGCTTCTGATGGGACTGTGGACAGACCGAAATCGTCCGGATGGATGTTATATGTCTTGACATTCCCGTCGACTAATTCTGAAATGCGAGTGTGGCTTGCGAGTGTAATCTCATCCAAGCCATCTGCTCCGTGTACGACGAAGGCGTGTCGGCTACCTAGGTTCCTTAGTACATGGGCAAGGGGTTCGGTTAGTTCTGGCGTGTAAACTCCAATTACTTGTGCTTGCGCGCCCAGCGGGTTTGTTAATGGTCCGAGTATGTTAAAAATGGTCCGTATTCCAATCTCTTGCCGAGGCCCGATTGCATATTTCATTGCGCCGTGGAACGTGACAGCGAAAAGGAATCCAATTCCCACATCGTCGATACATGCGCCCACCTGCTTGGGAGTAAGTTCTATGTTTATTCCCAACGCAGAAAGAACGTCGGCGCTGCCACACTGACTGGAAGCGGCTCGGTTCCCATGCTTGGCTACTGGTATGCCTGCGCCCGCAACAACGAAAGCGGCAGTGGTGGAGATATTGAATGTGCCTGAGCCATCCCCACCTGTGCCGCAAGTATCGACAACTAAGGGGTGCTTGGTTTGTATCTTTGCGGATTTTCCTCGCATGACTCGCGCGGCACCGGTAATTTCTTCAATCGTTTCACCCTTCAAACGGAGTGCGGTGATGAGGGACGCGATTTGTGCCGAGGTCGCGTCACCATTCATAACATCGCTCATGGCGGAGATCATTTGCTGTTCAGTCAGGTGGTTGCCATCGACCACGTCTTTAATAATTTTACGAATCATGTCGTCACTCCTCCTCGTTCCTACGCTTCGGCGATTACGAGTACGTTTACTTAGAATGACCGTTATTTCCAGCCAACGTGGTTCGCTTATTTCTAGATGTTCACGAATGCCTAGGCGCGAGACGTATTTCTAAATCAATTGGTATCACTAGAATTATAACGTACGACTACCGTCTGATCAAGCATTTTTTTGTCTCGTTTGACGGTGCGAGATTTGGTATGATATTATGTTTGGCTAATCTAAATGCTAGATAGTGATTGCTAATCCTATCAAATCCCGAGACTGCAACGAATGAGAATGTGCCTGATATTTGTCATGTTGCTACAAGACCGCCGGTCCGCACAGGCTTCGACAATAGTGAGTCTGCGTGGCGCCGGGTCGCTCCCTCGGACTATCTCGCGGAGCTATGCAAGTTTTAGTTTTCACGTTGGTTTCTCTGCTGCCGGTTGTAGATTCGTTTCTTGCTCACCAATGGCAGTTTGACCTTTAGGCTGCTTATGCTGGCATCATAGGCCTGGATGTCACCAAGCAATCCAAAGATGTGTGCCATTAGACTTGAATAGATAGGGTGAATCTTACAGAGAATGGAGAATGTACGTCACCAATTCAGTTGGAAGCCGGACCCCTTCGATCGTCGTCCCCGCCGCGTGGCACGACATCAATAAGGGCCTTGGTTTGCAGGCAGCAGGGCCCTGAAATCAGATGGATTCTTAGACACTTCTGCGAACCCGATTTTACGGACTGTTACACACAGGTGACGCAAAAACGATTATGACTAAAATTGTAGATTGGCTCGTTTACGGCGGCGTATTCGTACTCGGATGCATCGTTCGGCCGTTACCAAAGTTCGTCGCTATGTACATTGGCCGTTGTGCGGGTTTGGCGCTCTATGGTGGGTTAAGAAAGCGTCGGCGGATAGCTTTAATGAATCTCAAGATTGCATTTGGAAATGAGTTGGCTGAGCGCGCACGACGCGATTTATGTCGTGACAGTTTCATCAACATCGGCAAGACGGCTATTGAGCTTCTGCGATTTCCGACGGTGACGTCTGATACGATTTGGAAAGAAGTGAGAGTTGAGGGAAAAGAAAACCTCTTGCGCGCTTTAAGTCATGGTCGAGGTGCTGTGGTGTTTTTGCCGCATTTCGGTAATTGGGAACTCCTTTCGCTGGTGTATGGGGCACTCATGCCAAATCGGGCAAAAGCTGTTGCACTTCCTCTAAAGAACAAATGGCTCAATCTTCTGATTTGGCGGTATAGGCAGCATCTAAGTTTGGAATTGATTCCCCGAAAGCAGGCGGTAAGAAAGACGCTACACGCGCTGAAGAATAATTGTGCTGTCGGTTTTTTCGCAGATCAAAATGCTGGACGCGAAGGGGTTGTCGTGGATTTTTTTCGCACAGATGTCTCGGCGGTGCGAGGTCCCGTTACCTTTGCGCTTAGAACCGGTGCGCCACTCCTTTTTTCACTCGATATTCGTCAGGAAAACGATGATCATCACGTGCATATTTCTGCACCTTTTGCGCTTGAACACTCAGGCGATTTCGAGCAGGACGTGCAGAGAAACATGGCACGTCTGATGGGTTATCTTGAGGGGTATATCCGCCGTTATCCGGCACAGTGGTTGTGGTGTCATGATCGATGGAAGACTAGTCCGGAATCGTCCTGGCGGATGAAACGGAAAAAGCGAGGGCAACATTTGCATTCAAAAAATGCGTAGGACCTATTTGCGTTGCAGGGTATTGCCTGCCATGTTATAATACTGCTCTTCTAGAGAACTTAGAATCTATTGTCTGCCGTTTTTGCGCAGTCCAAAGGGCCTCAAACATTCGCGCAGCAGTCATACTAGAGAGCCTGACTAGTGATTGAACCGTTCTTCCGAGCTTGATTGTACGTGCTATGCTGCTCGACTAAAGCTCGACGGGCGACTTTAACAAGCAAGGTTAAGTATTCTTATCGGATAATCCCCTTGAATAGTGCGTGCCGTTTCTAGGAAAATTGAGAATAGAGGGGGCATCACGTCTTCGAAAACGCTAGGAAGTACTTTCGGCTGCGATCGTGATATGTGTACTAAGTTGGTTCCAAGATGATCCTGAGGCTCGTGTGTTTGCTCAGCGCTCGATTGCATGCGGCATCGGTGTGTACTGTGTTCGTTATTGTTTCGTCTTATTTGGAACTAGATATTGTCAGGAAACGATACGTTGAATAACTGACTTGAAAGCAAGTTCTGAGAGTCGTAAGCTTGGCGAAGTCTCGAAACTCTGGCGCTGTCGCTCGGCGTCATGGTGTCACTATGTTAATCTACATCCTCTGCTTTCTAGTTGAACGCAGTAGAGTCGAATTAGCCATGAGCCTCTACGCACGGAGTTCCTTTAGGCAAGCAATGATGGACGGATAGCTTTATCAGCGCGCCCATCATTGCTTGCGGAGTGGTTAGCGCAACGATGCACTGAACTTCTCGCATGACGATCCAACATCATAGGCACGGACTGATATTGCAACACTGTCTGCGATGACAGGAACCGAGAATCTACTCACGGCGCTGTGAATAGTCGATGCTGCTTGTTTGTTTTCACGTTATAGGCACTGTGCGGGTCTCTTTCTGTGTGATTGGAACGCTGCAAAAATGTTGTTAATCTTTCAGAAGTGTGTTTAAGGTCGTCTCGAAATTATCATGCTATTTCTGAGTAGTTGAGTCATCATCTTACGTGGCTTTTCTTTCTAATCCCTGACTCACGTGGCTTCGTAGGGGCCGTTGTAATCCTTCTTGAAGTGCCCTAGAGACGTTGCGAGCTCACGGCATGAGGTGGTGTTCATGTTCTCCCATAGTCACAAACACGCGGTTCCAATAATCCTTGTAACGTCTGTTGTGGTAGCCTCGCTTGTGCTACTGCCCACCATTGGCAAAGATGCTTTGAGCGATCGGGGCGCACGAGTGAGTGACATGACTCTGCTCAAGGTGTTGCCGGAGGTGATCAAGAAGGCGGATAGCCTTTATTACCAGGAGATAGACAGGAAAAAGATGTATGAGGGGGCCATCAAAGGCGCCCTCGCTGCGCTTGATGATCCATACACCTTTTATCTTCCTCCACGAGTACAGAAGCGTGAGAAGGAGAATCTTTACCATGCGAAATTTGGGGGACTTGGAATCCGAATATACGCTGATAAAGGGTTCATAAAGATAGCGCGACCTCTGCCCAACACGCCTGCAATGAAATCGGGATTGCAGGCAGGGGACTATATCATCAGGGTGAACTCCGAAGCAATCAACATCGGAGGCCCAACAGGGCAAACGTTGGAGGACGTCGTCGATATCTTAAGGGGTCATGTGGGTACGCAGGTCACGATTACTTTGCAGCGCCGCGGAGTAGCAGAACCCTTTGATCTTACACTTACACGAGAGGAAATCCGCATTGATAGTGTAGAGAAGGAAATGCTTGATGGTCACATTGGTTACATTCACATAAATAGCTTCACGGGGAGGACTGGAAGCGAGTTTAGGAACGCAATCGAGCAACTGCAAGAGGTGGGCATGGAAGCCTTGATACTGGATCTCAGAGATAATGCAGGTGGACTACTTGAACAAGCCAACTATGTTGCTGATGCTTTTATTTCAGAGGGGCTGATTGTGTCTACAAAAGGGCGAAGGCGAAGTTTTAATCAGACATACACGGCTCGTCGAGATCTCCTCTGTCCTTCCGGTCTTCCGCTAGTAGTGATGTTGAATGAATACAGCGCCAGTGGTTCTGAGATTGTCGCTGGCGCTATTAAGGATCACAAACGTGGCGTGTTGCTTGGTACCACATCTTTTGGCAAAGGGGTTGTACAGCAACGATTCTCACTAGAACGTAGCGGTGGTGCGGTCTCACTTACCATTTCGGAATATTTCACCCCTAGCGGAGCTTCAATCGACAAGAAGGGTATTACACCGCACGTAGTTATTGACCGTGAGAAATTGGAAGCTGAAGAGGTTCTAATACGCGAGAAGATGCGTGCTGGCCGATACGTCAATAATTTTGTAGAGAAGTGGATTGAGGCGGAGGAAAGTCGTACAGGTAGGACGCCAGAAGATTTCGCGCTACTTGAAGAAGAGCTGTCTGATTTGATAGAGATTCTCAAAGAGAATGGAATTAGTCTGAATGTTGATTTGGTGACGCTTGAGGCGCACGTAATTTTCAATGCTAACGTCGGCATCCAACAGATAGTGGATCTCGAACATGATAATCAATTGGTCGAAGCTCTCCGTGTTCTTAAGGACGGTGAAGTCGATCTCATCTTAAGCAAAGCAACAACAGATTCACCGATAAAAGACAAATGATGGTACTACGCCCAAGGCGGGCGCTGGCCCGTTAAGTCCTCAATATAGTCTGCGGTTTCGTCCAGCTCTTTTTGGCGTTGTACATTCGCTTTCTTCTGTGCAGTAGTCTCCGTGTCATATTGAAGTCGCCACGCGCCTTTTTTTAGACGTTTCAGGATAAATTCGCCCTTGGTACGCGCATTTATGTATCTTAGTAAATCGTGTAGAATCCAGTACACGTCGGATGCTGAATAGCTCAGGGAATCGTGTTGCGCTTCGCGGCTGACAAAATCTAGGGTGAACTTCACCAATTCCGCCACTTCTCGGAGCTCATAGGATTTGTCAGCACTGAGCTCAATTTTGTCCAATATCAAGTGGTTGCCTCTTGGTTCCGACATGTGCCTCTTACCTCCTGGCCGTTGGCATCGTCGCTGGCTCGGCGGCTATATGCGCTGTTGGTTTCGGAGCATTGCGCACTTGGATTAGTTGAGCCGCAATGCTAACAGCGATCTCTGGAACCGTTTTGGAAGTTATGTCTACACCTATGGGCGCATAGACCCGAGCGAGGTCCGCTTCCGAAACACCCATTTCCGAAAGATCGTCCAAAATGAGTTTAATCTTACGACGACTCCCAATTAAACCAACGTAACGCGCACCAGATTCGATAACGCTATGCAGCGCTTCTTCGTCATGTTGATGTCCACGTGTTACGATAACAGCGTAGGTTAAATGGTTTATCGGATACTGTTTCAACTCGTCGGCAATGTCACCAACAATAATCTCGTCGGCCTCCGGCAGGCGATCCTTCGAGGCGAAATCAGGCCGATCGTCAACGATTGCGATATCAAAATCTAACCAACTACCGAGGTGGCATAGCGCTTGACCGACATGACCGGCCCCGGCGATAAGGAGCGTTGGTCGGGGCTGTATTGGGTCTAGAAATACCCATATATCTCCATATTTCGTACGATGCAATCCAGGTGAATTCTCCGCCAATACCTCAGACACTTCAGATTCAACTTCCTCGTCCAATTTCAGATTACCTAATGTGCCGAGTCGTTCTCCATTCATTCCGCGGATCATTTTCATGCCCACTTCGATGTCAGTAATTCCGCTCTTCACCACTGTTGCAAGCACAATCGGCACTTTCGCGTCATTTAACTTACGGAGCTCTGCAAATATTGTGGCCTCATCACTCGTTTTGGGCAAGTCTATGAAAATCTTCATAGACCCCCCGCAGATTAGCCCATCATCCCAACCGTAGTCACTGTCCAATTGGAAATTCAAGAGGCGTGGCGTACCGCCATCCATTAGCCCAATAGCCTGACGTCGGGCTTCAGCTTCGACGCAGCCTCCGCCAAGGGTCCCGATGTTGCGTAGGTTGGGCAGGATCAGGAGCTTGGAACCAGGCTTCTGCGGAGTCGATCCATTGGTCTGGACAACGGTGCAGTATGCACCTAGATCGTGATTTTGGATAAGCTTAAGAAGTGTTTCATGTATTTCTCTCATCGTGTTTTCATTATATCGGTCAGTTGATGAAAGCCGTAGCTGCCAGCTTGTAAGCCGCATGGAGTCGGGCACATGGATTTGTTACACCCCAGTCCTACGCGAGTTAAAATGCCTGATACGAGAATCACGGTCAGCGTCCACCTCCAATTTAGGATTCGAGAACAATTGCTGAAGAACCCGACTGCCGACCTGAGGGTGTGTCAACGTGGTCGGCAGTAACTTTAGGAGATTTTGTGGAGACGGAATTCAGCTGAGTTGCGTGTATTCTCAGATGTGTGACTGTTGGTCCGCTAGGCTTCTAGAAACAAGTCGTTGAAATTCTAGCCTTTGGCGCGATGTCAATTCCAACTGTATAATTTGTTCTACGCCTGCGCGCCCAATCTTCGCCGGCACAGTTAGATAGACGGCACATGAGCTAGCCTCGACCAGTGTGCCTATGCACATTATTGTTTTCTTGTCCTTCGCGATTGCTGTTATCAATTGCCGAAGGTAAACCGAAAGGCTGTAGACATTCTCTGTATACGTCGCCCCTTTGTGAGCTGCAGTAACATTACTATTAAGCCGGGCGATCTGTTTTGGTCTGAGAAGTTGGTCAATCGGAATCCCGTTTACCCGACAATATTGTGGTAGCATTAGTAAGGTCTCATCATTGCCAATCGCAAGTGAGGTGACATCTTCGATCGCAACATCTAAATGTTTCACAAGCTGGGACTCCAACAGACCGTGTGCCTGGAGATTTGAGAGCGCTAGAATCTGACCAGGGACAGCGTTCATCTCATGGTGTATCAGAGTGGAGAGCAGATTTGACTGTGACATCGCAACCAAGATGTGTGCTTCAGGTGAGTGTCTCTTGATGTGCTGTGTCACACGACGTACGTATGCGATACTGTTTGCTCGCTGGGCCGCGAAACCAAGTGTCCGTGTAGGTAGAGCTGGAAGAATCACCACCCTGGATCCCGTGAGCGGAGTGGGGGTGTTACAAACTGACACACGAATCCGGTGCCCAGAAAGGGATGCCGCGTCCTCGAGGTGTCGGCTAGCATCGCGCGGTACTTTCCGATGCTCGTCGAGAATAAACAGTTCCGAAACGACCTCGGATTTGCAAATCGACCAGGCAATTGGAAGAAGAACTTTTCCTTGATTGAATATGCTCACTTTCATGTCAATTAAGAATAGCGCATCAGGGTGTCTTGCTAGGGGTTTTTACAACATGCTCTCAACAAGTTCTTGGAACTGTTCCTCAATCACCTGCGATTGCAAACGCAGCTTCGATGCGGGGAGTACTTTTGTTTCGATCAGTTGGTCGTACCGTTCTACATATTCCAATAGCGATTCTACGTCCTGTCTATAGCAAATCGATGATGACAATAGCTTTTCCTTAATGAGAGTTGGAAGTTGTTCTTCAGTAATTTGACTGACCTCCCACCTCCACAGCTTCTCGGCCAGGTGATTCAGAAATCGATCTAGAACTTCACCTTCATACCTTGAAGCTTCGAGGGTTTTTATCTCTTGGACTAGCTGGACTGCTATGCGGAATGCGTCTCTTGAACTGCCGTTTTGGTCGGGTTGGGAGGAAGTCTTTCTCAGATGCATCAATCGACGCCCAGTTGTGGAAATGGGCAGTTGATATTCCAGTAAGAATGCCCTTAAATTAGGATATTCATCGACCGATTTGATATTGTCTAGCCATGTGTCTTGGATTGGCGGAAGTTCCTGTAGATTAAAGTTCATTAGCTGCTGACGACGAATCTGTTGAATTGAAGTTGATTCGGGTTTGATTCCCGCTTCAACCAGAATCTGTGGAGCTTTTGTATATTGCGTCAGAAACTCTATTAGTTCCATGACTTTCTCAATTTGCGATGCATGCGATGAAAGATTTTCCGATTTTGGATGTCGTGAATTGTCCGTGCGCTTACCCTTGTTTGAGTTTCGGCGCTTATTCTGGTGTTTGGCCTTGACCGTCCGTGAAGCTCGTTTTTCCAGTACGCCCTGGTATGCAAGAAGTTCTATGCGAAGCAAATGGAATAAAAGGTCGCCATGTATCTCCAGCATTGATGGTGTCGACGTCTCACGCAGGCCACGCCCGGTTTTCACGAGTAGAGCACGGTCGAGATTGCGCTTAAGGTTGCTTAGGTCTTTGTCGTTGGATATTACGATGCGTTCACTCAATACCACATCAATCAAGCGCTTTGTTTCAACGGGCAGGCTTAGATTGATGTCACACAAAGGGAGAAAGGAGTTGTTGAGGCGCTCACGGATTTTTCCATCCGTGAGTATCATCCATAGGGTCGCATAGTACTCATCGGATGTATCGAGATCGTTGGGCATGTTGGCAATCCAGGACTGAATCAGCGGCCAATGCTGCTTGAGGTGAGTCAGCAAATCTAGCAAGGTTTGGTTTGAGAACTCGAACTCGCTGAATTGAGGTCCAGTTTTGCTGGATGGTTTACGCAATGCACTGCCCGGTCTGTGCTCCTTGGGCATTAGAAGGAGATCCACTAGCGGTTGCAGAACGGTTTCGAATTGCTGTTCATATTGGTCTGCGAAAGTGGCAATTTGTAGGCATTCAAGCCAAATCGTGCGAAGGCGCTCACACTGCTTAGCATGTAGAGAAGAGTTTAGAGCAAAGCGATTCAAGCGCTCGCGAACAGTTTTCTTGGTCCAGGCGGGTAGGTGAACTTCCTCTATAGGCTCATCGTTTTCAATAACTCGACACTCGACGGTGCAAGCATAGCCAGGCTCGATGAAATGCCTCTCGAACAGTAAGTCATGGAGTATACCTGATGCCCTGTCCAAAAGCTGATTGGCTAACGTGTAGCCCGAACTGATAATGTTCTTGAGGTTCTTTTGTCGTAGGTCATAGGTTTGCCATGAGTCTATCATTGAATCAATGCTTTTCTCTAATTCGTTTTGCTTTGTGGACGCCGTGTCGGAATCAAAATGGAGCGTCAGATATTCACCAAAGAGATTGGTAAGTTCGAACATACGGCTTCGCAAGTCATGATCCACAAGTTCGTCCCAGACTTTGTCATGGACGCGTGTTCCCTCTTCTAGGACAAGGGCTTTGAGTCGGGTTTCGATGCTTTTTTCAAACCTGGATATAACTGTGAACGCTTGTGTTCTTGCTTCTGGCCCATATTGGTTCACGACTGAGGAACATTCGTTGATTGCCTGGTGTATCTGTTCAGATGTTCCCTCAAGTGAGATGGGCACAAATCGAATAGAGTTAGGTTGGAGTGGGTCGTAGGCTGCCGCCGTCGGAAAAACATGCATACGCCGTTTGATGCTGCTGGGATCGAAAGATGTGAAATTGGAGACCATGTCGCTAGAATTAGCTTTCTGTACATTCCCGGCTAGATAGGCGTTAAGTCCCAAGGCGTAGCGTATATCAACGAAATCGGGATAGCATTTTGCATGTGTTCGAAATACAACGAGAAGCATGTCGTGGTCCGTTTCGTCAATAGACTCGAACAGCTCGTCCTCGTTGAGGTGCACCCGGTGTATGTTTGTCTGCTCGGGAATGATTACCGTGGCTGGAGTTTCAGTGGCCGAGTTTGTGAGTATATAACTGCCCGTTTTGGCGCAGCTTGGGACCGTCAGTTCGACTTGTAGCACTTCCTCGACTAACTCCGGTAGGGTCAGCGCTTTTCCCAAGTGTTGGACCGTAATGTCCGTGAGCACACCATCGGCGAAATCAATAACCTGACGGGCGTTCCGGTCCAATTCCTGTACACTCTTACGAACCCGGGCATAATCGTCTCCGGCCTCGGAGTTTACCTTTGCTAGGTCAATCCAAGAAACCCAGACTCCGGAACGCGACTTCATCTTTAGCCTGAGTTCGCCGTCAGCCGAGTCAAAACCGGGAAGAATTTGTGCCTCAGAAGAACACTTCGGGGTCCATAGAAAGAGTAGCTTATCTGTTTCGGTGCCGAGTTCAATTCCGACGGTGTCTCCCCAATCGATTCGGCCCTCTACGCTTGATTTAATTTTGTGAGTTAGAGCGAAAAGTGCATCTGAACGAAAATTAAGTGATAGGTCTTGCATCTGGTTGTTATAAGGTCAGTCCTCCATGCCTGACAATGAACACGATGTTGATAATGGAAACAAAACATTTACCATTGTTGGTCAAGGTTGGACCCCACACCCAGGAATCCTTGTTTGAAAGAAGCAATTGTCTAAGCTATGTACGGTGTTGTACGTAATTTCATGCTGTCGGTAGATCTAGTGAGAGAGTATATCTAGGAACGAGGTATTTGGAAGATTTCCGAGTTATCACGCGCGGCTGGGACAAGTTGCGCCCCTCTAGTTTCGCACACTGAGCCCTTGCTGGGGGATTTCATTATTGGCTACCAGAGCGTCGCGATTAAAAATGAAGTCTCCGCGAGATTTTCCTAAAACCTCTCCCGTTTTCTGATGTTCTCTAAAGTATTGTGGGAGAGTGATCCCTGTCATTTGAATGGCATCCTCGGGACAGGCCTCAACGCAGTAGCCACAGAAAATACAGCGGAGCATGTTGATTTCAAAAACCTCCGGATATTTCTCGCGCTGAGAGCCATCCTTGCCTCTCCAATCTTCGGGGGCCGGCGCCGCCTGAATAGTAATACAATCAGCGGGGCAAGCTGTTGCGCATAGGAAACATGCTACGCACTTAACATGATCCTCTTCGTCAAGTGTTAACTTGTGAATACCACGGTAACGTTCATTTCGGGCGATAACGCTTTGTGGGTCTTCTGGGTACTGGCAAGTGAACTTTTTCCGCGGAATATGTCTTATCGTTGTAAGCATTCCTTTGATAAGTGCTGGGATGTATAATCGATCCCAAAAGGACATTTCTTGACTGACTTTCTTCATGACGGATTATAGTCCCCTTTTTCGTTAAATTGATATCAGCGCAACCGGTTCAGCTATAAATCGTGTATTTCATCGTTAGGTTTTGTCACCGTCTTGAATATCCAAGAATCATCCGCGTTCGGACCTCGTGATATTTGTGGATGTGACTGCCGATTAGAATGAAATTTTCTATCGAGATAGGCATTGTTCTAGACGGGAGCTACAACGTGGTGCTGTAATTAGGAGCTTCTTCAGTTATGGCAATGTCATGCGGGTGACTTTCTCGGAACCCACTACTTGACATGCGGATGAATTTGCTCTCCTTCCTAAGTGCGTCGATAGTTGGAGCACCGCAATATCCCATGGAGGAGCGAAGGCCACCGACCAATTGATAAACAAAACGACTCAATTTGCCTTTGTATGGAACACGACCTTCAATACCCTCAGGTACTAGTTTCGACTGAAGCTGCTCGGCCTGATGGTATCTTTCCCGTCCCCCACGTTCTTTCATGGCCGCCAAAGATCCCATGGCCCGATACGCTTTGAATGTTCGTCCTTGATATATAACCGTTTCACCAGGGCTTTCATCTGTTCCCGCAAACAGGCTTCCTATCATTACCGAACTAGCGCCTGCACCTATCGCTTTTGCGATATCACCTGAAAAGCGAATGCCACCATCTGCAATAATCGGAACATCAGCTTTGTCCGCGGCGTTCGCGCAGTCGTAAACTGCCGTAATCTGAGGCACGCCGATGCCGGCAATGACGCGGGTCGTACAGATTGATCCCGGCCCCATTCCAACTTTAATTGCATCGGCTCCAGCATCAATCAACGCCCGTGTTCCCTCCGCAGTGACAACATTTCCGGCAATTAGTTCAATGTGAGGGAAACGCATTTTGACGAGTCGGGTCATCTCAAGCGCACTACTGGCTTGACCGTGTGCTGTGTCCATTACCAATATGTCTACCTCAGCAGCTACCAGTTGTTCGATTGAGTCTAAGGCGGAAGAAGGCGAAATAGCAGCTCCAACACGCAGTCTGCCAGATTCATCCTTACAAGCTGACGGATACTGTTGAACATTATCAATATCTTTAATCGTGATGAGTCCGCACAGGCGGAATTTCTCATCGACGATGGGAAGTTTTTCCTTACGTATCTGGTGTAGAATCTGTTTTGCTTTCTCTAGTGTGATTCCTGGCGAGGCTGTGATAAGTTCTTCACTTGGTGTCATCAACTCCGTCACGGGGAGATCTCGATTTTCTTCATATTTGAGGTCTCGGTTCGTTATCATGCCAAGTAGATAGCCTTCAGCCGTCACGATAGGAACGCCCCCAATTCGATATCGGGCTGCAACGTCCAATGCGTCACTTACGGTTTTGTCCGCGGTCAAGGTTATAGGGTCGAAGATCATCCCACTTTCGGACCGCTTGACTTTATCTACCTCATGAACCTGCTGTTCGCTCGAGCAGTTGCGGTGGATTATCCCGATGCCACCCTCTCGAGCAATCGCAACGGCAAGGGACGCCTCTGTCACTGTGTCCATGGCGGCGCTACAGATTGGGATATTGAGTCGAATGTTACGTGTGAGACGCGTGGTTGTGTCAACTTCGTCGGGCAGCACTTCTGATTCGGCAGGAATCAATAAAACATCATCAAACGTAAATCCTTGCTTCGCAAATTTTGAATCTGTTTGATCATGCAATGCTGCATCCATCGGATGTCCTCCTTTTGAAGCCAGTGCGAGTAGCTCAGTTATGGTCGGCACAGCCTGAGTTATCGGCAGGGATTCGGAGCCTTTTTGTTTGTGTGAGAGATGGATTGTCGCTTGGTAACGTCTTGCACGGATTCGGGAAATGAGGTTCTAAGCGAACCCAACGGAAGCCTATAGAAGGCAAGGCAGATTATTAGTCTATCTTCTACGAAATAATATCACATTAGCTGTTGTGTTGTCAAAGAAAATGGGTGATTTCCCACATGTAAAGTCTTGTCGCTATCAATTACAAGACAATTAACGCCCTGACGCGTGTTCAGGGGGATGGGAAAAGTGCGTTCCCGACAAAATATTGACAATTTTGTCGGGAACGTGTTCCAGATGTTACAATCCGAATAGGGTTATGCCAAGAACTTAAATTGAATGGGTGGTTTTCACTTGCTTACGATGAAAATGTAACACAGTTTCGGTATAACCATTTGAAATTGTTCTGCCATTAAAGACCAAGTCCAGAGCGGCCTGAAAAGCTGGACTCTCTTCGAATTCAGGGGCCATGCTCCGATAATCCCTGTCTCCCTCATTTTGCTGATCAACAACCAGTGCCATCCTCTTGAATGTTGTGATTATCTGTTTTTTGTTTACGAGACCATGGTGTAGCCAATTAGCCATATGTTGGCTTGATATGCGGAGCGTGGCACGATCTTCCATCAGCTCTACGTTACGAATATCTGGAACTTTCGAACAGCCGATTCCCTGATTAATCCAGCGCACAACGTACCCAAGTATCCCCTGGGCGTTGTTCTCGAGTTCTTGTTGAATCTCCGAGGGTGATAATTGACGATTTAACTTCGGTGGGGTCAGGATCTCATCTAAACTGGCGCGCACCCTGGATTTCAACGTGCGCTGTCTTTCTGCTACATTCACTTTATGATAATGGATGGCGTGAAGCACTGCGGCTGTGGGAGAAGGAACCCAGGCCGTACTCGCTCCGGCCTCAGGGTGAGCTATTTTTTCTTCTAGCATTTGCTTCATTAAGTCTGGCATCGCCCACATGCCCTTGCCGATTTGCGCCTTCCCGATTAGTCCGGTTTCTATGCCTATATCCACATTCCAATCTTCATAAGCCTTTATCCACGGTTGCGATTTGATCTCCGCCTTCGGCAGAACAGGCCCGACTTCCATACTAGTGTGAATTTCGTCTCCAGTACGGTCAAGAAATCCGGTATTGATGAACACAATCCGGGCACTGGCAGCACGTATTACTTCTTTAAGGTTTACGGTGGTGCGCCGTTCCTCGTCCATGATTCCAATCTTCAAAGTGTTCCGCTTAAGACCAATTGCATCCTCAATCCGTCCAAACAGTTTCACAGTTTCTGCTACTTCTTCTGGGCCGTGAAATTTGGGTTTTACAATATAAACACTGCCTGTTCGGCTGTTCGGATATTTTGTGTTTTGGCCATTCAAATCGTGAATTGCTGCCAGCGAGGTAACCATAGCGTCAAGAAACGCTTCCGGTATCTCTTCATCATCGGATGTTGTCACGGCATCGGTGTACATGTGAATCCCCACGTTTCGAATCAGCAATAGGCTACGTCCTGCAAGTGTGAGGCGACCGCCGCTTGGCGTGATAAAAGTTCTATCAGGGAGCAGCCGCCGGATTATCGTTTGCCCTTCCTTCTCTAGTGTCGCTTCAAGTGACCCTTTCATGATGCCGGTCCAATTGGCATAGACCTTTGCTTTATCAGATGCATCGACGGCAGCCACTGAGTCCTCACAATCCTGGATAGTTGTAATCGCAGACTCTAACACCACGTCTTTAATTCCCGCCGGATGTGCCTTGCCTATAGGGTGTTCTCGATCAATTATGATTTCTATATGCAATCCATTATTGGTTAGTAAAATACTCGATAAAGTATGTTCCTTCTTCCTGTAGCCGCGAAATTTGTCAGGCGTAGCCAGCTCGGTGTAGCTACCGTCATTTAGCTTTGCGACGAGTTTTTGGTCCTTAATTTCGAACAGGGTGACATTGGAAAAGCTTCCAATGTCAAGGCCGATCGCGGAATCCAGAAAAGCCGCAGCTTGAGCAATCACTGCCTCCCCGCGCGCCGGATTATAGGCACGGTCTTTCTGAGCAGTTTTTCCTTCTGAAATTACATCAGTGCCATACAGCGCATCATAGAGACTTCCCCACCGTGCGTTGGCTGCATTCAGGGCATAACGTGCGTTGTCCACAGGTACAACCAGTTGTGGTCCAGCAATAGACGCAATCTCAGGATCCACATTTGTCGTCGTCACGACGAAATCTGTGTTTTCGGGAAGCAGATAGCCAATTTGGATGAGGAACGTTCTGTATTTCTCGATATCGAGGGGTTTGTCACCCTGTGCTAAATGCCATTCATCAATTTGTGCTTGGAATATATCGCGTTTTTGTAGCAGAGCACGATTGGATTTGCCAAAATCCTTAACAATCTCCGCGAGTGAACTCCAAAATGCATCTGGTTCCACCCCCGTATGGGGCGCAATTTCATCACGGACCACGCGGTAAAGCGACTCATCGATTTTGAGTCCGGCCACTTCAATTTTGACTGACATGGTTTGTCTCCTGAATTAGACTATCGTGTTAAGCTCTCACCGGGTTCGAGAACTGCCACGCTCCTTATGCGGTGTAAAACGCGAGCGGTTGGACTGAAGAGGCATTTCCGTTCACAATATATCCCGAGAAACAGTAATGCGTCAAGATTCCATATTGTTCTGAAGAGTTTGATTCAAGTTCTGTTCATAGGCTACTGAGCAATAGAGTTCTACGTGCTGTTTGGTCTGGTGAGAACAATGAGAAGAGATGCCTATACCAAGTCCACGAAGATTTATGATAGGGGGGTATCAATGGCTTGCACTTTCCGCTATGACCATTCGTGGGGGAATCGTTCAGCCAGTTGGGGCAAATTTGTGTCGCAACATTCGGACAACAATTGGGGGTACCATCTCTAACAATTGGTCGTCACTAAGGTTGGAACTCCCCATTTGAAAAATCTCGACCACCAAGGTGGAACTGAGATAGGCGTATTTTGCATTGGCCATCATAAAGAGTGTTTCAACATCTGGAGCAATTTGTTGGTTCATCCGGGCCATTTGGAATTCGTATTCGAAATCCGACATCTCACGAAGGCCGCGAACAACTGTACATGCACCCAGATCTTGCGCATATTGTGCGGTCAGTCCTGAGTATTGATCTATGGTGATGTGGTTATAGTTCACGATGACCGATTCCAACATCTCAATTCGTTCGCGAATGCTAAATCGGGTTGTCTTGGCGGGATTTATCCCAATAGCAATGACTATCTCGTCGAAAAGACCGATTTTTGCTACACGATGTATTAGGTCAACGTGACCGTTAGTAACAGGGTCAAAGCTAGCCGGGAAGATTGCAATCTTTCGGGGCACAGATAACTCCTTTCTCGACCGCGTCCTCTTCGAGTGTTTATGAGCACAGTAAAGAAGACGGAGTACGGTTCGCCTATTTAGTGAATACTGGCTCGAAAACACAGCGATTGCCTAGGGAATCTGATCCTCCTGGGCTAGGGAGAACGGATGATTATGCGTATATGAGTGAGATACGGTTTATCCTCACCGCCGATTACGAAGTAATGTGAAGAATTGTTATCCAGAGCGGCCGCTGGTTTAAACCAGAGTTCCTCAGCTAATCCGGCTCACGACGGGGAAACTTCAATTATCAACAATCCCAATGTGGAGAGACGAAAGCTGCCTGATAATTTTTGATGCGCCGTCGGTATGCATTGGACAATGCAGGACTAGAGTTCGTCTCCAAAATAACGCGGACCGTTTTACATCGGAGTCAAATGAGCGCGTTGAGCTGGAACCTGACGCTTCTGAGAAGACTCGTTCCAAGGTTGATTGATTTCTTCGGGCAATAGGAACTTTTATGAGGAGAAATCGCTTCTTGAGTGATAACCCGCCTAAGTTGCGTACGTCCACGGACTCCCAGGGAAGTGGGGGCGTAAATCTATTGGTGTGAATTAGTTATGGATTCAATGCGTGTTTGTTTTGCCGATTCTAATAATTAGGAATCTCGCAACTCGCTTTGAGAAGCAGAATTCCTGTGTGACCAAAGAAAGCAGCATCCTTGAACAATTCGTACGACTTAGTGCTATTCTCACCGCTTACAATTCTAGCATAGCAAGATTGTAATCTCAAGTAAAAATCGAAAAAAGAATCTAACCAGTTTCAGAAAGTCGTAAATCAGTCTCATTTTGAATCTGAGTCAAATCCACCGCGCTCTATCGATGTGAAATCAGTTCTGTGAATCTCAGGCGCATGCTCTACACGACTACGGGGTCCGACTGGAGAGACACGTTGGTTCCGATAGTCGATGGAGCGTTTTTCGCACCGTCTTGTTGACGGCAGAAGAAGAACATGCGCTATAAGACTAAAGACGTGCAGAAGATGTACATCTTGGAATCGGAACAGAAACGGCAAATGGCATTGGTGCAATGATAACCGAGGCATGGCGACTAACATGGTGCGTTTGGTGTGGTCAATAGGCCACACGAGTTCTCATGCAATCTCACAGCTGGTACTGTCATGGAATCTTAATCTGGGTGTCGCACTCCTCTGGAGGACCCGCCTTAACCCATTGGACAGCAAATTTCGTCTGTACACCAGTGAATCCGCGTCATAGTTTTGACTCAGTTCCTCGAATCGAACTGAAACGCGATTCTTGTGCGAGTTTTGTGCAGCTGATATTTCTTAATCCCAGGATTGGGCCTCTCATGGGGGCAAGTGATTGGAGAAGAATTGGGTGTTTTCTCTAGACGGAGTGCTTGTGGTGACGCAGGAGCACGATCGGGAACGGAAAAAGTCCACCTGTAACGAACTGAATAACTCATACCCATCGAAGTTGTAGAGCCCGTAGTCGTACACTCGGGCCGCTACGCGTAGGGAAGGGTTCGAATCATTCGAGGTGTGGCAGAATCTTGACAACACATCTGCATCAAGGCAACGCGGAGCAACGTGATGGGTTGGGTGTGCGCAGTGCACCCTTGATTGTAGGTGATTCCGAAGCTGTGACAGTAAGGTTGGTAGCGTAGGTTTGAGATAAACGGCTAGTCATTTGGTCACGTGTATGGCTTGTCGTGCACGTGTTTCTCACGGAGTCCTAATTCGCCATAATCGCCACTTTACCTTAGATGATGCTGTGCTGCAACCAACCGCGCCGAATCAGTGACATTCGCCAGGTCAAATCGCCGAGCTATTTCGATGTTAAACATTTCCGCGCAGAGAAATGTAGCAAGAATATCTGTCAACAAGAGGAACGATTTATAGCCCTGGTCGCGCGACTCTCGTTGTCAACCTCGCCTAAAGAGTTCTTCCTACGAAGCGGAAACGTTAGTAACCTGATACTAATTTTGCTTGACGGTTACGCCCTGGTGCGATGAGGATGTGCTTGTTGATGCGAAACAAATTGCGTGCGAATAAGTTTCTTGGATGCCTTTTGATGCTTTTTTAGTTGAAAGGCTAGGGCTGTAATAAGTTCAGATTCCTTTGCGCAATCTTGGTGGTATGGAGTGAACGGGTTTCAACTTGCAATCTATTTATGATGGAGTGCGTACTGGTTTGCGAGCGGGAACAGGTGCGGCTAGCCGAGATGTTTTCAAATCCGTGTAATGCGCATTCGCGACTAATTCGGCATTGTATCTGGCCTTATCGCGTGGTAAAATGGTGTATGACAGTTGCGGGCGCGACTGTAGACCCAATGTCTAAATCTAACAACGGAGATAATTGCATGCGATTACAGACGGCAAGGCTTCTGATTCTTGGGTGTTTGTGGACCATTGAGTTGGCCTGGGGAAGCGGCACTTGGGAAATTCTGCGAGATGACGATTTCAAGCGTAACGACGGGACAGAAGGCATTCTTCAGGACCTGCAGTTTATTAACACTGAGGACGGTTGGGCAGTGGGTCTACGGGGCCTGGTTCTCCAAACGAAGGATGGGGGTGTCACGTGGGTTAAACGGAAAATGGAATTGGCGGACGGCATCGATTTCTGGAATGTCTGTTTCTTGGACGAGCGTCTGGGATTTATTACGGGAATTCGCGGTACCATTCTCAAGACAAGCGATGGAGGGAAAACGTGGCGCGAGACAAAGTGGGACGACACCAAAGGTAGAAGAGGCAGCCGTCGATTAACAGATGCCTGGCTAGTGAACGAAGATCGTGGCTTCATAGTTGGGGAGAACAACACACTTTTGGAGAGCGATGACGGAGGTGAAACATGGCGAGGTGAGGGAAAAGGTGTCGCAGTGGGGCAGACACGAACTAACTTTGAGCGAATCTGTTTCGCTTCTGCCACACACGGTTGGATTGTTGGTTCGTTCGGAACACTTTTGCATACATCTGATGGTGGTAGAACGTGGGCCTCGCAGGATGCGGATACAGACAGCAATCTGCATGGAGTGTACTTTCTCGACGCTTCGACTGGCTGGATCTGTGGTCAGGAAGGTTTCATTAGCCGTACGACGGACGGCGGTAAAACGTGGGTTCGACAGAGAACAGATGCTTACGAGAATTTCTACGACATCGTGTTTGTCGATAAAAAGCTCGGCTGGGCGGTCGGCGACTATGGTACAGTAGCCCATACTGTTGATGGAGGTGCCGGATGGGTTGTCGGAAACGTGGG
The DNA here is from genome assembly GCA_964478165.1 of uncultured bacterium. Classification (GTDB taxonomy): domain Bacteria; phylum Poribacteria; class WGA-4E; order WGA-4E; family JAJDTR01; genus CAYZGU01. The sequence continues at coordinate 6,319 of CAYZGU010000041.1, read as the reverse complement.
TTCCTCAATCACTTTATGGTCCGTAGATGCAGTTGATTCCAATCATTACTGGGCCGTTGGCGAGTGGGGGGTTGTCGTGGGGTCTTCCGTCGAGTGAGAGGATTTGAATCTGGGATTGTGTTGTGTGAACACCCGCATTGGTGAACAGGATTGGAACTCTGCGAACTCAGCGTTCCAATCCTGTGCTCGGAGCCGCACGATTCAAAAATGAAAAGGTTCTTTGGAATCGGTTTAGTGGCGATTTGAAATGAAAAGTGTTCCCTGTGTTGAATCAATATGTTACGAAGGTCCTGTGTTTCAGATCTATGAGCTATTGGCAACGTGCCCGTGAAAAACGTCTGATATGGCGATGACTTCCGTTCTTTACCGTGCGTCGGCTCGTTGCTTATTTTGGAAGAGTTTTCGACCGGTTTGAAAAGGTTTTGCTACTACAGTGGGAATCAAGATTATCTCTCCGAATGGTGGCCTTTACTTCTCCAATCGATTTGCGTTCCGCTTCTCAGAAAAAAGAGTTAGCAATCCAACGCAGAAAAGAAGGCTAATGACTAAAAGCCTCCAGTCATCAGGTACGAGGCATTCGGGATCAAGAATGCTGAGAACCATGTGAATGGCTAAATTCGAAGAAGAAGGATTGATGGATGAAAACGATTGTTTTCCTGTGTCTGCTCTCTATGTCGACTGGATTCTCACTGGGGGCAACACCGGAACTCGATTCGGTGGAGGGGAAGAATTGCATGTTTCTACCACAAGATGATTGGTTTAGCTTACAATTGATGGGGACCAAGATTGGATATGCCCATATCTCTTTGGAGAATTCAGAGTACGCGACACAACATGCCATTCGGGTGGACACTGACACCGTGATGAAACTAAACCGCGGGGGCACGGCCATCCGTTTAGAGAGTAGGCGAATCGCATACTTTGGGGCGGATCTTCTTCCCCGATATTTCTCTTTGAGTTCGAATGAATCAGGTGCGGAAAAGCGCGTGGAAGGAGTTGTGAAGGACGGAGTCGTCCACATCAAGACGTTTCTTGCCGGAGTGCATTCCAGGTCCGAGGAACCCTTTCCACGTGGCACTATTTTCGAGCAAATGATTTCGTATTTCCTGCTCAAGGAGGGCATGTATATTGGAGCTGAATATCAGTTGTCGGTTTTCAATCTCGAGCTCCTAAGCGCTGTGCAAACGCAGGTCAAAGTTTTGCGAAAGGAGACGATTCAGTACGCGGGCAACCCTAAATCGGTCTACATGGTCGAGTACACGATGAATATTATGGGCGGATTAACAACAACAGCTTGGATAAGTGGCGAAGGAACAACTTATCGGATTGAGTTCGGATTGAAAGGAGTTCCTATTGAATTGACAAAGTCAAATATGGAGACAGCACTTGGGCCTGCGGGCGATGTCGATGTGATTTTGACCACCAAACTCCTGGCTAAAGGCAAACAGCCAACTTTCAATGCAACCCGTTTGAAAGTCGAACTGCGACTTTCAAACGGTGCCCTCAATGATGCTATAGTGACCGACAACCGTCAGAACTTAATCACCGCTACGGAGAATGGACGAACCGGCGTTCTCGAGGTTGCCATGCTCAATCTTGACGTGGAGCGCGCTCCCTCCTTGCCACTTGATTTAAGCGGGTTAGATAGTGAAGTAGCTCAATTCCTGAAACCCAGTGTTTACATACAGGCCGATCACCCCGCGATTGCGACCAAAGCCCGTGAAATTCTCAATGGAGAAACGAACTCTTGGAAGGCTGCAGCGAACTTGTGTCGATGGGTCCACCAGAGTATTTGGAATAAAAACCTAAACACGGGCTTTGGTTCATCGTTACAGACTTTGGAATCACTTGAGGGAGACTGTACCGAGCATACAGTGTTGATGATAGCTCTGGCACGCGCAGTAGGGATTCCGGCGCGAATCTGCGCGGGAATCGTTTTTCAACATGATGCGTTTTACTACCATTTCTGGCCAGAGGTCTATGTAGGGATGTGGGTGGCCATGGAACCAACACTCGGCCAACTGCAAGCTGATGCTAGCCACATTCAACTGGCGGGAAGTACGTTTGAGTCTGATTCTATGTTTGAATTTGGAGAAGGTGTTATTCGCACCCTAAATCAGCTAGAAATAGACGTGCTTGAATAGGCGCTTGAATATCGGCAATTTTTGGAACACTTTGGATGGTCGCCAAGTCCTATGGAACCGCGAAGATTAGGAAAGGCACCGCGAATGTTTTTTGTTTAATGAACCTCATAAAATAGGAAGTGAGAAGTTTATGAGATGCTCGCATCTCACCGACTGTTCTATTCTCGGACACTGCTCTCGGTAAGGATAGGACTGAAGAAGTGCGGCGGTTCGGGAACCGTACCTTATGTCTCAAGTTAAAGACATGTTTTGGACGGCGTTCGGTTACACTTGCTCAAATACACCCGAGGCGAATCACCGGCTTACCATCCGTTATGTCCCAGCAACAGAGAATGGAAATAGTCGAGATTGCTGTAGTTGCAGGTATCAATTAGTTCTGTGCAGTTAGGGCGGATTTAAATGTGTTCGGAAAAGAATGTTTCGAGTGGGGAGAGAATCGGGAGCGGCTCCATGTTAAATTGCGCGTCAGGCACTATCTCTGACTATTGAACTTACGTTTCAAAGGGTTTCATTTTATTTGTTTAATCCGCCGGGAAGTAAACAGAGGAGCACGGATAGTATTTGCACTAGCCCCTCTCGCATGCACTACTGTTTAACTACCCCTGGTCAACACTTCTCAAAGTGTGACTGGCTGGTCGAAAGGGGAGTGTATTTGTGCTGTACCCAATGTCACTTGCTATCTCGATGATGTTCCGGTGAATGGTCCGTATGCAAATCAGATAATCTGCAGCAATCACAGTACAATCTTGTATTTTAGGAGAGTATTTATGCTTAAGCGTTTTTTTAAACGAAAAAAGGTCGACGAACAGGAAGGCCGGGCTCAGGAAGATTCTCGGAACGCAGTCAATAATCAAGTTCTAGGCGAGAGTGTTGTTACGGATGCAAAACCGGATTCAAATGACGTGATGTCAACGAATGTGTTAGGTGTAAATGAAGGCTGGCTCGGTCGCCTGAAGACCGGTCTATCGAAGACCCGGCTTAACCTAATGGGTCACATCGGGGGCTTAATTCGTGCGGGCAGGGGTATTGATGAAGAAGTGATGGAAGGGATTGAGGATGCGCTTATTCAAGCCGACGTCGGCATCGATACAACAATCAAATTGATGGAGAATTTGCGCAATCAGATTCAACGAAAAGGACTAAGTGATTCTGGGGAATTAGGAGAAGTTATCAAGCAAGAAATCCTCAGTGTGCTCGGTTCAGATCGACCGCTCAATGTTGATGGATCGTCTCCATATACGATTCTTGTACTCGGTGTTAACGGTGTTGGAAAGACAACTACGATTGGAAAACTAGCACATCGATTCAAATCTGACGGAAAGGATGTTCTTATTGCAGCCGGTGATACTTTCCGTGCAGCCGCCGCCGACCAACTGGAGATCTGGTGCCAACGCGCGGGGACCGATCTCATCCGTGGCGGCGAAAACTCTGACCCAGCATCAGTCGTCTTTGACGCGATGCAAGCAGCAAAAGCTCGACAAGCTGACGTTCTGATTGTTGATACCGCAGGACGACTGCATACCAAGACACCGTTGATGGATGAGTTGTCAAAAATCTCCCGGATAATGGCACGGGAGATTCCACAGGCACCGCACGAAGTGCTGCTTGTCATCGATGGAACTGTAGGACAGAACGCTATAGTGCAGGCGAAGGTCTTTAATCGGGCGGTGCCTGTAACAGGGGTTGTCGTGACCAAATTGGATGGCACAGCCAAGGGCGGGATTGTAATCGCGGTCAAAGGAGAAATCGGTGCTCCCGTTAAGCTGATTGGAATTGGTGAGACACTGGATGATTTGCATGATTTTTCAGCGCGAGATTTTGTTGACGCATTGTTTGTTCAGGATAAAACGGGAGAGGGGGAATGAGGCAGGCTGATGACGGGTGGCTTCCACGATTCCAATTCATTTTAGCAGGCGCGTCGCGCGTGCTACTTTCCACTGCACATTATCGGTATCTTCAAGATAGTGACGCAGGTGCTTTCTTAGATTGCGATGAGCGTGGAAAAGATGTGCTTTGATTGTCCCACTCGATTTTCCGAGGACATATGCAATGTCCTTTAGTGCGAGCCCTTCCCAATATCTAAGCATGAATATTTCCTGTTGTCTGGGCGTTAGTAAGCGAATCGCCTTCCGTAGTTGAGTTAACAGTTCCTTGTTCTCAGCTTCCTTGGGAGGTGAGGGTAACTTCACATCTGCGATGTTCATCATTGAAACGTCGTCAATTGACAATTCACATGCGAATTTCTGATAGCGTGCGTTCTTTCGCAGAAAGTCGATGCATAAATTGACGGTGATGCGATAAAGCCAACTGTAGAACTGGGACCGTCTTTTGAAGTCTGCTAGTCCTTGATATGCACGTACAAACGCATCCTGGGTGATGTCTTGTGCGTCTTCGACGTTGGGAACATAACGTTGAGCCAGTTGATACGTGCGTGTTCGATAACGCTGGACCAATTGGTCGAAGACGGTCTCGTCCCCCTCCTGAAACTGCTCAATAATGTGGGCATCATCGTATTCAGTGTGATTCGTGTTCAGAAATAACTCCTGGAACCGATTCCGGCTGATTTGTTCTAGCATACTACGCCACCTAGTTCTCTAGAGTAGAAGTGTGAAAGTGTTCCGGTTCTCCAGTTTATGAAGCCAATCATCGCTTACGTAATCCGTAAACTGTGATGTGGGGATTCCGGCTAGTCCTGAATCTACAACCTTACTCATTAGAGGCAGGGAATTGGAATGAGGGTGGATTCCTGCCGAACGAAGAAAATCAATGAATTTTGTTCTGTCAGGTTCGTTTTATGCCGCTTTCTGATAGGTGCGCTTGTGAATGATTCATCTGCTGCGTTACTCAACTAGCATGCGCTGTGGTCGGCTGGATTCGGATGTCATCGAGCAAAGAGACGATTTCAGCATAAAAACATTTGCGTCCGTTTTCGGAGTCCGAATTGAGAAGACCTGAGAACCGCACGGAAGCGAATAAACACAACCATTTTGACAGTTCGCGACACTGTAGCTCTAGTGTGCCGATTAGAGCTACAGTGTCGTAGATCGAAGGCTAACAAACTGAAGGCACGCTGATTCTAACCCATGCCCCTTGTAAAGTCAATTGGAAACGATATCTGGAACTATAGCCAATAGCTTTTGTGCGGCTGCATTTCAATTGACAAATCGATTGCGTAAGTCTAAAATAATTCGGAATTGCCGGTGTTGTGTGCATGACGAAACTGAACTTGTTTGGAGGAAGGATTTTATGATGGCTTCAAAATCGGAGCTTAAGGGAATGCTCGATGGACCAATCTATCTGCAACCGAATACATTTCTACATTTCTACGGCGGTGGAAAACTTCGTGGGGAGTTTATGGGCGAAGAGAATGCGAAGGATGATTATCGTTCAGAGGAGTGGATATTCTCGACGAATAGAGCAGTCACTCCGGGACTCGAGAATCCGGTTGATAAGGGTTTTAGCCGCATTGTACTGCCGAGCGGTGAAGTGCTTCTGCTAAAAGATTTGCTGGAGGTCTTTCCCGAGGAGTCCCTTGGTCGAAGGCATTGTAATCGCTTCGGTCCCAATTTGGGCGTTCTCGTCAAGATTTTCGATGTCGGAGAGGGGTCACACATTCCAATCCACTGGCATCCGACTCCGTCTTTTGCGCAGGAACATCTTAATTCTTCGTTCGGAAAAACCGAGGCATGGATTATCATTGGCACACGACCGGGCGCGAAAGCGTGGATTGGTTTCAAGGAGGCCATTTCGTGTGCCGAATTCCGAAGATTGATGGATGCACAGGACATTGAAGCCATACGGAGCTTGATGCACCTAATAGAACCGAGCACTGGTGAAGTAATCTACGTGCCTCCGGGCCTTGTCCACTCGCTGGGTAGTGGTCTGTGTGTCTTGGAGCCGCAAGAGCCGACAGACTGGAGTATAATAGGTGAGTGGGAGGGCTTTCCGTACGAGAAGAACGTGGGAACGCTCGGGCTTGGCTGGGATCTGGCACTTCAAGCGGCCGACTTTAGCAAATTGCAAGTGGAGAAGCTGGATACCTACATAAGGCGCACACCGGTTACACTTCGGGAAGACGGAGGCAATTGCGAAGCTCGCCTTCTACCGGAGGAGGCAAGTCCATTTTTCCAGGCATCTCGGCTAGTAATTGACTCAAGATTGACGATGCGCGCTGA
>CAYZGU010000040.1:0-7944 GCA_964478165.1 uncultured bacterium | reverse complement strand
TTTCGAAGACCCTCGGACACCCTTGGCAGACGACCTCTGCCGCACACGCTTGCGTGGCATGATACTAGGTGTGTTCGATCCAGAAACCCTCGAATGGGAACCGGCATTGGCAATTCCGCACTCCCGCGGTGTCGCTCGACCAACCGATCCCGACGGCCACACTGACGGAGGATTAAACCGTCCAGACGTATCATATGCTTCCTTCATGGACCTGGGCGACGGAAAATTCGTGATGATTTATTACGAGGGACTCAAAGGTCCACCCTCTGATATTCGAGCAGCAATACTAACAGTGTAGTTTGTCACTCCTTTGACGTAATCAGAAGACCGATTATACAACATGTCGAAAACGTAGTAAGACGTCCCTACATGCCATTAATCTATCCCACGGAAACACCTGTATGACTTTAGTCCAATGGCTGATTGCTTTAGTCATCAATAGCGGAATGGCGGTATATGCGATTCTTGTTTCCAGGGGCAATCATAGGCGTTTCGGCTGGTGTCTGGCATCCGAATCCGTGCCCTGGTGGATTATCGGCTTTGGAACCCACGATAGACATATAGTAATGTCATCATCGTTCGAGAATCTTATGAATTCAGGCTCTCACACCTCTCCCAATGATGGTTCGGGATTTCGGCTACCTGGTTCATTTTGAGTTCCTTCGTCATCATTCCCACTATCGGTACGGGGTATTGACCAACGCAGAATGGTTAGATTTCCGTTTTGTTCCGGAGCAAATTCGGGAACGAAAAATCTTAAACGCTGGACTTATCCACATAGACCTTCCATTCAAACTTCCGAGCAAGGAGAAAAAAATGTCAGTGACGAACACGAACCATACCGCCCATTGGGATGAATAACAGGAGAAATGCTCCACCGTGAATTAAGGACTATTCAAGACTAGATTCGGCTGATTACCTCGAGTGCAAAAATTAGCCAAACGCGGAAAAATAGACGATGCCTATTACCAAATATCTTTATCTAACATCCATCCCCGACATGCATGCCGAATTGATTAATGCTGAATGCATGGCTTTAACCGGCCGCACTCCAACACACCAGGGAATTGCGATTTCGACACAGCGCGTCAACGTTAATCGTAGTGCATACGTGAGAAGTTGTAGTGAACTGCTGTTTGAAGCAGGGAGCGTCGCAGAGATTTGCTCGAAAATAAGGTGTGCCGACTTATACGCAGATGAATTTCGGGTCTCCGTGGTAAAATTGCCACGTAACCTAGACATAAATAGTCTGCAACTTGCGCACAAGATTGGTGGAGTAATTGGTGGAAGACCACTTCTAGATGCACCGCGAACCGTATTCTTGACAGTTGTAACGGAGCAAAGAATCTGGTTTGGACGCTTGCTCTCCGAATCAGACAACAGGTGGGTTTCTCATAGCAAACGTCCACATGTCACGTCAAGCTCCTTGCCCACACGACTCGCCAGAGCAGTAGTGAATCTAATTGCCTCTCCTGGGGATCGACTTCTTGATCCATGCTGCGGTACAGGAACGATTGTGCTAGAAGCTGCGCAAATGGGCTTAGCCGCCACGGGTTATGACATCAGTATGCGGATGGTAGGGGCTACGCAGAAGAACCTGAGGCACTTCGATTTACATGCCGATGTCAAGCTTGGTGAAGCACAGAAAATCATCGGTGCATTCGACGCTGTAGCAACCGATCTACCATATGGAATTGGTCTTGTTGAGAATGCTATGGGAGATAGAAACATCATGTGCCGAATCCGTCAACTTGCGCCTCGGGCCGCTTTTATACACACAAGAGATCTCACCAAAGACCTTACCGATATTGGTTTTCGGATTGACAAAATCGTCCCGGCACGGAAACACACTATAGTTCGACAAATCTTTATTACGTCCACTTCGCCCTAAGAGTCTGGAGGAATCTCGCTAACGCTTTGAAATACGAGATAAGGTAGATGCCAAAGATGAGTACCTATCCCATAAGCGTTCCACAGAATCTTCCTTCTCATTTCTGAATCAGCACATGAATTAGTAGTCTTCTTCCCCATCATAAAAATTCGTCTCGCTTAGCAAATCTCTATCGGGTTCTTCCTCTTCATACCCGTCGTACTCGGTGATACCCATCAATACACTAAACTCCCTGGGACTTTCAACGCTCATCTTGCAAATCCAACCATCTCCCTCTGGAGAACGGTTAATTATGTCTGGTTCGTCAACAAGGACATGGTTAACTGCCTGGATTTCGCCTGTAACCGGTGCGCGAATCGGGAACGTATCCCCATCGGCAACTTCTACCCTACCGATTACATCATCCCTTTCGAACTCCTCTCCGACCGGAGGAAGATCTACAAAAGTGACGGCTCCATAAGTAATCTGAACACGTTCAGTAATTCCAACAACTGCCTCAGCCTCAAAGAGCTCAATCCATTCATGTGTAGTTGTATATTTCACCTCACTCACAATCTTCGCCTCCCAGATTCGCTCGTATTACCATTCCTACCATTTCAAGTTCTGATAGCATTCTTACTTTGAACCACTCCGCCTAATCCCTTAAACATGTGCTTTGGTATTTGGAGTTGCCCATCACAATCGTAGATGTCCAATAGCAGTCACATCAGATCTAAGATGCAAATTTTCAACTCTGAGGCAACGACACAAATCAACTACTAGGCCAATCTGGGCAAGACCCACTCGCACACGAAGCGAAGGGTACAAGATTCACATTTCAGTCGTTTTGCTCGGCGGAGCAACCTAAGTGAAAGAACCATATGTGCAAGAACGAGACCCCCGATAACTAGGTTAATCCTGATAAATTAACGGACAACAAGAGCATTTGTTCACTCGACCGGAAAAAACAATTATTGGTAGACGAGCAGACTATCCAGGATCACCTCTATTCTTACACGTGAACACACTCCCTATTCTACCAACAAATAATGGGCTTAGCAGTAACTTAGCGTATAGCGCATAGAGTACTGCTCCTAAGCCAGGGCTGCACGATTCGTCATTGAACCTTAATCGTGAACTGTCGTTGCCAGGCAGACGAATTAGTATTCTTTGACTGCCAGTCTTGGCCCAGCAAAACCAACAATCGTCCTATACTACGCTGACATAGAATGTGGAATCGGTGTACAACCGCATAACCCGGCCGGTGAACATCGTGCGTACACCAACAAATGTTCTGATATCCACACTCGAAAATCTGTGAAGCGCTTCATCAGAGACCTTGTCCAATCGAGAAGAAATAAATAGGCCCTCCACGATCAACACGAATCTGATCGCCGTCTTTTCCGGTTGGTCTCGCTTGCGGCGTGTACGCTCCATTGATTCTAATTGGACCGAGATTTACACCAATGCCAAATGTTACTCCATCGGTTTTCCAGACACGTTCTTCGACCTGGTTCATGTCAGTTTCGACGATTCGAATCGTATTCCATCGATTTTCCGTATGTCGCAAATAGCCAAATCTGCCAACGAGTCGATTCAGGTAGCAGAGTTCTGCACCGGCCTTTACTCGCAAACCATCCTCGAAGGGCGGGTTAAAATCAAGACCGACCTTCAAATCAAAGGCCTTATGGCAATAGAGATACGCGGCACCAACAAGAACATCTCGTTCAATCCGATCCGGAATAGAATTATCGGAAAATGACAACCCATTACTCAAGTTTCTAATAGAAACTCCGACCTGAAGATAATCGCTAATTTTCCGAATTGCACCAAGACTGTACGCATAACCATACCCAACATGGTCGTCATTTTCAGCAGATTGGACTTGAGAGCGAAGCCACCTGGCGTCAAGACCAATGGCGAGACCCCTTAGTAGTTCTGCGCCATATCCAATGCCGAACACCCAATCTCCCTGAGGAAAGCGATTGGTTGCTTTCCCAAAACGATCAACCCTGCTAAACTTTCCATCGTGTCCACGCGCAAATCCGATCCCAATTATACCCAGATGCTTTACCGGCATCGCATAGTTAATCAACTCAATCCCCGACGCGCGGACATCGTACCGGCTGTAGTCTTCATAACGTTCCGCAGCATTCAGACGGGACACAACAGCAACTGTCCGCGGGAATCGTGCAGTATGCAGGACAAAACGATTTTCGTCGATAACGCTGAGGCCGGCTGGATTACTGTTAAGTGCATTCGCACCACTAGTGAAACCGACAAAACTACCTCCCATTCCTTTATGTTCAGCGGTTACAAGTTGTTTGAGAAAAAAATCGGCAGTTGCGGGGCGCGCTATATCGACCTGTTGAGCCAGGGCCGTATGAAATGAACTGCAAAGATAGACATACACAGAACACGTGAAACTCACGACACGGAAAACTTGGCAAATTGTGTTGGTACAACGCTGAGCTCTCAACCAATTGGATTGCTTGACACGTCCATTCATTTGTTAGCTCCTAAGATTCAGGTAAGAAGGGATCTTGTCCGTACTCTGCCTGTTCTGCGCGGAAAAAGCCAAATCGGGTTTGAAGACTCGCAATTTCGGCTGATTCAATCTCTTGAGGGTAATCACCCGCACTCCCACAATCTCGGTCGGCTTTCCAGCACAAAAACACCACCACCGCACCAATGTCGCAGGTCCAGGAAGAAAGATGAACGACTACTACTATGATTTGAATCAACGCGCCATCCACTACGAGTAGCTAATTGGGGGTGTTACTCTAGATCTTCTAAAGGCCTAGGAGGGAGAAAATTCCATCGGACGGTAGATTGCATCTGTCATTTGAGCAACTCGATGCATCGCCTTCACATCATGAACACGGACTATGTCTGCTCCATGGGAGATGGCCCATGCAACCGTAGCAGCAGTACCTTCTATCCGTTCAGCCACCGGAACATTGAGGGTCGTTCCAATGAAAGATTTCCTAGATGTGCCAATAAGGACGGGCTTATTCAGGTGGCGAAACTCGCCAAGCCGTCGCAAGATTTCTATATTGTGAGCCGAAGTTTTGCCAAAGCCAATCCCAGGATCAATAACAATCCGATCGGTGCGAACGCCTTCCATTTCTGCCTGGTCAACACGCTGTCGAAGCCAGCCGACAATCTCTACCACAACATCACTGTAAAGTGGTGAATCCTGCATTGTTCCGGGAGTTCCCTGCATGTGCATTAGGATTACCCCTGCATTCATTCCCACAACAACCTTAGCCATCTCCGGATCGCCCTGCAATGCGGTAATATCGTTGACAACATGAGCGCCAGCCTCCAATGCGCAACGCGCAACCGTCGATTTGCAGGTATCGACTGAAATCGGAACAGGAACCTCGTTTCCAAGACCTTCAATCACCGGCAGAATACGTGCTAACTCTTCTTCGACGGAGGCGGGGGACGCACCCGGACGAGAGGACTCACCACCAATGTCGATGATATCGACACCATCGGCTATCATTTGCTCAGCACACTGTATTGCTCGTCCGACATCAAGATATTTCCCTCCGTCAGAGAAAGAATCGGGCGTAACATTCAAAATGCCCATGACGAGCGTGCGTTTTCCGAAGGTAAGTTTGCGTCCTCGACAATCCATTAAGCTACTGGGAGGGAGGGCCTAGGCCCAAGAATGTCTTCAATTTCCGTCCTGACAAGTGTTTCTCGCTCAAGGAGGGCGTCAGCAAGTGTTCTTAATCCATCAAGATTGGTTTCGAGAACATGTTTAGCTTTCTCATAGCATTCGATAACAATCCGATGGACAGCCTGATCAATTTCAATCGCAGTCTTTTCGCTATAATCCTTGTGGTTGGAAATTTCTTTACCCAGAAAAACCTGCTCATCGCGCTTGCCGAAAGCTAGCGGCCCCAGCTCACTCATCCCCCATTGTGTTACCATTCGACGCGCCATAACCGTTGCCTGTTCAAAATCATTTTCAGCACCAGTAGTCTGTTCACCAAAGATTAGTTCTTCAGCAACGCGTCCGCCAAGCGCGAACAGAATGTGCGCGAGTATGTGTTTTTTGCTCATATTGTGACGCTCTTCAAGGGGCAACTTCGCCGTAACTCCGAGCGCACGTCCACGAGGAACGATTGTACACTTGTAATTGGGATCGCTTTCAGGAACAAAGTGTAACATCAAGGCGTGTCCAGCTTCATGGTAAGCAACAACTCTCCTCTCCTCATCGCTCACGACCAAACTTCGACGCTCTGGCCCCATCATCACCCTGTCTTTAGCTTCATCGAAGCAGGCCATGTCAATCTCGTCTCTATCTTCCTTCGCTGCGAGCAAGGCAGCTTCATTTGCCATGTTTTCAATGTCCGCACCCGAGAAACCAGGCGTTGCTTTTGCAAGAACGCTTAAATCAACCTCTTCAGCAATTTTATACGGATCCTTGGTATGAACCCCAAGAATTGCTTCCCGACCACCAACATCTGGCAAATCTACGACAATCTGCCGATCAAAACGCCCTGGTCGCAATAGGGCTGGATCAAGGACATCCGGTCGGTTGGTTGCTGCAATCAGGATAACTCCCTCCGACGTATCGAATCCCTGCATCTCAACGAGAAGTTGGTTTAAAGTCTGCTCTCGCTCGTCATGGCCTCCACCAATTCCCGCGCCTCGATGCCGTCCAACCGCATCGAGCTCATCGATGAATATGATACACGGTGCGTTCTTCTTACCCGTCTCAAATAGATCTCGAACGCGCGATGCGCCGACACCAACAAACATCTCAACAAAATCCGATCCACTAATACTATAGAAAGGCACATTCGCCTCGCCCGCCACCGCACGTGCGAGCATGGTTTTGCCCGTCCCCGGAGGTCCCATAAGCAGAACCCCTTTGGGAATTCGGCCCCCAAGACGTTGAAATTTCTTGGGATCCTTGAGAAATTCAATGACTTCCTCAAGCGCTTCCTTAGCCTCATCGACTCCTGCAACATCGGAAAAGGTAATCTTAGCTTGCTCTTCGGTCTGAAGGCGCGCGCGACTTTTTCCAAAGGACATGGCCCGATTGCCAGTACCTTGCATTTGCCTTGTGATGAAGATTATAATACCAAGAAACAGCAAAATCGGGAGCACCGTCGTTCCAAAAACAAGCAACCACTGCGGCACACGCGATGCCTGTTCGACGTTAAATGGAATCTCCGCCGCCATAAGCGTTTGATGCAGTGGAAATTCGGAATATTGATCTCGGCTCGTTTTAAATTCTCCTGTCCAATCTTCAATCGGAACCATTTCTCCAAGACTCTCAAGTTCGTCTAGAACAAACTGTGTATTGCGAAATTTTCCATGAATCCATTCTGTCCCGATGACAAGCCCATCGTCAAATAAACCATCATCCTCTCTTGTTAATCTTCCAGCGTTCTCTATCGATTCCCTGCGATTCTCTACGAAACCATAAAAATTCGACGTAGCGAGTTCGTAAACCCGATTCTTGCGGCTGATAACCTGTGACAACGCAAGAACAAACATCGACGCCATGATGATCCAAACCAGTGTGCTTTTTGCGTTCTTATTCACTGCAACGTGCCTCTCCGTTTCAAGAATATTGATAATGTGGAAATGATTAAAGCTCTGTAAGGTATGTAACCCCGGACACACTTACACCAATTGAGATTTCGTGAACCCTCAAACTTTATTGACTGAGTGATGTTAAAGTGTTGGAAAAGAACTGAATGTAACAGAATTCTGATAACAAAAAAGTATAACAAATCCGTTTAGCAAATATCAACTGGAAATTAGTCGCTACATTCCAGCCATGGAATGGAATGCTCTGCTACTGTTAGGTACGCACTGGAGAACCTGGGAATATTACGCGTCCTGCGGAGGTCCCGAATTAATGTCTGCTCGACATTTAACTTGACACCTCGTAGCCCTAGCAGTATACTACCCGCGGCTTGTCGTGGTCAATTTGTTTCATTAGAAATATTGGTGCTCAGACTAAATAAACATAGTTTGGATTCAAATTCGCTCGTAGTTGAAGCGTAAGTCAACTTTGAATCTAAGGATGGAGTGTACCGTTG
>CAYZGU010000039.1:0-187613 GCA_964478165.1 uncultured bacterium | reverse complement strand
CGAGGGGGACAATGTCGTAACAACGAATTTGGAGTTCCCCGCTGTGGCGTACGCTTGGAAGCATCTTCGAGGTCGAGGCGTAGAAGTTCGTCTTGTGCCTCATCGCAACTGGCTGGTTCATGAGAGTGACCTACTGGCAGCAGTGGATTCGCGCACACGTGTCTTGGCCGTGAGCCATGTAAGCTTCTATACAGGGCAATGCCTAGATCTTGAACAGCTAGCTAAAGGCATTGCAGGGCTGGAAACTCTCTTTGCCGTGGACGCAACCCATTCATCAGGGGTAATAGATGTCCCAGTTTACCTGACCGACATGACCGTGAGCAGCAGTTACAAGTGGATGCTGGCAGCACATGGTATTGCCCCCTGCTACCTGAGTAACCGCGCTGAAGAGAGAACAGAAACAACCTGTTTTGGCTGGCACAACTTGGCCGTATGGCCTGCACAGGGGGCAGAACGGCATGACGATGTACCAGAAAAGCCAATGCCCAACCGGCTTGAGCCGGGAAATCCCGCAATGCTAATGGTAATGCACCTTGACCACGCACTAGAAATTCTCCTTTCGATTGGCCTAGAACGTATCACGAATCATGCCAGATCCCTGGCCAATCAAGTAGGCGCAACTCTAGAAGCGCTTGGCCTTTCCGTAATCAGTCCTTCAACCTTTGAATCACGGTCGGGTAACACGTGTTTTCTCTATAAGGATTCGGAAGGCATGAATCACAACCTGGCTATGGAGAACGTGTTATGCTGGGGTGGCTACGATCGCGTTCGAATTTCCACCCACCTCTACAATAGCAGTGAGGATATTGCTCATTGCCTTGACGTGCTATCAACACTTCTAAGCAAAGGATAACTTTCCTCAAGAACTGGACAGTGGATTATTAAGGCGTGTTTCAGCGAAATGAATATGGCATGTTTTGCACATCTGGGTCGAAGCTGTTGCCATTGCACCACCTAACGCTATCCAAGAGATACGCACATAAATAAATCGCAGAATGAGGGAAAGCATATGCCCCCAGAAATGAAGAAGAACGAACTTATACCCGTCGCTGACTATGAAGTGCTGGACCAAGTCGATGATGAGGCTATAGTTGAAATGATGACCGGACAAGCAGTTCAGGATTACGTCTACTCATTCAAGCAAGGAGGGAGGACAGTTGAGGGGCTAACACTGGCGGGGATTAATGAAGCGGCGAATCGAAGGGGCGGCATTCAAGTCGATAGTGTCGACTATGAAGAACGAGAGCATTCGTGGCTAGTCATCGCTAAAGCGACGGACACTGTAACTGGCTCCTCGCGTTATGGTGCTTATGAACAAGCCAAGGTCATAGGAAACCGGTCGGATCCGTTTGCTTTCACGAAAGCGGTTCACAAAGCACAACGAAACGCGATTAAACAACTTCTCCCTGTACCCGTACTTAAAGAGGTTCTTAACTACTACCTTCATGGAGAAACGCATTCTTCCGAGTCGCAAAGAGAGTTAGAACCAGCAGCTCAACCCGATAAGATTTCGAGTGCGCAGAAAGCAGCATTCGCACTCGCAAATCAGCTTAGCGCACGTCTCGAAAAACAGGGGATTACCCAATCCGACTTTTGGAGCTACGTAAAGCAACGATACGGAGTTGAGTCACGCAATGACATGACAGAGCTCCAGTGGACACAACTTTCAGCCGAACTCAAGGCGGGCGAATCATCGCCTGAACTATACGATCAGATGCTAATTCGCATCCGCCAGTTGGAGATAGGAGTTAAAGCACACAAAGTCACAGACACACCCGAGCAATCTCCACCAGCACGGACTAGCGTCCCCACGCACAATTCCAGCGATTCAAAAGACTCACTAGATACGGACACACCAAGCCGCCCAGAACCCCCGTCATTCTAGCACGCATTCGCACAGCTCCAATATGCGAGAACATAATCATGAACGGTTGTCAATTTTAGGCAAAGCACAAACTGCTCGATGTTCGTCCTGGGATACGAGCGGTAGGAACGCTGACGCCTCGATAATTGAGGCTGCAGAGACGAAGGTCCTTGCCGATCTCCAGAGTCCTGGCGCGGTCACACATGTCTGCATGATACAGGCAAACCATTATCGAGAAGCTCTTCTACGGATTACATGGGATAATGCAGAAAACCCAAGCATTCTCGTACCAATCGGTGATTTCTTCTGCCTAGGACATGGCATCGTAAATAGTTTCCAGAGTCTACTATTCACGGCATCAACAGAACACAACAACCAGTCCAACGAAGGTTGTGCTTTAAACTGCTACGCACGAATGCCCTTTGCCGAAAGGGCGGTGATTGAGGTAATCAACGAGAGCAATGAGTCTCACCGACAGTACTACTACATAAACTACGAGACTTTTGACAAACCTCTGCCTGGCGCAGCCTACTTCCACGCAGAGTTCCGACGAACCAATCCATTTGGAGGTTGGGGACATGAAATCCAAGTTAATTCAGCTGAAGCCAACATAGCTAACAAGGAAAGATTGGCGTGGGATAACAACTACATTATCCTCCAGACCAAGGGTCGGGGGCACTACATTGGCTACAATCTATCAGTAACCAATTTCCAAGGGACATGGTGGGGAGAAGGTGATGACATGATTTGGGTAGATGGATATAAATGGCCTCCTGATTTGCATGGCACTGGCACTGAAGATTGTCTCAACCAGGCATGGGGAATGCAGCCAAATGCTTTCTTACGTAGTGGTTCTTCCATATACGAACACCACACCAATGGCTATCAGACCAGTTATGTACTACATCTTGAAAACCCCATCCGTTTCAAGCAAGAAATCAAGGTCACAATTGAACACGGACACGCAAATCACCTGTCAAACGAGATGTCTTCCGTGGGATATTGGTATGGAGACAAACCGACTGCTGCCATCAGCCCACCGCCGGTTGACAGGCGTCTTCCCGTCTTACGAGACAAGCGAGGACACTGGAGTTTCGAAAGCCACAAGCAGTGTCCTGGAAAGAGGATTGTTCCGACCGCCGAGATGGCGAAAATGAAATCGCAATGGGCAAGAACACACCGCTAAAAGCCAAACACAACCACTCACAAGAAGCGTCGCTGTCTGACAAAAACCTTATCCAGCACCAAAAACAAACTGCACCGCAGAGAAGATGCATACATGTCAAAAGCAATCATGAACTGGGTCAGGGAAGTATACGGAAATGGCAGGGATTGACACGTCGGAAACATGGCCCACTGGAACAGGGCGTACTACATCTGTTTTCTCGATGCTGCGAGCCACCGCTCCGAGGATTCTCAAATCAGGGTGTGCTCCTCCACAAATCTGCACAGTTGAACATCGCACATTGCCATTGGCGCAAAAGCAATCGACCCTAACCTGCTCGCTGTCGAGGACACACTCTTGCTCTATGGTGTCAAAGAAGTCAATAGGAAAGGAACCTTTCGAATTCGGCGTTCCATCTCAACAGGTTGTAACCTCAACTAAAGATGGGACCACCTGGACCGAACCGAAGGAATGCTTTCTGATGAACAATGACTTCTGGCACCCGACCGAATTTAACGGTCGCCATTACGTGGCATGTGACACCGTTGGACACACAGCACATAGCACCCAAAATTCAGTTAATCCCCTTACTTCAGAAGATGGAGAACGATGTAAGTGAGTCACAGAGATGTTGCACGGCTCGGATGAATCCATGCTGGTGCCAGTTCTGTTGTATTTGCCAGGTGGCACTATACGTCAAATGGAAGCGCCTTTTGGCATGCCAGATCTCACGTCGACGTTGCTGAATGCGGGAGATCACCTGTGGTTAATAGGGTCAAGCGAATCGGATTTACCAACCGCATGCTCGGCCAAGTCGATTCGCCTCTTGAAGCTCCACTCTTTGGGCTATGCGCGCGGTTTGCCTATTACGGTCATGAGACCTGGCGGCAAAGAATATCACGCCGTTCACACCAGCCGTTATACTTTTATGTGCCTGTCCCGGAAGGCGCTGGTCGCTGAATGACAATAAGGAAGGGTTCAATCAGCGGCAGAATCTGTGCACCAATCAAAACTGCCTGCGGTTAAAATACATGTGGAAGGCGTGCTATTCAAATGTTTTGAAAAGCACAATGACACATTTGCTACGAACCGTAAATTGTTGAACCTATCGAAATCTAAAATGGTCATTCCTCACTGATTTCGAACAAACAGAACCGAAAATCGGAGTCAGGGTTCGGGCAATAAAGCCATTGAAACCTGAGACACAAGGAGACTGAAATGGACGAAGATACCAAATCTCTTCAAGAACACCTCGAAGAATTCAAAACAGTTGGATTTACACTTTTCCCAAAGATGCTTGGAGGTGACTGGGTTGAAGCCATGCGGAATTCATTTGAAGAAATCGCTAATCGGCTGCCCAATCCCGACGGCACCCTACCGGAAGGCTTTGTCGACGTGTTAGAACATAAACCCGATCTCGTTCTTCGAGCCTTGGCAAACAAGCGATTGCTTGACTTTGTGGAAATGATTATCGGCCCTCATGTCCAACTTGAATCCATCACCTACCGACGTACCGCTCCACAGGCGCCAAACACAAACCGGGTACTGGGGTTTCACCGGGACATGTTCGCGGAATTTCCTCAGGATGGCATCTACCACAGACCCTTACTGCTCAATGCCCTAAGCTATTTACAGGATCTGAACGATGAAACTGGCCCACTGCGAATTATTCCAGGTTCTCACCTGAAAGCACTATCTTTAACACCAGAAGAAAGAAAACAACCTCATCCCGACGAACTCATTGTTTGTCCTTCAGCCGGAGATGTAGCCGTATTCCATAATGCAATCGTACACTCAGGAACAGCTAATTATTCAAAAACTTATCGGTATCTCTTCTTTCTAACGATGAATCATTCTTGGCTCAAACACAGGGCCAATTATTCAGGACCGATTTCTGAATCTGTCAAAACGCGGGCGCGCCTTACTGGAGATCGGCGACTGCTACGTCTATTGGGGGAAGATGAAAAATTCGCTCGGAGAGCCAATAGTGGATTTATGCAACCAGATGAGCTGATGTGGGAACAGTGGATAGCTGAAGATGTGGCTGATCTCAAGGAACGCTCGTGAAGATGGACAAAATGGTTCCACATCATTCTGCTTAAGCGCAGGAATTGAGAGAAACTACACAAAAATCGTAGACCAACGAAATCTCTTCTGGCGCTACCATAATTTATATTCGGTGTGTTCAGGGAGCTAGAATTTTGCGTAAAAGCTAGACCACCGCGCCCTCAAACAGGATTGTGTAGTGCACAGAACGCCTCCAGAATGTCTGTTTAATCAACCTGAAGGAGCATTCCTATGGAATCAGGTCTTGATTGATAAGTGTCCTGCGGCGCAGAAAAACAGTGGCAGAACCTGTACGTGCCTCGGCCCGCCGCCATCGATGGGAACCCTGGAGCCTGAGGAAGAAAAACTCACCATCAATTGAAAGGGCTTTAGGAACGTAACGAGCCGACCTAACATCGTCTTTTTCATGGTCAATCAAATGGGTGCCAAATGGCTGTAAGCGGCCATTAACGGCATCTGTAACCTACCGAACCTGAGATGCCTCCAGAGTATGGACATGACGTTACCAATGCCCTCTCCGACAACCCGGACATCTGTCCGAATCGGACCAGCATTGCCACAGGTCTGACCAACCACGGTCACAATCTGTCCTCCAATGACTAAGGATTCAATTCCGATATTTCTATCATCATTAAAACGCTGTAGACGGATGGATGGCAAACTGGGGGTCTGACAAGGTGTACCG
The DNA here is from genome assembly GCA_964478165.1 of uncultured bacterium. Lineage (GTDB taxonomy): Bacteria > Poribacteria > WGA-4E > WGA-4E > JAJDTR01 > CAYZGU01. Next base: position 181,832 of record CAYZGU010000039.1, on the reverse strand, counting down.
CTATCCCTTTAACTCAGACTTTTACCCGTGCCCAGACTAGCGGGAGTGCGGTTGGGGCGTTGTCCGCACTACCGAGGCCAAACGGACCGGCGAGTGACACGATTGAACCGAAAATGAGCATCCACCCCGCAATGAGGAAATGCTGGGCACCACAGCGAACTGGAATCTCACTTTCCATATTAGGCCGCATATGCCAAGAAAGGGGTCAGCCTGACCGAGAAAACACACCGGGCAAATGACGAGAAGACATGGCCTGAAGGAACGATGGAACGAATAATACTCGGAACGAAAACTACTATCCTCTTCGCTCACCGGAAGAAATCTTCCAGATTAACTGAATCGCCAACCGAGCTCTGAACTTCATCATCGAGACATCCGCGGATTAACTCCTCTAGACGCATGTCAGCTATATTCCCTCCCGTGCGCCCGAACGATTCCTGAAGAAGGCCAACGAGAATCTCATCTCTAATTCTGTTTACGGCACGAAACGTTGGAATGCCTTGACAGGCTCTTATCCTGGCGTTACTATCGGAGCCCTAATCCGTCGATTTCAGCCACACCTATGAGCAGAGCAGCCGCATCCTGGAACAGATGCAACAGATGGCCAGGATGGAAAACCGTTACTTCAGCTTCGAGTCTGATTACGACAAAAAGGCTGATGGACCCCAATCGGGGTAGGTAAGTCTGAAATCGATTACGATGCCGTCATCCGCATTCCACTGATAATCGCCGGACCGGACATGAAAACGGCAAGCGTCTGCGACTAGTTTGTTTAGCACAGAGATCTCTCACCGATTACACTTGATATGGACAATTCTCTTCTGGCCAATCATCCACGCACGCTAATTTTCCAGAAAATGCGAGCACGGCTACTTATATTTGCCGCCTATTCTCCTATGCCTCTGTGCAAAGGAGGAACTCGTAAGAATAGGGATTTTATATATCGAGGTTAAAGTTTAATTCAGGGCCCGTAGGAACAATCCGTGTCGGGTTGATTTCTGGGTGAGTCATATAGTAGTGCCTTTTGATATGATCAAAATTGACTGTGTCTGAGATGCCATCTTGTTGATACAGCTGACAGGTGTAACGATATATGTTTGGGTAATCTATAATTCTTTGCTGACTACATTTAAAATGATTATAGTAGACGGCATCAAACCGTATCAAGGTAACAAATAAACGCCAATCAGGCTCCAGTATCTGATTGCCAAGCAAGTACTGCTGTTGTGAAAGCCGTTCTTCTAAGTTATCAAGTGTCTCGAATAATTGTTGCACGGCTAACTCATAAGCTGTTTGAGTCGTAGCAAATCCTGCTCGATAAACACCATTGTTTACATTCTCATAAATGATTTGGTCAAGTTCGTCAATTTCCACCCGTAACTTTTCAGGATAGAGGTCCAACTGAGTCGGAGAGAAATGTTCAAACTCACTATTCATCATGTGTGTTAAATCATCTTCCGAATTGTTAACGATTCTTCGTCTTAAGCAGTCCCACAGCACTGGTACGGTTACTCGTGCGCCAAACGTAGGATCAGAAGCAATATAAGCCTCTCTCAGATACTCAAAATTGTTGACGGGATCTAGTTCATCAGTAAATCGCCACCCTTTCTCATCTCGAATAGGGTCCACGACAGTCATTCCTATGATGTTTTCTAATCCTTTTAACTTGCGTATGATTATCGTACGATGAGCCCACGGACAAGCTAATGAAACATACAAATGATAACGGTTGGCCACAGCGGGAAATTTTGAAGATGAATCTTTCCTTACAAAAGAGCGGAATGCGTCTTCTTGACGATTGAATTGACCGTCGATACCTTTTTCCTTATAATCTAGCATTTTTTATCCCTAACAATTCAGGTTAAAGCCATCTGGTTTTAATTCCAGCTAATCATACAGACAAAACGAAACCAGTATTATTGTCTCCTCAGATTTAAGATTGTCATTGTGACGCTGATAAGCTAACAAATCATGGGAGCATCAATGATTAAAATCCGAGAATCATTCTCGCCTGATATTTGAATAGCATGAGTATCCCAAATACGAATAGCATCTCTTAACCCAAGATTTTCTCCACTTATTTTGACTCCCCCTTTGATTACAAACGTATAAACGCCATTGCCTGATTTTTTAATTGCGTAGGTGCGTGTTTTGTTTTTACCAAAAATTCCTCGATGAAACCACGCCTCTTGGTAAATCCATAGGCCGTCATCTTCACATGTGAGTGACAATATTTGGTGAAGTTCCTTTCTAGTTTGGAAGCCACTTATTGAAATTCGATCGTATCTCGGTTCAACATTATTTTTGTTGGGGATTGCCCAAATCGGTAGAAATTGGACTTCTCGATTTTGGTCTTTGTTGTATTCACTTTGAACAATGCCTGTTGCCGCGCTCATTATTTCAACATCTCCGTTTTGGATGGTAGATTGGTTATCCATGTTGCCTTGCTGACATTACCACCAGAGATCGGGATGGATGTTATTTCCATATTCTGATGTGAATGCACACCAAAACCTTCACCGACATCAACTGTATCGTCATTTAATGCTCTCAATGCACCAAAGTGCACTTTATCTGGGTTGACATAAGATGCATAGCAAAGCTGAAACTGTGGTACAATTCTAACCAGCCCAAGTTAGAACACCCCCTGACCTTCGTTCAATGAATGACTTTATTCATCAATGTTCTCCATTTGGTGAAGGACATGGCTAATTTTGTTGGAGGGCGATTGAATTGGTATGGTCGAAAATTCCACCTGTGTCATACCAGTTCAATCGCCTCATCAAATTTATTTTTTTTCTGATTGCTTTTTCGGCGGAACCGGACTAGCTAACATCGAGATTTCGATTTCCTCACTCGGATTCATCGCTAGAAATGCGGATCCTCAATTTTTGAAAGAAGGAGATGACATTGAGATTGTTAGAGAAGTTCATCTATACGCTTCTTTTTCACAAGCGGTTCTAGTGGTTACGACATCAAAAAGATTCCGAGAACGCACAGGATAATCCTGGCCAATAATCTGTTCCGTCAGGCGGTCTTCCAGGTCGCGAGTTAAAGAGACATGCTCCGATCCGTTGACAGGGTTTTTCAGTACTCCCCCCGGAATCTTGAAGATCGCATCCAGTGCTAGGTCCAGGAACGGAAGAATATCGTGAGCTTACATGGAGGTCAAAAGAGACCCTCCCGCACCGGAATGAAATCCGCTCGGCTTAGGTGCTTCATTCTATCAGAACATTAGGGGTATGGCATCAAGAAATTAATCGCAAATAGTTGCTAGTTTTGCAATCGAATCGAACGTCTAAACTGATTTAAGCTTGGCGCCTCCTAATGCGCCAAGACGCACTCTAATTTTGGCTATTCAAGTTCTAGGACAGCCCACTAATACACATCTCCTATTGTAACTTATATAGCTTGTATTTCTGATAGGCAGACTAGAGTGTTCCGTTTTCCTATCAAGTATGGTTAAAGCCCGATCAGCAAGTCACGCGACTAAATAGGGAATGAACTGTTTTAACGCCATTTAGACTAATAAACAATTGTTTAATACAAAACAATGCGGCTAGTCCTTCGTGTCAAAAGCCTTGTTAGTAGACACATACTTCTGGTATAATCTAGAGACTTTTCAAGTGGTTTTCATGATTACAGAACATCAGCGTGAGAACTGCTTTGATCTCACCACAACACCATGAAGACAAGGGGCTACGGAGAGCATTTCTTGTGGCTAGTTACGTTCCATTGTTCGCCATGATACATCTCGGATTCTCTACAGCCAATCTGTTAAAATAGTTCACGATGGATTATACACCAGCAAGCGTTCAAAACACCATGAACGAGGTATCAAAGCATCTTCAAAACTTATCCCTAAAGGACTTTTCTGATAGCCAAGCCAGTATTATTGTCGAGGAGCCTCGCTTCTGCGATCCTACAGAACAGCCCAGGCCGCCACATACAACGGATTCTTAGGTTTTGGACAATCAGAACGCTGACAGTTTCAGGCGCCGGAATACGCAAAACAGCTCTCCAGCCCTGCCAAGGTGAACTGCGAACATGTGCAACCTTGCTAAAAACCGGCGAGCCTAGGTAAGCTTTGACGCGCTGGTCACATTCTTCCATCAATGTCAAGATAAGCCCCTGTCTTAACTCGACCATGCGACCGCGACAGAAACTGAGAAATACGTCATCAAACATAGACCAGAAAATCCGTTCTCAACGCACATCATTCCGCAGGATATGCATGATGAGGTCATTTCGGTGAAAATCGCAGTTTCCATGATTTGCCTCCGTACGACAAATAGCTTCCTATCAGCAGATTTTCGCCATCTAACAGGTACAGAAAAAACTTAAGGAGACAGCCTAAATGAGAAAAATTGCTTTAACCTTAGCTATGACAACCCTACTAGCGAGTGCCTGCGCACTTGACGTCGCCGCTGTCATTCGCGGTGCACTCCTCTCCCTGGACGCGTCTGACAATCCCGCATATCCAAAAGGTTGGACAAATCACGGCGAGGTTGGAGGACAATTATCATCTGGAAACAACCCACCGGAGGAAGATGAAGGACCCATCAAGATTCCCGATCTTGGGATAAACGAACGCCTAGTTCCGTTCTATACCTTCAAGAAATCTGGTCAGTGCTTCGGTGTACAGGGAGACAAGGTCGTACTCCCTCTCGAAGATTGGACTGTCGAGTTCCTCCTCCGACGCAACGGCGACAAACTTGGTGATGAGCACCATCTTGCCGGATTCCAGAACGCACCAGTCGAGGGCGCACAAGGAGTACGATTGAATTTCTGGGGAGGGGCTGGCGAGCTTACATGGTCCGTACATGCAGGTGGCGGTAAGGCCGGGACTTCACCCCTAAAAATCATTCTTGAGGAAGGCGCGTGGAACTGGATAGCACTTTCGCATCAAAAGAAAAAGAAACTTGTGGCATACCAGAACGGTAAACGGGTAAGTGAACAAGGTGGCTTCAATTGGTCGGATAAGAAGCCAATAAACGTAGTCATCATAGGTGCAAACAGCTATGGTGAAAGGGGACGAACATTTAATGGTTCGGTCGCCATCGTCAGAGTTTATGACAAAGCACTGACCGAGAAAGAGGTCAATCATAATATTAGAGAAGCATTTGCTGTTGAAGCGGCAGACAAGCTCGCAACTACCTGGGCAAGGATGAAGAACGGTTCATAGAGTGAGGATTCTAACCTCATTTCGGCGGCAGCGGCGAAGAATGCCAAATACGGAGAATCTTGACGGAACAGAAAGCGGCCCACCACCAGCGTTACTAACTACCTTCCGAGATGCACGCGAAATTCGTTGTCCCGTGCAGAGGGACGTACCCACTGTGCCCGTGTCTATAGGGATACCAACGGACTCTTTTCGACTGGCGCTTACAGCACTAAGGAGGTCATCGCTGGCAAACTACAAATGAGTGTTCTTCGTCCATCTTTCCTCTAGCACCGGGTGATTTCTTCAGCTCCCCGAACGAAATCTCAACAGACCATTTTATTTACTGAATCCACCAACGACATTGCTCGTACCAAAACGGTATTAAAACAGTTAAATGGTAAAGTGAAAAGTGGGTTTGCGAACCGACACATGAACTTGCCCCTTTATTTCCAATTGAACAAATTAATTATATTGCCCTTAGAATCAGCTCTAACCTGAGAATTCATAAAAACCTCGTTAAAAGACAACGGCACTTAACGACACATGTGAAGTTCGACGACTAGAATCAGGGCGCTTGCCTCCGCAACGCAGGCGAAAACGTTAAGGAGACGCTGTATGAAGAAAATGGGATTAATACCGCACATTCTAGCTGTCCTGACTGCCCTGACCACTATGGCAGGAGAGCAGCTCGGTTTCGAATCCATAGCGTTAGCCGCGGATCAGCCAAACAACCACGACAAAGGGCCTAAGCTTGTTAGTTTAATCGTCGAACCAAAGAAGCAAATTAGAGGAGAGAAGGTCACATTTTCGGTGAAGGCCCAACCACAGAATCAGAACAGTCTCGTTTTTTGGAGACTAGCGGAGTGCGGGCTTCGTGGCGACGTATACTCCCAAATACTCTACTCTCGAGAACAGGAATCGACATCTATAGAGTGTACAACCTTCCCATCACGAACTCTCAGCGCAAATGATTGGCTTTACGACTTAAAGGGAATAGCGCGTAGTCTTGAGCCCCTTGATAATCATTACGTCTGGGAAATCAATCACAAACCGGAGCTGGAAATACCGGAAACGGCTCTGCGTGGCATCCACAAGCTCACCCTTGAGCTGATTGAATTACTACCAAATATGGAGCTAGCCCGCACGTCAGTCTCTTTCGAATGTGAAGTCCTTCCATCCATGGCGGAAGAAAAAGGAGTAAACCTATTCCCGAATCCCGGGTTTAATGAATTCGACAGAGGCCTCCCCATAGGATGGACACGCATCATATCAGACACAAACGAGGGAATAGACGAAGAAAATAAACTCATCCCGGGACGGGACGGAACTGGTTCGGGACTGAAATTGGATGCCACCCGTTCCATTAACAATTCGTCACTCAAGAGCCCACCATTCGCAGTGTCATCGCACCGAGACTACCTCTTCAAGGGTTATTACTCCTCGGCCTCTTATGATGCCCTTGACGACAGAAGTAAGTTGAGTGGTGAAGGAGCAAACCTCTGCGCCAATTGGCTGAACGCCGAAAACGAGAACATCGGCTCATTTACTATCGCCCTACCTGAAACCCAAGGCCGTTGGGTTGAATGTTTTCAAGAGGTGCGCTCACCGTCAAAAGCAAAGCAACTAGAAATAATCATAACTCCACAACAATTGACTGGTCTATTACAATTTGACGATTTCTCGTTCCGGTCGGGCGGCATAAGAGACTACGAGGAGGAGTTTTCCATTCCACAGACAGCCGATGAGGATTTCTTTCCTATCTTCGGTTGGCTAACGCCTGGGAATCCCGCACCACAATTCCGTGGAGCGGGGGCGGACAATGCACCGCCCACGTATACGGACTACTACCATGCCGAATACGCACTGGCAAATTTCACAACAAATCTCGAACTTGATGAATACGCCGGTTTTGGAGTAAAATACCGGCCTCTTGGCAATCTCGATGACAGAAGGCTGGTGGAAATTGAGAAAGATTCGATGGTGTGGTGGCTTGGCGGTGCAGACGAACCGGGCGAGAAGGAATTCGCCAGCCTGGCTCAGCGGCATGCACGTCTGAAACGTCTGGCGCCCTCCAAGGGATTCTGGACGAATCTCTTTCCCACATACGCTGATGATTTTCCTTCTCTGGATGACTACGACCACTATATTAAGGCATATATTGACACGGTGAAGCCGTCTCTGTTAACCTACGACCATTACGCTCTGATCGGTAAGGATCCGGAAATTCATCACAATGTATACCGCGATGATTATTTCGCTAATCTTGAGATTGTGCGCAATCGGGTCCTTGAGGCTGGAATCGAATTTGGCGTCATCCTCCAGGTTGGGGGCTTCATGGTATATCGTAGCGCTTCCGAAGCAGAGTTACGATGGCAGGTTTTCACCACACTGGCCTATGGGGCACGATCCCTTGGCTGGTTCTGCTATTTAACAGAACAAGGCGAATGGATGCATGACATGGTCATCAAGCGCGACGGGACGAGGACTCCTCACTACACAATGTTGAAATATTTGAACGGAGAAGTACTCGCCTGGGCTCCTACGCTTCTACAACTCACGTCTACAGGTGTCTATCACACAGAGCCACTACCAATAATGACCCGTTCACTGGAGATGTCGAACTACGTAGAATCTATCAGCGGGTCAATGAGTCTGATTGGGGAGTTCAAGGACAAAATGAATCGCGGATACATTATGATTGTGAACAGGAATTTTTCCAGCTCGGCTACGCTGCAAGTAGAGTTTCGTTCTGCTCCCGTCAGACTCCTCGAAATATCAAAAACGACGGGGAATCTCCGTGCAGCTACAACCTACTCACAAAAGAATGGCAAACTAGAAGTCCGACTGGCCGCGGGGGACGCTCGCCTGTTCCGGATTGAGAAGTAGGAATGACGCTTGATAAATAGCAGCGCACGAGCAAGGCGATATCATTGTTTTCGTTTCTCAACCTCTCCTGGTTGGCGCTCGTGCATTCAACTAAGCAGCCGCAAACAATTCACGGTGCAACATGTTTGGCCATGCCAGTAGAGAAGTGCCAAAACCGCAGTTTCATTAATCACTACGTTTACAATGAAGCTGTGAAGAAAAGATTGAACCATCAGCAATTTGGGACGTGCCGAACAGATTTCCCGCATATATTCGAACCAGGATTCCACTGTTACAAACTAAAAGGCAGGAGATTGTTGGAGAGAACTGATATAATAGAAAGGATTGAATCGAATAATAGAGCGAAATTCACCGCGCCGAGGCGAGACAATGTCGGAAAAGTACATGGGCGGCATACTGAAGAAACTAACGAGGCTACTTCTGGCTGCAACGCTCCAAGAGCCGACGCAGCCAGAAGAAAGACCCATTGCTCGGTTCATATCTTGAAAATCGCACAAACAACGCCACATGCGAGATTCTGAAATCAACGATGACGCCACAACCACATTTCACCACACAATAGTGCTTAGTTGGGTTGCTCGATTCAGAAACTTTGACGATATGTTGCTTTATAGTTCCACTGCGAGGAAGGTTTATGCTCACTCGAGAAGAGATACGGAAGTATCAAACCAACGGTTATCTCGTTCTTGAAGAACTAATTCGATGCGAACGGCTGGATCACTACAAGTCAGTATTCGACGAACTTGTGATGGAGGGATCCAAGTTAACGGATCAGAAGCCACATTGGTCGCTCGAATTGGACACAGAAGGTAGACCTCAAGAGGGTTTATTGCACAAGATTCAGGGGGTTTGCATGGTGGATTCGCGGGCGCTCACACTGAGCGCGCGAGCGCCCGATTCTGGATGCAGTAGAAGCGTTGCTCAAAACCCATGCTTCATACGCCCACGGACAAATAGACATCGATGTGTTCGGTACCAAGTTTTTTCCAAAGCTGCCCTCCGGCGGCACATCAACACGCTGGCATCAAGACAATTACTACTTTGCCACCCAAACCAATTACATCATAAGTTGTGCCATTTATCTGGAAGATTCGGATCCGGACAATGGCTGTTTGCAAGTCGTACCCGGGAGCCATCGAACACGCAAAATTCTAGAACACCACCGAGACTCAACCACGCACGGAATTTGGACTCAAGTAGATGCGTCGCGGGCCGTTGACGTATCCGTACCTGCTGGCACCGTCGTTCTGTTTTCCGCTAATCTCCTCCACGGAGCCCGCGACAATAGTAGCAGCCGCACCCGTTACAGTACAGCTTGGCACTACTTACCGGCCGACATTAACCCTCCAAACATTGCACACGGTGAGTACGAAGACCGTCATTCGGCACGCAAGGCTGGCAGGTGAGTGGTCGAAATCCCTGCTGTCCTATTAGAACGTCAAATGAGCGAAAAAGAACGACCTGTAATACAAGAAGTGAAGAACCAGGACCAAAGAAGATGATTGTGCCGGGAATATGATTCATCCCAGTTAGTTGTTAATTTTAGCTAGTTCACTGGAATGAATTTTGTATTGATTTCAGTCTAAAAAAGAGGAATGCACTTGACTGTTCATGACAATGATGAGCGTATTTTTAGCTGAATTACTCTTTGCAGTGATTTTTGCATTGGCTTGGAAACGTCATTCATGAGCGCCCGAAGTCTATGAAGAAGCGGATCAACATCACACCGACAAACCTTATGTCTCATGAAGCGCCCACTAATACGCCAATCCACACACCATGTTGACAATCGTTGCTTTATGAGAGGACCTTATGCCTGAGAAAAAACCTCATATACTCCTCCTTATCGATGATGAACACCGTCCTGACGTCATGACGATCGAAGGAGATCAGCATATTCGCATGCCAACCCTAGACCGTCTCGCAGGTCAAGGCACCTATTTTCGTAACGCTTATACCCCATCACCCATCTGCGTACCGGCCCGACAAAGCTTTCTCTCCGGCCGTTATCCTCACAATACCGGAGCACTCGAAAACAATGACGAATTGCCGAGCGAAGTGACGACAATCCCCGGACATTTGTCGCGCTTCGGCTACCGCACCGTTGGTGCGGGAAAGATGCACTTTGTAGGCCCCGACCAAATGCACGGTTGGCATGAGCGCATCGGTCGCGACATTCGCGGACGAAATGGTTATGAGTCTGCACACAATTCCGTTCATGGCGCAAAGCTGTTCCCTGAACCTGGTACAGGTAAATGGTCCACGGCTAAGGAAATACGAAACGCCCGCGTTGGGAAGGGCTACTGGGCGCAGCACGATAACTACTCTGTTGACGGTGCCCTAATGTTTCTGGATGAATACTTTGTGGGCGAACCTTACGATAGGCCTGGGAATAGTCCACTGCTCCTCGCAGTAAGCTTGTGGTGCCCGCATTATCCTTATCAATGCCCAGAGGACTTGTTCAACTACTACATGCGCCGCGTGGAGCCTTACGTTGAGGATCTCCCGAGGAAGTTCGACTGTGACGATTTCTTCAAGGTACAAATCGGACAGGATGTTACCTACCGGGAGGCGCATCGGGCCTCAGCGGCATACTACGGAATGATCGAGTCCGTAGATAGGCAGTACGCCCGCGTAATTGACAAACTCGAAGAATTAAACGTGATGGACGACTTTGTGGTCGTTTTTTTCAGCGATCATGGAGAGATGTTAGGACAAAAAGGGCTTTGGGAAAAGCAACAGTATTTTGAGGCATCGGCGCGGGTGCCGTTCTTCATATCGTGCCCAGAAGGTTTTCCAAACGGCAGCAAAATTGTTAGAGAAAATGTCTCGTTGGTCGATTTGTTCCCAACTCTCTGTGATATCACAAACGTGCCAACGCCTGAAGGACTAGATGGCCATTCGTTGGTACCTCTGATGCAAGGACAGAAGCACGAGTGGTCTAGTGAAGCTTACTGCGAACTTCACACCCATCAACACGGTCCCTCAGTCATGGTCAAAAAGAACAATTTAAAGTACTTCCGTTTTGAGGGTAAAGATTGGCCAGAACAGCTTTTCGATTTGGCCGTCGATCCGACTGAAACATCCAACCTAATCGATGAAGCGAGTTACGCTCATCATCTGAAAGAATTGCGTGCCAAAGCCGATGCATTCTTGGGATAATTTCCTCTCTTCCGACACGGCTAATCAACGTTAATTGCTCATGGAAGCACCTGCGACATATTATCTGCCGCATCATGGAGAAACCAGACATGGCACAGGAGTCAAATAAGGACGTCTACGAACTCAGCTACGGCACAGAACTGTTCATTGATGACATGCTCATTGCGCTGAAGCGTGACGTTACCCGTGTTCCTCATCCTGCCACGAAAGTCACTAGTCCTGTGCTAGCTCCGGAACCGGGTAGGCCCTGGGAGTATGGTGGATTTAATCGGACAAAAAGGGTTTTTCTTCTAGGAACCGTGTTACACGATAAATTTTTGAAGAAGTACCGCATGTGGTATATGACTCGAATGGATCCGAACCACGGACACCGAATTCCAGCACTCTACGTCCCGCGCACAGGAGCTGGAAACACAACCAAATACAGTGGTCGCAGAATGGATGAGGACGGACGCTATTTCGCCGGCAGTGACATGGGGGATCTACTTTGCTACGCGGAGAGCGATAACGGATTGAATTGGAGAAAACCAGACCTCGGAGTGTTCCAATTTGACGACAGCGAAAACAACAACATCGTTTGGGATCTACATGGTGCAAGTGTTTTTCTTAACAGTACGACACATGACCCTCAAAAACGTTACCAAGCAATCGGATTTTGTCGTCGCTACCGAAACATCTTCTTAATTACGTCTGCAGACGGTATCCACTGGAGTGACACCGAATTAAAGCATCCGGTACTTGAGCGGGCAAACGAGGGCCCCACCAATATAATATACGACAAAAAGAGAGATATTTACAGGGCCTATATGCTAGTCAAAAGGGGCACTGAACCACGCCATATCGAGTACAGTCAAAGCAAGAGCTTGCAAGGCACCTGGTCGAAGATGAAGTCCATCCTCGAACCAAACGAGGAAGATGATATGTTCGGTCAAGTACGACATAACGCAATTAGGGCCGAATTTCACAACATGTCTGGATTTCGATATGGTAGCATCTACGTGGGCATTTTGGGCGTTTTGTACGTCACAGAAGACATTACTAGTACCGCACCAGGCCAGGCGGCAGTTGACGGCCCAATCGAAGCACAACTCGTCTACAGCCGAGACGGCCAAAATTGGACGCTCTTCGAAGATCGTTCACCAATCATTTCACGCGGAGAGAAGGGTGCGTTCGATGCAGGAATGATTCTTTTCACCGCCAAGGAACCTCTAGTCGAGGATGATGCGATACATTGGTATTATACTGGTTGTACGACCACGCATGGCAGGTTGCTAACGGACAAAGTAATGTCTATCGGAAGAGCGAGTTGGCGATTAGATGGTTTCGTTTCTCTGGATGCAAAGGCAAACGTTGGTGTGGTCGAAACCGTTCCGCTCCGGATAGAGAACGGTCAACTCAAAGTCAATGTCGATGTTACCGAGGGCGATCTCACTGTCGAAGTCCTATCTCAGTCTGGCCTTGTTCAACCAGGCTTCGCGGCGAATGATTTCGTGCCAATTAGAGGGGATTACCTCCGCCATCCCCTTCGTTGGAGACAAAAAGACTTGAACAATGCGCAACAGCCGTTCCGGCTGCGCTTCACTCTGCGACAGGGGAAACTATTCAGCTTGCGCGTTGAACCGTAAGGACTGTGCGGAAGAGAAGTAGGCCATAGGAGACAAAACTTACATGCGTGGCAAATCAATCGCGGCACTCAAAGAAGCGAATCACCTTCTTCTTGATTCTGGCATTATTGCCGAAAGCATTGGAGCACAACTCACGGTGGGAAAAGTGCAAAAATGCCCGCAGAACCCGCTTTTTGGAGAAGATAAACCGTGGGAACCGCGTTTCGACAATCTGTACGCCAACGTAATTTATGATAAAGAAGAAAAACAATACAAGTGCTGGTACAATCCACTAATCATCGACGAACAGACAACTTCCATCCCTATAGCAGAACGGAACCCCTATCGACACCCTCACTACATGAACATTAAGCCCAATCACCGTGAAGGAGCTCTCTGCTATGCATATTCCGATAATGGAATCGATTGGAAGAAGCCCGATCTTGGTATTGTCAAGTTTGATGGAAACAAAGAGAATAACATTCTTATGCGACAGATTCATGGCCCGGTTGTTTTCAAAGACACACGTGAAATCGATTCAGCTAAACGCTATAAACTTCTCCACTGTGGACATCCGCACATGGCAGTAGCGTTTTCCGCTGACGGTTTGCATTGGAGCGAGGAAATTCCGATTCCGGAAATTGAAGCACACGGAACTCATCCTAGCGCCTTCTGGGTACCGGAACAAAACAGGTACGTCGGATTTGTCCGCCAACACGAAGACGATTTACGTGTAGTAACACGCACCGAATCGCCGGATTTTGTGCATTGGACAGAGGACAAGCTAGTTCTACGAAGCCCAAGTTCGCGGAGACAGATTCACGATCTTCTCGTGTTCCCGACAAGCGGAATTTACGTCGGACTAGTGGGAATGATGGTCCACCCACAGGATTCCAGGCACGACGTAACACAGCATGTCGAGTTGGCATGGAGCCCTGACACAATAACTTGGCACCGAATACAGGAAGGCACACCCCTGATTGAAAACACTCCAGCAGCACCACAGCGTTATGGAGAAATGCCATATGACTGGGGAACGATTTTCCCGTCTGCTCCCGTTTCTTTTAACGACGAAATCCAAATCTATTATGGCGCGAGCGATTGGCATTTTTTCACCTGGCGCAAAGGATACCTCGCACTTGCTACGCTTCGACCAGACGGTTGGGCAGGTTACGAACCCACGTCCGTCGAAACTGAGGCACTCATAACAACAAACGCCTTAACTCTGGACAGTGGAATGGTTGCTATAACGGCCGATATTTGGAACGGAGGATTCGTTCGCACTCAGATTCTGGATATAGAAGGTAACGTACAGGCTCATAGTGTACCAATTGGGAAAACCGGTACAAATATTCGAGTGCAATGGACAGAGCATCTGGATTTCGATAGTATGCGGAGCGAACAAATCCGTTTGAGATTTACACTTCGCAACGCAAAGCTATTTAGCTTCCAGATTCACTAACACCAAGAATCCCCCTAATTAAGCACCCACTCTCTACTATCGCTATCTTGTTTCTCAGGACCTCATGTGTGGCTCGTGGGAATTTTGATTGACAGATTTTCTGCAAACGTCAGGACTTATATGACTCGACAAAGCTGCCCGGCCTTGCACCTGTCCTTCCGGCGACTCAGGTACATGCCGCCTCGGACGAAGAATTCCCAACCTCCAGACTATAACTACGAGTTTCAACTACTGTCGATGCAGACGTTAAGGCATGTTAACAACCGAAGACATATTTACATTCCTGGCAAAATGCGATTCACACCGACGCGGAGGATGCGTTTTGGTGGAGAGTAACAGGTTTACACTGACTCTCCGAGACAATCCATGGAGAAGTCCGGACCACACGTGTTCAAACTTTCTGCGGACCGCGCCTAGCGCTATACATATAGACGTTATTTCACGTCCATTTGCAATCTACCCTCTTCAACATTTTGTAGCCAACCTAACCTATAGTAAAATTCTATGCCACTGACCGTACTAGAAATCTCTGAAGCTGCCCTCAAACATAACCTCAATGAGTTAAAGTCCATCATTCCAGCTGACTTCACACTCATGCCCGTAGTAAAATCGAATGCATACGGCCATGGTATGTTGGTCGTAGCAAAAGCAATAAGCAGCGACGTGACCTACATGGTAGTAGCGTCACTTGAGGAAGGACTGGAACTTAGGAAAAATGGATTGGAGCACAAAGTATTAGCCTTGGGTAATGTGGATTCTTCGAATAAAACGCTACTCAAGGAAGCAGTAGAAGCAAACATCGAATTCTCAGTGTACAACCTAGAAACGCTGCGTACAGTCGGAGAGGTCTCTACGGAGGCAAATTGTATTGCACGCATCCATATCAAGGTCGACACGGGCATGGGACGATTTGGAGTTCTCGAACCGGCGGCATCAAAGTTTATTGATACCGCTTACAGAACACGCGCCATAGCTATCCAGGGCTTATTTTCGCATCTAGCAGCAGCTGATGAACCGAGCGACTTTACTGAACAACAAGAAGCCAAGTTCAAACAACTATCGGCTCAATTAAACACACGGGACATTACCGTACCTATCCAGCACCTATATAACTCAGCCGGCACTCTGCGCGGACATCTACTCGGAAATGCATGTCGCATTGGAATTGTCCTTTACGGGTTATACCCCTCCCACTACAGTGAGCAATTGATAAAGAAACGTTATCCCAAGTTCTCACTGAAACCGGCACTCACCTGGAAAACCCATGTCCTGCAAGTTAAGCAAGTTCCTAAAGGGTCAGCTGTGAGCTATGGCTGCACCTATTATACACAGAGTCAGGAAACCCATGCGGTGCTGCCAATTGGCTATTCTGACGGATATGTCCGTGGGCTATCAAACAATATCGACGTGTTGATTCATGGAACCCGTTGTCCCATCGTTGGTCGAATATGCATGAACCAAGTGGTGGTGAATGTCTCGGGCCTTTCAATTACATCCGTAGGTGATGAAGTTGTACTTCTTGGAGAACAAGACAAGGAACATATCACAACTGAGGAACTTGCAAAAAAAAGCGATACAATTAATTATGAAGTCATTAGCCGCATAAATCCCCTGCTGCCAAGAATTTGTGTGTAGGGGAGATTTCATATGTTTCTACCGACATCTAAAACGAAGAGTGCCTCAGATGGTGGTAAGGAACTAAAGGGACCTTTCAGGGTGCAAATCCCGTGCTTTATCATTTGCACCCACAGACCACTAGCCTTTCAAACCATGCTCTCCCAATGCAAGACTCTCAGCCTTGGACAACTGGCGAATTTCACCGCTCTGTATCTGTTTTAGCGGGTGCTCGCGCCGTGCCAGAGGTATTGAGACTTTTCCACCCTGAATCTGGGACTCATAGATGGCCATGATGAGTTCGAGCACGGCACGCCCGTGATGGCCGCTGGAGGCGTGTTCATCCTCCTCTTCAAGACAGCGAATAAGTTCTGTCGCCACCGGATATGGTTCAATCTCTGCTTCCGGAACATCAATAGGAATCCACTCTGCTGGCGAGTGCTCTAGTTTCCAGATTTGCCAAGGGCTTCCGGGCCCTCTTTGCGAATGGGAAATTCGACCATGGGTTCCAGTAAACTCGAGGCTATATCCACCGAGTCGACCCGACTCAAAGAAGGCTCTTACGCCATTTTTGAAGGAGAAAACCGCGCTCACACGATTCCCAGCCGCCAAGGCCTCATTCTGACTGGTTACCTTACGATCTCCCCATATCAGATCGTCACCTGTAACATCTCGGCCATCCATTGTCACAGAAGCCCAGACCCATTCGGCATCCCCGCCAAACATACGAACCGAATCAAATAGATGTGTTCCGTTGTTGGTCATGTCGAAACCAGCGTGAACCCCACTAGCATGTATGGCCCGAAGTTCACCGATTGCACCATCATCTATCATGCGCTTTGCACGCCGGAAAAAGGGATCGCATCGGCGTTGGTGATTTATGGCGAGCCTTATCTTTGCCTTTGCACAGGCGTCAATCATCTCATCAGCTTGTACCAAATCAATTGAGATTGGCTTTTCAATGACCATTGCCTTAACAGCTTGCGTTTGAGCGATGCCAAGTACGATCTCTCTGCGCACATTAGCTCCGGTGGAAACGCTCACGATATCCAAATGCTCTCGATCCAACATGGCTCGATAATCGGCATATATGTTTGTAACCCCGTAGTTCGCTGTAAAACGTGATAATGCTTCCTCGTTAACGTCTGCTGCAGCGACCAGTTCAATATTTGACAGTCCTGCATAGGCTTCAGTATGCAAGTGGGACACACCACCCACTCCAATCACCCCGGCTCGATAGGTCTTCATTCACTAATCTCCTTATTCAGTAGAGTTGTCTAATCATCTGGAGTCTTGCGGAACCCCGGTGTCAGACGCGCGTTTTTTACATTATCGATGTACAGACAGGAACTAGACCTGCGTTCTATAAACCCAAGCAACTCCCCTCCGCCAAAGGAATTAAACTTCGGATTAGATTAGATTTGACATCGACATGACAGAGAAAGCCGTCACCGATCCGATTGCCTCACCAAATCATTCCTGTTCTTCCTAAGACAATTGCTGAGTCCCATGAAGGTCTTAGCGCGTGCCGCGCATTTGGGTCCATCAAACTTTCTGAGTGCCTTAGACATCTCGACGGAATCTCTCTAACGCTAAAATCTCTGCCAGTTCGCTGCAGCAATAACTGTGCTTCCAACCCCGTTTCAGTGTTTTCCGCTATAAGCTAACCAACAGAATCTTTAGTTCAGAACTGTGAGGTTGAACATTAGAGAGATAAACACTAAGTGGCTGAAACTATCTTACAAAAACAAACTCAGTTGGATTTGATAACGATGCTTCAAACTTATAGCCATCTAGCGAAAAGTGTCTCAATTCATTTACGTCCTTTATTCTATTTTGAACAATGTACCTGCACATCTTACCGCGAGCTTTTTTTGCATAAAATGATATTACCTTTACCTTTCCGTTCTTTTCATCCTTAAAGATTGGCGTAATCACGTTATCGAACGAATCTAAATTTAGGACTTTGACATATTCATGCGATGCAAGATTTACTAGTTCTTCGGCCTCTCGTAGCTCGCCACCGAGCTTTTCAGTTATCTTTGTACCCCAAAACTGGTACAAATTACTTCCCTTACGTGTAGCTAACTTTGTTCCCATCTCGAGGCGATAAGGAGAAATCATGTCCAAGGGCTTCAGCAAACCGTATAGACCCGACAATATTCGAATCGTTTCTTGCCCGAATCGGAGATCCTCTTCGTCAAACGTATCTACCTGCATACTTTTGTAGACATCCCCTTGAAATGCCAAGATCGCCTGTCTTTGCTCGTTTTGAACAACAGGGAATCCCCAGTTTCTGAAACGCCGTAAATTGACTTCAGCCAGCGCCGGACTGATGTCCATGAGAGCGGTTAGATCCTGTGTTGAAAACCCTTTTAGTATTCCTATCAATTCGGACGCTTCCGATGGAAATGATCCAGCAGAGAGAGGCCCCTCTGCTGGACCATTTTTGTCGCTAAATGTCTTAGCAGGAGAGATAATTACTTTCATATCGGCCTTTCATGGTCGCACAAAAGTGAAGAGACCATTGATGAAAATCTTTGAATCCGCGAACGTCGCAGCCATTAGAAAGGCCAGGACCATCTGAGCACATCATAGGGTAGGAATGCGCGTCTTCGAGTCGATCTGAACCACGCCGAGCTATACGCCTTCAAATCTGCCGACGCACAGCCAGGTACGAGGCAGGCACCATACTAATGTTCTTCACATCGCGCCGGTCCTGCCTATGAATCTGACAAACACCCGCTCTCTAGTGATGTTTCACGCGTAACGGCACTCGCAATCCGCCAATTCCCATGCTTGTCACATGCTGCATAATACATCCGATAGCCGCCCTCATCAAGGCGGATAACTGACATGTCCTCGGCGTGAACAGCATCGAGGCCATCCCTTCCATATCCATCACCTTCAATCAGGCACTGTGCTTTCCCCCAAGCCAATCCATCCCTCGAATGGGCGGAAAAAATCCGAGAACGATAGCCTGCCATGTCTGCTGCAATTGACGCAGCAGCGAAGTTCTCGCTCCGTCCACTTTTAATTGCATCAGAATCTCTACTTGGATGCAGTGGCAGAGCTGTTCCTGTTGGCACATCTTCCCACACAGAGAACATCACCGTCCATCTATCACCGTCCATCGCTGGCGGAATTACTTCGGCAGCTGTAATGCCTGCATTGTCGTATTCAGATTGTCTGTCCTGGATTCGACATCCTGGTTCGAGCTCGAAACTGAGCCCATCCTTCGTGATGGCGCTGACGATACTCTGAGAAATTCGTTCCCCATCCTCATTCAGTTCTACGACAAAGCAATACAACCGTCCCTGACCATCTGGTAACGCAAGATAACGAGGACCCCCAAATCCATTGACGCCCCTTAATCGAATGCCAGCTTCGTGTTCCCAATGTATCATATCTGCGGAAACTGCGCTACAGATGACCGTCGGTTCATCTGCCGAACCACGTGCTTCAAAATACATACGCCATAGCCCATCAGCACACTCAGTAACGGTCGGGGCCAATACTCTTAGACTCATATGGGACAGTGAGGGCTGGGGAAGAACACGAATTCCCGGTTCGAGACGGAATGTCACGCCATCGTCAGAAACCGCGCTCAGAATATAACCTTGACAACTAGGGTATGGTTTTTCCGGGCCAATCGCAGTATAGAATAGTCTAAACCCACCGGTGCGCCGACGAACAATGCATGGAGCTTGCACTTTCAAAAAATCGAGCCCACGAGAACCTTGAATACGCGCTCCAGAATCTCTCCTCCAATGATAGTCTATAGTCATATATCCCTACGCTCACGCAGCCTCGCTGTTGTTAGTTCCGGATTCGGATTAGATAACTGTAACCGCTATAGATTGCTGCGCCACCAGATCAGTCATATTCGTTCTCACACAAACTAACGATGAATCCGTAATCAGCTAGTGAAGTCAAAATTGAGTAAAACTCAGAAACTCTTCTTAATCGAACGCCTTTCTACCAACGTCACCTTCTACGGAGGTATTTTAGGTTCGAAGGCGGCTCAATACCAGATGGAATTCGAAAGCCTCTACTTCAAGCCCGACAAAACCTTAGACAATCAGACAACTCATGAAATAATGTGGGTAAAACAACAATGCGAAAACAGGCAAGGAATAGGAATGAACGGGCAAATTGTATGCCAAAAGGCCCAGGACTCATATCTCGAAATTTAACGCAAACAACCTGCCTCGATGCGAGGAATACTCCACATCACCAATCATCACACCTGCTATTTCGCAAATCAACCAAAACATTTCTTGTTTAGTCCAATCTAATTCAGGTAAAAAGATAGCGATCGTCTCTTCTGGAATACTGCATTTCCCATGGAACCTTTGGACATTTCTCACAGACCCGAAACAACAAAAGAATCACCTAATCATGTGTCAGAGCCATGCATCCAATGTATACATAGGTCGGTTGAGAACAATGCTCATTATATTCCAGAAACTACCGAGCATGAAATCTCCCAACACTAGACCAAGAAAGAACGGGACCGCCTTTCGATATACTGCAAGACCCCCATGTTTCAGGATAAGCCACTTTGCAACACAACTAACGAGCAATGTTGACCAAAAAATGTGGAGATGAAAGGCAACTCCATAACCAAGTGGGTGAACCGGCCACCAAAAAAATCGACTGCGCATGACTGCGAGAGCAAGCGTGAAACCAAATCCAATAGTCATTGCCACAATGTGCGGTACATTCGCTTCTTGGCTTGAATTAAGCCAGTGGTGCAAACCATTATACGCTCGGCCACCAAAACTGTTAATCTGTTTGCCCACCTTACCGGTATCAACGCCGAGCTCTAGAAAGGTGTCCAGAAGCATCAGAATGCATAACGGCATTGCGATTGCAATCAATGCAAGCATCCATCGGGACAAACCCCTAGCTTCGATGTTACCACGCTCTGAGAGTTTGAATGCTTCGAGTTGGTGCGGCATGGGATGGCTGCGGTTATCTCGATTAAACCAAAAGAAAAGGGAAAACCAGGTCAAACTCGGCGCACCAATCCGCCGTGCACCAAGGAGACTAACAACACTGTGATGCGGACCAATGCCCGTTGTCTGATGAACCGGTAGGCCAATCTCTGCACGGATACGCGTCAGGGCGATAGCGATAGCAAAGTGGGCGGCAAAAAACAGAACTGCCATCTGCGGTGCCATGCCTCCACGCATCGCAAAAGCAACAAGGAAAATCGCTCCGAACAGTAAGCCTATGAACGCAGTTCGATAATCCATCGGATTATTTTCACCGTCGACGTCGCGATGCTTTTGCCAATTTCGTTGACTAAACGCATAAGTAAACGAACGCCATATATGCCTGCGCGTGGCCCAGAGACCGATAACGCAAGCCCCAGTGTACGCGCCAATATTCTGCTCCATTGGGAAGGGAAATCCCCCTTTATCCAGTCCCACAGCAGTCGTGATGACAAATTGCGCTTTGATAACAAAGTAGAAGAGAACACATGAGGCCAGTAAGTCAAGGGGCATCAAAAAGCTAAGTCCGATAGCGTAGGGATTGAGGACAATAGCAAAATGACCTCTCATCATGGAAGACCAAGGCTTTTCTGTAAATAGGGACGCCAACGGAATGTTCTTGTTTGGAATCCCAGGAATAGACGGATACATGACATGTAGCCCGTTGATGATGCTAATCGTTGCGGCGATTCCAAACCCCCACCACATAGGTTTGTTCCGTAAAAATGAACTCGTGTTATACGCAATCTCGTAGGGAAGCTGAACAATTGGATATGCAAGACGTTCCTGCTCAATCCATTGCTTACGAATGATTGTGTTAATACATTGCATCACGAATATTAGAACAAAGGTGAAGAGGCACCACCAAAACACAGGCTCAATCCACGGTCGAAGGCGTCGCCAATCAAAGATTGACTCCTCGCCGAGGTAAAATGCCCGCAGCGCATCTTCATCATTTATCGTAAGCCAACTTGGAAGATAATGCCAGAAGAGATCTCTCCACTCATTTTCAGGGGAGGCAAACCAAAACGCGTGAACAATGATAGAGACGAGCGGAAGGAACATGTCATAAGACATAAACAACAACGTTACCGACAAGAACACATAGAGAGAGCTTAATTCGGCACCTGTTAAGGCATGGTTTGCAGCAAATCTCCGAAGAGGAAGATTAATCACTGCTACAATCACCATTACAAAGATGACACTGTAAAAAGGAGCCATCAGCGTTGGAAATGTGTACCGAAGCGCTTCACACTCGATGTGCCAGCGATAAATAAACGGCAACAAGATTAATGCGAGTAGGATCGCGCGCCAGGAAATTCGTTCTGGCTTAACCGGGCTACTGGGGGAGGTTTCCATGCACTCCTTTGCTATCCTCAGAATGACCAACCAAAAAAGAAGAGGGGCAACGCCAGTAAGGCCTCGCCACACACTTTTTAATCAATAATGAGCCAACATCGCTTGCCGAGCAATTACATTCAATTCAGTTTTAGCAGACGCCTCGCGTTGTCACCCAGAACTAGACGCTTGTCATCGTCACTAATATCCGCGGTAATAATCTTTCCAATCTGCGAAATCGGATTCATTAACGGCATGTCGGATCCATAGAGAACGCGATCTGGACCGGCCGCAGAAACCAATTCCTCGATTACGCCCGGCGTGCGGAACGTGGAGCAAGTTTCCACGTAGAAATTAGAGTGGTGACGGCACGCCTCGATAGCTTGACGACGCCCTGACGCCGTGTTTCCGGCATGACCCGCGACAAAATTAGCTTTGGGAAAAAGCGGTGCTACCTCACCAAAGTATTTAGGTTCAGTGGTCGACGGAGACTCACCAGTATGAGACAACACGGTCAATTCCCGGTCGTGTGCGAACTGATAAACTGGATGCCATGCGGGGTGGTTGAGGCGATACGGCGTATAGGTTGGATAAATTTTGATAGCGGAAAATCCCAATTTATCTATTGCACGATGTAGTTCAGGAACCATGAGATTAGGCATCAACGGAGAGACATAAGCAAAACCAATGAAACGGTCTGGGTGCTCAGACACAAAAGCCTCTGTCACGTCATTCGCACGCGTTCCGTCGGGGTGAAAGATATTGAACACACAAGCGCGGTCAATCCCCACAGCATCCATGGCCCGCAACATCGCCGTTGCATCATCGGTCATACCCAGGTACTCCCAACGTCCGGTATGCCCGTGAAAGTCAATTACAACTGCCCCCTCAATCATCGCCTTCGCCCTCTCCCAGTATTCGCTTCAAATTTCCTGCACAGATCGAGGAGAGTTCGCTCTCGTCCAGACCTGCGTGATGTATAGAATAAATCATCGGTCCCATCGCATAGCGGGGGTAAAAAGACCCATAAATCAAGCGTTCAATTCCAAATTCGCTTTTTAATGTTTGAATACCACCTAACTCTTCGTATCGGCTCAACTCCAGATGAGCATTGGGCAAGTGCCGAAGCAAGGGATGAACAAGAAACCCAACGGTGTAATGCGCCCCCAATAGAACGGTCACTAGATCCGGAAAGCGTTTAAGGGTATCCATTATGTCTGTGGGTGGCGTATCCGAGAGGGAAATCCACAACGGTAAATTCTCTCTCTGTAACCATTCTAGCAACTCGCCGTAGACCCAATCAACAAATGGAATCGCAACAGCGGAGCTGCCCAATCGAGTTGCATGGAGACGCACACTCTTCACTTTCCCAACCGCGTGAAACTGCTGTAGTTGAAGTAGAGATTCCCTGACCGGACTAGCCGTCCACTGCGGACTGAGCCGCACCTGGCCGTCAGTCCACTCCGCCAACGCTCTGTTTCCATCCAACCCGCTGATGGCCTCGCCATGGACATGATAGATTAAGGCACGTTCAACCCGGTGACGATCCATCTCACTCAATAGCGCGGCGACATTGTCAAACGGTGCCGGTTGGTCAAACCGGTGACCCACGCCGATGTTGGCATCAAATATTGGCACTCTAGGCGCAAAATTTAGCTTGGCCATAACTCATCTATTCCTCCCATTCTTCTGCGATGTAACACGACTCAATATTGGGAGTTCCCTTCTTGCAACCTGTCAAGTTGAAACCTGGCTATTGGATTCGCTGAGCAGCATGTCCGACGGCAGCAATCAAGCCTTCTATCTGCTTACTCTGCATCGGAAGCGACAACGCATTAAACTCCAGGCTAGGATTTAGCAAATATCCCCGATCCAACAACGTCAAAAAGATAGTACGTGCGTGCGAATCGTTCTTGCGGGCCAGATCTCGATAATTTCGAATTTCAGCATCGCCAAAATGAATACTAAACAGCGATCCCATGCCCGCCATGCGGGCATTGATTCCCTTTTGCAGGAAAAGCTCTGTGAGTCCATTGCGAACTTCGTCCCCCAATCGATTAAGATGCGCGAACGCTTCTGATGTAAGCTCTTTCAACGTCGCTAAACCAGCAGCCATGACAATAGGATGGGCACTAAAAGTGCCGCTCTGGAACAGCCCATCCCTTCCCCTCCTCGAATTGTCCAATAATTCCATGATTTCTGCCCGGCCCCCAAATCCACCGACTGGAAATCCGCCACCGATAACCTTCCCATAGGTCGTCAAATCGGGGTGAATTCCAAAGCATTCTTGGAATCCCCCCCGGGCAAGGCGAAAGCTCACAATCTCATCGAGAATGAACAAAATGCGATGTTTTTGTAAGACGCTCTCCAGAAATTCAACAAATCCTCTGCGCTGCGCAATCAGATGGGGCTTAGGATCGAACAGAACGCAGGCTAATTCGTCACGGTGCTCAGTAATGAGTCGTTCTACGGCAGACTCGTTGTTGTATGGAAGGATAACGATCTCTTCAGTCGCATGGGGCGCGATACCACCGGAAGAAGGGATTGGGTTGGGGGCAGACTCGGGGCCTGCTTCCTGCAGCCCCGGCGAAACACTAATTTCAACGGCATCATGGCTCCCGTGATAGGCACCCTCGAACTTCGCAATTTTTGTCCGGCCTGTAAACCTGCGTGCGAGACGCACGGCATGTAATGTCGCCTCAGTGCCAGAGTTACAGAAGCGAACGCTATCCAGCGACGAAACACGGTTACACATCTCTTCAGCAAGCTGCGCCTCAATTCCTGTTGGTCCGCCAGGAGCAATTACAAGTTCAAGCTGGGACACCACCGCATTGTTCACCGCTGAATGGTTGTGGCCCAAAATCTGTGCTGTGTGGTGATTCGTGAAATCCACAAATCGCCGCCCATCGACATCATACAAATAGCAGCCGTCACCGCGTTTGATTGACAAAGGGTAGGGTTCGTAAAAGTATGCACCTTTAACACCACCTGGCATCACTTTCCGAGCACGCTCAAAATACGCCCTCGATAGCGGACTCGTGGCTCGATACCACTCTTCTAAGTCATTTGTAGCGTTGTTCGTCATTTGGTTTCCCCGTCAGCGAAGCGTATAGAAGCGAACACAGCAGAACGCGTACTTTTCTTCCAAATACTCTTTCTAACATTGCACACTGTTTCTAACCGCGACCAATGTAGAGCTGATTCATAGGCATAACGATAGCTTCAAGCATGTTGACTTCCGGCGATTGACTTGCCATAAGCACCGCAACTGGAACTACATCGCCGACCTCCATAATCGGGTCGACATAGGGCTTTGAGCGGTCTCTGACACGTTCAACAAGAGTGCTACCCGGATGCAAGCAACTCACAGCAATCCCATGAGGACGGCCTTCTAGAGCCGCAACTTGCGTCAAGCCCCAGATGCCAAATTTGCTGGTACTATATGCTCCGGAGTTCTCCGATACGCGCTGTGCAAAGACACTTCCAATGTTAATAATCCGGCCACTTCTCTGTTTTTTCATAATACGCATGGCAGCACGAATACATAGGAATGGCCCTCTTAGATTCACACTCATTGTTCTATCCCAAACCTCTACCCCTAGTTCATCAAGCGGACCGACCTCAACCACACCAGCATTATTAAAAAGAATATCCAATTGGTTAAATTGCTGCATCGTGCAATCAAACAGCGCCTCGACCTGTCCTTCGTCGGTAACGTCGGTTGGGACGGCGCAAACAGTTGCCCCATCTCTCTGAAGTTCCTCTGTTGTTCGATTCAGAGATTCCACGTCTCGTGCAGCGAGCACAAGACTCGCACCCTCCTCGGCAAGCCCCCGCGCAATGCCCTTTCCGATACCTCTGCTTCCACCTGTAATCACGGCGACTTTCCCATCTAGTTTGCCCATCGAATTCCCCTTTTTCGGCGCTGGTTTCTTGTATGAGATTGCTCGATATTCACTAACCTCGTTTCAAATCTGCCCATGTGACTGCGACTTTCCCCGACCGAGAAACTGCGAAAAATCCCCCTCTTAGTTGGTCAACATCACCTGAGCTCAAATCGGTATCAAAGATGATCACCTCGTCAATCATCGTCTCACTATAAGAATCGAACCTTTCTGGCATTAGAGCACCAATGTGTAGAGGCTTTTTTGAGGGAAACATCTGTATTCTCTCCTGACCATCTGAATGTTTAGCTGGTCTCAACTGGCCATCAATATACAGCATCACGTCCCGGCCATCTTCCCTCGCAACCGCAACATAATGATGCCAACTGTCGTCCTGAATACCCCTCGTGCCTTTCCACCCCCCCTTATAAAAGAAGAAAAACATGTTGTCTAGGACCTTATGCAGCGCGATTCCATAATTCGATTCCCCGTCTTGGTCAAACGCCCAGATACCGCCTTTGTCTAGAATAAAAAAAGGGGCTCCTCTCAGATCCTTAGCGTCTTTCGGCAATGGCCTCTTAATCCATGCGGAGATGGTGATGACATCTGTGATTCGTAGGTCCGGGTGATCAGCAACTTCCACATATCTGCCTTTACCGAATGCCAACGCTTTGCCGATCTTTCCCTCGACCAATTCGGGATCTCCCATCACAAAACCATGATGACCTCTGCCAGACAGATCTCGCACTATATTTCTTTGTCCGTCTTTTTCAATTTCATCAAACAACCACATTCCAACGACGTCGTCAAGCCGAAGTCGAGCCTGGCTTCCACCTGTGAACATCAAGTGTGCGAGAGTCACGGCAATAAGCATATAACGTAACCTCGCAACTACATTCTTCATTTCGTCACCTTTCTTCAGGCGATTCCTTGGTCAAAACGAGTTAATCACAATTGAAAACCACAGTAATGAGACGTGAAACTAACTACGCCTTACCGTTCTTGCTTTAGCTGCGCCCAAGTACTTGCGATTTTGTCCGATGGAGAAACGGCGAAAAATCCCCCTCTTAGTTGGTCAACATCACCTGAGCTCAGGGCAGTCTTAAAGATAATTAGCTCATCGATTATAGTTTCGCTATAGGAGTCAAATCTCTCGGGCATTAATGCGCCAATGTGTAAGGATCTTTGAGATGTAAATAGGGACACTCTCTCCTGACCGTTTGTAATGCTATCTGGCCTTCGCTCTCCATCAACATATATGGTTACATGCTCAATCCCATTCTTGACAACCACCACATAATGATGCCAGTCGTCATCCTGAATACCCTTTGCACCCCTTAGACCACCTTTATAGAAAAAGTACACCATGTTGTCAAGAATCTTGTGAATAGCGAGCCCATAATTCGTCATGCCAAGTTGGTTATGTCCCCAAAATCCTCCTTTCTCGAGAATATAAAAAGGCGCTGACTTTAAATCCTTAGCGAACTTGGGCATGGGCCTCTTAACCCAAACCGAAATCGAGAGAACATCGTGAATTCGCAAGTCTTTATGGTCCGCGACCTTAACATATTTACCATTTCCAAACATCATTGCTTTACCGATTTTTCCATCTACCAAATGTGGATGCCCTTCCAAGTCTGGATTGCCCATCACCAATCCATCATGTCCCCTATCCGAAGAATCCCTGACAATCTTCACGGGGCCACTCTCTATAATTTCATCAAAGAGCCACATTCCGACTACATTCTGCATTCGAAGTCGCGCATAGCCCGGCTCTGGCATGCTCAAACCCGCGAGGATTAGAGTAACGACAATTACGGTTACACTTGTGAGCACAGACTTCATTGCTTTCCTCCTTCCCTTTCGAAATCAAAGAAATAACCAAAGCACATCACTTGCACGCTAGAACCAGTCGTATCGAAAAATAGGAACAACAGCTTGCAAGTCTATTCTTGCCTTCTGATATTCTATGATGGATTCGACATTCCGTCCGATTCCCAACGTTTGCGCAGACACGCGCATGATTCTGCAACCTGGTCCGCCGTGGCATCTACACGAGCTGACAGAGCTTCTATAGTCCACGCCCCATCAAAATTGATGTCGGAAAGCGCTGTTCCCAACGCGGACCAATCAATTACACCAGAACCAGGAACCCAGTGACAATCTTCATAACCATCAACATCTTGAATGTGAAGTGCGTAAAGTCGTTCCGACGCAACACGCGCTTGCTCTGCCGGATCAAGTGAACAGATGCGAGCATGTCCTGTATCCAGACAGAGACCGACGTGCTCGGATGGAAATCCTGTAATGAATGCACGCAATTGTTGCATGGAGTTAAGAGGTCGGTCGGGTGCACTTCTATTTGGTAGGTTCTCCAGAGCAATCCGGACGCCCGTTTGCTCTGCCACACGGACTAGCTCAGACACCGAGTCATACGCATACCCCAACTTGGCACCCACGTTTTCGAGTGCGTATGGCGTTTCTGCAGAATCTGCTATTCCAGTAGGATGCACAATAGCAGTCCGACCCCCGAGTTCTCCTAAAAACCTAAGTGCGTCAGCAACTCGCGCTATACCGTCACGTCGAATGTCCTTATTCGAACTCGCCAGGTTAACACCGGACATTGGAGTATGTATGGTATGCGGAAAAATATCACACCGCTGCAGCACGTTGCAAAAGCTAGCGCTATCATGGGAACCCGGAGATTCCCATTCTTCACCTTCGGCCATTAGTTCGACTTCATGGAATCCATTAGCAGCGATCGACTCTAGCGCCGATAACGGGTCACCAGTAGCTTGATTTTTTTTGTCAAAAATGAAAAGCCCAGCCCCCAAACTATACGTCGCCACGGCAACTCTCCTTTCTGCGGTGAAATCCGCACTGACTACGCTTCATCGAGCATCTGCTCTACTCTACCGGTGACGCCTTCGATGATGGCATTGAGAATCTGTCCACCTTTGGGAATTGTAGCGAGTTTCGCATTGTCGAAGTTAACCTGATTTGTCCGAATTCGTTCAGGAAAACTAACCATGGCAAATGAGGTCTCGAACTCACCGGCATGCCCAGCACTCCGCTCTTTCTCGAGGTGCGCTTCATAGAACGATTGCGGACAAGTCTCCCAATAGGTAACATAGGAGATACCAAGATCTGAGAGTTGCTTCATCTGATCCGGCACTTTGGGTTCAAGGTTCTGCCACTTATTTCCGCCGTGTCCATTCAGCACCATTACTTTTGGAACGCCAAGCCTCTTCAAACTATGACAAACGTCATAAACATATTCCGCAAAAATTTCAGGCCGTATGGTTAGCGCTCCCCCACGGTCCATGTGGTGTTCGGACACAGACATGCCAATAGTCGGTGTCACCAGAATCCGTGGATGGAAGTTCGTGGCAACACGTAGTGCTATTTCTGTGATACTAGCAGTATCATGAATCATCGCCAAATGATCCTGGTGCTGTTCACAAGCACCAGTTGGAACAATTGCCCCTTTGATTTCACCACTCGAGATGGCTTCTCCAAGCTCTTTACGCGTTAGTTCTCCTAACAATACATTCTGATCGGGCATTTAAATCTCCTCTTGACACAGAGAGAATGAAAGTTTTGGCTGTTTGCACCTGCTAAGTTTGAATCCCGGAACTGACAAACATAGTTCAGGCCATTGGGAACATCACTAAAATTGCCACCTAACTTCAATTCGCGTGAAATTTCGTTCAAAGTGTCGAAAATGCACCAAGCACTCAGGAACGACACATTTGATGGAAGTCACTATCCTGGTGGCTAACACATAGAGAGCGTATCTTAACAAGTTTTCCGTGACGCGTCAAGCCAAATTTTGCTTGATCTTCATAGACGACTGACATATAATGTCTCTTGAATTCTCCGAAGGAAGATTTCCGTTATCCAAAACCTATAACTTTATTCGCTTTTATGAGGAGCTTCTAGATGGATCTGACGAAACAACCACCACGGAGTCCCTTTAATACCAGTGTTCTCGGTTTAATGGGAGCCGCACGCGCAGCAGATAAAGCCCGTGCGCAGCTAAACGGCACTATTGGGCAGTACCGATTCGGCCATGATTCGGGACTCGATGCTCGGACGTTACAATTCTTGGACATTTCACCTGAAGGTTTTTTAGAGATCGTCAAGGCTTGCCCCGACAGCAAATCACTGAACACCTATTTGAAAGCAAAGATTACGAAGACGATAGAAGAGATTAAGACTCATAATGAACCGCTCCGGAATCTGAAGCCAGCTGTAACCGATGAAGAAGCACGTCAACGCTTTGACACACGGAAAGCGAACATCAACAGATCGGACATTAAAACAATGTTTGACCTCCTGGATGCCGAAGATTCACATGATTTTGGATCACCCACCAATCTCACTAATCAACCACCGCGCAGTCCTCACTCAGGGTGCCTGATAGGCATTGTGTGTCTGGCGCGGATGGCGGACAAAGCAAGGGCGAAACTAGCAAGAACGCTCGGTGATTACAAATATGGAGAAGATTCCGGACTCGACAAAAACGTCCTAGAATTCATTGGATTAACCGCGGATGGATTCCTCGACGGCGCTCGTCAAAACCCTGGCGATGCGGGACTTGCCTCTTGGCTACTCGCCCATGTTAACAGGCCGGATCAAGAAATCACAGACTGGAACAGTGAACGACGTGCACGTGGTCCCTGGAACGACGAAGTACGAGAAGTATTTGAAGGAAGGGCACGCGCTGTAGGGCGGACAGATCTCACGACCTTCCTTGATCTACTTGATTCGGAAGACGCACATGACTTTCCAGAGTAAGTCAGAAAGAAAAGGGAGGATTAAGTAAATGCGAGTGGTCACAGGTGCAATTGCTCATGAGACTAGCACTTTCACCCCGGTAGCTACTACTTGGGAGAGTTACCGAGATCAGCGCTTTGGCTATTTGCGCGGAAAAGAGATTTTTGAGAAGTTTCGCGGGACGAATACGCCAATTGGTGGATTCATCGAAGGGGCGGAAAGGCATGGTTTCGAGCTTGTTCCGACAATATTTGCCAACGCCCACCCTAGCGCTCCAACACCGCGGGAAATATTCGATGCAATCCTCAAAGATCTCTTAGATGGAATCCAGGCAGCAGGAAAAATCGACGGCGTGCTCCTCGAATTACACGGCGCGATGGTGGCTGAGGGGATTGACGACGGTGAAGGCCACATCCTGACTGCCGTTCGTAATCTGGTGGGATCTGGAGTACCCGTTCTGGCGCAGTTGGATATTCACTCCAACGTCTCGTTGCGCATGATTGAGAAAGCGGACGTCTTAATTGGGCGAGAGACTTACCCCGAAATCGATCAAGCGGAGCGGAGCGGCGAATGTGTGGAGGTCCTAATCCGTATGCTCCGAGATGAGATTCACCCCACCATGGCACTTCATCAAATACCTCTGGTTTGGGGGATGAATCAGGTTACCGAACATTCCCCAATGCGAGAGGCAATTGCGGAGTTACACCGCATAGAATCACAACCGGGGGTAATCTGCGGCTCCATTGCCACATGCTATCCGTTAGCTGACATCGCTGACCTAGGCGCCTCAGTTTACATCGTCACGGATAATAATCTACAATTAGCACAGGAGTATGCAGACGAGTTAGCTGAATGGATTTGGAAACGTCGGGCGGACTGGCATTCTCCAATGCCGACGACTCGCGAGGCGTTGGAGGATACTGAAGGCCACGCGAAATTTCCCATTATATTTGCGGATAGAAATGACAATACCGGAGGGGGTTCACCAGGCGATAGCACGGGCATCTTGCAGACCTTCATCGATGTTGGCCTACAAGATGCCTGCATCCTTTACATTGTGGATCCGTCCGCAGTGGCAGAGTGTGAGAAGGCTGGAGTAGGAGCAACCTTGACTTTGGATGTTGGCGCAAAATCATCGACGCTTCAGGGCAAACCGGTACGGATGACAGCCCAAGTTGTCGCACTATCAGATGGGCATTTCCGCTATGGAGGACCGAGAAACGCGGGGTTGGACGGCAGCATGGGGCCTTCAGCATACATCAGACAAGATGGGATTCATGTGCTACTAGTCACGGAACGTGAGCAACCTTATGATACTGCATTCTCACAAACACTTGGCCTTAATCCGCAAAACATGCGGTACATCGGAATCAAATCCACCGTACATTTCCGCCAAGGCTTCGAATCCTGGGCGGGCGATATCCACGCGGTATCCGAGCCAAGTGCGCAGGGACCAGCCGATGGAGCGCTGAAATTTCACAAACCCAGTCGGAAGCTCTACCCACTGCACAAGATTTAGATTTCCGCAGTCATACAATCCCTAATCACACTCAGATGCCACCAAACAAGCGAGGTAGTCACACATGTGCACAGTCGATCAACAAAGAGTTAATCGACTGTGCACCGGGTATATCATCGGCCATAGCATGCCTCTTCGACCGATCCAACGTAAATGCGTGGGAGCGTTGAGAAAATTGTTGACCGGGCAACGCCCGCTGGCCGATTCACAATGACCGACTAGAGCAATTCCAAACGTGCTTCTGCCATCGAGTGCTACTTTGGCGACAGTCTTCTTGACTTTAGTCGAACGCTATGAACGAACCGAATGCCGCTCCGATTCGCATGTGGGTACTTTAGTACCTTCGAAACCGGTTGGCATTACGATGTTCATTCCCACGATACGGCCCCACTTGACGGGTTGCAGGAAGACATTCCGTTCCACGGTCCGCCTGCGTGCAGTGCAAGATTACACTTTACGATGATAGTTGCCTGCGCGCAATTCTGCAAAAGGACGCACGGGCTTTCATCCACGTATTAGACAAACTCCATCGACGCAAGCATGCACACATGACAACGTTAGGTATTATCGTCAAAAATCGAACAGTTGATTGGCAAGCAAAGTCACGAATCAGGTGACGCAAGTGGCCCCTGCCCAGAAAACGGACGACCTCTCTGATTTAGATCGGATTGGAACCACTCTGGCAGCGATTTCTCAATCTCGATGATACGCTTCCGTCCGATGCAGAGCAATACGGACCACTCTTTAAAACGAGCAGGAGAGCGATGCAAATCGGTCCGATGAAATACTCCTTTTACGACATGCGAAAATCTTCGGAGTCAACGACTTTATGGCTTGTTGGAACAAAACGAACGAATAACTTAGAGATGAGACATTTTAATGGAGGAATTCATGCGCGGTGCTAAATATTTTTCTGTTCCATTCCATTTTTGGATTGTTCCTACCATCTTCCTAATACTAGGCATGAATGCTGACGGCTTCTCGGAGCAACACAGTGGAACATCGTCGTCAGAACAACTAGGAGATTCGAAGCCATTCGGGATGCAACGCCGCGTGCCATGGACGACAGCCGGCATGATGGGACATCCAGATCCTAACACCGAAGAAAATCTGATCTTGAGCATCCAACGGGACCCAGAAACTTTTGTCAAGGTCGGTGAGACAATCTTTAACGGCAAAGGAACGTGCCATTCTTGTCACAATCTCGGTTCTTCCGGAGCACACAGTCGTGGTCCAAGCCTAAACAATATCGGAGAGAATGCCGCAACACGCAAGCCCAACATGACTTCGAAAGCGTACCTCATCGAGTCTCTGTATGATCCCGCAGCATTCATTTTGCCTGGTTATGCTCAAACAATGACACCAGCCTGGAAACCGCCGATTAGCCTATCACATCTAGAAATTGAGGCCGTTGTTGCCTTTCTACAAAACCAAGGTGCAACCGCGGATCTAACGCCATTCACACCTCCCATTGACATCCAAACCATCGCGAAGGAAATAGGAGGGCGTCCACTGATTCTAGAAAGCAACGCCGAGGCAGGCAGAGACGTATTCATTAACGTTGCGAAATGTGTTGCCTGCCACGACGTCACGGGCATCGAAAAACCAGGAAATCAGACGGCCGAACAGGAAGGTGAGGTGGTGTCAGGTCCTGATTTAACTGATATAGCTGCATTTAATAGTATCCAATATATAGAAGAATCAACCCTCAAGCCGAATGCTCAGATAACGCAAGGATACGGCGTGGCTACTGTCAAAATGGATGGTAATGTGGTTCAAGGAACGCTTGTTTCGCAAAACGACAAAAAGCTGGTGCTACGCACTAGAACTGACGACATGGAGGAAATAGAACAAACAGTCTTTCTTGACAAACTCGACATGGAGCCCATCGAAACACTGTCAAATCTCGCTGAAATGGGCTATTTCTGGATTCAAGTCACGCCCACTGATTCCACGGTGGCAATCAAGGGAAGTCTTATCGAAGAAGATGAAACGAGCATTAAGTTACAAACCTTGAATGGGCCACAAACTGTCCTAAAGTCGAACATATCAGTTAAAGCAATTCTAACCACCTATGAAACCGAACGGGTCATCGGCGAACTAATTTCCGAAACGGAGGATGAAGTCTTATTGGCCGTCGGTGGTATTGAGAGAACGTTCAACAAGCTAGAAGACATCGACGAAGAGATAGTCTACAGCCACGGCTTCGGAAAACGGCTTCGCATTCATTCTCCCATGCCAACGAACTACTCACAACTTCTAACTGTCACTCAGTTTTACGATCTGCTCGCTTTTTTATCTACCCTGACCGGTAAAGGGACCGAAGAACAATCGGGGCCAGCCTTGTCAGTCCAAACTAAGAAGACCTTTGCTAAAGTCCAGGTTGGTCAACCCGTATACATTGAACCTGAACCCGGAACAGACAACCTCCTTGTAATAGACTTAGCCGGGAGACTTTTTCGGATTGAGGACAATAGAGGAACCGACAACGCGCAGTTGATCCTAAACACTGGTCGCCAGACTTATGGGTTAGCATTCCACCCCAACTATGTGAACAATGGCTGGCTTTACGTTTTCAGCAACGGCCCGAAGGGTGGCACCCCATTTGAAACACGGAATTATGTTTCACGATTTGTAGTTAACCGCCAACCACCGTACAACTCTCACGAAACGTCTGAACAGATCATAATGGATTGGGCATCGCACGAACACAACGGCGGCGCTCTTGAATTTGGACCTGACGGTTACCTCTATGTATCCGCCGGCGACGGCTCCATGGATTCCGATACCAATCTCACCGGTGAACCGGGAGCGGTGCACAGAGAGCCAAAAGGTCAGGATCTAAGCAATATCCTGGCGACTATTATGCGAATTGATGTTGATCGTCCAGATCCACGGAATGGAATGCTCTATTCGATTCCAGAAGACAATCCATTCGTTAACATTGCCGGAGCACGACCCGAAATCTGGGTCTACGGAATTCGGAACCCATGGCGCATGAGCTTCGACCGAGAGACTGGGAATCTGTGGGTAGGTAACGTTGGACAGGACCAGTGGGAGATGATTCACCTGGCGCGTCGCGGCGAAAATTATGGTTGGAGTCTCTATGAGGGCAGTCATCCATTTTATTTAGACCGAAAACCTGGACCGACGCCAATCGTTAAGCCGACATTTGAACATTCTCACGCAGAATCGCGCTCCATCACAGGAGGTCTAGTATATTACGGATCTAGGTTCCCCGAACTTCGCGGTGCCTATATCTATGGGGACTACGTTACAGGTAAAATCTGGGGGTTGAAGCATGACGGACAGAGGATTATCTGGCAAAAGGAGTTGGGGGATACAGACAACCAGATCGTCAGCTTCGGCGTTGACCACGCTGGTGAACTCCTGATATTGGATCTTAGACTAGGGTTGTTCGAGCTACAACGTGCGCCTCAACGCCGACTGACGGCTAAATTTCCCACTCGCCTGAGTGACACCGGTCTGTTCGCATCAGTGAAGGACCATCGCGTTGCACCCGCCCTGATTCCCTATTCAATCAATGTACCGGGCTGGTCGGACGGTGCACACGTGGAGAGGTACATCGCCCTTCCTGCCGACGCTCAGATTGAGTTCCGAGAAACAGGAAGTTGGGGATTTCCAAACCAAACTGTGCTCGTCCAAACACTTGGGCTAAATCTAGAGGCAGGAAACCCAGATTCCAGGCGGCGGGTGGAAACTCGGATTCTAACCAGGCAAGAGGACGAATGGGCAGGCTATTCTTATTTTTGGAATGATGACGAAACAGATGCTACGCTCGTTCCTGCCTCAGGAATAGACCGGGGCATTACAATACAGGATTCACAAGCGCCGGACGGGGAGAGACAAGAAACCTGGCGATATCCTAGCCGGAAAGAATGCATGGTTTGCCATACCCGTGCTTCGGCCTTTGTGCTAGGCCTCAACACTCTACAAATGAACAAAACACATGA
This sequence comes from uncultured bacterium, assembly GCA_964478165.1. Taxonomy (GTDB): domain Bacteria; phylum Poribacteria; class WGA-4E; order WGA-4E; family JAJDTR01; genus CAYZGU01. Next base: position 145,446 of record CAYZGU010000039.1, on the reverse strand, counting down.
CTATGGTGCCATCTCGGACGCACAATTGCGAACACTAGATCATATTAAAGTATTTAGCAAGCCATTATCGAAGTCGCCCGAAACATATCCAAAACTAGTGAATCCATATAATTCGCAAGAAACTCTTGACGCAAGAGCGCGGTCTTATCTTCACGCGAACTGTGCCAACTGTCACGTCCACACAGGAGGAGGAAACGCCCTCATCGATGTAGAATTCACAACAGCCAATGACAAGACAAAGATGTTTGAAGCACGACCGCTGCACGACACATTCGGCATCCCCGATGCAATGGTAGTCGCGCCCGGCGACCCTGAACGTTCGACTCTGTACTACCGCATCTCGCAGCTTGGCGAAGGACACATGCCACCAGTCGGCGCATCGCGTATCGACCGCCAGGGAGTCCAACTAATTTATGACTGGATTACACAGATGGCTTCGGTTCCTGTGAAAGAGAAAGAATAAGGCAGTAATTTAGCGTGTTGTGTTACCTCCGAATCGATCAACCTAGCATTAAAACCAATTCCAAACGTATCTGCTTTTGAACGGCGGCAACGTATTCGTCCGTGGTAAACCCTTCGATGCGCGTCTCGAATCCATGGGAACCAAATCCTGGAACAATCTCTTCCCTAACATTCTTTTCCGGATCATTAAAGTAATACGGGTGCGTTCCCTTTAGAAGTGACGGTAAATCATCACCGTCACTTCGGTAAATCGCGGGGTTTGCAAGCACAACCTGTGGCTTGCCATCGCTCAAATCAGGCGGGCTGCTTGGAACAATCATGTCACCCATGAGAACCTGTGACTTCAACTCTGGTGCCCAATGTGAAATTTTGTAAATCGGTCCCGGGCAAACCCACTCGCGAATCCGTCGGCGGACTAATGCAAACTCATACCACTTCTTCAATTCGGACAGATGCTGCACATGAAGAGTACTGTCCGCCACGTACTGCTCGATGCTCCCCTTCGCCCGCAAATCGTTGAATACCATGAACCAGTTGACCAAATCCCTCCCCCCACGCGCTAGTTTTGTGTAATGTTCTGTCCGTCTTGGACTGCATTCATCCACAACAACCACGTGTGGCATCTCCGCACTTAGTCGCTTTATGAACTCGGGCGGAAAACCAGATCGTTGAAATCGCTCCAGGTAATGCGGTACGGTCATCCGCATAGAACTGTGAGAAGGAACGCGATCATAGCGCAACTCAAAATCCGCAAGGTATCCCTCGAGTGGTTCGACAACCCAATGTCGACCATAGCGCTCGTTGCCAACCACAACGATATGCCGATCGGTCCCGGAGCGAAATTCTTGTAAGAATGTGAGGAACAACTTCGCTTCGTACGCCGCTCGCTTTGCCTCGAACCGATCTTCCATCAATAGCTCGAATTCGCCTCCATCACGCGAAACCGGCAACATGGGAAGTTCATCGAATTCTCTTCTCTGTTCGCTAGGCTCTTTTGGCCAATCACGTTGACGGTTGGCTTCGGAAACATATCGCTTGTACTCTAGCTCTTTCTGCAAGCGGTTGTCGACGTTGAATCGACCCTGACGGGTTTCTTCATTGAGAGAGTTCAGATTGTTCAGAAGCACGCCAAAATCTGAGTTTCCCGCCAGGTGATTTGTTATCACTGGGGTCAGCATGACCCCATCATGGTTCTGCGAGTTAACCTGCGCCATCCAATGCGCAAGCAGCTCGAACCGCTTGGCAGTCTCACTCTGTGAATGGTTCTTTGTGAAACTCTCAATCTGCTCAGCGGTAAGAGCCAGTCCGAGTTTCTCTGCAACACCAGCTAAATCTATCATTCCACAAGCATCTTGTAACATGTTTCCTCCCAACCACAGTTCTCTGAAGGCAGGTTTGTTGGATTGGCAATGGCAAGACTTCCGCCACAAAGAAGCTCGCCTGCAAAGAGGGCATTCGGAATCGAAGTACTAGCCAGACATGTCTAGAAAACAGGCATGTGGCATCAGTTCATTCAAGAATACTAATACGCACCTGTTCCACCATACGTTAGTTTTGGCACCGCGCACTGGGTCTCTGGCCTTCCTCAGAAAGCCTGCAGAGTGTGGAACGGTATTCACATTCAGGAGAAATCCTCAGCTTGTGTTTGGCCGACACTGGCATGCTGAACTCGCTCTAACTCGCCAATTCGTAGTTGTGATTACTGATTCACTGGTAACCACAACAGTTTACTCAAACCATTAAAAACCTCGGTCCATTCGATCTTGAGGAAAGACATCAACATATCGTAAAAAGACCCCCTCATAGTGACAATGAGCTTTCCGTGCAGCGCTGTAGGGTTTCTCTGGTATCTTCGCTCCACCGGTTCGAATCCTCTTGACCCGCTAGCGGCAGATAGACATAACGAGATTCATCCGGAAAGCGTTGATGGCGGGCATCAATGGCAAAAGCAATTGCACGGGAACGGCAAAAGATGCGCTCTTCATCATACGGCTCTTGACCCTTTTTAGCAGCACCTAGCACCCAGGAACGACGATGATACCCGAAGTTGAACGTCACTCGAGTATGCGCGGAGGTATTGGCAAAAGAACAGTGTACCGTCTGGCGATTCGCCATGACGACATCGCCCGCATCGCAAACCATTGGCACCGCCCCCGGCAAACAGTCCGATCCTCCATTAGTTACCACTAGCCCTTTAATGTCCACCTTCCCTTCTTTGTGAGATCCAGGGATGACCCAAACACCATTGGCAGCCGTACTCCCATAATACTGAAACATAAAATTGAAACCGTGCGCGCCTTCGTCGCAGTCGGGGTTATCCCAGTGCGTTGTGCCGTCCTGATGCCACGCCACAGACGCTCCCAACCCTGCCGGTTTGACAATAACCGATTCGTTAAAAGGGGTAAAATCAGGTCCATTGACTGCTTGGACAACCGACAACAGTCGCGGATGACCATACAGACGGAGGCAAGCGTCCATCATCTGTAACGGAGCGAATATGTTTGACATGACAAACTCCGGTGCACCTTCAGGAACCTCTACTACAGCCATTTTGGCGGGATGCCGTCCAAGGCCCCCCGTGGGATCGCTCAGGGGTTTCTCGAATTGAAAAGCTAGGGGCTTAACCCTAGTCCCCAAACGGGCAGGCCGCCCTTTTGCGTCAGTGTGCGCGTCTCTAGTATGTGGAGCGCGGTTGATAACATCTTCCAGATTGGCCTGTAGTTCCTCGAGTTCTATCCCTCCTACGACTCCTTCAAAGACATAAAACCCATGAAGCCAGTAGGCATCCAGAATCTCCTTCCGTAACCTGCCATCCGATGTGAACTCTATCGGGCCGCGATTTCCAAGATTATAGGCCATCCGTTCTCCATTACGCAAATACGCGGCAAAACTTTTTGTGTGGCGTGTTGGACGCTTCGTATTCTCCATAATGATCTCTTCCTATGTCACCTTCGTTATTTTTCTCAAACCAACCTCATGCGTCCTTCGTGGGACGGACAGGTTCAACATAGAGCGTCTTCTCGTGTGTGTAATGTACGAATCCGGGAGCCGCCCCTTTCGGTTTGATAACGTATCGTACCCAGGTATAATCCACAGGCACATGACTGGCATGTTTTGCTTTACTAAAATATGCGGCAATCTGCGCAGCATACAGCAACGTTTGCATTGGTATATCGGGCTTATTCTCAGGATTGCGGATAACCACATGCGAACCATGAATCTGCTTCGTGTGTAGCCACATATCCCGGCCAGAAGCGATTCGGCGGAGCAGCAGGTCGTTTTCCTTGCTATTTCTTCCTACATACAGTTGAAACCCGTCGGAGGAGGTATACTTCTGAAACTCACCTCCGCTCACTGACCGTTTCCGTTGCCTTTTCTTATCCTCCTTAATCCAGCCGATTTTGACACATTCCTCGCGAATAGCGTGGAGCTGATCTACTGTTCCTGCGACTTCCAGCTCCAAAATAAAACTTCTTAGTATCTGCTGGTCGGATTCATTTTCGGAAATAAGCTGATTGATGACCGATCTGCCTCGTTTTGCTTTTGTGTACTTCCTAAAATATAGTTGTGCATTCTCTGATGGCCTGAGCTCCGGATCAAGTTCGATTTTAATCGGCCTGAGATGGGGCGTATAATAATTCTGTACCTCGATTGACAGCGCCCCACGCTGAACACGCTGTAGATTTGCTGTTAATAATTCCCCCTTTATGCGGTAAGATTCAGCCTGATCGGCATTCGCCAGGTCAGAACGAAGACGTCCAATCTTACGAACTACTGTGTCCATCAATCTCTCTAGACCTTGTCTGAGTGCATGTCGTTCGGATTGAATTGCCTCTTTATTTGCTATCATGGAATAATAGCACTCCACGGCCTCACTAATTCGTTCAAACCGCTGGCATCTATTATCCGACAATTGAAGCAAAGGCAAGGACGATACCGCCAGGACATTAGCATGGTCATCCGGATCGACGTACACTTGAGGTAAACAGCGCGTTGTGTCAAAATAGGCAATAACGCTCTGAAAGCGATTCCAACACTGTTGCGAAGTGGCCGACTCAACCGTGCGACAGACAATCTCTTTCGCTAGCGTCGGGCTCAGTCCATCAATCTGGTTGAACAGTAATCGCCAATTCACCACAGGTTCACTCTCAAGAATGGAGAAAAAAGATTCGCGATCGAGCGTTAATGGATCGTGTTTCTGAGGCCTAGGAGGCAGAACATAACGAATTCCCGGTATAATCTGGCGATGCCTACTCATCGTATCATCAATATGTTTGATGCTTTCCAGAATCTTCCCGCTCCCTTCATTGATAAGTACAATGTTACTGTGTTTGCCCATGAATTCACCAATGATTGCTCGCGCTGGGCTCTGGACGGGATGTTCTGAATGAGGTTCTATAGTAATCTTCAACACGCGGTCCCAACCAATCTGCTCAACCTTGATAATGGTTCCCCGGCCTATGTGGCTCATTAGAAAGTCTGAGAAATGCAACCGCTCTTCCCCCTTTGACGGACGCTCCATCAGATGGGCCCGGGCACGCAGCGGATCAGCGGACATTAACAGGTAATGCACGTGATTCATATGCGAAACCTTTATCGCGATATCGAGCGTACTCAATTGCTGTACATGGCGGACGATTCCACCGATAAGTGTTTCGCGAATCTCGTGTGTAACATGGTGCAAAATCAGGCTGTCAAAGGACAATGTGAGAACCTCGAACGAAGGAAAGCATTACAACATAGTGATATGTTGATACGGTCACCTCTAATATCCTAACCCAAAAGTATACATGTTCGTCCGTGAACAAATCAACGTGAAGACATTTGGCTTGACAATTAGCTTGGTTTCGGGTATAAATCAGACCAACGAATTCTCTCAATGATCACGTCACAGACCTTGTGAAACACGCTCCAAGCGCTCCTGCTTTGGTTGAGAAGAACTAAATCCTGTGGTCCTTAGTTTTATCAAAACAAGAAATTATAGCAGACTCAAAAGGAGTCGATTATGTTAACACAGGACAAGATTGAGTTTTACCACGAGAATGGTTATGTCGCTGTTGAAAATGTGCTCACTGCAGAAGAGGTTGGGAATCTAAGGCGCGTCACTGATGAATTCATCCAAAACTCACGGGAACTGACTGAGCATACGAGTGTGTTCGACCTCGAACCGAATCATACTTCAACGGATCCACGCGTTCGCCGGATAAAGAACGCAAACAGGGAACATGTTGTATATGACCAAACTCTGCGCCATGAAAAAATCCTCGACATCGTTTCTCAACTAATTGGTGACGGTCTCCGAACCAACGGTCAAAAGCTCAACATGAAATATGCTGGATATGGAAGCCCAGTCGAATGGCATCAGGATTGGGCTTTTTATCCACACGGAAATGACGATCTGTTGGCAGTCGGTGTGTCCTTTGATGACATGACAGTCGAAAACGGTGCACTGATGGTCATTCCAAAATCACACAGGGGGCCCGTCTATAATCATCACCAACACGGTGAATTCATCGGTGCGGTCGTTGATAGCAATTTCAATCCCGGGGGCGCTGTCCCCATCGAGGTTCGTGCCGGTGGGATTTCGATTCATCACGTGCGGACGCTGCACGCTTCAGCACCGAACACATCGAATCGACCGCGTCGGCTGCTTCTGTCACAATACTGCGCAATTGATGCATGGCCTTTGGGCGGAATTCCCGACTGGGATACCTTCAACTCCCTGATTCTTCGTGGCGAAGCGACTAACCAACCCCGGCTAGTTTCCGTTCCCATTCGAATGCCACTTCCGCATGCAGAGAGGAGGGGATCCATCTTCGAAGTCCAGAGCCTGCTAGAGGACCCAGTGTTCAGAGAGAAAGCCAGATAAATGAGGAAACTGTTTGAATGTTTCACTCGCAAGGCGATGCAATCTCAGATCCGCGTCTAGTGTGTTTTTGAGGCTCGATCACTCCTTTGTCAATGTCAGGCCCATGAGTCTAGAATCTAGACGCACAGGTACTGCCGTACGACTTCTTCACATACATTAACTCCCAAGCCCGGCGTATCCCGGACCACAACATATCCGTCCTCCTGAACCCACGGGTCACTGACCAATTCATGCTGCATTACTGTGTCGTGAGGCTTGAAATCCATGCAATCCGCATGGGTCGAACCTGCAAGCATGTGAATGCTTGCAGCAGTGTTGAGTGCACTGCTCCACGTATGTGCACTAAAACGAAGATTTTCGGCCTCAATGAGCTTGATGATGTGTTGGCTACCTGTAAGTCCGTGGCAACGCCCGGGGTCGATCTGAATGATATCCACACCGCCGGATTGAATCAGGCGCCGGTAACTCTCTACATTCCACTCGTCTTCGCCCGTTCCAATTGGGGTTGCAACGGCCGCCCGTAAGCGAACATGTGCTTCAAGGTCGTGCGGTGGGAGAGGTTGTTCAATCCACCTAAGACGATAGGGTTCCAGGTCTCGGAACTGTCGAATTGCAGTTGATACGTCCCAGATGCCACGAGCGCCCGGGGTATCAACAACGAGCTCAAGGTTGCTACCAATCGCCTCCCGTATCTGACGCACGAGCTCTATATCCCGATTGCGATCTTGACCAAAGACAGCATCGGACCGCATACCCCAACCACCTTTAACTACACGATACCCGTGTTCACGCATCCACTCAAATTCACCAAGTGTCCACTCAAGATTATCCATGTCAAAGATGATTGAGCCCATAGCCAGGATTTTCTTGTGGATTTGACCACCAAGAAGTTGACACACCGGTAGCCCAAGTGCCTTTCCCTTAAGATCCCACAGAGCCATGTCAACCGCACTAACCGCGAAAGCAGCAATGCCTTCAGGACCATACCACCAGATACGATCAAGCATCTTGTGCCAGAGCCGTTCAACATCCAAAACTCTCTCGCCAATGAGAAGTGGTGCAAAGCCTTCCTCAATTAGAACCTTTGTTGCCAGCGATGCCTCTCGGAATTGCGATATGCACTCGCCCCAACCAACGAGACCATCCCGGGTCTCGACTCGAGCGAGAGTGACAAAACGTTCTATTCCATTGTAGTGTGGTTCTGGATAGGCAAGCGGAAACGCTTGAATCTTGCGAATCTCCATCGTCCTTTGACCTCGTCGTGATTTTTCAGCTATCCCGAAATTGATTGCGTCAATTTCGGCTGGAATCTGCCGTCTACCAACTTCTTATCGAATTCAAGCTCTACTTGGATGCTTCCAACCCATTCTTTCTGAAAGTCTATAATTTCTTAATAGATTTTGAGCAATTACAAATCGATGTAGTCAGCTCCTATTTTTCCCGACCCACAAGGCACAAATCCGGAGTCAAACGTTGTAGCTCACGCCTTCCGAAGAGCACGGAGCTGCAAATCTACTTCCCATTCTGGATATACGCGACAGGCACGCGCTAGACTACGGTGATTGGAACTTGTCGTCTCAGGAATAACGAGAAACACCATATTGTTTAGACCGTTCACCTCTGTAATTCGACAATGCGAATTCTCCCAAACAACCGGTTCTCCATTAAGCACAACTAGACACTACCGAATCCCCGCACCATGACATCTTACGTGTTAATCTGCGGATCCAAAACATCCCGCAGTGAATCCCCCACCAGATTGAACCCGAGGACAATCAGAAAAATCGCAGTGCCCGGTGCCATGACCGTCCACGGGGCACTGCGAATGAGTTTCCGATTCTCGTTTAGCATGGCTCCCCAGTCTGGCTCACCCACTTCTGCTCCGAGACCTAAAAAACTCAGACCCGCTGCGTCGAGAATCGCCGCTCCCATTCCCAGCGTCGCCTGAACAACCAACGGTGCTATACACCCGGGAAAAACCGTCCTCACCAGAATACGAAAATCGCCGCTACCTATTGCCCGAGCCGCCGTCACATAATCCTGTTCACGAATTTTGAGAACCGATGCCCTAAGAACCCGTGCATACTGTGGGATATAGACGATCGACACTGCAATAATTGCATTAGTCAAACTTTGTCCCAAGACCGTGACGATCACCATCGCGAGTAAAATAGCTGGCATCGCAAGCATCATATCCACCAAGCGCATTATGAAGTTGTCTATCCTGCCACCATAGAATCCCGCAAAAATCCCCAAGAGTGCTCCGATTGAAATCGAGAATGTCATTGCAACCAGGCCAATCTTAAGAGATATTCTAGATCCATACACAATGCGGCTGAATATGTCCCTACCAACGCCATCCGTACCAAGGTAATGATCGGTAGACCACCCCTTCAGGCGCGCAATGACATCGGCTTCCCGCGGATCGTGTGTGGCAATGAGAGGAGCAAAGATCGCAAGAAATAGGAAGAAGAGGATAATCGAACCGCCAAGTATTGCCGGTTTTTGATGAAGCAACCTACGGTACGCGTTCCAGCGCTGATTGTTCATATACACTCTCCAACCCGGATTCGAGGATCGAAATAAGCATAGAGCAAATCAACGATCAAGTTGACACCCATGAAAACCGCCGCCACAAAGATCACGCCACCTTGAATCGGACGTATGTCGCGAGCTTCGACTGAAATTCGCAACCATGAACCAAGACCAGGCCACGAAAAGATGTGCTCGGTTAAGATTGCACCACCCATCAGGTAGCCAAACTCCAAGCCAATTACCGTTAAAACAGGAATCATGCAGTTCTTTAACGCATGCTTGAAAACAACAACCCAAGTCGGTAGTCCCTTTGCACGTGCCGTCACAATAAATGGTTGATTGAGTACTTCGAGTAGGCTTGACCGTGTCATACGGGCAATCATGGCTAAGGGGACAGTACCGAGGGTGATGGCAGGTAGAACCAAATGGGACAATGCACTGCGCAATGCAAGGAAGTTGGCTGAAAGAAGTGCATCAATCACGTAGAAATGTGTCCGATGCTGAACATCAAGATCTAGGAGCGTATCAATTCGCTGCGAACTTGGAAAAATTGGAAAGATATATGCGAGGAGAAGAATTAGCATCAAACCAAGCCAGAAAATTGGCATCGAAATCCCCACCAGTGATCCTAACATCGTGGCATAGTCCCAAATCTTTCCACGATTGACCGCCGCAATCGTTCCGGCGATGATACCAAACACAACCGAGAACACCATAGCAGTTACGGTCAACTCTACTGTAGCCGGCAGATAACGCTTAATCTCATCAACCACTGGCTGTTTTGTTTTGAACGACCTCCCAAGATCCAGGCGAACGAGGTCCCACAAAAAAACACCATATTGCCGGTACAGTGGCTCATCCAGTCCCATGTCATGACGAAGCTCCGTTAACGCTTCTTGTGTTGCCCGCTCGCCCAAGATCGCAAGAGCTGCATCACCGGGAATAAGGTGAACCATTAAAAACACGAGAAGCGACACGCCCAACAGCGATAGGATTATCGAGAGCAGGCGCTTAAGAATATACGAAATCAAGACCAAGCCTCATGAGATAACGGAAGTCCACCTAGATTAATTATCCATCTGTGGCACGAATCATAAAAACTCCCGCAGACTATGAAATCAGAATCGATAAGAACCCGTGCAATTGCATTAATCCAATTGTTGCACTTCTCCATTCCAAGCGGAATAGTTCAGAACTGGAGATTCATTCCAACCTCAAATGAAGTCTTCTGAATAGTTTCAAATTCTATCTCGCCATCAACACCCTCGATTTGACGGAAGCGAAATTCGCGGCGAACTGCCACTTCTAGCGGCGAATACACCGCATACCCAACACGTACAATGAACGCCGATTTCTCGTCAAGTTTGAAGATATCTGCGATAACACTGGGATCTTCGCTGTCTTCGGCATTCGGAAATCCAGTTTCGGGTTCACCAATGTCCCTCTTGGTGTAGAATGCCCGGAACGACATTTTGGGGACTAAACCGGACTCAGTTATCCCGGCGTACAACTTCGGAGCGCCGACATTGTAATCCTCAAAAGTCCCGATCGCGTGGAGCTTCGGAATCGGTCGCCAGGCAAACATCGAAAAGTATCCGCGTCTGGCTTTGCCTACACCTGATGCCTCCAACATGCCAAGAAAAGCGGGAATAACGGCGATACCGGAAGACTGATAGCTATAATCGAAAATCGTCGGTACAAACCCCTGACCAAAACTACGGTATTCAACTTTGAAAAGTGCTTTAGAGATTGACAAACCAAGTCCAAACGCATTTCCAATAGCAGTCCCTGTCTCTTGTGCGTAATCCGGTTTGATGTGTAGAAACGCTAAGTCGTCATAGAGCTCCAAGCGCAATAGGCCATTCTCAATAAGCGGAAATCCAACATCAGAACCAAAGGCACTTAACCGTACTTCGTTGATTGTCTTCTCCGCATAATCCGTTTCATCATCTAGGATTCGATTCGGTTGGGTATCCATTAGATAAGTCGCACCGAATTCCAATTGTCCAAGCCTTGAACTATCACCCTTCCGCAAAGGACGCACATACAATCGACCGCCAAAGATAGTTGGACTGCCGACGTCGTTAATCAGTATTTCCACACCAACTTGTCGCGTTTTGGCTCTGAGATTTGCGCGCAAACCACGACGATCATAATTGGAATACCCCGACATGATAAACCCATGGCCAATCGTCACGCGATCTAACTCGCCAAAACGAGCATAAAAGGGGTCATGCGGTCGAGCATAACGTATGTAGCGAACAGCGCGCAGCATCGTACTCGCGTTGCCCCACGTCTCGCCATCTTCAGCAAGTATTCTCGGTTCCCCCTCTTCAGTGTTTGGCCTGTATAGCAGTACAAAATCTAAACCAAATCCAATCTTGCCAAGCGTCGCTTCCGGCTCCATCTGTACGCGCACAAACGGGCTTCCGTCGATGAATGTTAAACCGGCACCTGTGAGCCCACCTTGCTTCAAAGCCAGTTCTTCGAAATCGGGCGGGCCCCTGTAGACATCAGCAGATGCCCGACCACAAATACATAACGTAACGAGCGAAAACAAAACTGAAATCCAGGTTTCACGGTGCCAATTTTGGTCCATAATCTCCCCTTAGAAAAGCTCACAATATTCAGCAATCCGCCGACTTAGTCGATTTTTTATCAGTCTCCGATGCGTCGAATCACACATAGAATCAGTTTTCGATTGAGTACTAAAAAAGTCTTTAAGCCGAAGATAATACCGCACATCATCACTCACATTTTACCATGTATCAGACCCCAAATCACCAAAGTTCATCTGGTCATACGCCGTCCACATAATGGCAGCACACACCCATTTACTGTCCCAGCATCACGCTCACACAAGCCGACCATCTTTCATCCGGATTATTCGGTCGGCATCACGCTTCAACTCCTCGTGATGTGTGACGATTGCGATTGTGGTACGATGTTCCTCACGGAGTTCACGGACGAGCTTCATCAGATTCTCGCTCTGTCGGCTATCCAAATTAGCCGTGGGTTCATCGGCAAAGATGATCTTCGGTTTATTAGCAAGTGCGCGTGCGAATGAAACACGCTGTTTCTCACCGCCAGATAGCTGTGATGGGCGATGGTCCAAACGAGCTCTCAGACCGACCTGAGTCAGCAGTTCTTTCGCACGTATCTCAGCTTTATCCCGCCCTTTCCCTGCAAATTGCATCGCGACCATGACGTTTTCGAAGGCCGTTAAATAGGGCAGAAGATGAAAGAGTTGAAAAACAAAACCAATCTTGTCGCGGCGAACAATAGAAAGATCCTGAGTCGTGTAATCAATCGCTTTTCCATCGATCCACAACTCACCTTCATCAGGACTAAGAATGCAGCCCAGCAGACTGATTAACGTGGTTTTCCCACATCCACTATCACCCATAAACATAACGAGCTCGCCTACTTCAATCTCGATATCAACCCTATCAACCGCAATGACGGTTGCACCACCTTTCCCAAAACGTTTGGTTAAGGCCTTTCCTTCGATGACAGCTCCCATTTGCACGCTCCCTTCAAAGTTCTCCTCTGAATGCGACCATTGGATCAACCGAAATAGCCCTTCTTGCAGCAAGATATCCGCTCAAACAGCAGACAATGCAACTGATTACGACAACGAGAAGCGATTCAATAGGGTGAATTGACACAGATATTGGCGCAACAGCCGCGGAGAAGAATGCCAAAACCAAACCGCACAATATTCCAACAACCGACATTAAGACAACCTGTTTTAATATTAGCCCCATGACGTAGATATTGGGTGCCCCGATAGCTTTTAGCACACCAATTTCCTGTGTTTTTTCTAGCGTTGTCACATACGTTATCATTCCGACGAGAATCCCTGCTGCTAGCCATAGCATCACGCGTAAAAATGTTACTGCTCGCATGGGGCTAACAACATAATAGTCGACAATGTCACCTATTGTCTCTTGCAGCGTACGGACCTCAATTCTAAATGCTTCTTCTAATCGTCTTGCAATCACCGTCCCATCAGCATTTTTAGCAGTCTTTGCAATCATCATATTAACACGAGGATAGTCGCCCAACAACACATGTTGCGCGGTCCGAATGTCCATGAAAAGGAGTGGTGTGTCCAGCACAAACATAAGACTCTTTGCCTTGCCAACTACCCTTAATTCTTTTCCACCAATCACAATTCTCTCACCAATCCCGAGGGCCATTTTTTCATCAACAACCACCTCGAGATTCGGAACAGCTTCCGGACGGTAATCGTCGAACTCTCCTTCGGCAAACAACTTGCCTTCAAGAACATGAATAGGTCCGCCCAGCTTTCCAACACGATATCCAACGACTATGGCTTTACTCGGCTTTCCACGAATGATAGGCCTTGCCTGAGCGAAAACAAGTGGTGACGCAGAGTTCGGCTTCAATCCTGGCGCAAGGTTAAGTGGTGCCATGTACTCCTCAATCAGCATTGAAAAACCGATAAATGCACCCCCAGATCCCTCAGCAGAGATCCAAATATCCGCCCCTGTCGATTCGACATACTGCGTAGCTTGCATCTTCATCCCGTTCATTATCCCCCCCATGAACAGAATCAGCAGAATTAACACTGTGATGCCAATTGTCGTTAACACAACTCGTGTTCGACGGTATGCCATATCTTTTAGGAATAGGTTCTGCAAACTCTTTCTCTCCCAAATTCTTAATGATGTGTCCATCTGCTCGATTCTGACTGCAGATAGTCCGACACCAGTCCTTCATCAAACCGTTTTGTACCATCAAGTGAATCAACCCCAACCTCAATGCCGAAACGCCATCATTGCGCAAATCGTTGGAAACTATGCAATTTCGCATGTTTGTTGTTCGAACACGAAAGCGAAGTTTTGAAAGAGTTTGAGGGCATGTGCTGCATCCAAACCACTGCTGCACATGCTCGTAGTAATAATCGCGATGTTCCCGAACCCCATCTAACGCTCTCAATATTGCAACAATCAACAAAGGCGGAATTGCTCCCTCAGAACTCTCTGAATATTATACCCATAGAACGACAACATTGCCATCGGATCTTATCACAATTTATGATTCTTACGACGCTTACTGTTGTTTGCTCAAAACGAAGCTCTGAGCTTAAAAAGAAAGCTTACACCGTAGCAAGCATCTTCCGCACAAACGAGAAGATCTGTCGATTTACTATCAAATGCCTCAAATTGGAAGGATTGTTCGATTATTCCGGACACTCCTAATGACTTGTAACTACAAAAAATAGTGCACTTACCTAAACGGCGCTAGCAACTGTATTGGTCGGTCCATTTTCTACGGGTCGAAATACGAGATGTGAACATTTTGTACCCGAAACTCTCGACGTCATAAATTACCGTGCACGATGGCGTTGATAAGACCGAATGCTAGCCACACATTCGCATGACATCAGGGTTAGCAATTACCGATACCCTCAGCGAACCAACACCACGCGCTAGACGCGGTTCAAGTATGCCAACAGCGATCGTCGTTCACCTGCATCGTAGGACTATTCGATTCACCGTTTCGAACTTTCGTACTACTCATATTGGACCCACAGCTATAACAAATCAGTCTTCTCCGGACTGCGTCTAAGCGCAACAGCACTTTAGATCTTCTCAACACACCGCAACTCTGTACCAGGACGATTGTGAGTCAGTCATTCTGTCAACACAACGTGCTTCTCCAGATCGAATACGGAATGCAAAGTGTTTTCTACAGCCAGCGATATTAAGGCAGTCGCTTTGACGATCCTAATTTTGCGATTCTTCGCCTAGATTGACTAGGGACTTCTCATCCCGCTTACAAAACGTACGAGAATCCTTTCGATTAGGCTTACTCACTGTACCAACAGGTCGATAAATACACAAGGCAAGCGCTCCGGCGGAGAGAGTGCGGATACTTCCTCAGTCCTATCGATTAACCTCTTGATTTTCCTGGCACGCAATGTTCCTCCACAAAATCCTGACTTGAACAGCGAGGACCAGACTATGGCATCGTTCACCCAACGACGCCGGTGCCCCATTCCCGTCGAAATAGAGAGGGACGCGGAATGCTTTTAACGGCTAAGGTGAATGCGTTGTTCTCCCTATGTGTTGGCGCAAAACATAGGATATACCTAATATCCTCGTCCCACACTGAAGAACAAGATACTGGTCAACAAGTAGATACGGTGGCAGTCAAATGAAATATCACAAAGGTGTCTACTACGTTTGTTTGAGTTTCCAATTTTGCTAAAACAGTTCACAATTTTCCTACCGCCGTCGGCAAATCATACGCGACAAGTTCCCATCTACTGTCCGCTATTCCGCTTGATTGTTTCGTATTACTTATGTTAGAATTCTTCTCCAACGTTGACAGTCTCCAAGAAGGGGAATAACAGGCGAAGATACAGGGCGACATAGAATCTACTAGGATCGCGTACAAAAACAAATGTGTCAGAGCCTCTTAATACGTTTGGTTGTGCCTACCAACGGCAATTTTCGGAATTTATGGTCCGCCTTTTTTGCCGCCGGCTTGCTGAAACCACTGCTAAGTAGCACCTCCACACACCATTTCTGCAGCCCAGCGTATAGTGTTACGCAGGCAGACGCCGCGTCAGTTGGTAGAGATTCCACAAATCCCGTTCCTGTTCTGTGCACTTGTTCAGTCAATCATCTAGACATGCTAAATGAGCAGTTTGTTGGCGACAACCCACACAACTCACAAGATGATTACAGAACTATTGGTTCATCACAGGGATTGCAACATCGGTTCGGCTCGATGGAAGGGGACAACTCGTTTCCCGTGCAAAACACCAACCCACTTCCATGAAAATGCATCAACCCCGTATCGTGCCTCAAGTTTTTGCAATGTCCGATATCGCCACAGAAAACAGTCTACTTGCTGTATGCCAAAGCCAAACGACTACTATCGTTCGAATCGATTCTCAGCATGCCGGAAACTAGAACGTCCAAAATGACGGGACCGCAGGCGTGGAAACTTCGCTACTTGCACTAGTCATGACACATCGGAGTGTGACTTGAGAAGGAAGCTCAACATGACACCTTGCATGAAACGTCAGAGGCTAATCGCTTCCGTTCTGATGTTTGCCTATTGTAGCCTGTGGCCAGCCTGTCAACCAAGTACGCTCAAACTCATCGACAGTGGCACAAGTATGAATCCACTCAACAAAATGGGTGAATTAGCCAAGAGTGAAGTTTGGGGAGGCAAAGTGTTAGTTTCAGGGGATGTCCTCGTGCCTGAAGGGCTGACATTGACGATCCAATCTGGTACAGTCATTGGTTTTGAACCGGCAGACCCACCCTATCGATTGATTATCCACGGCACATTATACGCCGAGGGAGGGCCTGAAAGCTTTACCACATTCGGTTCACTCGGCACGCTTAATAAAGCGCCGAAGACTGGGGATTGGGGTGGTGTCCACCTCGCCCCCACAAGCCAGCATTCTCGCCTCAGTTTTTGCCGCCTTCAAAACGCCAAACAAGGTGTCATTTGCGAATCCGACAGCATTCAAATTCAAGACTGTTTGCTAACCAACAATGAAACAGCAATCGTTTGCGATAACTCCCAACCGCTCATTACGCGTAATCAACTTAACACAAATGACACGGCAATAAGATGCATCAACAATGCCACGCCGTATATAACATACAACGAGATAAAGGCCAATCAGTATGGAATCAGTTGTGAAGACGATGCTAGGCCCCAGATTCAACGCAACGAAATATTCGCGAATTATCGCGATGCTATTCTCTGCTACTCCACTGCTTCTCCGGAGATTATATCGAACAATATTCTGATGAACGGCGGGTGGGCTGTTTATGATGGCGGAAGGCTACGTGACAACTTTATTAGGGGAAATAATGACACCGATGTGGGCACAGTGGAAGTGGGTACAGCGCGCGATAGCGAGCAATTCTATGGAACAGACGAAGTTTTCGATCCCCGATCATCGCCTGTGTCTGATGCAGGCATTCCCCGAGCAGGCTATTAGCATACTTTATTTCTAAGGACACGACTATCCCGGTTACCATCGTCCTAGGAGACCGACATGCACGAAATCTTCAATACGAACGTATTTCTGGTCAAACAACACGTTGCCGCCTTCAAAGCAGCAAGGAACTATGACATTTATGACACCGAAACAGGACAAATTATCATGGAATGTCGAGAGCACAATTTGGGATTTTTGACGAGATTATTGAGATTCACCGACTTTCGAAGGATGACGCCTTTTGACATCCAAATAAGAACACTTGAAGGCAAGGAGCTAATAAGGATGTCTAGAGGTATTGCAATCTTCCTATCACACGTAAAAGCTTACGATGAGAACAACACTCCGATGGGCAGCTTTAGACAGAAGTTTGCTTCCATCGGTGGCGCGTTCGAAATCCTGAACGCCAGAGGTGATTCCGTATGCAGCCTGAAAGGGAAGTGGACCGGATGGGACTTCCGATTCGTCTACAACGACATCGAATTTGCACATGTCACAAAGAAGTGGACCGGTCTTGGTAAGGAACTACTCACTTCTGCAGATAGTTACATCGTCGAAATATTGGCCGATGTGTCGGTGGGCGATCCGATTCGTCAGCTCATCATTGGAGCTGTCATGTGCATAGACATGGTTCTCAAGGAGTAAAATTGCATTCACAATTCAGCTCAGTAATTTTCCTGTTGGGGTTAGATTGTCTATCACGGTTCCAAGGAGAAGACCATGCAATATCGCCGATTAGGTCGAACAGGACTTAAGGTTTCCGAGATCTGTTTCGGGACAATGACATTTGGCATGCCTAACTGGGGCATGGATGAAGCACGTTCAGAAGAAGTCTTTAACACAGCGATAGATGGCGGAATTAATTTCTATGACACAGCAAATTCATACGCAGGAGGACAGTCCGAAACCATCCTAGGAAGACTGATTCAAGAGAGGAGAAGCAAGCTCGTAATTGCCACCAAGGTATTCAATCCTATCGGTACCGACATTAATGACTCTGGCACCTCGCGCTCGCACATTATGAGATCTATAGAAGAAAGTCTCAAACGACTACAAACAGATTACATAGATCTCTATCAGATTCACCATGTCGACACTGAAACGCCCACCGAGGAACGCCTACGCGCCCTGGACGATCTCGTCCATCAGGGCAAGGTGCGCTATATTGGATGTAGCAACGAATATGCCTGGCGACTATGTGATGCACTTTGGCTAAGTGAGGTAAAGAATCTCTGCCGCTACGAGAGCGTACAACCTCAATACAACCTACTGACGCGAGACATTGAGGATGAAATCTTACCACTCTGCCGTGAGAAACATTTAGGGGTAATCGCCTGGGGACCACTAGCGGGCGGCTATTTGAGCGGAAAATATGTAAGCAACCGCTCCCCAGCAGAGGATTCTCGTTTTTCAGATCTTGATGTGCAAAAGCAATTCGCTGCGTCACAGAATGTAAGAATCCTGACGACTCTTCGCGAAGTAGGAGACCACTTGGGCAAAAGCATGGCACAGGTTGCCTTGCGCTGGGTTCTCGATCAGGAAGGATTGACTTCTGTCATTGTGGGCTCGACAAAAGTGGGACAGTTAATTGACAACCTTGGTTGCTCTGCTTGGACGATTCCTTCTGAGCTAATCAAGAATCTGAATGATGCGTCCCAGCCCCCTCTTCGTTACCCACATTCGATGGAAATAGGTATGCGTAAACGCCGAACCGATGCCGTGCGCATGCCTCGATGCCATAAAGGGTGTTGAAGCTCTCATATGGCCGTCTCCAGACACGAAACCTTTATTGCCGTTGCGTTCTTCGAACTTCATGTCTTTGGTCACACACTTACTCTATTTTCTTGAACATTAGACTCACAGCCTTCCGCTTCGCTTCACCAGCCCCACACTACTACTGGGCTGCTTGTTTTTCAAACCGGGTTCGGAGGATCTGTATTTCTACACCCAAACTAACCTCGTGAGGAGGACTTGAATGAAACTAAACAACGGTCTCAAACTGACATGGCTTGGACATGCTACCGTCAAGATTGAACTCGGAGGCGAGACAACGCTCATAGATCCATGGGTGATGAATAACCCTGTTTGTCCAGAGCGCCTTAAGAGCTTCAACAGGATTGATACAATGCTTATCAGCCACGGACATGCTGATCACATCAGTGATGCGGAGGTGCTCGCAAAAAAGCACCAGCCCACCATAATAGCAATCGTTGAAATCGCCAGATGGCTCGAAAATAAGGGGATAGAAAATACAATCGGCATGAATAAAGGTGGCCGAGTCGCGGTCAATGGAATAAAGGCTACGATGGTCAGCGCCAATCACAGTAGCAGTTTTGCGGAAACCGATGGCACAAACACCTATCTGGGCGAACCAGCCGGATACGTGCTCGAATTCCCGAATGGGTTTACAATCTATCATGCAGGTGACACCAACGTTTTCGGAGACATGGAGATTATCAGCGCTCTTTACAAACCGGATCTCGCACTCTTACCAATTGGCGATCATTTTACCATGGGACCACGCGAAGCGGCTTATGCGGCTCAGTTGCTCAATGTTTCCGTAATTGTTCCTATTCACCACGGGACTTTTCCTTTGTTGACGGGAACACCGGCCGCACTTCGTCAACTTACAAAGGATCAGAACGTAGAAATCATTGAACTTCAGCCTGGCCAGACCCTGGACTAACAGGAAACCATGTCCACAAGTCGAACCAAGCGACATCGGAGATTTCAGACATGACCAAGCTTTCAATTGTGCTCTGTTTTGGTTTTTCCTTTCTTTCGCATACTCTAAATGCGTACGCAGAACGGACATTTTACGAAATCAGAATGGCCGACCTCCCAGTCGGATACGTACACTATCAAATCGCCCAAGAAACGAATGACCTATTAATTGAGACCACTGTACTCTTCAGCATTGGCCGAGCTGAACTGAATCAGGAAATTCGATTAGTTGCAAATACGCGGCTAAACGCGGACACACTGCTACCCATGGAATACCATCTCTCCACTTCAATCAATGGGTTTACCCAATCTACAATTGACACTCATTTTGGGAAGGGGATTGCAATGAACCAGATTATCGCGGCTGGTCAGAATTTCGACAGCGATATTCCGATGCCGGACACAACCTATCTTGTGGATAATAACTTCCGTGTTGACCACTACAATGTCCTCCTCAGTCAATATGACTTTGAGAAACGACAATCCCAATCATTTCAGATTCTGACACCACTTGCGATTCCACAAGTGCCGAAAACTGTCACATTCCAACTCAGATGGATTGGCGGGGAGACACTCGCCGTAGGAAACACTGTCTACCAAACTGACTGGTTCGAAGGGAATAGCAATGGAAACTTGATGGAATTTTGGTACGATAGGAAATCCAGGCGAATTGTAAAGTGGGCCATTCCTTCACGACAAACCGAAGTCATGCTCTCAGACAGCTCCGTAGCCGGTTCCAAAATCAGATTGGAAACCGGCATAGACGCCTTGCTTAATGATTCCAGATTGCCGCGCATCAAAGCACAACAGGATCTAGGTAAATCGACAGAACTTCTAGCGTTACAAGCTCGTCTTGATCTTCATATTCTGGCGTCGGGAGAAACGCCCACCAACCCACCAAACCAGTGGTTTGAGGGCAAAACCGAACGGACGGAAAATGTCGTCCACATCAATGGTATTCTCAATGTCCGAATCCTCGAGCCGCGAAAGCGAATGATGGGATCGACATTGATTAAGCACATCTACTCTGACAACGTGTTTCTGCAACCCGAAGTCGAAATCCAGTCCGAGAACACCGAGATACGAGAGAAATCACGGGAAATCACGACTACAACCGAGACAACCGTTGAGGCCACAAATGCCATTGTACACTGGATAACGCAAGAAATCAGTTACGCGTCAAAAACGGTTTCAGCTCAAGAATGCCTAGCAAACAAGTCCGGCGACGCTCTGTCAACATCACGTCTGGTGGTTGCTCTTCTTCGTTCACTTCAAATCCCTGCTCGTATTCTCGGTGGATTACTATACACTAGCAATGGGATCTTTGTCCAACACCATTGGGTAGAAGTCTATGTCGAATCGTATGGAGATTGGATTAGTATAGATGCATTGACCGGAGAAACTGAAAGGCTCAGCGCTGCTCACCTTGCATTGTGGCAAAACCAGGGACAATGGCTACCAGACTCAGACACAACGAAAATGCAAGTTCTGGACTTTCAGAGCGCAGCGATTGCGTGGCAAGATCTAATTCCCCTTCAAATTGATGAGCGGAATCACTTCACTTTGACGCTTAATGGTCGGCATATCGGAAGCGAACAAAACCATGTCAAGGCAATCTTAACCTACAAGGGAATCAAGTGCTATGAAATCGAAGGAACCTCCGAAATCAATCATGATGATTTCGGACGTGTCAGTGTAGTATCAACAATGTACCTATCGCTTGATGGAAGACCCCTATATTATCAGTCAGACCTAGACATAGATGGCAAAAAAACATCCTATGAATACACCCGAGACGGCACACGCCTTCAATGTAGACAGGGAGATGAATTCTCAGAAATGTGGATTGACAAAAACACTTCCTTCATAGGGAATCGCATGTTCTGGCACTGGGATCTGCTGTTCCGCAAAAAGGAACTCTTTACAGGAATGAACTGGGTTACCGTGGCGCTAGACCCGGAGCGCGGAACGCTCAATTCTGTAGAAATCCTCGTTGAAGATGCCGAGGAAATGACTGTACAAGGAAAGCAGTTCAGCTGTTTCCGGCTTAGTATAGATGGTCAACGCCTCTGGGTTTCCTCTGTTGGACGCCTCATCCGATGGGAACAGTCAGAGACAGGCCTCGTTGTCGAATTAGAAGTCCGACCAGTTAGTACCCAATGAGACAAAATCGAACAGTAACGAAGTCCGGCCTAAGAGAATTTGACCATTTCAACTTCTCAAATTTCGAGACACGTAAACACTGTAAAAGCAGAATAAGTGTCAATGAGAAGAGTTTATGTCATCTTGCTCAGCTTGTCCGTTGCTTTTAACCCAGAACCAGTTAGGATTGAGACAACGAGATCCCCCCTTCGAATAATTCCTGCTTCGACAAACTTGTCAAAAGCTTTCACTACTACAGCAGAAGTCGGTTCAACGTAGATTCCTTGTGAAGCAAGGACTTTAATTCCACACTTTATTTCTTCCTCGTTCACAATGGTAATTGCACCTTCCGTTTCACACCGGACGTCCAAAATCCTACGGCTACGTACTGGACATTCTGCGACAATCCCCTCAGCAAGTGTCTCATGCGTTTGGGGCACACACTCAATTTCCACCCGGTTCTCGTTATACGCGGTATAAATTGGGCAACATGCGTCCGCCTGAACGCCCAACAGTCGCGGCATTTTTCGGATAACCCGTCCCGCATGAAGTTCACCGAAACCCATGTACAACCCAAGGTAAATACTCCCAGAACCGATAGGACAGATCACGTGATCTGGAACCCGCCAACCGAGTTGCTCGGCGATTTCAAAAGCAACTGTTTTTGTTCCTTCGAGAAAAAACGGATTCCAAGTGTGTGACGCGTAATGAGACTCTCTAACCACTTTCAAAATAGCTTCTGTCGTCGCAGCACGGTTCCCATCAATTAATTCAAGATTCGCACCATGCATTGAGATTTGTGAGAGTTTTCCCTTGGATGCGGACACGGGACAGTAGATTGTGCAACCAATATCGGCCCTTGCGCTATAGGCCGCTATTGCTGCTCCGGCATTCCCCGATGAATCATCAATGACCTCTCGAGAACCAAGTTCCTTAAATTTCGACAACAAGACAGACGCGCCACGATCCTTATATGAACCAGTTGGGGAAACAAAATCTAATTTTAAATGGTGGTCATTCGTTGAACAATTAAATGGCAAGAGGGGTGTCATACCCTCACCAAGTGTCACAATCGATGCATCGTCAGATATCGGAATCGCCTCCCTATAGCGCCAGAGACTGCTAGCCCGCGCAGAAATACTATCAATCGGGAAAGAGGGGACTGGTTTCTTTATGCTAAGCGGGAAACCACAATCACATTTGTAGCGAAGAGCTTCAATCCTGTAGGATGTGTTACACCTGTTGCAAACATAGTTCGTCATTTCGATCTCATTTATTCTCCAGTGTTTTTACACATCCCGCACCGATTCCAGGCCATGTCGTTGACTTTCGGTGCGCACTGATTTCTCCATTTCTCTTTACTCCGGTGAATGGTTTGAGAATAGCAGAACTGATACACACAGGGACCACCACCATGGCGAACCTCCACCGGATTGCAGCATTTGAACCGCATGTTCCAGTAATTGAGCACTCCCAAATCATTTAGTAGAAACGCAATCAATACATCTACCCCTCTTGAAACACGTCGCTGAAATGAACGAAAGCAATACACCGAACGGAGGCCCGGCACTCCGTAGAGCAAATGTTTCTGTATCAAGACTACCATCGGACCCTTATTTTAAAAGGTTTTAGGACACGAACACCACATCACACACCTGCATAAATTATTGTTCTTTAGCCGCTTCTCCAACCTTCCACCAGCCATGAATTTTTGTACTGAAAAACCGATACTACAGATGCTGTACGGCGACAGCGTGCTGTCCATTCATTATTACAAACCGTCAAAACACGTGCAATTATACTTCTGTCCCTAGTCTGTGTCAAACCGATTCCAATTACTGCCTTAGCGGTTAAGCATCTGAGTTTGACCTTGACATCAATGGGGGTTCATGATACTTTTACCGGCGTCAGACAGATCTGATTGTTCAAACATAATCCGATGATACAGGTGAGTTATGAGACCAAAACCGGGTATTGAAACCATCCAGCCCTACCAGGCAGGAAAACCGATTGAAGAAGTTCGGCGGGAACTCGGCATTAGAGATATCGTCAAGTTGGCATCGAACGAAAATCCACTTGGTCCGTCTCCCTTGGCCCAAGCAGCAGTGGAGCGTGCAGCAATAGATATCAATCTCTATCCCGACGGAAATGCATATTATCTTAAGAATGCGCTTGCTGGACATTTGAACACTGGACCAGGAAATCTTATCTTGGGAAACGGTTCGAACGACATATTGCAGATTGTCGGCGAAACCTACATCGCGCCTGGTGATGAAGTAATTTATTCTGAAAGCGCATTTGTCGTTTATATGCTGGTTTCGAAGATTTGTGGCGCGAAATCAATTGTGACGCCAATGTGCAGAGACACTCATGACCTAGAAGCTATGGCAGATGCCATCACCGACAGAACAAAGGTGATTTTCATCGCAAACCCGAACAACCCCACTGGGACCATGGTTACACAAGAACAAACAGAGCGCCTAA
Source organism: uncultured bacterium (assembly GCA_964478165.1). Classification (GTDB taxonomy): domain Bacteria; phylum Poribacteria; class WGA-4E; order WGA-4E; family JAJDTR01; genus CAYZGU01. The sequence continues at coordinate 121,231 of CAYZGU010000039.1, read as the reverse complement.
TGAATCGTGTGCCAGATAATGTACTTGTTGTGTTTGACGAAGCTTACTATGAATACGTCGAAAGGCCTGACTATCCACAGACGCTTGCATACATAAACGACGGTCACAACGCAATTATTACACGGACTTTCTCAAAAATCTATGGCCTGGCGGGATTGCGAATCGGTTATGGAATTGCTAAGCCCAAAACAATTGAAATGTTGAATCGCGTACGCCAGCCGTTCAATTGCAACCTGATTGCACAAGCGGCTGGCCGTGCCGCGCTACACGATACCGACCACGTAAACCAGAGCAAAGAATTGAATGTTTCAGGCAAATCGTACCTGTATAAGGCATTGAATGGGATGGGACTCGACTATGTGGAAACTCAAGGAAACTTCGTCCTGGTCCACCTGGGACAACTAGGAGAAGACATTTCTGAAGCACTTATTCGTAAAGGAATCATCGTTCGTCCTATGGCTCCATATGGCTTTCCCAATGCCGTAAGAGTTACCGTCGGAAAACCGGACCAAAACGAGCAATTCATTACCGCGTTGTCTGCAGTTCTAGACTGACTGAACTCGGGATTCCAACGGGAGCGATTATTGAAAGGTCACAGCCTCACTCACCTTCCATCAATCTGTCAAGGATTACTTTCGAACCTCTTTTTGTGGACGAATTCCAGCGGGAACCGGCACCCAAGATATGGGTAATACTACATACACACCAACCCCAGCGCCTGCCGGAATGATGTCATGCCGGAGGTCGCCATACACAAATTGAACCATCCTGAAAAGCCTAATGCGATTCTAAACAAATCCAAGAGGACCTATGGGATTCGATGCCTTATAATGTTTTGCACACATCAAGATCCCTGTATTCCCAAATGCCCGTCACCCTCGGTGACAACTTCGTAACACATTGTATCACCAAGACCCCTCAGAAACTTGTGGTGGACATGTGGTACAGAGAAAATTTGAGGTTGCTGTAACTCAGCTTTCCGCTCGACAGATTTGAACATTGAGAAGAAATCGAAAAGGACTAAAAATGAGAACAACCACAAATGAATCTCCAGAGATGAGGAGGCGCAGACCTACAAAGCGCATCAATGTCGGAACCGTGCCAATCGGCGGAGGCAGTCCAGTCTCGATACAAACGATGACGACGACACTCACACACGATACTGATGCGACACTGCATCAGATTGACCGCTGTGTAAAGGCAGGAGCAGACATCGTCCGCGTCGCAGTTCCTGAGGAAGAAGACGCGAAGGCCCTTTCCACACTGGTCCGAAAGGCGCCGGTACCAATCGTCTCTGACATTCATTTCAATTATCGCTATGCACTTGACGCGATTGACGCTCAAATCGCAAAGGTCCGAATCAATCCCGGAAACATTGGTAACGAAAAGCGGATTGCGCAAGTTCTTTCAGGAGCAAAATCCGCAGGCGTCCCCATCCGTATCGGCGTGAACGAGGGGTCCCTTGAGAAGGATCTTCTAGACAAGTACCCCTCCCCAACCGCAGAGGCACTCGTCGAAAGCGCTATGCGTCATGTAAAAATCTGCGAAGCACACGACTTCACCGACATCGCGATCTCTGTCAAGTCAAGCGACCCCTTGAGAATGGTCGAAGCAAATCGTCTACTCTCCACGAAACTTCCCTACCCTCTTCATCTTGGTGTTACCGAAGCAGGTACGCCCCGGCGCGCCCATGTTAAATCGGCAATCGGCATTGGAACGCTGTTGATGAACGGTATCGGGGACACCATCCGAATTTCAATCACTGGTGATCCAGTGGAAGAAGTGCTCACTGCGAAGGAATTGCTCCGTACTCTAGGATTGGCAGACAACATTCTTGATGTAATCTCTTGTCCATTTTGTGGCAGAGGCGATCCCCAGGCCGATTACGAAGGCATTGTCGCCACGGCCGAAGAATTACTGGAGAAGCACGGGATAAAGATTCCTGTCGCCGTCATGGGCTGTGAAGTAAATGGTCCCGGTGAAACGCGAAATGCGCAGGTCGGCATCCATCTGGGTGGAAAAGAGCTTGCTGTATTAAAAATTCATGGCAAGAAGGTCAGGACATTCCGCGGCCGGGCCGAGGTCAATCCACAATTCCTTGCAAACGCCCTACTGGAAGCAGCGCTCGAAATACAAAATGGACCAGACGGACTTGAAACACACGAAGAAGCACCTCCGGAACCATGAGTGGTAGCAGTCAGAATTGTCACGCAGCAACATTGGGGCCCACGGATCGACCACACACGGCCTTTTGGATTCTGCCGATCTACTACCCATGTGGTCGAGAGATTAATTAGAGTTTTCACAATCTTAAGACAAGATAATTCAAAATCTAGCACCAAAACTCGAAAGCAAACATCACCTCGTAAACCTTATGAAAATTACCGACATTCAAACATTCATCGTAGACGCAGGATGGCGTCCGTGGACGTTCGTCAAGATTGAAACGAATGAAGGGATTACCGGATACGGTGAGTGTAGCGATGGCAGATCTCCACATGGTATCCGCGGAGCAATTGAAGATTTGAAGCCGGTGCTTATAGACATATAGACAGCGATCCTAGAGCCTACGAAATGCGATTTTGGGACATGATTCGCGCCACGCGTCAGAGTCCAGGAGGAATTGGTGCAAAAGCTATCGCAGGAATTGACTGTGCTTTAATCGACATCAAATCGAAGGCCCTCGGCACTTCAGTTGTTGAACTATTTGGTGGTCCAACACGCGATAGCATTCCGGTGTATTGGTCTCATTGCGGCACATCACGCGCAAGGAACTACGAGCTAATAGGAACACCACCGCTCAAAACAATGAAGGATGTCTCCGCCCTAGGCACCGAAGTGGTAGGTCGCGGATTTACAGCACTTAAGACCAACATCATATTTCCCGGAGAGCCTGCTTCAGTGCACTTTGATGGATTTGGAATTGGCCCCGGAACAACAGACCAGGTTGTTACTCCCCGACTTCTTCGACACATTGAGACCCTAATTGGGACGTTTCGGGATGCAGTCGGCCAACATTTCGGTCTCTCCTTGGACCTCAACTTCAATTTCAAAACTGAAGGCTGCTTACGCATTGCTAAAATGCTAGAGCAATTTAATCTCCAATGGCTCGAAATCGACATGTATGATCCGGAAGCTATCCTACAAATTAGAGAATCAACTACAACACCAATCTGCACTGGCGAAAACCTTTTCTACATGCGCGAATTTATCCCTTATTTGGAGTTACATGCAGCAGATGTGCTAATGATTGACGTGCCGTGGAATGGATTTTCGCAGTCCAAGAAAATCGGCGATCTTGCCGAAGTCTACCAAACTAATGTTGCGCCTCACAATTACTATAGCCACCTGGCATCATTTATGAGTGCTAGTCTCTGTGCTGTTCTACCCAACGTTCACATCATGGAAATTGATGTTGATGATGTCCCGTGGAAGGATGAACTAGTCACCAATCCACCCGAGATTGTAGATGGTTGCATAACCGTGCCCACAAAACCTGGCTGGGGAACCGATCTAAATGAAGATGCGATCGCGGAGCATCTCTGGGAAGACAGGTGAGTAGGTCAAACTGCCGATTGCCGTTAAATCAGAAGGCCACAGCTCTTTTGTTCCAAGATGCCCTTGGGTCCATGAGGCCTTTGGAAGGCACATAAACGTGGCTTTGCACCTCCATCATGAAATCCACTTAATTTCTTGCAAATCCTGTTATGGATTGTGGTTCCATAGCGAACACACTTGAAATTCTGTTGCCTAGGAAGCATGCAAACTCCATTGAAAAGTATATAATCAGATCGTTCAAATCGTAGCTCCATGTCGTCACTGGAAGTCTTTTTTACTTCAGTGAGCGAGGATGGCTGAACTTCCAGTGCATCCACTATTCACAGTTTAGGATTTCTGTGTTCCTACGGAATCTGACCACGAGCTACTGAGATAACAAAAAGATGTCAATATAGCCAATAGGAAGGACCAAAATGAGAGTCTTAGTCGTTGGCGGAAACGCACGAGAACACACACTTGTATGGAAGATTGCTCAAAGCCCGATCGTCGACAAAGTGTATTGCGTTCCTGGAAACGCTGGAATCGCAGAACTAGCTGATTGCCGGTCGATGCCGTGGGAAAATAATTTCGCTGAACTCATCAATTTCGCAGAGAACGAACAAATCGGTCTGACCGTCGTGGGCCCTGAGGTACCATTGGCAAACGGCCTAATCGATGCCCTAGAAAAACGTGGCCTGCGGGCGTTTGGACCAAAACGGAAGGCGGCAGCCCTCGAATCCAGCAAACAGTTTGCCAAAAACCTAATGGTTAGAAACGGAGTGCCAACAGCGAATTACCGCACATTCACAGATCCGCGTGAGGCGATTGCATATATCAAGGAACGAAACTCACCCGTCTTTGTCAAAGCGGACGGACTTGCCGCCGGCAAAGGAGCAATTGCGGGTCGAACTGTTGAAGAAGCAATTCAGGCAGTTCGAACAATCATGATTAATCGCGAGTTTGATGAGGCAGGAGACCACGTCATTATTGAAGAAGAATTATTCGGGCAGGAAGCATCATTTTTCGTGCTCACGGATGGGATACATTGCCTTCCGCTAGCCAGCTCCCAAGACCATAAAATGTCACTAGACGGAAACCAGGGAACAAACACAGGGGGAATGGGAGCCTACTCACCGGCGCCAGTAATAACGCCAGAAATTGAGAACTTCGTGATTAACAAAATTGTTTATCCAACGATTGCTGGAATGCGTGCAGAAAATCGAATTTTCAAAGGTGTACTGTACGTAGGACTCATGATGACCGCGGCTGGAGTAAAGGTGGTTGAATTTAATTGTCGATTCGGCGATCCAGAAACACAAGTTTTATTGCCGCGCATGGACAGCGATCTTGTGCCTATACTAGATGCCTGCATCGACGGGACACTGGCAAATGTGAAAGTAGAATGGCGGCCAGAAAGCGCGGCGTGCGTTGTTATGGCGTCAGGCGGATACCCAGCCGACTATGAAACAGGTAAGGTAATCACGGGAATTAATGAAGCAAATGCCTTGAACGATGTCATAGTGTTCCAGGCCGCTACCGAATCAGAAAATGCTTTAATTCGCACTAATGGCGGACGAATTCTGAGTGTTACAGGGATCGCGAACGACCTCACATCAGCTGTAGATCGGGCGTATGAAGGCGTAAACGAGATTCATTTTGACAAAGCTCACTTTCGTAGAGACATTGGACACCAAGCGCTACCTCGACACAAATAAAGCGGCAGATGTGAACTAGTGCCAGATGCACTCCTGTAGAGTTGGTTCACAACCTCGGTGATTTCTGATTTGGGGATCAAGTCCTATAAGAAAACACCAGTTCTCACACCCCTAATCAATATGCGAAGGAACACTGTAGATTTATGTGATTGGAGGCACACTGCTTGCTCTCACCTTATTCGCGCAATACGTTAGTGGATTCGACGTCAATGTTACAGTTTCTCAGTTGAGAATGCGATGCCTCACGGATAACACCGATTGATGTCACGGCTAGACATCTCAAAATTAAGTAGTTGAAATCGAGCCTAAGTCCCTTAGCATAGCCGTGTCGCCATTCTCAGCAAGACAAGGTTTCCCTCAGAACTTCCGATCGTATCGCGATTACATAAGGTTCCAGCCCATTTCGGTGCGCATCGCCAAGGACAACAAAGACAATCATGTTGAGCACCGCGGAGCTCTTGAAACGATTTGTTCTCTCTGACGCCGTCAATGTTCTAGTGGTTTTCAAAAACCTTAAGCAAACGCTATTCCAAATCAAAAACCACGCACAATAGCAGCAGAATCATCTTACAAGTAACAATCACTAAGAGCTTGCTCCTCGCATCTGCGATACGCATGCCGGATACGGCGCAAGAACTGGAATCGATAAAAAAGTCTAAGGTTACGCTTTTGTTCCCTTCTCCCTATTACTCAAAAACAACTACCACATAGCTTCAGTCGTAATCAATCCGAGTAGACCGCCAGCCGGCCTCACGTTTAGTCCAGTAAGATGCGTTTAGCTGATTGGTAATAACACCCGGTTTTCCATTCCCAATGCCTCTTTTATCAACCATGGTCACCGCGATTATCCCACCGGCTGTGCTGGAAACAAACACCTCATCCGCTTCGAAAACTTCTGAGGGGGAGATGTCCCTCAAGATACACTCGAGATCCGCTTCGTCGCAAAGCTCCATCACCGTGCGACGCGTAATACCATCCAACACTCCCGTTACCGGAGTCCCCAATTGCCCGTTTTTTACGATAAACATGTTAAAGCCCGGTCCTTCAGTCACGTTACCGTTCCGATCGATTAGAATCACGGTATCAGCTCCTGCATCATAGGCGTCAAACAGCCCGACTTGAAAATCAAGCCAGTGATAGTGCTTAATCGTCGAATCAACTGTTTCCGGTGGTACACGCTGAATGTGGCTGATCTTCATATGCAGGCCGCGCTTGCGTGCCGGTGCGGGTGCAAGCCACATGTAAGGCAAGCAGAATACGTGAAACTTATTTAGGCACTGCCTACTGTCTCGAACTCCAATCGGTGGTCTTCCCCGGGTCATCAATATCTGAACGTACGCGTCGAGGAAGCCCGTCTGGCGCACACACTCGGCCGCAATACTGTGCTGCTCCTCGCGGGTATAGGGACACTTGAACCGAAGTTTCTGGAGATTGCGCTCGAAACGATCAAGATGATCCTCAAGCCGAAAGAACATGCCGTTCCACACCGAAATCGTGTCCTGATTTGCATCGGAACGGAGAAATCCCCAATCAAGCAGAGAAATCTTGGCCTCCTCGACTGGCCAGTAGGCGTTATCAGTAAAAGCAATTCCGTTTTGGTACTTAGCGTTCACTTTTTGCTTTCCGTACTGTTTATGGTGAATCTGGTTTCGCAGTGGATTTAAGAGATTGTTCTAAATACCCCTCTGTTCATCACAACCAGCCTCACAGTCGGACACTACTAGAACAGAGACTCTATCTATGAAACCGTCACCAGAGGACGTCTCTATGGATAAAGTCCTTTTACCAGGAGCAAAGTGTCTAAGAAAACTCATGTGACGATCGAAATGCAGATTCTCCTCGAAAGACAACCAGCTAAATTCCATCCGAACGGCATACAACACGCCGTTCAGCAGCAGAGCGCATATAATCCAACTAACGACACACAACAGTGTCCAGCCTGCACAGCTCATTCCAACCGCGCTCCTGAACTCTTGTAGGACCAGTCCCAGAACCAATAGGCCAGACCTTTCCATTCCTTCCACTGCTCGAAGGCTGTCTCAACTTGCATCTTCGTCACATGCTGTCCCCCATACCATTCAGACGATACCCGCTTTACGGCTGAAGAATCAACAGGCACAAAATCGTAGCGACCCAGTATTAGAAGGAGATTTGCTGCCGCATACGCACCTACCCCTTTGATAGTCAATAAATACTCCCGTAACTCGCTTGTGGGAATATCCAACGTCTTGAGCGATTCTAAATCAAGCTTACCCGAAGCAACCGCGAGCGCCAAGTCCAACACGTATGTCGTACGATAACCCAAACGCGCCTTAGTGCCTAGGGTTTCGACGTCGATATGTGCCAACTGCTGCGCTGTCGGAAAAGCACAACCGCACTTGCCTGTCGGTAAGGGTGTTCCAAAATGCGTAACCAATGCCTCAACCATACGGATTGTACCTCCCCAACTGGTATTGGTGGTCAGAATGGTTTTTACTGTATCTTCAAACACAGTCGAGGAACGGAGCAATCGACCTTGAGCTCGTTGTTGCATCTGTGCCAAATGTGGTTCATCACGCACCAAGGCATAGAAAACCGAGAAATCCAAATCTAGCCCTAGCATCCACTGCACCTTTTCCAAGACTTCAACTTGGCCAGCCGCGCTCAGTTCTCCGTCTAGGTCGACACTTACACTATCATCAGCTACTTCTTGTATCATCAATTCTGCCACACGTCCGGAATCCAAACATGCTATGTATTTCAGCCGGGCATTATAACAATCTACCGAAAAAGGTGCTAATCTCACCCAACCATGTGAATTGACTACAGCAGATAAGGAAAATGGGAAACGAGTTCGCAAGATCAATCGCATAGTGTGCAACCTTGTTAATCCTGAACACTAGAAGTTTATTCCCAAAAAGCATCGGGCCCCTGCCCTGCAGTGCAACAGACCCGCGCAAACTTCGGCCGCGCACACCCGTTACACATCGTCAAGACAACCACGGTCGGACTGAAGCGATGCAAACAGGTCGTATGAACCCGTCTTTTTTTGACGCGTGACCTGAACGTTTGATATCCCACGCACACACAGTCCGCACGCCAATCTTGGCAACTCGAAGCGACGCCAGCAATGCTGCACGTCACTTGTCGAACAGCTTGACAACGCAGTTAACAACGACGCCACAAGAAAGTTCGGCGCGCTTAGGGACAGAGTAGCTATTCCTGAACGACAGGATTCCTCAAGATACCAATTTTCTCAATCTCCACCTCAACGACATCCCCATCGACAAGTTTCTGATTGGGATGGCCAACACCAGCGGGAGTACCAGTTGCGATAATATCACCCGGTTCGAGCGTGACAAGCGTTGAGACGAATTCGACGATTTCTGCACAGCTAAAGATCATCTGTCCGGTGTTCCCATCCTGTTTGGTCTCACCGTTGACGCGACAAACAATTCGCAGATTCTGCGGATCCGGTATCTCGTCCTTCGTAGTCATACAAGGCCCCACGGGCGCAAAAGTGTCGAACCATTTTCCATTGAGCCAATCGAACCATCCATCCCCGTCTCGATCTAGGCGACTTTCCTTGACCATTAATTCTCGCTCAGAAACATCATTGAAAGCGGTATATCCAGCGACATAGTCGTGAGCCTCAGCGGCGGAAACGAATTTCGCGCTTTTGCCAATTACGATGGCAATCTCTGCTTCCCAATCGGTAAAAACACCGTTGCGCGGGATGATTATCGGCTCCTCGTGAGCCACCATCGTTGTGGTTGGTGGTTTCATGAAAACACGCGGGGTTGTCTCTAACTTGCTCAACGCTGTACCGCCACCTTCCTCAATATGCGAGGCGTAGTTTCCGGCAAGCAGCAACAGCTTCTTAGGATTAGGAATCGGTGGGAGGAGTGGGTCCGTAGACCATACCGCTTTCTCCGGATCGGAATTTGCTACGTTAATTGCCTGTGCCGCGGCATCAAACGCCTCCTGTCCGGCCCGAAGAAAAGCAATCATTCCGCTAAAAATCCCAGGCCGTACACTATCTATCAGCGCAGACTGAAGTGTTGCTTTTAGGTCTAAAACCTTATCATCGATTGATGCTCCAACTCTTGGACCATTAGAATTCTGGAAACTGACTAATTTCATAGAACATTTCTCCCTTCATGTTTGAGTAACACGTCCGTATGTCAACACCTACAACATCTTGCGACTAAATGGATGCACGTAGCGTTTCTTCCCTTCACGTCGAAACCAAAAGGGAAGTGAAGTTTCGCAAGAACAAACACTGTGCCCCACGGGTTTTTAAAAGCATAATCTGGTCAAAGTGATAGGCACAATGCACTCCTCCATGTTCGATTCTCCAACAACCGCAAGGCAGTCTACCATTCCGATCTCCGCTCTTGTATCTGGTCGGAATCAAATCCTCATCAAACCCCATGACACTCGGATAATACACTTTTTTTGCAACCTCGTCGCAAGAAATCTAGCACTCGGAGCATCTGAGTTGCTCAGGTCTGTGTCACGACCCCCATTCTCATCGGTACGCAACACAACGTGGTTCTTCGACTCAACACAAACCAACCCTAACCGACAATAATTCAAGATTTCTAAACTTCGGGTCTAATGTGTATTTGGGTAAAGAGAACCGGTTAAAATAGTCACTATAATAAGTCGATGAGAGGCACGAATGAACATATCTCCTATTGGAAAATCAGGTGCACTCATCCACAAATCTAACAGATGCAAATCGCGGAGGATCAGACATTACAAATTTCCTCCACCTACGATTGACTTAAGCGCGAAACACTTGCCCGACACGACCATTAAAGCGATTCATCGCAACCGTAACTCCCTCTTGAATTATTGTTTCAAGCGCATCCGCCGCGCAATGAACCGCCTGGTCCATTGTTGTCCGATTTACTTCATCAAATTCACTGAGCACATAATCGATCTGTCCCTCACTTGGAGCACCAATTCCGATGCGCAATCGAGGGAACTCTTCTTCATTCAAATGCCGAATAATAGACTTCATACCGTTGTGCCCACCGTGACGACCCTGATTTCGGATTCGTAAAACACCAAGTTCCAAATTAAGGTCATCGTAAACCACACACAGATTCGCAAGTGAGATGCGAAATCTATCAACAAGTTCCGCCACCGCCTCACCGCTGTTGTTCATGAAGGTCGTAGGTTTCGCAAAGATCAAGCCGATGCCGTCCATTTCCAATGTACCGACAAGCGCTCGACACGTTCCTTTCAAGTTGGTGATGCCCGCTCTTCTCAAAGCCTCATCAATGACGCGAAATCCAGTGTTGTGTTTAGAGTTTGCATATTTTTGACCGGGGTTTCCAAGTCCCACGATCAACTTGCGGTGCTCCAGCATTAATATTTTGTTTCTTATTCCAAACATAATGTGAACTCGAGAGATTAAATACAGGTATAGAAGACGTCGCACTACCTACTACATCTTGCTATTCGACGGCATTGCTACTCTGTTTTGGCAAAGAAAGAGGGCTTGATATATCGACGTGTCCTGCAATTGTACGAAACTCTTGTCCTTCAATCAGTATTTGCACTTTCTGTATCTCTTCAGAAAAATTCACCTCAACCGTTTTAAGAATCGCCGTCAACGTTAATAACTCGGCTGTCGTACCACCAATATGCGCGTCCGTTAAATGCGAGGAAAAATCCAAGTATGCAGTAGACTGACTGTCAACATACACCTCATATAGAAATGTTCCATTTGGAATAACATTTAAGAAAGGGTCCGGGGACGCCTTGCAGAGCTGATTGACGATCTGTTTGAGGCGCTGAAGCGTGTCCTTGTGCAGGCGTAATTCCCGTTGAACACGAACGAGCTTGAGGGATCCGGGCTGAACAAAGAACAGTCCAAAGGGCTGTACTGGAGGAAGGATATTTGAAGAATCAGCTGCATTTGGAATCGGCGGGGACAACGGAGAGAGTAACCGGTCATTAGACGCGATCGGTATTAGAATAACGGCAAGCAAACAAATTGCGACGATAACAGCCAGCCATCCAAGAATCCTTTTGGATTTTGAAGGTCGTCGAATCCCGTCATCCGCCATCGGTGTTTTCCTGAGCGGGGTTAAGAGAAGCGCTATATCGCAGAACGGCTTCGGCAATTGTCGTTGCCACAATCATTGTAATAGATTGGTCAACGAGGTTTTCGCGATCGGCTCCATTAGAGAGATAGCCAAGTTCGACAAGTAGCGCTGGCATATATACACCTGAAAGCGTCACGAGCGGAATTTCTGTCAACGGCACTGCTCTCCCCGAGGAAGATTCTAACTCATCCTGTAGAATCGAGGCAAATTTACGACTGTGTTCGAGAAAATCGTCCTGAGAAAGTGCCCTGATTTCCTCCCGGCGGAGAACAGCATTAGTGGCACGAACCGAACCGGCGGATTGAATTTCCCCCATCGAGTTGTTTACGTAAAGATGGGCACCCCCCACATCTTTTGAAAAGGATGCGTTGCAGTGCAAGCTTAAAAAAAGTTGTCCTCCATTCCGATTAGCAAACTGGCTACGCTCGGACGGTCGCTTTTCGAAATCACCATCGCGTGTCAGCACAACACGAACCTGACTTCGCTCGAAGCGGGTCTCAACGTGTTTTGCTATAGCAAGCACAACCTCTTTCTCAAGTACGCCACCATTTCCACGACAGCCGCCATCCGCCCCCCCATGTCCTGGATCAAGAACGAGAAGAAATCCCTCTGACGCACTACTTGACGGATTCTGAAGCAAATTAGAAAGCGGCTCGTTTTTCTCTGTGACGCGCACTCGCTTAAGATGCGGATTATACTCCACGTTAATATCGTGGATCCGAGGAAGCAGCTCTGTAAAAAAGTCGATTGGAAGCATTGGCCGATTGTTAATGACCAGCGGGGGATGCGCAAGTGATATCGTACCTTTATATTTCGAGGCTGTAACCGAAACAGTGTCAATGCGGAGATAAATCTGTGTGTCATTCAGAGCCAAGGTTAGCTTTTCGGTCAGCCGGTTAAATTGCTGCTTCATGTCAGGGTCGAACACACCTCGCAGCACGCTAACGGGCAAATAGAGGGTTTCGTTTCGCATCACGCCCGCAACCTGCAACAGGGTTCTTCCACCTTGGTCTACAAAACGAATCGAAGACGGCACCGCCACAGCCAGACTAGTGCACAGGAACAAAATGACAATGGATTCAAGCTGTCGACCTATTTTCATTCTTCATCTTCATCGTCGCTGCGTCTGCGCGTTATTAGCTCCGGTTCTTCTCTCTCGGATTCCACTCCCTCTTCGTCGACCAATGCTTCGTCTCCTTCAAGAGCCTCAGTGACCTCCTCTTCAACCTTCGGCGGACTGACACCAGCGATCATTGTCTGCGCATCATCAATAACGTCAATCCCTTCTGCCAATGACACACTACCGACATGGATGAGATCATTCAACTCTAGTTCGCTCACATCCAGCCGAATGTCGTCAGGCAAAAGAGTGGGTAGGCAGTGAAGCGTTAGCTCTCGCAAAGGAAACTCGAGTACCCCATCTGCCTCGCGAACACCGACTGGGGTCCCTTCTAGCACAATTGGAACGGTCGTTGTTACCGGTTCGTCCAAGGACACACGAATAAAATCCGCATGTAGCAAGGTGCGCTTAACGACGGGATGTTTCTGAACATCCCTAATCATCGCGGTTTCGGCGCCGTACTCAGCAATATCCAGATCAATTAATACATTCTCACCATTTAACCGAAGAAATGTGCGGAAGACGTGCTCATTTACCTGGAGAGGAATGACTTCCTGGTGTCGACCATAGAGTACAGCTGGAATCGCTCCAGCTCGACGAAGCGCCCGGGCAGAACCCTTTCCGAAAGAATCTCGTTTTTCAGCTTCTAATCTTGCCTGTTGCATGTACGTTACTCCTACTCAGATTTTTCTCTAAAATTCGACTCCATTGTAGTCAATCGGAGGATTGAAATACATCTCAGCTACAAGTATTATCCCCATTCCAGCTCCAACACCACACCACAGAGTGTTTCCATACAAGGACGACACGAACATTCGGTCCGAAATTCTAGCACATAACACAAAATGAGGCTCGCCAAGCTGTGCTCTTTACTTGAAAATTCACCGAAAACACCAGCAACCTCACTCAGAATCTTCTTTTGCGATTTCTACAACGCGACGTTAGCGCGACGTCAGCTGCAGCGTCGGACACCAGAATCCGTTGTTCACGCCAGCAAGCAGCTCACTGAACTGAGGATGGGAAGCAGCGATCGAAGACGGGCGAACACGCCCACGAAGAGCAGATGTAAGACAACAAATCGTTTCTGAAATGCTGGGCGGGTAGGACTCGAACCTACGAATGCGGCTTCCAAAGAGCCGTGCCTTACCGCTTGGCCACCGCCCACTATGCAATGCACAAGCTAGTTTTACTTGTGGCTGTTGCCGTACAAAAACTCCATTCACTTCCGAATGAGCCGGCCATCTGATGTGCTAGATTCCCATCCTGCACGAGTGAAAACACAGTTGCTCCAGTACCAGACATCAAAGCGCCATAGCTACCACCATAGTCCGAAAACTTAGTTTTAAGCGCTTCAATCTGAGGATATTTCGGAAACACACAACCTTCGAGGGCGTTATACATGTTCCCTGCTACACCACGAACATCACCTGTCTCCACATAGCGAATCGGAATTATAACATCTTGGGGTGGGTTCGTCAACGGAAAATCGAGATTCTGGAAGGCCCACGCCGTACTTACTTCAAACCCGGGATTTCCAAGAACAATCCACACGTCATCCATAGCTGACAATGGGGTCAGAAGTTCACCGACTCCACGGCCAAGTGCCGCACCACCAAGAAGACAGAACGGCACATCTGCGCCCAACTGTTTACCTAATCGCATCAAATCTATCTGCTTCACACCCAAGTCAAAAAGTCTATTCATGCCCCAAAGGACCGCAGCCGCATCCGCACTGCCACCAGCAAGTCCCGCAGCAATAGGTATTCTTTTGACAATTGAAATCCCCACGCCATGCCGGATACCGGTGTATGCCATGAACAGTTGCGCTGCGCGGTAAGCAAGATTTCGATCATCACGCGGTATCAGGGGATGCTCACAAAATATTGAGATACCCGGACACGCTTGTTTACGGATAATTACATCGTCGTGGAGTTGGACTGAGTGAAAAATTGTCTCGACGTCATGGTAACCATCGGCACGCTTACCAGTAACGTTGAGATATAGGTTAATTTTTGCGTGCGCACGTACACGCAGTGAATCCGACATAATCCTCAGGCGTCCTTCCTCCGATTTAGAACCGCGTGTCAGATACGGTGAACACAAACACCCCACAGAGCCAACACTTGCCAGCCACCACTAGATCCGAATTTCTGGCACGAAAAGATGCGACCTAACCCCTTCAGTCTCAAGCATAACCTGTTCTTCGGAACCACATAAGTGACGATTGGGCAGAAGATACCACAGTCTTTCTGGTTGTCGATGTCGCTCTCCACTCCCTTCACGAAAACCTAAAACAGGTTAGTCTCAGGCAATCTTCCACCGGCAAACAGCACCAATGATTCAGCGATAATCTCTCAATTATGGATGCGAAATCGACGATATTGCGTTAACATCATTGTCGGCACCACAGGCCGATTCAAAAACACTTTTACAGACAGAGTTCGTGACATCTCTTTCTCTAACATTCCGGAACACCCAAAACCAGTGCAGTGGGTGACATGCAGCAGCGCTTCCTGCCACCCACTGCAATCACACTTAGGCCTCCCAACTCTCTTTACCGTCCCTCCAGAATTGTCACCTCTGGTGTAACCCCTATCCCTGCGATATAATGGCAATGTCATACGCATCTGTTATGTTTCAGGCATGGGATCAAAATTGACATAAAATCTCATACACAAGATGTCGGAGGCTTCCACATGCACAACGAATATTGACAAGCAATCCCATGGAAACGACCAATAACGCCCATCACGAACTCCATAAAATCCCCCACGATTTTCCTCTCACAGTTACCCCTGAGAACTCGCGTTGAAGGGTTTGGCAATGGTACCAACATCTTCCGGGTCCTAACCCATTTGCACAGCTAATCGGCACGTGAAGCTCGTTAGAGTCAGCCTTGCTGTCGATCCAAAAACGACTTCACCAGCATTCTTGACCGAGTAAGGCCTAAAGAAGCGTTATGATGGCAATCCTTGCTTCTCCCATGAAATCATGTAACGGTTTGTGTCTGTTACATGTGTCCTCTCAAGTCCGAATCTTTAGCGCCTGAGAAAGGAACGGTTCGAAGTCAAACTTGCTGTCACTGACATCACCATTGATCTCTGGTTTGGAAAGTTGTAAAACAACGCGTGTGTGCTCAAGTTGACGCTCTATCTCGACTTGATGGGGACGAAGAATTCCATCAGCATCGCGATAGTCGGAGAATATAGTCCGTTGAATAATTCGGCCACGTTTATCTTGAATAGTCCAGTCGCTAACAATTGGTTCATTTTCCTGAACTAAGATTTCTATTTTTTCGATTTGACCGTCCTTAACACCGGGACGTTGAACAACGTATTTGCCACCCGTGGACGCTAATTCCAAGGCATCCGTGCGACCATCAAGGAATGGATTAGCGAAAATCGCGCTCCGAACGTCCGAAATCCTCAAATCCATTCCAAAGATTTCACTTAGCACACCATCCGCAAGCGGCCTAAAGAGTGCCTCCTGTTCATTATGGAAATAGAGAAGGAAATGTTTTCGTGCCGCGATGACAATCACTCGGGGTTCATTCAATGGCCCGAGTGCCTGAATGTGCAAAAGCTCGCCATCCTTCGGAGATTGTTTGTACCAAAGTGATTCGCGTACTTCTTCCTTGCTATTCTTATCCTCAATGGTCACAACCATGTGCGGAATTCTTAGCGTCGACGTCAAGTCGTAATTTAGCCTCAGTGCTGCTAGGATGGAATCCAGTGCGTGGGCATCAGGACGAGACAATCGAAACTTTGTCTTTGAACTACTACATCCCGCAAGTATTAAAGCAGCAGCAACAATCAAGAGAACGAAATTTCTCAAGCGTGCAACGCGGGATATGCCACGTACTTCGTGGTAAGAAGAAGGAAATACTAGATAATCCATCTCAGAATCCCCAACCCTCCTTACACTTCACAAAACTTCTGCCATCGAGGCCTTGAGAATGGAAACCGCTTCGTCAACATGCGACCGTGTTATATTCACCGGCGGCAGGAAGCGGAGGACATAGTCATTAGTACATATTGTAATTAAACCGTTCTCAATGCACTTGGCCGCAAGCAGCTTCGCATCCACCGACATGACCAAACCTCGCAACAAACCCCTGCCCCGAATCTCGTGAATCGGATAGTTTTCCTTAAGTTCTAGCAACTGACGTGTTAGGTAATCACCCATTTTCGCAGAATTGGAAGCCAAATTCTCGTTAATAACTGTCTGAACGGTTGCATACGCCGCCGCGGTAATCAGCGGATTTCCTCCGAACGTTGCTGCGTGTGTACCGGGAACGAAACTATCTGCGACATGTTCCTTCGCAAGCATAGCACCAATCGGAACACCACCACCGAGCGATTTAGCCATCGTCAGAACATCTGGGACAACACCATAACACTGATAGCCGAAAAACGTCCCCAAACGGCCCATTGCGGTCTGAACCTCATCAAGAATGAGAAGGAGGCCATTTGCGTCACAAAGGTCCCGTAACCCTTGAATATATCCGTCGCTGGGCGTATTTACACCCCCTTCGGACTGAATCGCTTCCACAAGAATCGCACACGTCCTTTCAGTAATAGCAGCCTCCGTTTCGCGAAGATCGTCAAACGGTACATACGTAAAACCGGGAACCATTGGTTCAAAGCCTTCGTGATATTTTCTCTGCGCGGTTGCCGTAATGGTAGCCATTGTCCGGCCGTGAAACGAATTTTCCATCGTAATTATTTCGTAGGCGTCGCTTCGGCCTTGATCTTTGGAATGTTTCCTGGCCAATTTAATCGCCGCCTCATTCGCCTCCGCACCACTATTGCAGAAAAAACACTTATCGAGTTCACAATTATCAATCAGGAGTTTCGCCAACTTTGCCTGTGGTTCAATATAGTAGAGGTTAGATACATGCAATAGCGTTGCTGCTTGCTCGCGAATCGCTGCCACGACATTTGGATGACAATGTCCCAGACCGTTAACCGCTAGCCCACCCAGAAAATCCAGGTACTTTGTCCCGTCGGCATCCCAAAGATATGGACCTTCGCCGCGAACAAAGGCTAAGTCACGATCCCCATAGGTATTCATAATATAGTCTGTCGCCATTGCCTTAATTTCGGCTGTAGTCATTAGATTCGTTTTCTCCTTATAATTAATGTGGCAAAAACCTTTAGTGGCAACCTCGCTCCAAATTCAATGCCAAAGAAACTCCAAGTTTCACAACCTATCCGATATCTGTACTCGATGTACAGTAACCCCTGCTTCGAGTAGGGCTGCCGGATCCGAGTATGCAATACGAAACTCCTCGGGAAATCGGTGCCAGAGAATGAATGAACATCGGAAGGAGTAGACACTAGAAAAATCCGTTTAGCATAGCGAAACCAGAAGTCTTCAACAACCCAACCGCAAAATCTCTCAGACATCTGCGATGCGCACTGTTCAACGTCCTGATCTTCACTGCAGTACATTCTTAAACCGCACATTAGCTACAAGAAAAGACGACGCTTCTCTAGCATTCAATCTCCAGACGTGACCGCCACCGATTTACTGACCGATTCCTAACGACTGTTTAGCGAGTAATCCTGATGCACCTGTGAAGAATCAAGAGCACGATACAACCCTCCTATGCCTAAGACCAGCCCCAGAAAAGCAACAATTGAAAGTGAGAAACAGAAATACGTCAATTTCATGAATCCGTTCCCAATCAATATGAGCGGCGAATCCTCACACTTCAACGCACGCCCAACGTATTAGCGCTGATTTTAGCGAGTCCGTTCGAAGTGCCAATCCAAGCGCTATCCGCACTGAGTACGATGCAATTGATGCGGGCGCTATCCCCAATCTGATCGACAGGATAACCAATGGAATCCCACGACCCAGCAGAACGAAAATACACTCCGTCATTGGTTGCAATCCACAACGTTGGCGAATTCGGTTCACCACCTACTCCACTAACGGCAACATGAATATTTTCAACAGGTACGATATCGGCACTCTGCATGACTGAGAACCCCTCACCTCCAAGGCCTTCCCAGTCGACATATCCGTAGCCATTCGATTTTTCCTGCTTACTATACCAAGTAAAAAAAACATCTTGTCCCTCAACGTCGAAACTCACAATTGAGTTACCCATCACATTGGGAATTAGCTCGCTAGCATCGATACTCCGCCAGACATCAAATGCGAGATCAAACACGGCGATACCAGCTTCTGAAGTGCCAGCCCATACAGTTTTAGGCGTAATAGCCAAGGCAACAATATCATCAGCCGGCAACCCATCCTCCTCTCGGTTATATACCGTCCAACGCTCGGTTGCTCGGGAGAATCGCGCAGCACCTGAAAATGTACCAACCCACACGTCGTCCGTACCAAATTTGATGTCGAAAACCTGATTGTGCGGCAATCCGTTCAAACTGCTGTAATTGATAAATGAACCCGCCTTCGTGCTGTACCGAATTACACCATGATTGAGTGTGCCGATCCATAATTCATTTCCTTCGACAAACAACTCATCCATCTTCGAATCATCTATCGGAAGCGCATCAACACCAGGCGGATCAACCGGTCTATCGATAACAGAATCGTTCGACATAGATTCGATCGCAATTGGGCGATTCCCCTTCAACGAGTATACAGCTAGTGCACGAACGTCCAATTGAACATGCGTATCGAGTTCATTGATGGACTCGATGCCAGCTTCAGGAAGGAACTGCCATGTGCCTAAACCTACGTCGAATTTTGCCAAACCCTTTGCTGTTCCAACCCACAGGTGACTCCCATCGATCGCCACGGCTTGGATATCGTTGCTTGGAAGATTATCCGACACCGTATACACCGTCCATGCGCTCTCCTCCCGCTTTTTCTGTATCAATGCTCTGAGACGTGGATCCGTCGTCATGCCATAGGCCGTATTAAAGTCAGAAAGCGCGTCCCCATTTCTCCGAAGTTGCAGATAGGCATCCCCCCGATGCACATATGCATCGTCAAGCCACTGACTATCCGGACGGGTCTGAACAAATTGTGTGAGTTTCTCGGCAGCAATTTGGGGCTGCCCGACCTTCGACAGTAAGACACCAATAAGGAATTCTCCCCTTGTCGAGCCACTTGCTAGTGGGTAGCGCCGATTCGCCTCCTGAAGCACCTTTAGCCCTTCAGAAGCTGCATCCAATCTCTCGTACAATGTGAATCCCGAAGTGTAACCAGCGTATGCGGCCTCAGGATGGGATGCGTAATGATCGAACAAAAGCAAGTACGCATCTACAGCCTCACGGTATTGTCCCGACTCAAGATATCTGTCACCTGCATTCTTGAAAACCGCGGCCAGATCGTACGATTGCGAGTCAATCCTAGCGACGCGTCCAAAACACTCCAATGCCCTACCGGCTTCGCCATCCTCCTCCAAAAGTTGACCAAGTTTGTAGTGTGCATCAGCGTACTTAGGAAATTCTTCGATGGCTCGCAGAAATTGTCCTCTCGCCTCGTTTCGGAGTCCCAAATCCAAAAGCGCCTTGCCATTACGAAAGTGCTTTTCAGCGATAGCATCTGGAATTAGACTTGCGTCTAACGCAAAACGAACGGTCAGAATCTGGTCTAAATCGACCGACAATTTTTCCCCTTGAAACATAACTTGGACCGTTACTTCATCAGATTCAAGCCAGCGTCCCGTAACCCTATCTCCGTTTTCCAGATAAAGGGAAGCATACCGTTCTTGGCTATGGCCAACGCTCGCGAACAGAATCAGTAACGCCGCTATTACTCGCGGTCCAACATTAACATTCGTCCTATCTTGCATGGCGATGTTCCTTTGTCAGAGAATACCGGTCTTTATGGAATTAATTTATTCCAGTTGCTTTCAAATTCTTGCGATCTATGGGGACGGCTACGGAAGCTTTCATAGCAAGTTAAACCAGCACTACTTCAGGCGATAATCATAACAGGAACAAGATAAATATGTCAATGAATTTCTCCGGAAAACAATTGCAAGTTTTTTTTACCCATGCTATAATCCGAGCGGCTTGAATAAGCCTAACAGGTTCTGAAGAAGGCAACGTCCATCGGCGAATTCCAGGCGACTATTTGTTCAAGGTTTGAGAGATTAGGACTCAACAGGTCCACCGATTCAAACTCGTCGCGGAACATCCTATTCCACTTGAAGTTAGTCTCTCACGAACTATCTAAATGACGAACATTCTTTGGATTGGCCTACATGTTTTGCTTCAGTGGAATGGCAGTAGACTCTGTTCAGCCCCGATTGAGCTCATCGCCTCGAAAGAAGTAGTCCGTGAAAATTGTCAATACGCCCGTTCTCAATTGTGCAAATTCGGTGAGGCATTCAAAACGACGGCAAATGAGGAATAGCGATGAATGATATTACGTGCATTCAGCAACAGAAACTGAAATTGTATAACGTAGCGGTAAACGCAACGTTATACAACCCGCCACATCTGTACCTCAAGTATTTTGACAGAACAAGGAGCCAGGCATGAACATACTTGCGCACCGTGGCGGAATGGACCGCGGACCCGAAAACACCATTGCTGCCTTTCAACGCGCGTTTGACGACAATGCGGACGCCTTCGAATGTGATGTGTGCCTTACCAAAGATAATGAACCTGTCCTGATTCACACAAAATTCGATGATGACGACATTCAATCTGTAACAGGATGTTCAAGACCTCTTCGGAACTTAGACTGGGAAGAGGTTAGAACCCTGAAGGTATTGAACTCTGCTGAACCCGTTGCCCATCTTGATGAAATGTTATCTTTCGTTCAGGCAACGAAATTACCTTGCTTCATCGAACCAAAGCAGAGCTCAGAGGCACTTATCGCGATTGTTATAGATCGCGTAAGGAGGTTTAATCTCCTAGATAAGGTAAGCTTTTTGACATTCTCTTCGCACCGCGAGTTGCTACTCAAAGTAAAGAAATGTGAACCCAAGATGCAAACGAGTGCCATCATAATAAATCCGATGGCAAATTTCCTCGAGATCGCCAAAACCGTCAGCGCAGAGAGAATAATTATTGGTTGGAGTGGGCTTAATCACTTTCGCATCCACAACTTTTTTGTGCGTTCACTCAGGCGCAAACTAGATGAACTAAGATCGCATGGAATTCACATTGAAGCCGGATTTGTAAAAACACAACACGATGTCAATTGGCTAATGCGAAACGAGATCTCCGGCCTTTGGGTCGATGACGTTCCAAAGATAAAATCTTTTGTTAGCAACATTGAAAGATAAGACGCTTGGAAACAAACCGAGAAAATGATTGGAAGCCAATTAATCTTCTTAATGACGCAGTTCTAACATAAAATGGTATAATGAGGATTGTGCCAACTCAGGATTGGCACATTTCGCAAACTTCACTAGTGGAAATCTACTCTGACTCCGTCAGGGAATCGAATGTATAAGCGTGAAAAAGTTTGCCGACCCGCTTCATTCTGGAAAACAGAGCTCAACGCCGTATGACCAATCCAGAAGAGCAACCATCTTCTCTCCTCCTACAAATTGGATGATTGTCTACATCTAATCTTATTTTCACACAGTGAACAGCGTCGACATCGACTCAATCTCACAGCTGCCATGAACTGCTTCGATGTTTTTTTTCGCTAATGACATAAGTTTGGTCTTTATTTAAAGATTTAAAGCCGATGTCCTCCAACTTTTCAGGCGTATTCTAATCTTCGATAGAACCCATACCTTCGCCAGCTTCATGAGTGTGAGTTTACGTGGTTTTGGGATGCATGCAAGCAATCATTCCATGAGGTTACGAATGGCTACGTTTCGGTTCTCTTCTTAGAATTCTGAAACATCAACGGAAGTTGTGGCCATTTTGAAATAGCCGGACAAACTCAATGCGTTAATCACATCCCTCGTACCTGCTTCAGTGCTTCAGATGGAGTATTCTCGTAACCCTATATGGTTCGAACAGGACCTTGCAATTGATTGATTTCGAATCAATAAGCAACGTTGTGACAACAATTTTCTCATTGAGTTTGACCAATTCTAAACGTCAGTAGAACTCACTAACCAACTCGGATGAAATCGATTATTCTGAAAGGCGTAATGATGTTATATCCTTTCAATTGGGAATCTAGAGCAAGCACTTGAATTGAGTAGGAGAAGTGAATGTGCGGTGAGTAACATTGACAAGTGCTCCCTGAAACAACAATTCTCCTTCTCTCCGATTTCTCGTTCCCTCATTCATGGCAACATCCTGTGCACCTGCACACAGTCATCACTGACTCGGGTCTTGCGCTGAAATCCCAGCGCAAGACCCGAGTCAGTCCGGCATTTCACAAATACTTAACAACGATTTTACACCGAATGAAGATTCAACGCGACCTGACTACACTCTTCTACATCCTAATCTCGGGCACATATCTAATCGCGGGAGCGAAAAGTTTCGCAAGAGCACCTGATACCCCTGAGACCGGCTACTTCTATCTTCTGGGCCTTCTCACCTGGCTCGTTGCGACACTCGTATGGATGCAACAGCCTGACAACCGCGCCGCGCGGATCTCCTATCTAATGAGCATCGGTTTCATGAGTGTGTGTTCAGTCGATGCAACGTTTTCAGCCGCTGACGGAGCATTGAGCGATCGAATCGTACCAATTACTCAATTTGCAACAGCTACAATCCTTCCATGCCTTTTTGTCCACTGCTTTCTCATCTTTCCGGCAGAGAAGCGTATTGTCCAGTGTCACCCCTCGCTATTGAAACTTCTCTACGTTCCCGGGATCATCCTGTGTTTTACCATGGTGTTCCGGTACCTCCGCGGTCAGGATTACGTCCGTGAATTCTTCCTAATTCAATTGCAGCCGGTCGAAAATATATGTGCGGTATTCCTCTTTGTCTATTCTGTTGTCGGGCAACTTCTGCTACTTCACACCTGCTTTGCAGCACCGTCTGCATCTCAACGTCGTCAGGCAAGATGGCTGCTCCTGGGCATCACCGCTGGCACACTGCCGCAGGCAATTTTTATGACAATCCCGACTGTCTCGGCTACCGCCATTCCATACGTGCGAGTGTCCGCTTACACATTGTGCCTCATCCCAATTTGCTATGTTGTTGCAATTGTCCGTCACCGATTGATGAATATCGAGCTAATCATCAATCGGAGCGTTGTTTATGCCCTGGTTAGTGGATTTGCATTAGCAATCTACCTTTTGAGCATTCAGGGATTAACACTATTTTTCCACAGCCCGACTCGCTCATGGGCGGTGACTGCGCTATCCGTCCTAATTGCAGCGGTGCTGTTTGCACCCGCCAAGACACGCATTCAAAAACTGATTGACCGTGCCTTCGATCGTGAAGCCTATAATTACCGACAGACGCTCCTGTCGTTGAGCCAAACACTACATTCATTTCTCGATCTGGAAATCCTGGTCTATACCCTTCTACAGCAAGTCACTGAGTCAATGCACATAGGCCGGGGCGCTCTCATGCAACGCACATCCGCCAATGAGACCGAATTTGTTCCTGAAGCGACCGTGGGAATCGATACACCTCCCGAGAATACACGCGTTAAGCTGTCCTTGCCACTGGTAAATCTGTTAAAAGGAACAGAGAGACCCCTCGACTTTTCGAATCAGCCCCTGGATCAGAACAATATTGAGATATTCGGCACCAACGAAGCTTCCGTCCATTCAACGAATAACCTTATCTCTCTTCTTCGATCAGCAGTGTGGATTCCCTTTGTAACTCGAACGAAGGAGCAGGAAAATCTGATAGGACTGCTTGTTCTTGGACAAAAAATGTCGGAAGAACCCTACACGCAAACCGATCTCGCTCTACTTGGCACCCTGGCCCACCAAGGCGCCACAGCAGTTGAAAACGCCACACTCTATGCCCAATTGAATGCACGAACGAAAGCAATGGAGCAGGCACGAGAGCAGTTAATGGCTACCTATCTTGATACCTATGGTGGTACCATACCAATTGACGACCAAGACAACAAAGCGTGGATTCGGGACGGAACAGACCCGGACCTCGTCTCAGATTTTAACAATATCTCAACAGCATTGAAGGACAGCCACGATCAGCTGACACAGCTGGACCAACTTAAATCGCAATTTCTTGACAACGTGTCGCACGAGCTCCGTACGCCATTAACCCATATTAAGGGCTTTGTAGACAATCTTTTGGACGGTGTAGGCGGAAAAATCTCAGAAAAACAGAAGGACTATCTTGTACGTGTGGAAGGCAATTGTAATCGATTAATCCGATTAATCAACGACTTGTTGAATCTTTCACGAATCGAGTCAGGAAAAATCTCCTTGCAACTTGAGCCAATTCTCCTTTACCCCATTCTTGCGGACGCAGTTGCCGCAATGCAGGCACTGGCAAATCAGAAAGACATCCAGATTGATATCGACTGTGCCAGTAATCTCATTGCAACCGTAGATACGGACAAGATGAAACAGATTTTAACCAATTTGCTTGATAACGCTGTAAAGTACAGCGAAAAAGGCGGACATATTCAGCTCAGTACTGTAGTTTTGTCGGCGTTCGAAATACAGGTTTGCATTGAAGACACTGGTCGCGGTATTCCCGACACGGATGTAAATCTAATTTTCGAGCGGTTCCATCGCGTGATAAATCGGAATAGCAGTCCTACTGGGGGCATCGGCTTAGGATTGCCGATTGTCAAGAACCTAGTCGAGCTCCATGGTGGAAAAATCTGGGCAGAAAGCCAACTGGGCAAGGGAAGTCGCTTCTATATAACCCTGAAACGCGAAGCGTGATGAGACAACCGAACAATTAGCCATCATTGGTTCAAATTAGGCTATGAGCCATTTGGTCTACAGTACTTTGATGAATCAACATTATCATTCAGGCTCCACATGTGCACCGACTTATTCCTTCGCTCGGTGCGATGGTCCCTTCACTTTTCGATTGAATCAAGATCTGGATCTTTGATAATATAATCACTGGCTTACAACGTACAACAGATATACGTACTGTCTCACCCTAAGGGATAGCCAAGACTCGGAGCAGATATGACTAAAGCACGTATCGGCATTGTAGGATCCGGAAGCATGGCACAAAGACACGCAGAAGAATTCTCTAAACTTAATTCCGCTGAAATCGTGGGAGTTGCATCGCGGAACCGCCAAACTGGCGCTCAATTAGCTCAAAAGTGTGGAGCTGAGTTTTCGTCTGATTGGCCGAACTTCGTCCAACGTAAAGACCTAGACGCTATCGTAATCACGACCCACAACGACAGCCATGCGGAAATCGCGATAGCCGCGCTTCAAAGCGACAAACACGTCCTGACTGAATACCCCTTGGCTCGGTCAATCGAACAAGGTGAATATGCAATCAGATTAGCAAAGTCCAAAGGCCTTCTCTTGCGCACCTCTCACTCGGAATCTGTTTCAAATCCACACAAAGCAGTGAAGAAAAAAGTCCTACAGTTGGGAAAAGTGATGTTAGCAGCTTTTTGGCGACTGACTCCCGGTCGGGGTACGCGGCCTGAGGTCCTTTTCAATCTTCCAGTTTCCGGTCCACCAGCACATTTCTTCACCTACCACATTTATCCAATCATAGACCTTTTTGGACCCGCCGCATGGGTGGACGGAGCCTCCGTTTATGAAGATTTGACAGATAATGGGACTTATAATCGGTTTGTCAACACCGTTACCGTCGGATTTAGCCAGGGTGGCATTGGACAATGGACATGGGCAGGTGGCATCGAGACCAAAGAAGCAGAACAGCAATATCGATATATCTTAACCGGGGGTACAATTGAAAACTGCGGCGGAAACTGGAGTTGTGAAACCAGATCGGGAACTGAGAACATCCGTCCACTAAATGAACCCAAACTTTCACTACACAAACTCTGGACGCGCGAACTCATAAGTGGTAATACAAGCAGAGCAGACACCGACACGGCCAAAGCATTTGAAACAATTCGGGTTAGCCTTTCCGCCGAAAAATCAATGCAGGAAAATCGACGAATTGTTTTGGACCGAACCACTATCTTGACATAAACCAAGCGTATCAGTATCTTTCGTCAGGGAGGACGGGAGGTCTCCGGAAACAACTTTAGTAATCTCAGCGACCAAAGATTAAAGAACAACAACACTCAGGTAGAATGGAAACAGTCTGCATTAATTCGAAATGAAGGAGAAGCCAGATGATTTCAAAACTTCATCTTCAACACCAGATAACCAATCAGGAGCTTGAGCAATTCAACCAACAAGGTTATCTCATCGTTGAGAACGCACTGCCAACTATACTTGTAAAGCAACTCGAAAATTGCGTTGATCGAATTCACGGCCAACATCTGGATCGTGGTTGGGATCCCCACAGCAATAAGCAACTGACCTCCGACAATACGTTTTTTTTTCCCAATTGCCTCGGCAAAGACCAGCGTTTTGTCAACCTGTTGGATTGGCACACAACCTTCCCCAAAGTGTGGGGAATTCTCGGATGGAACATCTACTCATACCATTCCCATTTTATAGTCACACCACCACGAATCCCGGAAAATCGCTGTCCGTCCAAGCCCCTCGGCTGGCATCAAGATAGCGGACGGGTCAATGCGGAGATGGAGAGCCATCCTAGGCCACGATTGTCATTAAAAATTGCCTACTGGCTATCGGATTGCTCGGAACCAGGCCGTGGCAATTTTCTCATCATTCCTGGAAGTCACCTGCGTAACACGCTTAATCCGCCCAGTGACGGCACACTTCCTGAGAATGCGATTCCAGTCTGTTGCAGCCCTGGTGATGCGGTCTTTTTTGATAGACGACTTTGGCACACGCCCAGTGAAAACCACTCCGAAATCACGCGAAAAGGGCTATTTTATGGATACGGTTATAGGTGGTTGCGGTCGAAGGATAATATGACTATTTCAGAGGAGATTTTCAGTACCAACGACCCGATTCGCCAACAACTATTGGGTGGGGGAACCAACGCAAACGGTCATTTCTCACCTAAAGATGATGATGTACCATTGAAAGTCTGGCTTGAGGAGCACGGAATCGCTTCGATATAGATTGGATTCATCCGAGAGGCCCCAAACCTCACCAACGCAATATGTGCGGATGTATCCGACGCGCGCTAATTCATTATGACGAAAGGAAAACAGTTGTGTCAAACGTAAAACAGAATGATCGGAACCAAGAATCCAGTATATCGAGACGGAAGTTCCTCAAAGGCGTGGGCACAGGCGCTGTTGCAGCGACGGTTCACCCAACAGCATTAGTCAAATCGGAACCATCAGAAGAGATACAAGCCAACGGTGAAATTCGGCACGCCGAAATCAAACTAATGATTAACGGCCACGTATATAGCGTCGAAATCGAACCACGCACGACACTATTAAGCGTTCTACGCGATGGGTTCGACACACGCGGCAAGCGATTTAATCTAACCGGCGCGAAACTCATATGTGACCGGGGCGAGTGCGGAGGATGCACGGTTCAGGTTGATGGAAAACCGATTTATTCTTGTATGTTTCTTGCCATTGATGCCCAAAACAAAAACATCACAACAGTTGAAGGACTTGCAACCGGGGATCGGTTGAATCCCGTGCAAGAGGCATTTGTGGAACATGACGCGTTAATGTGCGGATTTTGTACACCAGGTTTTGTCGTAGCATCACAATCACTACTAGATGAAAATCCAAAGCCTACCCTGAAAGAGATTAAGATTGCACTTTCTGGAAATATCTGTCGCTGCGGCACTTATCCATTCATCTTTGAAGCTGTTCAAACAGCGTCGCGTAAAATGGGAGGTTGAAGGATGACAGCCTGGGCCAAAGCAAGTGAATCTCGCCTAATTGGCAAGCGCCTGCCCCGCTTATCCGGTGCAGATAAGGTCACCGGACGGGCAAAATATACGTTCGACATCAATCGACCCGGAATGCTATATGCTCGCATCTTCCGCTCCGAAATCCCACACGGAATGATAGAGGCGATAGATCTAAGCGAAGCGGAAGCCTTACCTGGCGTCAAAGCGGTTGTCCCGCTAATTGAAGCAGGTAAATACCTACGCTATCAAGGACAAGAAATCGCAGCGGTGGCCGCTAAGACCGACGACATCGCAAAAGACGCATTGCGAATAATCCGATATGATTACCAAGCGCTGCCCCACGTTGTCGAAGTCGAAGAAGCGATGGGGGAATACGCCCCACAAATTCGTAACGATTGGCGCCGGAATCAGAGTAAACCGGACATCAGAGAAGAGGGAAACCTCACAGCTGGCTTTGCTCAAGCGGCTGTTGAGGTCGAAGCCACCTACCACGCACCTGTACAAACACACGTCTGTCTAGAAACTCATGGACACGTTGTCGAATGGGAGGGTGACAATCTGACCGTTTGGGCCTCGACCCAGGCAGTGTTTGGAACACGCGCAGATTTCGCGAGACACTTCGATTTACCGGAAGGCAACGTCCGTGTTATCACAGAACATATGGGGGGGGGATTCGGAAGTAAGTTCAGTCCAGGGATTGAGGGGATTGCTGCCGCAGAACTGGCACGAAAAGCAGGCAAACCTGTCAAACTGATGCTAACCCGCAGAGATGAACACCTCGTCTCAGGTAACCGCCCATCCATGACACAGCATGTACGGGCTGGTGCCACGAAAAACGGCCGCCTAATTGCCTACAAAGTACGCGGCTACGGCACTGGTGGCATCAGCGGCGGTGCGGGTTTTCAAGCGCCTTATATCTACTCTGTTCCAAATTTCAGGACCGAAAAGTTCAACGTCTCGATCAACGCGGGAAATGCCCGTGCAATGCGAGCTCCTGGACACCCGCAAGGCGCATTTGCGATGGATTCACTCATGGATGAACTCGCTGAGAAGCTAAGTATGGATCCACTAGAATTCCGTCGAATCAATGACGCGAATGAGGTCCGCCGAGCCCAATACGCACTGGGATCCCAGGAAATTGGCTGGTGGCGTCGGAACAAAGCGCCCGGACTTGGCAAAGGGGTAAGAAAGCGTGGCATGGGCATGGGAAGTTGTCTCTGGGGTGGTGGAGGTGGACAAGGTACTCAAGCCCGCGTGACGATTCATGCAGACGGAACTGTCCAAGCCGTCACCGGCACCCAGGACCTCGGCACCGGCATTCGAACGGTAATTGCCATCATCGTTGCCGAAGAATTCGGTTTACAACCACAAGATATCAAAGTGAAGATTGGTGACAGTGCATACGGACTAACCTCTGGAGGAAGCGGTGGAAGCCAGACGATTGGTTCTGTGGCTCCTGTAATTAAGACAGCAGCCGAAGCAGCCAAAACGAGGCTTTTCGAGCGCATAGCTCCATCATTAGGCGCCAATCCAAAGTTCTTGTTCAGTACCCAATCGGAGTACCAAAACTCAGACCTTCTCTGGAACTTTAACCCGCGAACTCTTTTTTTCGATAATAAAATTCAACTTAGCGAAAATGTCCGCGTTTCGATGAGAAAGGACAGCTGTGAATGGCACATTCACGATCTGGATGGAGAACAACTCTACTCCGTGGTAAAGGACGGAAACACGCTGAATGTTTACCAGCTTGCTAATCTTTGTGCCAAGCATGGTCAAATCCACATAGAATCTAATCGGAACAAATCGATTTCCTGGGAGCAAGCGACGCGGCAGCTTGGTCTGGACACAATTTCTGAGGAAGGTTATTGGGATGAGCAGCTCCGCCAGAATGGCGTTGCTGGAACGCAGTTCGCCGACGTCGAGGTTGACATCGAGACAGGGAATGTTAAGGTCATCAAGATTGTGGCCATTCAGGATTGTGGCTTGGCCATTAACCGCCTGACAACTGAGAGTCAAATCAATGGTGGTGTTATCATGGGGTTAGGCTATGCCCTCCTTGAGGAACGTATAATGGATTCGGAAACAGGACGGATGATTAATCCAAATCTCGAGGATTACAAGGTCGCCGGGCCAATGGAGATTCCCGAGATTAAACCTATTGTTTTCGATACACATCGAAAGATAACAGGGATTGGCGAGCCACCGACAATCCCGACGGCAGGGGCAATCGCGAATGCCGTATATAACGCGGCAGCCGTAAGAATTCGCGAGCTTCCGATTACACCTGACAAGGTCCTCAGAGCACTTGCTGAGAAAGGAACATTCTAGTTCGTGGAACTGAATGCGTTAGCGCTCAGGCATCACAAAGGAGGTAACAGATGGAACAATTCACCTACATGAACGCGACAAACGTCACACAAGTTCCCTCATTGTTGAGTAGTGGCAAGTGGGGCGAAACGATGATTATTGCGGGCGGAACAGACCTTTTGGGCGAGCTCAAGGAATACATTGAAACACCAAAAACGCTGATCAATCTGAAAACCATTCCGGGACTGGACCAAATCAGGTCGGATGGGTCTGGGTTAACAATTGGTGCACTAACAACCATTGCCAAGATCGCTGCGAATCCAACCATCAAAGAGAATTACGCAGTTCTTTCGCAGGCCGCTGCATCGGTAGCATCACCCCAAATACGGAACGTGGGCACATTAGGTGGAAACCTTTGCCAACGCCCTCGATGCTGGTATTACCGGGATCCAGAGACTATCTGCCTGAAGAAGGGTGGGGGGAGTTGCTATGCATTATCAGGATTGAACAAATATCACTCCATTTTCGGAGGCGGACCAGTTTACATCGTGCACCCTTCCGATACGGCACCCGCGTTGATCGCGCTTGGCGCAGAAGTGAAAATCTTTGGACCCGAAGGTGAACGGCGAATGCCGCTGGAGGATTTCTTCGTCCTGCCGACGCCGAGAAATCCGTTCCGCGAAAACGTTCTCAAACCGAGAGAGATCGTTGTTGAAATTCGTGTGCCCAAGCCCAATCCGAATAGCAAGAGCTTCTATCTTAAGGTCCGTGAAAAGGGATCCTTTGACTTTGCGTTAGCAAGCGTAGCAGGTGTTTTTGAGATGAACGATGGGAGCTGCGAGAAAGCTCACATTGTGCTTGGTGGGGTTGCGCCAGCACCCTGGCGTTCTGAGGAGGCGGAGATAGCGCTACAAGGCAAACAAATTACCGGGGCTATCGCGAAGCAGGCTGGCCAAGATGCAGTTAGGACTGCCGAACCCATGCATGACAACGAATACAAAGTCAGGTTGACTCAGAATCTGGTTAGCCGTGCCGCAACAATGGCCCGCAGCTGAAGCTGCAATAATGAGGAGCATCAAAATGGCAGCGACTACTCTATCCGGGCTCAAACAAACGCTTTGTCAACACTTGAGAACAAAAGCACTTTACGTTCCCGGCGGCAACGTGCAGAATCTCGCCGAAACTAACCCATTCTCAAATTACTGGTGCAACTGTACGATGCAAGTTGTTGGACCTGATGATGGGTTTGTCTCACCAGAAGCGTGTAAAAGAAGTAGATCTTGCTTCCACGCAATCGAGACAACGACAATCACCTAATTCACAGAGCGATTTCTATATTCCTTTTCAGCCTCAGACTTGAGAAAGGAGAACACAGAATCATGAGCCAAGCTTTCGCTTTCGCAACGTTTGGATTGATACTCACAACAGCGATTTCCCTAGGAACCAACGCGCCAGGCATACAGGGTGAATATCTGGAAGCGAGATCTGCCAGCGTCTACATCGGCGCGTGCCACTATGGTGCAGAGTTCATGGGAGGGGGAAAAGAAGCCACCCTGGTTTGGCACGTGAACCAAGGCATGTGGAAAGGCATCTCGTTGAAGAATCTCACCGTTGTGGCGGTTCTCAGCGCAAAACGGAATCTAGCAGTCGACACACAAACTCGTCAGACCGTCCTATACATTGATAACAACGCCACACCAGAACAACATCTCGCGTTAACCGATTTGATACTCACCAAACGCGGAGCGGTTATAGGAAATATCACAACCACACGAGTGGTCCCCATCACATTTGCTAGGAACGGCGTACTTCGTGAAGTGCACGTTGGAAGCGTACTAGATCTTGTTGCCACACGCCATCCGTGTCAGCAATGCACCCAACCGCATCAGATATGGTATGAACCGCTAGAAGAGCTTAATGGGATCGTTGTTGGCCAATCGACGATTTATCGTTACAAAGACACCATCTTGTCCACAACTTGGAGCCAAGGCACGCCGACAAACAACGTGTTTTTCGGAAATTATCGTATGTGACGGAATGCAGCAGATATTCACAGTGTGACCTCCAAAACAACCTAACACCTTGACGGAATTGAAAGTTGATTTTCCGTCAAGAATTCGATTTCTAACAAGCGTGACAAAACTTTCACGATGCGGTTCTAATTGTGTCCAAAGTAACACCAGGCAAAATATGCCCAGTCACTGTCCCTCAGGTATAAGAACTCCAAAACAAGACAATTGCGCAGTCCAAGATTTCTATCTTCCAAATCAGGAGAACATCGATGCTTGAAGTTGAAAGAGCGTCAATTAGATGGTGGACGAACACTTGGCCCCACCCGGGAGCCCGTCTCTTCGACGGAATTCTTGATACCGTCGCCACCGTGTAAATGGCTGAATTGGGGCGTCATCCGAAGCGACACGCACCCACATCCGTTGCTGTCCACAGACTCATGCTGTGAGATTTTCTATCACAACAATCCAGAGTTTTCAGCACTGGCGGCTAAAACCTCATCATGGAACAATCACCCTCTCAATAGCCCCAAACCAACACAACGGCGTGATGCCACCACGCACAGGCTGCTTGGACAAGTTTGTTGGCGTACCATTGAGAGAATCTGCAGATTGCCATACCGCTAGAACACTTTACCTCAATACTGTCAATAACAAAGCGGTCATAACTGCTACCTTAACTTTCTCGCTTTGACCGCATACATAGGCCAAGTGAAATAGATTTCATCCTCCTCTCGGCGGAGAGAATAAATTGTGGCATCTGCGTGCGAAAGTTCCTCGAAACTCGAACGGAGTCGATTCCGTAACGCCGCTGGAGTCTCCTCCCACTGTACCCACCACGAAAATTGAATCTCAGCATTTTGGGTTTGCGCTTCTCCCTCAATGCTGAATTCCGCGTCAGAGATCATTTCCCGCCATTGCGACGGCGGATACGCCCAAACATGGGACGCATCTCGCATCTTCTCCACACTGTTTTGCCACTTAATCAATCGTTCAGATTCCGGGCAGACCGAGTCCACCATACAGAACCTACCTGAGGGCCGTAGCACACGAGAGGCTTCCGTTAGGAAACTACGCACGTTTTGAAAATGGTGCGGTGCGATTCGGCACGTAACAAGGTCAAACGACTCGTTGGCAAACGGTAGTGATTCGGCAGCAGCAACCTGAAACTCAATATTCGCTAATCCACGCTCCAACGCAAGTTCTCTCGCCTTGAATAGCATTTCGGACGTCAAATCAGTAGCAATAACACGTGCGACCTTCGGCGCTATCGCAAACGCAGTAAAACCCGTTCCTGTTGCGATGTCCAGAGCTCGTTCGTGACTCATCGGCTGCGCGAAATTCGTGATTGCCGCTAAAGTGTCCCCTCGGCTATGAACAGAACTCCGCGCATAGTATTCTGCATGTCGACTAAATTGCGTTTGAACGGCATTATGAATCCGGCTCATAATTTCCTTAATTTACCCCTCCACCGGGGAACGTCTAAGCACCTCAAGGACACATTATATCAGAAGCATAATCGGTTGTCAGCCACTATTATTGTCCACATACTCACAATTCAATCAGATTAGGACTATGAGATGAAACTTCTATCCTCGGAAAAACCTACCAAGAGGTTATGGCTTGTGAAGAGGGACACCGGTCATGTTCGCGATTCAAGTTACGCCCGGAAGAACGAGGGCAACCGAAAACATCTTGTCATTTAATTTCGCATCTGCTATAATATTTGTTCCGATATGGTATAGGTTTTGCTAGGGATTGGCCCAACATGTAGGTACCGTGTCCAAATAGTAGTTTCAGCCTGTAATTTAGCAATGGGTGCGCTCCACATACTAATTTTTGAATATGCGCTGTTTCCATAAAGATGACTGGTACGGACTAGCAGCGAGACTGGCGTGTGCGTGTGTGGCTTGTCTTCCTCGCCAAATCGCACTTTCTTTTGGAATGCTTCTTGGCACTGTAGCTTGTCGGTTTGCATCACATCAGCGGGAGCTTGCGCGCAAACATATTGCGTTAAGCCTTGACCTCGAAAACACTCTTGCCGTCAATGGGATTGTCCGCCGTTGCTTTCAAAACATGGGGAAAAACGTAATTGAGTTCATGGGTTTTCCTCACACATCCAATGCGCAGATGCGTGAGATGGTGACCGTCCAAGGCAGAACACATGTCGATTCTGCATTAGCACACGGAAAGGGGGCAATCATCCTCACAGCGCATTTCGGTAATTGGGAGCTTCTCGCGGCGACT
Organism: uncultured bacterium; assembly: GCA_964478165.1. Taxonomy (GTDB): domain Bacteria; phylum Poribacteria; class WGA-4E; order WGA-4E; family JAJDTR01; genus CAYZGU01. Next base: position 86,449 of record CAYZGU010000039.1, on the reverse strand, counting down.
CTCGTAGTACAGGTTGCGCCTCTACAGCCAATTGCCCGGAGACTTCGCTCTAGAAGTTTGGATACACTAGTTCGCGCTTATCGCGAATCGGTCGGCTATTTAAGCATAGATCGGGATAAGGCAACTCGCGACGCGCTGCGCTGTCTGAAACGCAATGAATTACTCGGAATTTTGGCGGATGTAGACACAAGTGTTGATGGGGTCTTGGTCAATTTCTTCGGCCGCCCTGCCTACACACCGTATAGCCCTATAGCGATTGCACTCAAGACGGGCGCAGCTATTTTACCAACATTCATTGTTCGCCAACCCGATGATTCGCATCGGGTTATCATCGAACCACCGTTAAGACTTCACAAATCCGGCAATCGGGCGCAAGATTTTCTGATTAACACCCAGAACTTTACTGAGATTATTGAATCTTATGTAAGGCGTTATCCCGAACAGTGGATCTGGATGCATGAGCGTTGGAAAACACAACCCAGAGACCTCCTCAGTGCGTGAACACACCTCAACTCCAAGCCGGTCAACCAGATCGGGACGCAACCTCTGGGGTCCCATAATAGTTTGGATTGCGATTTTTGCTACCTCGAACCTTGGCTGTGACCAAGAACATCAAAATCGCGTACAGCCCACTGGCAGAAAACCAAAACAAACACTACAAAGCTTTACAACGAGCCACGCCGAGGCAGGCATCAGAAAGTGGACGCTCATTGGTAATGAGGCAACCTTCTTGAAAGACCGCGTAGAGGTACAACAGCCAAAAGTCCAAGTTTTTCAAGATGGGAAATTGGCCATTACCCTCACGGGAGAGCGTGGTGAAATTCTTCAAAGATCGAATAACGTCAAGCTCTTTGATAACGTCGTTGGTGTAAGCTCAGATGGGAAACTATACACTAGTGAACTGCACTGGCGAGCTTGGGATGAGAGGCTGTATGCACCTCACAAGTCACGGATTGCACGCGGAAATTCGACATTACTAGGTACAGAGCTAGAAGCCAGTCCATCGCTTGACAAAATTCTCATGAAGCACGCACAATTTAATCTTTATGCAAAGGACGAGAAGATGAATGAACTCCATCAATAAACGACCAATAATCAGATTTAAGCTTACACCCAGTGTTCCTTTTGGATTTGATGTTCCGAGCATAAACAGGATGTCGGCGCTAGTTTGTGGCTTAGTTCTATTTTTCATTGTCGTGCTATGCGAACGCACTACATACGCAGACAATCAGGATTCACCTCGTCAACAGTACCAATCAGCTGACTCTGAAGTCTCTGGTGGATCGGCCGATGAAGAAATGATTGACGGAACAGCTGATGAGATGGAGCGCTACGAAAAAACCGGTCTGACAATTCTAATCGGTCAGGTTAAGATAAAGCGGCCAAGCGGCTTTCTAAATGCCGACAAAGTGACTATCCACGAAGATGTTGACACAGGCGACACCATCAGAACAGTGGCCCAAGGAAGCGTTGAAATACGTGATGATGACCTTTTTGCCACATGCGAACATGCAATCTTAAACCACATTGACGACACGGTAGATCTTCGAGACAATGTCGTTGTGATTCAACATAAAGATCGATTGGAAGCCAAACACTTCACCTTCAATCGGCGTTCTGGGAAACAGACAGGGGATGGGGGTGTCAGGTTTAAAGTTCACATGAAGCAAAAAAGTAAGCAAGAAGAAGTATCTGGGAAATCCGAGCAACAATGAAGGAAAAGAAACATTCAAGAACTAATTCATGTCAAGTCGACTCGAAACCCATGGACTTGTAAAAAGATATGCGCGAAGAGGCCCGGTCGTGGTCAATGAGGTCGATCTTGACCTTAAAACCGGAGAAATCGTCGGCCTACTTGGACCAAACGGCGCGGGAAAATCAACAACCTTCTATATGGTCGTTGGTCTCATTCGTCCAAACGCAGGGCAAGTCATTTGTAATGGTCAAGACATTACGTTCTTGCCAATGTACAAAAGGGCGCGGCTTGGCATTGGATATCTAGCCCAGGAGACATCTATTTTTCGCAAGCTGACCGTCGAACAGAACATTACCTCGATCCTTGAGGTTCTTCATACCCCCAAAAATGAGCGTAAGGCACGAGCCAGCCAACTCATGGAAGAACTTGGAATCTCCGATCTAGCTAACAGAAAGGCGTATACTCTCTCTGGAGGCGAATGTCGAAGAGCCGAAATCGCAAGAGCCCTAGCAGCGTCCCCATCCTTTATTTTACTTGATGAACCATTTTCCGGTATTGATCCAATCGCGGTTCAAGACATTCAGCAGCTCATCTTGCACCTGCGGAATCGCAATCTTGGAATCCTAATCACCGATCACAATGCAGAGGAAACTCTTGGCATCGTTGATCGTGCGTATTTAATTGCCGATGGTAAAATTACCTTGAGTGGTACTCCCGAAGAATTGGTTCAGAGCGAATTGGCCAGGAATCTTTATTTCGGGCATAATTTTGAACTTAGGGCGAGCGGAAGACCGCGTAATTCTAACTAGCAGACTATGAATATCGGATTACGACAAATTGCAACTCTAAAACAGCAGATTATCATGACGCCGAAGTTGCAACAGGCGATTAAAGTTCTGCTAATGCCAAGATTGGAGCTCAACCAATTTTTGTCGCAGCAGCTAGAACAAAATCCTCTGTTGGACGAGGACGAAATTCAAGACGAAGAGATTCAAGATTTGGTGGGCACACCTGAGTTAGACCCCGACACCGAATGGAATGAACCCGCAGAGCGCTTGGATAGAGAAGACAAGGAACCTGATATCGACTGGGATGCTGCGTTCGACGATATGGCGAATGTCAGCGAGAGAACATCGTTTCAACACCTACACGATGAAGATGGTCCGCAGGCCGACGTCGCAGAATCACAGTCACTACACGAATTCCTATGCGCCCAACTTGCCGTAACACCTTTCTCAGATATTGAGAAAGCTATCGGAGAACAGCTTATCGGCAACTTGAATGACGATGGACAACTGAAGATGCCGTTGTTCACACTAAATTCCGACTTCCAACACGATCTCAAAGAGTCAGAGTTCTCAGACGACCTGCGCAAGTCACTTGAACGCCAACTCCGAAAGGAACTCTTCACCGATGAAACTCTGCTATCCCCAAACACCATAATTGTACCGGACGTGCAAGAAGACAGATGGCAGGTGGTCGACCAAGATAATGCACAAACGTATACCATCGAATCGGACAATGGAGAACTAGGGGTTTTCAATATCACGCTCAAAGAGATTGCCGATACAGTGGGCTGCGACGTTGAGCACGTGGAAGAAGTCCTCCAGTACATCCAAAACAACTTTGAACCAATTGGTATTGCGTTTCGGACAATCCCTGAAACCATGTTGATTCAGTTGAAGGCGCATGAAATTCATGATGCTACTGCTGAAGCAATTCTGAAAACGCACTTCGACGATTTCATGAATAATCAATTTCCACGCATCGCACAAAGATTAAAAGTGGGAATCGAGGAAATAATTAAGGCAAAGGAAGTTATAGGACGACTTGCGCCTTATCCAGGACGTTATTTTTCAGATCCAGATTCCAAATACTTGAGTAGTGGTAATGACACCTCTCGCCTCATCATACCAGAGGTTGTCATTAAGAAGATTGATGGAAAGTATCATGTCCTCACAAATGACGATGGGATGCCCCGCCTGCGTCTAAGCCCATTTTACATAAATATGCTGCGTAGTGGAGACAGTGGTGTTGACGGTCAAACAAAAAAGTGGTTGCAACAACGACGTAGCTCAGCAATAGACCTCATTAGTAGCGTCAACCAACGAAGGCGGACAATCGCAAATGTCACGGAAGCGATTTTCGAAATCCAATCGGATTTCCTGGAACAAGGGACCAAGGGATTAAAGCCTCTGACACTGAAGCAGATTGCTGAAATGGCAGACGTTCATGAATCCACAGTCAGCCGCGTTACAACGAACAAATATGTCGAAACCCCACAGGGAATATACAAACTGAAATTTTTCTTCAGCACAGACCTACCAACGGACTCCGGAGCCAACATATCGACAACAACAGTCAAGAATCAAGTGAAACGAATAATCGAATCCGAGAATTCCGCGAAACCGCTTAGCGATCAGGCAATTGCTAATACATTGGGAGCCGAGGGTGTTCGTCTTGCTCGACGCACCGTCCAAAAATATCGTGAGGAACTTGATATTCTATCGTCGAGTAAACGGAAGCGACAATGGTAGAGGTAAGAGCTCGAGCGTTTCTTGTTCATAGCACACGTTCCGCATGGTTGTGACTTGTTGACACACAGTTAGTATTCACATACTGTCATCTTCAATCAGGACCGTGTGTCGAAACACCTGCTAAAATTGGCCAGTGTGATTCGTGGAATTGTCTTCAGCCGTGGATTTCTGAAAGAACATGCGATATGTTCAGCCCCAATGGCATCATTCGTAGTTGTTGGAATCGAGTTCTGGCAATTGCACAGGGGGATTTTTGTCCAAAGTTTCCTCTAACGTTCGGTGGACGTTGGCAAAAACGAATACGCCTTGGGTTAACGCTACACATCACCGAGTGCCAAATCGGTCCGCATCACATAGTGTGACACCGATGAGCATTCTGCGGTTTCACCACCGTAGAATCAGTCTTGCACTATTAAAGTTCACATTGCACAGCTTCTACGACACATGGCATAAATGAGTGTTCATTTCTTCTGCTCACTCAACCTAGAAAGTGTATTCTAAGTTGTTGTCCCATATCCGACAGCTTCTATATGGACGCCTACTGTATGGAACAAAATGTTACTATTCGCAAGTTAATTAAGTACGCAGGACATGAACTTCAGACGGATATTGTCGCCGGTGTAGTTGGGTTAGATAGGCGGATAGAAACGGCAGAAGCAAATCGCCCAGGCCTAGCCCTCTGCGGATATTATGAACATTTCGGTCATAGTCGTGTTCAGATCTTTGGACATGGCGAGATCGGTTACTTGAGTAGCCTTGAAGCCTCCAACCGTTTTGAAATCTTGAAAACACTGCTTTCTTTTCCGATCCCCTGCGTTGCCGTTACGAGTGGTTTAAGCCCTCCAACGGAATTGATTAACCTTGCTAATCAGAACGGCATACCAGTGTTAACGACCTCTCTTGGATCCTCCGTCTTCACCACGCGCTTGCTCCTTTTCTTTGAGGATGAATTCGGTCCCACAGAGTATGTACATGGAAACCTAGTGGATGTTTTCGGTGTCGGCGTGTTAATCCTTGGCCAAAGCGGCATCGGAAAGAGCGAATGCACACTGGGACTTTTGCAGAGCGGTCATCGCGTTATCGCAGACGATTCGGTTCTTTTAAAGAGGGTGTCCGAGCATCGCGTATTTGGGATTCGTCCCCGCCCAGTGAAACATTACATTGAGGTTCGCGGGATTGGAATTATCGATGTTGTGGCGCTCTTTGGCGTGACTGCTGTTGGCGACCGAAAAGAGGTAGAGCTTGTTGCAACACTTGAACGCTGGGATGAGAAGAACAGGTCTTACCAGACTTCGACTGAAGCTGATGAATACATTTTTCACAACGAACATATCTCACATGTCGTTATCCCTGTCCGTCCCGGCCGAAATCTATCAAACTTGATTGAAGTTGCCGCAATGAACTTTTGCGGTAACAGATTGGGATTAGACGCAGCAAATGAGCTTGATGATGCTCTCATTGAAATGGCCCGCGATAAGAATGATGAGGCCGTGCTCGATCAATGGCGACATGAAACTCTCCATCGTGAGATTGTACACCCACTAAATGCAAAGATCTCACACGGGCGTAAAACGTAAAAACCAATTTAAAAGACCAATCATGCTGAAATTAGCAATTCGAGACAACAAAGCGAAATGAGAATATTGACACGTCAGAGTTAAGGCGTTTCATGGTTAAATTTGTAAGCACTCGCCAAGGGGGAATCTTGCAAAAGCATTGACCTTGTCGATGCCACCCATAACATAAGAAGCAATCGTGGCAGTTGGTATCATGTCCAAAAAAACAAAGAGAACATTTTACACCACCACATGGAAGTTGCATCTGGTGTCCAACAACCAAGAGGCCTTCTGATTCTACTCGCACCTTCGGCGAAAGTGATTGACAGATCTCGCGCTTTTTTTTTAACAATGTACCCGTTATCGGTTGTAATAGGAATCAATGTTGCCACGCGTATTTTATAGAATTGCAAGCCATCAATAGACACTCGCCCTCAATGAGCTCCTGGGCTTGGCCCGCCAGGCTTCGAAAGCAGAATCGTTTAGTGTACTTTGTAACAAAACGACGATTAAGCTTGGAAGGCGACAAACAGAAAGTTTCGGAGCTAACGCAGCTCATTTGACAAACAATTAGAACGTTTTAGCGGTTTTTCCATGAATCTAGCTATTCAGCAATCAAAGGTTTAGCTAGCTTCCGTCATTCTGGAACTACTACTGGCGACTAGTTGTTTCATTGTGTGAAGATTAACGGAGCATGTTTATGCGCGAAAAATCGGTTACCGTTCGCAACTCGCTCGGTTTACATCTACGAGCGGCAGGTATGTTTGCCCAAGCTTCCAGTCGCTTTACCTCGAACATTTATCTCCAAAAAGGATTGATGAAAGTCAATGCTAAGAGCATCATGGGCATTATGATGTTGGCGGCGGGAGAAGGCACAGAACTCACAATCACGACTGATGGACTCGATGAAAGTGAGGCAATGGAAGAGCTCTCCGCGCTACTAGAAATCGGATTCAATGAATCGTGATGAATTGCGCTTGTTCCTCTTTTTTTTGGCTATTGAGTTCTTACTTGTCATAAGTTCCACATCAGTTAACTTAAAACCGCGCTCTGTGACCATTCGATGAAATCTGATTCCGACAAGCCAAGTCTGCTGCCAAAACTTCTTGAGCACAACTTCTCGTTAACGTTTGTTCTCAGAAAATCGCGGTACCGCAGGATGCTCCAGACCTTCTTCCGGTAACGACAACTTTCTAATTTCCCGCTCAAACTCTTATGACAGAGCATTCAGCTGAAGACAAATATGTAGTTCATTCTAGAATCCTATCCTCTAACGGAATTGGAAACGAAGAATGCTTTCGACTTCGCAACCGAATCGATATCCCAGACCAGAACATTTCGGCGAACCGTGTTCCTGCTGAAAGAGATCGCCCGGTCCGTGCCATGGAGAAGGTCAAAAAACATCTCAGGGAGATTCGCGAACGCGTACACCGGGATTCACCGCGCCATGATGCAACAATCTTTCACCTACAGATCGTGACACAAGAAACTACGATGCTCACAACGCGCATTCACAATTACACTGCTAATCAGCCCCTAAACGTGGAAACCACCATTGCAGACATTCCGGATGAGTTCATGGATGTTTTCTTTCTGCAGGCGGAGAACCTGAATTTGCACAACAAGGAAAGCCTATCGTTCTATAATGACCTACTAGAATCGGCAAATTCAAAGCTTATACACGTGTTCTAGCGGAGGCCTGTTTTGTTGGCAACATGTGTGTTGAGGTGGCCAGTATTCCACTGGTAAGTGTCTTGCTATACGATATCGGAATCCAGAAACTCAGCATAATCACAGAAGCAATTCTTGGCGCAGCGAACTTGTTGGGCCAATTTCATTTGAAAAATCGCCATTGCTCGCCACACACATTATGGAGATTTCAGCGGTCGTAAAGGTTGAGGGCTACTTGTCGCGAGAAGCTATGAAGCGTTTTCCAGAACTGTTGAATTAGGGATAGTCAGATACTAACCTGAGCACTTCGAGATCTCGAACTAAAGAACGTTGACCTATAACCCGTGGATTTTTATGCACCGGAGTACTATAGACTCAGAGGAGGCAATTTACTAACGCATGACCGATATTCCAAAAACATATGCCCCTCAGGATATTGAGGGAAAGTGGTACCAATTCTGGCTGGACAAAGATTACTTCAACGCCGCTGATGCATCCGAGAAACAGCCTTATTCCATCGTAATTCCACCGCCAAACATCACGGGAAGCCTACACGTAGGCCATGCTCTTGACAATACCCTCCAAGATATCTTAATTCGCTCCAAGCGTATGCAGGGATTCAACACTCTCTGGATGCCCGGTACTGACCACGCAGGAATAGTGACTGAGATTATCATGGAAAGGAAGTTAGCAGATTTGGGCACATCCCGCGAAGAACTTGGACGTGAGGCGTTTATTGAACGAATGTGGGACTGGAAACATGAGTCACGTGGAACCATTATAGATCAGTTGCGACAGATCGGTTGCTCCTGCGATTGGAACCGTGAGCGATTTACACTTGACGAGGGTTTATCCAAAGCTGTTCGCACTGCCTTCGTAAAACTCTACGAGGCTGGAATGGTTTATCGCGATACATACATGGCAAACTGGTGTCCCCACTGTCAAACGGTTATCTCCGACCTTGAAGTGGAACCACTTGAAGTCATCGGCAATTTTTATCACGTGAATTATAGCATAAAGGATTCAACGGAGCTTTTGGAAATCGCCACAACCCGACCCGAAACGTTGCTCGGTGACACGGCGGTAGCCGTTCACCCGAATGATAATCGATATCAGCACATGATTGGGAAAACGGCAGTTGTGCCAATCCTCAAACGCGAAATTCCAATCATTTCCGATGAGCATGTAGATCGGGAATTTGGCACTGGGGCGCTGAAAGTAACGCCAGCCCATGATCCAAACGACTATCAACTCGGTAAAAAACATAATCTCCCACAGATAAACGTTTTGAATCATGATGGCACATTAAATGAAACCGCAGGTCCAAAATACCAAGGCATGGACAGGTTCGAATGTCGAAAAGCACTGATTGAAGATCTTCGCAAGGATGGATGCTTAGTAAAGGTTATTCCGCATCCACACTCTGTCGGCCATCATGATCGATGTGATACCATCGTCGAACCCTATATCTCATTACAGTGGTTTATAAACGTCAAACCTCTTGCTGAACAAGCTATTAAAGCCACGCAACAAGGCAAGGTAATTTTCACGCCCCAACGCGAGATGAAACGCTTCTATGATTGGTTAGAAAACATTCTACCCTGGCCGGTATCACGTCAACGCTGGTGGGGACACCGCCTTCCAATCTGGTACTGTGACCATTGCGAGGAGATCATAGCGTCCATTGAAACACCGCGTACATGCACCTGTGGCTCTCAAGACTTACGCCAGGAAGAAGATGTGCTAGACACATGGTTTAGCTCCGGGCTTTGGCCGTTCTCAACCCTAGGATGGCCTGACGAGACAGACCTTCTAAAAACATTTTATCCTACGTCTGTACTGGTCACCGGCTGGGACATACTCTTTTTCTGGGTTGCCCGGATGGTGATGCTAGGCCTAAAGTGCCTCGACGAAGTACCATTTCGCACCGTCCATATTCACGGACTTGTCGCCGACGAGCACGGACAAAAAATGAGCAAATCTCGCGGTAACACAATCGATCCAATTGAAACAATTGATAAATATGGCGCGGACGCTTTCCGATTCGCACTCGCATTTTGCACGCAGCCGAACCCATACATGCCGTTACCAGAAGCACAAATCAAAACTGGCCAGCGGTTCGCTAACAAGATCTGGAACGCGTCCAGATTCCTGCTCCTAAATCTTGACGATTTCCAGCCATCGAAAGAGAGTATTACGCAGAGTGAGTTAATTCTTTGCGACCGATGGATTCGCAGTCGTTTTAACTCAACTCTTAAGAAGGTAACTGCGTATCTTGAAGCATTCCGATTCAGTGATGCAATCCATGTCCTGTACGAATTTCTATGGCATGAATTCTGTGATTGGTACATTGAACTAATTAAGCAAAGGCTTTATTATGCAGATGACTCAATCTCGAAACATGCGGCCCAAGCGGTGGCTTCAGAGGTACTCGAAAAAACTATGCGCCTATTGCATCCGGTTATGCCGTTTATAACCGAAGAAATCTGGCAGCGTTTGCCACACAATGGAGAAAGCGTCATGGTTTCGCCATGGCCCAGATCTAACACCACATGGGAGGACCCGATATCAGAAGAGACGATGAAGACAATTATGAATGTCATTGAGAGCATCCGTAGCATCCGGGGTGAAATGAACGTACCACCATCAAGCTCAGTCGATGTTCTCATTCAAGTACCGAACGCCGACATTCATGCATCCCTCGAACCGCACCTCCAAGATTATCTACCCTCATTCACCCGAGTTTCTCACATATCAATCTCTGATCATCTAGAAAAACCCTCGGCATCTGCAATGACAATTAGCGATGAGTTGGTTATCTATATCCCGTTGGCTGGGGTTATCGACATTGAGGCAGAGAAATCACGCTTGCAGAAACGCCTAGACAAAGTAATTTCGGAGATCATGAACACTCAAAAACACCTTGATAATCGAAAGTTTGTTCAACGGGCACCAGAATCAGTTGTGGCACAAAAATCAGACCTACTGACTAGACTCAAGTCAGAGAAGGAAAAACTAGATACAAATCTGGAAATGTTGCAGTGAAAGCGACTGTCCGAAACATCTGAAACAATACGGAGAATAAGAAGTTTCTGTTCACCTAATTGAAAAGGCATGATACAGAATAGGTAATGTATTAATCACGAACCTGTGCTCGAGTTTTCGAAAGGATGAACACGGCCAAATATCACCCAACAATTCTCAAGGGACCACTTGGTGTCATCGCACTTATGCGGAAAATTCCTGAAAGTTTCCCTCGGAGATGTCAGCCAAGCTCCATAAAGCAAACAATGATGTTGCCAGACATTTCCATGTCTCCAAGTCGAACACCAGGTCGCCAGAATTTCATCAGTGTGCGTTGGTCTTGCATTTGGACGCCTCTTGCTATCGTACTACGCAAGATTTTATAGTTCGGTAAAATAGTTCGCGAATTTCGAGAACCACTACCCCGATTATGCATCTGCCTATTTAGCCAAGAGAATCGACACATTCTACCAAAAACGAGAACCCGACTATGCTCATTGAAAACAACAATCGTTGTTTGGTTTGCGGTCAGGATAACCAGTACGGTCTACAAGTCAAACCAGATATCGATTCGGATAGCGCTGACGTAAAAATTGAGTGCACACCTCCTGAACACTTTCAAGGCTGGGCAAATATTGTGCACGGCGGAATTTTAGGGACACTGCTAGACGAGGCAATTAGCTATGTGGGCATTGCCAGTTTTAATAGTCCGGCTATGACTGTCCAACTGGAGATTCGATTCAAAAATCCGGCCCCGGTCGGAAAAAAGCTCATCATCACCGCTAAGCGCGCCAAAATTCATCAACGCCTAATAGAAGCAACGTCAGATATCACCTTGGAAGATGGAACTCTTATCGCTAGTGCAAAAGGCAAGGTGATGAAGGTAGGGAAAAATCAATTGGTGTAGTAAATCAGCTATCTTAACCAGGTATATAAATAACCTGTACACTCGACGAGGTATTATGAAACGCCCATACATTGTTCAGTTTGACTCCGAAACACTTCCCAGGCTTGACACAGACTTTCTCGTAATCGGAAGTGGGAGTGCTGGACTCCGATCAGCGATTGAAGCCAACCAACATGGTAAAGTTCTGTTGATAACCAAAAGTGCAATTGAAGAGAGTAACACGAGCTATGCCCAAGGTGGCATCGCTGTCGCAATGAACGTGGAAGACACAATCGATTCTCACATTGAGGATACCCTCAAAGCAGGGGTTGGATTGTCCAATGAAGAAATCGTCCAGGTAATGGTGCGAGAAGGAATAGATCGAGTTTCTGAACTGATTGAATGGGGCGCCAACTTTGATAGAGACGGTGACATGCTAGGATTCACCATAGAAGGTGCGCACGAAAAACCTCGAATTCTTCACCATCGCGACGCCACTGGAAGAGAAACAAGCAATGTCTTGCTCAACCAACTTGATAAACAGAAACATGTGCAAATACTCGAAAACGCCTTTGCCGTTGACTTCGTGACAGATGATAGCACCTGTTACGGCGCGCTCACTCTCATAGACAATGTCCTGTATTGGGTCCGCTCAAAATCCACCATCTTGGCTTCGGGAGGACTCGGTCGTATCTATCAATACACTTCTAATCCGGAAATTGCGACAGGGGACGGTTGTGCAGCCGCATGGCGGGCGGGTTGCGAAATGATTGACATGGAATTTGTTCAATTCCATCCAACGACTCTCTCTTTAGACGGCGCCCCTAATTTTTTAATCTCTGAAGCTATACGTGGCGAAGGCGGTGTTTTGGTTAACATCCGAGGAGAACAATTTATGAAAAAATACCATGACAATGCAGAACTCGGACCGCGCGATGTCGTAAGTAGGGCCATCCTGAACGAGATGAAATTAACCGATTTTCCATGCGTGTTTCTTGATGTTACACACCTATCGTCTGAATTTTTACAGGCCCGTTTCCCAACCATTTACCAAACTTGTAACCTCTATGGACTTGACATCGCGAGGGACCTAATCCCCGTCCAATCTGCCGCACATTTTATGATGGGAGGAGTTCGGACCAATGTAAACGCGCAAACAAACATCCGTGGACTCTACGCCTGTGGTGAGGTTGCATGTGTCGGGGTACATGGAGCAAATCGACTTGCTAGCAACTCTCTGCTCGAATGCATTGTTTTCGGAACGCGTGCGGCCAGATCGGCGGTCGAATACGCACAGTCTTTCGACAAATCGAAGTATGACCACATTCGACTTCGGACTGAAGGACGTAATAAACCTCATAAAGAATTCGACGCGCAAGCAGCACGAGAAGCAATACAGCGATTGATGTGGGAAAACGTTGGCATCCTCAGAACGGATTCCGATTTGAAAACCACACATGATGCATGGCTAGAGATGGGTTGTGAACATTCACACACAAACATCGAAGAGTTTGAGCTCCAGAACATGCTCGATGTGGCAAAACTAATCACGGAGTCCGCAATCATCCGTACTGAAAGTCGAGGCGCGCATTACCGAATGGATTACGCACAGTGTGATGAATCCGATTGGAAAAAGCACATTGTGCTCTCCCAGAATTGCCCGCCAAAATTTGCAATCTGAAAAAGGCAAACATTCCTCACGAGCAGGGATAGGTATTCCACAAAAGTTGGATTCCATGGATAAGAACAAAAACGACTTGAAGAAGGTAACGATATATACGGATGGTGCATGCCGTGGAAACCCTGGACCCGGGGCTTACGGAATCGTCCTGTTGCATGGCGAACATAGAAAAGAGTTATCAGGCGGATTTCGGATGACCACAAATAACCGCATGGAAATTCTCGCAGCTGTCGTCGCTTTGCAAACCCTTAAATCACAATGTAGTGTGACTTTGTTCACCGATTCAGCACTACTCTTTAATAGTATGTCAAAGGGTTGGGCACGAAATTGGCAGATGAGCGATTGGCAGACCAAGTCGGGCATGCGGACCAATGCGGATCTCTGGCAACAACTCCTTGAGCTATGCGACCAACATGCAGTGACATTTTTCTGGTTAAAGGGCCACGCAGGTCAACCTGAAAATGAACGCGCCGATGCACTGGCGAGCGAGACGGCTCAACAGGGAGCCTTAGCTATCGACAAAGCGTATGAAGATGCGAAAGCATCCACCGTAAAACCAAACTAGCAGGGAAGAATCGAATGCCAAATCGGCAGGAAGCACTGGAACTTCTTCATGAATACACACAAAAGCAAGGATTGATTAAACATGCCCTGGCTGTCGAAGCAGCCATGCGAGCTTATGCAAGGAAGTTCAACGACAATGAGGACAAATGGGCCATCGTCGGACTATTGCACGATTTCGACTATGACAAATTTCCAAGTCCGAGCCAACACCCAGAAGTCGGTGCGAGAATATTGAAGGACAGGGACTATCCGGACGATATCATCTATGCGATACGATCCCACGCAGACTATTTGGGACTTGAACGTAAAAGCTTGATGGATAAAACACTTTTTGCGGTCGATGAATTGGCTGGGTTTATTACCGCGGTGGCGCTCGTACGACCGAATAAGAACATCCACGACGTAAAGGTTTCCTCTGTCAAAAAAAAGCTAAAGGACAAAGCGTTCGCTCGGACCGTCAACCGCGATGACATTCGAAAGGGAATTGAGGACCTCGGCCTGCCTCTTGATGGACACATCAGTTTCGTTATTGACGCCATGAGAGGTATTGCCGTTGAACTGGGATTAAATGGAAGTTAACCACGACTTTTAGTGACTCAAGAATGAACTCAGTTAAGTTCCACACCCTCTCATTTGGCAGACCGTACCCTCACCGCCTTAATTCCCTGATACGAGTCAGAATTTTCTACAGCCCCTAACCCGAGCTTGAAAGACAGGTATCATATCCTCATGTGCCACCTCTTCGCGTCAGATTACAATGCCCGAGGGTAATCATTTCCTATAGCGTAACGATTCGAAGCGTGTTCTATTCTCACGACAATTCCAGAGATGGATGTTCCTAGTAGTTGGAACTACAAGGAACATTTCTCTACAGATCCAACGATTTAATCCCATCCAGCAACCTTGTCAGCGTTAGACAAGTTTCCCACACGACAGCATTCCGATTCGATTGCCAAATGTAAGTGGATTATTATAACTTTGCATCAAGGATCTATGTCGACAGAGTCTAGCGGCTGAAAACTATCTGCCAATTGACCCTAAGGTGTTCTCAACCCAGGCCCGATCTTACATTTTTCCATCACCAATCGATGGCTAAGCCCCCGTCGCATCTCTCAGTAGAGCCTCCGATTGGTTTCAACCACATATAAAGTGCGGAGGCAACCGGAACAACAGCCCCCGACAAATCCTTGAATACGCGGGCATTGTCGCGTTCGGAGATCAATCTGAATCACCCGAATTGTTAGAGGCTTATGTGCTTCCGTCTCAGCATGCAAAAGTCACGCACTGAAACCGTCCCTTTGCTGAGTAGAGATAGGGGAGAAAAACGCCTAACCACATCTGCGAATTAGCGTGATTACCGATTGCCAGTTCCTGTCGGTTCTTCAACCGAGAGGGTCAACCTATCGAGGGCGCGAATTCTTCGTCACTAATGCACTCTGTAATAGCTCGAACAATTTCAACATCGTCCACATCATCGCGAATGGCCACGCTACCTATCGACGTGGGGAGAACCAGTGTCAGCTTTCCATCCCTTGTTTTTTTATCCAAGTACATCGCGTCTATTAGAGAATTTGTCCGGAGACTTGACGGAAAATATACGGGAAGGCCCGCAGCTCTGATGAGATTTCGCTGACGCTTTAATTCCTCGCCTGACAACATCTCAAGATTTAAAGCGAGCTGCGCTGCACAATTCATCCCCATGGCAACCGCTTCGCCATGACGATACAGGCTATAGCCTGTCAGAGCTTCGACTGCATGACCAAAGGTGTGTCCATAGTTGAGCGTCATCCGGAGGCGACTCTCCCTTTCATCACTGGCAACAATTTGGGCTTTGTCCGCACACGATCTAGTGATTACGTCGATAAGAACATCTGCATCAAGATTAAGAATTCCGTGAAGATTCTCTTCAACCTGATTAAACAAGGGGGAATCCATGATTACGCCATGCTTTATGACTTCACTCAAACCCGCCCTAATATCCCGATGCGACAACGTGTTTAACGTTGTCACATCGATTAACACGAACTGCGGTTGATGAAACGTGCCTATGAGGTTCTTGCTTTTTGGATGATTGATTCCTGTTTTCCCCCCCACGCTCGCATCAACCTGAGCCTGCAAGGTTGTAGGAATTTGCACAAAAGAGATACCCCGCATATACGTCGCAGCGACAAATCCCACAAGATCGCCAATGACACCGCCACCGAGGGCGATGAGTGTAGATGTGCGATCCATATGGCAATCGATAAGTGTATCGTGCAGTCTACCGAACCACTCAAGCGATTTCTGCTCCTCTCCGGAAGGAACTTCGATTAACTGGGAATTGAATCCGGCATCTCTAAGGCCTTCCAAAACCAGACCACCATAAAGTTGACTAACAACAACGTCCGCTACAACAACGACACAATCGGATCTCGCCTTCGGCTTAAGCAATTGGCCGATTTGACCAAGAACATTGTGATCGACCATAATTGGATAACTGTTTTCACCCAACGCGACGCAAATCGATGGCATATTCGAATACCTCTACAATTTCATTTGTAACCTGTTCAACTGATAGGCCAGTGGTTTGAATCGTGTAGTCAGTAGCGCTGTAATATGGCGCACGTGCGCTGAGCATCTCACGAATCTCTTCTAAGCTATCTGGTTCTTTCAGCAGTGGACGGTGTTCCTGCGTTCTCACCCGGGCCCAGATTTCTTCCGCTGTCGCCGACAAGCAGAAAAGAATCCCGCCCCGCTTAAGGCTCTCCATATTCGACGGGCGTAGGACAACCCCTCCACCAGTCGAAATAACGTGCTTTTCCAAAAGTGAAACTTTGCGAACAGCCTCGCTCTCCAACCTACGAAAATAAGCCTCTCCATATTCATCAAAGATGTCCGCTACACTCAATCCAGCAACCGCCTCAACGAGGTCGTCCGTATCGGTGTATTTCATTTGCAAACGCTTAGAGAGCTTCAGACCCACGGCCGATTTTCCACTTCCCATAAAGCCAATAAGAATAAGATTTGCCATGCTCAAATACCCCTTCCTAAGTGGCTAAGTATACATCTACTGTCAGTCATTGTAAAGCGTTTTTACGCAACTGTCAGTCTAATTTCAACGCTCTGAAAGAGCATGGGTTTAATCGTGGCCGAAAGCCGAGAAATACCACTCAGCAGATCTACCCAAAGCTAGTGACACAATCCCCGGCCGGACTCAAGCGTACCTTACGCAATGGACTCCGAAATCCGAGAACAATCTGAGATACCTACGCACAAATAGGATACAGACTCCATTCGACTGCAAAAACCACCCCCTCATTCGATGAAACCAACACACCTGGGAGTTCCTAGCAAGCATAGATTGGGGGCGTATCCCGCATGCTAGAGAACGTTAGATCGAAAACCAATCGACGATCTGCACTCGGAAACACATGGGCACGCATTCTTAAGTTCCTAGCGAAACGGAAACGCACAAATTGGAGCTATAGCTCTCGCTCTGAAACACACCGAAGATAGGCCGGACGCATTATTGCTCAGTTCTACATTCGCAATCTTCAACAACGTGAATTCAACTGGAAGACCTTCCACTCAAACCTTGCGGTTAACAGCAATGAAGAATCATTCCAACCTCTTCCTTCTACCTGATCGGAAACCGCGACTACCCCATCACTGGTGCAATTCAGGATGTTTGCGAAAATTGAACCAGCGATGATACGAAATCAATCGGAGAAAGACCCGGACTCCACCCTCCAAAGAAAGATGAGTGTGGTTTAATTGCACAACACTTAGCGTTAAGGACTCTGCGAAGAACTGCTCGAACGGCACAGGTGGTAGAAGGTCCTGTGAACAAAAGGGAGAGCTAATGAAAAGTAAAAAGCCAATTTTGTCCGTACGGGGATGGTAGGTCGAAGCGACATTGGCAACTATGGTTTGTCAGTAGGATTCGTCCGCAGCCCAACTGTTCCTCGGATGGAATCAGATTTCGGTGAATAACACTTGCCCAATTGGAGGTGCTTTCGCGATGGCTTGGCGAAGGAATTCTCTGTCTCCTCAACCAATTTCCGGGCTGCCGTTACCGCTTTTGAGGATCTTTGCATGGTCTTTGCAATGGAAAAGATTTTTTCGCAATAATCGTAAATACGCTGAATGTCTTCTACCGTCCTCGCATCCTCTGCCGCATTCAGGTAACAAATTGTTGCACGCAATCGGCTTTCATCAGCCGCATCTACAGATTCACCATGTGTATAATGTTCAGCTGAAAAAATATAGTGCCCCCCGGCTTCCGTCCATCGTTGCTGATTTTCCATGTCCTCGGCAAATTTCGAATAGTAGATTCCCGCCTGGTGCGCTATTTGTCTTGCGCTACCAAAACGTCTAGCCGCAATATACGCAAACCGAGCTCGCACATAACAATCCGCAACCCGTTCCCAATCTTCTGAAGCAACGAAAGCCAAAGCCGCCTGCCGATAGAAATCACCAAGCTTTTTATATTCCGACCGAGCACGTTTGGTCCTCACCCGTGCATTCTGTTCAGCCGAATTCAAGATTCGTGCTGCCTTAACTTCGTGAGGGTACCTAGGATCTTCATGTAAAGTCCTCAGCAACACCTCCGCAGGAGGTTCACCCACCGGAGTAGGCTGCAATGCAATGTGCGGAAACGAACCATTTTCCCTCGCTTCGCGTGAGCCTGAATCTGAGAAATCCGTAGATTCATTGTGGGCACCCTGAACGCGGTGCTCAGTAAACCACGCTTCGAATGCCTGGAACTCGTTGGCCGACAACCGTCTGATTAGATCAGCTAACTCATTGGCTGTAGAAGGAGTGCTATTAGTTGCCAAGGCATCAGACAGGGCCAGAAATATCTCCTCCGTCTTCTTGGTGTGCTCAACTTCCATCGAATGAAGCCGATGAGCTTTTTGAACCTCCTGCAGTGCGTCGACTGGATTAGCGTCATTAAGACATTGAATTGCCAGCTCATAGTGCGTATCCATCTCCCGCCCAAGCCGGTCCTGTTTCCGCCTCTCCTCCTCGATCAACCAGTCATACCGAAGTTCCAATTCAATCTTCTCTGCTACATCCGTCGAAATCCGCAACTCTTTTCGATCCTTTGAAAGTTTTGCATGGAGCGTATCCAAATCCTCGTGGACGCTGAGCATGTTCCGCACAGAGCGCTCATACCATGATTCGCGAATGCGATTCAAATCCTCATACATTTCGGTAGCGGTCTGGTAACGTACATTCACATCGCGATGTAACACCTTGTACAAAAACTCGGAGAACTCGTCGGGCAGTTCATTAGAAAAATCAACCTCGACGTCCAACTTCTTCATCTTTATCTCATTGTGGTTTTTACCGCGGAATGGAAATCGTCCGGTCAACATCTCATAGAGAATTAATCCTAACGAGTATAAATCTACCCGATAATCATATTCCCCATCGTATTGCTCAGGCGCCATGTACTTCCGTGTACCTGTGAGCGTCTCGGCGAGATCATTGGTCGCTTCGAGTATGCGAGCGACACCAAAATCGCTGATTTTTGCCCTGTAATCCGAGGTGAGAAGAATGTTCTGCGGTTTAATGTCACGGTGGATGATATTCCGTGCATGCACGGCAATAAAACCTCGACAAATGTCCAGCGCAATATTAATTGCGCGAGTCGGAGCAAACGATTCAGTGGACATTCGGTCATATAGGGTGGGTCCGTCTATGTACTCCATAACAATGTAAGCAACATAATCATCCTCGCCGGGCTCAACTGTGTGAATCGAGACGATGTTCTCATGTCCCCAATTCAATGTCATAGCACTCAATTCAGTTAACAAATAACGTAGTCGTTCCGGCGGGTAGATAGACTTCGGTAACGCCTTAATAGCGACGATGCGCCCCGTCAGCTCCTCTCTTGCACGAAATACCGAAGCAAAGCTACCATTGTTGATCAATTTTTCTATTCGATATTTTCCTAGGACTAATCCGTTAATCTGCACGCCTATTTCTCCCCAATGCGACTGGCCACGGCTATGATGTCGACTAAAGACTGACAACAGGCTACCATACAATTATTAAACTGTCAACGCCAAACGCGTTTCCGGCACAAAATAGTTGTATGACAGCTATTCTCACATACTACATATTGTACGATCTTTTCTGCCAAATGAAAGAATTGTATCTTGTGGTGTTTTTCATACCACATATAGTGTCACATGTCTAACCCTTCGGATGCGCACCGAGTCAACCGGTTCCATTTTCTAAGACCTCATGCCTGATAGATTTCGAAAAAGTCTGAATTCCTGTTGCTGTTTGTTCCTTGATGTGCTACACTTTTACGATCACAAACATGGGAAGGGTTGGGTGTATCTGGGCATTCACATCTCAGGAATGATTAGAAAATCGTCGCCAGCACCCCGACGCATGACATCCCATACACATTATAGCGCTCAAGCGAGCTTTTCGCCACTATATCACCGGTCTCTTTTTCAACTCCGATACGAATGGAAATTGACCAACTTTTGCCTCACCTCATAGCATTGGGGTTGCTACTCCTTATATCTGGCTTTTTCTCCGGTTCGGAGACCGCCTTGTGCGCTCTGACTAAGATAGAGGTCGAACGCCTCCGTACTGAGAAAAAGAGGAAAACCATTGCGATTCTGAACTTCGTCGACAATCCCCGTCGATTATTCATCACCCTTTTACTTGGTAATACCTTCGTTAACGTCGCTTTTACGACAATAGCTTACTCCCTCATCCGTCGCTTGCCCTTTTTCGAAAACCTCGGAGAAGTCGCCAAGTTTTGCATTGCGACCCTGTCGATTACACTGCCTGTTCTAATTTTTGGCGAAATTACGCCCAAGACCTACGCAATTAGATACGCGGAGATTTTTGCACGCATCACAGCGCGCCCGCTTTGGATATTCTCCATCTTAATCTCACCTTTACGCACTCTGCTGAGAGGCATCATTGAGCTATTAATGCCTCTGTTCGGTGGAAGTGATATCCCAAACACAGAGAGACTAACCGCTGCAGATTTTAGGGCTATCCTCAACAAAAATGATGGTGTAATACTACACGCTAATGAACGGGAAATCCTAGACAACGTGCTCCAGCTACGCGAGATCGAGGCCAGGGAGATTATGGTGCCACGTACAGAGATGATTGCCGTAGAAGCGTCCGCGACTGTCCAGGAGATTCTGGAAAAATCCAAACAATTTGGATTCTCACGAATTCCAATCTATCGAAAGCAAATAGATGACATCTGCGGAATCTTTCAAGTCAAGGATGTACCCGTGTGGAGACATCTGGACATACGAGAAATGACCATCGAAAATTTTCTCGTCCGACGACATCTTCTAGGAGATTCGAAATCTGAAGATACTCTTATCCGTCAACCCTTCTTCGTTCTTGAAACCAAGAAACTGGCTGATTTGCTATTCGAACTCACCCGGCAGAAGACGAAAATGGGAATTCTATTGGATGAGTACGGTGGCGTATCTGGGATAGTCACGATTGAAGATGTCCTTGAGGAAGTCGTGGGCGATATTGTCGATGAACATGACACGACTCTGAAGTCCCCCGACATTCTTCCTTATGCAGACAATCCATCTCTAATTGAGGTATCCGGCCGAGTTACCGTAAAATCCATAAATCAACAATTCTCACTAAAGCTTAATGAGTACACTGCAGATACCATTGGAGGATTCGTTCTTGGAATTTTTGGCCGGGTTCCAGAAGTTGGAGAATCTCAGATTGAAGAAAGCGGCGTTCGCTTTGAAATTGCAGCAATGGAAGGGAATTTCGTCGGCGTTGTGATAATGACCCTCCCCGAACACGATGCAGAATCTGTACAAACATCGAAATAATGGTAGTCGGCCGTCTACTGATACCTAAGGCTGGAATGCAGGAATACTAGATTCCAAAAGCCAATTACACTCAGCTATACCTTTTCTGACTAGGAATTGTCTTCGATGGATGGAAAATTTGCGCTTAAGACCATTAAGATTATAGTTTGTTGCGCTTTTCTGCTCGGAGCAACCGCCCCAAGTGCGCCGGCGGACTTTTGGACAACCGGTCTCGTCCGATTCGCCTTTCTCGCTATCGGTCTTTTAATTTTTGTACTCTTATCCGCCCTCTACTCAGGTTTGGAGACGGCAACCGTCTCGCTCGACAAACACAGCATATATCAGCGCGCCGAAGAAGGAAACAGAAAAGCTGAGATTCTGAGAAGATTGCTTCAAACTCCTGAAAGAACACTCGGGATGACCCTCATGGGGACTAACATCGCGAATGTCATGGCATCTCAAATGGGATTGTTATTTGTAATAGCCCTGTTACAAATGTCAGAGGTGACTCAGACCCTGCTTTCAACACTGCAAACGAGCCAAGAAGCTGCTGCGACCTTGATCTCAACCGGATTGATTTTAATTTTTGGCGAAATTCTTCCCAAGACGATTTTTCGGGCCAGGGCTGATTCGCTTGCACTACGCTATTCCAGCGTTCTACGTATTTCCGATATAGCCTTCCGTCCCATCGTAACCGTAATGAGTTATCTTGCAAATTTTCTCGTTAGAATTGCCGACAAGCGATCCGCGCCTACGTCGCCCGACACCCAACGCGACGAACTACGTCTTCTAGCCACAATCGGTGAACAATCAGGACGCATTTTAAAGAATCAACGAAGAATGATTCACAGTGTTCTAAATCTTCACAACCGAACCGTTGAGCAGGTGATGGTGCCTCTAGTTGACATCATCGCCGTCGACAAATCAACACAAATTGATACGTTTTTGCAGACAGCCTCTGAAGCCGGCATCTCACGCGTTCCTGTATACGAGGAACAGATCAACAATATCATCGGGGTTGTTAATCTGCTTGATGTCATCTATTCCAATGGTGAGTCGGAGGCTCTTGAACCGTTTATTCGCAAAAACCTACAATACGTTCCCGCATCGAAAAACACGAACGTACTCCTCAAAGAAATACAACAAAGTCATCACACTATGGTGTTCGTCGTAGATGAATATGGCGGAATAGTGGGATTAACCACTGTGGAGGATTTGGTAGAGGAAATCATCGGGGAGTTTTCAGATGAACGGGACGAACCAGAATCGCTGCGGCTGATTAGTCCACGTCTTCTAGAATGTGACGGAAGAACAGAAGTAAACGTTCTGTCGGAACAGTATGATGTCGCCATCCCATCAGGCGACTACAAAACAGTAGCAGGCTACATTCTGAACCACACCGGTACAATTCCAAAATCAGGGGATAAAGTCAATACAGAGAGCCTAATTATCACCATAGCGGACGCCGACGCACGGCGGATTCGGAAAGTACGAATCCGGAGCACGCAATCTAAGTTCATCAAATCGGAAACAACAGCGTAAGTCCTGGAATGGGCGTTGGCCTTACCAACTAACTACCGGCGGATCTTACAAGATTCCGAGAGGCGGTGTAACAGTAACCTCATCAATTACCATTCCAAGTGGCTGTATAGCAACAGAGAGGATTGTCGATGCGACATGCGCAGGCTTTAACATCAGATCGAAGTCTGGATGCGTTTCCATTCCGTCCCAAAATCCAGTATGTGTGGAACCCGGTAAAACGGCCGTAACTCGAATGTTTTCTTGCCGGACTTCCTCTGATAAGACCTTCGTAAGCGCTAAGGCACCCGATTTCGCGGCACAATAAGCCCCTGAATTTCTGAAGGTTGTAGTGGCCGCAACCGACAACACATTGATAATCTGCCCCGATTTTCGGGCAAGCATTGGTCCTAGAACATATCTCGAACAAAGATAGATACTTGTGAGATTTGATTCAATGACAGTGTTCCAAAGCAATGGATCAAAATCAACCACGCGACCGAAACCAGCAGCTCCAGCATTGTTCACTAAAATGTCAATGTTTTCGTAACTGCGGAGTGCTAACTGGATCAGATTTTCAACTTGATCGGCTTTAGTCACATCAGCTACCAAGGCGAGCGCCTCACCTCCGTTGTCACGCACACGCTCCGCTGCAGCTTCCACTTCGTGTTCCTTCCGCGCAGCCAATACCACTTTTGCGCCAGCGCGCCCAAACGCCAAAGCTGTTTCTGCACCAATTCCGCGTGACGCTCCCGTAATTAATACAACCTTATCCTTCAACATGTGTTCGTTCACAACAGCTCCGTTAAAATAAGAAAACTACCATCGTTAAAACAGCGAAACAGAGTTTTTCGACAACCTGAACGTCCCGTATAAAAAGACCATTATCATTTAAAAAGCTTCTGATGTTCCTTCGAAGGCCTGCCTCATGAGTGTCCTAACCGTCATGAGATCTGAAAGCACTTCATAAACTCTGATCGCGTTGAATCTTCATTCCTAAACGCCCCTAGCATCACATTTGTCATTGTTTGTGAGTGCTGTTTTTCGACACCGCGAATCATCATGCACATGTGCTGTGCTTCCATCACAACCGCAACACCGAGTGGTTTGAGTGAGCTCTCCAATGCTTGAGCGATCTGGAATGTTAATCTCTCTTGCACTTGCAACCGGCGGGAAAACATGTCCACAATACGAGGTATCTTGCTCAGACCGACAATCTTCTTTTGCGGAATATAGCCCACGTGGCATTTTCCAAAAAACGGAAGTATGTGATGTTCACACAAACTGTAAAATTCAATGTCTTTAACAATTACCATGTCGTCATATTCTTCTTCAAAGATGGCATTGTTCAAAATCCCCTCAACATTTTGATGATAGCCCTGAGTTAAAAAGGAGAGCGCTCTAGACGCACGATGCGGGGTCTTTATTAACCCGCTCCTCGAGGAATCTTCACCAATTCGCAGCAACACCTGGGCAAAAATATCCTCCAAATGCAAATCTACCATTGTGGATTGTTCTTCAATCGACGTTGTAGATTCCAGTTTCTCATCTAATTGTTGTTCACGTATTTTAGATGTAGCAATCTCAGCTTCCAGGGCTTCTATCCGCTCGAGAAGCACAGTCTCCTTCGCATCATTCATAAGATGTCAACCTCTGATGATTCACCGTAATAGTCAAAGTAGTTCTTAGGTGTTTCTTTCAACCGAAGGCGATGTAGAGTCACAGATCCCAAAGTCGGTTCTAAAACATTCCAAATCACTGTTACAAAATTCTCGGACGTTGGATTGAGATCTCCGAATTCCGGCGTGTCAAGGTTGAGATGCTTGTGGTCAAATCTCGCATAAACCTGTTCTTGTACGATTTCATCAAGGAGATCAAGATTGGCAATCATGCCTGTTTTAGGCAGGACGTCTCCCTTTATTGTCACCTCAAGCACGTAATTATGACCATGGCCATGTGGATTGTTGCATTTGCCAAAAATCTGCAGGTTCTCCTTGTCACTGAGATGTTGACTGTGCAAGCAATGCGAAGCACTGAATTCGTAGGCTTTCGTAAGGTAAACCATCTGTTCTTCTCCATAGTAATCAGCAAACAGAGATGAGTCCTGACGTAGTCGAATACGATATAGTTGCGCTAGTTTAAGAACAGGCGTAAGTGCGGACCATATCTGGATTGCAATGTTCTCGCTCGTCGGCTGAAGATGGGGATTTTTCGAAAATATGAGATGTTGACGATTTAAATTTTTGTGATCATAGCACACAAGCACTTGATCTTTGAGAAGTCTATCAAGCTCCGCAATATTAATAACCATTCCATGTTCTTCGGAGACAGTTCCCCTAATAGTCACTTCAACTACATAGTTGTGTCCATGCCCGTTTGGATTCGCGCTTGAACCAAAGATTCGATAGTTTTCTTCATGACTTACACCTGGAATACAGTAGAAGTGTGAGGCTTCAAATGTGGCCTGGCGCGTCAGATAGTGCATGTTTTTTTCAGCTACCCCCCAGTCTGGAATATTCAGGCCTGCAGTACAACGTACAAGATTAACAAAACTCCATCAACAGCCACTGGAACGGAGACAGCAAGACATAGTAGATTCTTGAGTAGGCCCCCAAATTGCGTCCTTATGCTTAATGGTAATTAAGGGTAAGGACGCAATTTGATGCGCAGTCGCAATCAATTTCCAGGGCACATGTTTTAGTCAGGTTGACCAACCACACGTAGATAGGGTTTAATGGTTTTCCAACCGTCAGGATACGCCTTTTTCGCTTCTTCATCCGACACCGATGGCACAATAATCACATCATCACCCGATTTCCAGTTAGCTGGAGTCGCAACTTTCCGCCTAGCGGTTAACTGCATGGAGTCGAGCACGCGGAGAATTTCATCGAAGTTGCGCCCGGTTGTCATTGGGTAGGTCAGCATAAGCTTGATTTTCTTATCTGGTCCGATAATGAATACAGAACGTACTGTCTCATTATCAATAGCCGTACGTCCATCTGACGTTCCCGGCTCTTCAGCGGGCAGCATGTTGTATGCCTTTGCAACAACTAAGTTCGTGTCACCAATCATTGGATAGGTGACGGCATGACCAGATGTCTCCTCAATGTCCTTTGACCAACCTAAGTGGTCATCAACTGGATCCACGCTGAGTCCGATAATCTTGCAGTTACGTTTACCAAATTCAGACGCAAGACCCGCCATATATCCCAACTCAGTGGTACAAACTGGCGTAAAGTCCTTTGGATGCGAAAACAGAACCACCCAACCATCACCAATCCACTCATGAAAATTGATGACGCCGTGAGTTGAATTGGCTGTAAAATCCGGGGCACCGTCATTGATTCGTAGTGGCATAATTTCTCCTTATATTGTAGAATGTACACGGACTAGCCAGGGAAAGTAACGCTAGCTCGTGGAAACCCATCGAGGCGCTTGGACAATAACACTCAACCCACCTCTACAATTGAACACTGTGGGTTTAATGCCAATGATGTCTTAGGCCATAGTATTACGCGTAATCCGGCAGCAGTCAAGTGGTCCTTTGTTGTCATGAGGCTATGCTGCGCAAACGACGGAACGGGGCATAGGACAAAGACGATAGTCGCTTGACTCACATAAACGACCGTCTGGAAACTCCTAAATAAAAATAAGATAAGTCCGATTTCGATTCGAATAGTCGTCGCCTCAATACAGAAGCTGTTTTACTGTCCTAAGACCCAACCTTGTACAATGCCACTGGTTGTTTCTTACCGAGAAACACAGTTTACGCAGACATTTCGGACATTTTGAATTAGAGTCTCCCTGAAGCATTTGCATTGAGAGGTATCAATATGGCATGGATTGTGTTAGTAGATGGTTATAATGTCTTAAAACACTGGCCCCAGTTCGATCGACAGCTTAATACTCAGTTCGATCTAGCCCGAGGCCAGCTCATACGCATGATTGGAAACTTCGCTGACTATCAAGGCCATCGAGTAATTGTCGTGTTTGACGCAGGAAAACGCAACCTGCACCGACCAACATCGCAAAATCAGGAAGGCGTCGAAGTTGTATATACGAAGCGGGACCAGACAGCAGATGACTATATTTCTGAGTGGATTGAGGCATACAGAGGCGACGAACACGTTGAAGTCGTCACGTCCGATCAACTGCTGAGCGAAATGGTTCAGGAATTAGGAGCATCAGTGCGAACAACGTTTGAGTTCAGCGACACATACGCTCGAACTCCTGGAACCTCAGGCATCCAATACCAAAACGGGGTTCCAGATAGTGACCCGCAGTTGAGAGACGGCCTCGACCAGACGACTCGGCGTGGCCTAGAAAACTTCAAGCGAAATCTCTCAACAAAATAACATCTGATTTCCGAAAATTCATAGAAACTCGATTAGATTTCGATATTTAATTCCTTTATCAAGCGTGATAGATATGTTCGCTGGATGTCTAACTTCCTCGCTGCAACAGATCGATTACCGTTTGTACTCCGCAGTACTTTCTCAATAAAAGCCTTTTTGGATGCTCGTTGCGCTTCTTCAAGTGAAATGTTCCCGGCCGTTGAAGTGTCGGATCTAACATCTTCTTTATCATCGACACGCTGCAGACTACTGGGCAGATCATCCGGTTGAACCTCCTCTGTTCTACCTAGCACTACCGCGTGCTCAATCGAATTCTCCAATTCTCTTACGTTCCCCGGCCACTTGTACCCTTTCAACAATTCATAGGCCTGAGGTGAGAACCCCGTTTTACGCCGCTTGGTTTCCATGCTATACTTAGCAAGAAAATAGTCGGCTAATATTGGAATATCTTCGATACGCTCACGGAGAGATGGCAGATGGATTGTAATTACATTCAAGCGATAGTATAGGTCTTCGCGAAATTGATTATTTTCAATCTGCTCCTCCAGTTCCTGATTCGTTGCCGCGATAATCCGCACATCAGATTGAAGCGCACGTGTACCACCCACTCGATAAAATTCCCGATCCTGCAACACTCTTAACAACTTCGCCTGTAATCCAATCGGCATGTCGCCGATCTCATCAAGGAAAAGTGTGCCCCCATCGGCGAGTTCAAATCTCCCTTCCTTGCGAGATATGGCTCCAGTGAACGCGCCTTTTTCATGCCCAAACATTTCACTTTCAAGCAAGGCATCAGGCAATGAAGCACAATTAACGGGAATAAAGGGTTTGCTCGAGCGAAGACTAGAGTTGTGCACGGCTTGAGCAACTAACTCCTTACCCGTACCGCTCTCTCCACGAATCAAAACGGTCGAGTTTGTTTCCGCGACTTTGGCAGCCCGATCAAGCATATCCGCGACCTCTGGGCTGTCACCAATAATATCTTGGAAAGCTAAACGCCTTACGCCAAGCTCACGCCGCAACGAACTATTCTCTTGTGCTTCCAATCGATAGAGACGCGCGTTCTCTAGGGCAATACCCGTTAAGTTAGCGACCACATTCAAGCAGAATAGATCCTTCTCATTGAAAGCGCGATCATCAATCTTGTTCAAAGCTTGAATAGCGCCGACAACTCGATCTCGAGCTCGCATTGGAACACAAACCATCGTAATCCCCTCAAAATCCAACTTCTCCGCAATATCTCTTGCATGTCGAGATTCAAGACGGGCGTCTTGGGTGATAAATGTCCTCCCTTCCTTAACCACCCAGCCAGCGATTCCTTCGCCGATATTAAGTTGAATTGCCTTCACTTGCTCGCTCTTTTCACCAGTCGCACTTGCAACGGAGATGCGTTTTGAGGACTCATTGACAAGCCAAATCGAACTTGCAGTCGCTTCAACCACGTTGGCAAGTTGCTGGATAGCTTGATCTAAGATTTCCCCAACGTCTAAAGACGAATTTACGGTACGGCTTATCTCCAACAGCGCGAAATATTCCTCCTTCGACAAGTACTCCGCCATGCAGCTCGATTCAGCACCACTCATGGTATCCTCCTTGCCCAAAAATCTCCATGTGTAGAGACTTGAGGAATACGATTCCATCGCAATTCACACAGCTTAGCCGACATCTATCCATCTCACCCAGGGAATTCCGCGCGTTCATATTGGCAAAGGTACGAAGATTGGAAGCAAGCATACCCACGGCAAAACTCAAGCATCAATGCTCCGAAAAACAGAAACCAAGGAGGTGCCAAGCTCAACAATAAGGCGTGCAAACAGATTGACATAGCAGCTTCAGGCCATAAGAATGCAGAATTCGGCAAGATTGTGCAGTTCTCCACAAAAACAAGTTGCCTCCGCTTTCGGAGACCCACAACGCACGAGGATTATAACAAACAATCCATACCTAAATCAAGTGCGAAATGCGGCCATGCCTACCCCGATTCTCAGTCAACCAACCAAAATTCACCATCGCTGTAATGCGCCAACATGTCGAGCAACACAGCCCCAGGAAAATCTTCCGCCATCTCAATTCCCATTGCAAAGACACGCGGGCTTGCAGCAGCGGTTCGCCGAATCTCCTTCGGATTTGGCACGCCAGAAGTCAAAATACCATCACTGAAAATCACAATAATCGTGGGATCCATTTTCGCAACTTCTGCCAGCGCCTTAAGCATGTCCTTTTCCATATAGCCAGTAGTCTTGCGGGGACTCGCTGCGGCAAAGTAGCTTGCTCCTTGCAAAATCACTTGTTCCGTGGAATCCACAAAATGGGGTTGAAAAAATGCCGTTTCATCGCTGAAAGTCACAATATTGAATCGATCGTGAGCCTCAAGAAATGTCAGTGAGTTCTGCATGATGGAGATTATCTTTTTGAGTTTTCTCGGGCTCAAACTCAGCATGCTTGACGACAGATCGATACAGTAGGCTATTGCCTGTGGACCTTCCTGATTTTCGACGAATTTTACCAAACGGCTTTTCGGTCGAACTTCCTGTTTGGAACCTCTAACGATAGGGTTTTCAATTACCCTTCCAATCTGGAGTGCACTTTCGTCCAATCTTATACCATTCGTATCCAAGGCAGCGCCGTCGCTAAATTGCAAGAATTCTACCGCACTGAATTTTGCCGGTTCCTCCGCCGTGAAAACACCACGTTCTGTTACCGGGGTATTGCTAGTAAGAACCTTAAGCCTGGGCTGGTTTGTTTCATTCAATGTACTTTTTCGAATTTGCGCACGTTTCGGACGGAGCTTGCGCTCGAGTTTCGGCCGATCGACCTTAATTAACACCGCGCCAATGGAATCCTGATGAGGAACTGAGGCGGTGTTAAGCCAAAAGAAAAACCCAACCACACCAACAATTACATGCAACAGGGTTGAAACTATTAATGCACCACTCAGTTTGAAATTCAATTTCATTTTCGGAAAAGCGCTCTTTTGTTTGTGGCGCCATGTCTGATTAACAAGTTTGCCTTTAGGTGCATTCCAAACTCATACGCCTGGGTGGATGGTCAATGAAGCGGAAGTTTATTAGTAGCAATCTCTTGCCGTAACACAACACCCCACTCGCCAACAACCCACAGCACATTGCTGTCTTGCGCGTAAGTAATGGCGTAGAGATCATTGTCAATGTCTGTGTGTTGCTTATTCCATGTCTTACCACCATCAATCGAGTGAAGCACTGTTCCATTGGCCCCAACGACATAGATTTCCTCTTCAGAGACCGCGAGAATGTCGTAGAAATCGGTTGTCGTTCCACTCGATTGGGCCCGCCAAGTAAAACCACCGTCGGTTGTACGCAGAGTTATACCATAACGACCAACCGCCCACCCCTTCCTTTTCTCAAGAAATGAAACCCCATTGAGATCGTAGCCAGTGTTAGTCTCATGAAGCTTCCAATATCCACCACCGTTAATCGTCCTCTGCACAGTCCCCCCGGATCCTACCGCCCAAGCCAGAGGAACAAACTTTGTTTCCACGTCCACCAGGTCCCTGCCCGTCGTCGTGCGCTGCGCGATCCAAATAGGGCCACCATCTTGATTGTGGATTATTTGTCCATCGTTCCCAACTGCCCATCCTTCGGAAAACTGGCTGAAACCTACGTCATTCATAGCAAATGGACGTGGTTGGTCCTCCTCAAATAGAGGTGGACGGGTTGGCGTCGTCCCCGCGGACCAATTTTCTCCATCAGTTGTATAAAACACGGTCCCGTCGCGTCTCATCACCCAACCCCACTTTGGATCAAGGCTAGCAAAGTGAACACCTATTATCTTTTGGTGAATGCCACTTTTGACGGGGACCCACTTCCGACCACCATCCTGCGTCTCTAGTAACAATCCGTTATCCCCGGCAATCCAACCATTGTCTCCATCCACAAACAGCACATCGCGGAAATCATCGAGCTTCTCACCGAGCTGTCTTGTCCAAGAATGTCCAGCATCCTTCGTTCGATAGATATGACCGTATTTACCAACGGCCCAAGCGTCTTGATCGTTAACAAAGTAAAAACCCACAATCTGTTGTGCTGAGCTAGGAGGAGTGCGCCTCGATTCAGGTGGAGTCACTGACTCTGTGGGTTTCGACCGTGTCTCCAGATCAATTTCCCCGCCTTCTGGCGCGAACCGACCGGAACGTTGACGCCGATTGCGAAGCCTATTTTGGAACGCCTCTACGGGATTCTCTTCGATTGTTACGCGAGTTGTATCGCCATCCGACTCGACTCTTGTCAGTTTCTCCACAGATTCTTTGGCCGGTTGCATACTCTCATTCACCAGCGCCAAGCTCATCTTGTCAGGGGTGTGATCGACATAGATTGACTCCCATGTGACTCCTTGGTCACGTGTTAAGAGAATCTCGCCATCGCGTCCAACTGCCCAAGCCTCCTTGTCACTACGTATTTTTACCCGATGAATACGACCCGCAAGTTTAGATGCCCGACGCGTCCATGTGAGACCACCATCGCTCGTAATAAGCGAAGTCCCATTTCCAACAACTATCCAACCATATTTGGCATCTGTAAAGTGAATTGCAAGACCTAACTGATTGGTTTTTGATTGAATCTGCCAATAATCACCACCATTCACCGTATGTAGAATGTAGCCCCCATCGCGGCGTTGTGGCACAACAGCCCAACCTTCTTGGCCGTTGATAAAGTGTAGATCGGTAATTGCTTTATTCGTGGCACCCGTTTTCTGAAGCTTCCAAGTTAAACCCCCATCAATTGTATGTAGCGTTTGTCCTTCATCGACGGCAAGCCATCCTTCTTTAGGTGTAATGAATTGTATGGAACTGATGTCACGAAAATTCTGCAACACCTTTCGAATAACCTGCCATGTCTCACCGCCGTTCTCAGTGCGCAACAACACTCCACTACCGGTAATCCATCCGTGTTGAGCATTCAGAAAATCGATTTGATACAAGTCTATCTCCACGCCGCTATGCTGTGGTTTCCATATTTTCCCGCTGTCTATTGTGTGCGCAATTACACCCCCGGTTCCGACCGCCCAACCCCGTTTATTATCGACAAAACAGGTGTCGTTAAAGTCAGTTTCCCATGTTGCCTGGCGGATAATCTCCCATTGATAACTCACTTCTTCGACAGTGGACAGCTCTTGAATTTGAACTCCGACCTGAATCCGATCTGAAACCGGAGGCAGCTCGACCGGTAGTTCGGCAGCATCGACAGAGTACCGCATGGCAATACCTCCTTTGCCAACAGCAACCATCCCTTCACTGGAGAGTGCAAATCCGTAGAGGTCATTCTCTGTCCCGCTCTCCTGCAGCTGCCATTTCACACCACCATCTACCGTGGTCAGGATTGTCCCATTGTCACCCACAATGATTCCATGTGTTGAATTCGCGAAATAAATCTTGTTCAAGTTCGCCTCGGTCCCGCTGCGTTGAAATTTCCATGTTTGACCACCATCCTTTGTGGACAAAATCTCTCCGAACTGACCAGAAATCCAACCCTTGTCGGGATCAACAAAATAAACCGCATATAGCTCATTGTAAGTATTTGTAGTCTGGTTCGTCCAGGTCATCCCGCCATTGTTAGTGTGAATAACTGTCCCAGGCCAACCGACCGCCCAACCTTCGTTCTCATTCAGAAAGAAAACACCCTTAAGCGATTGCCATTCGCCTGGAGTCTGCGGCACCCACGACTCTCCACCATTGGCAGTGTGAAGTACCGTTCCAAGTTCGCCGACGATCCACCCTTTTTGTGGTGTGACAAAATGAACGGCAGTAAGGACATTGCCCCAACCGCTGTCCTGACGTTCCCATGATTGTCCGCCGTCAATCGAATGGACAACCATACCGCGTTCGCCAACCGCCCAACCTTCTTTGTCAGAAACAAAAAAAATGTTGCGAATATTGTCCCATATATCACTTTCAATCTCCGTCCACGTTTTCCCGGCATCTTGACTCATTGCAATTGTACCACGCTTGCCAACAGCAATCGCACGATTGGCATCGGCAAACTGAACATTCTCTAGGTCGTTGGCCGTTGTTCCACTAACCATTTCCCACGTTTCACCACCATCTTTCGAATGCAGAATACTCCCATACCAGCCAACCGCCCACGCCTCTTTTTGCGTAACAAACTGAATTCCGGTAAGGTTATTCTCAGTTCCACTTTCCAACAATCGCCAATTGTCTCCACCATCCATCGTCAAAGTGATAAAACCGATATCAGCCACCGCCACGCCACGATTCTCATCAACAAAGTGAACGCTATTAATTGTGTCTCGGACGTGTCCGTTAATGAGCGGAATACGGCTATCCTGACGTGTCCATCGAACCCCGCCGTTTCTTGTATGGAATATGGAACCGTCGCTACCAACAATCCATCCTTTATTTCGATTGATAAAGAAGACCTGCTTATTGTCATTGATCATGCGGTCTCTTTCGCCCTCAAATCGATTGCTCTGGTTACGCCAGGTTCTCCCACCGTCATTAGTGTGCAAAATACGATCCTGTTCTCCGACGACCCAGCCCCGGCGATTGTCCACAAAGCATGCACCACTAAGAGGGAATTCACTCACGAATTCTTGGCGTTTCCATGTCTTTCCGCCATCTTGGGTATACAGCACATCAGCGCTTTCACCAACAATCCACCCCTCGTTGGAATTGGCGAAAAAGACGTCACGCAAGAATGCCCACGTTCCACTGTGCTGAAGATACCAATGACGTCCGCCATCATCCGTCGTCGCAATAAGTCCTTCGTCTCCAACAGCCCAACCAAAGCGCCTATTTGTAAAGCAGACGGACTTGAAGTCGCCATTCGTATCGACCTCTTGTTTTGCCCATGTTTTTCCACTATCAGCCGTGTGGATGATTAGACCTCCTCGCCCGACAACCCATCCATGTTTAGGATCAATAAAATGCAGGGCTGTGAAATGGGTTTCCCAATCGGCTTTGCGAGTTACTTCCTTCTTGCAACCTAGCAGTAAACTCAAAACGCAAAAGACAGTCACGACTACGAGGCAAAACACAAATTGACCTCTCCATGAGTGCTTCATCTTCTTTTACCCCTTATATATGTTCACCCCTGTTAATCCGTGGTTAAAAAGGGGCAATCGTCTTAATGCGACGCATGAAGACTCGTCCATTGGTTTAGCATATTTGTGTAACAGCAGGTCCAAATGGAACGAACCTCATAACATGGGATCCAAAATTTTACAACGTTTTATCCGCAGTTATGCCGTGCTATTTTGACAGTTTTCGATGAACAGTCCTAGAACTAAAGATCATGGTGCCGCACAGATTCGCAATGAGAGCAATGGGAGTTTTCGCAGTCAGACGCCTCGAGTATTGCGCCAGTCCTAAACGACTACACTGCCTCAGGAAGCAACGCACTCAAGGCCCCTAACTATTCACAGGGCTCAAGAAAATCCTCGCACATCACAGAATACCAGACGGTGTTTTCTTCCGTAACGACCTTCAGTATAATTTGACTTTCGTCCCTTGTCCCAAAATGGGGATAGTAAAATCCGGAGAGCCACGATTCTCACTCTCGACAGTCCATGCATAGCTTCTGGCGGATTTTCTTTGTACCGGTTAGACTTGGATGAAGTTCAAACGCCACACGCAACATCTCACGCGCCTTCGCAAACCAATTAAGCTCAAAGTAGGATTCGGCCAGCCTTTTATAAATGCCCGCTGTTTCACGCTTCGACAATTCCAGCCTGTGTAATTTTTCCAAATCATTGGGAATAGTCTCAGGGTGTTCCGGACGCGTTAAGGCGCGTAAGTAGATGTTTTTCAAACGAGCTTTAATCTCCGCAGAGAAGTGGTGAAACACCGGACGCCGTTTTTCGTACGCAAGGAGTGATTCGTAAATGTCCATTGCTTTATACGCGTCACCCAGTGTCTGATAAGCTTCAGCAATGAGAAATTCGCAGTCCCGACTGTCCTGATAATCGAGAAAATTATCAATGCGAAACTTCCGATTCGCACGCTGTAATTGCTCATAAACCCGAATACCCGTCTCGTAATTCTGAGTCAATAACTGTTGAAACATATAGTCAAACTTCCGTTGCGTTTGGCGAGACCGTCTGAGCCTTTCAAGATGGGCATTGCGAAGTTTCTCATTTCGCCTCGCCGTTCTTAACGTCAAATCGTACCTGAATCTCTGCTCAGGATTTCCGAGAACTTCGTACGCGAGAGCAATCTCACGGAACATACGCTCGGCAAAATCCTGACGAGTGGGGTTTTTATCCGGATGGTATTCCTTGGCTAATCGTCGGAATGCTCGCTTGATTGTTCCTGGCGTTGCCTGTCGATCTATCTCCAGTGTTCGATAGTGATCTGTTACTCGCATTTGACCCAACAATATTCCACATAACTCGCTCTTCGCTTAACTCATCAGAAGATTTCCATGTTGGCACAGGACACTAGATTTGTCAAGACAAACTTAGTGAGAAAAGTGAGCCGAACTGGCCTATCCATGAATTGAAATCTCGCGCACGACAAGCCGACAACGGCAGAAATCGATCTGGGGACAAAATGGCCATTAAATATTCGGAACGGGAAGCTAAGGCTAACCCGCAGACGCTACCGTTTCCACATCGCGCACACAACACGTTCAGAGCGTGGGCCTGTAACGCGCCCTCTCAGTTGTCAAGACAACTAGACGATTGGAAACTCAAACAGATAACGCAGCATCGACGACAGCTCGGCAAGCGCTTGTTTTGCCTACTGTTATCGAATTAATCTGTTCACGCCGACAACGCGCCAACACCCTAAACTCTCTCAAGATATTCGTGGTCCTTGAAGTACTAATACAAACAAGATTAATGTGGACTGCAATTGCTGTACACAAGCATTCCTCCGTCGCACGAATCCACTATAGTTCAATCACAAGACACATCCCGAATCCCGACACGCCAAATACACGTCGCAAAATTAAATCTGAAGAACGGCACCGAAAGCTCGGCATCGAGTCTCGAACAGTTAGTTCTCTCTGGCCGAAACCCGCAGTCCTAGAAAAGCAATTAAAACTAGAAATCTGAGACGCAACTTCACGCGGAAGTCCGGGCGACACAACCAACTCTATAACTGATTATCCATGCTTGAACAATGGCACAAGTTCTATGCGATAGCTTGAAAACACCTTCTCGAACAGAGAGAAATAATTGAATTAGAGAGGCAAGACATCGACCACAGCACGGAGAATGAACAAGTGCTCTATGCTAAAACACAGAAGCTAGGCCCACTGCTCCGATGGCACTCACCTCCTACTTTGGTAGCACAACTGAGCTCATCAAACGATAGCTGAACAGAAGTTCTTTGAAAATCGTTTACTTTCGCTGGTGCCTTCCCTGTTGCAACAATACCACACAGGATGCTGAGGCGGACGAGCTTATTTTCTAGGTTAACAAAAGTGGTTCCTCCAAAGAGGCCCCTAGTAGGACTCACCACAATGGAAAAACGTCTTTTCCAACCCTTCAGATGGACGCGTCAATTTGTGCTCCAACGTTATTTGCCGTTGTAATGAAGCAACTACCCCCATTTGGCAATGAATCAAGAAAGGCTTCCGTTCTGCTGTGCAAGAGAGAAAGATTCTCACCGACAGCAAAAATTGCGGGGCCCCAACTACTCACTCCCGCACCACTCGCGCCACTACCTCGAAGAAAATCAAGCGTCTGTTGCAGCAAACCGTACCGAGCATCAATTTCGACTTTTTTCCAGCCGAAGCGCTGAATCCGATTAACCGCGTCACTGAACGCATTAAGATCGTGTTCAAATACTGCAGGAAGAAGCTCCATGAGAACAATATGTGAAAGTCGTTCAGCAGTAGACCGCGGTTGTGGACACAACGACTGAAAAGGATTCACCTCCGATTCACCCGAGATATGAGCGCAGTTGGGACTTACGATAAGCAAATCCCAATCTGGGAAAGGGTAACGCAGCAACACTGGCGGTGGAGCCACATTTGACGAAGCTGAAGACGGAAGAAACGAAGATTTCTGATGTGGGAAGCGATGGCCACCATCAAGCACAAATCCACCCCGATCGAATGCGGCAATCCCAATTCCAGAGGTCCCTCCACGTGCAACAGCAGAGGCAAGCTCTGGGACATTAAGGTTGAGGCCGTAGAGCGTGTTGACAGCCTGAGCAAGTGCAAGCGCGAGCTGTGTTCCAGATCCAAAACCACAGTGCGCGGGAATCTCAGATAAAAACTCGGCGTGGAGGCCGGAAAATTCGTATTGCAGCCGAAGTCTTTCGAGAATCATGCGAGCCCGATTACCGCACTGGGCAGACACAATTTCAATTCGATCCGAAGGTTGAGCAATCAACTCGAAAGCCGGTTCATCAATCGCAATGCCAACACCACCATCAATTCTACCCAACGCCCCGTTGAGGTCAATAAGTCCAAGATGTAAACGAGCTGGAGTAATAATTTTTACATGCTGCATAGGTCAACCATGTTGCTCTCAAGAATCTAACGCGTATGGTCTTTGATTAGGAACCTCGACACTGTCGTGCTTAATCCATTTTCTAGAAGTTGAACCGTCACAAACCCATACCGGAGGGTGGGGGACAACACTAGCGGCTCTCACGTAGATGACTTAGAGCAGTAAACACAAGCGCACGCCCGTCTATGTAGGTATATCATTCCTGATGCAATCTGTCTTTGACGTCTCGGGCCAATCCACTGATTCTAACTTCAACTTCTTGTTTTTGCTGACTACTTTCCACGTCGCTCGTCTTTCTCGATTAAGCCATCCCGAATATGAAGAACACGGCCTGCATGCTGGGCGATTTCCGATTCGTGCGTAACCATTATAATCGTGTTACCTTCTTGATTCAGTCGGTCGAAGATTGCCATGACCTCGGCTCCCGACGTAGTGTCCAGATTCCCGGTGGGTTCATCGGCAAAAACGATCGACGGTTGGGTGACTAAAGCCCGCGCAATGGCCACACGCTGAATTTGACCACCGGACAACTCTGTGGATTTATGATCTACCCGGTCGCCCAATCCAACGGCTTCGAGAGACTCTAAGGCACGGAGCCTACGTTCCTTTCGTCCGACACCAGCGTAGATGAGTGGCAATTCGACGTTGTGCTGCGCACTTGTCCTAGGCAGCAGGTTAAATGTTTGAAAAACAAAACCAATTTTGCGGTTCCGAATCTCAGCCAGGCGGTTGTCCGACAATCGGCCGACTTCTTCTCCCTCAAGATAGTATTCACCTTCGGTTGGCTGTGCGAGGCACCCCAGGATGTCCATGATCGTTGATTTTCCAGATCCCGACGGTCCCATAATCGCAATGAATTCTCCCGATTCCGCCGTGAACGTCAGACCTCTCAATGCACGTACTTGAACATCGCCCATCTGATAGAATTTCTTGAGATTGCGAACGTCTATTAACAATTTCCACCTCGTAAACAAACATGGATATAGTACATTATCGTTCGACAAACGTGTACTCTACATTGTTTCATGCGTACTTTCCATCTGTGAATGCACGACAATCAGAACGGAACATCCTAATTTTCAACTGAAAGCCTTCAAATGCCGCTAGTAGGATTCGCAGAATATAGGCCTATTCGAAGTCATTCGTGAGTATTCAATGTGTATATCAGTAGAACAACGGATTCTAGTTTCCAACTTCTTGTATGAGTTGCTGAATTGAAGGCAGAAACACACGGTCACCTACGACTGCACCACTTAGTATTTCAAAGTGACTGTTGTTGCGCTGGCCAACTTCAATTCGAACCCGTTTACCTTTGTCGCGGTGGGCTTTGTCTTTTTGTCCATCATTTCCACCCTTGGCATCCGCACCCATTCCTTTTTCCAAGTGTACAAAATACGTCTTGACACTCTCAATCTGTGCTTGCACTCCTAGAATAGAGTTTTCCGAGGCCAAAATGATGCTCACCTCAGTCGGTCCGATTCTCAAACCGTGCGGCCTACCATCAAGCAGGATTTCGACATTTCCACGCTCCCTATCCCCACGTATCTTACCAACCTTTCCGACAAACTCCTTCCCGACAAGATTCCTTATATTAACCTCTTGTTCTGGGCGGAGACGCCTCAATTCATTCGAGTGTACACTCGCTTTAACCGTCAGAACCTCTGGATGAATTACAGCCTCAATGGGCAGCTGAAGCGCGTCATCCTTATTGAACACTACGATATCAACATCGGCAGACATACCCGGCAATAGTTCAGATGACGGACCGCGGATTTCGACGTCCACTTCAAAGGTAATGACTGCGCGTTCTATGCCCTGTTGAGGGATAACCGCGCTTGGCGAAATCTCACTCACACGTCCCTTGAAAATCAGATCAGCGTACGATTCAACCCGAATTTCGGCCTCCTGTCCCACCTCAATCTTGGAGATCCTTACCTCATTAATCCGTGTTTTCACAATCATCTTACTCAAATCCGCAATTGTCATCAGGGCCTCGCCACGTGAAAACGACGACCGACCAGACGTAACAATCTCGCCCTCCTCCACACCGAGTCGAGTGATAGTACCGGAAATCGGCGCAACAACAGTGGTCCATTCAACCCGTTCCTGTTGCGCAACAAGCGCACTTTCGGCCTCAAGCAGCCCGGCTCGGGCGCCCACTTCCGAGTGAAGGGTCAATTCTTTCTCATGGTCAGTTGTCTCCAGAATCTGCTTCAGTCGTGTCTCGACATTCTCCAATTCCGCGACGAGCTGCGTATTCTGTGCTGCTTCAGACTCCCGTATTGTGGTTAGATTTTGCTCATAGAGTCTGAGAGTTGCAGCACGACTTTCAATTGCGCGCGCTCTCACCTCAATGCTTTGTTTTTGAGATTCCACGGCCTGAACCTGCGTCTCCACATCCTTTTTTGCCGTTTCATATTGAGATAGGGCATTAGCATGGAGCGTTTCAGCTTCCTCAAACGTTCGCCTCGAGATTAAATCTTTCTCGAAAAGTTCTTGATTGCGCCTGAATGCTGATTGGGCAGATTCAAGACTAATCTTCGCCGATTCACTTCTAGCCTGGGCACGCTGATGGCCAAGTTGTGCTTGCGCGAGAGCAATTTCAGACTGGCGTCGTGCAATTCCATCTTGCTCAAGCGCGTGTCGCGTCGTGGAAATTCGCGTTTCTGCTTCCGTAATCCGTTGACGCGTCGTTGCCTTCAAAGCGGTTAAGCTTGATTGAGCAACTTTAACAGCGTTCCTAGCCTGGACAATCCCGCTCGCCTGTTGCTTCTTTGTCAATTCAATTCGGAGCTCCGCCTGCCTCAGCTGGGCTTTCCGCGCGTCTCGATTTGCCTGAGCTTGCTTTCGTTGTTCTAGGATCTGTCGATCGTCGATCTTGAGCAACTTCTGTCCCTTATGAACCTCGTCACCTTCTTGCACAAA
This sequence comes from uncultured bacterium, assembly GCA_964478165.1. GTDB lineage: Bacteria > Poribacteria > WGA-4E > WGA-4E > JAJDTR01 > CAYZGU01. The sequence goes on along the minus strand of CAYZGU010000039.1, from coordinate 45,770 downwards.
GACATGCTCAATCTCGCCTTCGACATTTGAACGCACCTCAACGGAAAGAAAGGCTTGGAGATTACCTGATTCACGAACCTTGACCACAAATTCACCGCGGCGGACGACCTCCATCTTACCCTCTTTACTGTTCTGTTTGTTCCCATTTATCATTGTAGGCGCAAGTACAACAGCAGCCACCACAAGTACGGTCCCTACTACAATAACCAGAACTCTTTTCTTTTTCTTCATTTTAGCGTTCCCATTGTCCGCTGCAATGCACTGCACGCAATTCTATAATCATAGAACGACCGAACTTGGTTGGTCATAGCTTGTGCATACCGGGTTTGGGCATCGAGGAGTTCCAATAGAAACGCTAGTTCTTGCTCAAAGCGTCCCCTAATCACCTCGAGGCTTGCAGCCGCGTTTCTAGCCTGAGTCCCAGAAATTTCTATAGCCCGTTCCGCTCGCTTCAAACTTAAGTAGGCTTGCCAAACTTCGAGAGCAATTGACCGCTCAAGCTCCATGGCATCCTCACGTGTTTTCTCAAGCAGTAATTCTCCCTCGCGCACCCGACGCCTGGCAAACCCACCATCAAAAATCGGAAAATTCAACCGCGTTGTAAAATCCCAACTGCGATATTCGTTAAAGTGCTCTCCCTCGTGGAGGTAATCGTGGAGATTGACCTTATAGCTGAAATCAGCGTCCAACTGTGGCCAACGATTCAATTTTGCAACCGCCAAATCAGAGTCAATCTGACTAAGAACGGCATTAATTTCCTTGAACTCAGGCCGGTTTTCAAACGCAACCTGGATTGCCTCATCGACTGATCTTCCCGAAATTTGAATCCCACTCTCTTCGCGGTACTTCTCATAATTAGTATCCCGAACGAGAGAAATCGACATTCCTGGTTTGAGACCCATAAGTCGTGGCAATATTGTCTTGGACATTTTCAGATCGTTCTCGTTACTCAGAAGATTTAGTTCATCATTGGCTTCCCTCACCTGAGAAGTAGCAATATCAGCCGGAATCAGATTTCCAACTTCCACATGGACCCGTGTTGCAGCTGTATTCTCCCTGGACCTCTCCAAAATCTCACGACTAACTTTGACGAGCTCCTGGCCCTTCAACACAGCATAATACGCCTGAGTTATCTGGAAAATCAGGTGCTGTCTGATCCGTTCGTTCTGACTTCCTGTTTCCTTTCGTCTCTCCTTTGTCCGAAGATAATTCGCCGCTCTTTGTCCATGATCCCAGAGCGTATAGCTGCCCGTGACGCCAAGATTGTAATTCCGTCGATTCAACCCAAAGGCTATGTCATCTGAGAAGCTATACTGACCATTGAAGGATATTTCGGGAAGATATTGCGCACGTGCATCTGTAACACGCAGATCTTGGAGTGCAAGATTAAGCCGTCCGTGTTGCATATCGGATGAGTTTTCGAGGGCAAGTTCAATGCACTGTTCAAGGGACAAGGGTTGTGAGGGGTCAATATCAACTTCATCGTGTTTTTCAATCGCGTAACCAACTGGACAAAGCAGTAAAATGACAAGCGTAAACCAAGCTCTCCGTCGAACCATTGCGTTCTCCTCGAGTATACGGCCGCTGCCCGCTCCGGAATCCGTGTGGCATTGACTTTTGACGGCAGTAAAAATTGAAGGTTTAAAATAGGGTGTGGTGCATCGGGTTCAGGCTGGAATGGTGCGGAACATGCTTATATGCACTGCACCGGCAACGTTCTTGACACTCCCTCGAGAACAGAATTGGTACCGATGAGACTACTTTCAACTAGATTTCTCTTTTCTAATCTATTGGGAACATCTCAAATCTTAACTCATATCACTCATCAACTCACTACGCCCAAAATGCGTCGCCATCTAGCAGCTCCTTGCCTCCTCGGCACCAATTCCGAAACAAGGCCCATATTTGTTCCAACGTCACAGTCTATCTTAGTTTTGGGGAAATTCCTTTATTCGCAGACGAGAAAGTGCTATGGGTTCAACGTCGACTGTTCCCCACCGAAACGCGCACGACGTGAAGAACGGACCGACCACACTCGGGTGGAAGGTCCAACCCTCGGCATTCAAAACGAGCTCTACATGCTTCGCCAACCGAAAAACCACGTGGTAATGCAGTTGACTCCATTCTTTTTGTAGGGTATCATATTAGCCAGTTTTTAGCAATACCAATTATAGACACATGTGTTCTTCCCTTTTTCGATAACAGGTCGCTAGAGTATCATGGTTATGAAAACATCAGAAGAAACTATCATCAACTTTATTAGGGAGAAAATTCATGGCTGAAAACGTTTTTGAAGTCACCGATGCAACCTTTGAAGAAAGCGTCATAGCCTCTGGAACGCCAACACTCGTCGATTTTTGGGCAGAATGGTGCGGCCCCTGTAAGATGATTGCTCCCATCCTAGAAGAGCTCGCGAATGAGAACATTGGAACGTTCACCGTGGGAAAACTAGACGTGGATAGCAACCGCGAAACAGCGATGAAATACGGAATTCGCAGCATTCCCACGCTGCTTCTCTTCAAAGACGGTGAAGTAGCAGAGCAGATCGTAGGTGTCCTACCGAAGGATGCTTTGCAGCAAAAAATCCTCGACGCGTTGTAAGTTTGCGATAAGTAGCGAGGCCCAGGAACCTAGTTAGGAGATCAAGGCGTGCTCCTAATTCATTCTCGGAAACACCGCACCTTAACCGCCAAGCCGTCCGTCTGACAGGTAACGCAACAGCCTCAGCAGTCCACGACAGCGCAAGATGGAAGAAGTCATAGCTTTTCCGATTCCAAGCACCGCCGCGCGTATACAACACCGGCAATTTAGACACGAAGAAGAGGCGACTCAAATCCGCCAGTTAAAATCAGCGCTTATGGGCATTGAATAGAAAAGGATTCAGGTTGTATCTAGAGAGGCAACTAAAGCGTGCGATTTTGACGGCACGGAGTGTTATTCTGAGCCCAAGACCGCTTGAATACGTTACCTCAGCAGATCTTAACCCGGGCGGAGCCTCTAAAACTCAAAACAGCACACACTACGACCTAAGTGTCCCGTCAATATGATGTGGAGATTACTCTACAATGCAATCGCCATCCCAGCGCTTTACGTTGGATTTCACACCGCTGCGAAATTCAGCAGCAAAGTTCGTCTGGGCATTGCCGGAAGGCGCGGAGCCGTAGCAAAACTGGAAACTCAGCTCAAATCAGCAGCGCCCCGAAATCATACAGTCTGGTTCCATTTTACTTCCGTTGGTGAGTTTGAACAAGCTAAGCCATTGATCGAGGCGATTAAGGACGAGGTGCGAATCGCATTGACATACTTTTCGCCTTCGGTGCACGCGTCCGTTGAAAGATTCCCCTACTGTGATGCAAGCACATTCCTTCCGCTCGATACCCGTCACAACGCCGAAACGCTCCTGAAAATCATCAAACCAAGCTTGCTCATCTTTTCAAAGTTCGACATTTGGCCAAATCTTGTCTGGTCAGCTTCACAACATCAAGTTCCGGTGGTCCTAATTGCTGGAACACTGCGCGCCAAATCAAAGCGATTGTCATTCCTAGCCCGACCCTTTTTTAAAAATATACACCAGCACATCTCCATTCACTGTACAATTTCAGAGCTCGATTCAGAGCGTTTCCGTCAAATCTGTCCACCGGAAGCCCAGATTGAGATCGCCGGCGATACGCGTTTCGATAGTGTTTACCATCGGGCGATGGCTGTCAACGAAAAGACACAGTTTTTTCCAGGCCAATCGACGTTGAATCGCCATATCCTAATTGCTGGGAGTACCTACCTGGAAGACGAGCGCGTACTGTTGGACGCTTATAGCCTTCTGACACAGCACTCACCGCACCTATTGGCCCATCTCGTATTAGTTCCACACGAACCAACGGAGGAACGTATTCGCCAAATCGAGCGAAGGCTTAATCATCTAAGACTCTCACACTGCCGATTTTCCAACTTGACTTCCGATGTTAATTTGTGCCAGACGGAAACAATTATAATTGATGCTGTCGGCCTCCTAGCCGAACTATATTGGTTGGGGGATGTTGCCTTTGTCGGTGGAGGTTTCCATGGAAGCATTCACAATGTCATGGAACCTGCAGCGTTAGGGAAACCCATTCTATTCGGCCCTACGATTGACAATGCTTACGAAGCAGACATGCTGCAAGAGGCAGGCGCCGCAAGAACAGTCAAGAACGCGAACGAAATGGCTGATGTGCTCACAGAATGGCTCACCGACTCCAGAGAGCGTGAGCGGAGAGGCCAGATTGGTAAGAGCGTAATTGGACAAAATCTAGGCGCTTCGGAACGGACACTGGAGCACCTAAAACCCTACTTAAGAAGTCATTCGCAGCATCGAGCCTTCTGATTTTTTCGCCTGTATTTTCTCTACATCAATCGTGGCGAATCTAGCATTTATGACTTCACACAGGGCGCAATCAGGGGGACACTTGACCCCTAGATTTTTAACGTTAAGCCGTTGAACGAATGCTGCATACAGATTGACAACCTCAGTTCCAGAAATCAAAATTAATAGTTCCGAAGGCTGCAGTCAGAAGAGTGCCATACCATGGCTGACACCCAGCCAATGATTTTAATTACCTCTCCGCACGCGCCAAACCCAGTCCTGTACCTAGTGTCAACCAAATTCCGGCCTCTGTCCGTACAGCAGTGTTGCACAAGCAGTCTGAATAGCTGTTTCGGAAGCTAGTGGCCGTCAACAATTTGTCATTCAGGCCGACAGACGACTCCGACTCAGAAAAGCATTCGAGTTTAGGAACTTACGCGGAGTCACCCATTTTACTCATAACCGCGACTGAGAGAAAGCGCACCTAACTGGCAAAAACAACACAGGGATTGGCACATTGAGGCGACGCGCGAATGGCGCTACTACAACTCTGGTATTATCTTAGCGCGGACGTTAGCATTACAATGGTCAACTCACCTCGGAGAGAGTTTAGTTAACCACTCAGCAACACAGGCTATTCAGTTGATTGTCCTTGAGTGGTGTAAGTTTCAGGTGTGATTCTCCTGTCGAATCACTATCTGCCGCGGCGAATCTCAACCGCAACGTAACGGAGAACTTCTGAAATCGGAGGTGCTAATTTCTTAACAGCAATTTGTACTTCACGTACGGGGAACCTATTGAGAATTCTCGATGCCGAGGTTTCAGCCAACGTTTCGATTAGTCGAAAAGACTCTTCCGTACCAGTTTTTACAATTATGTCAACGACCTGAGCGTAGTCAATCGTCCGTGTTAAGTCGTCCGTTCCACCTGCAGCCGCAAGATCACAAACCAACTCTACATCAGCCTCAAACTTCTGACCAAGCTGACGCTCGGCTTCCGCAACACCGTGGAAACCGTGAAATCGAATACCTTTTAGGATAATTTTATCGCAGGCCACCATTGCTCATGTACCTCTAAAGAAGTCTCAAATTCTAGTCATTTCCTTTTTTTAGAAATGGGGTTAGTAGATCGATGGGAATCGGAAAAACGAGCGTTGAGTTCTTCTCAGCAGACACTTCAACCAGTGCCTGAAGGAATCGCAGTTGTATAGCCGCTGGAGTCGCACTGAGAGTCATCGCCGCATCTGTCAAGGCACTCGCCGATTCCAATTCACCCTCGGCGTGAGTCACCTTGGCTCGTCTTTCTCGTTCAGCTTCTGCCTGTTTGGCCATTGCCCGCTGCATTTCTGCCGGCAGGTCAACATGCTTAATTTCCATCGCGAGCACTGTCACTCCCCATGGTTCGCAGTGTTGTCCAATAATAGTCTCAAGGTCCCGATTCAATTTTTCCCTCTCGGACAATAGATCATCAAGTTCAGCTCTCCCGAGCACACTACGAAGCGTCGTCTGGGCGACTTGCGCAATTGCAAATCCGAATTCTTCCACTTCAACTACCGCCCTATCCGGATCAACCACTCGGAAGGAAAGCACCGCATTCACGCTAACTGAAACATTGTCTTTTGTAATAACGTCTTGAGGGGTAACATCCTGTACGACGACACGAAGACTAACTTTTTGCATCCGTTCGACCCAGAACGGAATCAACCACACCCATCCGGGCCCTCTTGTTCCACTAAGCCGGCCAAGACGAAAAACAACAGCACGCTCATATTCCTTGAGAATACGAAAAGAAGTCAGCAATGCTACAATGACAATAATCCCACCAATCATATGAGGTAATCCAATTTCCGGCATACACGCGTCTCCCTTAATCTATTTTGACACTTTCTTCCAAACATTAAACAACATAGTTCCACAAACATTCAGATTCCACCAATTTCGAATAGCCTCCTACATGCGGCCACACGCCACATAGGCACCTTCGTGAGAGCCGCCTCCTATCTTAGCATATCCGTAATTTGCACGTCAATCAAATTGATTGTGCGAGCAAGAGGGAGTTACTAGTGGATTTTGTCAAGTTCCGATAACCGTTAATCTCATCGAATAGTAACTTCTCTGCCGTTTCATTTTCAATAATGGGTACCTGTTGAAACTATGTGTACTAATTTCACTCCACTATCTTCCCACACTCTGCATGTCTTTCTTGATGTTATGCTTGACAGTCTCGATGGCAGGCGTTGCTGAATTCGCATCTACGCCCCAATGAAAGAACACCACTGGACGAAAAAACAGCGCAAACATATGACAATAGCATGTTGGGGTTCAATAAGCATACACTGGTTGTAAATACACCTTCAAAGCGAGAAGAAAAAGAAGAAGATACAACAACTCCTCATCTTCGCATTCAAAATGTTGCCCATTGTTTGAGCATTGGTAAAAATTCCATTTTGCTGATATATTTCCACCATCGCAGGTCCACACCGGCACACAAGTAATCAACACTGACACTTTCCATGCGGATTTTCAAGTCACAGCAAACCGTATCCTCCCTTCTACGTACTTGTTTATGAACGGCATGTAGTTCCCTAACAGTCCAATTGAATAGTGAGGGAACAGTGAGGCTTTTGAACAGTTAGTTACATGCACAATCGCACGAGCCTTGAGGTCTTACATGTAATACTCAGTCCCTAATCCTTGCCATTCTAGATGGAATTGGCTTATTAATTTTTACAGAATACCGCCTCGCTCTGTCTTCAATTCAATCCTATTTGGCGCCTCCCTATCGTATGCCAACGATTATTCGTGGAAGCTTATTCGAATATGATACCAGAATAAGGATCGAGACCCAGACTTCCAAATCTGTTGTTATCAGGTGTTTGTTAAAGTCTCTTGTGTTCCATGCAATACACCGCTATAATCAAGTCAACAATGAGAAAGATGCGCCCATCAATCAAAGTGTGATAACATGGACCAGGTTTTTAAGCGATCCACATTCTCCTGAACTTCTCTGCAAACACAAACATCATCAGGAATCATGTAGCTGAGCACCCTCGAAACGGAACAAGCAGTACAACCTTGTCAAATTTACCCAACATGTTAGCTTATAAATCAGGACGCTTTCCTCCAGTACAAAAGGCAGATCGTACTAATGCGGATCTCCATCTTCTCGATTTCTGCCCAGATGGAAGAGCGGTCCAGCTTGTTTCCAATAGCCCGACATATTAATTGCCAAAACATGGGACTAGATTTCCGGAAAATCAAGCTGCAACGCCAATTCCATCTGATTGCATAGGAATCCCGCTCTTTCCTAATAATTCCAAATTAGCTCTTCCGCCATTCGAACGGATTAAACGAGATACGCAACCTTTTGACAGAAATGTGGAGGTAGTATTTGTCTCGCTATCTTTCCCAAGTACGACCTCGAAATCCGGATTATTGCGACGAGTACCGTTATCGAACGCACGCACCACCAATTCGATTTCGAACCTGAGTGCCAACATAACTGCCCATGACAACGACTCGTGCAGACGGATTCACAGACCCTGCCATCGAAAGACAATTTTCAAATATGGGGTGCTCGGAATGATTGTAAATCCGATGCAGGCGTCGCTTCTGACGTCTGGATTTTCTCCTACCCGTGTTGTCGTTTACCGCTGTTATCGTCTAGGACGCGCACTGTCTCAGCATCTCATAATGAGCATTCAGACAGATGGTCAAGAAGCAGATACGAGCCTTTCAAAAGCTTGCTTTCTCTGATACACCACCAAGTATTGGCGAACAGAAATCTGTTCTTGGTCCATATACCGTATTCGCGAATTCGACATGAGCTACAAGCAGGCGCTATTGCACTATATATTTGAACACTCAAGACTTGATGAATATGATGAAATTTTGGCTTGAAACGTGATTAGGTAAATGGACGTTTACCCAATAGTAGAAGCTTTCAACAAGATAAAGATCTCCACGCCCGTCGCATGCAGCTGGCACAGAATAGTGGATGAAATCCCAGATTTAGATTCGATGCAAGGCTACATTAGAAATGCAGAACCCGCGAAAATTGGTCCAACCTTCAATCCCCATAGTCAGGAGACCTTAATGAACCCCCGTACTCAGCTAATAATGTGGACCTCGATTCTTTTAGCATTATTGATAATTTTGCTTGACAAATTGTATGAAGGGCCACCATCGGTAATAAAAGATAGAGACACCCTCGCCGGAATTGGGCAGGAAGAGATAGGTTTAGCCGGGGCTTTTTCGGAAGGCCCTCAAATCCGCGATTCTGCAGACCTTAACCAGAAATCATCTGTAGAGTATGAAAGCCAATTTGAAAGTCCCCCAATTACTCGGGCCGTATCCCATGATTCAACACACATCTACGTGATTCAAGAATATGACACTCTTGGAAAGATTGCACAGCAATATAATCTCGATGTAGCCACACTCTTACGTTTCAACGAAATCCGAGATCCGGACAAAATCCACACGGGCCAAAAGCTTCACATCCCTCTTCAACAGGATATTTATTACGTTGTAAAAAGAACCGATAACCTTGTAAAGATTGCGCAGCAATACGGCGTCAGTGTGAATCAGATCATTGAATCAAATACCATCGGCAATGAGGATCTGATCCATACCGGCGCCAAACTCCGCATCCATGTGGCAGAACTTCTCAAACAACGTTAGATACCTATACGGAGATTTCGAGCTTGTCAAAAAGAGTAACTGTGCACCTATGGAAGCCCACCTATCATCTCGGCCAAATTCTAGATGGTTTTCACCAACCAGTTGACACACATGCCTTTTTTCTGACAATTGGACGGTGTTTGTAGTCCTGTACATTCTTAATGGACGTGGAGTGTACCTATCTTTTTTTCATGACCCACTGAAACAACGGCCATAATCGAGATGACGTTTTGGCATTGTCGCTACCGTCTTTGTTGTCTGGGGGACAGAGTGCTGTAAGATTCAGTGCGTAGTTCTTCTAAATCATCGATGCTCGGAAGCCCACAGCCTACCTACCATGTTTGCCGCATACTACGCTCCGTGTTCAAGACTCCACAACAACATCATTCCCCAGAAACTGCTCGTCTGTACCCAACCAAAACCGACAAACACCATTTTCATCACTTCTCAACGCGTCCCTGATGATGTGGATACGTGGCCTCCTATAACGATATTACTCAGAACAACATGTAACTACTGACAAACACCTTACACAAGCATAGTTTGTCGTCACAAACAGTTAACTAACTCTGCATAGGGGAAAAGTCCCAAATCTAATTGAACTGTCCGATAGCCGAGCATCGCCTAATTAGTTATCATTGTCAGCACTGTTCAATCAGCGGACATCTTAAACAGTGCTGACAACGAAATACTTACGAATAACCAAAATCTGTCCTGGGCCTAACCCAAGGACGCAAACGCATTACCGCTCTTTTGTTGAACCATTTTAATCGAGAAAAGACATGGGCAGTGTGTGCGAATCTTATCCCGTACTGCACAGATGAATGAAAAAGTATACTTTAAACTGGATTTACAACCCGCTTGGGCAAGTCGCACCTAACCTACTTATTCCCCCCTGAAGTCGCGAATGATAAATGGAACTGAATTCAAACCCGAGGAAAACTGACGCTTCGCAATCCCCTCTGAAGACCGCCCTACGTCGTGTTATTGACTAATTACTTTCTATCGTTTTAGCATTCGTAATCACCGAATATGTTCCTCACTTCCATCGGCCATCGTTTTCGACAGGCTCATTTGGCATACCTATTGCATTGGTTGACCGTGAAGCACAGGACTCATGTTACCCAAATCAATCATCCACTACCTGCATGAATTCATCACCGCAGACACAAATCGGAGAAAAAGGAAATGCATAAAACCATTACGACTCGACAAAGCCCGATTATTGGCCTAAGGACATCGCGCCACTTGTTAATGTATATTCAACATACATTTTTCACTAGCTCCATAGCCATTTTTATTATTTTTCTCTTGTCTTGTTCCGAACGCATGCATGTTCATGAACCGGAGCAGTCTAGTCTGAAAGAAGCAAAAGAGATTTTTAATCAAACACAGCAGGGACTCGAAGACGCTGGAATTCTCCTGAATTTCTCAAACCTCGGGGACGTTGCTGATCTCGCATCTGAATTGTTGTTAGATCCATTTGAATTAGTGGTACTTGAGGATGAGCTTCAGCAGGCCATTGCTGGCTACTACAGACTCCTAGATGCGCTGAATCACGGAATTTCGACACTCAGTCTGGCAGCTCCATCCCAACTATTTTTGCCAATTTCTGATACTGATTTGATGTTTATTCACCTCGATCTCGTTCGACTCTATACATTGGAAGCCGTCAGGTTGATACTAATAGAAGGCTTTGGACTCGATGGCATCCAAGGAACCGACGACGATCTTCTATTCGTTAGCCATTTGCCAAATCCCACTAGGTATAAAATTGGTCTGGCCCCACGTGGAAACATACGAACAGACGTATTCAGACAAGTTGAGAGCGATTCAAACAGGCGACCGGGAGATCTACTTGGGCAGTTTCGTGCTAGCGAACGCCAGAGCATACTTCTTGCGTTGGCTTTGCTAGCCAGTCCAAGCGCATCAGTCCCGGGGTTTCCGAATGTCAAGGACATCGATGGACACCCAATTGAGGCCGACATAGCACGGGTTGATCGTACGATATACCAGCAGGATGCACTGTTCCATCTTGAACATGCACTGGCTTTGGCAAAACAAGTGGCACCCGATCAGGAGGCGGCAATTCTAGACTTCATTGATGTGATTGGCGAAGATGTCATTATCACGTTTGCAGATGAGCTAATTGACTGGGGGTTTGTCTTTGACAGGAATGCGCTGGGCAATCGAATTAGACAAATTAGGTGAAGTACTACAACGCCCCAAACAACCACGTCGCAGCGCAAATCAATGCGCAAATGGCACTCGTTTGCCAACAAGGTTGAAACTCTATTAACCTGATGGAGGAGACAAAATGAGATTCACCAGTTCAGGAACCTTTATCGTCTCGACACTACTAGCATTGACACTGTTCAGCATCTCATTTCTTGCAATTGCAGAAGATGGGAGAGAACCGCTATTTCTCTTTCACGGAGCTCGCGCACTCGGATTAGGAAACGGGTTCGAAGCCGTCGCCGATGACATCAACGCGCTACACTATAATCCTGCTGGTTTAGCACAGATTGACAACACACTTTTCCAATTCCTAGCGCTTCGTGCACGAGTGACAGACGATCTGGCAGGTGAGTTGGATACGATTACCAGATTTTTTAACGAAACCATCAAGCCGTTGATGGCCTCAGATGATCCGCTGAGGGATCCCGCGGTAGCCAGTGAACGCGAGAAGCTTGTAAATCGCGCAGAAAACCTCCTTACCCAGAGACTCGGTCTCGATGTCGGCCTGCCATCGTTTGGGATGATTATTCCGCTAGCTTCCGACGAACGTTATCAGGCTACGTTGGGATTGTCGCTATACTCACAAGGCAAAGTAGACCTAGAGGTTGTCAAAAGGGGATTACCGTGGCGAGATTCCGTGATTGAGGCATTAGATAATCATGTCATCTATCGAGTCACGGGTCAAATTGCATTAGCCACCGCATTAGCCGTTCAAATTCCCACGAACCAACCCTTTCTCAAAACAGCAAGCTTTGGCTGCGGAATTCGCTTCGTTCGACGGGGAGTTGTAACAGATGAAAACGATCCTTTCGAGATTGCGGATCTCCTTAATCCTGACGAATTCAAAAAAAACTATCTCGATTTCGATAAGGCAGAAGGATTTGGCCAATTTGCGCTTGATAATCTGGATTTTTCAAGTGGGTACAGTATGGACGTAGGAACGTTACTTACTCCAATCGATGGGTTAAAGGTCGGATTGACCCTTCGCAACTCCATCAGCGGCATCACCGTTAAGCAGAAACATTCCACTGGTACTAAAATAGAAGTTGATTGTCAATTCCCGCGAAACTTTGTCATTTCGTTCGCGGCAAAACCACTTGAACTACTAGATCTCGCCACGGACATCTGTCATCTAACCATTGCTGGAGCCCTGAAGGATCCTAACGGTGACGATCAACTCGGTCAATTCAAGTCCGGCTCATTTAATGACCGTCTCCATCTGGGTGCCGAGGCAGTCTTCCTGCCCAAAAGTCTGTTGTCAATAGGCCTACGTGTAGGAAACAATCAAGGGTTTTCCACGTATGGTGCGACTTTACGACTGTTCAAGTTCCTCAATCTACACGTGGCTCGATTTGCTAATATCGAAACAGATTGGAACGTCGCCTCCGTAGAAATCAGCTTCTAAATGGAGGGGGTCGCAAAATCGCATACACGCTAACCCATGATGATAGACTCTTGATTTTAGGACATTTAAAAAAGTTGTGAACTCACTCCTTTAAGGTGCCTTTTTCTTCGAACGTGATTCCACATACGAATTGGGGTATAAAATAAAATCGTTATCAAGATAGCCAAGCCATGTTATAATCACAAAGGTCGATCCACAGCAAATATGAGAGCGGCTCACGTGTTTTGAGGCACTCAAGTCCTTAAGAGACTCTTGGAATTCGCGCATAGAAACTCACAAATAAGGCTCATATGCACCACAACTGATAGCAAGGGGGGCCGTCGTGATTGAAGTAAAGAATCTGAGCAAATCTATCGGTGAAAATACCGTTCTCACAAACCTTACGTTTCGTGTGGAATACGGTAATTGCCTTGGACTACTCGGGACCAACGGTTCAGGCAAAACCCTTCTACTCAAAATCCTAGCAACCATTGAGAAGCCAACGTCCGGCAACCTCACTATCATTGGCCATGACGCGTTAAACAACCCACAAATCGTGCGACCGAACATCGGTTACGTGCCAGAAACCTTCCATGGCTATCCAGACCTCTCGGTCCATGAATACCTTGATTTTTTTTCGAGAGCCTACAAGTTAGAGAAGAGAACGCATACGACCTTAGTTCAAGAAGTCCTCAATCTCACGGATATTGGTGCACTATCCAATCGGAAGATCAAATCTCTCTCCTACGGCGAGAAACGGCGACTTTGTCTGGCAAAAACCTTCCTACACGATCCACAGGTCTGGTTGCTCGACCAGCCACTGCTGGGACTAGACGCGCGCGGACAGATTGAAATGAAAGCACTGATACAAGAGCTCGCTGCAATGAGAAAGGCAATTGTCATCGCAACGAACCGTCCCACTGATCTAGTCCCAATCTGTAGCCATGTTGCAATCTTGGCCCAATCTGGCTTGGCTTACCATGACAAAATAGCCGCAGTCGAAACAGACTTAACAGATCTTTTTCTAGAGCTCACAATTCCCAACACAAACGATCAAACTAGAAACTAAGCTGTGACACCCGTGGCTAACTCTGTGCCAAATTAAGAAGCCAAGAGCTAGGATTAGGAGATTAGCATGCCAAAAGTATTCGTTGCCGTCGCACCTCAGAATCCCATCCTACGCGATTACGAACATGGGCCAGTTCCTGAAGGACACGTGCGCGTCAAGGTTGAGTTCGGGGCTACGAAACGCGGGACTGAAATGACAGGATATTACGGACTGCGCAGAAACAAATTCGCGATGGGATTGGGGGCAACATGTGCGTGGAACGGATTATGGAAACTGGTAGTTGCGTGGAAGGTTTCTCAGTAGGTGGTAGAAGGCAGGTCATGGCCACTTGCGGAAGACACATACGTGGGAAGTCACAAAATGATTACGCATGAACGAGCGAATGACATGGAAAGAAGCCGTCTGTTATGGTCCCGCGCAATTTGCACTAGAAGTAATTCGAGATGGACAAGTGCGACTTGACGATGGCGTCACCATTTTTGGCCTCGGAGCAATCGGATTAATGTCAGCGCAGATGGCGAATTCAGCTGGCGCCTCCCTTCTGGTTACGCTCGAACCACTCGAAACGCGTCGCTCCATGGCGATGAGATAGGTACAGACATAGAGCTCGATTCCATGGCCGTCGGTGTCGGATTCGAACTGAAGACGGCAACCGACACGCGCGCAAACCACATGGGCCTCGACCAAGCGATTCATGAACTGGCATTCGGCGGGAACATCTTAACATCTTACTTGGCGGATGGGCAGAAGCGGGCAAAGGAGGTCTAGACTTCGGAGCAGTGGCCCATTTCCAAGTACCTAATCTCATCTTCGCTCGGACAAACAGCGATTCCAACAACGACCACCCTCGCTGGGATTTTCGCCGCATCTTCGACACCTGCTCGACCTGGCTGTCTGAAGGACACCCCCCGTGTGAAGATGTTGTTCGACCTGCGGTTGCCTTTGCTCAGTCTGTTGAGGCATGCCAAGATATGGACAACCACCCCGAGCGAAGCGTAGAGCTAGACATAGCATTCGAAGAATCAATACTCTAAAATGACATTCACCAACGCAAGGGCGCCTTACGCCCCCAATCACTCCGCTCCCGCAATCAGAAACATGCCAAATACCATCAAAATAGCCGCTGCTATTCGCAATCGTGAGCGGGACTCTTTCAATATGTAACCTCCGAAAAACACGGCGAAGATAATAGAGCATTGTCGGAGTGCAACAACGTAGCTGACTTTCTCTGTCATGAACAAGTAGAGAATGATGGTATACCCTACCGTCGCAAGTGGACCTGCTAAGACTATTTTTCTCCACTCTAGTCGACCGATATCAGCGATTCTCCTCCACGTGCACTGGAAAAGGGTATAGACACCGTAAAATACCGCGGAGACGGAACCTTCGGTTAGATAATACATAAGGGAGCACCAAGAACCCGCTTCGCTAGAATGAAGTCGGAACTGGGCCATTCCTTGTTTGTCAATTAATGAATAAGAAATCACAGTACCAAGCGTCGCAAATGCCCAGATAGAATCTGACTTCCCTAGATGTCGAACGAAGCTTCTCACTTTTCTCTCACCAGCGCGGTGATGAAAAAGATGAATTGAAAGCAGAACACAAAAGATGCCGATTAATCCCAAAATTGAAAGTGTTTCACCGAAGAATAGCATCGCAAAGCCAGCGACAAAAGCTGGAGCCGAACGGGCTATTGGGTAAACAAAGGAGATCTCGCCGATGGTGTACGCACGGCTTAGTGAATACCAATAAGCAAAGTGGACTACGCCAGACACGCCGATAT
The DNA here is from genome assembly GCA_964478165.1 of uncultured bacterium. GTDB lineage: Bacteria > Poribacteria > WGA-4E > WGA-4E > JAJDTR01 > CAYZGU01. The sequence continues at coordinate 30,278 of CAYZGU010000039.1, read as the reverse complement.
AACCCCAGATCGTCCAAGGAATAATTGGTGCTCGAATTAGGAATACAATCGCCGTCACGATGAGTGTAAAGAGGCTGAGCCAGAAGAAAAAAATCGGGGTTGACCTGCTTGATTTCGCGCAGAGATTCCACACTGCATGAAAAAGTGCGGAGAGCCCAATTAAGCCAATCGTGGCAGGTGTCATAGTTCTCCTTGCGATGAGTAAACCTGATTACATAAGAACACGAGGTTCGGCATTGAGAGGCAAACGCACTGCGACTAGTACTCACATGACATCCGTCCTCAACAATCCAAACGATACATTTCTTGGTCTCCACAACAGGTGCCACAATCAGCATCTCTGGCCCAGAATACGTCTAATTTTCCTGTTCACCGAGCCAAGAAGTAGCTTAATCAAAAATACTTGGCAGCGCCGTTCGCCAAAACATTCAACTACTCCACCAGGAACCTTTCATGTTTTGTGATGGAGCAATTCTTAAATCGAACGAAAATTGAAGATTTTGCGTCTTAATCATTCGAAATCATTTTATCCATGAATCTAATAGGTTGATTTTATATCTCCGTAAGACCTCTGTAAGAAGAACAAAGAAACAATCTGCTTATATTATGACACAACGACTTCGAAACGCAGTAGCCATCAACATCATCCCACGAACATATTTACGTTTCCAAGGCGAACACAAGACATTAAGCTTACATCAAGTGAACGCCTGATAGAATACACCGCCTAGAGAACTCGAGCAATTTTTATGCGCGATTCAAGTTAGTTTAATCGCCATCGAGCAATTTACCACAATGTATCAGGAAAGTGAGAAGAACTCAACTTGCCTTCCTACAAAGCCAACCAATGACGTTTTGGACCAGGTATGTTGGGACACTGATGAGCTGTGTTTTCGCAACAACCGCTGAAGGTGCTTTACCCGATTCAAGCCTCAAGAAACTGAAACACCGTTGGCTGTTTCAGAACCCAGGGGTTTTCCTTTCACATGTTGCTCAAGAACGACTGCAGGTTCCACTGTGGCTAATCTAACCCATTCCCCAACCTTGCAAGTAGATCGATAGTCAGTCTGGACGAAGTAATCACTTCCTGCAAACTGAACGGTAAAAGTAAGATCGTGTCCCTTGAACTCACGCGCAACAATACAGCCTGCACCTCTACCCGTTTGCGCGGAATCAGTTTTCGTCATAATTAGGTGCTCAGGGCGCACCGAGAGGAGAAGTTTTCCGCGAACGTAACAATCGAGTTTAACTCTACCCAGAGAGGTTTCAGCCCAATCTCCTTCGCCTTGGCCGGAAACCAGATTTGTCTTCCCGAGGAAGCTTGCTACAAATGGAGTGTTGGGACGATGATACAGATCCTCCGGAGTACCTGTCTGTTCAAGCTTACCTCTTCTCATCACCCCAACCCGATCCGCTAAACTTAAAGCCTCATCCTGATCATGCGTGACCAATATTGCACTAGTTCCTGCTTTCTTCAAGAGCTTCCGAACTTCCTCTCGTGTTGATTGGCGCAGTGGATCGTCTAAACCAGAAAATGGTTCGTCCAACAGAATGATCTCGGGGCTGGGTGCAATTGAACGAGCCAGCGCCACTCTCCGCTGCTCACCACCTGAAAGGTCATGTGGTCTTCGAGATTGGAACTCAGCTAACCCGACCATTTCCAATACTTCCATCGACCGGTCACGCCGAGCCTTACCGCGTAATTTCTTAAGTCCGAAAGAGACATTATCCAACACATTGAGATGTGGAAAGAGAGCGCAATCCTGAAAAACAAACCCAATCTTCCGTAATGCAGGTGATATGTGAACTGAGGGAGTTTCAATAGGCCGATTGTCTAAGTAGATTTCACCCGTATCCACATGTTCGAAGCCCGCAATTAATCGCAATGTCGTGGTCTTTCCACAACCACTTGGACCCAAAAGGCCGAAAATCTCTCCGGACTTCACCTCAAAGCTGACATTATCCACGACCGACGGTGATTGAGCGGCAAAAGATTTTCCAATTCTCTTAACACTAAGTAGGGGCGTCATACGTTCTCCTTCCCAAAAAGAGCAGCAGTCCTACAAACAATCCGGAGAAAATCAGAATTAAAAGAGCGTATGGTGCGGCTTCGGCAAACATCGCTTCCGACGTGTTGCTCCAGACGCTTAATGCCAATGTGTCAAATCCTATAGGGGAAAGTAGAAAAGCGATTGGAAGTTCTTTCATCGCCGAAAGAAACACAAAAGCAGTACTGATGGAAAGTCCACGAACCAGCAACGGAAATGTTGCTTTAAAGAAAGCTCCAGGTCGGGTACAACCCAAAGACCTAGCGGCCTCCGCAATGCTTGGTGAGGCCTGGTAGATGGCGCTACGAGTCGGACCAATAGCCTCAGCGAGGAAATGAAGAATGTAAGCATATATTAAGACCCACAGCGTTTGATAGATTCCGGGTAACGCCCACAGCACCACGAAGATGAGGGAGAGTGCAAATGCTAGTGGCGGTGTCGCATAACCCATATATGCCACACGTTCGAGCAAACGTGATACAGGCGAAGGACGATGAACTCCGACGTAAGCCAGGGGCAATGCGAGGGACGTGCACAAAATCGCAGCAGGAGCGGACGCGAAAAACGAACCACTAAGTGCTTGAATCAGATTCTGTAAACAGGCCACATCGAACGACTTCACCATCCAAAACAACACTGTTCCAGTAGGTAGAACGACACTTGCTCCTGTTAAAACAACGAGATAGAGATACGAACACTTCGCCCAACCATTGAGGGGAGCAGACTGCGGGCTATAGAGGGTACCACTTCCCACCCGATGAAGGTTTAGTCCTTTCAGTAATCGTCCTTCAGTGTAAAGGAGTGCTACTGCGAGCGCAACCAACATCAAGGCAAACCATGCTGCGTAGATACGATCGAAGGCCGATGTATATTGCAAATAAAGAGCGTAACTAAATGTCTCAAATCGCATCAGCGACACGACACCAAAATCACCCAAAACATGTAATCCAGCGATCAGAGCGCCGGCATAAAACGCAGGACGCAACTGTGGAAGAATAACGTAACGGATAACCTCCAAGGGGCTGTAGCCGAGAGCGGAAGCGGATTCCTCAAGAGCAGGATCTATGCCAAGAAGCGCCGAACGTAGATTTAGGAAGAGGTACGGCGCGGTGTAAAAGCTTAGAACGAGGAGTGATCCCCAGTACCCACTAAGGCGCGGGATGTTTCTTCCAAATAGTTGAGTGAGTGGACCATCGGCACCACCCAAACCTATAAAGGCAAAAGCCATAACATATCCAGGAATCGCCAGAGGGAGGACGCCCATCAAAGTGAAAATTCGTCTCGCCTTAACATCCGTGCGACAAGTAAGCCACGCAAGTGGGGCGGCCAAGATGACATCCGCGATAATAACACTACCGACCAATAGGAGCGAATTGGCAAAAAGGTGCAGGTTCCTTGAACGGAAGACTATCTCGATCAACTCCGTAGTCTCTGCCTCGAAAGCCCTTACAGTCAGGTACGCAAAGGGTACAAGAACACCCGAGCTGACGACAATCCCCGGAAAGAGAAGATACCAGTTTGAAAGCCAGCGAAACCTGTAATAACTCACAAGATGCCCACCCGCCTTAACAGTTTCAGCGTACCATTCAAATCATCTAGGTCGTCCAGGTTGAGGTTTGGCGAACACCTTAGGAGTTCGCTGAGCGGCAATAGCTTCAGATTTGGAACAACTTCGTTGGAAATAGGGTATTCGAATACCTCATTCACAAAGAACTGTTGGGCCGTGAAAGACAACAAATATTGAATAAAAGCAAGGGATTGTTCGGGATTTTGACTGGTTTTAAGGTGTCCAATCCCAGCAACGTTTACCAAGTTGCCGGCATCGCCCGGCTCAAAGAATGTCTGTTCGACCGGAAACTCGGGATCGGCTTTCTTGAACCGCAATAGGTAGTAGTGATTGGACAAGCCTAGATCGATCTCGCCGGCGGCAAGGGCCTTAATGATTGGAGTGTTCTTGGAATAGCTCTTCGTTTTGTTTGCTTTCATCCCCTGCAACCACAATTCGGTCTTTACCTCGCCAACGAGAACGCGCATAGCTGTGACAAATGCCTGAAATGAAGCATTCTGGGGAGCCCAGCCAACTCGTGCTCTCCACTTCGAATCGGTCAAATCCAAAATGCTAAACGGCAAAATGTCAGCTGCAACCCGCTCGGGCGAATATGCGATGACCCTAGCTCGTCCATTCGTAGCGACCCAGTTTCCCGACGAATTTCGGAATTTCTCGGGAACTTTGCATGCAATCGAGAACGGCAGCTGTTCAAACAAGCCCCGCTTGCTCACTGCGCCGAGTGCTGACGCGTCCTGAGCCCAGAAGAGATCCGCGGGACTCCTTGAACCTTCCTCCAACAAAGCGAGTGCAAGTTGTGCCGTACCGCCATAGCGGACATTAACCTTAATATGCGTCTCCCTTTCGAACTGCGCGATAATCGGTTCAACGAGAGTTCTACTCCTGCCTGAATACACCGTAATCTCGCTGGCATCTGCAACGTTAGAGTTCAGGATTCCTGCAATCAACATGGACATAAATACGAAGTATTTCATTTTAGCCTCCGATCATGCATTAGAATTCAGCATACTAAGTCAAGTGCAGGAAGCACCGAATATACATTAGCGCGACTTTAGTTCTCAATGAACGCAAAATCGACCACCATGCGCTTCTTCATCGAGATCTGGACGACTTGAATCCAGGAACACCTCATGAAGCTCGAGTTCATTCGATTTCGCATAGGCTTCCTCCGGAAGGCTTCCCGATTGCGCATGTCCTTTTCGAAATTCGTCGGAGCCCACCCAATTGTCAAAGTCTTTTCGCGATGCCCAGAGTGTAAACACCACATAAGGATCTTCTTCATTTACTGGACGCAACACCTGGTTTGAGACAAAACCCGGCATTCCATCGACAAGCCGTGCCCGCTGGCGGAACTTGTTCTCAAAGGCTTCCGCATATTCGGACCTAACAAAGATTCGATTCGCTACAGTTATCATGCTTTTGACCTCCCGAATGTTTTTTCCTGGACTAATGTGCCGACGATCCCCTTTAGATGGGAGGATTAACGCGCTCACATCAATCAGAATACCTTCCCCCACTGACCTTCAGGGGATAGATCTCCAACATACTCTTCCCATTCCAATACATCGGCCTATCCTGACATCGAATTTCCACTGATTAAATGGGACGACTAACAACTCCATCCTACCGTCCACCCACATCTAAAATACAACCGACATGAGAATATAGATTGTCAGTCGCATAATACTATCCAGCGACATTGTGAATCCCAACGAACCTTCACTCCAATTTCACGCCGACGCATTCCCCAGGCCTCATCTCGATGGTTTTGACTGCCTTTGGAAACTGAGGGTAATTTTCTGTGTTGTAACGTTTTTAAACTTCTAAATCCATTATATCTTTTCTAAGACATTCTACCCAAACACGACGTCAGGAACATTCTGAACCTCCAGGTCTGACAGCTTAACGCCAACAAACAGAATTGTTTTCTCCCCTGAGCTCTGAACCACCCCCACCTTCCAGCAAAAGGGCACAGTAAAAAAGAAACAAACATCAGTGAATCGCATTAAACCTAATTCTTTTCTACGATGAACACATTCTACAAACGAATAACTAATGATAGTCAAGCATGTCATTCAAAGAAAGCATCTCCCAGTTACAATAATCCGCAAGCGCTACAAATCCATTGAAGTCTGCCGTGTTTCAATCTTACTCGTAGCCACTAACCACGAGATTGGAAACAAACAGATGCTATTATTTTAATTGGTGCCGTAGATTCTGACAACCGGAAGTTTGAGCTATTTTTCGCTACACATTTGCGCTACATACAATAGATACGCATTCATCAGCAATCGTCCATCTCTCTCATAACTATGAGAATCAATGCCATTGTACCATCCAGTCTCCTCAACTTTCGAGTGAATCATCAAACTCTGATTTTGTTTGACATCGGCAGTCATACTAAACTATGATAGATTAAAGTTTGTGGCTTTGCAAATATTCTTAGAAATCACACTCATACCCAATTCCTTGAGGAGAGCAGAATGGACGGTAATCCCGAGATGATTGAAGCACTTAATGAAATCCTGACATCGGAACTTACTGCAATCAACCAATATTTCGCGCATTCAGAGATTTGCGAAAACTGGGGCTATGAACGCCTCCATACCAAAATCCGAGAGCACTCCATAGGCGAAATGAAACACGCAGAAAAATTAATTGCCCGAGTACTATATCTCAACGGTATTCCCAATATGTCACGGTACCTTGAAATTAAGATTGGAACAAGCGTGATGCACATGTTGGAAAATGACTATGCCCTTGAAAAAGAGGCTGTCAACCGCCTCAACGAGTTAATTCAACGGGCACACGCGCACAAAGATTTCGGCTCCGAAGAACTTCTCGAGGAGGTTCTTCGAGACGAAGAAGACCATGTCGATTGGCTCGAAGCACAATTAGATCAGATTAACCAGATGGGCATCGAGAATTACCTCGCGCAACAAATTGACTCCCATAATCCCTAATTTCATCAGTCTTCACAAACGACACAACCGCCTACAGGCATCACAACAACGGGTTTTGTAACGCGTTACTGTAACGGCCTTTCAGCAAAGCCCGTTGAACGGGGCCAAGTCACAATGGCCCCCGTTCAACGGAAATTAGTATGGCAGTACGGCTGCGCAACCATTTTAGCTGTGCATACTGATTGCGCATGCCGCCCCACGGCCCCATGCTATTGTTACGCATCTCAGTCGATCTAGATTAGTCGTATTTGCGTGACCAACTTCCGTCTCCCTCGCCTAAAGACAATTCTGATAGATAGACCGCTCGCGCAACACAGTCGAACCAATCTCGAAATAGAACGCAACACGCGCCACCCGTCGCGTAATTCTAGCCGATTCTTTCGCCAGAAGTCCGCCATTCACGAGCAATACAGAATTGCCATCGACACCCCCGAAAATGGGGCACAACCAGCAAAACCAAACTTGCATCAGCCTCACTGCATCGCATAGCGAATAAGGCCTTCTCTGCTAATATCCGGCGCATGACAAATCCCAAACTGCAACTCTTAGAACCGCTCTTCCATCCCAAGCATCACACTAAAGGGCTTGCCAGAGCGCGGACCAATTGGGTGACGCGAGACCATGTACTCTCTATTCATAAGGTTATGGATGTTGATGAAGGCGCTGTGTCTTTCACCGATATTGTACTTTCCGGAAACGTCAAGAACATAGTACGAATCAATCATACCGTAGTTAGCATTAGGTGTCCCATCAGGGGAAATCGAAATTGAACTTTCACTGGCTGAGGTGAAGGTTTCACTAACGAAGGTGCCGGTCACAAAAACAGCCCACTTCGAGAATTCGATCCCCGTACCTGCAGTTAGCTGAATCTCAGGGACATAGGGCACTCGATGTCCGTCTTCCCCACCCGCAAAAATCGATTCATCATCTAGGGAATTGGCGACGCCATCCAGAGTCGCATTGGTAAAAGTAAAAGCCATATGTGAAGGAATACTGAAACCCAAGTTATGCACGAATCCGGGATCGTAAGTAGCGCCAATTTCGATACCAGAACTGACAATATCGCCTGCATTCTCGGTCTTTCCCTCAATTCCACCACCTCCAACATTATCGGAAACCAGAAGGTCATCAAAATCGGTGTAAAAACCAATCATTTCAGCCCGCAAACCATTATCATTGAACCTAAAACCAGCCTCGAACCCATTACTGGTCTCTTCAACAAGATTACTCTTGGCATTGGCTCGTGGTCCGGGTACAGAGAACCCACGGTGCGCACTCGCAAACGCAGACAGCCGATTATTCATAGCGAAGTTCAGTCCAAGCCCTGGAGCGAGCAGACTCATCGTGGATTCACCCTCACGAGTAATCTTGTCTGGTTCACCGGTCGTGTCGAAATCCGTAAAACTGTATTTAACATGTTCAAATCGGATTCCCGGGGTCATCTTCAGGCTACCAAATTCAATTCGGTCTTGCAAGAACACGGCACGTGCAGTGGTTTCTTGCAGTCGATTTCCACCGGATCCTGGCCCCTTATCCATTCGCCCAATAACATTCCCATTCTCGTCTTGTTCAAAATCAACGTTGCTCTGGAAGCGTCGTACTTCGTCGAAATGGTAACGGATACCCAAATCAAATTCATGCTCAACTCCGCCCGTAGCAACCCTGAAGCTGGCATTCGACTGGAGACCACAAAGAAGATAATCCCGGTTGTTATTCCGGTACTTGAGGGTACCCGCAGAATCGCCTTTCCAGACTTCAAGCTTTTCTGGGTTAAGCAGATCTTCGCCGCTGCCACGCAATTTGAACCAATTCCGATGGAACTCATTGTAATAACCAGCAATGGAAACATTCAAATTCGACGCCGGTGCAACTGTGTAGCGTAGATAAGTCCGCAAATGGTTAGCCTTCATGTTGTCAAATCGAGAGGCTGAATATCGACGATAAGGATTTAGTTCGAAGTCCTCATCGGTAAGTCCGAGGTACGTTTCGTTCGCTTTCTTATCCAGATAACCAACCTTAAACTCAACCCGTTGGGCGAGATTCGTACTGGGTTCAAAGGCAAATTTCACCATGGAATCATGCTTGCGAAAACCCGTATCATTGGTATTTTGGCTGTCATCTTGTAAATCGATTTCTTTAAATCCGTCGAGTTCACGGTAATAGTTCTCGAGCACGAATCCGAGCTGCCCAAATGACACATCAATTGTATCACCATAAATCGAATGATTTCGAACCTCATTATCAGTGCCTAAGGACCATTTTTCATAGATGCGTCGGGTTGTTGGAATCGGCGTAGACAGGTAGTTGATAACTCCACCGGTAGTGTGGGGACCGTATTTAATCTGGCTCGAACCTTTAAGAACCTCAATGCCAGTCATACGTCCAGTTGTTGGTGAGTAGTATGCGGATGGAGCAGAATAAGGCGCGGGCGCTGATAGGATGCCATCTTCCATCAAAGTGACTTTCCCACTACGCCCCGGATCTACGCCACGCAAACTAATGTTGGGAAAAAGCCCGTAGCCATCTTCCTCACGCAGGTAAACACCAGGGACTTTGCGCAGAACACGGCTTATATCACTGTAGCTGTGAGTGCTAATATCACGACGATCAAGATAAGCTCCGGAACCAGCGAGGTCCCGTTCAGCGTCTTTGGAACCGATAACTGTTATTTCCTGCAACGCAACGATTTCGGTCTTAGTCGAACAGGCATCCTGATTTTCCACTGTTTGAGGAAGCCCATCTTCCGCCACACAAACTCTAACCAAGAGATTCACAATACCGATAAGCGAAGTCAATATTCTGATACTGTTCATGATTAAATAATCTACCCCTTCCTATCTTTATAATGTTTCTATCTCAATTAACCCTTTCTATCTCAATTAACCCTTGTAGAGGTATGAGGTATAGAGAAGAAAACGATTCTACATCCAGTGAGACTGCGACTCAGTATCATCTTATGCATACAAAACGAAATCACTCGAAGTAGCATTAGACCTTCACACACACTAGTTATAGGCCACAAGCCTTGGCAACAGGTAATGAGACTCAATCGCATCACTAGAACGAACGTGCCTTTGCTTACCATTAACAAAACACGCATAGTGTACCGCATTGCACAAGATATTGTCAAATCGTTTTTAATGTCAATTCGTTAACCTATTCATAGCACATCTCAACGTCTGGATTCCCAGAACAACGTACGAACCTAAAACCACATGCGGCAATTGACTTCGCGCCCTAGTTAAGCAATAGATTGGATTCGGATCGTGCCTTTCTGGTTTGAATTTACGCTGGACGGTTCACAACACAACAATCGTCCGAGCTGAGCATTTCAGTACAACCAGCCGTGCATCACCATCACTCATGAGGCATCTTTGATTTGCCAGCCAAATCCCTGCAAAAGACAACGCCTTCTCTCTCAACATTGCAAACCAACCTTGCATAAACACACGGATTTCCCATAATATATAAGTGTGTACCGGCGGTAACCTCTATAGCTTTTCCTTCCCTATCCGCCAACGGAAGGAAAAGATCTGCCGAACCAATTTTAGTTTCAGCGTGTGGCAGATACCACCTTAGTTTCTAATTATTGGAAGACATTGTTATGATGAACTAATCTAACAAACAGGCATTCTCATTTCAAGCCCGTTACACTAGATCCTATGACTGCTTTCGAATCATGTCCAGACAGAAGCCGTTCATCATCCAACCCCATCCGCGAGCGCAATTTGCGGTTAATCAGCAAGAGGGGCTTACGAGAATTTCGCAATTGAATTCGTGTAACCGCCTCTCTCACCCAGTCGCATTGGTTTTGACCTCTCAGTCTTCGGAAGCCACAAACGGACCATCACCATGAAACCCGAGGTGCCTAGTGGACCGAATCCAACTTGAGTCGAAACCCATATAGACTGACCCGACTACACATCTCCTTCCCAGCAGATCGTGACTGGAAAAACATTGAAAGAAATTAGATGCTGTTTCCAAACAGAATTAATGTCGTGCCCAGACAAGACACATTCAAACTAGCGAACTCACAATTTTCATCGACACAGTCCACCGGCACACAAGAACAAGTTAAGCCAGCCTAACGAAGAGCAACGTCTTGTTCCAAGCATGGTTCTCTGGTCCAAACATGATTAGACAATCTTGGTTGATACTCGAATAACCGATTCTCACTCTGGTTAAACCATGATTGACACAAAGCAAGCTCAACAGTTGAAGACTACAATTCAGGAGTGTGATTATGCCCATTTTTAAGCCAACCAAATTGGCAGACACTTGTATGAAGATATTCCACGCCCTCAGAGTTTCGCAAACTAGTGCAGAAATTGTAACACAATCCATGATCGACGCTAACCTAGTGGGACATGATTCACATGGCGTTATCCAACTGCCACTAAAATATGTCCCCGAAATCGAATCGGGCTTAATTAACTTAGAAGCGAAAACCACAGTCAAACACGAATCCCCATCCATGGCAGTATTGGACGGAAACTGGGGCTTTGGTCCGGTTATCGCAACCCGCGCCGTAAAACTGGCGGTTCAAAAGGCAGAAACTACTGATGTAAGTTCTGTCGTCGTATCCCGGTCGAACGAAGTGGGACGTCTAGGGGGATACGTCCTCGCTGGAGCGGAATCCGACATGATCTGTCTTCTAACGGTCAACGATCACGGCGGTGGTGCTTGCGTTGCACCATTTGGCGGAATTGAGCCAAGACTCTCAACGAATCCACTCGCCTGCGCAATTCCAGTTGGAGGTCAGGAACCGATTCTTCTAGACATGTCTACCAGTGTCGTTGCATCGGGAAAAGTACGTCTAAAACAGCGCCGCAACCAGCCAGTTCCTGCAGGCTGGATTATTGATGCGGAAGGAGCACCAACGACAAACGTAGAAGCTTTTTACGCTAATCCTCCCGGGGCACTCTTGCCCTTTGGCGGCATCGCTGCCCAAAAAGGATTCGGCCTTGGTCTTCTAGTCGACATCCTCTCGGGGGCGTTGAGCGGCGCAGGGTGCACTCATGCAGGTGAGTCCAGGCCTGGTAACGGCATGTTTGTCTCAGCTATCAACATCGCTAGTTTCATAGACCCAGGAGCATTTTATCAAGAAGTCGACCGATTTATCGAGTACGTTAAGTCCGCAAAGCAATCGCCGAACGTCGAGGAAATTCTTGTACCAGGTGAACGGGGTTCGCGGAAAAGACGGAAAGGAAATCGAGAAGGAATCTTTGTTGAGGGGACCACATGGAACCAGATTGAGGACGTGGCCGAGCGATATCACGTGAAAATCAACGATTGAGAAACAGAAGGGAGTTCAATTTAGCACGTCGGACAAGAAACTCTCATGACAACCGTATTCGCTGAATGGGAACCTATAATTCAATCGTCCAGCTTCCTTGATATTTCTTAGTGTTCACTATTCCAAATGACCTTGATAAGCGAACAAACGTTAGGCAATCGAGTTATAGTTTCTAATAATTCCAGTGCTCATCGGTCGGCAAATTAGCAGCGCATCAGCTATGTCCCAATCGTAGGACGTATTGAAATTCACGAAATCATAACAAGTTCAGTACAATCGTTGGCTAGTAATGGCTCAATGTGTACCCTAAGAAATCACACTCGCGCAGGCAATCACGCACAGTCTCATGCAGGAAGGAGCTCAGTGCGTACAGCACCAAAAGCACAGTGTTCCATATCTGTTCACTAGCTACAGCAGAACACCTCACAGTATACCTCGTATCGCATCTTCAAACTCCAAACCCTTGCTTCATCGATGCAAAGCTTGTCAAGTCCCTCTGGTGTGAACACTCATGGACAGGCAGGATAACAGAATAGGGCACAATTCACAGGAAAGCCACTGGAATGTGAGCAAGACCTGATTTGTTGAAATGTTTGTTTCCACTCACGACAACGATCCGCTGTAGCTTACTTACAAAATGATTGGCCCAATCCACAACACCTCTCGCAACACATTTATAATTCTGACAAATAAGTTTTGGGAATCCGCTGATGCATAGCCCCAGACTTTAACGCAACCTCACGCGATAAGCAGACGGAATCAATTCCGTTAGTTTTTGTCCAAGTGGGATAAATATGTTATAATTAACCCATCTTTCGAATTCCTTAGGCTAGGGGGAAGGAGGCAACATTCATGCAAAAACGAGTCTCAGAAATACGATCAGCCGGTGCAGTGCTGCTAATTTCATGTTATGAACTGGGGCGTCAACCCATGGGAGTTGCAATGCCGCTCGGGGTCCTGGAGCGCGCAGGATTTTCAGCGGAGGCAATTGACGTCTCCGTTGAGACCATGGATGTCCAGAAGGTTATGCGCGCCCGCTTTGTCGGTATTTCGGTACCAATGCACACGGCATTACGCCTAGGAGTTAGTGTTGTCGAACGTGTTCGCACAATTAATCCAGATGCAATTATCTGCCTCTACGGACTCTACGCTGGTTTGAACTCGGATTATCTGCTGAAAAATGGGGTAGACTTCTGTATTACGGGTGAATATGAAGAACCGCTCCTTGCACTGATCCAAAAGGTCGAGAACCACGAATGTTCGTCATCAGGAGATTCGAGATTAGATATGCCTGAAGGCATTATTGGACGTAGCCTTGAAAGCACGCCTTTCCTCCAACGCACAGACTTTCCGGTACCATCTCGACGTGCCTTACCATCACTTAGAAACTATTCCCGTCTTGAACATCAGGGCGAGCAGCGCCTCATCGGATATGTTGAAGCAAGCCGTGGCTGTAAACACGTCTGTACACATTGTCCCATTCCGCCTGTATATGGCGGACGCTTCTTCGCTATTCCACAAGAGGTTGTGATGGAGGACATTAGTAGACAGGTTGATGCAGGAGCGACACACATTTCATTTGGCGATCCGGATTTCTTGAACGGCCCAACACATTCGTTGCGTCTTGTCCGAAAAATGCACGAAAAGTTTTCGTCATTGACATTCGACTTTGTCTCCAAAATTGAACATATTCTTAAGCACCGAACCTTATTTCCAGAACTAAGTCAACTCGGGTGCTTGTTCACCGTTTCCGCAGTGGAATCATTAAGCGACACTGTCCTTAAGGTTCTGAAGAAGAGTCACACACGAGCAGATGTCAAAGAGGCAATCGCAATCGTACATAGCACCGGCATTTCACTACGGCCAACCTGGCTAGCATTTACTCCGTGGACGACCTTAGGCGATTATCTTGAAATGCTCGAATTTGTCGAACGACACCGGCTTATTGACCACGTCGATCCTGTCCAATATACAATACGGCTGTTAGTACCGCCAGGGTCTCTCCTTCTTAACAGCACCTCTATGAAGACCTATCTTGGCACGCTCGACCAGAGTTCCTTCAGCTATCGATGGGAGCACCCTAATCCACAAATGGACGAGCTGTACAAAGCTGTGAACACAAAGGTCGAGAAAAATTCTCGATTGGGCGTGACGGCTGAAAAGACATTCCATAACGTGTGGGAGCTGGCCGCGGAAATTCAGGGAGAGACCCCTCCGAGACATCAACCGCTCTCACCGAATCGAATCCGAGCTCCACGGCTTACAGAGCCCTGGTTCTGCTGAGCAGAACCAACAGAAGGTCAGATGGACCTTCTCCAATCTCGAGGCCCAGCGCCACATAGCCCGAAACACCTACGCAATCAATAGGTCACAATATCACTCAGAATCTAAGGACATGGCACAAAACGTCCGGACAATTCAACAGTATATGTGTTGACATCGATTCATTATTAGAATATAATTAGGGGTACTCTGCTTCAGGTGACCCTCTTGCTCGAGAGAATTGGTGACATGTGTATACTCCACAGATTATGAATCACTATGAAAACCCGCAGAACGTCGGCACAATCGAAAACGCTGACGGCATGGGAATTGTGGGCGCACCTGCGAATGGTGAAATGATAAAACTATCAATTAAGATTCTCGACGGTAAGATAGGAGATGCACAGTTCAAGGCATTCGGATGCCCAACTGTCATCGCAGTCAGTTCCGTTGTAACGGAACTGATAAAAGGTCTTCACATCGAAGAAGCCTTGAAGGTCACGAGTCATCACATCGAAAATGCGTTAGGTGGTTTGCCGTCCGAAACACAAAGATACGCGATTGACGCAGAAAAGGTCTTCAAATCAGCAATCCATGACTATCTGTCAAACGCAAAATCACAGCCAGGAGAACTGCCATGATTACGGTTACTGAAAATGCCGCCCAGAAAGCAATTGGCCTTATAGAACAGGAAGGTCATTCCACCGATGACGGATTTGGCCTACGCATGCAAATTGTTGGCGGGGGATGTTCAGGTTTCCAGTACAATCTTGAATTTGGTGAGTCCAAAGGAAGCGACAAGGTATTTGAATTCCACGGTTTGAAGATTTACATTGATCCGCGGAGCACTCTGTATCTCGCAGGATCAACTCTCGACTATAAGGATGGATTAATGGATTCTGGATTCAAGATTATCAATCCGAACGCAAAATCAGAATGTGGCTGTGGAGAATCGTTCAGCGTATAGCTGCATCTCGTTTGGCAAGGATGCCAGAACAGAAAAGTGTCGCGTCCAATCCTTTTTGGTCGGGCGATGGCCGAAAACACTAAGCTGCGAATGGCGCAGAATTAGCCTGGAACATCACCCAAAAACTGGGCATCTACCTCGTCCCCCGCATCGAGTGACACCCCGCCTGGCACAACGATAAATCCATTTGCTAGAACGAGAGAGTAGAGGATTCCGGATCCCTGTGCCCCGGTAGTCATTGCGTGGTATTTTCCTCCATTCTCCTTGATAATCGCACGCATATAGTTGACGCGTTTATCTTTGTTGACAATATTTTCTCCTAAAATTGCCCTGAAGTTAGGACGAAATAGGTTCGAATGCCCGGCCATTTTTAGGAGGGATGGGCGAACGAAAAGCTCAAACACGACAAGCGAGGACACGGGATTTCCAGGCAATCCAAAAATCGGCTTCCCGGCTGCGAGACCATACGCTTGGGGTTTTCCCGGCTTCATGGCCACTCGCCAGAACTGAACTTTCCCGAGCCTGGATAATACCGTCTTAACAACATCATACTGTCCAACTGAAACACCACCACTGGTAATCAGAGCATCTGCGCGACTCAGACCATCTCGGAAGATTCTCTCCGTTTCCAACTCGTCATCGGGCGCAATTCCCATGTCAATTGGTATGCAATCCGCCTCTTGAAGTTGCGCATAGATGCCATAACGATTGCTGTCACGAATCTTGCCGGGTTCCAACGCTTGTCCAAGTGAGGTCAATTCATCGCCCGTGGAAACAACCGCGACCCGTGGCCGCCTGTGAACCAGAACATCCGACTGGTTCAGCGAAGCCAGCATCGAACACTCTTGTGCGCGCAGGAACTTTCCTCTTTCCATAACGAGATCTCCGCGTTTCACGCTTTCTCCAGTGAACCGCACATTTTCGGCCTCTTCCACACGCTCAAGGATTCTTACCTTGTTCCCATCCAATTCCACAACTTCTTGCATAACGACC
Organism: uncultured bacterium; assembly: GCA_964478165.1. GTDB lineage: Bacteria > Poribacteria > WGA-4E > WGA-4E > JAJDTR01 > CAYZGU01. Next base: position 14,182 of record CAYZGU010000039.1, on the reverse strand, counting down.
GAATCTGCACCGTTTGGCAACATAGCACCAGTCATGATGCGCGCGGCCTGTCCCGATTCAAGCTCGTTTGTCGGTGCATACCCGGCAGCGATAGTTTCAGTGACCGATAGTTGTACAGGTCGATCTCGGACTGCACCTTGCACGTCTTGGGCGATTACGGCAAAACCATCCATGGCGGAGTTATCAAACGGAGGGATGTGCTCCGCTGCATAGATGTCTTCTGCTAGCACATAACCTAGACAATCCAATATACCTCGCCTTTCGGTTGGCAATACGCCAATCGTACCTAGCATTCGCTCACGCGCTTGTTCGACCGTTAACATCCTATATCTCCTCCACCTTCTCTTTAACTAATCGCCCCTTCACTCTTTCGAAATCTAGGGGCGTGTTAAGATTCGAAAACGAGACCCCATGTGGATCGAACTCAGTCCATTCCTCCGGCTCGACAGTACGAACCGAGATACGATCAAGCAGAGCATGCACACGCAATTCACCTTCATCAAGCAATTGACTGATAGCATGGGTACAACGCTTGGTGTAGACCGCGCATAGCGTTTCGAAACTCTGTCCAGCCGAGTCCGCGCTCCGTATGCAAGGCACAACAGCATCGTAATTTCCCAAGACCGACACCAGATAATTCATCAGGCTTGATTGTAGCCGTGGCATATCACACGCAACGCAAAGCACAGCATTACTCGTGGCGTAGTGAAGTCCTGTGTAGATTCCGCCGAGAGCACCTGTACCTGGAACAAGATCCTTGTACATAGGCAAGCGCAAGTGGGCATATAATTGTGGTGTATTTGTAACTAGGAGGACATTCGCAGTAGCGATTCGGAGAGGTCGTAGAACACGTTCAATGACTGTTTCATCATTTAGCTCCATCAGCGCTTTGTTCTGGCCCATTCGCTGGCTATTTCCACCAGCTAGGATAACTCCTGTTGTCAGTTTCATTGAAGACAGCTCCAACGAAAAACATCAAGCTTACACGCGAGAACATCCCAAATATATTTCCAATTTACCGAGCTCTATACTGAGCAAACGGATCATTAATCAGATCGTGGTGAAAGTGACTTCGCAGGCCGACCGTTCCCACTCAGGGCCTACACGGAGAACAATCATCGGGAACACATAACTGATAATAGCCCAAATTTAGAGCTACGTCAGTCACCTGCGAGAGCATCGGAAGAAACCGAGTCAGTAGAAACCCAAGCAACTCGACGATCTACACGATTACAGGAGGTTTCGGAACAGCGGATGTTTCCTGTGATTAGAACCATGGAGTACGTCAACGGCAGAATGCCTATCAGTGCAGAACCACTTCCGCCAACACTGTTTTCAACAAACGACTTTCCACAAATCCGACAGCTACTCAAACAACGATTCACAGCACGTTAATACTAACCCAAGAATCAATCCACGCCGACCACACAACCACGCGAAAGTCTCAAGGTCATTAAATCACTTGCACCAGGTCAGCAGCGGTGATGGCTACAACAGCTGATAGGGCGATTATCTGGAGCACAAGATACAAGACAATTTTGCACAAACTAAACATTTCTCGTCCAATCCATAGCCCCACAAGCGCTAGACGATGTAAAATCTGATTCCAAATCAACAAGTGCGGCCAACAGCGCTTCGCAGATAGACTAGCCCAAGATGACGCCACGCGCGGAATTATTCAATCGTCCTCCCACATCGCTCAAATCATAGCATTGGTGATAAACATCGTCAATGAAAAACCTAATCAATCTGAGACAAAAAGCTGTATTAGGTGATTCAAGCAAGCAAAGGTGTGGGAAAACCCGTTGAAATATGGTACACTGGGTGTTACTTACAAAAGCGAATGACCAAGCCTCTCAATCATTGACTGTGCAACATAAGAAGCGCTTCTAGGTTCGTCCTCACATGACCTAAAACAATCTAGAAACCTAACATCACTCCACAGGAGTCAGAATCAGGCCTAGTACCAAGCACGACCTCTGCGAAACCTCAGGACCATTGACCAATTTGGCTTTAGCGCGCCTCGACCTCAACCTAATAAATAGTTTCCGAATTTCCATCAAAGATGAAAGTTTGTCCTATCATGGCACTCATCATCAGTCAATTAAATGCTAGCACCCGCTTGCAGGCCGTATTCATCTGTTTACTCTCCTAGGATAGCACATTTTACAAAGAGGTTCATCGTTTTCAACATGCTATCCGCATCGCTTCGTGTTAGCTTGATCCATTTTCTAACAGCGTTTCGTATGCAAAGCTCAGAGGCTCGGAATCGCGACTTATCATGACATTTTTTGCAGCTGTTCATCTCTCCTTCTCCGAGGAAAGGATACGCATATATTGTATACAACGGTAATTGTCCCTTTTGAATTCTACGCAAGCCACAGTCTTTCTGTCCGAGAAAAGCCACACAACCACTTCTGGACACTAAAACTTTACGTGAGGGGCATTCCTAAGCATGGTATGGTTGTTGACATTCTTAAGCTGCGCGAGATCACAGATCCATGCGTCGAAAAACTCTCCGAAACTTATCTTAACGAAAACCCCGCTTTGACTGAAGAACAAGCGGCGTATCCAACATGCGAGATGTTGGCCGCTCACTTCTTTTTCCACGTCTCTTCCAAGTTAAGGACGTTGGGTGTAAAGCTCAGCGCTGTAGAAGTTGAACTGCGGGAACTCGAGGGGAAGGAATGGGGGGCAGCACGACTCGAAGCAGAATAACCTGCGTTAATCATTAATGCTTTTAATGCTTCCGGAATCAACCAAACGGCTTTTCGCGTCCCTAAGCACACCAATAAAATGACCAGCACACCAACATACCAAACGAAAATCGAACGAAATGCTGGCAGAATCGGCGAATTGAACTTGATGAGAAAAGGCAAAGCGTTATCGGCTTTACCAACACCGATAATGTATCCAGTCAGTTCATTCATGACCGGAACAAGTCCACGTGGTGGTGGTATCTGGAAATACCTTTTGAGAGACTTCATGAAACGAGATGTACCGATGTTATCTCAAGTGCTCCACTTTCTCGATTTCAACCTCACGGCCCGCCATATCGCATACTGGCGAGATAAACCGATGCGCGAGCGCTACAAAGAGGTCGGTGCGTCGTATGGTGCACCTATCTTTCTCGATTCAGGGGGCTTCAAGTTGCTTTACAATGCGGGGTTAGATCTTTCACAATATGGAATTCGGAAGGACAAAGAAGCAGAGGACATTCTCGAATTTCAACTCAATCTCGGTGGCGAGATTCTCGCGTCATTGGATTATCCCCTCCCTCCAAACCTTGCACGCGATGAGGCTGAGAATCGAATGAAACGCAGCATCGACAATGCTACGCGCGTAGCGGAAATCCTTGCCGACAAACCTAATCCACCGTTTCTATATATCTGCTGTCACGGACAATCTAGAGAAGACGTCCGAAACTACGTAATTCAAGTCTTCGAACGAGTACAAGGTCTCCTACCTTCGTTCGGACTTGCGGTGGGCTCCCTCGTACCTCTACGTGGATTCGATGATTCAGCAGTGCTATCCCGAATTTGCGGTGTAATCGACGCTCTCTCACCATCAAAGCGACGCCAAACCCCCATTCATGCCTTCGGAGTTTCTGGAAATCTGACCCCTATACTGGCATACTTAGGAGTTGATAGCTTTGATAGCACAAGTTATATCCAGGCCGCAAGGAATCTTAGCTATTCCGACCCTAAAACTCAACAGAAACTCAAGGTCATGGAATTGGATACAATAGGCTGCAAATGCCACGTTTGTCGAAACACTCCACTCGAAGAGATGCAGCAGGCATTCATGGAAGCCAAAAGTTATCAAAGGACTTCGACAGGAAAATATAAAAGCGAGTATTATGCGGCAATCGCGCTCCACAACTTCGAAATGGACGCGAAAACGCTAAGAGACATGAAACTGGCAATTGAATCTGATCAAGCGCTCGAAGCTTTAGTTAAGCACGCCACTAATGCTCGTGGCATTCAAAATGCAGTCGGATGGCTCGGCGAGCATGACAATCAATTTTCCAAACGACTAGCTAAACGGATTGTCACTCTCCCGACATGGACAAAACGCCCGCACCAACACCTGGGAGCAGTACCGATTTCTTTGAACTACACACCCAATTCCTTCGTTATCGCTCCCGAATATCAACCACCTGAACACAAGGACATTCTCTTGACTATCCCGTGTGCGGGGAAAAAGCCGTACTCTCGCTCGCGCACACACACCATTGTCAGCACAAAGCTCCGCGATGGCCTCGGAGAACGCCAAGATGCTATCCACAAAGTAACGCTGTCGGGCCTTTATGGCCCCGTACCTGAGGAATTCGAATCGGAAGAAGCTGTACTACGCTACGAGTTCCAATTATCTTCCCACGACACAAATCAAATCCAGCTTTGTGCAAACCGATTCAACGACTACCTCAACAGGTACGAGGGGCATTACAAGCTTACGATTGCTTATGCGACAAGCAACGCTTATCGAAAGGTCTTTGAACAGATCCAACAAAAGCGATCGGACTTCATCCTACTGCCGGAAAAGCCTAAGCAAAAAAGGCTGTCGGAATTCTTCCGGCACGTTCATCTCGATGTGTTAGTCGGGGTTTTATCGAAGGAGATGCAGTAGGTCTCAGGCCTGAAAATCATAGACAAGCCCGCCGAAATCTCACACCAATTAAGTCACTCTCAGATTTCAGCAACAGACAGGCTCCCGGCAATATCGGTAGCACCGCTCCCTATCCATGCATCCATGCGAAATCTAGCCACTCACCCACCAATATGCTTATGTGCACGTAGGCCACCTGTAGTGAGCCCAGCACATCAAAAAGTCCACAGACAGCATAGCACGTAAAATATAATGGCTGACACGTCAACCTCACCAAGGGATAAGCATCGTCCCATCAGGTAAAATGTTTTCGCTCCAACGGTTTTAGTAAAACGCCCCGCTGGATTCCCTTTGTCCATTCCGCGACAAATCACGTTGCTTCGCCGCACACGCACCAGCGCAGCAAAAGCAAGATACAACGACACCCACGTTTCTATCAAATGGACTCCAAGACCGGCCCCCACCCCAAGATGAAAGTAGACTGGAACTGTGGCCTATGCCACTGAAAATCCACACACGCGCGCCAATACGCACCTTCTAGATGGCTAATCACACGTTTAATAAGCGGCGAGAAAATAACGCGACGACTGAAACTGACCCAACAGCAGGAGCTGCATGCCAGACCTAGCTCTAGCATCGCGTAATCTCAACGACATGAAAACCAAGGGACTTATTCAGTTCCCCGACTTGTACGCCTGTGAACGTCGTTCGCTTCCATATAGGAAGTAATAGTCGCGACCTGGCTTTGTGAATAGGTCAACGCGCGGTTAACCTGCGTATCCACAGGCGGCTCAGTTGCATACTTGCCCCAAAGTCTATCAAAGAAATCAAGAGCATCATTATAATACTTGTCCTCCCGCTCCGCCAAAACCATATATCCCTCGCCAATCTGAACTAAACTGAGATCCGCATATTTGGTATCAGGGAACTCCTTGACAATCCCTTGGTATTCTACAATAACGCTTTCAATCGCCGCTTTCTGTAAGTCTTTGTCCGCCGCTTTCGCGCGATCCAGGTTACCGGTCACCTGGATATACACATCAGCAGCAAGCGACACTGATGTGTCCTTCAGATAACTGCGCGCAGTGCTCTTAGATGCCACACTAATACCCGGAGAATCGATAGCCTGTTGATATTTTTCAATCGCCATTTGGTAGAGACGAATACGCTCCTCTTTATCGATCTCCTGCGAAGACCCGCCGTTGAAGTACTTATTACCCAAATTAATAAGGGCATCCGCTGTATAAGCACTGCTAGGATAGTTGTCCGCGAGAATTTGGTTCGCTTCATACAACTTCGAATGCCAGTCTTCCTGAGCGGTCATGTCATTCGCCTGCTCCGCATCTTCAGCAAGGAATTGATAACACGTAGCAACCGCATAGAGCGATTCAGGGGCACTCTGATGCTGTGAGTCGATCGACCTCACTTTGTGGTATTCATCAATTGCCGTCTTGTATTGCTGCGCCGCAAAATAGGATTCTCCCGCCTGATACTGCCAGAGTGGAGCATCCTTAGCATTCGGAAAACGGCCAACGAGATTTTTGAACGTCTCACCCGCTTGCAGGAAGAAATCAACTGCTGCCTGGGAAAGTTCACTATCAATACCAAGTTGAAGACGTCCCAATTCAAAATACGCAGAACCGACGTAGGTCAATGATGTCTCAATGTTCTGGGTCAAATCCACAGATGCCGGAAAGATTCCCTTGTCCGCATACTCTACGAACTGCTTCAGCGGAGGAAGTGCAGCGTGTAGATCATCTGGAAGTTTGATTCCTGAACCAAGTGAGTAGAAAATTTGACCAGCTTGAAACAACGAGTTTTGAACGTATGGAATCACCGTAGTTTTGTCCGCCTGTTGAATAGGCTGGGCAGCCTCGCCGACTGCGAAGTATGCATTTGCCGATTGACGACTTGCATCGATATACGGCTGTAAATCTGTGCCTGGCGTATTCGAGAACACGCTTTGAGCCTTGTCGAAGTATAGGAAACCGAGGTTATATTGTGCTGACACCTTTTGTGACATCGTTGAACTGGGCGTTGCAAATGTTCTTTCCAATGTTGCAAGAGCATCAGTAAGAGCATCATCCAAACGCCCAAGTTTTGCATAAAGATCGGATTTTCGCAATCCAGCGTCTGCCACCATCGCGTTAATACTAGTATCACTCGAGGCAGAAAATTCTCGAACAAGAATCTCATACATATCAACCGCTTTATCCGCCTCGCTTAAATCTTCCTGATAAATCAGACCTGAACGGTAATATGACTGCGCTCTAACAATAGGATCTTTCGCCAGCTGAATTGCATTCTGGTAGCCTAACAGAGCGTCGTCGTACTGTTTCAGTTGCTCGTCAAGTACATACGACATTGCAAAATATGACCGGCCCTTTAGATCCGCATCATCCGAATGTTCAATGATGTACCGATATTCTTGGACCGCAGCAGAGTAATCACCAATCGCGGTATTCAATTCGGCAAGACGGGAATGAGCTTGAGATATAAGATTTTGACGCGCCTCATCCTCGGTCTGTCCCTCGTAGGAAGTGGTTTGCCGGAAGGCCTCAACCGCGCCCTTGCTGTCATTAGTTCCCAATCGCGCTAGGCCCAATGTATATGAAGCACTAATCAAATCGTTGACTTCTGAGCTTCTGGAAATCACCTTGGACGCCATACTTGCGGCATTCTGATAGGCGAGCTGTTTGGTGCTCTCGTCTGCCGAAGCCTCCGCCTGCTGGTAGTAACAAACCGCAGCTTGGTATAAGGCATTAATCACAAGCTCGCCACCATCAGGGAAAAGCTGCACAAAAGTCTGATATTCAGTTAGCGCCTTATCAAACTTCGCCGCACCATAGTAGAGATGTCCAATCTTCAACTGTGCCCGTGTTCGAGCATCTGCCGGAGCTACGTCATTATTCACAATGCGCCTTAAACTGACAACCAAATCCTCCATCTGCTCGTCCGACTCAAGGCCCTGCTTTTCTATCGCCGTGGCTTTGACCAAGTCGATATGCCCGAGCGTTTTTCGAATCAATAAATCTTCACTATCGGCATACTTTGCGTTTGCCCGATCCACAGTCGACAACACATTTGGCCATTGCGATTCGTCACCTCGCCTGATTGCGATGTCTCTGTACGCAAGAGCAAGCCCATAGTAAGCCTCGATTGCGTTTGGGCTATCCCCATATTCAGCAATCATCTCTTCGAAAGCAGCAACTGAGTCGTCTAGAAGTGCAGAATCGTCCGCAGCGGCCTTGTAATAACAGAGTCCAACGAGATACTGTGCATCGTCCGCATATTCTCCCGACGGATTGCTGGCAATGACATTCCTATACTGCGTCGCTGCTTCAGCAAAACGTTCTTCAGCGCGTAGCAGGTCCGCGAGCTTAATCTCGGCGAGAGAGCGATTGTCCGGGCTCAGAAGCTCCATGATTGAATTATATGTATTGATAGCTTCGCTCGGATTTCCCTCTTTAACGTAGCTCTGCGCGATGAGCAACCGCGCCTGCTCAAAATTCACACTCGAATCCGGGATACTGGCATAAAGCTCTCGCGCTTTACCCCAATCGTTGAGTTTCTCGTAGGCCAAGGCCTGATTCATGGAACAAGCCTCAACCTGCTCACCCCGTTCGGGAAAATCATCATAGCGCCCATCCTCTACGCCTATCATAAAGACGCGAGAATTGAATGTATTTACTGCGTCTTCGTAAGCTTTGACAGATTTTTGCAAGAGATCTGTCCTAAATTCGACACCTTCTGTGACATCGCCCTCGCGAAACCCTGCTGGTGTCGCTGCTTCATAATAAGATCTGCCTTCCTGGAACTTGCCTATCAGCTTAATCAGGTGGAACTTAGGAAGTGGGGGATAGGTCCACAGCCGCGCGTATTCCTCAGCAGCGGCTTCATACTCCTTGAAATCGTTGAACTTGATATCGGCGAACTTTAGCTGAACTTCTGCTGCTAAGATGTCAAATTCTGGATCGGCACGGTTCTCTTCAATGAACCGGCGGGCAACTGTCTCCAGTTCTTCCTTTCGATCGAGGTCGTTCAATGCCCAAATCGCGCCGTATAGCGCGTGCGGAGTGACTGGATCGGTAGGATAATCGTCTATTGTTTTCTGATACCACCGTAAGGCAGTTTCTAGATTTAATACACCCTGTTCCTCTTCCCCACTTTCCATTAAATTGGAGCCCATTTTGTAGAATGCCTCACCAATTTGATAGGAAGAATAAGGAATGAAATCGCTCTCATCGGGATGCTCTTCGATGACCAGTTCATACCCCGCAGCAGCTTCGCTCCAATTTTCCAATTTGAAGTAACTATCCGCAATACCGAGTCTTGATTCGGCAACAAACTCACTTTCTGGATACTCGTCAAGAAGTTCCTTATAGGCTACAACCGCATTCTCATAGTCTTCTTGGTCATAGTATGTTCGACCGATTGCAGATTTAATCTCAGCTTGTAACGAGCGGTCTTGGGTGTTTTGCAACGCCAGTTCATAGTTTACGCGAGCATTTTCATAATCCTTCTGTTTGGAGTATATAGCACCCTGGTCAAAATATGCAGCTGTTACGTATTGGCTGTTGGGGAATTTAGTTATAAAGTTGGTATATCGACCAATCGCGTCATCGTCACGACCAAGCTGGTTCATACAGTATGCCGCTTTATACATTGCTTCGGCTTGGAGGTCCACATAATTCTTGTACTCTTCGGTTGCGAGCTTGTCGAATTCAGAAGAAGCCTGTTCGTAATTCTTCTCGTTGAGGAAGCCTTGTGCAATGAGGTGCTGGGCATCATCTCGGAAGTCCGAATTCGGGAACTCATCAACAACATGCTTGAACGCAGACCGCGAATCCTCATAGTTTTCCAGCTTATAATTCAGCTGCCCAACTGCGTACCAAGCGTTTTCAACGAAAAGACTATTGGGGAAGTTGTTAATCAGAGCGTGAAATTTGGGCTCTGCAAGTTCAAATTTCTCTTGTTTGTAGAGCACATGGCCCCAGAGGTAGGTTAACCCTTCCTGGTGCTTTGCCACAGTCGCAGTTGGGGCTACTTCTTCAATGTTCTCGAGGGCACTATCGTAAAAGTTGACATCTCCGGAATGTTCGGCCAACTTCGAATAGCTAACAGCAATCTTGTATTTGGCCAGCGTGGGAAAATCTTTATCGATGACCTCGGTCTTGACCCCCCATTTCTTTGATTCTTCAAGCGCACTTGTATACATGGTAATGGCCTGTTCATACTCAGCCTGACCATAAAGTTGTTCACCTTCATTGTACAGTCGCTCAACTTTCTTGGAACTACCAGAAGGCCAAAGCAGAACAGCAACAAGAGCAATCCCGCTAAGCACGCCTAACAATTTCGGATCCATTATAATCTCCTTTTGGGTTTTTGTAGTAGGTCAATCCTTCAAAAATGTCTTCACAACAATAGGTTCAGAGCTTAACAGAATCGTAGACTTCCGCAAGCGACAAATCACGTACGGCTACATTCTCCAACACGCCAACAAACGAATTCAATTGAGGGCCCTCTCTTTCAAACTTATCAGGGAACGGAGAATTAATCCCAACCAGACCGGAGAAATCATGTGATGGAAGAGCTGAACCTGGAACCGACAACTGTGCAAACGCAAGCATGTCACGAAACACATCACCTTCAGCCGCAAGTTCACGAATCATTTCTCTGTTGTCAGCGAAACTAAAACGACTGAAATTACCCCACTCTTGCCTCGCATCTTGCCTCGCAACTTCGATAGTGCCAAACCGGTAGCTCTCCTTGCGCAAACCATACCCATCCTTTTGAAATAACACTTGTGGAAGCAAAATAACTCTGTCACGCCTAGCGACTAATTCGCGATTGTTCGGAGTTTTTACTAACTGAACTGAAGATGCCTTCAAGGGACTCTGCAATTGGTCCTCTACCGTCCATTCCCTCTTCTCAGGAAGATAAATCACCTGGAACGCAACAAAGATACCAAGTATCATCATCGAGAGTGGGACAAGTCTTCTCCACACAGGGACCACAGAACTGCACCCGGCAGAAAGGGTATCAAAGAGATAAGACATCCTCTTAAAGAAATCTTGCACGCTCTGGCAGAGCCCGTCTACACCCGACCATGCCGAGGCTGAATCCGCCTGTTCAATTCTACACTGAAATTCTCGCCAGAATCGCTCATGATAACCATCCGGGCACTCTGGCTCAACATAGTAGTTCAACAAGCCTGTGGTGCGGCGTAAGGAATCAAATTCCTGCTGACACATACAACACGCCCGCAAGTGCGCAGCCACATTTTCACTCTGCCGTGCCGAGAGTGCACGGTCGATATAATCAGAAAAGCAGTGTTGAATAGAGCGGCACTGAGGTTTCATCTGTTTTCTTGCCTCGATCTTTTACACGTGGGACATCAATGCCTTTAACATAGGGTTTCAGAAGGTTTCGCAGCTTGCGACGTGCATAGTGCAAACGAGAGCGAACTGTGCCCACTGAACAGTTTAGAACTGACGCAATCTGGGAATGGGTTAATCCTTCGAACTCGTGCAGAATAACAACCGTTCGATGCTTAACCGGCAAACTATCTACAGCACGAGTTACCCATTTTTGCAGTTCTTTCTTTTCAACATCCAAGTCAGGACCATCGACTGAATCCCCGCCCCTCCGAAAATCTACATGTACGTCATATTCATTACTAAGCGAAAGAGAGGATTCGCGGCGTCGATTTCGACGTTTAACCACATTCAACGCCTGATTCACAACAATCCGATAGAGCCATGTTTCGAAAGCTGACTCTTTTCGGAAGCGTCCAATTGACTTGTATACGCTTAAAAATGTCTCCTGCATGACATCGTTAGCATCTTCATGATTCTTCGTAATCTGAACCGCGAGCCGGTACACCAGGTCCTTGTAATTCTCAACTAAGGACGCGAATGCGGATGAATCCCCCTTAATAAAATCGTTTATGAGCAGTGCTTCCACCCGTTCCAAAAGCAAATTCCCCCTAAACTGCCCGATCCGTATATTTAGACACTACCTATGCTAGAAGCGTTCAAAAAAAATACACAGACTTTAAAAAACACATCTGTAGTAACCACAGCGCGGCCAAACACAAGGATCATTATATCAGACTGCTATTTTTATGTCAATCGCTATTTTTAACGATAAACCAGAGTTGACAATAAAAATGCCATGCCTGACAAGATTGGGAGTGAATTACTGTCGACTGCTTGGAAAATCGTCTTCACAACGCCAATCGTTGTCCTGTCCCTACTTACCCGAAAATGTGCCGTCGCACAGGCATAATGGGGATTAAGGATTTTGAGTAAAATCTTTTGAGTAACATCAATGCGTAGAAGTACATTTGGGAAATCCAATCTCCAGCACTGGACATTGCAACCCGCCACCTCTCGGGATTACCCCGAGAAACCGTACGTCCGCCCCAAGCTGTTGGAACGACCTAGAAATCTCTTCACGGGCGTCCGCGGATATGAGCAAAATGATTCGCCCTCCCGGTTTCAGAACACGATGGAATTCCGGAATGGAATCGATTACTGCGTGACGGTAAGCGGAACGAAAAGGCGGCTCCGTAATGATAAAGTCAATACAATCTTTGGCCACCGGAAGCGAGCGAGCGTCAGCAACATAGTATCTTGTTGGCGCCATCGCCTCTAGACCAGGCGACAAACTGTGATCCAAATCTGACGCAAAGACCGAGAGTCCACGTCTAACCCCCTCAAAAACAATCCCGCCATAACCAGCAAATGGGTCCAGAATTACATCAACAGCTCCGGGCCCCGCAATATTGTATAGAAAACGCACATCCAAGACTGAAACAGCGCGCCGATTATGGTGCCCAAAGACCACACGTGTCACACCGTCCCGTTCTATCTTAAAGGCACGTCGATCAGGCGCTTGAGCTCGAAGCACTTCATTATCTTGAATGTATACCTGCGTTTGCAATACCTTCTTGTCTCGGCGGCGCACCCAGCCAAGATACCAACGCCCACATGCAACCGCAGATAGTGCTTCACCCTGATATGATTCCGTGCGCAAATGGAGGATGCCCTCAGTATATCCAAGGCCCAATGCAATCAATCCAACCTCAGTAGGGGCAAGACTGAGTTCAATAAGCATTCGCCGCCGAGCGATTGACTCATGCGCAATCTCCAATCCGAAACGCTCAAACAACCTTCGAAACTCCAACCGCGCCAGATTATACGGAATACCAATCCCGCCACGACTGATACGAAAGTAGATCTGGTATTGCATTTGACCTTATATAATACAGAAATATAACACAGAAACATTTCGTTCTCGTCTCTAGCTGAAGCATAAACAAATAGACCGAAGTAGGCCTTGCCACTGTCACTCTGCTTTAATCTCTTCCCACGCTCGATTGTACGCGACTGTGAAATTCTCAATATCGATGAGCGATTCCAGCCTGTTTAAAACTTCCTCAGACGGGTAAATACCAGGTTCATCTCGCAGGTTCTCTGACACATAATAACGAGCGCTTGCGACGCATGTTCCATATTTGGTGAAATTCGTGATTTTCGCGTTGATTTCGGGACGGAGTAAGTAGTCAATAAATTGTTCCGCAAGCGCCTTATGAGGCGCAGTTTTTGAAATGCAAACCGCGTCGATAAACTGCGTAGATCCCTCTTTGGGAATGATATACCTCAGCGTCGGCCGATTTGCTGCAGCTCGAAATGCGTCACCGCTCCAGCAGTGAGCCATATCGACATCCCCAGAACTCAAAATCTCATCGGCCTCGCTCCGATAGAGTTTCACAAGCGGTTTTTGATTAATCAATTTCTGTTTGGCCAAGGCCAATTCAGCAAGATTCGTCGAATTCACGGAAGCAGACGAGAGCTTTAAAGCCACACCAATGACTTCACGCTGATCGTCAAGCATGCTAAATCTACGCCTATATTTCTCCTCCCATAGAACTGACCAACTGTCGGGTGGCGGATTTATCTTCGATGAATCATACGCGATTCCTGCCGTTCCCCAAGTGTATGGTATAGAATAGAGGTTTTTCGGATCGAAATATCTTCCCAGAAATTGGGAGCTGATGTTCTTGAAATTGGGAATGTTGCCGCGATTCAATCTTGCCAACAAGCCTTTTTTTATCATGACCGCTACCATGAAATCAGAGGGCATCACGATGTCGTATGCCGCCCCGCCCGACTGCAGTTTAGCAAGGAGATCTTCATTACTTGCGAACGTATCTACGACGCCTCGAACACCAAATTCTTCTTCGAATCCATAACGAATCTCGTCGCTTACGTAGTTAGCCCTCGAGAATACATTTAACTGTGGCTCTCCAGCATTACATCCGAGCAGGAGCAAAAGCGGCACAGCAGCACAAATCAGATGCACTAACACAATTTCCTCCTTGAAGCGCCTCAGAAAAAGGCTCACTATTATCCCATTTTGGCGAATTTCACCTGCCTTGTTAAAGTGGTTAAAGAGAGGGGGGGCCCGGAGTGGGGCCCATGGACAAGGGGGGGGGAACCGGGGGCGGGGGGAGGTGGGGGGAGGAAGGGGGGGGGCGAGAAAAAAGGAGGGGGGGGAGAGAAAAAAA
>CAYZGU010000038.1:0-165052 GCA_964478165.1 uncultured bacterium | reverse complement strand
TGAGTGTTGGCGCGCCAAGGTTACTACATTTTTGTCTTGCAACAACAGCTAAAATGTGGTATATTTTCCACGATTTTTTTGGGAAATAACGATCGGGGCGTAGCGCAGCCCGGCTAGCGCATCTGCTTTGGGAGCAGAGGGTCGGAGGTTCGAGTCCTCTCGCCCAGACTTTAGAAACGTAGTACCGTCGCGCCCGTAGCTCAGTTGGATAGAGCAACTGACTTCTAATCAGTAGGGCGCGGGTTCGAATCCTGCCGGGCGTATCTTTCCCGATGGTGGGTGTAGCTCAGGCGGTAGAGCACTTGACTGTGGATCAAGTGGTCGTGGGTTCAAATCCCATCACCCACCCCATTTCTTCATTGAGTACTGTCTTGTGGTCATGGACCGTTCGAACAAGAAAGCTTGGGGTATTCTCTGCGCACCAGATGAATGTCGTTGGTCAATCGCTTAGGACGGTTTGCGCCGATTAGGTTGCGATTTTAGATGTGATTTTATCATCCGATGCGTCCGTAGTTCAATTGGATAGAGCAATAGACTTCGGATCTATAAGTTGGGGGTTCGAGTCCCTCCGGACGCATATCCCTTCTGCGCCGTTAGCTCAATTGGCAGAGCATCTGACTCTTAATCAGGCGGTTGAAGGTTCGATTCCTTCACGGCGCATTACATCTCCTTTTGGGCGGGTGTTGGAATTGGTAGACAAGATAGATTTAGGATCTATTGGGGTTATACCTCGTGAGGGTTCGAGTCCCTTCTCGCCCACCAAAAATAAACCCACACATTTGCGTAGGGGTGTTTTTTTTATTAAGTTCACCAAAAAATATCATGGAAACCTAAAATATTATGGAAACCTATAAGTGTAGTAAATGCGGCATGTCTGTTAATGCAACTTGCGGGGATTGTAATGCCCCACTAGTTAATGATATACTAAAACTAGAAGACGGAAGCGACGTGCAGATTTCGAAATGTCCAAATGGACATGGAAAAATAAAATCTCCTCTATGTTGTGGAGAAGACATGAGCTGTGCTATATAGACAAGAATAAAGCTATATAGACAAGAATAAAGCAGTATAATAAAATTACAAACGTAGATTTAATATTTCTCTAAAAAGTTCGAAATTAGGACAGAGAGGTCCACTATTTCCGATTCGGACAAAAACTGGAGGTCAATTGAAGGTCGAACTTGAAAAGTTAGAGAACGGTCGCGTTCTGTTGCGCATTCAAATCCCCGTCGAGGATGTGAACGCGGAACTAGAACGCAATTATCGGTCAGTGCGGACACAGGTCTCCGTCCCGGGTTTTCGGAAGGGCAAGGTCCCTATTGGCATGATTAAATCCCGGTTCGGGGAGTATGTTAATGCAGAAGCAGTTCAAAATCTTGTCTTTCCAGCGTATGAAGAGGCGCTGTCCTCAGAGCTGCTAACGCCATTGAGCCAGCCTGAAATTACGCCGGCCCTAGATCGGATTCAGGTACAAGTCGATGCCCCACTTCACTTTGAGGCCACGGTTGATATCAAACCGAGTTTCACGCTTCCCAAATATGCGGACCTTGTGGTGGATAAGACGCCCGCGAATGTTCCGCGTGAGGACGTGGACAAGTACATGGCTATTTTGCAGAATCAACACGCAACTTTCAGTCCAATCAGCGAAGAGAGAGCCGTTCAAGAAGGCGACTCAGTAAGAATTGATCTGGAGTGCGTCGTCGACGATCGAATTGTAGAGGATGAATCGAACCAAGATGCTGACGTTGAACTAGGCAAAGGAACGCTTGCTGCAGGCATTGAATCCGAACTAATCGGTATGTGTGCGGGCGATTCCAAGGAGATAGCGATTGATTTTGAGGCAGATTATTCGTCAAAATCCCTAGCCGGTGAACACGCAATATTTAGGCTAATATTGCACGCAATCACGGAAAAGCAAGTTCCGAGTCTTGATGACGAATTTTCTAAAGATCTAGGATATGAAAGTTATGAGAAACTTTTCGGCGTTATATGGAACAATATCGTTGAGGAGGAGAAAGCACTTAGCTACAGACGTCAGCGTGAAGAAGTGCTCCATCAATTAATAGAAAAGACCGAAATTGAGGTCCCAGAATCGCTTGTCGACGAATATGTAAGAAAGACAATCGAGAGTATTCAAAAACGGTTGTCACGAGATAATCAAACCCCCGAGCAAGCGGGGATTGACATGGAAAAGCTACCCTCAGAATTGCGCGAGGATGCGATTAAACAGACTAAGCAATCGTGGATGTTCGATGAGATTGCCGAAAATGAGGGCATCCGGATTACAGATGATGAGTTGGATTTGGAAATACGCCGAGCCGCGGAACAACAGGATCGAGATCTACAGAAGTATACCAATGCATTAAAGGAAAGCAATCATCTGGAAGAGTTTAGGCAACAGTTAAGATTCGAAAAAATCTACCGATTCTTGGTTGACAAGTCGTCTGCTAAGGAATCTTTAATCATCACCTAAAAACTAGTACATGTGTAAGGAAAGCATGGTTTTATGAATCTTGTACCTATTGTTATCGAACAGACGAGCCGTGGCGAGAGGTCGTATGATATTTATTCGCGTTTGCTCGAAGATCGTATCATTATGATTGGCTCGGCCATTGATGATGCTGTTGCCAACAATGTAATGGCCCAAATGCTTTTCCTTGAAGGAAAAGACCCTGATGCGGACATCGTGATCTATCTTAATACTTTGGGTGGATCGGTTCCAGCAGGGCTGGCAATTTATGACACAATGCAATATATCAAGTCCGACGTACAAACCTGGTGCCTTGGACAAGCGTATAGTATGGGGGCCATCCTACTGGCAGGGGGAACGGCTGGCAAACGCTACGCGCTGCCGCATTCAACAACGCTAATCCATCAACCGATCACGACTGGAATCAGTGGTCAGGCTTCTGACATCAGTATTCATGCGACAGAAATTTTACGAATTCGGGAGGAATTGTACTCAATTCTGGGCGCACATAGCGGACAATCCATAGAAAAGATTCAAGCGGATGCGGACCGTGATTTTTATATGACCTCGAATGAGGCTCTTGAATACGGCATTGTCGACCACGTCATGTCGAATCGTTCCGAGGACAAAGATGCCGATTCCAATGCCAATTGAGTTTCTGCCAATATCTGATGTACAACACCTAGTGCCAAAATTGAGTCTAAGCCATTTAAACAATCGAGGTGTGTTCTATGTCAAGTTCCGTTGATGATAGCGTACGATGTTCATTCTGCGATACGAATAGGGAGAATGTACTCAGAAAGCTTTTCGCCTCACCAAAGATGGCTGGAGTCAGCATTTGTGATGAGTGCATTGATGTGTGTAACGAGATTCTTGCAGAAGAGTACCCTGAACAGTCGGGAGACGATGCTACTGGAATTTCCGATCAATTACCATTGCCGAGTCCGGCGGAAATCAAAACTGAGCTTGACGAATACGTTATTGGCCAAGATCAGGCAAAGCGGAACCTGTCGGTCGCCGTCTATAATCATTACAAAAGATTACAATACCAGAAGAGTTCGGACGTTGAATTAGATAAGAGTAATATCTTGTTAATAGGCCCAACGGGCACTGGTAAAACGCTACTTGCACAGACGTTAGCAAGAATCCTTAACGTGCCTTTTGCGATTACGGATGCTACGACGCTGACGGAAGCTGGCTACGTCGGAGAAGATGTCGAAAATATTATACTAAAGCTAGTTCAAGCTGCCGATGGTGATGTCAAACGAGCGGAAACTGGAATCATATACATTGACGAGATCGACAAAGTCAGCCGTAAATCTGAGAATCCTTCCATCACAAGAGATGTCTCAGGAGAGGGTGTACAACAAGCGTTGCTAAAAATCCTCGAAGGAAAGATGGCTAGCGTGCCACCACAGGGCGGACGAAAACATCCGCATCAGGAATTCATCGAAGTAGATACAACCAAAGTGTTATTCATATGCGGCGGCACATTTATCGGTTTGGACAATGTGGTTCAGGAGAGGCTTGGGAAGCAGACGATGGGATTTGGCTCGCCAATCCAAGCCAAGAATGAGAAGAGACTGCACGACGTTCTCAAACAGGTTACCCCCAAAGACCTCATTAAGTACGGTTTCATTCCAGAGTTTGTTGGGCGATTACCTGTTCTTGCGACACTTCACGAACTTGACGAGGTTGCGCTTGTCAAGATTTTGACTGAACCCAAAAATGCCCTTGTCAAACAATATACCCAACTCTTGGCATATGAAGATGTTAAATTTAGCGCTACCGATGGAGCGCTGAGTGCGATTGCTGACGCGGTTATTGAGCGAGAATCTGGCGCGAGGGGACTCAGGGCAGTTCTGGAGAAAATCATGCTAGATACGATGTACGAGATTCCATCGTTGGAAGGTGTTAGAGAATGTGTCATCACCAGGGACTGTGTGTTGAAAAATAAGCCACCTGATTTGGTTCATGAGGATCAAGCCGCCCTCAGTGCCTGATTAAAAAATCCTTAAAGGAGTCTATTATGGATTCGGATGCGGTTAATATCGAGCGGGATGAAGAAAGCACTATCTTGCCCGTCATTGCGTTGCCTGGGAAAGTGATTTTCCCCCGCGTGAATCAGCCGTTGAATGTGGCTCGCAAAATGGGAGTGTTAGCTACCAAAAATGCGATTGAAGCTAATCACAGGTTGCTTCTGCTGAATCAAAAAGACAAAGAGACGAAAAATGCCGGGCCGGAGGATTTGCATCGTGTCGGGACCATCGCGAATATCATGGAATCCTACGATCCAAACGATGAGACAATCCGTATTGCAATTGAGGCAGAAGCACGTGCTATTGTTCTGCGCTGTTTTGAAGAAGATGGATTCTTGCAAGCTGAAGTCAAAGAGATTTACGAGGAATCCGACCAATCTGCTCAAGCGTTGACGCTAATGAAAAAAGCGCTTGCTTCGTTTGACAAATATATCAAAGCCAATAAACAGGTTTCTGCCGAAGCAGCAATTGTTGCGCAAAAGGAGAAAGAACCAGGAACACTGGCAGACACCATTGTTAATTTTACAAACATCGACGCCGAGAAAATGCAGTCTGTTCTGGACGAAATGAATGCTATTAAGCGGCTTCAGTTGGTCATTGACTTTCTTTCAGAAGAATTAGACCTTGCCGTGCTTAAGGAAAAGATTAATACCGAGGTGCGTGAATCGGTTCAGAAAACCCATCGTGAATTCTACCTTCAAGAGCAAATGAAGGTCATCCAGAGCGAACTCGGCCGAGGCGACGATGTGGCAGAGATTGATGAGCTACGGGAACAGGTAAAAGCTGCCGGGATGACGGAAGAAGCTGAAGAAAAGGCGTCGAAGGAGATTGATCGGCTCCAACAGATGCCCCCAATGTCTGCTGAATCAGGAGTTATCCGAACTTATGTTGATTGGATGCTCGCTGTGCCGTGGCAGGAACGCACTGAAAACAACATTGATATTGATGCAGCAGAGAAGATTTTGGACGACGACCACTATGGCCTCGAGAAAGCGAAGGAACGCATACTTGAGTATCTGGCTGTCCTGAAATTGGTCGAAAAGCTGAAAGGTCCAATTCTTTGCTTGGTGGGTCCTCCGGGTGTTGGCAAAACCTCGCTCGGAAAGTCAGTCGCGCGTGCCACTGGTCGGCACTTCATACGTATGTCGCTCGGTGGTGTGCGGGATGAAGCTGAAATTCGAGGGCATCGTCGAACTTATATCGGTGCTCTGCCAGGTCGCATCATTCAGGGCCTTAGGGATGCGAAATCGAAGAACCCGCTCTTTCTCCTCGATGAGATTGATAAAATGAGTTCTGATTTTCGGGGTGACCCGGCGTCAGCATTACTTGAAGTCCTAGATCCCGAACAGAATGACACCTTTCGGGATCACTATCTGGATGTCCAGTATGACCTTTCTGAAGTGATGTTCATTACAACAGCAAATACGCGTGTTACAATACCTCCTGCGTTGCAGGATCGCATGGAAATTCTTGAGTTATCGGGTTACACAGAGTTTGAAAAGCAGAAAATCGCCAACCTTTTCCTGATTCCTAAACAGCTCAAGGAACATGGCCTTCAAGACAGGCCAATTCATATTGCAGATGAGGCCACCTCAGATATTATCCAGAAGTATACCCGCGAAGCTGGCGTCCGAAATCTGGAACGTGGGATTACGGGAATTTGTCGTAAAGTTGCCAAGCTGATTGTGAAGGACGAACTGAAGGACAAGGATGCTGAAGTTGAGACTAGCGAAATCCATGTTGGTGCTGATAATCTAAACGACTATCTCGGTCCTGCGAAATTTACACAGACCAAAGCTGAAGAAAATGATGAAGTTGGTGTTGCGACTGGTATGGTTTGGACACAAAGCGGTGGGGATATTGTTGCTGTTGAGGCCACGACTATGGCGGGGGATGGGAAGCTCTCAATGACAGGCCAGCTCCAAGAGATTATGCGTGAATCTGTACAGACGGCTGTCGCTTACATTCGATCGCGAGCAGAGTCGTTTGAGATTGCCCCTGAATTTTTCGAGAAACATGATGTGCATGTTCATGTTCCCGAAGGTGCAGTGCCTAAGGATGGTCCCTCTGCAGGTGTCACGCTGGCGACAGCTATCGTATCCGTGTTAACAGGTCAGAGGGTGCGTAAGGACGTTGCCATGACGGGCGAAATTACGCTACGCGGTCATGTCCTTCCTATAGGTGGGTTAAAAGAAAAAGTTTTAGCAGCGTATCGAAACGGAATTAAGACTATTATCATCCCCGCAGAAAACGACAAGGACCTCTTTGAGATTCCCGACGAAATTCGCGAAAATATCTGTTTCCATAAAGCCGAGGATTTTACCGAAGTTTTGCGTCTGGCTCTAAAGGATGTTCAAACGACCGAGGTCGATGAAAATCCGGGGGGTGAAGTTGCGGAAGTGCTAGAGGATCTTGCTTTGAGGACGCCCGATGCGCTTGGACAAGTACCTACAACTGAGCCGAATCGTTAAACGTCGGACAGTGGCCAATACTGTTTGTAACGCTGGTAATATTTTAGTCAATGGCGAAAGAGCTAAGCCAGGCAAAGAGCTTGCAATTGGTGACATTCTAACGATCATCTTCGACGAGGATCGTAAAGAGGTTTTTGAAGTTCTAGAAATTCCGTCTGGCAACGTGTCAAAAGAGAAGGCGTTAGCACTGTATCGGATTGAGACCTAAAGGTGTAGCGTTTTTAAATCTTACTTTAGAATGACCATTTGTCGTACCGCACTAAAATTTCCTACTATGATTCGATAGAAGTAGGTTCCGCTTGAAAACAATTCACCGCCTTTACTCCTCCCATCCCAATATGCCGCGCGGTCTCGAGTGGCGTACGTTCCAGGCATTTTATGGCCCAGATTTAGTCGATGAATCAAGGTTCCCTGGGTGTTGTAAATCTGAAGTTCAGCATTTCCCCCCAATCCAACTTCGTAAGGAATCCATGTCTCGGGATTGAAAGGGTTGGGGAAGTTCTGCCTGAGTCGGTTCTTATATTGAGCTATAATAGGTTGTCGCTGGTTCAACGGTTCCTCAAATATGGCAGCATCTGGCACCGAAAGGTCAAATAACCGTTCGTTGGTTTTGAAGATGCGTAGATCGTAGAGATCTGTGACGTAAACAGCATCATTAATCACAACGATTTCGGATGGAAATCGCAGTGCTGCCTGGAAATGGGGACTTGAGATTAACTCATGATTGCGCGAGTTGATGATCTGTAAATGCCTCTGATTAAGGAGGTAAAGATAGTCTCCGCTAATCTGCGCAGCAATGGGTAGTGCGTTGGTTTGGTATTCAGCGATAGTCTCAGGACGTTGTGGTTCATCTAGCTCGACGATCTGCAGCCCCGATAGACTATCCAGTAGATATCCTTTGTTTCCAGCAATCGCAATGTTTGTTGCGTTCCCCGGTGTTTGATAGCTGCCGATCGCGCGCGGATTAAGGGGATCAGCCAGATCGAAAATCTGTAGGCCACCATCAAGCGCAACGACGTAACCCTGTTGATTAGCGATTGTTATCCGATAAGCACTGCCGGGCATGGCCCGTTGTGTAACAATGCGGCTATCTTCTGGCGTACGGCTGTCAACCACAATCAATTCATCCGCACACACGTAGGCATGTCCTCGTTTGATTTCAATTCCCCAGGCGGGATGGGCTGTCTGGATGTGCGCAACCATTCTAGGATTGTCAGCATTCTCTATGTCCAGAATGAGCAGGCCACGTTCTGCCGCGGCGATGAAAGCATGTCCGTTTTCAACCCGCACATCGGCCGCAATCCCATCAAGCGGTATATGATGCGTTAAAACTGCATTAAAGGCATCCTTGATTTCGACAATCTTGAGCCCGGCGGCACCATCAGCAATGTACGCCATGCGTCTTCCATCTGCTGTTCCTACGATGTCTAGACCGTAAGCCTCGCCTGATGCATCGTAATGATGAAGCCATTCTGGAGCCGCTGGGTTCTTGAGGGAGATTATTTGCAGACCATTTTTTCCATTGGCAACGCATGCGAATTTTCCTTTCCCGTTGATTTCGAGAATGTCTAAGCCAACTGTGCCGTTTAATAAAGGCTGAACCGCGATGGTCTTGGGCTCCTGACGATCGTGAACATCTATGATATATAGTCCCGACTGCTGATCTGTAAGATAGGCATACCCGTCTTTATATTTGACTTGCGTTGCGAGTCCGGGCGTTTGAATGCTCGAGATGATCTCTGGCTCAAGTCGGTTTCGCATGTCAATAATCTGGAAGTTGCCCGAGGCCACGTAGGCGTAGCCATCTGCAACATCGAAGTCAAAGGCAAGCGTTCTAACAATCCCTGCAAAAGCCGGAATGTCGACGAGTTCAAAATCGAGAATGTGAAAACCTAGGTTCTCATCACTTAGGTAGATCATATTTCTATCAACCGACACGTCTAGAGCCGCCCCGGTTGTGTAAAATGCACCAATAGGTTGTGGATTCGTCCCGTTAAGTAATTCCTTCAGACTAAAGATCTTCAGTCCCTGTTTGACATCAACCACGTATGCGTTCCTGTTAGCAATGTGAATGCAGCGTACATGTTCGAATCCCCCGATGATTTTTGTCAGTTTGGGGGCATTGGACTGATTTACGTCAATAATGACTACACCGCCATCACCGTCTGCCACATAGGCTGTGTTTTCATGCACGACGATTCCCTGTGCATTTCCCGGCGTTGCAATCTCTCCAATCTGCTTAGGTTGGCTGGGCGTTGTCAGATTGAAAATTTCCAAACCCCAGTCGCTTACCACGTAAGCAAGTTCACCTACGATGCAGACGTCCTGATAATTACTGGACAAGTGTACCTGTGTTATTGGTTCGAGTCTGAAGTCGATATTTGACCTCTTATAACTCAGTTTAGACCTCTTCCCAATTGATTTTGTGGTTGTATTCGCAGTCGCAGTTGACGTACCTAATACGCGAGGCGGGCCAACAACAATGCTGGAAGTGCCATCAACGGTTGCCTCATACCGGAAAGACTGAGCTGTAGTAGTCGTCACCATCATTATCACCCGGTCACTCCGTGTTAAGCCTGTTAACGCAATGAGTCCATGATTCCCTTCATCGAAAACGACCGGTTGGACGGTACTCTGATCATTGTTCGAGAGTCGCGCGATCTGGGCATACAAAATTCCATCGCCCGTACCGTCTAAAGCAATCTCGATTTGGTTTGGGAGGTTACGAAATTCCACGTACTGCACCCCCCAATCTTTCAATTTGCCCGATCGACTGATTGGAAAGTTAGATATTCGGTGAACAGCGGAATTTACCCGTTGATTTGGCATGTTCGAGTAACCCAGCTGGCCTCCGCGTCTGAGATCATTGACGAAATTTGCAAGGGCCCAGTTTTGGAATACATCTGCGAATCGTTCCGGCCGATTCAAAGCTGTTAGAGCAGCATTGATGCCTTGTATTCCCAAGACATCTTGACGTGCGAGTTCACGAATGAAGCGTTGGCCTCCATGATGTTCAAAAAGATAAAGAAGCAGCATAAATGCGCCTCCGTAATAGACATCTGCGGTGTTCCCCGAAGTCAGTGAAACGCTTGGATTCTCGAAGTATCCATCAACGAAGAGTGTGTGAATGTTTCCATAAATTGCCCATTCTGCGAACGACGCAAGTCCTTCCTCGAGCCAACGTTCATCAGAATGTCCGCCGTTCTGGAACCAGTTTACAAGGTGTGTGAACTCATGTGCAAGACTGTTGTAGAAAGTAAAGCGAGAACGCTCTTTGAACTGGAAAATGTCCATGAAAACAATTTCTCGGCAGTTGCTATTGAGTCCAGTAGGGTTTTGATCTCGTGATGAAAAATATCCACCAAAACCTGCTCCTGAACCGTTTAAACCCACGTCGTGCATCAACAGCGTTATTTTTGTATCTCGGTCTAGCCCTGGACGCCATTCTAATCCAATCCACCTATGAACTTGTGGGTATATGTGAGAATCAAATTCCTTTACTATCTCACTTGCTTCAGCCTGAGTCATCATGTTCTGAAGCAACATCGAATTTTCAACATAAAGGTATATGTGTTCTCCAATGGCAATACACGTGCCTTTTACCGATTGCTCCGGGATGTGCGTGAAGAATCGTTCAATCTGGCCTACGTGGACTGGGGCTGCAGGAGAGGATGGAGTTTCTTCTATTTGTTGAACCGGAACCCGTGAAGAGTTCATGCTACGGAGGGCAGGAGTTCCGCAGCGCCAGTTAGGGTCCACTGTGCGTGACGCAAGGGGTTCGGCGTTAGCTAAGTTTGCGCTTAAATACAAGGAACAAAGAAAGAAGATGCGGTACATACGAACTCAATCTCCGTAGACAGAGTTTGTTCGAGTGTCGAATGGAAGAAATGGAGTAACTCCCAGCATTTAGGCATAACCGCTTTGTGTGCTCATTTCGCGGGTCGTGGAAGAGAGCAAAATCTCCAGACAGAATTGTTATTGCGGAAATCCTCTAACACCGATGCGATATGGGGCATGTTATCATAACCTATTACTTAAAGTCAATTCCGAGAGGCGTTAGCAGTTTTTCGCCACACGTAAGGGAACCAACTTTGTATTACTAAAAGCCAAGGCGCAAATAGGTTCAGGCTTTATAGCTGTGGTCCGACTTAAGCGCCAGAGGGTCAAAGAAAGCATTTGATCTTTCCACGAAGATCGAATATAATATCGGGAGAAAGGAACGGTTCCGGTACTTGTCCAAAGAGAGGACTGCGGTGTATCCCTCACTATCGCAACCATGGACGGTGTTAGTAGATTAGTGGTCTTACACCGGCGTAAAGCACCAGAAGTTCCAAATCCATCCACACAAATCTTGATGTTTGAGAATTGAGATTCCACAAGTTTGTTGATGACCCAAAAAACACTGCCCCGGATTATATCGTTGATTCTGTTGGTGCTTTCTTTTCACTATACTACCGATCTTCCGGGATCCCCACCTGATTCAGATTCTCATCTTCTGTCTGGGTTCCCAGACAGTTCAGACTACATTTCATTATTACAGGAGTTCCCGCGATATGCGGAGAAGTTGTGGCATAGTAACTATCGTGGTGATTCTCAATTGGGATATTTTGGTACCGGCGCACACGATCATAATCAAATGCGGTCTCACGCGAATTTCATCTTCGTATATGCACTTCTTGCGACAGATGAAGCTTACGATGCTGCGGTCTCAGGGGTTGAGCGAAATCAGCTTTTAGATCGAGCACGAGCCGCACTTCGATATCTGACAGACACGCACATTTCTGGAAACAGAGTCTGTACAGATGGAAGAAAGTGGGGGAAACAGCCTGAACAATGGCTAGCACCATGGGTTATCTCGAAGGCGGTGGCAGGCGCACGTCTCATTTGGGGAGATTTAACTCCTATAGAGAAACGTGCTATGCGACGCGTAGTGGTCAACGAAGCGAACTACCAGCTAAAATATCCCGCGGCATCCCGTGTGTATGATGATACACATGCTGAATTCAACGCGATGAATTCTGAAGTACTTGCTTGGGCAGTGAACCTCTATCCAACTCACCCCAATGCGAGCAGTTGGCGTCTTAAGGCTCAGGAATTTTTCATGAACACGTTGTCAGTCGCACAAGATAGTCAGGATACGACCATTGTCGACGATAAACCCGTTAACCAATGGGTTTACACCACCAATGTTCACCCAGATTTTACCCTTGAGGGCCATGGTGCTTACCAGTTCGATTATATTGCTGTTCCCCTACACTCGCTTACATGGGCGTACTACGCGTTTGTTAGTCATGGTCAATCAGTTCCGGAATCTCTCTTCCATCATGTTTTGGATGTTTGGAATGTACTTAAGGGAACGCATCTCTATTCTGGGCGATTTGCTTACATGCAAGGTAAAGATTGGGCGCGACACGTATACGGCCCTTACTTCATCGTTCCGATGTTGGTCTTGCTGCAGAATGAATTTGGTGACGCGGATGCACGATTCATTGAACAACTTCGATTTGGAGCTTTTCAGTGGGAACAAGCTCAGAATGTTAGCGGGAGCATCTTCAGCCGGAGGTTTGGGTACCAGCGCTCAGGTTGGCCGGTGATCTATGAAACCGATTGTTATGCGAATCTTGGCCTAGCATACCTGCTTCATCAGTTCGTATCCCCAATTCGGGCAGAAGACCCAGACATATTTCAACAAAAGACCGAGGGAAGTTTCTACAGTAAATACTGTCAGTTCCTATATTCCCGAGATAAAACGCTATTCGCATCATTTAGTTGGGAGCATTTGTCCAGGCGCTATCCGATGGCCTTATTTGTTCCTGGTGACGACTATATGGTCGAATGGGCGGAAGGTAATCTCATCGGAGAGGTTGTTGTTGAAAATGCTGATATGCACGATACAACCCAGCGCCATAATTCAGAAGTTATTGACGATGGATTTGTCACCACGGGACATCTTCAGGAAGGAAAGCGGAATGGCCTTTACAGCATTGACCATTACATTAGTTTCACAGCACTGCCCAAGAAACAGTTGGCTGTGATGATCGAGTACTTGGTAGCAAAAGAATCGATCAATGTGACCAAACAATCTGGTCTATCGTATCAACTGCCAAACGACATCTTCAATGATAATTTGCGAAACATTTATTGGGAGGATAATATTACGCCTCTTCGGGGCTCTCGAGGGACGAGCGTGAGCACGACGATTGATTCAAAATGGATTAACATAGACGACAAGTTTGGCATAATTAGTCTTTCTGACAATGGCCGATTTCGTATCCGAGCGGAGAATAGGAATATCTGGAATGGCCAGATTTGTGAGCGAATAGACTATGAACCTGAATCACATCGGCGTCGATATCGGCAAGGCGATGTTATTCGTGAACAGGCCTATTTCCTCATCAGTGGTGGCAGTCAGTTAACGCGAACTGTTGCCAAGAATAACGTTCATTGGTTACAGACAGACAGGGATCTAATTAAAGCGGTTTCATTCAAGAACGAAGGATCAAATTGCCTAATTGTTGTGAATTTTGACCGAACAACAGCCAATGCCACAGTAAACCTATCTACTGGTGAGACATTGAAAATACAGATTCCGGCATTAAGCACGCAGGTGCGTGAGGAGGCTGCGGGCGCGGAGCTTGTACACCCAAAAGATAATGGAACAATGGTGCTGGTTCCGGCAGGTGAATTTGTCATGGGGACAAGCCATGCGCAGCTTCAGAAAATTGTGCGGGGCAGAAGGGACGCGGTCGCGCTCAAGGAGATTTTTGCGCACGAACAGCCGCAACATCGGGTCTATGTGGATTCGTTTTATATCGACAAATACGAGGTGACGAACGCACAGTTTGAGAAATTCACTGAAGCCACGGGATACCTCACGGACGCTGAAAAGCAAGGTTGGGGATATTTATGGGAGGGTTCGAATGTCTGGCCCCGTCCCCGAGGTGCATCATGGAAATCTCCTAGAGGCGCTGGGGATAACATTCGAGGCAAAATGAATCATCCTGTTGTCCAGGTGAGTTACAATGATGCGTTGGCGTACTTGAAATGGGTAGGGAAACGATTGCCAACTGAAGCGGAATGGGAAAAGGCGTCCCGGGGTACGGATGGCCGCATGTATCCGTGGGGCAACGAGTGGGACGCGACTCGGTTGAACTCATGGGAAAAAGGACCACACAGGACAACACGCGTTGGACGCTATCCCAAGGGGGCGAGTCCTTACGGAGCATATGACATGATTGGTAACGTGTGGGAGTGGGTCCTGGACTGGTATCATCCTACATACTACCGTACGCCGCGAGAATGGTCAAATCCCACAGGTCCGGCGAAGGGTAAGCACCACGTGTTGCGCGGAGCGTGTTGGCTCAATGAAAAGCATGTCACACGCTGCGCCCATCGAGATAACTACGTTAGTGTCCCTGATTTTCGAATTCATCTCGGCGGGTTTCGCGGTGTTGTATCAGCAACTCGATTTGCAGAAGGATTAGAATTCCGAAACCCTGAAGACGTGAATTTCGATGGTCTTGTCAATCTCTTCGATTTGGTTATTGTCGCTAGTCGATTTGGTCAAACTTTACCTGGGGATTCTGTCGTTGATGTCAATCGTGACGGGGTAGTTGACGTCTTGGATCTTATTTCCGTTGCTTCACGGTTTGGCGAACAAGTAGCTTCGCCGTCCGCATTTAGCTCAGCCTTGTCACTGTCGGAGATTGAGTTGAATCGTGTACAACAAGCCCTCTCCAGTTTGGAACTTCTCCGGAGTCCATCTTTGGAAGCACAAGCTGCAAAGCGTGTACTCCGTGACTGGTTGGATAATACAGTAACCGCTATCAGCGAAACGAAACTGTTGTCCAATTATCCAAATCCATTTAATCCGGAAACGTGGATTCCCTATCAGCTGGGACTTGATGCGGAGGTGCGTATTTCAATTTATGATGCTGCTGGGGGCCTGGTTTGTCGTTTGAATCTAGGACACCAGAAGGCGGGGTCTTATAGGAAGCAATCAAAAGCAGCATATTGGGACGGAAAATCATTAATAGGGGCCCCTGTTTCGAGTGGACTTTACTTCTATCACCTACAGGCGGGGGACTTCAGCGCAGTGAAGCGCATGGCAATAATCAAGTAGGTGAACGGTCATTTGTTCGGGGCAAGGTAGTGAGAAAAAATTCGAACAAAGTTTCGATTTCTTTTGAGGTGTTGGTTCATCACTGAACAAAACTGCTTACGAGGGACCGAGGCTGAAGGCCGTGGTGTTAGGTAGTTCACAGACATATAGATTCAGCACGTTCCGGATATTATTGTCTTATTAATGGAAGTCCGGGAAAAGAATCTAAAACGCTTGCATGTAAATGAAGTCAATTCCATTCGCGTGAGGCACTCATTGAAGTTCTTATCTGTACGTACGTTGTGGAGAATTTTTGCCATATCATTTTTGCCATATCAAAGGGGAAGGTTGCGGCAATGCAAACCGCAGTCGCAAAATGGAAGGTTGGGTTCGAATCTTGGCCCTTATGTTTGAGAATAGCGTTGCTAAGACATGAACCTTTATGAACGTATAGTCGTCCGCTGGTATGAACCGTGAAAATGGGAGAAAAGAAGGTGAACCCGACTTGGAATTTACAAGAGGTAAAAGGCAAGTGCTTCCAACTGTTTTGGATGATTCTTCGTCTGTTATCCATTACCCTAATCTACTTTGTCGGGTTGACGGTAGGGATTTCGGCCGAATCACAAATCCGGACCATTCACGGAGACGCGGAGAGTCTGATTCTTGAATTTAAGTTGAGTGATTTGGAATACAGAAAGAAGGAGATTGAGGGGCGTTCTTACTCGGAAATTAATTTCGAAGGCGCTAAACTTACGATGGAAGTTGGGAAGCCTCAGCTCCCGACGTACTCAGAGTTAATCGGCATTCCGCTTACCGCTCTACCACATGTGACCATTATCGATTCCCGAACCGAGACGCGCTCGATTCAGGAGGTAATGCCTGCTCAGCCTCATCCGACTCTCGGTTCGGACGATTTACAATTTTCAGAAGGGGCTTCATTCGTAATAAATCGTGAGTCGTATCGTCAAAATCGTCTCTATCCGCTGCATTTGGTGGAAGTTGTTCCAATTGGATTTGTCCGTGAGCAACGTATCGCGCGACTCGCGATTCATCCGGTTCAATATAATCCCCAAACTTCACAACTCAAGATTTATCATGAACTTCAAATTCGGGTTGATTTCCATAGACAGCCAGCGGCGCCCTCCCATGTTCGATCGCCCTACCGACCATCTCAGCCATTTGAGGAATTTTTCCAGAAGAGGCTGCTAAATTACAATCAGGCAAGGGCGTGGAGAAAACTACTACCGTCCCAATCTCAAGCCCCTGCTGCGCCGTCGCGGTTGCTCGGCGAAGAAAGATATAAAATCCTAATTAAAGAGACGGGTATGTACAGAATTACCTATGACAATCTTCACAAGGTCGGAGTGAAAATGGAGGAAATAGACCTCGAAACAATTAAAATGGAGCAAAAAGGACGAACAGTCGGTGTGAGTGTCGTCGACCAGGCTGAAGATGGAAGATTCGACCCCGGTGATTGGATTGCTTTTTATGGTCATCGACTAGTGGGTGATAAGTTCACTGATACAAACGCGTACTGGCTCTCTTGGAATGGTTCGGGGGCTTCGCAGGTGGAGATCAAAAACGCTGCTCCTAAGACGCCAGAATCTCTCATTCCAATCGCATTTATGAAGACCGAGCGGTTTGAAGAAAATCTCCTTCATGATTCGTTGAACGGAGATGACGTTCGCTCAGAACTTGCGGACCATTATTTCTGGACAAGTTTGAAAAATGGGGACAGCAAGAGATTTCCGATCGAATTTCCAGGTGCCATCCCTCGCCAGCTAATCCATCGTCTTGCCAAAATTCGTGTTAAACTTCAAGGAGCTTCTCCATTCAATCATACTGCCAAATTGTTGTTCAATGGTAGGCAGATTGGACAAGCGGAAACCTGGAAAAGACAAGCTTCCATACTTTTGAGCCATGATATTGAGCAGCGCCGCTTTATTCATCATGACGCAACCAATTCGACAACAATAGTCGCCGAAGATAGCCACAACCCATCACCTAACACAGTCGTATTCTATGTTGATTGGTTCGAATTGGATTACTGGCATGCCTTTAAGGCTATATCAGGAAGGCTCGAATTCAATTCAAAGACCGAGCCGAAATCGTCTGGAATTGTGCAATATCGTATCGAGAATTTGCGTTCTCGAGAGGTTGATGTTTATCAGGTTCGTAACGAAAGTATCGTTGCCAAGCTTGTTAACGGAACGGTTCAAGGTGAGGAGAGTCCAAATTTTGAATTGACATTTGAAGATATAGTTACCCAACCATCAAGCTACTTTGTCCTTGATAAGCACGCCTACCGTCGGGTGGACCAGATCGTTCCATCGGGGCCTTCGACACTCAGAAACCCATCTAACCAAGCAGATTACATCGTTATCACCCATGAAGAATTCTTCGATAGCATTCAACCGCTGGTACAGTTTCGAAGGTCACAAGGATTTTCTGTTGTTGTTGCGGACGTTGGACAGGTTTATGATCAATTTAACCATGGTATTTTCAGTCCGTTTGCAATTCGAGAGTTTCTGCGCTATGCGTATACTAGTTGGCAACAACCGGGACCCGCATACGTCTTGCTCGTTGGCGATGCGCATTATGATTACAAGAGCGCAATCGTCGAACTATACCGCCGCGATGGTGTGCACTATGATCTCTATCCGATCTATGTTCCGACGTTTCACGGTTGGGCACCACTCAGTGGAGAAACTGCCATGGATCATAGATTTGTCACCGTAAGTGGTGAAGATACCCTACCAGACATGTTTATCGGACGTCTGTCGGTCCAATCTCCCCGTGAATTGGATACCATGGTGGCGAAGTTGATTGATTATGAACAGAATCCAAGACCAGGTCCTTGGCAAGCCAGGATATTGCAGATTGCTGATGACGAAAAAAGTAATAGTATAGATTGGCTCTTTGAGCAGAGCCGCATTGAACTTATTGATGACCTTATCCCTCGTGGTTACGATACCCGTGAAGTATTTCTCAGGCGAATTGCAAGTCCCGAACGCACGAAACAGCTAATTTTAAAAACAATTGATGCAGGAGTGCTGGTTGCCGAATACTCGGGACATGGGGGATCTGAGACGTGGGCGGATGAAGGAATTTTGCGCATTGAGAATGTTTCCGGATTGCGTAACAAGAATCTCCCCTTTATTGTCACAACGACATGTCTCAATGGGCAGTTTGACAAACCGCTGCGCTTTGGGGACCGAAGTCTGAGTGAAGAATTCATGATGGGAAGACATGGGGCAGTTGGCACACTGAGCGCGACGCGTCTGACCTTTGCCATTGCCAACGCAGAATTCGATAAGGATCTCTTCCATTCAATTTTCACTGTAAAACCGTCAACGCTTGGTGCAATTATTGCCGACGCGAAGACCAAATTCATAGCGACTGCAATGAATAGCGGAAGGGACAGTTGGATTCCCGGAGCTGAGCAGTATACCCTTTTCGGCGATCCGGCCACAAGATTGGCACTACCAGAGTTGGAGATAAAGGTTGAGTTGGATGAGATTGCTTTAAATTCCAACAAGGAAATCGTGATCCGGCAAAATGTGGTGGGAAGTCAGCAGTTTTTGCCACGCACGGGTGAGATTGAGTTTTTAAAAGCCACGAATTTTAGCACCGATAAGATGTCGGCATCTGTCTCCTTCGCGAATAATTTTGACGAAGACCAGTTCAACGATCTCTCTAGGCGACAAAATAACATTGACGTATGGGATGGAGAGTTTGGAGACATTCACTTCCAGGTGCCGCGGAGTGCAACCGCTGGACGCGGTATTATCCGGCTCTTCGCATCCGACGGACAGTACATAGCTGTGGGCGGGACAGAGTTTTGGACAGATCAGCCAGTAATTCTCAATGTGCGAGAAAATTTGGATGCTAAGGTTTCTGATACCCTGAGTATCAGTGCTCAGATAGTTGACGATGCCGGGCCCAAGGGTATAAAGTCAGTCGAAGCGATTTGGAGTACCACGGTTGACAGCGAAATGCACATCTTACCGATGGTTCTGGATCCTCAGCCACCAGGTCCGCATATAAACGGTGGTGCGTGGTGGAAGACCCAAATGCCTATACCTCTTCCTAGGGGAGGAAGATCTGTTTTCTACCAAGTTGTCGTGACGGACAGTACTAATCGGGTGACATTTTTTCCGGGCGAGAAGGATCGGAAAAGTGTTAAGGTTCCGGAAGGTGCAAATATTGCGATTGCGCCCAATATGTCTAACGTTATTCCTCTCCGTTATGGCTATTCGGGGGATGCCAGTGTACCAATTCTCAAAGTAGATTTGATTAATAATGGGGGAAAAAATATTCCTGTTGATGTGGAGATATGGTTCTCAGAAAGCAATTTAGACATGGATGGGAATCGCCTGACTCACATGCAGCCAGAGTTTCTTGGGAGCTCTTTGGTTAGAGTAGACGATTGGAAGCCAGGAGACATGTTCCTGCAGAAGGTGACCGCGACCTTGGCTTTGGCGGAGCCACTTTCCAGAGGTGCGCATAAAATATATGTCTATGCCGACCCTGAATCTCCACATCACAATCCAGATGACCGAATTATTGGTGCTCTTGACGAGTCAAAATCTGGGGATAATGACGGTTTCTTTTCTTTAATTGTCAACGAATTCGCTCTGAAACCAATCGAACAGATCACAATTTTTAGCCTTGATAGGGTGTTTGATGCCACCTTCCCTGCGGGTTCATCGGAGGCAACAATTCTCTCTGTTGATTCAATTGAACCACCGAGGTCATTTCAACCTGATTTAGAATTGGTTCCTATCCCCCAGGTAGCCGTTCGGTGGAGCGGATTGTCAAATAATGGTCGTGAAGAGGCGCGAGCCTACACAATTAAACTGCACTCAGGTATGACTCAGCTCGCTAAGCCGGCGGAGATTAAGCTGAGATTTGACGCTGCGCTGTGGACTGAGAAATCTGTGTCACAGAAAAAGGACGAAAAACGTTTAAGTGGACAGACAAATACAATGGCAGTCTACACTTGGCAGGAACACATGCGTGCCTGGAAACAGCTGCCGTCGAGAGTTCTTCGTCAAGGAGACGGTGATTTGTTACGGGAGCGATTTGTAACACCGACACAAACAGGGAATTCGAATCCTCAGAAACTGCGCGTATCTGACATCCGCGTTGATCCCACGCTTACACCAATAGGCGAATGGGCGCTGCTTTTTGTCGATTCAGATAGGTATGAAGTTCTATTACGGCGGGGAAGTGGAGTTCCTATCTACAAGATAGAGGAGTTAGGGGAGGTGGGCAAGGTCCTCCGTGATGAAGTCGTTGGCATCGAGATGCAAGTTGAGCAAACGACTTCTTCCGAGAACGGTGAACCATTTACATTCGGCGACCTCTTAATGTTTGAAACGAATCTGAATCGAAGTGGAAATGTGACTGTATCTGACACGCGAGATAGGAATCGCGGGAATGGGTTTGCGAATGTAGAAATTAAAGTCGGTTCAGAAGTTGAATCTCACGATGAGGATTGGCTCATTCTTTTTAGAGACAGACACAAATTCGAGATTCGCGACAGTTCAAATATGCCGGTTATGGATAGTAATGGAACCATTGTGTTAGGCTCTGTCGAAAACGCGCTTTTTCTCAGAAGTCTTGGGGTGGAAGTAGCCGTCACCGCTGGTGACGCGCCATTTGCGTTTGGAGACAAAATTAAGTTCAGCATCTCAACCGTCGGAGCTATCTCTGCTGAGGCGATAGAGCTGTCCGCATTTGCCCTCATGGAAAATGCGGATATAGATCTGCCCAAGGTTAAGCTCTGGGTTAACGGTGAGACACCACAGCCACGAGGTGTTATACCGCCTCGACCTGAAATCTCGCTCCTCATGGAGGATTCAAATGGTGTTGATATGAGCTCCTTCCGATTTGCCGTCAGCAAAAATGAGGGGCCTTTTGAGGAAATAACGGAATATGAACTCACAAATGAAGGCCAAGTCAAAACTATTCCGATTGTTTACGAACCAATCCTCTTTATTGGTCGCTACTTATATCGGATTTGGGTAAAGGATCTCAATGGAAATGAACTTGGGGGTCCGGGAGGGTTTAGTGAGTTCCTGTTCTTTGTCGAAGAAGAACCCGATTTGGAAGCGCCCCGCGTTGAGACGTTCATCAATGGTGATCGTTTTTTTGACGGAGCGATCGTGAACAAACAACCAGAAATCGAGATTCAGATTACCGATAGTCATGGCATTGATCCGACGTCGATATTTCTTTCGTTTGGGCGGGCAGATGAATCACTCTCACTATTATCGCGCGAAGAATTCGATTTGGAATATAGTGAGATAGAGTCAAAGCAAGCGACAATATCCTTTGCGCCGAATCTGCCAAACAGCCCATATCAGATCCAGATTTCTGCTAGTGACACCAGCAAGAACGTATACGAGGGAGCCATTTTTAATTTTCAAATTGACGAGTCGGTGGACATTATAGATGTGCTTAACGTACCTAATCCAATGCGTACAAATACCTATTTCACCTATAATCTTGTACAAGCTCCGGAAAGTGTCACGATAAAGATATACACCTTAACGGGTCGATTGCTCCGTACGATCTCGGATGCGTCCGCGATGCGTGGGTACAACGAGACGTACTGGGATGCTCGAGATGAAAATTCCGTGCGTTTGGCAAACGGCACGTACTTGTACAAGATTATAATTGACGCGGAGAATCGGCAAATCACGCGCATTGGTAGGCTAGCAATCTTGCGGTAAAATGGACAGCTTTCATGTCATAGGATTGCATTATGGAAGCGTCTGATTCTGAAGCGTCTGCTAAACTGGACTCATTTGTCGTTCTTAGTTGCGTTTTTAGATTTGACTATGGGATTTGATACGAATATAACAAATAAGCGATTGTGTGGTACTCGGTGTTTTGGCGATAGACGTTGGGTTCAACTTGCATAGAATTGCACGACGGCGCAGAGTCTACTCTTGCAGCGATTGAAGAAGTATATTCTTCGCCGCGCCGCTGGGCTCCACAAAAAACGATGTGCACTACAAGTGATACTGCTTGTATCGACGAAGCTGGTGTTGAGCGATTATGCGAATGTATTCGAAATCGCCCGCACATTGCATACCGAGAAGAAGAGTAGAGTGTGTCTTTGATAGTGAGTGTATCTCCGCAAATTCAGGTTTATCGGGGTTGATCAAGGGGTTATTAAAAGGGCGCACGACTTTATCTTCTATGTTTTCGCGAATGACCCATTGGTGAAGTGTGTCCTAACCTCTTCGAAAAATCACCTGTGGATGCGATGTGCCACCGCTTTGATTCGATGAGAAGCTGATTTTCTATTGCGTTCGGAACGTCTAGGTAAACGCGTGACTGAGTTGATACTGATAATAGTCCGGTTGCTCTAAAGATAATGAGTGGGACCGGGCTTTCAAACTAGATTGGATCGAAAATGCTCTGAAGGCCTCCGAAAGTGCATCGCATCATAGTGTTAAGTTGGCTCGAGATGCCGATTAGAATATCAGAGTCGTCGCGAACAGATTCACGAATTGTTCGTATATCGTTCTCCTCAGAGTAGAGCGTCTGAAGACGCTAAAGTCTTGCCGATTTGATAGGACTAGAATCACAATAGAATGCATTGTTCACGTGTGAAAAGTCGAGCTCTGCCGTCTTTTCAGCGTCCGCGGCACGTTTCTACTCTCAGAGGAATGAGCACTACGGACTTTCTCTCAATCACGTGTGGCGTTGCAGCAACTCACGAAACTATTTGTGATTGAGGAACAGACTCGCGACCACATCGGCATATAGGTGGGGTAGTGCGTGAGGGGTACGCAGGTTAGTCAATTACAAGAGGTTTGAGGTGTTCCATCTAGAGATTGAGCAAC
Organism: uncultured bacterium; assembly: GCA_964478165.1. GTDB lineage: Bacteria > Poribacteria > WGA-4E > WGA-4E > JAJDTR01 > CAYZGU01. Next base: position 142,109 of record CAYZGU010000038.1, on the reverse strand, counting down.
GCAACAGGCTACACAAATTCTTATCAGGATTGCAGAAGAACGGCGGTCCATGAAATATTTCGGTTTATCACTCAGCGAATTGCGTATGCACCCTATGCTTCATCGCGCGAAACTCTATCCGACCCATCTAACTCTTTTGCGCGACTGAACGAAGAGTTGAACTTGAATGTCAAATTCGTCTAGACCTGTGTATCTTGGTACGTTGGTGAATCGACGTTAACTAGAATGTGTTTTCCCTTAACCTTTACCGGATACGTTGCAATCCGGTCCTGACCAGGCCATATACAATCACCTGTCGTCACGTCGAACTCCCACATATGGAGTGGACAGGTAATGACGTTATCTGTTAAAGAACCGTAGCTTAGTACCCCGCCGAGATGTGGACAGATGTTGTTTATCGCGTAATACTCACCGCCGATGTTGTAAATGCCCACGAACACGCCTTTAATCTTGACCGCGACACATCCGCCAGATTTAATCTCATCCGTTGTCGTAGCTTTTGTATATTGACCCATTGCTTGTTTCCTTTCCACCTCATGTTTGTAGAGCAATGTGTGCTTACGAAGGTATCGTTAATATCTGTCCTCACAGTCTCGCGTTCCCAAATCTAACCTCGAAAACTGATTATGCAAAATGCGATGTTCCAAGCCCTTCCACTACCGAGAAACTAATTACACATCACGTCGACAGAGATTCCTAATCGTACAATTTAGAGGAGTGGAGAGAGGCGAAGAGACACATTTTCGCGCCACCAGGCCGCCTGAGTGCTCCACAAAGCGTATGTTGAACGATTAGGGGATTCAAGGAAAATCAGAAGACGGTGATTTTGCGGTGGGGCGCTCCTGAGGTCTTTTTTTATTTTGATACAATGGTTGACGAACTAAGGGAAGCAACCAACTAACTAACCATAATAGGCGGGCCTCGACGCGAGAAAGCGGTTGATCTCGATTGTGCTAACACAAGACAGTTTGTTGGACCTTTCTCGCATCACTATCAATTCACGTCGGCACTGCTCTCTTTTAGAGGAGGACACACCGGACGTCTCTGCGAAATTATTGTCTAGAATGGGACTTTGTCGATTCGTCGTTCAATTATAGTCGGCGGTATTTGCGAATTGATTATAGACATCTCTAATATCTATAAAAAAGACAGTCTTTGTAAGGGGCAAAGAAGCGGCCTGTTTCAGTTGGAATGGAACAAGGGAGTAACCGACAGAAATAGGTGAAACGGAGGCTAGCCGTTTCCAATCTCCCATTCGATGGGTTTAACGCAAGTACCATCAAATCTAAGGTATGGAATGTCCTTGCCAGAGGTCTAAATCCCTTCTTCGAGTTTAGGATGAGTTCCTAACAGTTCGATTAGTGTTCGCGCTAACTTTTCTGGATCATGCCTAATGACATTTAGCTCCACACCGTTCTCAACGACAACTGTATCACCGATGAGATCCGCTTCGATAACATGCTTCTGGGAAGAATCATGAACCGCATCATAGAATACTTGTACTTTAGACACGTCGGCCAGTTGACGGGTTTCATCAGACAGTTGAGAGATGTACTCTGTCAAACTCAACACGAGATCTGTTGGACGAACCTTGTTGTCTTCGAGCATCGAGAAACCTTCCTCGGCACGTGATTGTATTCGCGACAATAACTCTGAGAGTTCCTTTTGGACATACTTAATCGTTAACTCGTCAGGTGCTGGTTGGCTGTTGACGATAATATGATCTAGCGGAATATCCGCATGATTAAGAATTGCCTGAACATGATCGGTAACAGAATAACCATCTGTTTCACCAGGTTGCGTCATGACATTACAGATGTAGATTTTCATGGCATCCGAGGACTGTATTGCGTTTACGATTCCGTTTAGGACCAGATTGGGCATGATACTAGTGTATAGACTGCCAGGTCCAATGATAATGGCATCGGCGTTGGTAATAGCTTCAACAGCTTCTCGATGGGCAATGCATTCAGAGGAATCAGAAGATAATGTTTGATTACTCTTTTCGCCGCCCCGCGGGGAGAGAAATACTCGTCGGATGGGTTCCCGATTCCCACGATTTGGAATTTGTGATTCTCCACTGATCACCTCTCCATCCGCAAGTTCTGCGCAGAGCACGGTATAATCAAGGCTGACCGGAATAATTCTTCCACGAACGGCGAGAAGTTCTGAAGCAGCTTGGATAGCTTTCGGGAAACTACCATCATTCAATTCCGTAAGTCCGATGAGAAGCAGATTTCCAATCGTGTGGCCACCCAGATCTCCATTACCGGAAAAGCGGTACTCAAATAGTTCTGCGAGCGATTCGTCAGCGTCAGACAATGAGTATAGCAGTTTTCGGATATCCCCCGGGGGTAGTACATCGAACTCTTCAATCAAGCGCCCGGTACTACCGCCATCATCAAAAACAGACACGATTGCAGCCAGATTGTTTATATCGATAATTTCTGAGCGATTCCATCTTGCCTTTGTGCCTTTTTTAATTCCACTCAGGAGGGAGGATAAACCTGTGCCACCCCCTATGCAAGCTAGCTTTAAGGCATTTCCTTCTGCCATATCTTTCTCCATAGGTAATCTATATGTATCAAGGCTTACACAAACTCACAAAAAAATGCAAAACTGGGTTCTGCTTCCTTAATGTAGGGTAGGAGGAGATCTAGCACTCGGATTGACACGATTGGAATGCTTCAAACTCCTTAGCCAGTCTGCCTAAACCACTACTGATGCTTTTGTGTCAAGCGTTGCGATTGTCGATTCTGAGGGAAGAAGATGATCCCCTTGTTACTGAAGATAAAGTCAGAAAACAATTCTGTGACGTTCCAGGATGGCCCAATGGCATTCGACGACAGATACGAACCAATCCTATTGTATAAAGTTAGTGTGTTGCGTCGATGGTAGAACTAGCTAAAGTGCGACCAAAGGAATCAGTACAGTCACACGTCTCCATGTCAATCGAGGTCTACACTGTTCTTGATTAATGAGCACGTAAGCGTGCGAATGCTCAGGTCGGATACCGATAAAGTTTACGAAACACCTCGTGCGGAAACCAAAATGGATAGTCCAGATGACTGTTGGTTAAAACATGCATCTGTGCCATCAATGCGAGACTGAACACTTAGGCTTCATATTTGTCATGAATTCTCAATCATAGGACTCATGTGTCGGTGTTGTCTTAATCACACGTTTCAGCAATCGCCTCAATATTTGAAGTGTTTCATTGCAGAGCCTTTCAGCTTGCCGGAGGTTTGGCGCCTCGCTGAATATGCGAAGGACCGGTTCAGTTCCAGATTTGCGAACGATTACCCAACGATCTCCCCAGCACCGCTTGACACCATCTGTAAGATCCAGGGATGCTCCGTCCATTTCCAGATCTCCTTGCTTGCTACAAATTTGTGCCATGAGTCGAACGACAGCGTCAGAGACCTGTTCTGATGGGCTTTCGAGCCGCTTCTGGCACATTACATAATGTGGGTTCGATTTAACTAACGCAGAAATCGTTCTATCGGAGTCAGCAAGTCGTTGCACGACAGCGGATATCGATGCCAAACCATCAGTTGTATATTGCAATTCTGGGAAGATTACACCACCGGTGCCCTCGCCGCCGATTACGGCGCCGGTTTCACGCATCTTCTCAACGATAAATGCCACACCGACCTGTGTGCGGTGAAATTGGGTTCGATGTCGATTTGCGACATCATCAAGCATTAGACTTGTTGATACTGTGCCAACAAAGTCGCCCGGATGCTTGTTAAGGATTAAATCGGCGGCAAACGTAAAGGTGTGTTCTCCGCTCAGCGGTATACCCTCCTCGGAAACAATAATAAGCCGATCAGCATCACCGTCATGTGCGAGTCCTACGTCAGCGGCGGTTGATTGCACGACGCTGCAAAGTTGATGTAGTGAGGTCGGAGTTGGTTCCGGCGGGCGCGGAAAATTACCATCTGGTATGCAATTGAGTTCAATCACTTCACACCCAAGCTTCTTCAGCAAGCGGGGGCTAGCGACACTCCCCGCTCCATTGCCACAATCGATGACAACCTTTAAGGCTCGACGATGTGTCGAATGGAGATTTACCCAACTTAAATTCATTATTTTTTCTATGTGGCTATTGATCGCACCTTCAAAAATTTCAACAGCACCTTGCTGGTCCCAGCCCGCAAGTCTGAAATTTTTAGATTGGTAGATTCCCATGAATTGTTGGCGTTCTGATCGATTCAACAAGCGTCCTGAATCGACAGAAAATTCTAGTCCATTCCACTCCACGGGGTTGTGACTTGCGGTGATCGCTACACTGCCGTGGCTATTCAATTCTTTCGCCATCAAGAGAATTGTTGGTGTTGGGCATAGACCTACATCGATGACGTGACAGCCGGTTCCAATGAGTCCAGCTAGGACCGAATGGTATGCCATTTCTCCGGACATTCGAGAATCTCTTCCAACTACAACGGTCTTCCTAAGATCCGGACGTCCGCGTTCATCGTGGTCAGATTTACACGGTGATAGCGTGAGGAATGTTCCAAATGCTGTGGAAAACTGAGTCAACATACCTGCATCGAGCGAGCTGCCAACGATTCCTCGAACGCCCGATGCGCTGATAATAGCAGTGTCCATGGGTCCATAACCTTTTTTCTTTAGATCGTGTTTTTAACGGTAATTAAGATGGCTTAAGATGAATCCGGAATGCCGCACCGAGACAGAGGAAACAAATTGATGCCTGACAAGCACAAATCGCATACCATTTCGGATAGATGAAGAGGTGTGATGGAATCGGCGTCAATTTGTACAAGTATGGTGTTCTAAATATATCGATTTCAAGAAGGTGGCATAATGCGATGAGCGGATTTATGGACAGGAACGCTGATATAATCGAAAATCGGCCAGCAATCAGTAGGCTATCGAGCCAACGGTTCAATGGAGAAAGCAAGAAGACACTTCCGATCAGTACAAGTATTATGACGTACGCAAATTCTACGGCAAAAACCTGATGGTAGAAGATTCGCCACCCCAATGCTCCGATAGAAGCACCTAAAAGGATGCAAACGAAAAGCGTTACGGCCAAGAAGAACATCGTTGCATTTTGAACATCAATAAGCGATGGCACAAAGACGGAAAAAGCCAGTGTGGACAAAACAACAAAGATGATGAGTGGGATCTGGGCGCCGATTAAGATCGCGCTAAAGGTACTTGCAGAAGGCATCCTCGGTAACAAGGGCTCTTCTGATGTGCATATATGCCATTGAGTGGCCAATGCACGACTTGAGAGGTAGGGTGACACCATCAAAAGGAGCAAAGCTTCTGACAGAAAGAGAGTCCCCAAGATGTCGCTAAGCTTAAGCTGTAATAGGAGTTGGTTAAGGAGTAACAACATGAGGACCTGTGCGGTCACAGAGGCGCACAGTCGACTAATTGTCCACGTATGTATTACTCGAAGGAGTTCACGTAAGGAGCCAGCAATCGATGATTGGACCATTTCTTTACCCCACAATCGACATTACTCCTCTCAAAACTGCCAATAAAACGGCAAGTTAGCGCCCAAGACGATGGACGCGAATTCGTGAGACATTCCGGTTAATCTACTACAAGGCGTACTGATATGTGGTAAACGGTGTAATAAGCACTCCAATGTTTGACCATTAATGACTCTGCCCCACAGTATGCACCCGAGGTGAAAGGGTTTGATTTTAAAGTATGCTATTAAGATGCTTGAACTGGTTAGAGGGTTCCTATACTATGCGCTTATGCCGACCTCATTTCCCCTCCAGTATAGTTTACACCTTTCGGCAGCATGGCGTCAAGAAACTCACGCCAGGTCTATACCAAATGACAATGCTGCTTCTCCGGTAATTTCTCGCGTTCTGTGACTAAGATTTGAGGAGTTTGATGAATGCGGGTGCATAAGTTCCATCTGCCATCTCTCCGAACGTCTGCGCCATAGACCAAGAAGTTAGTGAATTCGAGATCCAGGGTCAGCCTGTGAGAGTTTCTTTCGTACCGCTTTCCCGAATCGCTTGCTTTATTGCGACTGTGAGACTGGGACGTATGTGTTAATCTGCATTATCCGTAAACTTATTTTGGTTTGGGATGCGCGACCTCTAGATTTTGGCAGGTTAATTCGAAGCGGAATCTGTTGTTCAGAAGATGGCTGACTGGGCGCAATGGTAGGTGAGAATCTACCACAATTCAAACGCGAACTCAAGAGAAAAATGAACAGATGCATTAAGGCTAGCATGTTTCCAATCCACAATGTTTCTGCGCGTAGGTGCCACAATCATGAGAGACATCTTCTGCAGGCGAGTAATATGCGTTCCCTGGACAGAACAATTCCAACTGGTGGAAGAGAAAGAATGAGGACTACCGCATTGTGATAGCGCATTGATTAACCCAGGTGATCACGTTACCAACTTGAATTAAAGTGTTGAACCTGTCGTTGCTCTTGACACAGTTTCTTCAACACTTTGGAGAGAGAAACAGGGTGTGATGATAAAAGCTAAACCCTTTCTCTGAATGAATTCTTAACGAGCATTGTGAGAAAATCAGAAATGGGCCTAAGGATTTTTAATGCCTGTGTAAGTAGTAGCTATTGTTTAGCACGGAGACATGTAATCGCGTCCTGCATAGAGTCTCTGAGGATTTACGTAGATATATAATCTAGGTCATTACAGACGATCTACAGATTGTGTTTTGTTCAGTGATTATGATGAAAACCATTGTGGACAGATCGCCCGGATCTTCATGAACGCCTTGAGTCTTTCTTAATTCTTTCTCCGACTTTAATTCCTGTGGTTTTCAAGCTCAGAATTCGGATGCTGCCGCACTTCAAGAGTTAGATGAGGTACTTCGTGGGAGAAGATTCTTTGTGCAGTACCAACACTGACTGTGTTGTCCGTTTTCAGCAGATTGATTAGTACACAGGGTACGAGATTCTTTCAGAAGAAAACAATACGGCCTTGTAGCCAACCATTTGTCTGGCCTCATGAATCATTATGAATTGCCAACATTGATTGCTTTTAGTCTTTCTTCGACGTAGCAATTGAGCAGTGGGCTTACATCGTTGATTTGTGGCAGAATCTCGTTAGCAAGGAAGAATCAATCCCACCTCTTTCGCCCATCCTAACGCAACTGAAAGAGGTGCATAAACCCTAGTTAGTTTGAACTCGTAGGAATTTGATGGCCCCTGCCGCGCCATTGAGGAGTATCGAGCTCCTGTAGTTAAAGTTGGTTCAACGTGTGCCAAAACATGGTGGATTTTGGGTGAAATTGGAATCTGATTAATGTGATTTCCGATGATGTGGTTTTTTATAATGATTCCTTTGTTGTAAAAAACGTCGATCAGCCTTTGAAACTCAAAGATCTGATTGCCTTTTACAACACTTTTGCCGTACTTAAGGTTTTTTCAAACTACGTTTTGAATGTAGTTGCCTGAAACTCGCCTTCAGTGGAGAGCGTAAGCGAGCAATGGTATGAACTGAGCTTGCGCAATCGACTTGTCGTCGGATATAATGGCCGAAGCTCTGATTGTAAGGGAACTATGTGAGGAATTATGTATACACTTGAACGACTGAATTCTCAGAATGAGCCGCGGTGGGACAAGATCCTAGCACAATGTCCAGGCACAAGTGCATTCCACTCGATCGCTTGGCGGGACGCGCTAGAAAATGCTTTTACGCAATTATCGTCAATCTACTATCTGATTAAAGAAAATGACGCGTTTATTGGTGGATTTCCCGCCTTCGTGTTCCAGCCAATTCCTGGAATCAAGATGCTGCGCTCAATGCCATGGAATCTATGCGGGGGTCTACAACTCATTGATGAAGGCTCTGTGAACATTGATTGTTTGATACAATTAATCGAACGAGATTTAACTGACGTAGCCGCGGAACAGAAGTTATGCGATACCGTGTTCACGCTCTCGCCATGGCAAACCGCATCATATGGCCGAAGATTTGCTATGGCCGGATATCAGAAACACGAAACACTATTTACGCACATCCTCAGAACATCGACAGATTATCAAGTCGTCTGGAATGCCTACAACAAAAGAGTTCGAGGGGCGGTTCGCAAGGCTCGGAAATACGGAGTTTCTGTGTATAATACAAATTCCGAAGAGGATTTTCAAATGTTTTATGAAGCTTATCTCGCAACGGTTACAGGCTTAGGAGGCACTCCGAAACCATCCTCTTTGCTCTACGCCCTTTACAATAGTAGCATTGCGAATCTTGCAATTGCAAAGCGTGATGGAATCGTCATCGGGGGCATCTTATATCTGTGTTTCAACCGAACAGTAACGTTGTGGTGTGAGGCATCCGTACCCCAGTTTCTGAAATATCGACCGAACAATGCGATCTTTCACCACATTATCGAGTGGGCATGTTCCGAGGGCTACGAATGGGTGGACTTCGGTGCTTCACCCGCCCATCATCAAGGCCTAATCTCTCACAAAGAGCAGTATAAGGCACATCGATTTGATTTCTGTAGTTACATTAAGATTCACTCTCCGCTTAGGCGGGCACTGTGGGAACAATCTGACCCGATTCTTCGCCAAATCTATACTTGGATTCAACAGGTGCGATGCGGAAAATAGCTCGATGAGGATTCGAGGAGCTTTAACAATCTCGTAGTTCCCTCAGATTGAAAGAACTTGAAAAAGTATAAGTGTGTAGGTCGCAGGAAAAAACGTCGGACCGGTCATTTTCTGTTGCTGGGCCATTTACTAACTGGAGAACTCAATGTGTCGCCAACGCATCTCAGTAAACGTCACTGGGGGCACCAAATACGGCGCGGATTGTCCGGCACATTGATTGACGTCTCAAGTCCGTCGCATACAGAGTCAAACTGAGTTTTCGAAGTGTAGGAATCGATTTCGCCCCAGTTTCCTGGCCAAACTAATCCACGGGCACTATTGCAGAATTTGCCTTGCTGTATGCCGTGAAAAGCTCTGTTTCTCATTGACAGGCCGGCACAAGGACTGTTAAACCGCGTTCGACAAGTTCAATCGTTGCGGGAGTATAACCAATCTCCTCTCCATCTGCGTAAAGCAGGGTCGGTGAATCTGTGTGAATGGTCAACGATTTGGTGCGATGGATGTTGACAGCCGGGTGAGATGTGTGTCCGCCCCAAAACATCTTGACTAGCATTCGCACTATCGTACGGCGGGATACGGGCTTGATGATGCAGACGTCAAACAGGCCGTCATCCACCACAGCATTCGGAACAATCTTGAATCCACCCCCGTAGCGAGGAGTAATTCCAGTCGCGGTCAACAGAATGTGACCTTCAAATGTGCCGAAATCGCCCTCAAGTCGTACAAAGGGGGGGGTGTAACTAAAAAGCGTCGTGATTGCGGTGTATACATATGAAGCTGTGCCGGAGAACGGCACATTTCCTGTTGAAGCCCTTCGACTCACTTCTGCATCATAACCGCATGTCGCTATAGTGTCAAAGTAACGATCCCCAATCTTTCCGACATCGACCTCATAACACTTGCCCTTTAACAGAACCTCAATTGCTGCATTAGGATTCGTCGAAATACCGAGTGCTCCGGCAAAGTCATTTCCTCTGCCACATGGGAGTAGACCTAGTACAATTTCTGGTTTAGCTGCGATGGCGTTCACAACTTCGTGAACTGTGCCATCACCACCACATGCAATAATCCATCGTAATCCATTCTTAATGGCCTCGTGTGCGATCTTCTTTGCATCACCGCGTTGGCTCGTCAGTTCAATCTGTCCTTTTCGACCGGCATTGGTTAGTTTCTCGTAAGCTTTCTCAGCCGTCAACTTTCCATTTGCATTACCAGAGGTAGGGTTTGCTATCAACAGGAAATTCTGGGAGGTGGACGTGTCAATTTGTTTTTGCATTGTGGGTTGGATAAAACTGGTTCGAAAACCCTAATACTTGCTGATGGCGCGTTAGGTGGTTTTAGAACAATCCCGATGCTAGCAGACTTGTCACGAAGTGTCAACCCTAAAATCACGATTTCACCCGCGACAATATTGTTTTTCCGCCTAGGTATAGATTTTTTGTGTGTTGTGCGAGGGTTGTATTTAGTTCTCTTATGCGGACATAAGAGAACTAATAGTAGGTAGGGCAACCGTTTGCGACGCATCGTTGACGAGTGTATGAATCTATCCGAATTTCCTGAAGCCAGTTCCAAGCGGTCGATTCTGGAGTGAAGATGTTGCAAGTTGACAAAGCTACACGCAGCGGGTGCAGGCTAACATTGGCTTGGACCTTGCTTGCGATTGTCTGGTGGCCATCGTGGATCGGTTTGTCATCTGCGTGCGCTCATGCAAATTTTCGAATTCAAATAACGTTTTCATTTGCACTTCGGTTGTTCAAGCAACATTCATTCGAGGAAAGCCATTGATTGCCGCGGGTGACTACGCAACTAGATTTTCCCGTGATGTGTTTGGCATTAGAATTCTAGATGAGATCGTCGTCAATAGTTGGGATGTAAGAGCAAGTGTGTTTCAGAACATCTCAAATCAATTAGTGCATCGGGTGTTAAACATTAGGAGCGGTATTCGCGACTATGACTCAGTTCAGCCTAGTGTTCATGATCGTGAATACTGTCTCGCAATCACTCGATGAATAATTGTTTTATCACAGGATTAATGTTGAGTCGGTTGGAGAAATATTGGAGCATGAACCCAGAGGATTTTGCTAGATGGCCATTCGCAGGGCATGTTGATGAACAACTCTTAAATCTACCAATCTAAAGTATATGTAACGCCGAGGATACATCACGTGTATGCCCGTTCCGTTCTATTTCGCTCAAATGTTATCGTCTCACGTTTCATGATGGTTTTTGCCGTTCACACTTTGTTATGCATGCTCCACAAGAAGCCAGGGGTTCAGGAAGAAAACAACCTGAAACTACTTGGATGATGAAGTGACAAATAGAAGTCCTTCATGATGTGCAAGCGCAAGTTCTAAAAGGCCGTTCGATGTAACGACATTTATTCTATCTCGTTGTTATGACTGCCGAAGTATTCATGAGTATCATTAAGCGAAATAGATCGCAAGGAGAGAGTTGAATGGGAGAAGTTAAAGCACTTAGGCTCGGAATGATAGCACCCGATTTCACGCTGAAAGATGATAATGGTGTTGAGAGAAGTCTGCATGATTATCTTGGGAAAAAGAACGTTGTACTCGCCTTCTACCCCAAGGATTTTACTGGTGGCTGAACGGTGCAACTTCGTTCGACTCGGGATGAGTTGGCCAAGATTGAAGCTACAGATAGTGTCGTCTTCGGAATTAGCGTCGATTATGTAGGGTCTCTCAAAAAGTTTCAAGAAGCGGAGCATTTCGGTTTCTCGCTGCTCGCTGACACCGACCATTCTGTTAGTCGGCTGTATAGCGGGATTCGAGAAGAATCTAGTGCTTCTAATCGCATGACATTTGTCATTGACAAAGCGGGATATGTCCGCGCGATTGAGGATAACGTGGATACCGCGAATCACGGTTCTAACGTCGTTAAACTTCTCCAGCAGAGTCTTCCGAGTGCTATCGAGGTGGGTGAGACTGCACCGGATTTTATTGCAATCGACCAAGACGGTAAGACATACCAACTCCGACAATTCAGGGGAAAACAGAAAGTTGTGCTCGCGTTTTATCCCACAGATTTTACACCTGGCTGAACGGCGGAAATGTGCTCACTCCGGGATGAGTCGAGCCGATTTGCTGAATACGATGTGCAGGTTTTCGGTATTAGTGTACAAGATGCCCAATCACATAGGAAATTTGTAGATGAACATAGCTTAAACTTTCCCTTGCTCGTGGACACCGGATTCAATCTAAATTTGCTCTTCGAAGCAATGAACGATGCTGATGGCGAGCGTTCTCGGGTTACCATTGTCGTTGCCGAAGAGGGCCATATTACGCATATTGACAGAAGTGTCAGAGCGAAGACCCATGGTAAAGATTTGGTTGATTTGTTCAGATTCGTGTAAAATGCTCATTGGGACCAATTCGAGTGCTAAGGTAGTGTGCATTAACTAGTTCTCGTTGACATTTGCATCGAAGAAGTAATGGTAGCACATGGTAGTGGTATGTTGGATTGAGGTCCGCGGTGGAGACTCACCAGGAACCGAATTTATCTTTGATGTTGTGCAAGCTTTCGTTGTTTTTCATTCGTTCCAGTTCCAACATAGTTTCCGAAACTGTTTGGAGACTTCAGCCAGATGGAGTCGTGGATTAAGAGTTTTAAGGATTAATGATTCACCCAGAACAGCTGACATGTACACTGCATCAAGGTGGAGCATTCGCCGGCGAGTATGGAAGGATTATAGCGAATATGTGAAGGAGGTGCAAACAGTTCCAAGAGCCGACATCCACCTGGGACACCGTCGTTCGATATTTTCAAAGGAGCGCCTCGTTGGTAGGTGTAGAGATTTACGGGCGGAGATTTCCTAGACTGACGAAGCGCTTTGTGTCGCAGCTATTAACGCCGACAATGCTTTTGGTTATCTAGAGAGTTGATGTAGACTGCCTTGTTAGGAGTAGTTCTAATGGAATATTGGAACCGAAACTTTCGTTTGTTGGCTTGTGGTGTGTTTGGGGTAGGCGCATTTTTCGGAATCCTACTCCCACTTTTCAAAAACTTCATCGTAGATCTCGTTGGGATTGAACCGTATGAGTTAGGTTACATGGAATCACTACGTGAAGTCCCTGGATTCCTTAATGTTCTTTTTACAGCGCTCACAATCTGCTCTGCTCCGCCCATCATTGCTGGTCTTTCGCTCTTCGTGATGGGTGTTGGCACATTTGCCTACTCCCAAGTGAACGGTTTTTTGGATGGTAATGCTCAGGAGTAGATGCTATAATGGCAGCTGGTACAGATTGGCTTAGGAGGCTCTTACGATTATCATGTAATGGAGGCATAGAATGACGGTTCCAACGATTGAGTGGGTAGATGGGCGTGTTCGTTTAATAGATCAGACCCTACTGCCTAATGAGTTCAGACAGGTTTATTGCGACAATCGCGAGTGCGTGTGGGAGGCTATAAAGTCCCTACGGGTACGAGGTGCGCCGGCCATTGGAATTGCAGCCGCATTGGGAACCGTTCTCGGAATCTGGAACTCGAAGGCACGAAGCTACAATGACTTCTCCGCTGAATTCGAACAAACAGCAAGCTACCTGGCAACTTCGCGGCCGACAGCAGTGAATCTCTTCTGGGCACTTGAACGCATGAGGCGCACAGTGCGCAAGCATAGAGGGTGCGAGATTCCTGCGTTAAAAAAGATTTTGCTGGACGAAGCGTTGAGGATAATCGAAGAAGATCGCGCCATGTGCCGTGCAATCGGGCAACATGGACTCCAGCTCTTAAACGATGGTGATACAATTTTGACACACTGCAATGCAGGGGGTTTGGCAACTTCGGATTACGGTACCGCCCTAGCGGTAATGTTCTCCGCTCACGAGGCGGGAAAAAGGATTGCCGTTTACGCTGACGAGACCCGTCCCCTGCTGCAAGGTTCGCGGCTAACGACATGGGAGTTGATGCAGGCAGGAATTGATGTGACGCTGATTTGCGACAATATGGCTGCTCAGGTAATGAAGGAAGGCAAGATTCAGTGCGTTGTTGTGGGAGCGGACCGAATTGCATCGAATGGAGATGTGGCGAACAAAATTGGTACTTACAGTGTTGCCATCCTCGCTGAAGCGCATGACATTCCGTTCTATGTCGCGGCGCCTACATCCACGTTAGATCCTTCAATTCATGATGGAACCGAGATTCCAATCGAACAACGTGCCGCTGAGGAGATTACGGAAGGCTTTGGAATTCGGACCGCCCCCAATGGGGTCAAGGTCTACAGCCCCGCCTTTGACGTGACCCCTGCTCCTCTGATTACTGCCATCATTACCGAGAAAGGAATTGCCCGGCCTCCTTTCTCAGATAGTTTGAAAACACTGACGAACGCATAGATTGAACCTAACCCTATTTCTCCCTCCCATTTCATCTCTATCAGCAAATCAGGATAGTGTGTCCACGTGTAGGATGCAGTTACTTTCGTCCCTGTTTCCCGTGCGAACTTTGGTCTAAACTTTCGTTACTGTTTTTGTCATAGATGTTAATCATGTGAATCTGAAGGTCAATCCTGATTCTCTAACAGAAGTGGGTACGATAACCTTTTCCCCATGTATCCTTGAGATTTTGTCTGGTGTCAACATTTCGTAAGCTGGAGAACTGAATTTCGATTAAACTTCCCTGTTGGGACTATTGAGATTCTCGGATTGGACCAGCGAAGAATCCCATGCTGGGAGGCAAATGGATTATCTGAGGGAAAGTACGAGTGATGATCAACCGTGTTGTGGAATGGTTGGACAAACTCTGTACAAAAAGAAACGTGGTTTTTTGATTCAGAAGTTCGGCCGGCATTTTTTGCGCGGCTTGAAGTTTCCTGATTTGTCAATGACCATGATGTGCCACTTCATCAGGTAAACTTAGCGTTGCTTATCTTGGCCATTCTGGGTGGTGGACTGAGATGCCTTCTACTGGTTGTCATGTGCAGTTAAAGACGATTACTGGAATCAATGGAAGTAGTAGTCCCCTTATATGTTGTAATGGTGGTAACAAGAAAGACGGTAGATACTTCATTAAGTGGGCCAGTTGGCTTTGGTGAATTAGACTTGTTAATTGAATCTGAGAGTTGCTGCTACTTCGAAGTGTTTCGGAGTCCCGACGAAGAAAGAGAGAGGTAAGAGTCTGAATATCACCGCTAGGAGTGAACGAGGGAACGTTCGTGCCGGAGTAGATGTGATAGTATAAATCACGAATAAGAACGCAATTTCCTTTGCTGTCGTCGTCAGAGATAGGAAGTCCGTATTTTTATATCCTCAGCCTTCGAAGAGACTCGCCTCCACACTGAAATGTGACTGCATTTGGATTCTCGTGAGAGATAGGATAGCATCTGTTGCCGAAAGGATTTGGTATTTGAGGAGAATCGAACGGTTAGTCCAACGATAGCGTAATATTCATTATGCCACTCGCTAGCTACTGATTCGTTGTTCCGCACAACTACTCTGTACCGTAATTTATCCGGGTATGTACCACTGAAGCTGGCGTGAAAACTTCTTGCTGATTGGATTGACTGTCCAATCACCTGGCGAGGAGTGTGTGAAGCAATGCTTCACTCTTATTAGATAACCGAGTTCGGGTTGAAACCGTTCGACGACTGAAGCCGTACGGACATGTGAGGGGACGGAGTGGTGGTAAAGAAATTGAAAAGGTAATGATGGAATACATTGAGAACGGTATACTTCTGGGAAAGGTGCGCTTGGATTGACGCTTTCAACCGTGTTAGGAGGACGATGGGCAGATGGGAACACAGGAAGAAACAAGGATGTCTCTGTTTGACGCAATCATTAGACGGCGAAGCCACCGAGGCCTATTTCAGGATAAGCCAATCGTTCACGGAGATCTTGAGCAATTACTAGAGGCTGCTCGATGGGCACCGTCACCGTTCAATGTCCAGCCATGGGAATTCTTGATTGTCCGTGAACGTGAAGGCAAAATTGCCCTGGCGAATCTAACAAAAACAAGCATCGCCGAACAGTTAAAAGACGCGAAATTTCTTGATGATAATAGTCGCTGGGCCCGTCTGACCGACGAGGAGTGGAAAGTCCGCCGCGATGGGATTTTGCTCGCTGATTATGTCGATCTGCCGCGGATTCTCTCTAATAAACCCAATACCATCGATTCTCTGTTGAAGAATGCGAAGCACCTTAGCATCTTAGGACGTTTTGGGTTAGGAAGGCTGGTGGCAAAAAAGATGTCAGATTTGGTTCGGACGTCACCGTTGCTAATCTTGGTCCTGATGAATAGTGAGAGGCGTCCGCCCGGAAAAGGTGCAACCCGTTGGATGTGGCTTGGCATGGGAGCGATGATTCAAAACCTGCTTTTGACAGCAGTGACACTTCGCATCGGTGCCCAGTTTGTTAGTGCTCCACTGGAACGGGAAGCAGACCGAGAACGCATCCGAGAAATTTTCGACATTCCCGGTTCTATCGAAATTGTCAGCCTGTTGAGGCTCGGATACGCTGATGCATCGGATGAAAAATCTGTCCGTTTAAGAACGTCGGATTTCTCCCAATTTGAAAAATATACGCCCTATGGCCGCCCCGTCGATGAGTCTTAATCTCTAACCGCCAGTTAGTTTGTGCCTTGCAACTTTTGCTTTAGCGCGAGTTTTTTTCTCTTTAGTTTTCGTTTTTGAGTCTGGCGAATGCGTGTTCTCCGGCGAACCAGTCCACTTTTGCTTCGTGCCAAGTAATCACCCCCTTATTTATCCACAGGCTGTGCGTGCGAATTATTAATCTACAGAGTAAAAATCTTGTGACTGTTGATATTCCAATCTTCAACAAACGTTTTGGCCAAAAAGATTAGGGCCGTTCCGCACTGATTTTCTGTTTCCTTCATTACAACTCCGAGGTATGTCATAGAATCACATTGTATCAAGAACCGGTTCGGCGTTATCATGCCATATCAGTTGAGTTGTCGCTGTGCAAACTCAACCTGTTTTTCAGCACCGTTAATCTGCTGGTGGTCATTCCCGTGCTCTCGATGACCCGTACTGTTGTCAATGCGTCAGAGTTCTGGGAAAGTGGCCTAGTACCCAATCCTTCACGAGATATGTAGACCGCAGAGCCTGTGCATTAATCGCAGTTTTCGATTTGTCACCAATATGGATTGGACCAGTTACATGAGTCCAGTTCGTTTCGCAAGCCATTCTATTTTGAAGATTAGCATTGCCTTCCATGCCGCTAGGCTCAGGTTCTTCGACTAATGGGGGACACTGGTTAATCATCTGATTTTTCATCGAAGGCTCTGTGTGCTTTCTGTATTTCCAGATATTTGCGACGATACTCCTCTTACCGTTTTCGCTTTTCTTACGTTTGCACAATGTTCACTGACTTAATTCTTCTTTTTCGCCATTTTCCCGACTCAACGGTACGGCCTAAAATCACCTTCAGTTTATGTAAATGCCTTCGTTAGATTTTGGGCTACTATCGGATGTACGGAAATTATACGGAAAGGAAGTCTTTTTGTCAATACGTTATGTCAATGATTAAATCCTTTCTACTACAACTGTTTTTCCGAAGCAAACATGAGATGCTGCGACATAGTGAAACCAGGTGCCGCGAGGGGAAGCCCTAGTGAGAATTTTCTAGAAATCACCGCAATGGTCAGTAGTGCTGAAGCGGGGAGTACAACGATGTGCCCACGAGGGCCGCACATCGTTGTCTGGGTGCACTCCTTGTCACCCGGTATCGAGCTTTTGTGCAGCAAAGTTGATTCGATCTGAATGGCGACTCCATCGATTAAAAGTGAACATCTCATGTGCACTTAGCATTTTATAGCCAGTATCATTGAGTAGTCTTTTTACTGTGTGGACTTCATACATCTTTTGAACGTGAACTTCCTCGAAACGTCGAAAGCACTCCCCTTCGCGGATAAAGAATGTCAACGTAGTGTGACAAGTCTTATTATGATGAGAATAGAGATTTTTCCAAATGTAAGAGTAATCATCCTGATTTTCCGCGAAGGTTTGCGAGTTGAAGTTCTGGGTAATGTTTCGCTCGGTTGTCACGTCGAATATAAATAGTCCCGATGGTTCCATATGCTCTGAAACAGATTCAAAAACTGCGGTGAGCTCTTCTTCATTGACGGCATAATTTATACTGTCATATGTGCACAGAACTGCGTCGAACTTCCGATTCAAGTTTAAGCTAATCATGTCACCTTGCCTAAACTCGATTTTTAATCCGTCTTGGAATGCCTTCTGGCGTGCAACAGCCAACATCCCCTCCGCACGATCTACTCCGCACATCTCATAACCCCGTGTGGCAAGGAGCATCGTTAAAGCACCTGTTCCACAGGCAACGTCCAAGATTTTTTTTGGAAGGATTTTATACTGCCTGAAGATTTCGTCGAGATAGTTTGCCCACCGCAGATAATCGACGTTAGACATCATACGGTCGTACGCATAAGCGAACTTCTCATAAGGATTGCTCAACTCCGGCATGGTCTGATTATTCAGTCTCCCTCTTGAATCCTACAGCTGCGTTCATCATTTTGAGCAAAGTATTAACCTCCTCTGAACTCCATTGTTCGTCCTCATTAGCTTTGACTGCAAAATTTGCCGCCGTTTTGATTTTCTTCAGGTTGATTTTCCCACGGACATAGCTCATTGGCATGTTCAACAAGGCTCTTTTGACTCGTTCGAATGTTTTTTTAATCTCAGCAGCCTCTACACCGTCCGGAGCCTGCTGCGCTAGTTGCCACTCAACAATGTCAGTCGCAAAACTGAATAGTTCCCGAATCAAATAGCATTGTAGAAGGAACAAGATGAACATGAAAATGAGGACAACGGCCAGTATGGGAGTGACCGCTCTTAAGCGCTTTTCTTTCTTTAGACTCGACACTGCTTGAGGTGTGTCACTCATCTTATTCTCTCACAGCTTTCGCTTCTACTTTGTTGAACAACTTTCCGATTTTCTCACGGCATGATCTCTTCAAAAGTAAGCCGAATGCCAATAGGAAATCGCAAGTAGCAGAAATCGACGGGGCCAAGCCCCCGTAACCTCAAGATAATCAGCGGGGGCGCTGCATCAATACACGGGGCATATGCAGTGCAGTCAAATCTTAAGCTTCGCATGAACCACACCCAAGAAACTGTGCAATTCCATCGGAGTGGTGAGGCTTCATGAACTTTTTGTGTCGGTAACTCAGGGCTATCGAACGAAAGGTGATTTTTTCAGCGCAGGTTGGCATTTCACAGAGCTACTCGTCCCGAACTCCGCGAAGCGATCAGGACAACGAAGTTTGTAAGTGGCCCATTCACACATTCAATCCGATTTAACGATCGTGCTATTGCTTTGTGTTGGATAAGGATTGACGTTAGTTTCTCCGAGAAAACTAGCTTTTCCTCTACAAAACAAGCATTCAAACTACAAAATTGTACAATACTTTGGGCGCGAAGTCAAGCGGCGCGAATGTGGGGATACATGATTCTCGTAACAAAATTGAATTTAGCTTCGGCCGACAGGGTGTCTCTCGACTATTGGAATATTCAAAATGTTGTTTGTCAGATTGTGCGGTTGTACTTCGTATGGCGTTTGAATCCTAATCTTAGACAAAATAATCCAACGTTCCGCCGGGTATGTTGGATTACAGCTCCTTTTCGAAAATCCTGGTGAGTCTGCACCAAATGATGTGAACTTCTAAATGCCAAGAAAAATGGTATTCAAACTGAGAGAAAGATGTGGAAATCTGGGTTTCCGAACGAGTTGCCGCCATTAATGCTATTTATCTAGAGAAGAGTGAGGTGTCTAGGAGTTAATCGCGCTGGGCGGATAGGGAAAGAACAATTGGTCATAGGCGGGCGTTACTTCGAAGACCAAGCGGTGACGAATTATCTGGAGGCGATTCTCCGAGAATTCAATCGACATGATGTCAAAATGGCAACGAATTCCGTCCAAAGACCGATGTCATCGATGATTCGTTTGATTCAGCATCGCGATCCCTGCAAGGCAACGACTTATCTGGCGAACGCCGTGGAAGTGGCGTACAAATTGTTCTTGGGGACATACAAGTTTTTTGCGCGAGAGCAAACTGCTTCAAGCATAGCTCGTCATGCGAGTTGTCGATACACCATCGGGACATTCCTCACCCTTGTGCAGGCATCATTCTGGATGATGTACTTCAGCGCGATTAAAAGAGAGGCGGGGATTTTTCTCGTGAATTACAGTCTGGAAAGTCTCAGCTTGCTAATAAAATCGAAGGATATCTTGGTTAGGCGATTGTGATGGTCTCAGCGAGTTAGGCAGAGTTACTAATGGAGTTAGAATTTTGTAACTCCATGCCCATTTCTGTAACCGGCTGGATGGACGCGCGTTGTATCCTATGTCACGATTGCATGCCATTGACAGGGCGCCTACGAAGAACCGATTTTTCCCTCTATGGCGCTCTGTCCTCATTTTCTTCCTTGTGTTTCCTGCTCTACAACAGGTGTACGGTCGTGGTTATCTTCTGGAGGTTCGTTCTACCCCTTCCCAACCTGGATTCATTAGGACTCGCTTGATGGTTCACGCACCACGGCCGTATGGACATCGGATGAGGTGTGCCGCTGGGTTCAGCGCGCGGTCTTGTTCTCAATGAACTTAGAGGAAGCTGTGGGGGTGGGCTTCTAGCACGACGTTGTTCCAAAGCTTTCTGTCAAGTACAGGGTATCGAATCGGAATTCGCGGATGTCTCATCTTGTATCTTGTTTTAAAAGTGCGCTTCTCCGGAGATGCCACTTTCGATTTTCAAGAATCCGTGCACCGAATGCTTGGCTTCTTGCCACGAAACAATCCGTCTTTCCGTATTTAGGGATCTTTCGACAACTTTGGCTTTGTGGAAAGATTCTCCGTGTAAACAACCCCGTGTCCCATTTGTAAAGATATGCTTGAACGCGCATGGCTGAGTTTGCAAGGTTTGATGTAAGTCAAATTCCAGATGAAACTACTTGCTATCAGTGCAGTATTATTCTGGCCTCGTCCCCGCGGCGGATAAAGTGCCCGTTGCTGTAAGCAGTTCATTGCAACATCCGAGGTCTGGATTAGTTCAGGTTAGTCTGCCGTGGAGGCTGTCCTAGTTTTGAAAGGTTCCGTCATCTTCCATGCTTCGATGACCCTTTTCTGAATGGGTCCCATGAAATCTCGCAGAGTCTCCTCGGCTTTCGGTCACACTTGGTAATCTGGTAGGACGTGGAGAAGAGAGATGAAAATGCTCAATAGACGCTTATCATGCACGGTTTCCTTATATCTCAGTAAGTCGTTGTGTTTTGACCTTCCGTCGCTTCGATTTTGACGATCTCTTGGACGACGCGGCAACTCGAACCCTCTCCGTTTTGCCTTTCTTCGATTTCACCGAAGTTTTCCGGTTCATTGGTGATTGTTCGTGCTGTTTGGCTACACTCTGTTTTTCATCTTGAAGATGAGCCTCATACTCGGCATAATTTCCGGCGAATAGCTTCACAGTGTCTTCCTTAAAAATTAACAACTTTGTGGCAAGGTTGTTGAGAAGATACCGGTCGTGAGAGATGATAAAGATTGTTGCCTCATACTCCTTCAGGGCATCCTCCAATGCCTCTCGTGAAGCTATGTCCAAATGATTTGTTGGTTCATCAAGTAGTAGGACATTCGCATCTTGCAGCAGTAATTTTGCGAGCATTACGCGACTCTGTTCGCCGCCACTAAGGTCCTTAATTTGCTTGAACACCTCGTCGTCAGAAAATAGAAAACGGCCAAGAAAATTGCGAATGTCTTCCTGGGTGTGCTTCGGACGAAGCTGCCAGATTTCACGGATGATTTCGTTGTCAGGATTTAAAGAAGCGAGTTCCTGATCATAGTAGCCCATTTGTAGATTGGCACCGATCTTCAGTTCCCCGTCCGTTGGTTCTTGATGTCCGAGAATCAAGCGCAAGAATGTTGTCTTTCCGCTGCCGTTTGGACCAATGATGCCAAGTACATCCTGACGATAAATCTCAACACTAAGGTTTTTGAAGACCGTTTTTTTTCCGTAGCGCATTCCCAAGCGTTGGCATTGTAGAATGTCGTTTCCTCCCCTCACTTTGGGAGTGAAGCGAATTTTCATTTTTCGCGCGTTGGTCTCAGGTTTTTCAATTCGTTCAATCCTATTCAGTAGTGTTCTTCGTCCTTGTGCTTCCCGTGTGCGCTGCCCGGCGATGTTCTTTTGGATAAATTCTTCTTCGTGCGCAATGAAATGGAGCTGTTTCTTATATGCGCGCTCGTGTGTAAGGCTTTCAAGCTGTTTGTTATCCGAATAACTCGTATAATTTCCTTTGTAGATTTTGACTTTGCGCTGGTGTAACTCCCAAATCTTCTGAGTCACCCGATCTAGAAAGTAGCGGTCGTGAGAAACAATTAAAGCAGCTCCTCGGTACTCCGCATTTAGGAAGTTTTCCAACCATTCGCTCGCCTTAATGTCCAGATGATTAGATGGTTCGTCTAAAAGTAGCAGATCTGGGTGTTCGAGCAGTAATTTTGCTAGTGTTACCCGGGTCTTTTGGCCACCACTTAGTGCCGCCGTTCTCAAGTGGAAATCTTTGCGGTCAAAACCTAATCCACCAAGTGTGCGGTCGATCTGATGTTCGTAACTGTAACCTCCTTTGTTCTCGTGCTGTTCTTGAAGGCGTGCATAGATATCCAGAAGCGCTGGATTGTCGTCCCGTTCCATGGTTTGGCTCACTAGGAGCATTTCATCCTCAAGATGTTGTAGGTCTTGAAAACTCTTGAGCGCTTCCTGCCGTACGGTGCAATTCGGATCAAGGTTCGGTTCTTGGCTGAGGTAACCGATTTTCAAACCTTTTGCAAAAAAAACCGAGCCTTTAAAATCTCGGATTAAACCGGCGATAATTTCAGTCAATGTTGTCTTCCCAGTACCATTTTTCCCAATCAGTCCAATTCGATCTCCGTGCTCAATCGACAAAGAAATATCGTCCAGAATCAGGTAGGGATCGTAGAATTTTGTGACATGGTTCAAGCGAATTAACGACATCGGAATTCCTCAATAAAGGATTAGAAGTGCAAAAATAGGGTGTTTCACGGTAGCGTGATTAAGACAGAACGCATTCCCAAGTGGTGCGGTTGCAATTCGGGAGTCACAAGCTAGGGCTGATAAATTTGTCATGATACCAAATCTTTCATAGTGCCGGTAGGCGGACCCATGTGGGAGCGAATGATACATCTAGAGTTTTTAGTCTGGACGACAACGACTCCGAACATTCACTCCTGTATGTCGTTCAATTTCTTATCAGAATGGCTCTCCTCGTGCGTTGGGGTTTTATTAGTCAACTCTAGAGCCAGGGAGGGTCGTTTTAGTTCGCCGGTATCACGGACTTTGTCTGGTTAAGCACAGGGTTTAAGTCCGTTGCAGCAGGAAGTTTGTTCCGTGCTACCGTAGAGGAGGATTTCATCAGATGTTGTAGAAAGGACATGTGTTAGTTTCTGGATTGATAGAATGGAGAGCGAGAATGTACTAAGAAACAAAACTTTCGACATGACATCCAGATGGTTAAACAACCCAGTTGCTATTGTTGAGACGATTCAAGTCTTCTTTGCTAATTTTACCACCGAGTTAAGAAAAAGGTCCATGGTTTTTTGTGAGAGTCGATTCAACTTTGATTGCCCGCCATTTTCGTCATTCACTTCGAAGGTTCAATTTGGAGCTCGGTATCTTTTTCGGGCAGACTGATTGCTAGCTGCGTGACGGAAAGTCCACAGCAGCTTAGTGGTTCCAAACGGGAAGAAGAAATATTGCATATGGAAAGTATTTGACGATTTTTCCATTTTCCAGGTTGGGGATTGATACACAGACTCACATTCGGCAAGGTTTTATCCGAATGAGGAGTTCCATACTTCTCCATATTGATGGTTTGGGAAAACAACGACGTTACAAGCTTACAAGATAACTAATCTCACCCAAGAGCACGCCGGATTATCAAGAATTCTCCTGATTGTGAAAGAATCTATGCAAGTTTCGTTTGCGTGTCATAGATTCTCGAGGTCAATGCCTAATTTTTTGATTCTTTGCAAGAGTGTCGTGCGGCTTATCCCCAGCAGATTCGCTGTTTTTGTCTGATTTTGCCCAAATTCATTAATCACGAGTTGAATCAACGTTCGATCAACGACAGCAATGATTTCATCGTATATCGCTCCTCGTTTGTTTGAAAGTGCATCTCTGACGATGTCGCGTAATGCAGGTACAAGTGCTTTCTCAAACTGGTTTTGGCGCGAGTTGGTCCTCCCATTGTAATTCAGAATCTCAGTTGGCAGATGTTCCGGAAGGATTATGTCAGATTGAGAAAGCACCGCGGCGCTGCGTACTGCATTTTCAAGCTCTCGTACGTGTCCCGGCCAATCATATCTCTTCAAGAGATTCATGCAAGGGTCTGAGGTCCCTTTGATTGTCCTCCCCAATTCAGTGCTGATTAGTTGTAGGAAATGATCTACGAGTAGGCTAATGTCCCCATTACGTTCGCGCAAGGGAGGCAAGTTAATCGCGAGTCGTTTGAAACGGTAGTAGAGATCTTCACGGAACCTTCCCGATTTCGCCATGTCGGCAAGGTCTTGATTTGTGGCAGCAATGACTCTAACATCAATTCTGATTGTTTTGGTGCCACCCAGTCTTTCAATCTCTTGTTCCTGCAATACACGTTGTAGCTTAATTTGCAATGCCGTACTCATATTACTTACTTCATCGAGAAACAGCGATCCTCCATCGGCGAGTTCAAATCTACCCGGCTTCCCCTTCACGCCTGCGCCTGAGAAAGCACCTGCTTCGTATCCAAAGAGCTCACTTTCAAGAAGGTCGTCAGGGAGTGCGCCGCAATTGACAGACACAAACGGTGCCTTTTGACGCGGACTACTGGAATGGATAGCTCGTGCGATAAGTTCCTTGCCCGTGCCCGTGTCGCCTTTTATGAGCACTGTCATCGTATTGCTTGCCATGATGCCGATCAGTTTGTAGACTTCGCGCATCTGGGGACTCTTACCTATCAGGCGGTGGTTTTTTGCGTCTCTTGCGCCAAGCATAGAGCTCGATTCGTCAGCTGACTCTACAACCTTAATCTTGCTGCGCTCCATGTGCATCTTGGACGCCTTTTTCAAGAGTGATTTGGCGACATCAAGGTCAATAGGTTTGGGTAAGAAATCAAATGCCTGCAGCCGCATCGCTTCAATGGTCGTTTCCACATCGTCATAGGCCGTCATAATGACAACATGTGCATTTGGCTGGAGCGTTTTAATCTCCTGCAAGGCCTCTAGGCCATTCATTCCTGGCAGTCGTACGTCGAGAAAAACCATGTCTGGTTGCTCTGATTGAATCCTTAGTAACCCTTTCTCAGCGCTGTTGGCAATGGTTGGATTGTAGCCCTCGACTTTGAGGAACTGCTCAAAAGCCCAACAGATTTTCTCATCATCATCAATCACTAAGACATTTTTCATCATGACTGGATTTCGTAGTTATATATGGATTGATAGAGAAGCAGCGCGACTAGGTTCTTAAAGCTGCATCATGCATCTTCTATGCAGGAACAACCTAGGACTCAAACGTGCAAAGGGTATTATAATGTGCTTATGCATCATCGTTAGTTCCTATTGTATCACGTCCTTTGCACACATTCAAACAGGAAAGCCTCTGAAACGAGGCTTTCGCAAACACTAGATAGAAACTGATTGAGCCACAAAGTATTAAGACGACCTAAATTTCCATTCATGCTATTGCGCGATAAAATTCAAAGAAATTTGTCAAATCGTTTGAAGTTCATCACTTCCGATCCACAGGGGGTGCGTTGGACATCTCATTTTCAACTTTTGTCCCGGCCAAGATTCGAACTCAATAGGCCAGTGAGTCAGAATCTTGGCTAACAATTCTAGAGGGAGTATTGATTCAACTGAGGAAGAAATGTCGAAGACGTTGTTTTCTAGGGGTCGTCTCCGTGATTCGAAATTAAATTAACACTGACTTCTCCGGACCCGGTCGAATTACCCTCAACCCCGTAAAGGACTGGTGTTCCTTCAAAGTTGTCATTGACGATAAATAGATCGTTACTGATTTGGATGACAAATGCCTTCTCAAAACTGTTTGCGCACCACTTTGCTTAAATGCAATAAGATCGAGGGACACAGTTTCCGTACTTGATCTATGGGTTGATTTCTGTTACACTTAAGCTGTCGTCAACTACTGACCGTAAGGAGCAATCATGGACAAAGAACGCCTTAAACAGATTTCGGCCGAGAAAGCCGTTGAGGGCGTGGAGGCTGGAATGGTTGTTGGACTGGGTTCCGGTTCAACGGTATACTATGCCCTACTAGCGTTGGGTAGAAGAGTGCGGGACGGGCTGCATATTCTTGGAATCCCAACATCAACTCAGACTGAAGTAACGTCTGTTCGAGAGGGTATCCAGCTTTCAACGTTGGCAGCACATCCTAGACCAGATCTCACGATTGATGGCGCAGATGAAATTGACACAACAATGAATCTGGTTAAGGGAGGTGGCGGTGCCCTGGTTCGGGAGAAAATTATCGCTCATGCGTCCAAACAGCTCGTTGTCATAGCGGACCAAAGTAAATTAGTTCCTGCGTTAGGAACGACGTTTCCGCTGCCTGTCGAGATAGTTCAATTTGAGTGGGAGTCGACTCAGGCGGAGGTCAATCAGATTTGTGGTAAATCGACGTTGCGTCGTTCCGATGAGGGCCCCTTAATCACCGATAACGGGAATTTTATCTTGGACTGCCATTTTGAAGAGATTCCCCATCCTTTTCAGACTGAGATACAACTTAACAATATCCCTGGCGTCGTGGAAAATGGGCTTTTTGTAGACCGGGCGGACATGGTAATCGTCGGTACAACTTCTGGAATTCAGATTAAGGAGAGATCGAATTGAGACGACGATCGAAGTGCCATCTTCAACTCTCGAACTGGTTGAACAGCCTCAGTGCTGATTTGGTTTCATGTCTACGGCCTCGTATTTCTTTTTTTTTAAACTACTGTCTGCCTGTTTTTTTTCTTCTTCTGATTGTTTGCTCTCCTTCTTTGGGAGCACCCTACTTCCGTGAGAGTGGGCTAATTGATATTCCAACCGGAAGCGTTGTTGGGCACGGGGTTTTCGGCATCGGGACATATTCTGTTTTCCGGAACGAAGACAGGGCAACCTGCGAGGAATCCGAAATGAGGTTCGACTTCGGTCTTTTCGATAGAGTTGAAATTGGTCTCTCCAGCGTGCCGATGAAGCACAGGCGATTTCTGCTAAGTAACGTAAAATTGCTCCTGTTGCGCGAGGGAGGTACGCTCCCGAGTCTGGCGGTGGGCATCGAGAATATTGGCGATGAGGCGGAGCGCCTCGTCTGTGATTTGAAGCGCTATGAGCGAAACTCGACATTTCTTGTAGTTAGTAAGACGTTTAGCCTGCCGCGTGTTCATCAGTTCTCTGCTCACATCGGAATCGGAAATCACCGATTCACCGAAGAGATTGGGATTGGTAAGGTGTTGCATGGTGTATTTTCTGGACTAAGTAAGGATATCCATCCTCGTTTCGCGAACGGAGAACTGACCTTCAGTATAGAAGTCGATGGAAGAGGACTGAACGCCGGTGTACGACACACTGCAAACAGTGGTTTGCAGATACATTTTGGCGCTGAAGCGCTGAATGGTCCGGCAACTGATGGTAAGGATGTCCGATACATTGCTGGAGTCTCATGGTCAAATCGGGTAGGAATGAAACGCGTTGAGGCTGCGAAACGGTTGGCAAAACAGGCGGGCATTCTTGCAAATGAGGCAAAGAAAGTCGCGCAGAAAGCACAGATTGAAGCTGAATCTAAAAAGGAGTGAATTAGAAGTGTAGACCCCGGAAGAAGCGAATAAACACCGAACACTTCCACAGGCCTAAGATTTTCGGGGATTCCCCGGACGGACGAATCACCCTTGGAGGTTGCTAGATGGCCGCAGGGCCTCGTTCGCCGGTGCGAATGCGAATAATCTCATCAATGGGGATTACAAAAATCTTCCCGTCGCCAATTCTTCCTGTAGTAGCTGATTGTTGTAGAACTTCAATGACGTTATCGACGTCATTTTCCGAAACGACAATTTCCAGTTTCAACTTTGGTACAAATTCAATAGCATATTCACTGCCGCGATAAAGCTCGGTGTGCCCACGGCTCCTCCCAAAACCACGAATTTCACTCACAGTCATCCCGCGGACGCCGACATTGTTCAATGCTTCTTTAACTTCCTCGAGTTTGAAGGGTCGGATGATGCACTCTAGTTTTTTCATCAATCATCGCTTTTCTATTAAATGATTAAATTAAATGATTAAATGCCCGATGCATTGTCGCGCATGGGCTCATTCTATGGCTGTGGAAAACTGGCCGCAGCCATAGAATGAGAAATCATTTATATATCATAGTAGAGATGAAACTCGTGTGGATGTGGTCGTAGATTAACTGCATCAACTTCATTTTCGCGCTTGTAGTCTATCCACGTGTCGATCACATCCTGGGTAATCACGTCCCCTTTTATCAGGTAATCGTGATCTTCTTCCAAAGCGTCAAGTGCCTCAGCCAAAGAGGCTGGCGTTGATGCGATACTTGCCAATTCGTTCGGCTCCAGATCGTAGAGATCCCTATCAAGTGGATTGCCTGGGTGGATCTTGTTTTGGATTCCGTCGAGTCCTGCCATGAGTAATGCACTGAACGCGAGATATGGATTACAAGATGGGTCCGGAGTGCGGAATTCTACGCGCTTTGCTTTTTCACTCTTAGAATAGACAGGGATACGTACGCAGGCGCTACGGTTTCTTTGCGAATACGCAATGTTCACAGGCGCTTCATAGCCAGGGACCAATCTTTTGTAGGAGTTGGTCGTGGGCGCGATAATTGCGCAAAGCGAGGCGGCATGCTTGAGTAGGCCACCGATATAATATAGGGCAGTCTCGCTCAAGAGCGAATAGCCTTGTGGGTCATAGAAAATGTTCTTCCCATTTTTCCAGAGGCTCTGATGAGTGTGCATGCCAGACCCGTTGTCTTGAAAAAGTGGCTTTGGCATGAACGTCGCTGTCATCTCGTGTGCGCGAGCCGTGTTTTTAATAATATATTTGTACAAGGCCATTTTGTCCCCGATTCGAGTCATGGTATCAAATCGCAGATCAATTTCACACTGTCCGCCTGTGCCAACTTCGTGATGATGTAACTCGACGTCAATTCCAGAATCGATCATCTTGAGAACCATCTCAGACCGAATGTCCTGCAGTGTGTCGGAAGGCGGAACGGGGAAATATCCTTCTTTGTAGCGTGGTTTGTACCCGAGGTTCGGACCTTCGTCAGTGCTTGTATTCCAACTGCCTTCAGCGGAATCGACTGAATAAAATCCTGAGTGGTGGTCTTGGCCATACCGAACATCATTGAATACGAAGAATTCAGCTTCTGGTCCCCAAAAACTTGTGTCGGCGATTCCTGTCGAAAGCAGATAGGCTTCTGCCTTTTGACTGATATGCCGTACGTCCCGCGTATAGCTTTCCAGGGTAATCGGATCCTTAATATTGCAAACGATGCTTAGGGTGGGAATTTTGCAGACCGGATCCACGATGGCTGTGGTCGGATCTGGGAAGAGCAACATGTCGCTTTCGTTAATTGCCTGAAATCCGCGAATACTTGAACCGTCGAAACCAAGTCCTTCTTCAAATATCGATTCATCTAACTCGCTTATAGGAATCGAAAAGTGCTGCCACATCCCGGGCAAATCCATGAATTTGACATCAACAATTTTGATTTTCTTTTCCTTCGCAAACGAAACTACTTCACTTGGTGTCATTCCGTATCCTCCTCAAGAAACATTGAATGGTTTACTGCTATTTGGCGTCTGCCTAATTCATGTTGAAATTGTTATATGAGAAAATCGAGATGCAAACGACCAGACAGCAAAGGGTGTGCCAACATTCAGTTGCCTCATCCGCGTAGGGCAAACTAGACTGTGGATTGATGATTGTCAGGCTCGCTATACGTCGTGCTCACGACGTGACAAATCACCTAACTTACATGCTGATTGGGAATATACACATAGAATAGAGAGGATTGCCAAATAATTAAGCAAGGCTCTGCTGAAAGCTTGAGCATCCCTCTGTGTTTAAGAGATAATTTAGGACCGTAGAAATATCGATGCTCATGCGGTGTTTAGATCTTTAGGCTTAAGATCTTTGTCAAAACGACTCGTTCCCGGTTCAACTTGTCCTGCATATTTGTTGCTCGGTTTTGCTCGATAAGGAACTTTGGCAGGCGACGATAGCGGTTCGAAAGTAAATGCACATATTCGCATACCAGGGTACAGTTTAACTGGCATTCGTCCGAGATTGCCAAGTTCCAGAGTTGCTGTTCCTGTCCAACCAGGGTCGAAAAGTCCAGCGGTACTGTGGACGATAATGCCGAGTCGGCCTAGACTGCTTCGTCCTTCTAGTCGTGCCATTACGTCATCGGACAGTTCAAAGCTTTCCAACGTCGCGGCTAATACAAATTCCCCCGGCTGCATCGTAAAGGCCTCACCATCTGGTATTTCAACCTTCCGCATGAGATTGTCAATGTCGGTTTTGGCTCGTAAATCTATATAGGGGTGCTTGCTATGTTCAAACACACGGAAGATGTTTCCCAATCTGAAATCAACAGAACAGGAGCCAAGTTGTTCGGACAGGTTCGGCGCTGGCATGATTCGAATCTTACCCATTTCCAAGTAGTGTACGATGTCCTGGTCTGACAAAACCATAGTTTTTCTCTTTAAGTTGTAAAGACTCAATTCCGGAGAATCCGTGTGCTCAGTGAGCAGGAGTTTCCGCGTAAATCTGCGTGAGCACGACTAAACCTATAGTTTATCAGATTTTCACGCGCGTGTCACGGAGTTTTTTGGAGATTGTATTTTTGTCTTACTGCAAAAAATCGTTTGAATCTCTAGTCACAGTATTTTGACGGAGGATGTCTCTTGCGAATATTCTGCGGTCTGGTCTACTCATTGATGTTGCATTTCGATGTTGCATTTCCAACTTTTGGTGTACTTGGATTCGCTCACCTTGCACCACATGACTCGTTGGACACAAAAAAAGCACCGGCGTGGATTATTGAATCCTTGCCGATGCCCTTTCACTTCAACCAGAAGTACATCGAATAACTCTCCCGGACGGACTCGAACCGCCGACAAAGTGATTAACAGTCACCTGCTCTACCAGCTGAGCTACGGGAGATCATGAACGTTAAACCATTCGACTAATCGCTCTGTTCCCGAAAGTCGAACGAACCAAATTATACACAATCGATCTTTCAGATTGCAAGTGAAATCTCACTCCAAAGAGGAAGTTGAAGCCTGGAATCAAACTCGTTTTTCTGCGATGCTAGAAACAATTCAGCAGACAATCCATGCGCCGCCGCCGGGACAGAGAGAATTGTCGTTTTACTTCAAATTTGTGTTTGGATTGGAGCTCGATCTCATAATGCTGGATTGATTTACATTACTTTAGCACGGTGTCGATCAGGAGTAGATATTCACTATGCTACAACAATTTTTCAACTTAACCCAACCACGCGTCTGAACATGGCATCTCGGGACGACAAGGCCATCGCGAGATATCATGTTCAGGCGCGTTGTTGTACGGTGTATAGGAACAATATTGATGGCTAATTCAAACGCCGATATCTAGGTTGAATTAGCCATCAGGTCAAAAACTCTAAAATTTCCTCGCTTGGTATCTAGCATGGAAAAGAAACAGGATTTCGATTAACTTTGCGATTCCTCGATGCCAGTGCTGTATGATGTGCCACTGGCGTCTTTTTCATCCACTAACCCTCCGCTATCAATCCAGTCTTTTATGCTCTGAATGCTGTCAGCCAACTCATACATCGGTCCGAATCCGAGAAGGGATCGTGCCTTGGACATGTCAAAAGCAATCTCGCTTCCTTGAGCCATGCTCCATGGAAAGCCATATAGGACATCAATCTCTGGAACAATACTTTTGATGATGTGAGCGAATTCTGCACCTCGGGTAGGAGTTGGCCCACAGCAGTTGAAGATTTGTCCGACTGCACCCGGGTGTTCTCCAACGGCGATGTGCATGCGTGCCACATCTCGATAATCCACATAGTGGCAGAGTTCTTGCTCTGAAAAATGGGGTATCTGAACTTTCTTTCCTTCGGCCAATTGCTCGGAAAATTCGCGCCATCCACGACCACCGCCTTGGCCGTGTGGACCAACAACGGCGGTCAGTCGCAGGACCGTCGTTGGAAGGTCAAATTGATTCTGATAGGTCAGTACTAGCTCTTCCTGCATCCGTTTGGTGGTCGAGTAAATGTCCTTCGGTCGGCATGGGTGCTCTTCATTCACCGGCATACAATCGGGCGGATTGAATTTGGTTCCGGGATACCATTCGTATGCCGATATACTACTTGTCTGTACAAAACGTTTTGTGCCTACGTGACGCGCATATTCGAGTAGGTTCTGTAAAGCGTTGATATTCACACGAACCATTTCGACAGGATTGCCGGTATCGCCCGGCAGTGAGGCTAGGTGCATGATGCAATCGAAGGAACTAATTCCCAGTGCTTTTTGTACTGCAGAGGCATCGGTCAGGTCTACCTGGATGAGCGGGATATCTTCGTTGGGCTGAGTGCGTCCCAGTGCTGTGACCGACGCTCCCATTTCCAAAAGCTGGCGCACAACTTCGCGTCCGACAAATCCGCTCGCACCCGTTACAAGCACTTTTCCCATCATAGTTATGCCTCCCTTGGTGGAGGTTCGTAATATGGCGGAATGACTTCCTCAGTGAGGGGTAAGTTAACCCAAGCCCCTGTTTCCATACTTTTCCACGTTGCGCACATTACTTCGACGGCACGCGCTCCATCTTCGCCGCTCACCAATGGTGGTTTGTCATTGATGATGCAATCTAGGAAATGCTCAGTCATGCGCTCGTAGTTGTTCGGACGCCGTGGCGGGCATATCGGAACCCAGCGTTTCCGAACATGCTCATCAATGATATCCTCAACCCAAAAGAGT
This sequence comes from uncultured bacterium, assembly GCA_964478165.1. Lineage (GTDB taxonomy): Bacteria > Poribacteria > WGA-4E > WGA-4E > JAJDTR01 > CAYZGU01. The sequence continues at coordinate 109,519 of CAYZGU010000038.1, read as the reverse complement.
TCAGGCCAGCGGAAGTCCTTCAATATTTGGGGCAGGGTGTCCACTGTGAATTCTTTGTTCGTATAAACGGCCATTGGCCAACTTTGAAAAGGGTTTGTGGCATCTGTCGCCGTAAAGATGGTTCCATCTGTGCCACATAACTCTGTCATCTGGTTCACCGCCGGCGAGAAGCGATTGCAGCTGACTGTACCGAAGGCCCCATTCTCGAATTCGACCATCACCAAAGCAGTATCATCGCAGAGTGTATAATCTTCAGGCATCGCGAGCCGTTGCGCAACACCAACAGCACGCTTAACTTTACTACCATTGAGCCAGGTCAAGAGATCTATCACATGCGCACCCGTGTCGTTAAGTGCGGCACCCCCGGACGATTTACAATCAAGTCGAAACGCTGTTTTTGCAACGTGATTTTGGTAATTGTACCAATGTTCATGCAGACTGCCGCGACTCATCAAAAGTTTCCCTATAATTCCCTGGTCAATGAGTTCTTTTGTCCACTGATTATGGGTCCAGAATCGACGATCACATCCCACCATGAGCTTTACGCCAGCTTTATTGCAAGCGTTGACGATTTCCCATGCCTCGGAATTTGTGACGGCAAGAGGCTTTTCCACTACTACGTGTACTCCTGATTGCGCTGCGCAAACTGCGATGTTGCGGTGAAGATTGTTTGGGGTCGCGATTACAACGGCATCTAACTGTGCTTGTTCGAACATCTTTCGGTAGTCCGTAAACGAGGCCTCAGCTCCCCATTTGCTAGCGACTTCCTGCGCCCGATTGACATCTGCGTCACAAACAGCAACTAGTTTTGCTTCCGTGCGATTCGAAATTGATGGTAGATGCGCAATTTCTGCAATGCTCCCGCATCCGATAACGCCCATTTTCACGTCTGCCATTTGCCCTCTCCTTCATCAAGTACCAGCATTACCATGATAACCTAGATATACCCGTTCTTCAACTTGCTGATGTGTTGGCATTCTTTCCAAAGAAACTCCTCCAGTCTCCCCAATGACACAGATTGCAGTGGCGCACCCCCAGTGCGCCGCTTTAATGGGATCCTCGCTTCGGAGGTACTCGGACAAAAATCCTGCCATGAAGGTATCCCCACCGCCGGTTGTGTCTCGTACTTTACCCGCTAACGGTGGGATGTCCCAACAATTTCCACCAGTAACTACCACTGCTCCCTTGGCCCCCAGGGTAATGACGACAACATCTGCCCCCTGATCTAGAAGGCACTTGGCGGCTTTGTGGGGATTATTCCAACCGAAAATGCTCACAACATCCTCATCAGAGGCTTTGACAATGTTGAAGCGTCCCGCAACATCGCGGGCCAGATCCGCGAGCGATTCCGTAGCTTGGCGATTGGCAATGCTCATGTGAACGCCACCATATCCCCCAAGGTCCACGGCGCTTATTTGGCCTAGAGCTACCACAGAGTCTAGATTCTCCAAAGGCACATCATTATCCATTGGACAAACGTAAATTAACGCACATCCGTGATACGACTTCGGTATGTCTTGGGCCGAAATAGGAGATGCCTTGCTTGGATACCGAATTTCTTTGTGTCCCTGCTCATCGTATATTAGCTCCGTCGTTGTGGTTCGATCTGCTGTTCGTATGCCGGTTACATCAACGCCAGCTTGGATAAGAGGGTGGAGTAGGTCCTGAGGCATGTCTGATCCAATCTTGGTTGATAAGCCGGTCGCAGTACCTTGTCGTGCGGCTGCTACGGCACAATAGGCCGGTGGGCTACCCAAGAACGGTCCATTTATGGCATTGGGAAAATAAATAATCTCAGAAATGACATGGCCGATACAAACTAGGTCGGGGACTGAAGTCATCTACTGTTATCACCGAGCTTTCGAAGGTTAACATGTTGGAATATTGTGAGTACCTTAATTGGTACCTGTACTGGAGACAGGCACGAATGATATCCCGAGACTAAATAATTTGTCAAGTGTAAAAACGTTTGCGAATCTTATGAACAATCTGTAAAATAGGTGGGTGATCTTGAATCTCAATCGAGTAAGACTGATAAGAGGCAATTGGGTGGAGCCCTTTGTGGCTGCTTGAGAAAACGGAAGTGTGTAAATATCTTCGATGTGATGAGGAAACAATGCCAATTCTAAGTGTGGAAGACCACGAATTTTGGAAAAAGAAAGGCTATGTTGTCATTCGTAACGCAGTGTCACTGGAAAATGCGATGGCGTGTGAGCAAGCGATTTGGGACTTCCTCGGGATGGACCCGGGCGATTCAGAAAGCTGGTATCGCAATCCGCCGGAACGTCAAAGCATCATGGTGGAGATTTACCAACATCAAGCTTTGTGGAACAACCGCCAATCCCCTCGTGTTCATCAAGCGTTTTCCGAAATTTGGGGCACCGAACATTTGTGGGTCAGCTTCGATCGCGCGAGCATGAACGCGCCGAATCGACCGCCAGAGTGGGAGCGGACGGATGCACAATTGCATTGGGACAGGTCGTCCTTAAATCCCCCATTTGAGCTTGCGGTGCAAGGAGTTCTTTATTTGACAGATACAACTGCCAATCAAGGGGCTTTCACTTGCGTTCCCGGATTCCACCGGAGAATTGAGACATGGTTACAAAGTCTACCTTCGGGCGCGGACCCGAAGAAGCAAGATTTGACGGGCTTGGGACCAGAACCAGTTTCGGGAAAAGCGGGAGACTTGATTATCTGGCAAAACCTCCTTCCTCATGGCGCTGGTCCGAATACTGCCAGTCGCCCTCGATTAACGCAATACATTACCATGGGCCCAATCAAGGAAAAGGGTGAACGCCCGAGTTCTTGGAGTAACAAAGACTTTTTTGATTCCAGGAAGGAAGAGCGTGAACGCCGCATCAACGCGTGGAAGAACCGTTTGGCAGGGTTTGGTGGAGATCGAAAAGAAAAAGAACACGAAACTGGTCGGACGGCACAACTGACCCCATTGGGACGAAAGCTGCTGGGACTTGACCCTTGGGAAGCCTGAACGGCGATAGATACGTGCAAGTCGACGGGCTGGATTTCCATTGAAATAGTCGTGAGAAATCTCGTTGCGATTGAATGATTTTGATTGGTGCAAGAATGTATCACCGTTTTCGTGTTTGCGGGGTGTGCTTTCGTTTGAATGATCTGCAGAACGGGGACTTTTACGACTGTGAACTTATATTTGAGATTCCGGCTGGACATTTCAAGGGTACTCTTCTCACCACAAGGCCATTTTGCATTCTGTTTTTCGAAGGTGTTTGCTGCCTTGCTTTCTAAGCGAGGGGGAGGATTGCACACAAACGTTTGGTTCAGAGTTCTTTGTGATGTCGGTTGGAGATTCAACCCAATGAGGATAAACCGATGAATCGAGATCTGATTTTACAATCTTTACGATTGGGACTTCGTGGGATTGAGATCGGCTCATGGAGTCTTTTCATCGTTTCTTAGGTGGTGTGTTTGATATAGACCTGAACAAGAGTCCGCCTTTGTCAAAGCGGACTCTTGTTCAGGTCTATATCAAATTTGAAAGATTTCTAACATTAGCTTTTCGGAGTTTGTGTAGAGTACATCAATCTCTTTCTGGGAAAAAAGAAGGTCATTTAACATCCGAAACTGCCCCATCATGAATCAGCTGGCATTATCGAGCGAAGTGCAGTATAGTGGGGTAGTCCTTAACTAGAAGGTTCTGAATCGTCAAGTTTCCATCCTGGATGCTGACGTCAACAGCTTGTTTCAGCCCAGTTCTAATGTCCACAGCTAGTACAAGTTTGGTTGAAAATCCCCGTAATACTATCTTCACCGGCACACTCGATTCGGCTTCAACCGCGACACCATCTGTCCAAATTGCGAGGAGACTATCTCCATTAGACAGCGAGAAACCGTAGTGCTTGATGTCACTGGTGTCGCTTTGAATCTGGACAGGGAGTCTGATGGACCTGGCGCCGGCCATTAATGTGCATAGTCGCCGAACAAAATCGCGAGTTTTCCCGGGAAACATACCTGAAACGCTTGCGGTGACGTCCAGGCCGAGATTTGTCACAATAGCTCTGGCGAGGTATTTCGCGGAGACAACTTCTGACACTGGCTGTTGAGGTTCGTCCGCGCTTTCGGTTCTCCATAACATTTCCTCTGCCACATATTCTCCATTAAAACCCTGAGCTTCTGCCGTTTGCTTTAGTTTCTTCACCATTTCTGGATAATGCTGATAGTATGGGTCATCCGGTCGGTGACCGTAGAACGGATGCCATGAAATAACATCTACCAATGGTGCCACACCGGATCTAAGCAAGGCCTCTAGGTACTCGAGGTCCAAAGTGTACCGTGAGGACGTTCCATATCCGGGATAGTTGGAAACCCAAGATCCGCCGGTAGCCCCTATAACAATCTTGGCTTCCGAATGCTCCTCTCGAATAACGGGTACAACATGATGGATTAGTCTAGCATAGTCATCGACATCGATACGCCCCCAAGGACTATTGGTACCAGGCTCGTTCCAGATTTCATAGTATTTGATGAAGGGTTTGAAATGCGCTACCATAAAACGAACGTAATTTGCATAGCGGAGGATATCACGATCGTTTTTGAACCTTGTCTGATCTGGACGCCCTTTGCCCGATCCCGCGGTTAGGGATAGTACAACAGTGACACCATTCTCAACCATGTTGCGGACGAACGTATCTCGCTCAGCGGGTACACTATATGCTCCCAGAGAGTGCTCGACCTGCTGCCAATTTAAGGAACTGTCCCAGAAGCCGAGTCGTACCCACTTTAATCCCAGGTCATAGATTCCTGTCTCCGATCCCGGATGATCGCTTCCATAGTCCGCCCCAATACGATTGTTTTCGAGTTCACTGGACACGCGTAGCTCCATGTGTCTTTGAAACGAACTGTTCGCTTGTCCGCTACCTGCTGTATCCTTAGTTTGAATCGTCTGAAGTTTCGCACCAGCTTTTGGAACGAGAACAAGCAGGAAGCATAAGGTTAATGTCCCAAACGATATAGTGAATCGAAGGTGATGCGCGAAACTGAAAGTATATTTACCCGGTTCGGTCATTCTCATTTAGTGTGTCTTCTTCTCCTGGTAGAAAGGATAATTGTTGCCTGGTGGAGAAATGTCAATCACATTATTTCCCCTGAGTGTAAGAGTATATCGGACGTTGCCAATCTTTTCTTCAACCGTTCGCTCCGGGATTGGGAAGGTGATTTGGATAGTATCACCAGATACTCTACCTGGTAAGATGATGTAGCGTCCTTCCCAGATTAGTTTGTGAGGAGACCCGTTTATTCGACAGCACAGCGACGAGTGTTGGGCCGTGATCCATTCGGGGATACGGATGGAAACGCGCGCGCAGTCCTGTCGTATTCTCAAATCGACTCGGCCCCGATGGGGGATAAAACTGATGACCTCGGCCCATGGTGCCACTCGATTGAGGAGCAAATGGAGGCGTAGTTCCCCTTTCTCGAGCTCTAGCATGTTGTCCCAGAGGTAGTACAATGCGCGCGCTCCGTTGCCGGTACAACAGTGCATGATCCCGTTTCCCGCACCTGCGTAGAAATCATTCGCTGTTGACCAACCAGCGAAACTGCCCACGCATCGTTCCGGATCACGAACCTCGACTTCATCTACTCCAATAGGTCCAGGTCGCAGCTCATCAGTCATCTGTGAAATCCAATCCGCAGAGGTCATTTGCATCTCCGCAAACTGATTCCTTAAGTAGCGATCTATATCGTCCCAATAATCGCCCACTCCTGCCTTTGTTAACCAGAGCGCCGTCAGTAGCATGTCCACAACACAACAGGCTTCACAATCGACAAGGTTTCGATCGTCGGGCCAATGGTCAATGTATTCCGGGAAAAATCCGATACGTGATGATGCATCTGCAAGCGCGCGCGCGTATTGGTAGCTGATCTTTACGAATGCAGAGAATTCTACTTCGCCGCTCGCCATAGCGTACTCCATTAACGCTTCCATGGTATTGCCGTTGTGATGAAAATGCAGCGCCGGGCCAAAATCGGACGCAGGACTGTAAGGAATTGATGCACCGTGACGGGCTAGAAACCTACCGCTAGCATCGATTACTTCGGCATGGTTTTTCAAGTAACGGGCGAGCTTACCTGCTAATTCTAGAGCAGCTGAAGAGCCGGTCGCATTGTAAAACTGGGTCACGCCCTGAAGCGTCCACCCTTGGAAGGTTGCTCCCCAACCGGTCGGCATTCTTCCTTCTGAGTCGTAGGGAAGATAGCAGTAATCATCTCGATGGGAGGCGGTTTCAAGTATCCGATGAATAGCACGTTCTCCTAAATTTCTCCACGTAGGTTCTTTAGTGGTTTTATATTGGATGGCCATCCACGCTAGCTGTCTGCCGCCTTCGGGGCCCGTTAGTACCGGGTTTTGGTTGTTTAACACGCGAAGAAACGCCTGTTCCCACACCCCATCCACATGCTGATTCAGATTGTGACCGGTCATAAGACGCGCTAACGCTAATCCTTCCATAAATTTTCCATACAGCGGGATTTTTCGTGTCATCGTTGGTGGGTTGCGATAGAGGTTGGTGTAGAAGTAAACTGCGTACTCTTCTTCCGCGTCGGTGCATCGGGTAATCGCGTTAATTGCAAGTTTGGCTCGATTTATCAAATCCAGCGTGTCAGGTAGATGGCTTTCATCTTGACTTCCCATATTGAGTTCTATCTCTCTTTCTGCCTCACTCATTGCTGGTAGCGCAACGGCAAGCATGCCAGTTCCTAGCGTCGATAACAAGCGCCGGCGCGACATCAAGAGGTCCGTCCTTTGGTTCACATCTTCCATTTTGCACACCTTGTTAATATCCTCTGTTAATCTCTTCACGGATACGCTCCCTGGGAAAAGGATGGGATTACTCCTGATTTCTCGTTTTTACAGTTGTCTAGATGACGACTGGTTGTTTCGATGGGAAAACACGACCGTAGCGAATGGCCGAGCTATGCCTCTAGCGGTGAGGCGTGTAATATTGGTATCGCTCAGGGCGGTGTTGGAGATGGCCACATCATCAAACAGTCCTTTGAACCAGACAGTGTGACCGCTGTCTAGATGGATGCCGAGTCGTAGCACGTTGTTAGCTGGTAATTGGATCTTGTTTGTCTGTTGTTTTTGGATCTCCCATTCGGGTAGCGTGTTTGACGTCACAGGTGCAACCAATGTGTTGCCACTCACTTAGAATGTCCCGCGTCATGCCAAGCGATTATTCCATCTCCCGGGCCTAAGGTGTTAGGTGAGCCCGCGCTACCAAAGGGATTCCGTGTTTTGGCGAGCCAACCAAATCCTCCACTTCCGTCCATGATACCACTAGACTATGCACGTACGCCATCCTTATCTCGGGCTTGGTCGGCATTTTCCGAATGGAGATGCTCACCTGTTCGCTTATATTCAACCTGTGCGAATTCGGTATTTCAAGACAGGCATACTTTCCGTTGAGTTCAAGTGCGGAGTCGAACTCAACGTTGAACATTCGGATTCGATGCACCTGGAAAATGCGGAATCTGCCTCGTTGGCGGGAGAATTTTTATCTGCATTTCGTAGGTCCTTGGCAAAGAGCCAAATTCGAACAACATTTACGATAATCAGGTTCCCATTGATTGGGTCTGCGACGCCATCATTTTCAGGAAAATCAGGGTTTCGAAGACGAATCGTGACGTTGAAATTGTCACTGTCCACCCTTTTTTACTATCCTTATTGAGTGAATAATTCCGGTGTAATGCGGATTCTTTATGTTATCGGACGTGAACATGACGTATAACATATAGACGACTCCAGGCAGATTTGAAAGGAAACTCGATGTTCGTGTTATTGTATCGCTAACCAACACATTTTCCAATCTAATGTCGCGCAAAGATCTAGTGTAGACACCTTTCGAGCAAGATATATTTGAGCATATAAGAAATTGAGAGACTGGTCGGATTCGGTCTGATTTCCAGTCAACGAGAGATGAAAAATTGGGTTAGTAGTTCGCCAATGGTCGTGAACCTTAGGGCAAATCGGCTGGGCGAGTTGTAAGTTCAACTATTCTAATTTAAAATAGTTTTCTTGACATACTTTGGGAAATGCCGTAGAATCTGCCCGTGTGCTTCAGAAGTCCGAGGGTGGGCAGGAATCGTTGAGGATGAAGCGAGATAAGGATTGAGGGGACCACTACCAGACCTAAACGTTGCAGATGACATACGATGACAATTCTGGAATTGTATGTCGCGCCGGTCGCAGTCTTTGATAATGTGAGCTATGGTGCCAGCCTCCACGCTTCAATAATCGCAAATGGCTACTGGGTATAGTGTCTCTTCTCGGTGGTGAGGTTCGCATCTTTTTTACCAGATTCAAAACACATCCTGTGGAAGTATCGGGAGGTATCAACCGCAAATGGATTCGTGGGAGATTCATTGGAATCGGGGCTACAATATGTTCTCAGGAGGCGCGGATTGCGCTCCATGCTTGGATGCATGGGTTTTCGCCGCGAAGATTCTATGAAGATTATGATTACTGGTGGGACAGGTTTCATTGGTTCAAATTTGGCTAAAGGCTTAGTTGGAAAAGGGCATGAAGTGGTCGCATATGATTTGATGCCGACACCGGCAAGAATTACAGAGGTTAAGGAGAAGACAGAGGTCGTTCAGGGAGATATCTGTAACCTTGTGAAATTGGTTGAGACGATCAAAGTACATAACGTCAGTCGTATTATGCATCTCGCTGCCTATCTACCGGAAGCTGCGATTCGCAAAAATCCGACAATGGCCGTTCGAATCAACGGCGAAGGTACGAACAACATTTTGGAAGCAGCTCGAATCATGAATGTCGAACGCGTTGTCTATGCGAGCACGGACGCGGTGAACCCGCTGGGTCCTAAGGAAGGAGCACCCTGCAGTCCCACAACGCTCTATGGTCACCTTAAGCGTCTCAACGAAGTAATGGGAGTTCACTTTCACAATCAATTTGGACTTGACACAATTGGTCTTCGATTCGGAATGAACTATGGTGTAAGAGGCCGTCTAATGGCCGGTGAACTTCAACGGGAATATGCTTCAGCAATAGTGCTCGATGTAGTCGAAAAAATCGCCGTTGGAAGTTCTGCTGTCATACCTTTTCACGAGACAACGAGCTTCCATTGGGTTTATGCGGCCGACAATGTAAGAGCGATGATGCTTGCTTTAACCTGTCCGAAAACAGAGAATCGCGTATTCAATGTGTGCGGGGAAGAACCGTACACATTGGGTGATATGGCTAGAGTTTTGAGGACCCTCCGTCCGTCAGTCAATCTTAGATTCCGTGATCTGCCGATGCCCTCGACTTTAAAAACTGCAGAAGTTCTAACAATGGACTGCTCCGCAGCGTACGAGGAATTGGGCTACCGTCCAGAATATTCATTTGAACGAGGCCTAGAGGCGTACTTGGACCACTGTGCGGGCTAGTAGGTTTTGTTCAGGAATCGAAGAGGCCTTGCTTGGCCGTATATTTTGTGCGGAATGTGTCCAGTGTTAAACGGATGTGACCGATTCATTTTAGGAGCTGTATCATGGGAAAAGTTAAGCTCGGCGTCATTGGTTGTGGTCTGGCGTCTGACATCTTGTATGGTCCAGCCTTTGAATCAATGGAGAATGGTACCGTCACTGCGGTCATGGACGTAAGTCTAGAAAGAGCGAGAGCGCTTCAGGCAAGACACTGTATTGATCGCGTTTACACAAAATTGGAAGACATCTTAAACGACAAGAATGTAGACGCTGTTATGGTGCTCACGCCACCGCATCACCACCTAGAACCGGTTGTCGCAGCCGCAAGGGCAGGAAAGCACGTCTTCTGCGAAAAACCAATGGCGTGCACCATACAAGACGCTGACAAAATGATTTCTGCGTGCGAGGCAAACGGTGTTCAGCTAATGGTTGTCTTTATGAAGAGATTCAACCGTTCATTCCGAAGAGTGAAAGAATTGATAGAAGAAGGTCGACTTGGTCAGGTGTTTGAAGTAAGAGCGCGCTGGGACAATGTAAAAGTAAAAGGTCCCGAAGGAGACGCGTTTCGGATGACAGTTGAATCGGGCGGGGGCCTCATCCAAGAAGATGGTTCGCACCCGTTTGATGTGTGTCGTTGGTGGTTGGGGGACGTTTCCGAGGTAAGCGCCCATCTAATTATCGTCGCCCCTGAACATCATCCTACCGAGGATGTAGGTTGTGTTGTAATGCGGCATGAAACTGGTGCAATGAGCACATTGCACGTCACCGGTCTGACGCATGCGACGGGCGAAGAGAGCTACGAGATTTTCGGTACACATGGGAAAGTGGCTATGCATTGGTTGTCCCACAGCACTTCAACACTGGAACCGGCGCTGATAACGCTTCATGAAAACAGCCGTACCGTGACAGACTTAACCCTTGATGGCTCATGGCATCCCAATCAAAGAATCCAAGAGGATTGGCAGTATCTTCGTGCGTTGGATCATTTTTGCGCGACTATTATTAACAATGAGGCGCCTCATTGTACGAGTGCGGACGGGCGTGCGGTTGTCGAGATTGTCAACGCGGCTTATCTTTCGGCAATACATGGGACAACCGTTAAACTGCCGCTGACCAAATCCCCAGATGTAAAAGCGTTCTTCCCAAAACTTCGCCAGTCGTCGCCGTGGTCGCTGGAAGGAAAAATGTGGGACAGTAGGTACAGCAGGCGGCGCTAGCCCATTCATCGAAAAGGAGCAACGATTTATGACTCAAGAAGAGATTCGACACTTTCAGACGTTAGGATTTGTCCTATACAAAGGGTTCTTGTCAACGGACGAAACTAAGAAGTTCTCTGCTGCTTTCGACGCGGCTATGGAAAAGGCACGTGGGGGCGCGCCGGCACCAAAACCAGGGCAGCAAAGGCAACAGGTTGCCCCCTTTTTCGACTTCGATTCCGATGTGTTTTATCCTCTGCTCGATGACGAACGCATCATAGGAGTTTTTGAAGCCTTGATGGGAGACGACTTCATCTTAACCGTCAGCGAAGGGATTCTCCATACTGGGGGAAGTCGATGGCATCATGATGCCTGTGCCCCGGAAGGTTTTTTCAGTATGAGAGCCGCGATTTATCTCGATTCGCTTGGTCCTGAGGACGGATGCCTTAATGTAATCCCGGGAAGTCACTTCAAAGAGTTCCGGGAAGCCTTGGTTCAGAATATGGGAAATATTGGAACACAGCCTGAAGCGATCCCCGGTTGCTATCCTATTTTCAACGAACCGGGCGATGTGCTCTTTATGAATCATAAAATCTTTCATGCGTCGCTCAGCGATAGGCCCGGACGGCGCGCCATCCACATCAACTGTGTGCAGAATACCACGCGTGAGAAAAATCAGGAACACTTTGATTGGTTGACTGGTTTCCTGAGTGGAGAGACCAAAGGTTGGGGGCGATTCTACAGTGATCGTTTGGTTTCCACTGCCGGACCACGTCGTCAGAAAATGCTTGAAGGGGCGATTAAGTTAGGGTTTGGGACATAGACGCTGGGCGCCATTCACGATATACTCACCGAGCTTTGTAAGCCTGGCATAAGGATTTTAACCTAGTAGCTTCCATCAATTGGCCGTTGTCCGCCAAACAAATAGAAGGCTCCTAGGCGAATCCCATTGCCTAGAGATGTGGGTCCATTTCACGTAGGGTTACCGTTGATTAATTGAGAGCTTCCCTTTTGGGTGGCACATACTCAAAAACGAAGACAAGATATCGAATCGTGATTCTTCGCCTAGATTCCGGAAGTAACCGAGACAACGAGCAATCATTGGGGAGCCCTTCCGAAACCAGCTTAACATGGCTCAAATTCCTTGTGGTGCATCCCACCAATCTCTGTTTCAACCGTAGGTGTTTCGTTGCTGATTCACGAAGCGATTACGGAAATGCGAATGTACTTTGTCAATATTGGAACTATAACTGAAGCGGTCTTCATAGAGATGCTTTAATTCATATTGATGCTGCATCACTTCTGGGCGTTCTACGATAAAAGTGTCCAGATCGTTAAGACTGACTTCCGGCGTTACGGTCAACTACGTCGCCCCCCCCCAGCGGCAAGATTGGTGGCAAACTCGCCATTGTCAGTTGACTGAATCTCCCTACGGTTAATACATCCGCAAAAACTATTGAATCGGTTGACAAGCCGTACTTGGTCTCCCGACGCAGATTCAAGACGAATTTCCAGTGTCCGTCCGTTCGAACGCAGGGAAGAAAATTCCACTCTGCCCTCACAACGCAAGTTGTTGAATCTGATCTCTCGCCAATGATTTGCACAGGCGGGGAAGACGCGAATTCTTCCTTCCTCGCTCTGCAACAGCATTTGGTTGTTGAACCACTGCTACCGTGTTGCCGTTGACACAAAGGGCGTCCGGTTGAGTGGAAATCCAATTTAGCTTCCAACCTAAATTCAAATTATTAAGTGTTTAAAAAACGAAGATATCTGCAAACTGTCTGGCTGTCCACCAGGCCAATTTTCCACGCCCAGCCCTAGCCGAATCGCTGACAGCCAGAAGAATGGACCATCCAACGAACGTAACATATCCCTTTCGCACAAACTCTTCAATAGACTGATCTGTAAGCCGACGGGGGTTGGCTGAACCAGCAATGTTGAGGCCATCACGGGGAGAGATTGGTGTCAGATGCGACATGTGGCGGTGGGACTTGGTATATGGAGCCCTTCCGCGAGGCGCAAACCTGAGTTGTCAATATGGTACTCCTGAAGATTTTCAAGTATTCCTGCCCACGCTGCTAGGTGAGGTTCATCCAGCTGAAGAATTTCACATTATTATCCATATTGCTTTACTTCGCACTCATTTTTTCGCGATGCCTTGTTGTGATGTGGATTTTTGGGTCATGTCCGCGATTCGTTTTCAACGGATGGGGCTAACAAATCCTGTAACCGCGATGGAAGGCGGAAGTAGTATTTCCGCCTTACACGAGGCCACTGTTCGTCCGAGCGATGTATGTACCATGGCAAGTAAAGGATATTAGCCGCCATTCTATGTTGGCCGACAGTGGAATTTGCTCCACTGCGATGCCAGATTCTGTCGTAGAATATCAGCACGGATCCTTTTTTTCCGACTACGGGTATCTCCTGTGGATAACTTGCTTTTGTTGGGGAATGCTGTGTATGGTGGCTGAAAGGGACAACCGTCGTTGCGCCATTTTTAATGGTGAAGTCTGTGAGCATCCAAAACACCTGGAGATCTGTCGAATAATCGGGAAACGCCTTCGCCGTGTTTGATTCCCCAGCTGAATGCAACTCACCAGCGGCAGCTCCCGGCTTGCACCACTTCATCGCGACATTATTTGCCAGAAAGAAATTCTCCCCGAGGACCAGTCCTACGAGTTCCAGGACAACGGGATGGATGCAGAGTGGTGCAAGTTCCATCGGCATGACATTCAATGCGCCCTCCATGCTGATATATCCGTTCGCACCCCAAATGTTGTCCTTCTGTCTCTCCATTAAGGGTCGAGCCATCTTATCAAGGCGTTCGGCCTCGTGTGGATCGAGTAGATTTTCCAATATTGAGTAGCCTTGTTCGTCCAATTCTAATTTTGTTCGCTCCAGTTCCATCATGTTCCTCGTTCACAGATGCTACGTGCGCGAATCTTCATATTTCCTAGAGTCTCAGGTGTCCAGTCGTACGATATCTTTGTAGAATTTAAACTGTTGATATTTGAGATTAAAGTTCGCGAAGACTCTAGGGCTGCGGACATCTCACTGGCTCAGATTTCAACAGAACGTGCAAGTAATTGCTGCATGCGGCTTGGGAATTTGTTGTAGAGTTCACGCTTTACCAAAGGCCAGCCCTGTCTAGGACGATGGAGGAACTCTGGAGTGTAGAACATGCTCGCTGCCATTCTATGCTGGTCGGAAGTGGTATTAGCGCCGCTGCGATGCCAGAGACCATTAACGAAGAGAGCAACAGATCCCCTTTTTCCCACAAGCGGTATCTCCTGTGGGTAGTGGTCTCGGCTTGGCGGACGTCGACTATGATGGCTAAATGGCACAACGGCTGTAGCACCGTTCTTTTGCGTAAAATCTGAGAGCATCCAGAATGCGACAAATCCTGTAGGTAGGAGAGGCCATGGTTCAGGCACACCAGCGCCTAATGGCCAATCCGCATGCAATCCTCCAGCTTGTGCACCGGGCCTGCACCACTTCATGGCGACCGTGTTGCTCAGAATGAATTTCTCTCCAACAACGGATTTTGCTAGTTCAATGACTGGTGGATGAATGCATAGTTGCATAATCTCGGGCATCTGGTTTAGGCCATCTTCCATGCTGAGGTATCGTTCGGATTTTTGGATCGAATCTTCTTCAGATTCCATCAGAGCACGTGCTTGTGCATCGAAACAACGGGCGTCACTTGAAGGAAGTTGATTCTCCAGTATGCAGTAACCTTCTTCACTCAATCGAACTTTCGCTTCTGTAAGATCCATCTTGTGTTTTCGTCCCTCGGATAAATTGACCGTTTCTGAGTACTCTTACACTGGAATACGGTTAGGCATCCCAGCAAGCGATAAAGTCTTCGATCCCGAAATCAGTGGGCATTTCCTCGAAAAAATAACGCATTGGTCGGGATTGAAAGCCTGGTGTGTATTGTTCTTCGTCTGATTGAAGCCTCGCATCCAGTGGAGAAAAACGTTGCCAGAGCATTTCAATTTCCGAGTCTGTAAAACGGGGCGCAAGATCCTTGTCTTGTGAGATGTCGCCTCCGAAATTAGGACGGACGGAATGAGATGCAAAACGCATCTTGTAAACCATCTTGCTTAACAGTATTATACAGACCATGCGACCCGTTACTCCGGGGTGGAGAACGGAAAGGCCATTGTAAAAAGAATCTGCGTCCTTGTCAATAATGGCGCGGAAGACGGTTTCAATCACATCACACTCATCTGCGTACAGCCGTGAGTGGTGCATAAACGTAGCGCGGGCTTCTGGCGACAAGACCGCAGTGAAATCTAAATTTCGATGAAAATGGCAAACATGGGGAAAAATAGAGCCAGCAAAAGACCGATAGCTCAAGTGGATTGTCCTCCGAAACTTAGTACTGTAGTTACTGCCCCAATGTAATATAGTATTCGAATAGAGCACCCCATCACCTGCCTTCAGTTCGACTGGAATGGATTTGGGTAAAGGCACCTGCGAGTTCTCACGGAGTTGCCGGTTCTCCGCATGTGTATTGGGGCGACGGTGGCTTCCGGGCACAACCCACAACACATTGTCGTCGTAAAGAGGAACGTTCCACTGGAGATACGCAGGCGAATTTTCCAGAAGGTCTATCTCGAGACCACACAGTGGTGCTTGGTCAATGGGATGAATGTCACGGTGCCATGCTGCCGGTCCGTGATCCGTTACCGGACTACACATAAGCATAAACTGCTGCACCCCTGCTGTTGCACCCATTAGATGCTCGCAAACGCCCATAGTGTTCTCATGAAGGCAAAACTCGACCGTGTCTGATGTTCCCGAATCAATGAGTTTCTCATAGGGTGCCACCCGAGGTTGTGCAGCAGTTTCCCACACACCACCTGGCGGATCGCCCGGCTGTCGCTCGTCCGCCCACTTGATCTTTTGTCGCTCAACAAGGACTTCGAAACTTTTACGAAGCATGTCAAGGTGTTTTGGTGGAATACATTCCCGTATGATAAGAAAACCATCATTGAAGAATTGGTCTCGATCTGGTTTCATTGTTCTCCTCATAGGACTAGTTAGTTTACTCTTTGTAACCTTGTGATAACGTAATGCCGAACAGTGTTGGCCGGCTATGCTTAATTCTTGGCCCCTTTTTCAAACTCAATCGATATCATCGAGGCAGTAGGATTGCCTCACGTTTGTTTCTCTCGAAATTCTCGGTTCGTGCCAGTAGAAATGTAGGTGATTCACTGCTCACGGGCTAAACAAGTTCATGACGAATTCAAAGGTGAGCTTCCCCTGCTTGGAGACGTAGATGTGCAATAGGTATAGATTAGTTATCAAAATCACGAGGCCGACGATTTTCCTCGTAAGATTTGAGCGCATAAAGGTGTTCTCCTAATCGAATAAGTTGATCCCGTCGAATCAGGTTCTTACTAGTCATTTGCGCCGGTGCTAAACCAGCGTGAGGAGTGCCAACGACAAATTGCGTGCCGTCGGTGTTGTCCGGCTTAACCCACGCCATTAGTGTGAGATTCGATGCAATCCGCAACTCGTCCGATTCGCCGCAATCGACACGGTTTCCGGCACGTCCTGCGAATTGGATGCAGCCGCTTCCACCGGGAATCGGCGCCCCATCATCCATCAGTAACTTCACATCGCCCACGGGTTCCCCATTGTGACCATTGCCCGAGCAATCGCTGAAATCTCCGTCAAAACGATAGTATGCTACCAAATCTTCCGCATTCTTCCATGCACTGTCCGAGTCCCGGATTGAGGCTGTAATTGAGTTCACACCGTGGTCCATAAGATTGCGAATTTCCATCTGTGTTAGAACACGGTTAAAGAAGGCAACCTCATCAACGGTCCCGCCGAAGGGTTCGCCCGATGCTACGGTGGAACGTTCTCCAATTACGAAATGAGGTTTGTGGCTGAACTCAATGGGCCCTTTGTGAGCTATTTCGGCAGCGCGTTCTCCATTCACGTAGGATATTCCTTGCTTCCCGTTGAAAGTAAAAGCGAGGTGTGTCCATTCGTCGACTTGGATAGTTGCTGAATCATGTTCGCGATTCTGTGATTTAACGTTCAACCACGTTGCCATTCTACCATTACGAATGCCAATTTGATGTCCTCCGTAGGGGGATTTCCACTTCACAAGCTTTGGCGCCGCTACGCTTGGAGCATAGAGGTAATGAATGTTACTCTCTTCCATAAAGCTAATCGCATCTTCTGACGATCCGTGAACGTACCGAATCCGACGCGAAAGGTCACTATCATAAAGCGGATAAATCACATCGTTGTTTCTTAGACTATATCCGAGGATTTCATCTTTGGGAATACGCTTCGATATTTCTTGATAGACCCCACTGTGTGACCACGGAAGGGTTGTCAGAGTAGAGGAACGTTCTAATGGCGACCGCTCCATGAGATATTGTAGATCCGTTTTAGAAAACACGCCGACGTTGAGGGTCGCAAAGAAATTAAATAGACTACATATAAATGCCAGGCCTACAAGACTCATCTGAACGGATCGAATTTGCAAATGAGAGAGCAACGCGCCAAAGGCAACGGCAAACACCGGGGGAAAAAAATGAAGAAATCGTCCATGCCACTCATCCACGAACACCCAACCTAACAATGATAGCAATGATAAGACGAAGCAGAAGATGAGCAACCGCACCCGGCCATCAAACAGAACACCGTAAATAACAGCTGAAATGCCGCAGACAAAGTTGAACCAACCCCATCCCGTAATTCGATGTAAGTCGACATAGATACGGGACGGGTCAAAAATCTTTAACGTCACTAGGTTACGTGCGTTGTCCCACATCGAATGTAAGCTAAAAAAAGGTTGAGCGGAGGTGTGGGGATCCGGTTGGGCTCCAGTTCCAAAGATTAGACGTCCAAAAAACCGAAAGTCAGCTGGATAGAATGGATTCTCGAAAACAACGTAATTCCGCGCGTACCAATAAATAGCGAGGACGGCAGTTCCAAGAAGCAAGGCTCCATAGCCAAAAAGTCCTTTGTTTCGTGAAAAATTCCAGGGATTCAGGGCGTGGGCGGTCTGCTTAAACAGTCCATGTTTACCCAGTGCAAATAGAGTGAGGAGAATCAATCCTGGTGCAATGAAGACAGTATAGGCCTTGGTACCAAATCCGAGACCGAATGCCATTGTTAGAATCAAAATGTGCCGCTGCAGTGGGAACAGTTTGTGAACGCCATTACGCAATAGATTAACCAGAATTGCCATGGAAAAGAGGTACAGGCCTGCGATAGCAATGTCATTCTTACATGAAGTCGCGTGGATTGCGACGGATGGTGTGTATGCATAAAGTAGGGCCACACCTGTTGAGAGATGCGAACCAAATCCAATCCCCCGTCCGATGGCATACACTGATGCAACTGCAAGCAGATAGAAACATACACCGCCCAATTGAATCAAAAGATCGTGATGTAGGAACACGACGAACCAAGTTTCAAAGACTTCGAACGTCGCAGGCCAGTGACTTCGAAGCACAGGAGTGGAGATGACATGAATTCGCCCACTTTGCACCCATTCGGCGACATTTGGCAAATGATAGGTTAACGTATCATGTACATATGGTGGGACATACCAGACGTGAAAGGCGAGGCGCAGAAGTTGGAGAACCGCGGCGGCGGTGAGAAGGACACCGGGCAATGTAAATTTCAGGAACTTTAGCCTGTTGATGGTGGGGCCCAGTGTTGCGACGGAACCTGCGCCACGCCGGTATGCGTGAATTGCCATCGCGGACAAACCGATGAGACTTACAAATGTAATTGGTATGGGTTTGAGAAAGCCAAAGACGCCGACGAGAAAAGTGAATAATGCGGTAGTGAAAATCCAAAGGAAACCAAATACCGGAATATCCAGGTAAAAACTGGTTGTACGAAGAGTGCGGAAGAGGTGGATGGTCAAACCCAGGACAAACAAATTGCCAATGCCCATCTGGATTAAGTGTAAGAACATCTGGTCTCCTCAATTGGAACGAGCATACGGTGGATTTCCTGGCAGATCGGCTACCTGCTATGAATCCTGCAGATGGCTGATAGCTCCTGTGTTTCCGAATCCCAATTCGATGGCGCGTTGCATCATCTTTTTCCGACGGGGCCCCGCGCTGTGTATTAGAAGATCACTATAGAATCTGCCCCAGTGCTTCGTCTCGCCTTCGAGAAAGCTCATCAACCAATCATAGTGTTCTATATCTCTTTCAGGTGTTGTGTTTTGAACCACGTTAAAATAGATGACGCGTCGTCCGGCGTTGCCGCTGATGGCTGCATGAAAAGTCTTGTGATTCATAAAGATTACATCCCCTGGATTGGTACAGATTCGGTAATGCCCTGGTATTTCCTCAGACTGCAAACCTGTGTTGTTAATTCTTTCACGAAGTGCGTCGCGATATTCTTTGAAGTGACTACCTGGAATGACGCTGAGACAACCATCGTCTGGACCAAGTGGGTCCAAGTAGATTGCGACCTTCATGCTGAAAAATCCCTCAGGACCGCATGCGTCATGATGCCAATCCGTCCCGCCGGCATGGATAACGCCTTCGCTTACGGTCAAGATGAAATCATCGCCGAGCAAAGTCTCTAGAACAGTAATGAATCGCTCATCGTCGAGAAGTGGATAGAATACATCCGGATTGTAGTCGAAGAAGGGGATAATCTGTTCTCTTCTTTTGGAGATTCCACGTTCATTCTGCTCGAGCCCTAGAGTCTCATAATCTCCACGAGCACTGCGCATTGCCACGTCAAAGGCATCGGAAATCACTTGCATTTCATCTCGCGACAGCAGCTGTTTCCACAGGAAAAAGCCTAATGTTTCGAAATGCCTTCTCTGTTCGTCAGTCATCGTCCACCCTCCATCAGAAAATTAGGTATTACCTCTACAGATTGGCTTCTCACGTCTAGATTAGGTGGCGCTTCTGCGAAACCAATCGGTGATTCACTAATAAAATAAGTGGTCTTTACACGAGTTGACAACCACTCAATCTGTCAGACCACATCCACGCTCCACATAATTTAAAGTGTCTCTCAGCGATTCGAAGCTACTAGTGTAGGAAAGCTCTCGCTTTCCTACAGATGTTTCGCACAAATAGAGGAAAAGAATCTCCAAGAGGGGAGATCGACTAGGAATGCTTTAATCGTCGATTGAAACGGAACATTCGGACGTTCGAATGAGTGTCCAATCGGTGCCGAAGATGGGTTTTTCGACAAAAATGTCATGCCGTTGAACCGAGAAGCATAAGCGGTGCCAGTCAATGTCCTTTCCCTCAGATGCTCTACCAACCATGATACGGGGTTGTTGGTTTAAAACCGTGTGCAGCAACACAGTCCGATCGAAAGTGTAATGTTTTCAATCGTAAAGGCAAGCTGCAGATTATGCTTGCGCGTGCATTGTAGGCTAGAGCGGGTTCAATCTCGTCCCCTATCCAGAAGCGGGGCACATTTAGAGCTCCATTGCTTCGATACCATGTGCTTTCATGTCTGCGAAGTCTTCGGCGACGCCGTTGACCATATTCAGGCAGGTCATCTACACACGTCACGATTCTTACTTGCAGTTCTCATTATCTATAAATCCTGCACGCGCGTTCTACTTGCATACAAAATAGTGTTGTCGCTAGATTACACCCATCCCGAAATCTCAGAAACCTGATTCCCATCAATCTGGTATAATCTGAGCTGGGTGGAAATCGAGCTCAGGCACCGAAGTTTTCCAGATTGGCAGTGAGGTTAAGTCGAAGCGTCTCGAATGAGTGACATCAGGTTCACAAAGTTCGTCCGCATGGCTTCAATCCGTGAGCCATTTGGTGACGTCCAGTGCGTTGCGACTGACAGGACTGCGTTACTTCTTGTCTCGCGAAGCGTCCGCAGAACCTTTGTGTAATCGACGTCGCCCTCACCAAAAGGCACATACTCGAAATCCAGAGCTATTCCATCGTTGATTCGTAAGTCCTTGATGTGAAGAGAGTGGAGATATGGTTGCACATTCATGAACCCGAATTCCGCCACGTCTAGTTCGCCGGAGTTGTAGTTATCAGCCGGTCCCCACATGACTCTGATTCGACTTGAACCCACACGCTGTGCCACTTCTCGAAAATGGACTGTCGTATTCGTATAGTTCCATGGCATCATCATCACGACCACGTCGACGTCGTGTTTCTCGGCCTCGTCCGCAACCATAGAGAAAGCCTTCACAATCTTTGCCATTTCGCCCTCAGAAATCACGCCGCCCCGTGTCAACCATCGCATCGGCCATGTAGGCTTTCCTGCCGTGTATTCGCCAGGCCACGCGAAACCATATACGGATACGGCATCGACGTTCAGCCGATTTGCGATCTTCATTGATGTAACGAGGTTATCGAAGTCTCGTCGAAATTCAGGGTGTTCGCCCATGTTGTGAATATCGAGATTAATCAGATCAATGGACTTGAAGGGTACGCCAGCGCTGATTTGGAGATGCTTTAGACCGTAAGCGTCAATAAGACTACCGACATTGTCGATTTCTGCATCGGACAGTTCGATGACCGTAGGCAAATCAATCAGTCGCGAGAACCAAACATACTCGACACCAATCTCTTTTGCGACCGCTAGGGCCTCTTCAAGAGGGAGCTGAAGCTCGTTGAGAAACATACCAATTTTGAACTTGTGTTCAGCGATCACAGGACCTCTCTAGCTAATATGAGTTTTGTAGATAGAATCAACTACAACAGATTGTGGAGCAGCCGATCCTGAAGATCTAATTTACAAGAACATATCACTGGTAAAAAACACGCTTGCCTCAATTCTAGAAGTTACCTGCGTCAGCGTGTGTCAACCCAATCCTGCCATGTCCTAAACCTGACTCTCCAAATACTCCATGCTTGACCGCGCACCTGCCTCGAAGCTTGCTTTCCGATATACCTTGACTGATGCAAATCCCTTATAATTCACTGCTTTCAGAGCGAGTAACACCGATTGAAAATCGATATGACCCTTCCCCAATATGCCAGCATTGCTCTCACATAAGTGCATATGTCCTAACGATTTTCCACAGCGATAAATAGAATCCGTCAATGACGTTTCCTCTATGTTCATATGAATTGTATCCAACATCGGCTTAATGGCAGGCACTCCAATCTTTGTGATTAACTGCTGTACCTCGAACAGCGAATTATTGAAGCCCACTTGCAAATGATTTACTGGTTCAATGACTAATTCTACGCCCTCATCTACAGCTGCTAATCCAACTTCGCGGAGTACTTCAACAATCCGGTCATTTGCCGCTTCAGCATTTGCTTCATCGCTCCGCAACCCCTGTAAGAGGCCGATTACCAAGATTGCACTAAACCGGCGTGCGATATGTAGATACCGCTTCAAACGATCGGCAGTACGCTTTCGAATTGTTGCATCGGGCGTGCTCAAGCACAGCCCTTCCTCGTAGGCTGCCCCTGTTAAGAAAGCCGGTACCACTAGCTCATTTCTGAGTAGGCTCGATTCCAGATCCTCTAATCGATGAAGCACGTCGGATGTAAGATTTAATTCAACCCCGGCGTAGCCACAACTTCTTAGAAAGCTGAATGCATTCGACAAATCACCGCCGATTGTGGTGAGGTTAATTATGATGTAGCTGTAACGAAACATGCGCATATGTCTCTCAATCTTCTAGGGAACGATCTCCGCTTCATTTGGGTCAGGCATCTGATTTTTGGAAGGCTAAACTCTTCGGTATCGATAACGTCGCAGGCAGAGCGATTATACAGTCTCCAATACACGTCGTCAAGCAAAAGATGAGAGTGAATCCAACGCACGTTTCCGGGGTTCGATAGAATCGGAAGATTTACCTTAGCCTCCCAAAACAGTATACGTGAGAACAGATAAATCCTCAGCTGGAGTAGTGGTCGAGTATTCAGCGTTGAAAAATCGAGGCAAATGTGAGATAATGATTAGAAGAGGCGGCGATAATCGCAGAAAGCGTTCCCATTTTCTGGGATGTGAGTAAAGATGTGAAATACTTACACACTGGTTCTTCGCTAGAACAGGAAGCCTTATGTTGTAGTCTCATTCGACTTCTACCATTTCCAAATTGAATATTCTAACGGAGTGGGATCATGCTTTTCAACAGAAATCGAGCTATTGAGTATATGCGTCGTTGTAACGTGGATGTTCTGGTGGCAACCTCACCTGTTAACATTTCCTATTTTTCGGATTACTTCTGCTGGATGGATCCACTGTTTAAAGAACATATGATGGCTCCGGGCACATCGAGTGATTTAATACAAAAATATGCCGTCTTTCCGCTTGAAGAGGATCCGGCGCTCATAGTAAGTCCAGAATTTGTGACGAACGCAGCCGATTTGTGGATACGTGATATACACATATGTGGTGAGCCTCTCTTAGATCTTTCGCTGACGCCTGACAGTCTACCTGACGCTCATCAAAGCGTTTTTGATCTTCTTCTTCGGCCGCACAGAAATGCTACGGCAACTGACGCACTTCTACGTGTCCTGCATTCACGGCGTCTAACTGATGCCCGAATAGGGATAGAACTGGAAGGCCTTAGTGCGGGGCCGCAGAGAGAACTCATGCAGGCACTGCCAAAAGCAGACATTAAAGACTGCTCAAATCTCATTCGGCTTGTGCGAATGGTCAAGACTGAAGAGGAGTTAGTCCGACTGACACGTGCGGCCGAAATCAGTGAGAAAGCTGCAATGGAGAGTCTTGCGTTTGCTCGACCAGGCGATCCGATTTCAAAACAAATTCAACACTACCGGACAGGAATTGCTGAGGCCGGAGCGGATTTCGATCACTTCATGTTCGGTGTCGGAGGTCTAGGTTTTGCTCTGGAACGTAATTATGTTCTGAGTGAAAACGATGTTCTGTATGTCGACTTTGGTTGCATTTATCAGCATTATTTCTCTGACACCGGAATAACATTGGCAATGCGTGAACCGGAGGGTGTCTTGAGTGATAAATACGCTTGTCTGCGTAAATGTATTACCGAGGCAGTGAATACAATTCGTCCGGGGATCAGAGCTTCAGAGGTCAGATTTTCAATGTGGAAAACTCTCGAATCGCACGGTATCACGGCCTCTTTTCCTCACGGTCATGGTATGGGGTTAGAAGTCCGCGATTACCCAATCCTCGTCGCAGATAATGGAGCACGCATCTTTGATGACTGTGTGGATGTATCGTCGGACCTATCGCTCGAAGCCGACATGGTCATAAATTTGGAAGCCATGGTTTTCATGCCAGGTGTTGCCTCACCCCATATTGAACAGTCGTTTCTGGTTACAGCTGAGGGGAGTCGGCCACTTGTATTGCAGGATCGAACGGAGCCACTTCAACCTAATCTGCTGAAGTAGAATCGGGTCGTGTCCTAATTACGGTTGTCAGAGGGCGACCTCACCAGCTGCCAACGGACCAACGACGTAGCCGGTTTGCCGCAATCGTAGGAAGAAGCTTCAGAGCGAAAAATTGACAAATCAATTAACCCTCCCGATTTTCCCGTTTCCGTAATCGCGCGTATGTTCCCACGAAGCCCGAGAAGTAACATGTTTATGGCTGATAGCGTTGGGTTAAGCGCCTTGAAGCCATCGTTGTGAAGAATTTCATCTTCCGAGTTAGAGAATGTTGTGTTGAGACAGTCGGAGCGGTTGATCGCAATCCGATTGTCTCTGAACATGAGAACCGCAGTACGTTACCGCAGGAGGTTACAAATGCTGACGGATAGGCAGAAGTATCAATTTGACACGCTTGGTTTCCTTTGTTTGAAGAAGTTTATTGCCTCGAACGATATGCAGGCCTACACCGATGCATTCAATAGGACATTGTCCAGAGCCACGGGGTTTGATACAGAGCAACCGATTGAAGGCAAGAAGATGGTAGGTAGCCTACAGTTCTTCGAATCCAATCCTGAAGTTTATCATTCCTTGCTTGACAGTGCGAATCTCAACAAGATGGTCGAGGACTTGCTCGGTGCAGATTTCGTGTTCACCGTTTCGGAAGGCCATCTGAGAATTGGCGACACCCCGTGGCATCATGACGATGTGGCTCCGGAAGGACAGATACACTTAAAAGTAGTTTTTTACCTGGAGCCGGTCCGAGCAGCCACCGGTTGTTTGTCTGTGCTACCAGGGAGCCATTTTCTTCCATACCGGGAACGGTTGGAGAAATATGGTTCGGATATCTTATCCTTGGGCAAGGATGTTCCAGGCATACATGCAATTGAGACAGATCCAGGTGACGTACTGGTATTCAATGTAAAGCTATACCATGCGGCATTTGGCGAAGGAGTGAGGCGTCGCGGCGTTTACATCAACTATTTGGAAAAACCCAGAACACCTGAGGAGGTGGAACATGCGAAATGGCTTTACCGAAAAGACGGTGGCTATTATACCGCTGAGCTATTCAAGAATGCTCCACCAAATCGCATGCGAATGCTTCAATTCCTGAAGAAAACTTGCTATGATTCGAAATGAATCGAAGCGTACAACGCGAAATGTTTTCGGAAAGTTTCGAATGCCAATGGACGGGTGTAATTATCTTCTAATTACACATTCGACATCTGAACTACGGCGGGAGACATCGTGCCTCCCTCACATTCGAGGAGCTCAGAGCCCGTTGCAATCAGAGAAGAAAAGGCCAGTTTGTCACGCGCTGATTCTAGGAGCGGTGTTAATATCGATTAATCTTCATTGATTGATGCATGTGGAGTCGCTCCATCCCACTGTTTTTTTCAACGCTCTTCACCCTTTTTTTGTAGGAGTAATCTTAGGTCAGTATGTCGGGGGTGGTTTGTGGACAATGATCCGTGAGGTCGTAGGCGGACATGGACATCGTTTTTTATAAGATCTGATTGTCCAGTTTGTCGCGTCAATTTGTCAGTCATCAACATGCCACTCAGAAAGTCCCTGCGGCAGAGCTGTTGGTCTTGTCACTGTACTCTTGATTTGGACATGCTGTCTTGATTCCGAGGATTTATCAAATGCGAGCATGACTTCTAGAACGTGGTAGGCCAAAGCACCACTCGCACGGTGTGGTCTTTCCGAACGAATGGCACGAACCATGTCGACCACACCAATTATTCGCGCATTTTTGGGAAAATCGAGCGGTACTTCGGACCACTTCTCACGAGCTTGTGAAACGCGTACAGATCCGCCAAATCCGTTCGGATCTGGCACCTGTAATGATCCTGTTTCGCCGTAGAGTTCGATGCGTGGAAGGTTGTGTTGCCACATATCGAAGCTCATAATCATTGTAACGACGGTGCCATTTACGAACTCAATGACTCCCGTGAGATGTGTGGGGGTTTTTACAGGAATTCTTAGGCCCTTTGCGGTTTCGCAGGTTGCCACCCGTTCTTCGAATGCCTTCGTACAGATACCAACAACGCGCTTAACAGGACCAAGAATGTTAACCAGCGCAGTAACATAATATGGTCCCATATCTAGCATCGGACCACCTCCGATGTCGTAATAAAAAGAGGGATTGGGATGCCAGCTTTCGTGGCCGTGACCGCACATGAAGGCTGTGCCCGCAATGGGCCTCCCAATCTCGCCTTCATCAACAATCTTCCTCGATGTCTGAATGCCAGCTCCCAAGAAAGTGTCAGGCGCATTTCCTATGCGCCGTCCGCGTTCCGCTGCTTTTTGAAGCAGTTGTTGGGCACCGTTGATTTCTACAGCAAATGGTTTTTCACTGTAGACATGCTTCCCTGCCTCCAACGCAGAAAGTCCTACTTCTACATGTGCTTTCGGTATGGTGAGATTGACGACGAGTTCAATCTCGCCATCGGATAGCAATTCCTCTACGGTAACCGCTTGGCAACCGTGTTCGTCTGCCGCCGCATGAGCGGCCTCCACGCGAATATCGGCGCAAGATTTTATTTCCAGTGCACCGGTCTGCCGGGCTCCGTCAAAATAAGCACGACTTACAGCGCCACAGCCTATTATTCCGATTTTCATCTGGTCTTTCATTCAGTCCTCCATGATGCTGAGAATCATCGAGTGAATCCACACAACAATTCCGTCTGAAGCGATACAATTCACCTTGGATGTGCGGCCCATCTAGTCCTCATCTCACTATGGAAAACGCGTAAAAAATATGGAAGGACACACATTTGAATTCTAACATATGGCACGCTCTGTTTGCAAAAGGAGAAAACATGGACTCTCTTGACAGAAATTGCTCATTGTGCTAGGGTGGTATCCGAACGCCAAAAGTGCCGAGATTCAAATAATAAGGATAGGAACATTCTTAATGAAGCTTTCACTATCTACGCGGATTGCGGAAAGATTCTCCGACAAAAAGAAGTCTACGATTCGATTTGAAGATTTTGCGCGACTGACACAGGAGAATAACTATCATGCGATTTGTATGCGAGCGTCGGTTGCCGGAATACAAACGTCAAGACAACGAGTTGCAGAGGTACGGAAAATCGTTGACAATCTCGGCCTAAAAATCTCGATGGTTTCAGGTGACTTCGCCATTCCAGAGAACTCCGAATCTGGTCCTGATGCGTTGCGAAACATCAGGCCCCATCTCGATCTCGCCCAAGCCTTTGGGTGTGATCTGCTAAGGATTTGCATGAAGACAGAAGAGGATATCTCATGGGTGCAGCGGGCGTCTGATGAAGCAGCGGAACGCGGAGTCCGTCTTGCCCATCAATGTCACGTTTCCAGTCTGTTCGAGACAGTCCAAGGGGCACTAGATGTATTGCATCGCGTAGATCGCTCGAACTTCGGGATTATTTATGAACCTGCGAATCTCCACATGTGTGGTCAAGAGTATGGTACGGAGACCCTGCAGGCCTTTCGGCCATACCTGTACAACGTTTATCTTCAGAACTACCTACCCGATTCTAACGGTAAAGCGCGGATTGACACATGGGTTCGTGGTACCGTTCGTTTTGAGCACGTTCCCCTGCATGATGAACGGGGACTCAACTGGCCTGAGGTTTTTCACGGTCTTGAGGCGATTGGTTATGATGGATTTGTCACTGTCCACCAGGCCCTCGCTGAAATCATGAAGCCCGCTGAAGCTGCTCAGAGCAGTTCAGAGTTTCTGCGTTCGTTGCAAAGCTTCGCGGCTATCGATACACCGGTTTCTATCTGAAATCTTGTAGCATACGGTCTTCTGCCTGCAACTTCATCTCATGGCAATGTTACCGTAATTGTAAGTTGCACAATTCATTGTGGGAGCTCTTGGACCATCGCGCGAGCTCGACTATCCCGAGCTTGACAGCGCTCTGCACTTCCACCTAACAGGAATATGGATCTTGATTGGTACCGTTTTTTGGATGGATTGGCTATATGGGACTATAGTCGTTTGAAAGTGTGATGGATGAGTTGCGAATCTACAATCGCGGATTTAAGGCCAAGGAGGTCAAGCAATTATTTGAACTAGAACCGGACCGGTCCCAATCCATACTACTCCTGCATTCGTTAGCGACACAATCGGCAGCAATGAAATGACCTCCGTAAGCAGCGTAGAGGTGGTTCAATATTGGAAATCATAGCAAGGCGTGACGGATTAACGGCCGTCGCATCCCGTACACTGATAATAGCACAGTTCTGATTCCGATCGATTTCTGTTGGTTCGCACTCGTCGAAACAGTCTGCCAGCTTAGTCTTTGCAACGCTTCTTACTCTAGACGTGACCTGCTTGGGGTTTGCCGTCAAAGATGTTTGTGTAAAATGATTAGGTCCACAGCCTTCAGTATATCTTTAACGAGGACGGTCGGCTCGGCACAGACAACAAAACCGAGCAGCGTGAGAGTGCATGAAAACAGTTAACATTTTGCTTGCGAACTGAGTGAGAATAGGCTATATTTAAAAAGGACCTAACGTGATTATCGTTACCCCGTGTTCTACATATTTGTATAAGGGATGAAAAATGAAGATTAGTGATATTGAAGGAAGGCTGGCAGAAGAGGGCTACTGCATTTTCGAAGACCTACTCGATCGAGGTGAAGCCGAACGACTGGACAAGCTCGCCCGTTCTATCATGAATGCGATGGGACCAGGGTATATAAGCTTGGAAGGGGCACTGAATGAGATGCCAGATCTCGCGCCACTGTGCACTCATCCGCTGATTCTTGAGCTTGCCGAATCAGTTCTTGGAGAGGGGTTTTTCGTGGCAAACAATGTTGCCTTAAAGTGGTGCAAGCCCGGAACGCCTGAAGGTGCCTTACATGCTGATTGGCCAACACGCGGTGTTGCGGCATCTGAACCAGGGTCAGTAATGCCACCCTGGAATGGGCTCCAGGTGTTCTGGATGCTCACTGACAGCACACCGGAAAATGGCGCAACGCGGATTGTACCTTTCAGCCATCATACTCGGCGCGGTCCCAGTCGAGATAGCTATGCCGATGAGATTCCAGTGAAAGGCAGGAAAGGAAGTGCCTTTGTCTACCATAATGGGCTTTGGCATCGAAGCGGAGGAAATACGACGACAGATCAGCATCGTATGTTGGCGAACATATATCTGATGCCGATGTCGGTTCATCGGCCTCGCGGCACGTGGCCTTTGCTTAAACGGGACATCTATGAGACATCAAGCCCGCGCTTGCGAGAATTGACTGCACGCTCCGCTGACATTTGAACGCATATACAATTCCATCTGAACTGTGATTTTAACTCGTTGAAGGAAGATTATACATGAATCTGTTTGAAGTCAATGCAGTGATTGAACGTCCCGAAACAGCGTTGTTAGAGGCGTTTTCCCAGATGGCTACAGCCAACATTAGCGATGCAATGGCAAATTTGAGAACAATGGATTCGGGAATCAAAAGCCTTGTTCACAACAAGTGTATCTGTGGTCCCGCCTGCACGGCGGTAACTCCTACTGGCGATTTTTTGCCAGTTCTGAAAGCTCTCGACGTAGCGCAACGTGGTGACGTATTGGTTGTTGATAATCAGGGCAACCCTGACGCTGCGTTGTGGGGTGAAATTACATCCACGGAGGCGCAGGTTAAGGGGCTTAGTGGACTTGTTTTGGATGGTTTGGTTAGGGATATTACACCAATACGCGATCTGGGTTTTCCTGTTTTCGCCCGGGGTACCAGTCCACGAGTCTCGGGACGGGGTTCGCTGGGAGAGGTCAATGTTCCGATTCGATGTGGCGGAACGGTAGTCAGTCCTGGCGACATTATTGTAGGTGACGCTGATGGTGTTGTTGTCGTCCCACTCGGGAAAGCTCAAGCGGTTTTATCAAAACTTCAATCCATAGTGCGTTATGAAGAGGTGCTAAGGAGCAAGGTTGCCGAAGGCACTTCACAGGTTGAGATCTACGATTTGGAAGAACTATTCGAATCAATACGGCAAGAACACGAAGCGTTGGAAAACGAATGAATCCCAATCGAATGGGAGATCATTGTATTCCTTGACTGGCGCGATGAGCACCCTGGTAGGATTGTAGGGTTTCTGACAAATAGGAATCCAGATCTCGGTCAGGGTGCCAGCTCCACAGGGATGAATGTGACCGTTTGAATATGCTCGAATCCACGATTACTAGTAATCGGTGCCCACTTTTGCTATTCTTGGATTGACAATAATCGCGCTTTTAGTGCCAATAGTCGGAATCTGCCGAGAAAAATGAGCCAAGGAAGGAGATTCAATGCTTAAAAACAACCCAATGACCAAATGCACCTTGGGAGAACGTTACGAGGCCGAAGTGCCTGATACACTAGATTTAGCGGACCGTATGAATCTCGCACTTAACGCTATTGCCAATGCGTGGTATCCAGAGGAAAAGTGGGCGTTGGGATTCATTGTCGATTTTTCACAACGTCCGACCGAATTGTATCCATCTCATGTCACTGACGCTTACTTGAACATACCGGCCAAGTTCATTGAAGCATCAACCGTCTGTCGGCTGGCTTCGGGAAACACCTACGGGCTAGAGGAAGATATGGCAGTTCTCCAGACGCAGCTTAGTCTATTGGGAGAGGATGGTTTGACGTATTGTCCAAGCGACACCTTAGGACAGTTTGCCGAAAATAGATCTTTCTCTGAGGTCTGGGGCGAAGGTCGCCTTTTGTTGGCATTGTCAATGCTGGCTCAGGTTGATGATGATCCGCGGTGGATCGAAGTTGGCAAGCGTAAAGTTGACCGCCTACTAGAACTCACACGCGAAAAAGAGGGATTTCGCTTTCTCTGGAAAGGGCGGTTTCGCCCCGGTGAGGAAGTTCCTTCTGATGCTGATGAACCCGTCACCGGAATCGATAGTGGTTCCCTTGCCGATAGCGATCCGATTTTCGGCATGATCTACTCAATCGGTGCATTGGGACACGGATCTGCGTTGTTCTACCGCGTATCAGGCTATGAACCAGCGCTGGAACTGGCCGGGGGCCTAGCGAGATGGGCGTTAGCTCGCGTATTCAATAATGAAGATGGTCGATATACGTTCTGGCATTTTCATCATAGCCTGTACGCCCTAATGGCGGTGTGTGAATTTGGCTATGCTACGAACGACCGTGAAATATTAGAGCGCGTAGATGCGTGTTACCGTTGGGTTCGTGAGATGGGGGATTCACTGATTGGTTACTTCCCAGAAGTGATGCCCGGGTCGGACATGTATCTTGATAGAGAAGGCAATACCACTGAGATTTGCGAGGTCACTGATATGGTGTTTCTTGCGCTGTACCTGACACGTGCCGGGGTAGGCGATTACTGGGACGATGTAGACCGCTGGGTTCGAAATGTGTACGCAGAAGGTCAAATGTGCGAGAGCACCTTTCTTGACAAGATACCGGACAGCTACTTCTCAACTGAACCGAGCCAACATCCCCATTCCGATACGCGTGACGTTCCAGAGAGATCCATAGGATCGTTTTTAGGTTGGATGCGTGCAAACGATGGGCTCGACGTTGTCCAAACTGAGGATGGTCCAAAACTATCAGGTCTGTCTATTATGCATTGTTGCACTGCGAATGGGGCACGAACATTCTACTACGTATGGGACAGCATTGTCACCTGCGAGTCTGGTGAGGTGCGCGTAAACCTACTCCTGAACAGGGCTTCACCCTGGTTAGACATTGACAGCTATCTGCCGCAAGAAGGAAAGATTGTTTTGCACATAAAAGATGCTCCAAAAGTGGCCGTTCGTATGCCGGAATGGTGCGATCTCGACAGCGTTGAAACGACGGTGGAGGATCGACCCCATCACTACTCAATAGATGGTCGTTACGTGCGAATGGGGTGGCTCAAACCCGGAGACCAGGTTAAACTGACCTTTCCTGTGCCTGAACGCGTCGTTCATCGCGTAATTGGTGAAATCCCCTATAAACTAACCATGCGAGGCTCAGATGTTATTTCAATCGATCCCAAAGGCACTGCACTCCCGCTTTAC
This sequence comes from uncultured bacterium, assembly GCA_964478165.1. Lineage (GTDB taxonomy): Bacteria > Poribacteria > WGA-4E > WGA-4E > JAJDTR01 > CAYZGU01. The sequence continues at coordinate 77,543 of CAYZGU010000038.1, read as the reverse complement.
GAAAACAAACCGACTGGGAAGACCATCAAAAAAACACGCTTTATTTCCGAACTAAAGAACATTATTTGGTAGATTGTGAAAAAGAGCTAACAGACAAGAATTGTTTGATTTTTTGTATCCAGATGCATCTCTGGCCGTGACTGATTGACTTCCGGTCCAGCCAATGTTGTGGCACATCCAGTACTGAAAATTCTTTCAGAGGAATCTGCGGAAGGTTCTACTACCGCTTGCGGTAGGGTATTGGGTAAGTGATTAGCAAGGGTGATGAATTCCTTCTAGAGATCCGAGTACCAAGGATTTGGCGCAGACTCTATCCTCAACACTGTTCAAACAAACTCGAAGGAGCGAATTGAATTTGTCCAATCGCTGACACATGGAGGTGCTGCGGACATTGTCGTGGAGTGCGCAGGCGTTGCCGAAGTAGTGGTCGAGCGATTAGATATGACGAGAAAGGAAGGTATTTACATTGAAGTAGGTAACTTTACTGAGACTGGGGAGATATCGCTAAGTCCCCACCGTCACTTCTGTTCGAAAATTATTCGTCTTATCGGCATGACCAAGCACCCTTTTACGGGCTACATTCCCAGCATGGAGCTAATGGAACGGCACGCAAATCTCTTTCTATTTGAGAAATTTGTACCACATGAATACCCCCTCTCTCAAACAGAAGTTGGGATGCTAAAGTCGATGGAATATGAAGAGTCCATGAAGGTAATTATCGTTCCGTAGTCAATTCAGTGCGTGGAGATAGAGGCGTACATTACTTGCCGATGATGAAGAGGATGTGTAAGATGGAGATAGATGATGCATAAGGTTTTAATTACAACTTTTCCCCGGGAATGGGATGCGCGTGATGTTCTTTCTTTACTAGAGATGCAAGATTGTGAAGTTTCTCTACATTACCCTGCAGGTCCGTTAAGCGAGGATGTCCTCATCAGACTGCTAGACGGGGTGGACGGGATAATACCTGGCGGTCATCCGTTTACAAGGCGAGTGCTTTCTACGACGACGAACTTGAAGATCATCGCCCGGACTGGCGTTGGTTTCGACACGATTGATCTCGATGCCGCCTCAGAGCACGGGATCATTGTCACAACGACCCCCGAGGCAAACACTGACAGTGTGGCGGAACTCGCGCTGGGTCTAATGCTAAGCATTGCTCGAAATATCCCACAAGGAGACAGAAGCGTACGTGCCGGAGGCTGGTCTCCCCAGATTGGGGTTGAATTACAGCGGAAGACATTGGGAATTATTGGCCTCGGAAAAATAGGTAAGCGATTAGTGAAACGAGCGAGTGGATTCGACATGAAACTCTTGGCCTACGACCTACACCCGGATGAAACTTTTGCCACGGAACACGGGGTTGATTTTCTGTCTTTGGACCGATTGCTTTCACGTGCCGATTTCATTAGTATTCACTCGCCCCTAAGTCCGGAAACAACTGGATTGATTGGCGAGCAGGAGCTAAAACTCATGAAACCCACCTCCTATCTAATCAACACTGCACGCGGGCCTATCGTTGATGAATCTAGTCTCATCAAAGCGCTTCAATCCGGTTGGATTGCGGGTGCAGGGCTCGACGTATTTACGGAAGAACCCCCTATGAACAGCCCACTCTTATCCATTGACAATGTGGTTCTAGGACCGCATGCGGCGTCTTTTACGCAGGAAGCCTGGCATCGGATGGCAATCGGAGCAGCGCAAAATGTCGTAAAGGTTTTCGCCGGAAAAGAACCGGTCGGAGTTGTCAATCCATCGTAAAACCATCAACTTGTGGACATGGGTGAAAATATGAGATTAAGAGAAAAGGTTGCGATTATTACCGGTGGTGGAACTGGCATTGGTCGGGGAACGGCAATACGTTTTGCGCAGGAGGGCGCAAAGGTCGTGATTACGGGTAGAAGAGTGAAGCCGTTGGAAGAAACCCTAGATTATATTGAATCAGTTGGTGGAACAGCCACCTATCTTTCCGTTGATGTGTCAGAGGCCGACCAAGTTCAGAATATGGTTGATGAGACCGTCAGACGATATGGTAAACTTGACATTTTGTTTAACAACGCTGGTGTGTTTACCGGCATTGGAAAGACAATTCTAGATCTAACCGAAGAAGAATGGGATAGTCTCATGGGCATAAACCTACGCGGCTATTTCTTGTGTTCAAAATCTGCTATCCCGTACATGATAGAGAATGGCGGTGGTGCAATTGTCAATTGTTCTTCGGTTTCGGGACACATCGGCCAGCGAAACCAAGGGGCGTATAATGTTGCCAAGGGGGGCATAGAACTCTTGACAAAGTGTATGGCGTTAGATTTTGCCGAACGTAAAATTCGCGTTAATTCGGTTTGCCCTGCCTGGATAGAGATCGACTTTAATCGAGAAGATCTCGCAGAACGCGGAGAGGAAATAGCCAGAATGCACCCCATTGGTAGGATTGGTCAACCTGAGGATGTCGCGTCTGCTGCGGTATACCTCGCCTCAGAGGAATCCTCTTGGGTCACAGGAACATCGCTATTTGTAGATGGTGGTTATACAGCGCAATAAACATCGTCTTTGGAGTTCTTTGCTTGCTGTTTATTTTATGCCTCAGTTTTTTGCAGCGTGAGAAGAAGGGACGATAGCATGATATCTAAATTTTCCTATGCAATCACCTGGTTCTCAAAATGAGTTGAATGCTTGTGAAATATGACTGATGAACTGCTATTCTGCGTCGTTGCAGATTGGCAAATCCCCGACAATAATTTGACGCGCTTGGTCGAGAAGCTCATTCAAGAAGAGCCTGAATTTGTGGTAATTCCCGGCGACTTAGTTATGGCGAACGGCGCAGATTCCGCTCCATGGAATGCCTTCTTTGACCGCATTCAGCCCTTGGTCAAAACAGGGATTCCAATACATGCCGTTCCGGGCAACCACGATTTAGACGGAGATGTTCTTGCCGCACGTCGAGAGTGGAGTAAGAGGCTGGGATTGCAATCCCCGGGAATATTTTATTCTTTTGATGCCGGGCAGGCGCATTTCATTGGATTATGTACTCCTCCGGCTACACACGGTGTTCTGCACGAGAAATTCAATTTGTCCGAGGGAGAAATGACACAGCTGGAATGGTTTGCCCGAGATCTTGAATGCACTCGGAGCGCACCCTGGCGTTTCGTCTTCCACCATGAACCTGGCACCAAATTCTGTCGCCTGAGTGAACCTAGCGATGGTGCGGGTTCTAGCGTCGTGTCGGAATTTGTCGAGCCGCTTGCGTGGCGCGAGGGCGTTGATCTTATCTTTCGCGGCCATCAACACCTCTACGAACGCACTTATCCGCTTAATCCTCTGAGCCATGCGCGTGATGATGAGCGCGGTATGTCGCTTATTACGGTAGGTGGTGGGTGTGTCGCGTATCGACCTGAAGATCCTCAGAATGCAGTACCTCGCTGGTTTGATGCGACAATTTCGCTCCACCAGATGCACTATCTTAAGATACGCCTCCGAGGACATGTGCTCACTGCTGAAGCGAAGAATCTAGACGGAGAGGTGTTCGACCAGTTCTCCATCCGCAAGAAATCTGACGGATCGCGACAATGGGGAGGCCTGCCGACGAAAGGAATGTTTCTGGTGAAAAATCGCCTGCAGCCCTATTAGTCAAGTGTTTTCAGGTTTGGGTTTTGCAGCCGATGACCAAGACACACTCAACGATACTGCAGACGATTCCATCCATCTAACGAAGCGATTTAGATTATCAAAATTAGAGGACATACAGATGAGCATAAAGGGGAAGGCCGCAATTGTTGGTTACGGCGAAACTGAATTCCTCAGGAGGAACCCGGGAAATCGATCCAATTACACAGAATACTGTCGTGCAGCAAAGCTTGCAATTCAGGATGCGGGATTGACTAAGGAGGATATTGATGGTTTAATCTCGATATCTCCCTTGGACGAAGAACCGACCTGGACGGAAGACCTACAGGAATACTTGCAACTTCATCCAAGGTTTCTCGACAATGTTTATCGTGGTGGTGCGTCCGGAAATGCGGCGATACTTTATGCAGCCGCAGCTCTAGCAGGGGGCCTCTGTAACAACGTGTTGATTGTCGCTGGGAGTGTCATGGATCCCAAACGCATCTATGAATTCGGATTGGAAACCGGAACAGCGTTCGAACGGGACTTCGACAGCATCTACGGACCAATGTTCAACAATTCGGCATACGCGATGATTAAACAGCGTTACATGCATGAGTTTGACGCCACGGATGAGCAGTTTGCGCACGTGGTCATTAACGCACGGTATCACGCATCGAAGTTTCCAAATGCTTTGCTGAAAAAGCAGATAACTGTAGAAGACGTGTTGAATTCGAGGTTTATCTGCGAACCACTGCACTTGTTCGAGATTGTTATGCCGTGCGTCGGAGGTTGCGCGCTTGTCATGACTACAGAGGAGCGTGCAAAAGACGCTAAAAACCCACCTGTTTACCTGCTAGGGGGCGGACAGCAGTTCGACAGAGGGTTGTGGAATCCCGCCTATGGCTACAATCGAAGTCTTACCACTTCCCCGGTAAAACTCGCTGCAAAACACGCATTCGAGATGGCAGGATTGACGATAGCGGACATGGACTTCATCGAACTATATGATTGTTACACCATCACAGTCGTGATTTCGCTTGAGGATATAGGGTGTTGCGAGAAGGGAGAGGGAGCAGCGTTTGTCGCGGAGACGGATTTGACATACAAAGGGAAGGTACCGCTTAATACAGACGGCGGTCAACTCGGCCGAGGCCAACCCAACCCAGGAATTCATCTCATGCATTCGATTGAGGCAGCCAGACAGTTGATGGGCCGGGGGGGTGAACTTCAAGTCGACGGTGCGACGTTCGGTCTTTCCAACGGCAACGGAGGTTCGATGGCGGACCAATGCACACTGATTTTCGGAAGTGAAATTTCCTAGAACTATGGGACTATATATTTATGTCTATAAAGAGCGAGTATCGTAAACCGTTACCCACAATAGTACCTGAGACAGAAGCATACTGGAGAGCCGCCAAGCGGCACGAATTATTTTTGCAACAATGTAACGACTGTGATGAGGTGATTTACTTTCCACGCGTAATGTGCTATCACTGTCTATCCGAGGACCTCGGGTGGTTCAAATCAACGGGATTTGGAACAGTCTACTCCTTCACCATCATACATCAGGTTGCCCATCAGGGCTTTAGCGCAGAAGTGCCCTACGTCTACGCGATCATTGACCTAGACGATGGTGCACGAATGATTTCGAACGTTGTTGGTACCGACCCTTCGGCAGTCTACGTTGGTATGCAAGTCAAAGTGATATTTGATGATGTTACGCCGGAAATTAGCATACCCAAATTTGAACCGATTTAACCTGTAGTCTTAATCGCTAAGAATTTTTAAGGAACTGTGGCCCTTTTCTCATCGGGCGGCTGGATATTCGCAAAAATTGAAGACGGGAGGTACATTTCTATACAGGCCCTGTCTTGGACCTGGGATTCGCGATTTTCTAAGGAAAAGTAGCGAAGCGTTTCTTTACACAACATTTGTCGTCCAAAAAGGAAAAAACGTGGGAACACCGTGTCAAATTCGCTGAATGAAATTCTCAATCCAAAATCTGTTGCCATCGTTGGTGTATCACGAACTCCTACCAGCTTCAGCCACACCTACCTGTCGATTATGAGGCGCTCCGGTTACGGAGGCCGTATTTACCCAATTAATCCGAGTGCAGACTCCATTCTCGGTCTTAGATGTTATCCCAACATTCTAGATGTTCCGTATGAAATCGATCTGGCCATCGTAGTGACCGCCCGGCAGATTGCCGCCGCATCGGTTGAACAATGCGTTGAAAAGGGTGTTAAGGGAATAATGCTTCTTACTGGTGGATTTTCAGAACTCGACGCGGAGGGCAAAGGAACTGAAGATCGGTTCGTGCGTCGTGCCAATGAGAAGGGTATACGCGTTATCGGTCCAAACACCTTGGGTTTTTTTAGCGCACCCGCAAGCTTTGACGGCCTCTTGTCAGGCTATGTCCGAAAGGGGAGTATTGGATTAGTTGGGCAAAGTGGGAATCTAACACGATCCCTCACTTTCCCTGGAATCAAGAGGGGGATAGGTTTTCGCTACATCATCGGCTTAGGCAATCAGGCGGACGTTCAATTTCACGAAGTTATTCGATATCTGCGGCAGGATGATAGCGTGAACGTGATCGCACTCCACATTGAAGGACTAAAGCACGGTCGAAGATTTATGGACGAGGTTGCAGAAGCTACGAAAGTCAAACCCGTGGTCATTCTGAAAAGTGGACGTACCGAACTTGGTGCGCGTGTAATTTCAAGTCACACGGCTTCCCTTGCTGGGCAGGATGAAGTTTACGACGCTGTCTTTAGGCAGTGTGGCGCTATTCGAGTAGAGAATGCGATCGAGTTTAGCTCTCTCGTTCTCGCGTTTAGTCGCGTAAAGATGCCTGAAGGAAGGCGCGTCGGAATTCTATCCGAAGGCGGTGGAGACTGTGCTTTAACTGCGGACGAATGTGTGCTCAAAGGGCTCCACCTTCCAACTTTTGGCGCCAAACGACAGGAACAATTGCGTAAGATTATACCGGATATTGGACAGGTGACTAATCCGGTAGACCTAGCGATGTGGCAAAAAATTCCTGAGGTGGCCGAGATTATGCTTTCAGGAGATGAAATCGATGGCCTAATCATTGTGGGTGGCTTCGCAGGCTGGGATTTCTTGAATTCAGATGTGGCGATGGAGGTCAAGGAATCAGTTAAAAAGCTGATTGGATTGATGATGCGGATAGAGAAACCTGTTCTGATTTATACATACTATTCTTATGGTGAGTCCGAATCGTTCGACATTCTTCTACAACACGGGGTTCCGCTATTCATGGATCACCATGATGCCGTGAACGCGATGGCAGCTCTCGTTCGATATTCTGAACTTAGATTGAGAAGAGCGAATCAGCGTTTTGACAAGGCTTATGAACCTTTGCTCGATGTTGAAAGAGGACGACCAAATCAGCTCCTTGAACATGAGGCAAACCAGATGCTCGAAACCGCTGGACTACCTTTCCCAGCCTATCGAGTTGCAGCAACCCAGCAGGAAGCAATCGATGCCGCGGAAGCAATTGGCTATCCAATCGTTTTGAAGGTTCTCTCCAAAGATGTACTGCACAAATCTGACATCGGCGGTGTCAGGTTGGCGTTGGATACGAAAACGGAAGTCGAATCGGCATTCGGCGAGGTCATCGCTGAAGTACGAAGATCCAAGCAAGGCGTTCGAATCATGGGAGTTCTGGTTTGCAAAATGGAACAGCAGGAAGGTGTTGAAGTTATCATTGGAGGTCTAAATAATCCAACCTTCGGTCCCACCGTGATCTTTGGGCTCGGCGGTGTTTTCGTCGAAGTTCTGCGAGATGTTGCCTTTCGAGTTTGTCCCATTGACCAATATGATGCTGATGAGATGATTCGTGAAATTCGAGGATTTCCAATACTTTCCGGTATTAGAGGACGAAAACCAGTCAATCTCGAGAGCCTAAGCGACGCGCTACTAATCGTTTCGAACTTCCTCCTAGAAAATCCCTGTGTTTCTCAACTTGATTTGAATCCAGTAAAAGTGCATGAAGGAGGGCTATCAGTATTGGACGCTCGAATTATTCTTCATGAACGACAAGAAATTCTTTGAATGAGATGGCAGATGTAGTTGTAAATCTTCAATGCCCCGGCAGCCGCGAGTGTTCCTTGACAGTTGTTTTCGAATACGTCCATGGCCCCTCGGTTGTGTCGATTCGATCTAAGTGCCTTGCGGAACGGTAGTCCCAAAAGCTTATTATCGAGGTGGAATTTAGAACCAATCTCCAGATCTCCGCTGTGTTCAACTAAGTATTCAGTACCATCCAGGTTGAGGACGGCGGATTGATGTTACCCAGTGTATGGAATGGCGTCAAAAGACGCGGTCCCTAGTCATCTAAACCAACTTTGGTAATCCTTCCCAGTGTCCATCAGGTACGTGTGGTCTATTTTCGACCTTGAGTGAACGAGAGATAGTCGGTTGACAATTGCGCTTTTACTCTTCCTCTGTATTCACAGTCGCATGCTTGACCACAAGCATCAGAGCCTCCATGTTAAAAACTTAATCGGGGGTCAAAAGCTGGGAGATAATGTATTGTTACGCCACGTGTGCGAAATCTGTACATGAGGCTAGGCATGCGGAGTAATTAACGCGTCGATGACTATGTTAATACCTTAAGACACAAGTCGTCTTTTGGCTGTAGAGGCGTAAAATCGCGGTTGTTTTGATACCAAGGCCGATCGGTGCGAGTACAGGCGTTACTGACAGCGTTGTAAATTAAGTACATGATTGCTCTCCGCCAAGGGGAAACATTATTGGTCGAGCCGTGTACTACGTTGCAGTGGACAAAAGCAACGGACCCTGCAGGTCCGATTAATGCCTCGATTCCGCTCTCCTCAGCAAGTTCTTTCAACGTGGCGTTGTCGATGTGATGAAGTGCATAACCTCCTTCTTTAGCGTCATTATGAAGTTTAGAATCGAGAAGACCATGTCGATGTGAACGTGGCACAACCAAGAGCGGTGATGTGACTGGTGTACAATGGTCGATGAATACCGACACCATGATACAACTAGGAGTAGCCATTCCATCAATCTTGTGCCAGGGTGGATAATCTTGATGCCAGTCCCATGCTGCTCCTCCACCGAACCCCTGCTTGGGATTGATGCGGCTCTGGTGGAGATACACGTCATCTTGCAACAGTTGTTGAACTGGTTTCAACAGACGGGGGAGTACCGACAGACTCCGGAAAGGTTCGGAATATACATGCGCCCCAAAGGCTAATCTAGTGGCGGATAGGTAATCTTTCTCGCGGATAATCTCGGGCCCCTGGCGACTGAGGATTACCGGTAATGCTTGCTGAAGAACACTCACCTCGGTGGCGCCCAGTAAACCTTCGAAAAACAGGTAGCCGTGTTCCTCAAACTCCGCAATCTGCGCATCACTTAGTTGCATGATGTTTTCGTTCCTCTCGTGGAGAAAATACGGTGGAGTTCTGTGATACGTTAAGAGTTATCCCAATGCTACTTCACTAACGCGCATTGAGGAAACTTTTGTTCCATGACCATGCTAGGTGTTTTCTTCGTCCAACATCCATAGGCGGTTTATAAACGCTACCTAGAATGGCGGCAACATGACTGGAATTTTTCGCTGAATCGATTCGAGTACGCCAAGTGCAACAGCCAGCGACTGTGTGCCATCTCGGCTGTTTACGATAGGTTCTTCCTCGCCTCTGATTACACAACAGAAATGTTCGAGTTGTGCTTTAAGCGGACTATTACAAGTGACGTTCCGGCGAAACTTCTCCATCGGTTGCTGCCAACCCAACTGATCTGCATCAGGATAGCGCCAGAACTCCATGCGCGGAAAGGCTAAGGAGCCCAACGTACCAAGAAAATGATAGCAGTTTTCATCAGCATGGAAATAAATTGGGTTTTCATGAGTGGTCGCCTCATATGACCAGGGGGAGGGCGTTGCATCTGATGCCAAAATTGAACCTAGTGCACCATTTTCAAACGAGATCGAAATGCTCAATGAATCCTCGACGTCAAGGTTTCGTGCCTCGCAGCTCGATTGTGCATAAATCTGTTGGATTTCGCCACAGATGAAACGTAGGCTATCCAGATCATGGATGAGATTGATGAATGTCGGTCCGCCGCCTGGAAGTTGGCAACGCCAATCTACCTCATAGTATTCAACCGGCTTCAGCAATGCCCACAACACAGAGACGCCGACGAGCTTACCAAGTGCTCCGCTCTTAACTACGGAGCGCGCTTCTTGGATAAGCGAATTATGACGACGATGGTGACCGACCAAGACATGGATTCCAGTGTTTTCTGCCAATTCAACAATACGGTGTGCCGAATTAAGAGTATCCGCAATGGGCTTCTCGATGAGAACATGTACAGACTGGATTGCGCAAGCTTCAACAACAGTTGCATGGTGCCCATTAGGAGTAGAGATAACGACACCTTCAGGGCGTTCCCGTTGAATTAACTCTTCAACGTCTTCGTAAAACGGCGCGTTGAATTCTTGGGCGAGTGACCTTCGGTCGCAATCAACATCGCAAATACCGATTAGCGAGCAAGTGTCATGCCGTGCTATGAGTTCTGCATGTTGTCTACCCATCACACCGGCACCTATCACTGCCAATCTTACCGGTTTCATGTCATTCATGTTATGTGCGTGTGGCTAAATGATGCAGTTTTGTAAGCGGTTCCTCGAGACGATATCTCCTTGGACATTCGATACATCGTTCGATTCACAACACCGCGAAAGCACGTTCTACAGACCGGAATAATCATACGTTGGGAAGAATGCACATGGTCCAAGACCATGCCTGTTGGAGGTTGCCTTTTCATACTCCCTTTAAGAATGAACGCCTGCTTTGCTCTCTCAAGTCCGTGGGGCGTCTGCGCTTGACTTCGATGCAGTATCAGAACCTGTCATGTCTTCCAATTTAAGAGTCTGACGGTCTTTGTTCTTACCAATTGTGGGCGTGCGCAAAGACAGACCCATCTAGCTACCGTCTCCGCGATTAACGCTGTCCAAGAGCGATTTCATATAACCCATTGCATATGCCCGCGAGGTGTAATGTTGGCCATCGCGGTCGATGGCGAGTTGGGGTACATGGTCGTCAATCATCGGACAGTCGACACCGGATTTCCTATAGGCCAACATCGTTGCCATGGGATCTACATGTCCCGCATCGATGAACGTCTCCGAAAATGCGGGTACAGGACCGGATACGAAGCGGAAGTGGACATAGAAGATCTTCTTACGACTGCCAAAGTAGCGGATGGCCTCAACCACATTGCCGTGCATTTCTGATATCGTGCCTTGACAGAAAGCCAAACCGTTGTAGTCGCTTTGAACAATGTCGACCGAGCGTTTCAGTGCCTCATGACTGCGGAAGATTCGAGCAACACCTCCGATGGGCGAGATGGGTGGGTCATCCGGATGCAATGCCATGCGAACTCCAGCCCGTTGGGCGACAGGAATGACCGCCTTGAGGAAATAGCTGAGATTGTCCCACATCTCGTCATCGGATCTCTCCAAATCGGGGGGAATGGGGGGATACCAATAGTCCTGCCTGGCACCCTTTATTTTTTCGTAGTCAAAACTAGTGACAACAGCACCGCCACGACTGCGAGTGGATTTCGAGGTGCGGAGACCGTAGTTACCCCCAACGCTTCGAAGACTAAAAAAATAGCCGAGCACAGGAATCTCGGCAGAACCCATATTTACAAGGGTCTTGCACCAGTTGTCAATCTGCTCGTCGCGTCCAGGTAGTCCGAGCTTGATTTTATCACACCATTCAGGGGGTACACCCTCTAGCACCGACCAGGTTAGCCCGCCTTCCTCAATGTGCGCCTTCTGCAGAGACAGATCGTGAAAATTATAATAGCCACGTGTGCGGTCGCAGCCTGGGACGCCGTTAACAACGTCGGTCACACCCAGTTGGCGAGCGAAGGCTAGATGTGAGGCATCCATGTTCCCGTTTATTGCTAATTTCATCGAGCGCCTATCCTATTGTAAACTAACAGTGTCTGCATTATAGAATAAAGATCTTCCGCCGCGCTTCAAAAGTTGGAGTTTTTGAGATATTATTGCATCAGGGTGTTTTAGCGATTGTTTATTCCTGCCGAGGTTCACCAGATAATGCCTTGCATCTCAGGCACAAATCGTGTTTTTTTCACCATTTTTCCCGACGCCATGTCTTCATAAAGTGGATACGCTACTCCCTTCGGATCAATAGACACGACATCTGAACCGCGTAGCGTCAATTTATATGGTATTTCACCGATGACTCGATGAACGATGCGCTCTGGTACACAAAAATTAAAGGTGACGCAATCTCCCGGTTTTAGCCAGCCGATTTGAACGTAACGCCCTCTAACTAGCGTCCGACGATTTTCATTATCAACGCTGACTTGCACCTCCCCAGGGGGACACCATTCGGGCATTCTCACGGCAACGGTTGGGGCATCCTTAATGTGAAGCACAACTTTTCCTTGTACCGGCAGATAACTATCAATGTCTAACCATTCTGACGCCCGATTCAATAACAAATTCACCTCTACTAGATTTCCCCTCTTGTTGATCATACTGTCCCACACGCAATAAAGAGTGCGTGCGCCATTGGCCGTACAGCAGTGCATAATCGACGAATCCATCAGTTTTGGGCCTGCCGGCGTTTGGTGTACCGTAAGGGCTTCATTGGCCCGCATCCAGCCGAAAAAAGATCCGACAGACCGCTCGCGAATGTTTCTAGTATCGCCGTATAAGCGATTATTAGGTTCGAGATTGTAATACTCATCAGGAATATGGTCAAACAGGTCTGGATTACAAAGTTGGCCTTGTGCATACACATTGCGGAGCCAACGATCGACATCGTCCCAGTAATCACCTAATCCCGCCCTCGTGAGATAAAGTGCTAGCCAGACCATATCAGCAACCTCACAGATTTCAACGGAGTTTCCATGCCGTTCTAGATAACTATCGGTACCTTGCTGAACCTCGGGAAAGAAGCCAATCAATGAATCTCCCATCTCGCGTGCGAATCGGTAGCAGGCGTCAACTCGTTCCAGCACCTCTCGATCGTCGGCGGCATACCCGTATTCGCACACTGCCATCAGAGCGTAAAGTCCATGATGAAAATGCCAGAACGAGTACCGACCGTCTTCATTATTGAATATGCGAGCCAACGCCCAATGGGCTAGACCGCGGCATAATTCGAGAGCGGGTTCGTAACCGGTTACTCGATAGAAAAGTCCAGCGCCGTGCCCTGTCGCCCCTATCGAATAGACTGTTGTAAAGAGATGATCCTTGCTGTATAAGCCACCACCTTCTTCCGACATCATCCCTGGCTCAGTAGGATTGGTTGGTTGGCATTGTCCCGGTTGGAATTGGGCTCTCCATAGGAACCTAAAATCTTCCTTTTCGACCGTCAACGATAAGATTCTGTCGACTTTTTGTTTGGCGATATCAACCCACCGAGGCGATGCATCAACCTGTGCTAGAGTCGACAAAGTTACGAGTTGTCTGCCTTCACCCCAGATTTCAGCAAATGGGATTAGTTCGTCGCCTTCGCTTTCAGCAAAATTGGCTATTCCCATCGGGACCTTGTCGAAGATATCCGTCGGACAGTATGTGAGTCCGTCAGCTCCGATCAGTTCGACCTGTGCCTGAATTACTCCAGCATCCACCGCCAGATCGGTATCATTCCCCGATGCCAATCGAGACAAGACTAGAGCTTCAATGAATTTAGGTGGAATATTGAGATAGACATCAATGAGATGATTGACAAATAGAACGGCCGGTTTGCGACTGAAGTCCACGATGAACTTCAGTCCCCACCGCGACTCTGGATCCCACACATTGGTCAATGCATTGATCGCCAAGCCCATTCTGTCAGCCAAATCTAGCGTATCCGGTGCCTCGACCTGATAACGCGTGCCTTCTGTGCATTTTCTAACCGGATTGTGTTCGGACATCTTGTTTGTCTTTCTCCTGTGTTTGCCTGTTTAGATCTTTTTCTATCCATTGTGTGTTAGCTACATCCTCACTCTTCATGGGACCCCATTTCAAACGCAACCTCGTTGAAAGGGATTCTATCAAAGATCTATTATTGTGTAAACCATTATGTTAAGATGGGGTTAAATGAATCCCACCTCCATGACTTCTACCATTTTCTCCGTGATGGACGGAGTAACCCTATCTTTGTCTTATGAACTTCTGCAGGCGCCCATCGGCCTGTACTTCGCTCACGTAAATATCGCCCTTTGAATCCACACACGTGCCGTGTGGACAGGCAAAAAACTCACCTGGAACTTCGCTTCCTCGCTCGCTTCCCCATTGGGTAATTATCTCACCATCGAGCGTCAGAATCGTGAATCGCTGGTCTAATTCCGCTACATAGACAATGTCTTCGTTATCGATAAAAATTGTGTCCGGCTGCAAAAAATTTCCCCATTCTTGGATGTATTCACCGTCGAGGGTGAAAAATTGTATGCGGTTGTTTGTTCTGTCAGCAACAAGCACGCGGTTATGCCGATCTACACGGACGCAATGTGACAGATCGAACTCTCCAGGTCCTGTTCCCGATCTGCCCCAGGACATTATTAATTCTCCTTCGGGAGAATACTTGTGGACACGCGCGTTTCCGTATCCGTCACTGATGAATATTTCCCCGTCCGGTCCGAGCGCAAGGTCAGTTGGCAGGTTGAATGGCTCTCCATCTGCACCAGCTTGTCCGCGTCTGCCTATTGACATCAAGAGTTTGCCATCCGTTGCAAATTTGTGCACGATGTGTGTCTCTCTCTCAACACAGAAGATGTTATCTGAGCCATCGATGTATATACCGTGTGCGTCCTCGAGAACATCTTCACCCCATGAATCGAGAAAGTTTCCTTCACAATCGAAAACAACCATCGGATGTTCGCTTCGGCTGTATACGTATACCCTGTCCTGTGAATCGACGGCCACTGCGGGAATCCAGCCAAAGCGCCAACCTTTGGGCAGCTGTCCCCAGCCTTCCTGGATTTGATAGGTATGACTGCCTGCTCCATACATCATAATTCTGCACCTCCATGGTCCGATGAGAGTGAATGGTCATTGGAAATCAGCAGCTTATTATCTCACAATTGTCGCTAGTGTTTCAACTCAAATTTATTATATGCATCATGCCCGTTTTCATTGATTTCAAATGAATGCATGTTACGTACTGAGCTGTTGCTCGTTTTCGCTTGACTCTATGTGTTCGGATACGTATAATGGCTATGGTTGAAGATGGCGTGGGAAATAATTAAATCTTTTGGAGGGAGATTACGCATATGCAAGCGGCAATCATGTACGGTGAACGTGATATGCGTGTTGAGCAAATGGAGGTTCCCCAAGCGAAAGAGGGAGCAGCTGTTATCAAGGTTGTGAGCAGTGGTGTCTGCGGCTCAGACTTGCATTGGTATGCCGTTCGCCCGTATAACGATCCTACTGTCCTTGGACACGAAGTAAGCGGTGAGGTCATCGATGTTGGAGAAGGACTTGGTCAACTTCGGATAGGAGACCGAGTCTGTGTAGACCTTACCCGCCACTACGCTTGTGGTAACTGCTCGATTTGTTATATGGGAAAGCACTTCCACTGTCCTAAGAAGCCTCAGATACCGTGGGGCGGTGGATTTGCCGAGTATATGGAAATCAACGGACGGGGCCTGCACCCGCTAGTGGAATCCCTCTCTTACGACCAGGGAGCTATGGTTGAACCCCTCGCGGTCGGCGTTCACGCATGTCGTTATGGTGGACTGGAGGTTGGAGACAGTGTGTTGGTGTTGGGTGCAGGTACGATTGGATTATTATCATTGGCAGTCGCCAGAGTGTTTGGCGCGAGCCGCACCTGCATTGTGGCCAAGTACGATAGTCAGGCGCGTATGGCCGAACAGATGGGTGCGGATGAGATTATCCGTTTGGATGGAGGAGACCTATTTGAGCAAGTGGAGAAAGCGGCCGACGGACGAGCAATTGACATGGTTATCGAAACCGTTGGTGGGGAAGCCCCTACGGTGAATCAGGCAGTGGACCTTGTGAAACCTGAGGGTAAGGTAGTCGTTACGGGTGTCTTCCCGAGCCCTGTTCCTATTAATTTAGAGCGCGCGTTGGAAAAGGAAGTTAAACTCATATTTTCCGTGTGCTATAGTACCCAAAGTGGACAACATGATTATGAAATCGCATCAGACCTTATCGCTATGGGTAAAGTGAATCCAACACTACTTATTACCCATCGGTTTGCGCTGGCCCAAACACCTGAAGCTTTTGAAACAGCCCTTGACAAAACCACCGGTTCGGTCAAAACAATGATAGATATGTCAAATTCGTAGGGATGAGAAACCCGAATCCGAATGGTTCTCGAGAAGACAGAAAAGGTGTGCTACATGTCGCAGCATACTCATACCCAGCAAAATACGGATGCTAATCTGGCCGTCAGCGCGTTGGAGACCGTGAATCGAATGGCGAATTCGTGCGCAAATTTCATCGCAGCTTTGACGCCAGCGCTGCGTCGAAAAGCCGAATTGCCATTTGTAGACGCAGAACGCCTGCGCTGGCATTACGTTCCAGTTGAACTATGGGTTCGTCAAGGAGTGATGCTTGGAGAGATGAATCATTCCCAGCGCCAGGCAGCCTTTGATCTTCTTGCCTGCGGATTGAGCGAACGGGGTTACCGCAAAACGTTGGCCATTATTGAGCTGGAAACCACGCTTGGAGAGCTTGAGCGAGCCGAAGGAAACGTGCGATTTCCTCGGGTTCCAGACCGGTATTATTTTACGGTATTCGGAGATCCGACAAATGGTGAACCGTGGAGTTGGCGAGTGGAAGGACACCACGTCTCACTCCATTTTACGATTGTTAATGGGAAAACGATCTCTCCGAATCCCTCTTTCTTTGGATCCAATCCCGCAGAAGTTAGGCATGGTCTCCAGAAGGGGCTCCGAATCTTGTCAGCCGAGGAGGATCTGGCCCGGGAACTGTTGGTAAGTCTGACTCTTGACCAGAAGCGCAAAGTCATTTTCGATGCAATAGCACCGCATGAGATTCTCACGCGAGAGCAACTGAAGGTCGACGTCGGAATCCCCAAAGGATTGGCCGCTGAGTCAATGGAGTCGGCGCAGCGTGAGATTTTAGCACAACTGCTCCACGAGTATATTAATCGGTTACCAGAAGAACTTTCAAAAGTAGAAACGCAGAAACTATGTCAGGCCGATCTGAATCAGGTGCATTTTGCATGGGCTGGCGGGGAGGAACGTGGAAAACCACACTACTATAGTCTCCATGGTCCATTTTTCTTTGCTGAATACGACAACACGCAGGATAACGCCAATCATGCCCATTCTGTTTGGCGTCACATAGACGACGATTTTGGGGTTGATCTTCTCCGTCTGCACTATCAGAATGCACAAGGAACAGGACATCACGAGCATTAATCCGTGAGTTAACCGAAATCATAGGCTGCCCGAGATTCAATTACCGTTTTAATTGGGTTGAGAAGAGTTTTAGGGTATGGATTTGAGCACGCGTGTTGATCAGAGCACAGCATGGCGTCGAACTGACCCTTGAGTGCCTCTATTCCTCAACGCGTGGGATTTGGTTGGACCGCTTCACAGAAAAAGTGGCTTTCTCTGCCAATGGAATGATAGAATTTTGAGTAATGTGGGTTTTCGAGTGACGGGGCTTGTATGAAACTGGACGCTGTTAGAGTTGGCATCGTGGGGTTGGGGCTTGTTGCCGAATCGCATTTAAAAGGATATGCAACCCACGCTGGTGCCGACGTCGTTGCGGTCTGCGATCTTGACCGAGCGAAGGCCGAGCAATTTGCATCACAACATTACATCAAAGAGATCTATACCTCTTACTCCGAAATGCTGGAAAGGGCGGACATCAATACTGTTGACATTGCTACGCCCACTTTTCTCCACGCGTCCATGACTCGACAAGCGGCGGAAGCCGGTATGCACATTCACTGCGAGAAGCCTTTTTGTCGGAGCGTCGGCGAGGGGCTTGAGGCCTGTGAGGTTGCGCGCCAAAATGATGTCAAGTTGCTTGTTGGTGAAACCTATGTTTTCACTTCTTCTCACATGAAAGCGCGTGAGCTGATTATCGCCGGTGAAATTGGCCGCCCTCTCCAGATTCGTCAACGACATGGTGCGTGGTTCGAACGGAAGAGCACGGTGGGTGGGAAAAGCTCGGAAGCGAGAAGCTGGCGGGTAGATGGGGAGAAATCCGGCGGCGGCGATTATCCGTGGGTTTTCGACCATGCAGTGCATTTTTTTTCGGCGGCTGAATACCTTATGCGGGACTGCAAGATTGACCAGGTGTTTGCAGTGACGGGTACCTGTCGAAAAGACCCACGTAAGAGGGGCGCTTCTCACGATCCTTACACCGTTCCTACGCTTGATATACCCATTATAACATGGAATTATGCAGATAGCAACTGTCAGGGGGTGTGGATTCGGGCTGACAGGCTAAATGGAAAATACGACTTCATGCGAGGTTTTAGTACAGTAGTTGTCGGTGAACACGGCATGATTGAAGTCTTAGGAGAAGGTGGTCATAATCTCTTGTGGCGCGATCAGCAGAAACACCTGTTGTTGCACCGAGAAGGGAAAGAGACCTGTAGTTTCCGTTTCGATGAAGGTGGGGACGATGTCTGGCAATCGGAGATTTCTTATTACAGTCAGGGACATATTAACCAAGTTCACCATCTTATAGATTGCATTCAAAGAGATTTGGAACCTCGCTACACCGGAGAAGATGGAGTGCATGCCGTCAAATGCACCTTATCGACGGTTTGCTCTGCGCGAGAAAAACGACCTGTTTGTGTCGATGAAATCAGTCCGAACTACACTGCTTATTCGGAGAAGTAAGTAAGATTTGTCGACGCCTGATAAGGACATGTTGGAAACTTTACGAACTGGGGAGGCATGTGAGCACTTTTGCAGATTGATAGGAACGCGCGGTTTTTCCGCCCTCTGATTCTCGGAATCATCTTAATACCAATAAATCTCTATTGGGTCATGCAGGCAGAAACGATATATCGGCCCGTTTTTTCAACGCTTTTTACGTTATTCTACAATGTTACATTTAGCCTCTTTGTCTTGGTCCTTATCAACATACTGCTCAAAAAATACCTGTCTCGCATTGCGTTTCAGCCAAGCGAGCTTCTGATTGTCTACGTGATGTTGTCGATTGCGACGGCAATTTTCGGGCACGATTTAATGTTGGTGATGATACAAAACCTCACGTCGTTTTGGTTTGCAACGCCCGAAAATCAATGGTCGGTAATTTTTGGGAGACATCTACCGGACTGGCTGAGTGTAGTAGATCAAAAAGCGCTAATAGGCTACCAGCACGGAGAGGCTACGCTCTATAACACACTCCATCTTAATGCTTGGCTGATACCTGCTTGTTTCTGGGGTGGTTTTCTGATTGTGATCCTTCTCGTTTTGGTTTGTATCAACACCGTTGTCAGAAGGCAGTGGACTGAAAATGAAAAATTAGCCTATCCAATTATTCAACTGCCGCTTGAACTAGCGAGGGGTGGTTCGGGTCTACTTGGGAATCGTGCTCTATGGATTGGGTTTGCACTCGCAGGCGGTATGGATTTGTTAAACGGTCTACACGGAATGTTTCCAACAGTTCCAAGCTTCAAGCCCACCTATGATCTCGCTCCTTTGGTCACTACGAAACCGTGGAATGCCATTGGCTGGACACCGATAGCTATCTATCCGTTTGTTGTCGGACTTAGCTATTTCCTGCCACTAAATCTCTCATTTTCAGCCTGGTTCTTCCATGTTTTTTGGAAGGGAGAACTCGTGTTTCGAAATGCTATCGGCGTTTTTAGCGTTCCCGGTCCCTACAGGAGCTTTGAGACGGCTGGCGCGTGGATTGTTCTTGCATTGTTTGCTCTTTGGAGTAGTCGAAAACACCTCAAACAGGTGGGGATTTGGATAATTCATGGCCAGCCATCTGAAAGTGCTGCGGATGAACCGATGAGTTATCGGACGGCCATGGCAGGAATTATAGTGGGGATTGCCATTTTGACGTTCTCACTTCACTACATAGGGATGTCTATCGGCATCGCGTTTGTTTTTCTCTTAATCTATATCGTCTATGCTGTAGCGATTGCTAGAATTCGAGCGGAAATTGGACCTCCCGCTCACGACGCAGAGATGATTGGTCCAGAAATGTTGCTCCTCAACGGATTCGGTGCACGCGCCATTGGTCAACGCAATATTGCACTGTTTAGCCGCACCTATTGGATGAGTCGTGCTTATCGTTCGCATCCCGTTGGACACCAGTTGGAAGGCTTCAAGATAGCGCAAACTCTTGGTGCATCAAACCGCAGATTTTTGATCGCCATGATCGTTGCAGTAGTCGTCGGTACGATCGCTGGGTTTTGGGTGTTTCTGGACAGTATGTATCGGCATGGAGCATTGAACGTATACCACAATATTGCGAGTGAGTCATTCCGTCGGATGGAAGTCTGGTTAGAGAGCCCGCTCGCAGGAAACGATCAGATGCTTAAAGATGTTGGACTGGGGGCAGTGATCACGGTCGTCTTAATGGTACTCCACCAACGCTTCGTCGGTTTTCCATTTCATCCGGTTGGTTACGCCGTGTCTTGCGGCTGGGTGCTAAGCCTTGCTTGGTTTTCGATTTTCTGTGCATGGCTGATTAAATGGTGCATTCTGCGAACTGGTGGCATTCGACTGTATCGAAAGGCTGTGCCATTTTTCGTGGGCTTGATACTGGGACAACATGTTGTCGGCGGCCTATGGACTATCTTTGGTGAGATTAGAGGGGCTCATGTACATCAGTTCTTCCCATATGCTTTCTAGACAAACCGAACAAATTACTCCGCAAGATTTTCTTAGGGCATACTATCAACGTATTTTCTCGCTTGCCAGCTAATCTGACAAAGGAGCTTTAACTTGTCGCGGAGACGGTTTCATGGACCATAAAACCGAGTTCAAGAAGACGGAGCAGCTCATTGACTCAGCGCAGTCCTTGGCGAGCAAGCTTCGAGATGATCGACATCGGCCG
The DNA here is from genome assembly GCA_964478165.1 of uncultured bacterium. Lineage (GTDB taxonomy): Bacteria > Poribacteria > WGA-4E > WGA-4E > JAJDTR01 > CAYZGU01. The sequence continues at coordinate 56,887 of CAYZGU010000038.1, read as the reverse complement.
TTGTATCATTTTGTCCCACCAGTAGGGTGGATGAACGATATCAACGGGACGATCTTCTGGCGAGGACGTTACCACATTTTCTATCAGCACAACCCGAAGGGTGCGTATTGGGACCAGATACAGTGGGGGCACGCGTCCAGCGTGGATCTTGTTCACTGGGTACACCATGCCATCGCATTGGAACCGGATGCCGGTGGGCCTGATCGAATTGGTTGTTTCAGCGGCGGCGCGTTTGTGAACAAAGAGGGTGTGCCAACCTTCATCTACTACGGTTTTCCAGATGGTATATGTCTGGCCACAAGTCAAGATGACCTACTTGTTAACTGGAGGAAGCATCCGGATAATCCCGTTATTGGAGAACCGAAGTCTGGCCAGGCAGGTTTCGGTCAGTATACAGTCCACGACCCATGCGCGTGGCTTGACGACGACACATACTACGTGCTGAGTAACCGGCATAATCCAGCGGGTAACGGTGATGGCGGATATTTGTTTAAGTCTCAGACTTTGCGTGACTGGGAATTTGTAGGTCCATTTTACAACTCATCCCGAGATTGGACGGAAGCTGAAGAAGACCTCGCTGTGCCAGATTTTTTCCCGTTAGGCGATAGGCACATGCTACTGTTTTGCAGCCATATGCGAGCCACTCAATACTATCTCGGTCGATTCGAGAATGAACGATTCCACCCAGAAATTCATGCCCGGATGAGCTGGCCTGGTGGTCAGCTCGGAGGGGGTAGAACGCTCTTAGATTGTCAGAACCGACGCGTGTTCTTCGACTGGATTATGGAACAAACCAATGTGGATTGCCAACGCGCTTCAGGTTGGTCCGGCGTTATGACCGTGCCCCGAATTCTGTCTTTGGACATTGACAACAATTTACAAATTCAGCCTGCCCCCGAATTAAAGGTACTCCGATTTAATGCCCGTGTGTATCAAGACATACAGATCGATGCGAATTCAGAATTTCTCCTCAGAGACGTGCAGGGCGATTGTCTCGAGTTTTCAATTGAGGTCCAACAGGTAGATGCGCAGAGATTCGGCTTAAAGGTTCGTTGTGCGCCGGATGACACTGAGCATACAGCCATCTTGTATGACAAGTCGTCGCAGATGCTAAAAATAGACGTAAGCCAATCATCATTAGACCATAGCATCCGTTATCCTTTTTACCGCGATGCGTCCGCGACCGAACGGCTTCCTGAGAAACAGCGATACGTGTCCGCACAGGAAGCGCCGTTTAAACTCATGGAGGGTGAATCGCTCAAGCTTCAGATTTTCTTGGACCGTTCAGTGTTAGAAGTTTTCGCTAATGGTCGACAATGTATAACGCAACGAATCTACCCCACCCGTTTAGATAGCCGGGCCGTGCGTCTGTTCTCTCATGGTGCTAAGACCTGCGTCAACTCAGTAGAAGCTTGGAACATGTCTCCAACCCACTCCTAAAGTTGTTAGTAGACATCTAAGATAGGAGAAGCACCAATGCTAACGGAATATGACGATTGGCATAAAAGTATCTTCCCTTGATCGAGAGTTGAAGTTTCATCGACGACTGGCCAACGAGATTGTACTTGATGAGACCCTGGAATTAGGCGGTGAGCGATTTCGTTTGCCATTGGTAAGAATGGGAGATAAGTACCTGCACTTAGCTGAGAAGATGGTTTACGAAGACGTGCTTGGTGAGTCATTGCCTTTCGGTGTAACACACTTACGTCTACGTGAGCAACAGTTTTGATGCAGATGTTGTCACATCGCTGGAAATCGGAGCTGTAGCTGAAGTACAAGCCGGATTTGGCGAACGACGTGTGGTGTTCATGCGTTCACCCAGTGGTTGGATTTTCGAGATTGTTGAGATTAACGGAACTTGGTGTCCGAAGTCTAGGCTCAGGCGAAATTTTAATTATGGACTGCCCAGATTCCATTCCCTGAATTACAAACGACTGACCAAATTAAGCGATGCCGAACTGTTTCTATGGCTCTGTGGTAAGCACAATTCATTCCAGAATTGGGGGGGCAGAGCTCGCTTCTTCCGGCGAATCGCATTGACCTTCGGTATGGTCTTCCTGATGAACTCTACTAGTTCTTGCGCCTCAGCAAAACTCCGATAGAAGAATGAAAGATCCTATGCAAAAATGGCCTCGCAACCTTCTGAAATTTAGGGATGCTGCGCTAGTATTTGTAGCGTGTGTACTCCTGTTATGGCCGTTGAACGGATTTAGCGTGGATCAAGAAGCGCTTGTCCTTTACGATGAGGGATTGCGAAGTGCCTTCCTTGGTGACCAAGAAAAGGCCATTTCGGCATTTCAAAGTGCGGTTGCTATTGATGGTACACTAGCAGATGCACATGCCTATCTCGGCATCCTTCATGGGATACGCGGGCACTGGAAAGAGGCCATTCAATCGTTTCAGGCTGCCATCAAAGCCGATCCGAACTACTTGGAAGTCTATGGGGAACTCGGCGAAGCGTATTTGAACGCGTTAGGTAGTGTAGATAAGTCAATTCCACTACTTCAGAAGGCTGTCCATCTGCACCCGAACGACGAACGAGCGCGACGGCTTTTGGGAATAGCTTATCTCCGTCAGAATCGTATTGATGAGTCAAAGATTCAGCTTCAACAAGCCCTTGAACTTAATCCTACCCATCCAGAAGCCATATACAATCTCGGCTTGGCTTGCTTTCGCAAGGGAGAGTTCAAAGCCGCAAGTTTGCACTTCAGCCATTTGCTCGAAGACAATCCGCTGCACGCCCAAGGGTACTTTAATCTCGGAAACTGTTTTGTGCGTACTGGAAACTACGCAGATGCAAAAAAAGCATTGCTAACCTTTGAGAAATTGCGAGTGCAAGGAGAACAGATAAAACAACTTGAGCTTATGGTAAGGCGTCGACCACGGGATCCTGAAGGCTGGCGGCAGTTAGGTTTGCTTCATTTGGAACGGCGTGAGTGGGATACCGCCACGACGGCTCTTGAAAGGTGTGTTGCGCTGAAGCCGGAAGAAGACCGGTGTTCCGAGGCGCTTGGTTATGTCTATGCCCAGCTGAAGAGGTACAAAAAGGCCCTTCAAATCTATAGCCGTATTGTTCAACGCCGTCCTGACATGCCCGAATACCGGCACAGTCTTGGCCTCGTTTATTACATGTTGGGTTATGTTAGCGAAGCGATTCTCGAATTTGAAGCGGCAATCGGTTTGAACCCGACGAATTCGCGATTTTACGCGAGCTTGGCGAAGGCTTACAAACGTTCTGGAGCGGACACAAAATCGGTAGAAACATACCAACGTTATCAAGAACTACAGTCTCAGAATAAATGAACCTACGCGGATTATGGAGCCTTCGTATGCTCCTCACCTTAATATTTGTCATGCTGTTTCCCTTCTCCCAATTGCTCTCTACAGACGGGGGTCTGGTGTTTTCGAAGCCATCACATAAACCTGCTGGGATGGTCCTTATCCCAGCAGGTGAGTTTGTCATGGGAAATGTCAATGGCGCAATTCATGAAAAACCTTCACACCAGGTTTTTCTCGACGCATACTACATAGGTCAGCATGAGGTTACCAATGCCGAATATTACGCTTTTTGGCTTGCCGATGGTGCTGTGAAGAGTGCGCATACACCTATCAGTTTTGGGAATCAAACCGATATAGACGATTGGCCACAGGTTGCCAAAACCAGTCCAGATTCTCCAGTGGTAGGCATTTCCTGGTCAGATGCCGCTGCCTATGCAAAACGGGTTGGAAAGCGCCTTCCGACTGAAGCAGAATGGGAAAAAGCAGCCCGGGGAACTGACGGGCGGTCTTGGCCTTGGGGAAATGCATTTTCCATGCAAATTCGCGGAAAGACAAATCATGCCAATGTATGGAGAGGCGAAGATGGTTATGCCAATGGAGTTGTTCCCGTAGGAACTTATCCAACTGGAGCAAGTCCGTACGGCGCTTTCGATATGGCGGGGAACGTTTGGGAGTGGGTTGCGGATTGGTATTCCGAATCTTACTACCACTGGGGGACCGTTCACAATCCGAAAGGTCCCAAACGTGGCGGACGACGCGTTGTGCGCGGCGGCTCATGGGCAAATGGCGCGCAATTCACACAGTGTACACATCGCATGGGACATTATCCCGCAGCTGGAACTAGCTTTATTGGTTTCCGCCTTGTAAAGGACGTAAAATAGGATACGTTAAGATGAAGACACTATCTTGTCAGTTGATGAACACGCTATGGGACTTCGCATCACGTGTTTTTCCTTTCGGCCTAATCCTGATCTCAGATATAGGCCACAGCGATGATCGTCAGGTCCAATTTTCCGACGTCACCCTCGAAGCAGGTATTACGTTTGAACACGTGAACGGAGCAAAGGGCAACTATCATTTACCTGAGACAATGGGTGCCGGTGGCGCATTCCTAGACTACGACACTGATGGAGATCTCGATCTCTATCTCGTTAACAGTGGTAATTTAACAGGTTCTAGGGAATTGTTTGGCAGCGTGCTCTATCGAAACAATGGAGATGGTACGTTCACGGATGTTACTTCCCGGGCAGGTGTTGGCAATCTTGAAAATTATGGCATGGGTGCAGCTTGTGGAGATTATGACAACGATGGGGATCCGGACTTGTATGTAACAAATTTTGGGCAGAATGTGCTTTATAAAAATAACGGTGACGGTACCTTCTCCGATGTTGCCAAGGCTGCGGGTGTCGCGGATGAACTATTGAGCAGCAGCGCGACCTTCTTTGATTACAATCGCGATGGAAGGCTAGATTTGTATGTGGTCAATTATGTTCACTATTCACTGGATTTTCGCCACCGTCCCTGTGGTATTCATGGTATTCGTACCTATTGTCATCCGGAACACTTTGTTGGCGCACCTGATCGACTCTATCGCAACAATGGAGATGGTACCTTTACGAACATCACGGCGTCTGCAGGATTGGACAACGTGAGTGGACCCCATAGTGGAAAGGGACTGGGGGTTGTTGCTGCGGATTTTAACAACGATAAAGAGACAGACCTTTACGTCGCCAATGACACAACACCCAACTTTCTTTTTTACAATAACGGCGACGGCACCTTTACAGAAATGGGTCTTTTTTCGGGTTGTGCATACAGCTTTGACGGTATCGCTCAGGCGAGCATGGGAGTCGACGCTGGGGACTACAACCGCGACGGGTTTTTGGACATCTTCGTCATCAACTTTTCGCAAGAAACAAACGCGTTCTATCTAAATAACGGAGATGGAACGTTTGCAGATGTAGTTTACGACGTGAATCTTGGAAAAGAAAGCTATATATTCCTTGGGTTTGGAACCGGTTTCTTCGATTATGATAACGATGGTTGGCTCGATCTCTTCATCGCGAATGGACATATTAGTGACAACATCGAACAGATTACCAACATCGTGACCTATGCTGAACCAGATCAACTATTCCAAAATAATAGGGATGGTACTTTTACAGAAGTATCAGATGTCTCTGGAACATATTTTCAACAGGAGGGTGTGGGGCGCGCAGCAATTTTTGGTGATTATGACAACGATGGCGACCTGGACATCGTTGTGACGCGGTCTAATGGACCGGCACATCTGTTGCGTAACGATGGTGGAAATGATCGTTACTGGTTGCGGATTAAATTGGTCGGCACAAAAAGCAACCGTGATGGAATAGGCGCGCGCGTATGGGTGACTGCGGAAGAGCAAACTTGGTTTCATGAAGTACACACCGGATACAGTTATCTCTGTAGCAACGATCCTCGAGTTTTCTTTGGGCTAGGCGATTCAGAGAAAGTTGATCGTCTAGAAATCCTCTGGCCGAGTGGTCAAACGCAAGTTGTTGAGAACATCTCCGCAAACCAGGAGCTCGTTATAATGGAGATTGGAAGCGAGTGATAGCCCCGCATACATTTGGAATAGAAGCAACTGTGTTTCTGTCGACTTGACGAAATAATGCAGACTATTAAGCTGTTTGTGAGCTCTGACGTATCAGCATGGACTATCCGGACATTCGCTCCTGTTTTCATCAATGGCGATGGAATGTGCAGGTGTTCGAAGTGCGATCACGTGGTACTGTTCCGGCTAGACGCCAACTTTGACCACGCTATTCAGGTATCGTTGCTGTTGTTTCCAATTACTGAATCCCAGACGGGTTTGGAGAAGAAGATAGACGCGCGAAGTTATGCTCGAGCTGGCATTCCGATGCTCAACTCTTCCTCGGGCTTACAATTTAAGAAAGACCGAAGGACTTCGGCTAAAACACGAATGCCTTCTACTAGTGTGATGTCTCTCTGTGGGCACAATGGGTGATGTTGAACATGTCGCCAGAAGGGTTATTTGCAAGTTCAAGCGCACGCTTAAAATACCATTTGTCTCCCCTGTTCGTAGAATTCCAGCCTTCCGGGTTATCCTCAATGTTCCTTCACCATTTTGCAAACACTGTCGGTGTCAATGAGCCGGGAATGCTTTGATCGGTTTATCAGACATAGGCTCTTGTATGAAATCGGGAAATTTTATCTTGCCACACTCGCCTTAAGTATTGTCCACTTCCATTGGCTTTCTAACCGGAATCGACGTGCCAGAGATTAAAGACACAAGCGCTCATAATCTAGCGCGTGCGCTTGATGTGCTCTCATTCGGCCTCTAATGGGTTATCCGCGGATTTAGTTGTGACAGATTCGAGACTTCTTAGGATATCAGAAAACTAAGAATGAACAAATGATAGTATGATGCGCCTTGTCTCATTGGTCCGGGCGCACCATATTACGTCAAATGTTCCGCCGAAAAAACTTTGCAATCGGGTATGTTAAGATTGCCGTAGTCTCACATACATGGCGTGGATATGGACAATAGCCCCATTTACTCGAGTTTAAGAATATTCAAAGCTATCTTCAACCGAGCAAGATGCGCCGTGAATCTACTAAAACCACAACACTCCGGACTTGTAGGATTACTTGATAATACCACCCCATGCTTCTACTTCTGGTGTCTGTAGAGGGGTCAATAGGGCACAATTCGACTTGGAATCAAGATTCGGGTGGGATATTTTGACTGGCGTTGATGTGGATTGCACGTCGGCCTGCGCTAGAACTCAAGGCAGCGTGATACAGTTTGTGATTCATGAATAGGACATCACCCGGCTCATTAACGAGATTAAATCTACCGGGTACATTTTCAGGCGACGTTCCCAACTTTCTGCCGGATTCTATACTTCGGAGGTCCCCATCTGTGCCCAGAGCGTCTCGGAATTGTGTAAACTGACTTCCACGGATAACGCTGAGACAGCCATTCTTGGGGCCAAGCCGATCTAGATAGGTTGCCGCACGCATCGTGAAGTATCCTTCGCGTGTGATGTTATCGTGATGCCATCCGCTGTCCCAGCATGAATGATTCCTTCAAGTAACAGTTATCTCAAAATCGTCATCCATCAGGTTTCTGAAGATAGATACAATGCGTTCATCAGCCAACAGTGGATTGAACACAGCTGGGGCATAATCGAAGAAAGCGATGAACGGCGGTATGTCGCTGTTTACCTGTTGTCTTACTGCGGAATATCCACGATCGTCACGGCGAAGTTCAGGTTTTACTGTTCCATTACGCGCTTTTCTCATTGCCTCGTCAAAAGTCTGAGAAAGCACCTCCAGCTCCTTGGTTGATAATAATCCATTACACATGAGAAAGCCGAAAGTTTGGAAATGGTTTACGCATTCTTCCATGGAATCCACGTTTTTCCTCATGACGTTGTTCTCTTAATTTCCCCCCCTCCCGTGTGTGTCGACGAAGCACGTGCGCGTTTCAGTAGGGTTATCGTCTCAGTGTACTGCCCATAAAGGTCTGAACGATGTCCTGTGCACCACTGTCAGTTGGCAGAGAGTGAAAGCACAGGTTTCTAATGGTAAGAAAACCGAACTCATCAATAGCCTAGGTGCTAACTGTGGACGATTTTGACTAATAGCATTTTCAACTCATTGTAGCTAAGGTCTAGATCGCAACAGGATTAAACTTTTAGAATCTAGACGTATCCGAAATGCCGCCCTGGATGAAATCTTATTCAACAGTCTGTTGGTTCGCCGTCATTCCCTTTTGAAAACCCGACCAGGACAGAGAAGCCATCACTTGAACCTCTGTAACCAAAGGTGTCTGACGCTCTGCGATCATGACCGTCGAACCGAGTATCATCATATGATAGCCCAGGATGGAAACGTATCCATTTTATAATTTGAATCAATCCAGGAATCTGGGAGGATTTGATATATCGATTCCCATTGACCATGTTGTTCGATACATCTCAGGGGTTTCTGGCAACGCTACGCATTCTAATCGTCGCCCAAGTAGTCGCGACCTTTTCACGTGGAGAAACGGTGAGGAGGTAACTAATTCCTTTCTCCATGACTTCTTGAGCCTCGTCTTGTGACAATGGTCGATTCCAGAAAGCGATCTCGTCCAAAATCCCATTGAACCATTCCGACCGCCCTTCCCACGGTAAACGGTTCCCAAAGTACACTGGTTTGAGGGTGGCAGGGGTCTGTCCCATGACACTGTTTCCGACTTCCTGTCCGTCGCGATAAACAATGCTCGCTTTATTGGGCGTGTGCGACCAGACGACATGATACCATTTTCCAAAATTAGGCAGGGCTTTTCCGAAGGCCGACTTATTACCAATTCCCCAATGGAGTCGTAGATCTCCGAGTATGTACCACTGTATCCTTGCAACATCACTGGCCGATTTATCCATTATCGCACCGGGCTTTGTTGGCTTCATCCAATGGGCGATCGTGAATCCATCCACCAACTCATCGAGATCTCTTGTATTTTCCACCGTGATAAGCGATTGTCCCCTGAGGTTGAACGCTTTTCCGCTTTGAGCGTCGTCTGTCCACGTGCCTCTGCCTTTATCGATTTCGCCATGATGATGGGCGACCAAATCGCCCATCACATTCCCTCTTCCTTCATCGAGAGGCCAATACGCAACGAGGCCGTCACGAAGATCTGCAATAAGGCTAAGTTGCAGCGCGAGAGTGTAGACAATGATGAAGATTGCAAGTCGGTAGATATTTCTGCGCATGATTCATAATCTCGATGCCACAAAATAACTAATTCTGTTTAAGGCGTGATTGTTTAATTTCGCCCCATGTTATGGCGCGTTTCGCTTTGGGGGTAACCGGAAAAGCGATTCTGGGATCGAACCAGTCAGGCTGCGCATCAAAGCCCTTGTCATTGGTCAGATTGGTGGGATTATTCCCCCTAGCGTCCATAACGTAGATCTCATTGTTTCTATCACGGTTTGTGGAAAAGGCGATCTGTTTGCCATCCGGTGACCACGTAGGATGACCATCCCAGACAAAGACATTAGCTGTTAATTGTTTAACGTTACCCCCGTCTCGTCCCATGACATAAATTTCAGAATCTCCGTCACGATCGGATTCGAACACAAGTTTGAGACCGAACGGTGGCTGCCAAGACGGGCTTTTGTCGTCCTTCGGATGCTTGGTGAGATTTTTCTTGTTCGCGCCTTGGGTTTTCCCGGTAGTGTCCATTACCCAGATGTCGTAATTGCCAGTTCGGTTGCTCGTCCATGCAATCTGTTTTCCATCTGGCGACCAAGATGGGCTCTCATCTTGTGCGGAGTCCCATGTGAGTCGGAAACTCGTGGTTCCGTCGCCATCGCCGAGATTGGCGAATGGATATGGCTCCCCATCCGGGGCCCCCTTCTTATCTGCAGCATATCGGACCATCCAGACATCAAAATTCCAATTGTCGGCACCATGCGCGTGCACAGCCGCAACCCAATTTTCGTTGGGTGACCATGAAGGATACAAGTCTCGGTTTCCTGCTGTTATGACAAAGATGTTCTTGCCATCATTATCCATGACGTATATACGTTCAAAATGTTGTTCCCGAGTGGAAGAAAAGACAATTTGAGTGCCATCTGTCGACCACGTAGGGGTTATATCTTGCTTGTCGTGTTTTGTAATTCTGTCGACATTCTGTCCATCGGCATCCATCGCAAAAATATCCTTATTCTTATTCCCTTTTCTATCGGAAACAAATACAATGCGAGCAACATCCGGAGCTTTCTCTGGAGGCTCTATGGCAATTGCATCGATTGCCACGAGTAGAGTGCTCAGTAGAAGACTAGCAGAAAGCACCACACAGAGTTGTCTTATGTAACTTTGCATGCTACGTATTCTCCTTGATAAACTCATCATTGTTCCATATTTGCCCGCACAAATCAAGCCTTGTAGTGCGAGATTATAGGTGCTAGAGCTGACGTTCAATGGCACAACGTAATGCTGCTAGCGACATTGAAAACTTCGATTTATATTTTTTGATAATTACTTTTCTAAACACCAGGTCGTATTGTATTTGGATAGGCAAGCCAGGTAGGTTCAGAGTTCATTTTTGTACAACGTTTATGGATGTTGTTCTGCGGAAATCCAAATCCCGCCAAAGGTTGGAGGCGGGACTCTAGCATAGGTTACAACTTCTGGACCTCGAAAAACTCCTTGCTAATATGAAAGAAGTGGAGTTCTTCTAGAACATGCAGAATTCATTCATTCTTAAGGCCTTCTTTTGAAGAAGGTACATGATTCTAGAATAAACCGGTTCAGCAACTTTATACATTAAGTCTACTACTTGGCGGCGCGCTTCAGTCCGGACCGCTTAATCTCTCCCCATGTAATAGCGCGCTTCGTCTGGGGCGAAACCGTAAAGGCGATTCTAGGATCAAACCAATCGGGACTAGCATCGTAGCCTTTGTCATTGGTCAGATTCGTGGGGTTCTTTCCATTGGCGTCCATGATATATATTTCATTGTTTCTATCACGGTTTGTGGACCAAGCAATCTGTTTGCCATTAGGCGACCAAGTCGGCTGGGCGTCCCAAATGAAAACGTTCTTAGTCAACTGTTTGATGTTTCCCCCATCGGAATCCATTAGATATATTTCAGCATCACCGTCCCGGTCAGAGTCAAACACGAACTTTTCGCCCCATGGATACTGCCAAGATGGGTTTTTGTCGTCTCCGGGTGCATTTGTGAGATTTTTCTTGTTCCCGCCCTTTTTGTCCCCCGCTACGTCCATGACCCAGATGTCATAATTTCCCGTGCGGTTGCTAGACCACGCAATCTGTTTGCCGTTTGGGGACCAGGCAGGGCTCTCGTCTTGGGCTGTGTTCGTCGTCACTCGCCAGCTATTTTCTTTATCTCCGGTTCCGAGGTTAGGAAACGGAAACGGATCTAGCATAAACTTACCCTTCTTGTCCGCAACAAATCGAACAACCCAAACGTCATAATTCCACCCTTCAGCGGGTGAAGTGTGAACCAGCGCAATCCAATTCTCATTTGGCGACCATGATGGGGTCAAATCCCGATCTCCTGACGTGATAACCTGAACGTTCTCACCGTCATTGTTCATGACGTATATTCGTTCAAAATGAGATTCCCGAGTGGAAGAAAAGACAATTCGAGTGCCGTCGCGTGACCACGACGGAGTGATATCTTGCTTGGCATGTGTAGTTATTCTGTCGAGATTCTGTCCATCCGTATCCATTGCGAAAATATCCCTGTTCTTTTTCGCCTTTCTGTCCGACACAAAAATAATTCGCTCAACCACCGGAGCGTCTTCAGGCGGCTCCAAGGCCATGGCATTCTCCACTACACCAAAGCCATTTGATAAGACGATGGCAGACAAAATTACAAGGAATAGCCGCTTTCTACAATTCTGCATGTTAATCCCCCTTTGTCGATTTCTCCATTAATGGCTGCTAAGCCCAAGGTCAAAATTGAGTGTCAGGCATTCAGGATTCCTGCATTGGGACTCATCACTGAGTGCTGCTAATGCTTTTCACAACTGTCGGTTCTTATCTCTTTGGAGTTCTCTTCGTATTCTAGGTGCCGCGCGAATACGAAGTGCCGCGACTTTCTGATGAAACGCGGTTTTCATTGTCATGGGATTGGAATAGGACAGAAACTGCTTCCTCTGGTAAAATCGTTAGCAGGTCCAGAAACGCAGCATAACGTTATTAATTCGTAATAGGTTAGGTTTCAGTCAGATTTGATGAGAGCCCAACTGGTAGTTAGTCTGTCACGGCGATTAACACTTAGCTTGATGCTATTCGTCATAAAGTTTCTGAGTTGAACCTTTGAAAGGGCCACATCGAATAATGCCACTTCGTCAATCAAACCGTTAAAGGGCTCGCCTGGCGCTGCCGTAGACCGATCGCCAATAACAAATAGCGGTTTTCCATCAAAGGCAATCTCACCCTTTCGGTCCTTGTGACGAGCAACTTCATCACCATTGATGTAGGAAATTGCTTCCTTTCCCGTAAAAATAAAGGCTATGTGAGTCCATTCTCCGGATCCAATGGAGCCTGCGTCATATTCCCAATCGGCATCATCGCCATCGGGTCCGCCACCCTCGCGACCACCGGGACCAGGTGCTTTACCATCAAGAGAAATCCATGTCGCCATTCCGCCATTCCGCACTCCGATTTGGTGGCCCACCCAGGGGTTATCCCAATTTTGCCCCTGATCATAGGGAACACCACAACAAAACTGTGTTGGCATAGCGTCTGCGGGATTAACCCATGCTAGCAATGACAATTGCTCGGTCAGGCGCAAATCATCCGAATTTCTAATTTCAACAGCATGTCCATTCTGTCCAGTGAACTTTACAGCCTCTCCAGCCTTACGAACTGGAGCTTTGCTGTCAACAAACTTAACATTACCTTTTTTTCGACCATCATGCCCATTTCCTGTGGCATCCTTGTAGTCCCCATTAAACGGCCAGTAAGCCAAGAGGTTACGCGCACTCTGTGAAGAACTTGGAACGGGAATTAGGGTTAATAAGCCGAAAATGTATGAGATGAATACAAAGTATCTCAATCCCTTATTGAACCTCCTTCTCTCTCTCGTCTCCTACTCAAGCTAGACGTCATCAGTCTTAATCGCATATTGGAAAAATACTGACGTGTCGAAAATCCTCGGAAGGTTCCCAATACTTGAACCTTCCGAGGAAAAACTACTCGTCGTTTGGAGTTTGGACGATTAACGGTCCTTGATTCGACCCCAAGTGGTAGTTAATCTGCCAACCGACTCCACAGCAGTTCCCACGCCTGACAAATCGGCGCCATTATTCATGACGTCAGTGATTTGGTCCTGTGTGAGTGCCGAGTGGAATATAGCAACCTCGTCAATTAGGCCGCCAAAGGGTTCGCCTGGTGCAGTTGAAGAGCGCTCGCCAATGAGAAAGGCGGGGCTCCCATCCAAGCAAATGGTTCCTGGAACGCCCTGTTCGTGAATGAGCTCGCCGTTGATGTACGCGGAAGTTCCGTCGTCCACGGAGTGAACCATGGCGATATGCTGCCAGGTTGCCCCGAGAACCGTACCGATCTCCGTGTTGAACTCATGGTCACCATGGCCTTTATCGTTAGCCTCACGGCCTCCTAGGTCGGAAGGTCCCGGAAGGGCAATCCAGTTAGCCATTCCATCACTTCGTACGCCGATCTGGAACCCAATCCAGGGATTATCCCACTCTGGTGACTCGTCATAGGGAAAACCAGCAACGAACTGCGTTGGAGCCGCGTCATCAGCGTTGACCCATGCCATAAGAGTCGCGTCACCATCCGGATAGAGCCCATCTGAGTTGTCAATTATAACTGCATTCCCAGCCTCTTGTTGAAAAGACATTGCAAATCCTGGATTGGGAACGGGGGCATCACTGGCGAAAGGCATTACAGGGCCGCTCGCACGACCATCCGCGCCTTGGCCTGTATCATCCTTGGCCGGATCTGCCTCGTCATTGAATGTCCAATATCCTGCAGGGCTGACGGACATACTTGCCAATGGGAACACAACGAGCAAGCTTGCCATTGCAAAAATAGCCATAATAGACTTCATAGTTTTGGATTTCTCCTTAATTGTTGTTAGTTCAGCAGTGCGACAAATTACTGACAGTCGAACGGAAGCTTAGTTCGACACCAAACATAATTTTGTCCGAGGATGGAACGCCCGTTATAAATCGACATTTCCCGGTTTTGGGAGGAGAGAAACACAATGAACGTATATTTGAAGAATGTTCACGCCAATCGTCCACTACCGAGCCTCGGCCCACGTGTTACCAACCATCGCCGGAAATGCGTGTCGCCGTTGGTATATACCTGATATATACTCATGATTCCGGCATGGCAAGCTACATCATAGTACACGATGAGCTCTTTGTCAAGCAAAAAGTCAAGAAAAAACCTACATCACTGCCTGTTTCGACTCACGCTAAGGCGCCGGAAATCGGTTTGCCTCCCCGCGAGAGGACCAGTCGAATGCCTTCGGGCGATTCAAGGCTTTGATTGTAGTCAATGCCCAAGCAATGATAGATGGTTGCCGAGAGATCCTCGGGACGTACCGGACTTTCGGCGGGTTCGATGCCGCGGGGATCGGAAGATCCAACAACATTTCCCCCTCGAATACCACCTCCTGCTAACATTATCGAAAACACATTTGGGTGGTGATCTCGGCCTGCAGCCCGGTTAATTACTGGGGTGCGTCCAAATTCGCCCATTGCAATTACGAGTGTGCTATCTAACAAGCCACGGTCCGAAAGATCGCTAATCAGTGTTGCAACTGTCTGATCGAATTCACCAAGGTTGTTACGAAGCGATGGAAAGATGTTGTCATGCATGTCCCACCCACCCCTGGTCACAGTGGTAAAACGAACACCAGCTTCCACGAGGCGTCTAGCCAGTAAGCAGCTCTGGCCAAATCGATTCCGTCCGTAAGTATCTTTGATGTTTTCTGGCTCCTGCTGCAGAGCAAACGCCTCTCGGGCCTCGGAGGAACTAATTAGGTTGTATGCCGCGGTGTAGAATTCATCAGCGGTACGAGCTCGATCGCTCCCACTTTCGTGTTTCTTGAATGCCGCATCAACCGCGCTGCGCAATGAACGGCGGCGGTCGATGCGCTCCATGTCAACGCCCTCGGGTGGGTGGAGATCGTGGACCTTAAAGGACCTATCAGAAGGATCTCCACCAACTGAGAACGGGTCTAGAGCAGCGCCAAGAAAACCCGCACCCGAATGCTCAAACGCACCTGGAATTGCGATATAGGGTGGCAAAGCACTGTGGGACGCCCTCAATTTCGCAACTACTGAACCGTAGCTAGGAACCGCAAAACCAGGCAAGGGTTGGAACCCCGTCATCATATAGTGCGCAGCACGTCCATGCTCGCCCTCTAGCGCAGTCATCGATCGTATGAGGCAGATTTTGTCCATTTGTTGCGCGAGTTTCGGCATGTGCTCGCAAATGTCAATCCCGGGGACATTAGTATGAATTGGCTTGAACAACCCACGAACTTCTTGGGGAGCATCAGGTTTGAGGTCCCACAAATCCAGATGACTTGGCCCACCGCCCATCCAAATCAGGATTACTGACTGTGCTGTAGCTTCTAGCCCATCGGCTGGAGCTGCAAAAGCCTTCAGCCGAAATAAATCCGCCACGCTAAGTCCGAACAATCCGAGAGCGCCGGCCTTGATAAAATCACGGCGATAGACCCCATCACAATCTGTGCAATATCTTGCATTTCTTCGCCCCATTTTAACCCCTTTTCAATTGATAAAGATGAATGCCCTGGACGAGATTAGTGCCCAGAGCAAGTCTTCAAAACCATCCCGTCGCGATAAGCTCTCCATAACGTAAGTCTTTGCCTCAGCAAGTTCCTCCGAATTAGGAAGACGGTTCAGCGATCGCAAATAAAGATGTTCTATCGCTTGGTCGTCAGTCATCTGAGATTTGGCCAATTGTGGAACTATTCCCCCCTCAGCTTTGATTTTATCGTTGATATATGGCGAATTAATGATATGTAATGCCTGGGGGAGAGTTGGCTCAAGTTTTGGTTCAAGTTCAGCAAGATACCGGCGATCCGATCGCCCGAAAAGTGCGAGGAATCGTCGGGCCACGGGCAACGGCATCTGAACCGTTCGTGTTCCCATGGGATAAGATCCAAATTTTTCCTGGATTCCGATTACATCGTTTAGGGTGTCGAGGAACACTTGTGCAAGCATCGGCCTAGGATAGAAACGAGCGAAAAATCGATCGTCTAGTTCGTTTGTCTCATTGGGTACGGAAGATAATTGATATGTCCGCGAATTTAGAATGAGTTTAATGAGGTGTTTGCTATTAAATCCGCTACGTACAAGTTCTTCCGACAGGGCATCTAGTAATCCTTCGACCGTTGCCGGCGTGGTTCCACGCATGTCGTCAACGGGATGAACTATCCCCCTTCCGAAATATTGGCTCCACAGGCGATTCGCTGTCGCCCTTGCGAAGTAGGGATTCGTCGGAGAGGTCATCCACTCAGCCATTAGCTTCACATAATCCCCCTGATATCGTTGATTTACCTGCTCTCCGCCAAGAAACGTCGGAACTGCCTCCTGTCCACGATTTCCTAACACCGACTCATTGATGACTGCGCCCGTCGGATTATAGTAGACTACGCGTTCCTGGTAGAGTTTGCCAGGACGGGTGGCAACCTTACCGCTAAATGCTGCGAAGTTCCAATAGTCGTCGGTTGTCCAACGATCGAACGGGTGTTTGTGACAACGGGCACAGGTAAGGCGGAGACCGAGAAATGCCTGTGCTGTTGTTTCGGCACGTCCATCCGGCTTGTCTTCAATGCGGTAGTAGTTCGCAGGGCCGACCTGGTACGTGCTACCGCGTGCGGTAAGGATTTCTCGAACGAATTGATCATAGGGCTTATTTTTTTCGACGCTATTCTCTATCCATTCGTGAAAAAGCGTCGCACTTCGGTTGTCTAGACTCGCGCCACCTAGCAGGCGTGGGTGGCATCGTAGCATATCACCGAGCCTTAAAGTGCGAAGGTCAACGAATTCAGGGCGTGCTAGTAGCATATCAATCAGTGCCGTTCGTTTGCTCCGATCGGAATCTTGAACAAACGCCCGAAGTTCGTCTGGCGTCGGAAGCAGAGCAATTGTGTCGAGAAAAACGCGGCGAATAAACTCTTCATCCGTTGACAATCTTGACGGACGGACATTTAGCTTCTTGAGCTTTTCGCCAACAAATTGATCGATGAAATTATTCGCCGGAAAGTCGGGATAATCAGCAATCTGTTCGTCACGCGGGATGGTAATGAATGCAGCGGAGACAAGACCCAAAAACCGAGCGAGTACTGCCGTTCCTCCCCAACGCATGCTGGTAACAAGCCCACTTTCACTGACTTCCGCAATCGGTTTATCAGTAGATTCGTAAACTGTCTGATGAGTGACGTCCTCTGAAGAGCCGTCGGAAAAAAAAGCGAATATTTTAAGCTGCTGGGTGGCGCCGATGTGCGGCAAGACAAACTTATCGGGACTAATTTCTAAACGCTCGATACGGGGGTCCGAAGGAGAGAAGGGAGCGCCTGCTTCGAGCCAGTGTAAGATTGTCAGATACTCTTCGGAATTAACCGTGAAACGCATGCCACCCTCGTGTCCTACCTGTTCTGTTGGTTTGAGGAGGAGGAGGCTTCGTTCCGGTTCCAGAAGATTGACCCGTCTTCCACGGCTAGCTGAAACAATTGGCTGATAGTCGGACTCTGGATTCAGTGTTAAGAGCGAGAGGTCAAATCCACCCTGTCCTCCAAATTTTCCATGACATAGTGCTATTGAGCATCCCTTCTTATCGAGGATTGGAGCGACATCATTCAGAAATTTGGGAACAGATGACTCAGGCGTAGCTCGTGCCATGGTCGCAGCAAGCATAATGGATATCCACAAGATTTTCTGCATTGTCTTTCGTTTCCCGGGTTGTTGTCGCAGATGGAGATATGAAGTTAGCTATGGTGTTCGCCCTGATAGCTTTCACACATATCGGGTAAACTGGGACCCAATGGAGTAGGCAGGTCAAACCAAAACTCCATCATCGGGACTGTGATTCTTAAAACAGCCATATGTTCAGCATTGCCTTTGTGTTCTGTGACTCTTGCCAATGGGGGGCTGATATGACATTTCTGTAGACCACAGTTCACTTGCTCGAGAAGCATCAGTGTGGAGCAGAATATATACACCTGGAAATTACAGGAGGTGGAAGCTAGGTTATTGCCGTGTAAATAAAACCAAAACATTATAGCATAATATAGCGATTAAGGTCAACAAGTGATGGGTCAGCTCTGATTGAATCTTGAATATTGGAGCAATTGTATTTACTAGGCTATGGAGTGCAAATTACGGATGCAAACTGAGTTGTTCTCGTGCAAAGCAGAGCATGGCGTAAGAAACCGGCATTAAATAACGAATGTCAAGAGGCTTCGATTTACCACTGAGCCCTGTCGAACTCGAAAGTTGTTTGAGCGTTGTTATATGGGACACCTCGCGACTTTTATCTTCCGTCGAACATAGGCCTTGGTTTGGATTCGCTGGCTACGATTCGAACTCGACAGCTCTGGTAGCTTTCCCGTCATGTTTTTTAGAGTCTGGGCGAAGATGTTCACTCCGAATGCTTTAGGCTCGCAACAGATGAATCCAAAAATGTGGGGCCCGATCGAATTTTAGACATGTCAGAAATCTGATTGGTCGCGGTAAGCCAGAATGCTACCCGATTTCAGTTGGATTGTTTTCGAAAGCCATTAACGGGGTATGAAACGTAATTTTGCAGGAATTCCCGTGAATAGTGTGCTGCTTTTTCTTTGACAGTTGCAGGGCGCTGCGATATAATATTAGAAAATTATTATGAGGTAAACACACTATGGCAACTGCGGTCGTAATGCCCAAACTGGGGCAGTCTGTAGAAACTTGCATTCTCGTTAGTTGGAAAAAGGCAAAGGGCGATTCGGTAATTCAGGGTGAACCGATTTGCGAAGTGGAGACGGACAAGGCTACGTTGGAGGTAGAAAGTCCTTGTTCCGGGACCGTACTGGACTTGTACTTCCAAGAAGGGCAGGAAGTTCTCGTATTGGTTAACATTGCTGCGATAGGAGAACCGGACGAAGATACAAGTGACTTAGAACCCAATATATCAGGTGCAGTCGCGGCGGATGAGCAATCCCGAGTTGCGGCTAACGAGGCAGTTCAGGTCGGGTCGGCTAACCCGTTAGGACAGGAACCGACTCCAGTTGCCCCAGTCCCGCTGGCAGACGCCAAACGTCGCATATCACCGCGGGCAGCAAATTTGGCGGACAAGGTTGGTATAGACGTCACTGGAATTCGCGGAACGGGTCCGGGTGGTCGGATTATTGAAAGAGATGTCGAAGAGCAAATGACGAGCACGGCTCCCTCGGCTGCGCACGTCGGCACTACGTCAATTCAGGCGGATTCCACGACCTCAATTCAGCCAGAATCCCCCGCAGGTGTGGTTCAGAGCATGCCTCTCAAGGGTGTACGCAAAATAATAGCTGATCGGATGTTGGATTCACTGCAGACGACGGCTCAGCTGACACTCAATGCCTCAGCGGACGCACGTGCGTTATTAGCATTTCGTGAGCGTTTGAAAAACAGCCCTGAGGGGTTTGGTCTGCAGCATATCACAATCAATGACATCATCCTTTTTGTCGTGTCACGAACGCTGGTTGACTTTCTGGACCTGAACGCGTTATATGCCGAAGGCGTTCTGTCCCAGTTCGAACGTGTGGATTTGGCTTTTGCAGTCGACAGCCCTCGAGGCTTGATTGTACCCGTTATTCGGAATACCAACAAACTGAATCTAAAGGCCCTTTCACAAGAAACCAAGCGCTTGGCAAATGCATGTGTAGAAGGTATTGTAACACCCGATGAGCTTACTAACGCTACTTTCACTGTGACCAACCTCGGTAATCTAGGAATTGAAAGTTTTACTCCTATTTTAAATCCCCCGCAAGTGGGAATTCTGGGGGTCGGAAACGTGAATCTGAAACCAGTGACGGTGGATGGCGATGTCCAATTTGTCCCCCATATTGGTTTGTCGTTGACGATTAATCATCAAGTGGTGGACGGCGCGCCTGCGGCTAGATTTCTACAGGCGCTTTCGCGTCAGTTATGTGGTATTGATTTGCTACTGACTGCGGAGATTTAAAATCTGTAAATTAATGTTTCTAATTCCTCCCTGTGATTCATACATTTTACTAAGTTCAGGAAACCAAGAATAGAATGCCCAAGTCGCTTACCATAAATCCTTCTGAAGTGCGTGAGAAATCCGTTGTTAAGAGCCAAGAAATACCAGTAAATTCCTACGTTTCAGATCCCAAACGCGAAAGAAAGAAGCATGGTGTAAAGAAACTCGTGCGCATCTATCGCGACATGGTGTACATTCGCGAGTTTGAGACTATGCTGGATTCGGTTAAGAAAGAGGGGGCCTACAAAGGGTTAGAATACGACCACCTGGGCCCGGCGCATCTATCGATTGGCCAAGAAGCTGCTGCCGTAGGGCAATGTTACCACCTGTCCCCGGAGGATTTTATCTTTGGTTCTCACCGGAGTCACGGCGAAATCCTGGCAAAAAGCCTCTCAGCAATTGAAAAGTTGAACGAGGACGAACTGACAGATATCATGACGTCATACATGGGCGGAGAACCTTTGCGGGTAGTGGAGAGTTTCAGCAAGGGACATGCGAAAGATTTAGCGATAAACTACATTCTTTATGGCACGCTAGCAGAGATATTTGGGAGGGAAAACGGAGTCAACAAGGGAATGGGGGGGTCCATGCACGCTTTTTTTCCACCGTTTGGTGTTATGCCCAATAATGCCATTGTCGGTGGGTCGGCAGACATTGCAACAGGTGCCGCCCTCTTTAAGCGAGTGAATCGAAAGCCCGGCATCGTAATTGCCAATATTGGTGACGCATCGATGGGTTGTGGTCCGGTGTGGGAGGCCATAACCTTTGCCGCCATGGACCAGTATCGCACCCTGTGGGATACTGAAGTGGGCGGGAATCCTCCTATTCTCTTCAATTTTATGAACAACTTCTACGGCATGGGCGGACAATCCAAGGGCGAAACGATGGGCTTTGGAATTCTGGCGCGTGTAGGAACGGGTGTTAATCCAGAGGCCATGCACGCGGAACGCGTCGATGGATACAATCCCCTTGCCGTGGCCGACGCAATCGACCGAAAACGAAAAATTCTCGAAGCTGGAGATGGTCCTGTTTTGCTAGATACAGTGACGTATCGATTCTCAGGCCATTCACCTTCGGATGCATCCTCGTATCGTGATAACTCAGAAATGGATCTGTGGCGACAGCAAGACGCGCTGACTCATTATGGAGAGTATCTTAAGCAAAATGGATATGCCGATGATGAAGATCTGGCTGCCTTCCACGATGATATTAGCGAAAGGCTAGTGAAGGTGTTTGAGGCCGCTACCAACTTGGAGGTTTCTCCGCGCGTTAACGTCCAAGTGGACACTATCGGAGAAATGATGTTCTCTAATCAATTCAAGAATCGCCTGGCCGACGGCGATTCGGAAGTCCTTATTCCGAAATCTGAAAGTCGTCTCAAGACTACGTTAACCAAACATCGATTTGGTTTGAAATCTGGAAAGCCGCTACCCAAACTTCAGACGTTGACCTATGCCGAAGCGCTGTTTGAAGCCATGGCACATCGTTTTTATGAAGACCCCACAATGATTGCCTACGGCGAAGAAAATCGCGACTGGGGTGGGGCATTTAGTGTCTATCGTGGTTTAACAGAGTGTTTGCCATATCACCGATTGTTTAATTCGCCGATATCCGAAGGAGCAATCGTGGGAACTGCTGTTGGCTATGCGCTTTGCGGCGGTCGAGTGGTGGCGGAGCTAATGTATTGCGATTTTATGGGACGGGCCGGCGATGAGATTTTCAACCAAATGGCCAAGTGGCAATCAATGTCAGCCAATGTTCTGCAGATGCCCTTGGTGTTGCGCGTATCCGTTGGATCAAAGTATGGTGCACAGCATTCCCAGGATTGGAGTTCCATTGTGGCACATGTGCCCGGTTTGAAAGTAATGTTTCCGGCGACAGCCTATGATGCCAAGGGTATGCTGAGCCTAGCGTTGCGTGGAACAGACCCCGTTGTCTTTTTTGAAAGCCAACGTCTCTACTCCGAGCCAGAAACTCTCGTCGAAGACGGTGTTCCGCGCGAGTATTATGAAGTTGAGATGGGAGAGCCGGCGATTCGCCGTCGGGGCAAGGATTTGACCATTATTACGGTAGGGGCAACGCTCTACAGGGCGCTCGAAGCGGCAGAAATCCTAGAAAGTGAACACGGCATTTCGACTGAAGTCATTGATGCACGGTTTATCAATCCATTGAACTATGAAAAGATCATTGTTTCAGTTGAGAAGACAGGCAAAGTTGTGCTTGCGTCAGACGCGTGTGAGAGAGGTTCGTTCTTGCACACAATTGCCTCAAACATCAGCCAGCTAGCTTTCAACCATCTAGATGGCCCCATTGTTGTGGTAGGCGCTCGTAATTGGATTACACCACCCGCGGAATTGGAGGCAGCGTTTTTCCCCCAAACCGATTGGATTATCGATGCCATCCATGAGCGAATCCTCCCGCTTTCAGATCGCAAGGTGAGCAACATACAAAGTTTGGAAGAAGTTGTAAAGCGTAATAGGCTTGGAGTCTAGGTGACATGAATGTTAAACAGGCCGTGGACTCGAAACCAAATTCGAATTATCATTTAACTTAAAAGAAAAAAGGAGTCAATTATGACATGGGAAGCAGATAGGCCAATACGGGTCGCCATCGTAGGTGTCGGGAACTGTTCTAGTGCTTTAATTCAAGGACTTTCCCATTATCGCAAGCTTGGGGCAGACTCTCCGGGACTTATTAGTGTTGACATCGGTGGATATAAGGTCACGGATATTGTTCCGGTAGCTGCCTTTGATGTAGATGCACGTCGTGTAGGCACGGATCTATCGCGTGCGATTTTTTCCGGAGGTAACATCGCTTACCGGTATCCCGACATCCAAGTGCCCGATTGTGGTGTAACAGTCCAAATGGGACCGGTGATGGACGGCGTAACTCCTGCGCTTGCGGAATTCGTCCAAGTCGCGAATCAAGAACCGGTAGACGTTGCTCAGATTCTCCGGGAAAGCCAGGCGGAGATGTTATTGAATTTTTTGCCGACTGCTTCTGCTGACGCGGCCAGATTCTACGCGGATGCGGCCATTAAAGAAGCCAAAATTGGATTTATTAACGGTATGCCCGAATTGATAGTTTGTGATCCTGTTTACCAACAAGCCGCGGTCGAGAATAATGTCCCACTAATCGGTGACGACGTAAAAAGCCAACTAGGCGGAACAGCGATTCACCGAGCACTGCTTCAATTATTAAAGGCCAGAGGCATTCATGTCGAACGGACCTATCAGGTAAATTATGCCGGCAATACAGATTTTTACAACCTAGTACACCGCGGACAATCAAAGCACAAGACCAAGAAAGAAGCTCTCGAAACACTGGTTACTCCGGATACGGAGATTGCCACCGGATTTTCTTATGTTGATTTGATGGGGGACCGTAAAACCGCAATTTTCTATATTGACGGGGTCAATTTTGGAGGGGCACCACTGCACCTAGAGGCGAAACTTGAAGTAGAAGACAGTGCGAATTTTGGCGGTGTCATATCCGACATGGTTCGATACATGAAGTTGGGACTTGACCGGGGAGTTTCCGGCCCCCTTCATACAGCCTCAGCTGTGCTAACCAAGCACCCACCAATCTCCATCGATCAGGATGGACTTGCCCTCGAGCAGTTACAGGAATTCGTCGATGGTAAGCGAGAACGGTAACTCCAGGGGTTATTGAAAGCGTGAACAGATCTGGACAGACCGCGATTGGTCTGTCTTCAGAATACAGCCTGCCTTAGTTCAATCGTTTTTTCGTATTGAAAGTTAGAGGAGAGGGGATGGTCTCTATAATCAACTGGCGAGATGTTCAGCCTGATATTTCCCACCTCAGTGCGGTGCACTGGGGCGGTTATCGATTGGTTGAAGAAGGGAGCGATGATAGCCGCGATCGCTTAGAAAACCTTGTTGGTTTTGCCCGACACTCGCTTCAGGGGCGCAAGACGTCAGATTATCACAAACACGCGCATTTGGAGCAGGTGTATTACGTTCTGAGCGGCCACGGGGAAATATTGTTTGACGACAAACGTTATACTGCGGAGGCTGGTGACGCGGTTTACCTTCCACCACATATCCATCATCAAATGATCAATGACAACGAATCGTGGCTCGAGCATCATGTAATCAGTGCGCATGCCGAGGCTGGAGGAAGCGAAATCCTCATTCGCAACTGGAAAGATGTTCCGCCAATAGGAGACGGCGCAGGCGCAATTCGCTGGCATCAATTGGGACGCGCAGGTCAGGATGATGTTGGTTGTTTGCGAGGGATGGACTTCATCGATCGCGAGTCAATCCAACCAGGAGGTACGGCTATCGAGCGTTGCTTCACTGATATTGAACAGGTATACTACGTGCTCGAGAACCGAGGAGTGTTTCAAAGTAATGGCGAAGATCAGGAGATTACTGAGGGTGACATGATTCATGTTCCTAGGGAGACGACTTACAAGATTTCGAATCCACATCAGGAGTGGTTGAGCTATATGATTATGGCCGGATAGATATTGTTTGTTGCTATGGACAATATCTATTCCTGAATAAATGCTTGGATTTGTCTTACTCGGAAGAGCCGTACGGAGCAATTAAGTATGAAGGCAATTATCATCGGGGCTGGGAGGGGTGCGCGCCTCATGCCCACAACGGCAAGCGCGCCCAAATGCTTTGCTGAGGTTAAGGGCCAGCGTATTCTTGACTGGATGCTTAAGGCATTTGCGCAGAATGACGTTCAGCGTATTTGCTTTATCGGCGGATATCAGATCGAGAGTGTGCGGAGGAGTTACCCACAGCTCGAATTCTATCACAATTTCAACTGGCAAAATAACAACATACTTATGTCCCTAATGGCCGCTGAAGCGGAGATGGAAGAGCCGTTTATCTGTTGCTATTCGGACATTCTCTTCACGCCTAATATTATCGAAAAACTCATTTTCAACGACGGTGATATCTCACTCGGAGTGGATACGGAGTGGTTGGAGCGGTACAGACATCGCACGAAACATCCCACCGAGGACGCGGAAAAAGTGATAGCACAGAACGATGTGGTCACCAAAATTCATCGGGATATCGCTGAATCAGATGCATACGGAGAGTACATTGGAGTAGCTAAGTTCTCGGTGGAAGGAGCTCGCCTCTTGCGGACCCACTATCACCAATGTCGTCAGCGCTACAGTGGCGAACCATTTAGAGGGGCTCCGACATTTGAAAAATCCTACCTAATTCATCTGCTCCAGGACATGATTGAGGCAGGGGTGGAGATGGTACATGTTGATACGGCCGGAGGGTACATGGAGATTGATACACAAGAGGACTTCGAACTTGCACACAGGCTTTGGAGGCATTAATGTTCGCTAAACCTTTCGCTTCATCTGTTGTAGGATCAATGCCGCGTCCCGAATTTGTACGAGATTTACTGAAACCAGAAACCCGGAGCAATCTGGGCGAGGCAGAATTCTCGCGCAGATTGGATGCCGCAGTAGCCTATGTCATTGCAATGCAAGAATCGGCAGGGCTTGACATCATCAGCGATGGCGAGTGGCGGCGCTTGAGCTATATTGGTGTCATCGCCGACATCTGTGATGGTTTTGAAGTCGGTTATCGTGGAAATCAACCGTGGACAATCGTAACTGGGCCAATTTCGCCTCGCAATCCTGGCCTAATTGCAAAAGAGGCGGCCTTTATCCGACAACATAGCCAATGTGAACCAAAGGTGGCGATCCCATCTCCATATCTCCTGGGACAGCGGATGTGGAATTCCGAAAAGAGCAGTGGTGCCTACCCAACTCGTGAGAAGTTTATGGAGGATCTTATCCCCATCCTGCGGAGCGAACTCGAAATCCTCCGAACAGCTGGGGTTCGCTACGTGCAATTCGACGACCCGCACCTCTGTCTCTTCGTTGACGAGCGCATTCGGAATCAATACAAGAATCCTGAATATGAAATGGATCTCTGTGTCGACTTGCTTAACGAGATTCTAAAAGGTTTTGACGACATGAACACTGCAATTCATCTCTGCCGTCGAAACAAAGGGAGAGATGGTTGGGTGGGCGAAGGTGGTTACGAACCCATAATCGATTCCCTCAACCGACTGAATGTCAATGCCTATATGTTTGAGTTTGCCATTCCCGTTGCTGGAGATTATGATGTGCTGCGTGAAATCCCAGAAGATAAGGCTATTGGACTTGGCTGTGTGGATTGCCGGGGCGAAAAGATAGATGCGCCTGAGAAGATCGTTTCGCGCGTTGAAAAGGCACTCGAGTTTGTCGGTGCTGAAAGACTTTTCATACACCCTGATTGCGGATTTTCCCCAGGTAGTGCGGCAGACATCCCCATTGATGAAGCGTATAGAAAATTGCGTAATGAGGTTGTTGCCGGTGAAATACTTCGTGCGAAGTATGGATCAAGCCTGGAAAGTATCAGTTGAAAGCGACTTACGTATTGTGATGAGAAAAAAACTGAATTCCCCATGGTACCATAATTAAGGACTTGACCCTCTATACTTCGGGTAGTTAACACAGACTCGCGCATCTGATTGTGGCGGACCTCTATTGAGGGAGCCATTCTAGGCTTGGCGGGGGAGCTCCTAAATTATGTCAGGTATGCGGCGCTGAAGCGCTCGGTCATCGCCTCGCGGAATCGGTCCCTGTCAAAAGACATGCCGCCAAGGAACGGGGTCGCCGAACCTAGCCAATTTGTTTTAACAACAATTTCGTGTCTGTGCCACAGTTTCTTCGGATGCTGCAGCACACTCTACCATACCAAGAAGGAGATAATGAGATGAAGCTCGCGTTTTTCAACGACTATCAGCTGGGGGTAATACAAGGAAATAAGATTATCGATGTTGCTGCCGCATTGGAAGGGATATCCTATCACACGCCCCAGGAACTTATCAAAATGGTTATTGAAGATTTTGGAAATTTGCGGCCTAAAATAGAAGGATTGCTTTGTGAACAGGAAGAGCTATCAATCGACGACGTTCGACTCAGAGCCCCACTCCCGCGTCCCGGTCAGCTGGTGTGCCTTGCCGGAAATTACATCGAACCGGCATCTCCCGACCGAGGGAGATTTGATGCGTTTTTAAAGTCTCCCACCGCCGTTATCGGAACGGGTGAAACGTCCGAATTTCCATCAGCCGAAGCCACTGTTTTCCATTTTGAGCCAGAGCTTGCGCTTGTTATTGGGAAAAAAGCAGCCCGGATTTCCCAAGCCAACGCGATGGATTACGTTTTTGGCTATACGCAATTTGTGGACGGCTCAGCACGGTGGCCGCATGGCGGGTTTTTTCTGGGAAAAAGTTGGCACACTTTTGGCCCAATGGGTCCGGCACTGGTCACGGCGGATGAGATCGAAGATCCCAATCAGCTTGGCATTCGCTTCTGGGTGAACGACGAGCTTAAGCACGATTTTTCCTCGAACTCCATGGCACGCCACATTCCTGAAATCCTGCAGGAAGTTACCAACGTTTTGACACTTGAACCAGGGGATGTTGTATCGACTGGCACTCATCACGAAGCTCTGTCACCCATTCAGGACGGTTACACCCTACGTTTGGAGATAGAAGGATTCGGACCGGCTTTGACGGTTAATATTCATGACTCGCTTCAACGTACCTGGGATTCCTAAACGTCAGAAAACCTGGAATCTGAGTTAACACGTAATTGGAGAGTCTTTGTCAACGACCGCGCCGATCGTATGCGCAAAATTACGCAGCCCGGCTGCGACCACACAGGATTTTGAATTGTGAGCAAATCGGGCTGCTGTCGGTTTCTAGGGGGTTGGTAAATCCCCGATTGTATTCCGGTAGTAGCTCAACAAGAACCCGTGGAAGTATCAAGATACTGAGCATGTTGCTCAGTGAAAGGCACCGACTAACATCAAAAACATGCCTTGCTATGATTGCCAATATTGAACCACCTCTACGCTGCTTATTGAGGCCATTTCATGCCTGCCCATTGTGTCGCTAAAGAATGCAAGAGTAATACGGATTGAGACCGGTCGGGCTCTAGTTCAAATAGTTGCTTGACTTCCTTGGCCTTAAATCCGCGATTGTAGATTCGCAATTCATCCATCACACCTTCAAATGACTTTAGTCCCATATGACCAATTTGAATTCTTGAATTGGTTGCCTGAATCTTCCCAAGGCCGACGGCGTTTCCCATCTGAGACCCATCTTTATAGTATGTCGCGGTACCCTTTAGGAATGTCGCAACGATATGATGCCATTCGTCCAGTATCAACCTCTCGCCTGCACCGGTGCCTTTCCATGCTCCACCTGTTCGAATCTCCATGCGGCCTGCGCCGTGAAGGAGATCTATGTTATATTGACCTTCTTTGTAAATAGCCCGATTTTCTCCAGCGAAATCGAGGTTCGTCGCCTTGACCCAGAAGGCTACGGTAAAATCGTCCTCGACTCGTAAACGCTCTGTTTTATGAATTATCGCACTTTTCGATTGATCGTCGAAGAATAGGCCTGAACCGAATTTGCCATTCTTCGTCCGTTTAGCGGTAAAAATCTGTCCGTGATTCCCATTCGCACTCGCATCCCTGAGGACTTTATCTTTTCCCTCCATAGAGTAATGACCAATAAGACCATCTTCGAAGTTAGCAAAGAGCAAAAAAGGGACAACTAGTAGTGTCGTAACAATCACAGAAAAAAGCCTCAAACGTGCTTGCAATTGCATTAGAATAGACTCCAGTGGTTTGGCAGTGCAGCGAGATCTCTTTCATCACGTTACAACTGCTTCGAGTTTCCTTTTAAAAATTCGTCCATAATCCCATTTGTCTGGACGAGAAAATGTGCTAGTGCTTAAGAGAACGAGATAAAAACGTCCAAAGGTACCAGACGCTTCTGGCCTATATCAGCAGTTCGAAAAATGGAATTAATCAAGATTCATATGCCTATTAATTCTGTAGGTTTTCGTCCAGAACGCTGTCAAGTTCCGTACTACGTCATTGCTTTAATATTTCTAAGGTGTTCAAGGGAGTTTTTAACTCTCGCCTGCACACCAGACTCGTCAATCTGCTCGCCTCGTATGCCTTCCAATTCCATAGTAAATGGGCCGTAGAATCCGTTCTTGTTCAGAATGCGAAAGACTTCAGTGAAATCAACAATACCCTCTCCGAGTCCGGGAAAATTCCAGGTCTCATAACCGCCGTCGGTATCCTTCAGATGCACAGCACCAACGTGGTCTATAATCTTCTCGAGTTCGCCAGAAGCGGTGACATTGTGATTGTAGTAATATACGTTGCCTGTGTCGAAGTTGATGCACACATTCGAGTGATTAACCCCAAGCATGGTCTCCAGTGCAACATCGCCATTATGTGCCATGTCGGGATGTGTTTCCAGGCAGACCTTGATGCCTGATGGAGCAGCTTTCTCTCCGATTTCCCTTAGACGGAGGTAGATTGTGTCTCGGTCATGGTTGTCGGTACGAACACTCACAAAGACGATTTTGGCTCCCATTTTGTCTGCGATTTCCAGCGTCGTTTCAAAATCTGATACGACGTTCACATCCTGAAGCTTGCATGGTGCCATCAGGCTAGTTGCGGTAAGCCCATGCGAGCGCAATTCGCCGATGACTTCATCGACTTTGTTCAATGGGGGCAAACCAATCTCTACGTTCCTCACGCCGATTGACTCCAGGTGTTGATATGCGATGTGTCTAAACTTTCGGTAACTTCCTAAATTGCAAGCGATGATGTTATCCATCTCTGGAATCTCCTTTGGCTTTCTTTAGCATGATGACAAGATTCAGTTAATATTAGGCTACTCATCTAAACATATGTGTCTTACAGGACAATTGTCCATGTGGCTTTGCGTTATAGAGCTATCATCTCTTTAACAGAACGCATTGATAAGAAAGGGGGATTGGGCTGTTTGCGGAACAGGAAAGAGACCGTGAAATGGAATAGAGCATTCGACCTTTTGAATTTTGGTCCTATGTACTTATTTTCTCAGCCAGTTGTTCATGTCCTTTGTACCGCGATGGTTCGGGTTGATTCATCAACCCATGCTATGGTTATGTGGATGTGTCTCTTAGGAAGGAGTTCAGATATTCGGTTGGCCCACTCCACGATGCAAATACCGTCTCCCTCTAGATATTCTTCCAGACCAAGGTCTATAATCTCGTTCTGATGTTTCAGGCGATAAAGATCGATATGAAAAATCGGAATTTTTCCGTTGTATTCGTTGACAAGGGTGTAAGACGGACTGTTGACGACTTCGTGCGCAGCAATACCAATACCCTGTGCGATTCCCTGTGCCAGGCAAGTTTTGCCTGCACCGAGATCGCCGACAAGTGCAACTACATCACCTGGTTTAAGCGCTTCTCCAATCTGTTTGCCTACAGCCTGTGTCTCCTCGGGAGCATGTGTCCGAAAATTTTGGTTCATCCTTTCGCGCCTTCAATGGAATTAACAGCGTTCATCGTCTAATCACAGTTTGCTGTTTTACCTTACCCGTTGGACAGAATATACCGCTACTGTGGTTGGATCTTCCTCTAAGAGCGTCGTATAGCCGAATTCTTCCGAAGTGAATCCGCAACGGTTTAGCAAATCGAGGAAACCGTGGGCGTTAGATCTGTTTGGTTCGGAGATAATCGCAGTCCCATCAGGCGCAAGATGCGTCTGAATCAATGAAAGAATTGGGTCCCAATTCTTCTCCTCATACACCACATCAGCCGCAAGGATTCGCTCGAATTGGCCGTTCAAGCAGGGAGCATTCCAATCCATCTGGAGAAATGCTGTGCCTGCTAAGCAGCTATTTCTCCATGCGTTATATCGTGCGAACAATAGGGCATCACGCTCATAATCGGTAAAAAGCACGTTTCCCCCACCTTGGGAAGCAGCAAGTCCTGCTAATCCGAATCCGCAACCAATTTCTAAAACGCGGTGTCCCGCCAATAAATCCATTCGATCAAGGTGATGTGCAAGACCGATAGAGGACGGCCATAGGTAGGCCCAGTAGGGAAGCCGCAATGTGCCATCAGTTTCTTGCTTGCTAAATTCTTCAAGGCATTCATCTGGATTTGCCACAACAGTTATCGAAAGCTTTCCCAGAGCTAGCCGAATAGTTTCTTGTTTTAGACGATGGCGTTGTCCGAAGAGCTGGTTTAGTTCCATAATGTTCCTTGAAGAGGGCTAAGAGGTGATTTCTTGACTACAAAGCGGTTTGGTTGCATACGGGAACCTTGAAAATGACAAAAAACAGGAGAGAGAGTAGGACTCCCGATAAACCAAGTCCAATGTAGGCCGGAACCCCAAGGGCTGCCGGAATATACCCAAAAACCAGCGCAAACCCCGCAATCGTTAGACTATAAGGAAGCTGTGTACGAATGTGGTGAATCGGATCGCACTCACTGGCGATCGAGCTCATAATCGTGGTATCAGAAATTGGTGAGCAGTGATCTCCGAATATTGAGCCGTCGAGTACTGCGCCCAGGCTAATCATTGTTGTCAATCCATAACGGCCATCATCGAGCGCAAATGCCATCGGGATGGCAATTGGGATGAGAATTGCCATTGTGCCCCAACTCGTTCCAGTTGCGAAGGAAGTTATGGACGCTATGATGAAAAGAAGGGCTGGAAACCACTGTGGCGAAACTGCGCCTTCCATTGCAGCTGCCAGAAAATTACCCGTCGAAAGTTGGTCGCAGACCGCTTTTAAACCCCATGCCAAGATAAGAATCGCCGTTGGAAGCGCGCAACCCTTGAAACCTGAGATGACTCCAACGGAAATTTCAGAGAAGCTGATTCGAGAGAGTAGCTTTGCACACGCGATTGCTAGTAGGAAAGAATTCGCTGATGCGAGAGTCAAAATCTTTAGGGTGTTCGCATTAGATAGCGCTTCACGCCAAGCATATGGGGAGAGAACGGACCCTTTGCCGTCGCCATCGATCCAAAATCCAACAAACATCACAAGAAGCAATGCCGCAATTGGGACGACTGCGGTCAGCGGATGGGCAACGGCGACCGAACTAGGTGCCAATTTTGTAAAAAACTTTGAAGCTGTTAGTCGCGCATCAGCCGCAATCACCTCTCCGGTGTTTCTCGCGCGCTCTTGTGCCTTCCGCATAGTTCCATAATCTGTTCCACTTGTGACATTTACGAGGACAAAAATAATCGTTATCATGCAATAAAATCGAAACCCAAGAGCGTCGAAAAACATTGAATAACCATCTCTCGCTAGTTCCAGTGTGTCAGCGACATCATTGAATAATCCAACTTCATAACTAATCCAGGTACTCACCAGAGCGAGGCCTGCTATTGGCGCTGTCGTGGAATCAACCAGAAACGCTAACTTCTCGCGGCTAATCCGGTGACGGTCAGTTACAGGTCTCATTGTCGATCCAACAATCATTGCGTTTGCATAGTCGTCAATAAAAACAGCAAGCCCCGCAAGTGCCGTGGCAAGTTGAGTCGAACGCGGCCCCTTTGCGAATCGCTCCAGCTGCTTGATTACGGCCTGCATACCGCCGGAGACGATAACCACTGAAATCATCGACAAAGTGAGCGCAATGAATATGATAACCAAGAGGTTAAAGGAATTTGCTACTGACTTTGTCACGGAAGCCGTGTGTAGGAATAGGGAAGGCGCCCATGTACGGAGTGACTCAGGGTGACTTTGGATTGAAGACAGGAAGATTCCGATAGCCACAGCTAGTCCAAGGCTTAACAACAGTCGGCGTGTAAGAATTACGCAGGCGATTGCCAGGAGTGGTGGTAGGATGCTATACCATACCAGAGGACTGGATTGGTCCAGACAGTGAGCTCCCCAGGCGCCAATGACGCAAATTGAAATGAAGGCCGAACATACTCGGAAAAGTGTTTTGTTCTTTTCCGACATCAGAACCAACAT
Source organism: uncultured bacterium (assembly GCA_964478165.1). Lineage (GTDB taxonomy): Bacteria > Poribacteria > WGA-4E > WGA-4E > JAJDTR01 > CAYZGU01. Next base: position 24,000 of record CAYZGU010000038.1, on the reverse strand, counting down.
CGTGTGTTTTTCATTACGCTCCTGTTAATCAAAGACATCACGCATTCCGAAAATCAATCACTGTTTCCCGATAGGCTTCCGGCAAGCCAATGCCAAAACGTCTGCCTTTGAGCACGTAACCTGAGAAATTGTCCTCTTTCCTCAATGTGTCAAGGCAGGGAGTCAATTCGAATTGCCCCTTTTCGCGCAGGTTGTGGGAGATATCTTCCTCAAGACAGCCGAATATCTTCGGGGTAAGTACGTACATCCCAAATGCAGTTAGGAAGACATCTTCTTCCATGCGGTCGACGTGTAGATGTGTACGCGCATATTCAACAGACGGCTTTTCTGCGAATTCTGTTACTGAAAGCAAAGAGTCATCCTCCCAGATGCCGCTTACACAACCGAAGTTGTGAATCTCATTCACAGGTGTTGTTTTCAAGCCGACTACACTGTGGCCAACCCGATCATACACGTCCAAGAGTTGCCTTGCGCACGACGTGCTAGTAGACGATGCGTAAAGATGGTCACCTAGCAATAGCAAGAATGGCTCGTTGTTGACCCATTCTTGCGCACAAAAAACAGCGTGCCCGAAACCTTCCTGAACCTCCTGTGTGATTATGGTGACCCGACGTCCCAGTTCCATCAGGTATTGGCAATACGATTTATCTTCTTTGGACAATCTATTGAAATTCTCGATTGGGGGAGGAGTATTGAAAAAGTCTTCGAACATCGCACGGTCACGGCTTTGCACAATGAGACAAACCTCGTCAGTCCCCGCGTTTATCGCTTCTTCAATTAGCGCGATAATGGCTGGTTTGGCTCTTCCCTCGCGATCGATAATGGGAAACAGCTCCTTTATTAGTCCTTTTGAGGCGGGAAATAGATGTGTGCTAAATCCTGCTGCCGGAATTACCGCTTTTCGCACGCGGCGATCTGCTTTAATTGTCAGTTTAAGGCATGACATCTTCAAGTCCCGCTCAATGATTTCAATGACTTTCTGCTGATCCTCCTTGTTGGCAACTATGAATTGAGCGCTACCATCCCCTTGTGAGCCAACACCTTTTCCCCCTAGGATATAGGGCTGGATGGGTTTGTAATCGAGGACTTTGTGCAACACGGGTGCTGTCAACTGAGACGGGCAAGCGAGTCGAAGATGCATGTCAAATTCTGTCTGTGCTTCCTTCATTAATGCACCAATGCGCACTGCGTCTGCTTGATGCAGTAGTTCATGCGCCCGGTGGGCGATTCCCGCATTAATTGGGCCAAGATACTCTTGTACGCTCCTTTGAAGTCCATTTTCAGCAAATGGATAGCAATGATTTAGCCCGCTCAAAATCTCCTTTGTATCTTTGTTTGCCCCAAGATCCACGATAACCAAGTAGAGATCTTCTAATACGTTGAACTCTTTGACGTCGACGCGATCACCATCGTAAATCATCATAACGGGTCGGCCGTAGGCACACCCTTGATCCATACGACCACAACGGGACGGAGTGGTAATCTCACCGACATAGGCGTATTCCATCTCACCACGGGTAGTCATTTTGAGATCGTAAATGCGGTTGAAGGCACGAGCTACAAGGACACAGATCGCGGCGCTGGACGAGAGTCCTTTTTTAACCGGAAGATCCGTAAGATAGTTGTCAATCTCAAGTCCGCGCACATGGTAGTGGGTTAGAATTTGGTAGGCAACGCCAGCAGCATAACTGAAGAAGTCACCCTTTTCTGCTTCAGCAAGCAAGGCATCCCGTTCCATTGGCAATTCGAATGGTTCCTTCCGTGCCCCGTTACTCAGCGTTGCGTGGAAGATGAGCTTATTCGGATGAGCTTTGACTTTGGCGTGTACACCTTGGTTAGTACTGGTGATTAGAGTGTACCCTTTTCCTAGTTCAGCGTTAATACGGCGGTATCCTCCTGCCCAATCGCTATGCTCACCAAATAGACAGATACGTCCGGGGACAAAAATCTTCATGGTTTGGTTTGCCTCAGATTCTGATGGAGTGGTTCAGGTGATTTGATTCGTTAAACTTCTAGCCAGATTTGTGACCCTCGAATTTTTAAGACGCTTGATGCTGGCAGTCAATATGAAGTGGTCAGTCACCCGGACAGTTGTCAATGACGCAGATATTCTTCTGTTTGCGCGCTTCCGAACACGATAGTTGCGTTGTCAGACTACTTCAAACCATTGATTGTATGCAATGGAGTTGCCGATTAATTCATGATGCGCGATGTACATTGGGGACCTAGTCGTGCGATTTGTGTTGGTGTTTTGTTGTCGCGAGATTTTCCCCAAAGGGCAGTGAATTGGCAATTGCGGAAATTATGACTTTTCCGTTGGACATTCTAGTGCGCGTGTCTTGTAAATGGGCACACCCGGTTAAGAGGGCTCCGGAGAACTCAACGACGCGATAGTGCCAACGCCGTCGAACGCATTTCCGCCAAGAGTTTGATTGGAGAGCAACACTTCAAGGCAAACCTCATCGATTTGCCTTGAAGAAGCAATTTAGATTAGTATATAACAATCAGATTAGTATATAACAATCACTGATGATTTGTCTACCGTTTTCAATTGTGCCGATTCTGCTGCATTCTCCGTCTTCTCCAGGCAGTTGGCAGAAGGAAGAGCTCGAAGATGCTAGTGGATTAATCACATGTAACGACTTCCTGTGATCGACATCCTTGCTTAAATAGAAACCTCCACTAATGCTGAAAGACGAGAATGGCTACTTGGGATGCGCACATAATTCTTCTAGTTTTCCCCATCTCCACCTCCGTACTTCGTCCACAATCACAAAATATGGACAGTTTCAGAAAACTCACAAAGTAGGCTGTCGCAGCGCGTTTCAGCATACTCTTCCAATCTTTTAAAGGCTTAACAAATCGTGTAAAATGGTCAGCTGAATTCGCATTTTAGCGATTGACAACGGATTTGGGAACAGATATAATCAAACTGGTGTTACTTGATTTCGGGGGATTTGAATGCATTACAGAGATTTACAACTCGACCGGTTTCAAGAGGTCGCTATACGGGCAATAGATCAAGATCATTCTGTCGTGGTTTCCGCTCCAACGGGAGCAGGAAAAACGGTTGTTGCGGAGTATGCTGTCGACAAATGTATTCAGACCGAACGTCGCGTGATCTATACCGCGCCAATTAAAGCCCTGAGCAACCAAAAATATCGCGACTTTTCTGGACGATACGGAGATCGAGTGGGCATTCTCACGGGGGATGTTGTGATTAATCCTTACGCGCAACTGCTCTTGATGACGACCGAGATTTTTCGCAACACCATTTTTGACAACATTGAACGTTTTGGCAATGTTGAGTATGCGATCTTTGACGAGATTCATTATATCAATGACGTTGAACGGGGAACGGTTTGGGAAGAGAGTATTATTTTCGCTCCCCAGCACATCAAATTTGTGTGTTTGAGTGCGACTATCCCCAACATCAACCAATTCACGGATTGGATGCAAAGCGTCCGTGACATAAAAATCGATGTGGTTGAGGAGCTCGAGCGTCCTGTGCCGCTGAAACACCATCTTTACCTGGATGGATATGGCATTGGCACGACGAGAGACTTGAAACGCGTACAGGAAGTCCTAGGCAGTTTCAGTGGTGCCAATGGTGATGTGGGGCTTGATGAAATCGTTTCGGGTCAAGTTCCAGGTCTCGTCCGAGTCGATTTGCTTCAACACATCCAGGCTCAGAACCAGCTCCCCTGCCTCTACTTCTGTTTTAGCCGTAAAGGGTGTGAACGGAATGCCGAAACCTATGGCTCCGCCTCCAACAGGACTTTTGTGACACCGGTGCAGCGGAAGAGAATCCTCAATCTGTTTGACTCGCTTTGCGCGCGACATGGTATCCATCGAGAACGTAGAGTGGTCGGATTGCGCAATCTAATTTCTAGAGGGGTTGCTTATCATCACGCGGGAATGTTGCCAACCTTGAAGGAAGTGGTCGAACAACTCTTCACATCTGGCCTAGTCCAGTTGCTGTTCACGACAGAGACCTTTGCAGTGGGAATCAACATGCCGGCGTGTTCGGCGGTATTTGAAGGTCTCGAAAAGTACGATGGGATTGGCTTTCGATTTTTAAAAACTCGCGAGTACCATCAGATGGCGGGGCGTGCGGGGCGGCGTGGTATCGATACGGTTGGTTACGTCTATGCGCGTGTTAATCCTCGGTTCACTGAAGCCGACAAGGTTCGCAAGACTACCTCTGCTAGGCTTGAACCAATTGAAAGCCAATTTAACCTCTCCTATTCGAGCATATTGAATTTGTACGACAAGTATGGGGACGAGATTTTTGACATTTGTACGCTTAGCTTAAGCAACTTTCAGAACCATGAGCGCATTGGCCAATCCGACAAAGACTATAGAGAGGCTGAAGAAACACTCAAGACTTTACCAAGTCCAATTTGCATTCACCAAGATGTTGATGGAGTCGAACAGGTTGCCGGTTACATTAAGCGCCTAGATGACATTGCGAGTCAAAAACAACTGCTTAAAGGGAAGCGTCTGGGGATAAAGCGAAAAGAGCGTGGACGCAAGAAAAAACGAATACGGATACAGAAATTGGCTCGAATTGATGCCCAGATGCGCGAGATTGAGTCTGCGCGGCAGGCGAACCTGTGTTCAGGGTGTGAACGCTTTAATCGCTGTAGTCGGGAGCATCGGGAAGTCGAGAAATACACAAGTCATGTTGAGAAGTTCGCACGAGAACGTGAGTATTATGAGCATTTCCACCGCAGACAGATTGCTTCACGCCTCAAAGTCCTTGAAGATCTCGGCTATATCGAAGGAAATGAGCTGTTGCCGAGAGGGAGAGTGGCTGCCCAAATATCGGGCTATGAGATTCAGATTTGTCAGTTGCTTTTTGAAGGTTATTTTGAGAAACTTGACGAAGACGGAATCAATCTCCTGATGATGGCAATTGTCTCCGAACAACGGAAGGATTCTGGTTCGGCTAGGAGACTACAGGATAACCAATTAAGGCGCATACTGAAAGCAGTAGAGAAGGAAATTGAGAGCCTTCGCGCGTTGGAGGTCTTGCATGGCGTGGCCGAGGTTACTCAAAAACTTGAAACTAGTCTGACCACAGCAATGCTCGCTTGGAGCCGGGGCTGTCGTTTTGAAGAACTTCAAAAATACGTCGACCTAGCCGATGGGGACTTCGTTCGCTCATTTCGGCTCGTGATAGATTTTCTTCGTCAGACGCGTCGTGCAATGGCTGGCCACACCGCACTGCTCGAAAAATTAGATAGATGTGTTGGGAAAATCAATCGCGACGTTGTTGATGCCGAACGACAGTTGAGAATTGGTCAGGAAGGCAATCTCTCCAATGGAAGGGGGCCTAACACAATGGAACCTAAGGCTAATGATGGCCACCGAATAGACTCTAGGACAGAATCGATTTCTTGACGACCAGGCAGCGAGTTGTAAAACAGCCGCTCCAAGGAAACAGACACAGCACAGGCTCTAAACCAGCTCTATGGTGCGACTAAGGACCTCGATCATGTAGAACCAGCAAGCGGAGGTTTCGCTTGTCTTCCGTGAACTGGTTGTGTTACACTGGTTGCTTGTGGAATATGATTTTATGAACTCCAACTTGCTGCCTCGTCTGTGGCGAGATCGAATGTTAAGCCATGCCGAGAGTGAAAAGTTAGAATAAGAATCTGTGCTGCGCGCAAGATTACGAATTGGAACTGTCGAGGCTAAAGATACCGCAGAATCACAGAAATACAGTTTTAAGTGAGACACAGGTTGAAGAGATTTTCGCCCCTATTAATGGCGATTCTACAGGTGCTCGGAAAGCCGACCACTAGGGCTTGTTGTTGCGGCAGGTGGACATGTGGTTGCAAGCATTTGCGTCGGACGTAGGCTGTCTTATACAGAGATGGGCCAGGTTTTCAGCTTGACGTTGCGCTCCTATGTTAGTATTTGTCTTATGGGTAAACTAAATGCTTACATAGGGGAGTTTGCGCGGTAGGATAATTAGGTCTTGAACTGGACTTTTCAAGGTGACACTGATACATCGGAAGCATGTAATCGGTGGCCGTCTGTCAAATGTTCTGCAATTGCATTCGGGAAATGACTCAAAACCCGTGGAAAATGAAGGCCATGAGAGACTCCAGTCAGGAGAAAGGGGGGAGTGGGGTTCATAGGACGATGCAGATTGTGGCATTGGACAATAGCCGCCTTGTAATAACGAAAATGAATTGGAGTCCAAAATGAATAAACAGCTCAAAATGAGTATTGCATCCATTGGTCTTGTCGCTTTTCTTTTTGGCTGCGGAAGCCACAATGAACATCTTTCCAAAGGTAAAGAACTTATTAAATCTGACAGGCGACGTAAGGAAGAACGTGCTGTTGCTGAATTTAAGCGCGCCATCCAGAAAGAACCCAGTAATGCTGAAGCGCACTACCTGCTTGGTTTCTACGATTCTGACAAATTTTACAACGCCTCGTTCTCTGGAGAGAATTGGCAAGATCGTCGGGAACAAGCCAGTATTGAAAATCGTGGACAGCACATGTTTCTTGCCTATCAACAGGATAAAGACAAGTATCTTTCGATTCTGGTGTTTGAGACATTGAGACGTGACGAGGTGGGGGTTCAACATGCTGCACTGACTGCACTTAAACGCATTTACAATCAAGAAGATGATCGGAAGAAGCTTCTCAAGGTCCTGAGAAAAGCGATTGAATCCAAAGACAACCGAGATCGACACGATGCACACTGGGTGCTTGCTGAGATTGGTAAGGAAGATCCGCATCTAATCGTCCCACAGCTAATTAATCTGCTAGGCCATAAACGTAAGGAGACGCGGTTGAATGCAGTTAAGGCAATCGGTGAGATTGGTAGTGAGAAGGCAATTCCCCCGTTGGTGACGATTATCAATTCCGGTTCTGAGAAATGGCGAAAAGACCGAGAGGATCCGGAGGTGCGTCAGTTGGCTGTGGAGGCCTTGGGAAAATGCGGTGCTTCCGCCGTTCAGGAATTGGTGAAAATTGCCGAAAACAAAGGTTCTTCCTTACGCGTGGATGCAATCCAGGCGCTTGCCAAGCTCGGGGACGAACGCGCGGTGATCCCATTGTTGGATGCGTTGGGCGCGCAAGGCAGTCGAGAAATTGAGATGAGGTTTTGATTATCAGTGTTTATTTTTCTCGCGTCTCCCAACCCTTGGAACCCCGGTTTAAAACGCTTGCACAGATTAGGAACATGCGCCCAATAAGGAGATTTCATGCTTGAGAAAATTCCATGTGTATTGCTGTTTTTCATAATCCTATTTCCCATTGGATGCGACAATCGCTACAACGACAAGCAATTTCAGTTGGAGATTCAACAGCTTGATAGCGATTTGGAAGACCGTTGGTCTACAAATGGGGTCGTGGTTGTTTCGATTGATGCCAACGGTTCAGCTGCGAAGACAGATCTTGAAGATGGCGAGCTGGTTTCTTACGTCATCGGCGAATATGCCCTAGAGACCCGAGGCGACTACAAGCGTGCCGAAAGAAAATCAATGGCTGAAGACAACAATCTTATTCTGCGCCTCACGGATGGCAGAGAGGTTCGTCTAGCTGTCCGACGTTCCGGAGATAAGATCGGCATCAAGGTCAGTCGAAACACGATTACGGAAGTGAAGCCGGGGAGTTCAGCGTCAAATGCAGGTCTCCAAATTGGCGATACGATCGACGCAGTTGTCGATGAGCGGAAGATAAAGACGATAGATGACTATAAAAAGGCCATTGAGGAATTCACGGAGCACGGTTCCAGAATTACGTTTCGTACGACTGAGTTAGCAGGTGTTAAGATTGCCGCTGTGGAAGCGTTGGGTGAGCTTGGGGATTCCCGCGCTGTTGGGCCCTTGATGGTTATTTTGGAACGAAGCGAAGACCTATCGCTCCGCAAGCCAGCGGTAAGGAGCCTAGAACGCCTCGTGGAATTAAGCCAATTAGAAAGCGAATCTCCGGACAAATTCGAGGGGTTGCAACGGGAAATTAGTGAAGGACAGCTTGTTGAGTTGGCACAGAAATCTATCAAGCGCAAGGCGGAAGCGGATGAAGAGGTTCGACGAGCTTGCATATCGATTTTGGGGAGATTAAAACCGGATTCTGCGATTGAGGCGTTAGCCGCTGTCATGGAGGATAATGGGGAGATACCGGGCATTCGTTTCCAAGCAGGGCTCGGGTTAAGTCTGATTGGAGAAGATGCTGTGGATTCCTTGATAGTCGCGTTTAACCGCGGAGATGAAAGTGTCAAGGACATCGCAGTTTCTGCACTCGGTAACATCGGCGGAGATAAAGCTCGAGACTTATTGATTGATGCGCTAGATTCCCTGGAAGGACTTACTATCAAACTATCGATAGTTGATGCACTGGCTAAGATCGGTGATGAAGTCTCAATCACAGCCCTTCAAGGGCAAAAGGAACGTTTCCAAGACGACAGCAGCTTGAATACGTTCCTTCGAGAAGTATTAGGACAGCTTGAGGCACAAGCCATGTAGCGGCTTTTCCTTAGTTGTTTCGGATTAATCGAAATTGTAGTCGCCATCTCCACCGTTCTGTAACAGACGGAGCAACGATTAGGCTCGATTGCACCCTTATTTGCGTTTGTGCTCTTCGCGTTTCGTTGTGGTTGGTTTGTCCAGAGCTTTTATTGGGGCTACGTATGAGAAGCAATCAGTGCAAAGTAAAAATCTGTGGTACAACCAGTGTTCTAGATGGCGAAATGGTTATCGGCGCTGGCGCAGATTACGTTGGGGTTGTTGTCGAAGCGCATTTTTCAGAGCGTGCTGTTACTATCGCTGATGCTGCGGCGATTGCCCGACAGATGACAATTCCCATCGTTATGTTGGTATTCGACCGAACACGGGATTGGATTCAATGCGCAGTGGAGACAATCCGCCCTTTTGCGATTCAGCTATTAGGGCATGAAACTCCCACCGAGGTAGAGTGTCTGAAAAAAAAGCTACCATGTGAGGTTTGGAAATCCTTGTTCTTGCCCGCTGGGCAAACAGAAGTGCCGGACCCAGGAAGATTGTTTACTGAGATGAAAGCCTACACCGATGCGGGCACAAATGCATTTCTCTTCGATTCGCTGATTCTTAATGAGGGTAAAGTGCGATTTGGTGGCACCGGTAGGACCATCGACTGGAATCTTGCCTCGACGTTAGTTGCAGCGTCTAAGGTTCCAGCGTTTTTGTCAGGTGGAATCCAGGCCAGTAATGTCAGGCAAGCAATTGACATCGTTGGGCCCTATGGGATTGACCTTTGCTCAGGGGTTGAAGCGACGAAGGGCATACGTGATGCTCAGAAACTGGAGCTTCTCATGGACCAAGTCCGGGAAATCTCGTAAAATATCGAAAATGCGTTTTACTCGACCACTTCAGAAAGATACACGTTAATTGTCCGATCCATCGCCCTGGCGAAAACAGGAAAGGTATGAATTAATCTGGTTCTTTCATGTACCCACTGGCGGAATTCCCCTTCTGAATCGAAAACGTTGAAACTCCCCGCATCAATAACGAACCACACTCGTATACCCCGGCGCTTCCACTCTTTTTCCAATTTCGTTCTGTTTTCCAATACCTTCTTCGCAGCAGTGGACTGAAGTTCCGGTAGATAGTATTGACTCATCTTCGGGAGAGAGGTGACAACTTGATCTTCATCGTTCATTTCTGATCGAATCAGTGAAAATGCCTCGCGCCATCTAGGTCGAGCGCCATTTTCGATATAGAAGTAGAGATAGTTCTGAGAAAGCATCGTGAGGATGATGATACAAGGTAGGATAGCACGGAGCGTTAGGCCAAGTGACTTGCACTGCCAAATTCGGTCACAACCCACAGCAGCAAGCAAGAAATAGGCAGGGGTCGTAAAGAACAGATAATAGCCAGCAACGTTTAGAATACCGGATACAATTATCAATAGCAGAAGTGGTATGCCAGCATAGCATACCAGAAACCAGACGATGCGATTTTTGGGTTTTAAAAAAAAGGTGAAAAGTGCTGTTGCCGCGATTGGCACGCTCAAGCCATAAACAAGGGTAAAAATTATATAAATTGGGCTTCGATTCCATTCGTTAAATCCCCAACCCGAGAACAGGTAGTTTCGAAATTCGGGCAGCACAAACAACAGAATGGGCAAGATAAAAGGGATGAAGAAGATTAGTAGGTTTTTCGCTCGAAGACCCGCAGGGAAGATTCCAGCAGGTTCATCAGATGCGCCAGTCGATGGCGTATTTGATGAACCCAGGGGTAGCAAGTTCGCGACTCGTGGAAATGCCTGCAAGACCCAAAAACTGATTACATAGCCCGCCAGAGCCGGAAGTATCGTCACAGAAAGCGTGTGCGAGAGGAGCAGACAGATTGCCGAGAGGAGTGCTCCAATCATTACGATAGGTCGATTGCGTTCGAGCGCGAGGTAAAACCCCCATGCAGTCAATGCTCCAAACAAGAAGGTGAAGATGTAAGAGCGGGCATTTTGAGACCAGAAAAGATGCCAGTTTGAAAAAGCAACGAAACTGGCAGCGAATGCACCAACCCTTGGATTCACAAGCGATCGCCCCATCAAGAAAATTAATGGGATTGAAGCAATGCCAACCACGCACGGAATCAATCGGGCTCCCCATTCGTCTGTGCTTCCCATTAACAAGGACATTCTGACAGCGAGGTACGAAACGGGGTTTATTGGCAGGTTATTCACTGAAAGCTGCTGTGCATCGAGGACAGTAAGGACTTCATCAATCCATAGGCTCCACGTTCCCAGATTCCATAAGCGAAGGATTGCTCCTATGAGAACAATTGGAAGGAAGGCGGATGCGCGTCTGAGGATAGAAGATTGGGCAAGACGCTCATATTGTGAAGGTTTTCTTGATGAAAGGTTTTTCATCTGTTTATGCAAGATAGAAAAAAGAGCTAAGAGGGTTGCCTTGACAGAGATGGAATGTCACGAGGACAGCCTAAGAAACCAGAGAGAAGGTAACTCACACCACTTAACGGAAGCAACACCAAGACAATCTTGACGTGGCAAACTTGCGCAAACTAAATGCGGTAATTGGATCTGGTGAACGAGCTGCCATTATAGCACGCTAAGCTGTAAATCACAATCAAGATTTTGCCTGTCGCGTGCTATCGTCGCAGCGTTTGCGGTATGAATGGATTCCACTGTAATTCGATTCGACAATCAGGACTTAGCTAAATGTTTAGGACTGTTAGCGTGAGAGCTCGGATCTCCTGTGGTTCTGAATTGGAAAAAACACATTTTGTGCTTGACCAGATTTGTGTGTTGTGCTAGCATGGCAGGGGAGTGTATCAGGTCTACCTAAATCTAGTTGAATGGGGGTTATTATGCAAGAGTATGACAGTTGGGACCGCGATTCGCGCATCAAGAACAGGGTACGGTTGCTAAAAGGCAGATTGAGACCTAGTGTCTTATGGCTAATCTTACCCTTGGCTTTGCTACTGCTGCCGGGGTTTGCACTTGCTCAGGGGACCGCGACAATAGATTCAGGCGATACTGCGTGGTTACTCACGGCAACAGCGCTGGTATTGTTTATGACTATCCCGGGCCTTGCACTATTCTATGGGGGACTAGTAAGAGGTCGAAATGTACTATCGGTGTTAATGCAGTGCTTTGGCTTGACCGGCCTTATCACGATTCTATGGGTTATTTGCGGGTATAGCCTTGCCTTTGATACAACGGGAATGAAGGCAGGAGCACTGAATCTGCATTCATTTGTTGGTGGGCTTAGTAAGGCATTTCTGCGGGGGGTGAGTGCCGATAGCGCGACTGGAACAATTCCGGAGACGGTTTTTATTACATTTCAACTAACCTTTGCGATTATTACACCGGCGCTAATTGCAGGTGCATTTGCGGAGCGGATGAAGTTTTCCGCGATGCTGTGGTTTTCAGCTCTGTGGTCTCTGATTGTGTACGCACCCATTTGTCATATGGCCTGGGCTGGACCAGGCTCACTCTTCGGTGACATCATCGGCGCACTGGACTTTGCTGGCGGCACCGTGGTGCACATCAATGCAGGAATTGCCGCATTGGTGGCGGCTATAGTAATAGGAAAGCGTATCGGTTATCCGGACACATCTATGCCACCGCATAATATGACACTTACTGTTGTTGGAGCGTCTATGCTGTGGGTTGGTTGGTTTGGCTTCAATGCAGGAAGTGCTGTGGCAGCTGACGGTACGGCTGGTATGGCGATGTTAGTAACCCAGGTTTCTACCGCAACGGCCGCTATTGTCTGGATGTTTATAGAGTGGATGAAACATGGTAAACCCAGTGCGTTAGGTACCGTTACAGGAGCGGTAGCAGGGTTGGTTGCCATTACTCCTGCATCCGGTTATGTAGGACCGATGGGTGCTTTGGTCATCGGGATTGCGGCAGGGATTGTTTGCTTCTGGGGAGCTACAAGCCTTAAGAAGAAACTCGGCTACGATGATTCACTGGATGCTTTTGGCGTGCATGGCATCGGGGGAATCGTTGGGGCGGTTCTGACCGGAATCTTTGCAGCAAAGACCCTTGGTGGTTCAGAAGCTGGATTGAATATTGGTGCACAGCTGGTCGATCAGCTTCTCAGTGTTCTAATAACAATCGTTTGGAGCGGTGTGCTCTCCTTTGTCATCCTCAAAATTGTGGATGCCATTGTTGGATTGCGAGTTGATCCGGACGAGGAAAGAGAAGGATTGGATCTCGCGTTGCACGACGAGAGAGGATACGATTTGTAGAAGTGAACTCAGGTTGTGTACGGTGAGTGCGTTTTGGAACTTGCGTTCTCGACCACTCACCTTTTTCTTGCATGTAGGTTGGTTTTCCAACCTTGGTATTAAAGAGTAATGTTAGACGCTGAGAATGCCGCGCCTTGGAAATCGGCCTACATGAGTCCTTTGGTGGTGCAGTTAAGCAACTGTCAAAAAGGGGAGATGGAGCCGTGAAAAAGTTGGAATGCATTATCCGCCCTTTTAAGCTGGATGAAGTTAAGGAGGCTCTTAGCAATGTTGGTGTACATGGAATGACAGTCAGTGAGGTGCGTGGTTTCGGTAGGAGTCGAGGGCATACGGAGATTTATCGTGGAAGTGAGTACACCATCGAGTTTGTCCCCAAGCTGAAACTCGAAATTGTGGTTGCCGATGAAAATGTTGATAATGTTGTGGAGGCGATACAGGAGTCTGCATCGACAGGCAAGATCGGTGATGGAAAAATTTTTGTCGAGCCGGCAGAAGAAACGATTCGCATTCGTACGGGTGAAAGAGGAACAGAAGCTATCTAACGACAGTGGTAGCGTGAAACCTGTCTATTCTTTAGGAGTTATCTTGACCCATTCATGAATTGTATGTCCAAATCAGTTCTCTTTGTGAAGCAACAATATAAATTCAAATCCGTGTGTGAAGGCTACTCTCCGTTTTTATCTTCCTCCCTCAAAATACTTTCCTTGGTATCCCTCAACTGCTGATTCCGCTGTTGGGTCTTCGCTTTTTTACGCAATGCTTTCTTTATTGCTTGAAGCTGATTCTGGCGGTTCAGATCTTTGAAAATGTTCGCCGCAGGGGGTGTCCGTTTCCGTGTTGCTGCCATAGTTCTAATATCCTCCCATGTTCTACACTTCAGAAACGACTTCCGACCAATAGACGTTTCAAAGAGAGTCTGATGAAGTGCTGATATTTGTGCCTACAACTTGATTGCAAAAGACACCAATCTATACCCCTTATCGATCTATTCTTGTCGCAGGCGTGTGGGAGTTGGTTCCGTGTCAACTCTTGGTAGAAGACTCGGTTCAGAAGCCCTTGAAGTAGGATCTTTGTGTGCTATCAGGATTCGGTCTTCTCCCAAGTCCGGTTCTCCTCTGTTGTTCCATTTGTCCTCTTCCTTGTGTCGCGACGAGTGTCAAGTGTCGACACAAGGAAGAGGCTGGGAGTTTTGAAGACATCACGTGCAATATGTGATGCTTAACAGATCGGAGACATCATACTCGTTAAATAGACGTTACTACCTACATTTTGTGTCAATTCCTCTACTAGAAACAGTTAAACGGACTGTAACCGAATTCGACGGATTTCTTAACAATCTAGCTACATCGAGGGTTTCTGGGCTTCGGCTAATTGGCTTGCATCGAATGTCGGTACGCGTTATAATATCACGCAGTTCTTGCAGCCATATGCAAGAAAAAAGCTAGAAGAGGTCACTTCACAAAGAAGTCTTCCATTATTTGGCGTTCTTCTTTTAGGCTCATTTGGACTGGTGATGACGCTTAGGTTGAATGAAATCTCCGCATCTGAATTATCCGTCACGAATGGCGAGAAACCGGTACTCACATATCGCTATGGCCATGACTTGTACAAGCCGTACTTTCATCCCATCCATGCGCCGAACGGATTGATCGTCACGGGCGATCGACCAGAAGGTCATGTTCATCACCGTGGATTGTGTTTTGCCTCAGAGAAATTGAATGGGATTAACTATTGGACAGAGACTAACTGCAATGAATCCGTGCGCGGCCGAGTTGTGCATCGCGAATTCTGCGAAAAGATCGTGAATCTTGACGCTGTCCATTTCGCTGTGATTAATGATTGGCGTGCCCCGGATAACTCGAATCCGATTGAGGAAACTTGTTACGTAACAGTCCACCAGCCTCAACTCAATCAACAGATAATCGATTTTCAATTTAGTTTAGAAGCTCAATCGTCGGATGTTTCGCTAGCTCCACCTTGTGAAACCCAAGGTCTTTGCTGTCGTATGGCTGAAATGGAATACCGGAAGGTTACCAACTCGGATGGGTGCATTGGTGAGTCCGAAGTCAGTGGGAAAGTAGCCAAGTGGTGTTCACTCAATGGGGTTCTATCAAATGAGGTTGCTGGTGTGGCTATTTTCAATCATCCGTCTAATCTTCGGCACCCAGCTTCGTTCATGGTTCTGGATGATGCTTTCGGATTTATGTCCGCCGTTTTCACCGGTGATGAGCCACATTTGATTTCGGCGGGTGAAACGCTTACGTTAAACTACCGGCTCATAGTTTATCTTGGAGACATTTTTACGTTTGATTTGTGGACCTGCTACGAAGAATACGTAAAACACTAATGAAGATGGAGAGAGTTAGGGCATTCGCACCTGGAAATATTTCGTGTGTTTTCAAGATTATCTACGACAAAGACACAAGTAAGATGCACTCCCTTGGAATGGGATTTACGGTCAAAGAAGGAGTTACTGTCACGGTCTTCAAGGCGAAGAAGACCATCGTTCTTTTTAACAATACCCAGCTTCGTTTTCCGACAGTTGCAGCCGTGGTTCGAAAGTTAACAACTAGTCCGATGCGGGTTGAAATCGGTTCTTCATTACCGCTGGGATGTGGTTTCGGTCTGAGTGGTGCGTCTTCTTTAGCCACCGCACATGCGGTAAAAACCTTGTTGCAATTAGACAAATCCGAATTAGAGTTGGCGATGATTTCACATGTTGCCGAAGTAGAAAATCGGACTGGATTAGGCGATGTCTGTGCGCAATATCATGGGGGGTGTTTGGTTAAGTTAAGGGAAGGTTTTCCCTTGGAGGCAGAGAGGTTGCCCGTTGACGAACAGCCGATTTTTTTTAAGCACTATAGCCCAATTCGCACCAAAGATATTCTCGAAAATCATGAACAACGCGCACGAATCAATGATGCGGCCGACGAAGCGTTGCGAGAACTAGAACGACTAACTGAATTGGATTCGGTTGACTTTGGCGCATGCATGAGCGTTTCAAAAGCTTTCGCCGTGAATAGCGGATTGTTAAGTGACCGTAATGTCAAACGAGTTATCCAGCAGGTTGAGGACAAGAAAGGGGTCGCGTCGATGATTATGCTGGGTAATGCTGTGTTTAGCACCCAGGCTTTTGAGGGTGCCCAAAAGACAATTCTTTCTACACAGAGAGTGAAGACATTGTAAATGACCGATGTTCCCGAAAGCCATCCCCGTTTTAGGTCACTGAGAATTCGAGATGCAATGGCGACTGGCGTGGAGATTGGAATTGCTTCTGTGCATGGATTGATTGCACATGGTCGCGGAGAAGCTTTTGACTATCTCATCGGGGAGAAAACACATCCGTTTGCCGAGAGAGCCATCCATGCATCAGCAGCAATGCTTCTCCTCGCAGAACACGCAGTGATTTCCGTGAATGGTAACACAGCGGCGTTAGTTCCGGATGACTTGGTGGCGTTGGGAAGAATTCTCAATGCACCGTTGGAAGTCAATATTTTTCACGCTTCAGAAGTGCGAGAAGAGGCGATACGGCGTCATCTATTGGCCCACGGAGCCCCTGAGGTATTGATGCCCACAAAGGGTGCCGAGCTTTCTTATCTCGATTCAAATAGGAAGTTTGTTCACCCAGAGGGCATCCTTCGAGCAGACGTTGTATTTGTGCCTTTGGAAGATGGAGACCGCTGTGAGGCGCTCCGACAGATGGACAAGGATGTCGTAACGGTTGATTTGAACCCGATGTCGCGAACCGCTAGACGGGCAAGTGCAACCATTGTCGACAATGTAGTGCGGGCTTTGCCATTGCTTATCCAGGAACTTAAAGCTTTAAGAAACGTGACAGCGGCAGTTCTCAAGAAGGTGGTCTCAGAATATCGTAACGAATGTGTGTTAGACGGTGCTCGCGAATGGGTTCGAAAGGGCCACTGATCGTCCCGAAAAAAAGGACTCGCCTTCGAATTAAGATGGACACTGACGTTTAAAGATACACTTTGGAAACAGCAAAAAACAATGAACTCTACAGCCAAGACTAAGACTTCTATCCCTTTATACAGAACCAACTTAATGGCGGATTCAGTTGCCACAACTGGGTTGCGACTGCCGCGAAAAATATATATTGAAACGTACGGCTGTCAGATGAACGTCAGTGATAGTGAATTGATGGTAGGCATTCTCACCCAAAGCGGTCATCAGATGGTAGCTGGCATTGAGGACGCTGATGTTATTTTACTAAACACCTGTGCCATTCGGGAAAACGCTGAGACGAAGGTGATTAACCGCCTCAAACATTTGAACCACCGAAAACGGAAGCAGCATAATCTGATTCTCGGCGTGTGTGGCTGCATGGCCCAGCATGTGCGGGAGAAACTTATTGATGCGGCACCACATGTTGACCTAGTGTTGGGACCAGATGCTTATCGTAACCTTCCGCTGGCGATTAGCTCAGCAGCTAGTGCGGACCCATTTATTGGTCTAAATCTAGACAAGACAGAAGATTATGCGGACATCGCTCCCGTGCGCAAGGAGGGGCTGCGAGCTTGGCTCACGATTCAGCGCGGTTGTGATAAAATGTGTACCTTCTGCATCGTGCCTTTCGTACGCGGACGGGAACGGAGTATCCCGTTGTCTATGTTGATTCAAGATGTGAATCGACTCGTAGACGAAGGTTTCAAAGAGATTGTTCTACTAGGACAAACTGTAAACTCATACCACGACGGGAAGTTCAACTTTGGCGATTTGCTTTTTGCGGTGGGTAATGTCAGCGGGATTGAGCGGGTACGTTTCACCTCCCCTCATCCGAGCGATGCAAACGATGGGATGATTGAGGCGATGGCTAGTTGTGATAATGTGTGCAAACACATTCACCTGCCGTTACAATCAGGCTCAACGAAGGTTCTCAAGGCAATGCGCCGAACTTACACAGCAGAGGAATATCGTCAGTTGGTAGCCACGATGCGTGAGCGTATTCCAAATCTGGTGATTTCGACTGATGTCATTGTTGGTTTCTGCGGAGAGACCTATAAAGAGTTCATGGAAACCTATAATTTTATGACGGAGATACGTTATGACACAGCCTTCATGTTTAAATATTCTACTCGTGCAGGAACACTTGCTCACAAAACCCTTCCGGACGATGTCAGTGAAGAGGACAAGGGGCAAAGACTGAAGAGAATCATTGAGCTCCAGGAGACAATTTCCTACGAGATTAACCAGCAGTCAGTGGGTCAAACGGTGGAGATTCTCGTTGAAGGCACATCCCGTCGAGAAAAAGAGAAATATCAGGGAAAGACCGATGGTTTCAAGGCGGTGGTTTTTCCAAAGGACAACACCCAGATCGGTGACGTTGCGCATGTCAAAGTCGAGTCCGCAACAGGGCATACGCTGATTGGGGGCGCTGTTGCCTCAGAGAACGCAGCGTTCGAACGTGAATAGGAAGACGAAACAGCTACTTCCTGTGTCTGCGAATTATTGGGAATAACGCAGATTTTCTTTACAATATAGTGAAGGTGCCCTTGCGCCAACATGCTTTCAAAGCAGTATTGAACTGTTTGGGAGTCACAGGAATCGAGAAGCATGAGTCGGGAAAGCCTTGGAGTTTCACTAGGATTGTGATTGCGATTGCAGAATGGCTAGAATAGCGCATAAGCTACACCTAAGTTTCTAGAGGGTAGCTCCTTGAGCTCCTGTCCGGGAGGATAGCAAGATGAGTCACGCGTTCGTTCGTAGTACTGTGTAAGAATTCCGACGTTATTTTGTAGCTGATGTAATTGCTTTCTCCATTGTCGTTCCGTGGTGATGCCGCTAGAAAATCGAGTAGTTAGAGCAACACTGGAATGTAGCTGCGCCGTGTATGGCAGATACCTGATGACATGCAAGTTATGTGCAGTCACTTTCAGGACAATTATAATCGGTGCGAGCAGGTTCTGTACATATGTACAAAGCGCGTCAACTGTCAGCTTTTTCGCAGATGGCAGTGAAGGTCAAGTTAACACTTAATGTAGTAATTCCTGCTGCAGTGCGTTACAACCGAAGGTTTGGCTCAGAGACATGTTGCTGACTGCCGTCCAATTGGCGAAATTGGAGCGCCTTACATATATGCTTCTCCTTTCAGAGTGATTTCGGCGTGTGCGACTTTCACCTTTTGATAAGTCTCTTCTTTTAAATGCGATGCCTTCAAGAGGATGTCCAATGTCTACTACTGTTGCGATAGTCAAATGTTCCACCTATTCACAAGAAATGGTTGACCAAAGCATTTCTAATCTCCTAGAACTTTGCGGTGGAATCAGACGATATGTAAAACGAGGAGATCGCGTGCTCTTGAAGCCCAATCTTCTCAGTGCTTCCCATTCTGAAGATCCCACGGTTACTCATTATGCAGTGATGAGTTCATTAATCCGGCAGGTACAATCCGCCGGTGCCCAGCCGTTTATCGGTGATTCACCGGCTTTTGGCAATCTAACAAGCGTTGCGGAAAAGTCCGGACTTAAGGCGGTAGCGGAGGAATTAGGTGTATCTATTGCGGATTGGAGAGGAGGTGTGCGTGTGTCCCATCCCGCCTCTTTTGGACTACGAACGTATAAACTGGCGCGTGAAGTCATAGAAGCGGACAGTATTATCAATGTTCCGAAATTGAAAGTACATCGACAGATGCAGCTGACCGCAGCAATCAAGAATAACTTTGGGTGTGTTCCCGGTAAGCGTAAAGCACGTCTCCACCTATTGTGTGGTAAAGATCGCGCTACATTTGGGAAAATGCTGATTGAATATTGTCAGTTAATCAAGCCAACACTCACCGTTGTAGACGCAATTACAGCTATGGATGCTATGGGGCCAAGAGGTGGAAACCCATATCCACTGGGTATCTTGACCGCTGGGGTGGATGTGGTAGCTTTAGATCGTGTGCATGCCGAAATCGTTGGTCTGCGCGATGAGCAATTCGATCTTATGAACGCGGCCAGGGAGCTAGGCATTGGTGAAACAAACTTGGCCAACATCGAAATTGTTGGTGAGAGGCTTGCGCATGTGTGTGTGTCTGATTTTCAATTCCCAGCCATGGTGCCAGTGACTTTCTCACCCCTCCGCATCGCCAAGAGTACGCTTAAACACCTGTGGGAAAAGCGTGTTGCTTGATTCTGAAGTTCACAGTCCCCATAACTTAAGGGACGCTAATCCATTTCGTAGGAAAAGTCGATGGAAAAGATTAAGATTAAATCTCGCTCTGAAATTGAGGCCATGCAGCGCAGTGGTAGAGCTGCATCGCTTCTGTTGCAAAGAATCGGGGAAGCGGTGGTTCCCGGTGTCTCAACGCATGAATTAGATCAAATTTCACGCAAAACTATTGAAGAGCTAGGTGGAATATCCTCGTTCCTCGGGTATCAACTGCCCGACCATGAACCATATCCGGCGACTATATGCGCCTCGATTAATGAAGAGATTATCCATGGAATCCCAAGTAGGGAGATTATCCTAGATGACGGGGACATCATCGGTATTGACACTGCGATCCTGCTGGGCGATTTCCATGCAGATAACGCTTTCACCTTTGCCGTGGGAGAGATTTCCCCCGAAGCGAGGAAATTGCTGGATGTGACCAGAAAATCGCTCTATGAATCAATCAACGTGGCACGACCAGGCAATCGGCTGGGTGATGTTTGTCACGCTGTTCAAAGTTGCGTCGAAGCTCACGGGTTTTCCGTTGCGCGTGATTTTGTTGGTCACGGTATTGGGCGTAGTATGCATGAATTGCCACAAGTGCCCAATTTCGGAGAACCGGATAAAGGCATTCGATTGAGACCAGGCATGGTACTCGCTATCGAGCCGATGGTTAATGTGGGCACATGTGAGGCGGCTGTTCTAGACGATGGATGGACTGCTGTTACCGCAGATCGGAGTCTGTCTGCACACTTTGAGCATACGGTTGCCATCCTCTCCGATGGACCGGAGATCTTAACCTATAATTCGGAGCTTTGGGGGGAGGAGTAGCACGGAATATGAGATTGTCGCAAATTCTCGGCGTTCTTGCAACTGCGTTTCTCTTTCTTGCTATTTATCTTGTGTTTAGCTATGCGCAGATTGAGCAAACTATGCTCGAGGTGCAGAAGATCTTCTACTTCCATGTTTCTTCTGCGTTGACGGCATTTATTGCCTTTGGCGTAACGTGTATTTTCAGCATCCTCTACCTGATTAAGCGACGTGATTCATATGACGCGATTGCTGTGTGCTCAGCAGAGCTTGGGATTCTGTTTTGTACAATTGTGTTACTAACAGGACCGATTTGGGCACGGTTTGCCTGGAATACGTGGTGGAATTGGGAAGCGAGGTTAACGAGTTCTCTTATTCTCTGGCTAATGTATGTTGCATACTTTGTTTTGAGATCGGCCTTAGCGGAGGACAAGAAAAAAGTGTATTCAGCCATCTTAGGTATTGTTGCCTATCTGGATGTTCCCATCGTGTATTTTTCGGTGGAGATTTGGCAAGGCAATTTGCATCCTGATACGGACACCAAAATGAACCTACATCCGACCATGATTAAAACATGGATTTTGACTTGGCTCGCCATGACTCTTCTCTATGGATTTATACTTGCATTGCGGTATCAGGCGGAACAATTAAGATCGCGGTTGTCGGAACTCCAATACCGACAGATGGGAAGGTAATCCTTGCGTGGTGCGCAAACAAAATGAAAGGTTTCTACTAAAGGTTGGGGGAATTCGATGAAAAGAGGTGCCGTGTTAATCATTGTGGCCGTTTTCATCATCTGTTTTGGCGCTTTTTTCCGTGCTCAGGTTCCGGTTAAGATCACAGAGGATGAAGTCTTCGCTGCAATTGATGAGGCGACGAGCGAGACGAAAATACAAGTTGATGAAATTGAACTCGAACGGGCTGTGAAAAAATCAATACAAAAGCTAGAAGCTCGTCAAAAACGTCGCCTAAAATTCCTCGTCTCCGCATATTTAGTCATTTGGTTAATCTTTAGTCTCTACGTACTACGAATCTCCCGAACTCAAGCCCTGTTGCACCGAAGGCTCGAACAACTCAAAGATAATTTACCCCCTTAGAATTTTTGGAATTCACTTCATGTCAATCCCCAACGCAATCTAGGCCTATGTTTTGAGCTGTGCCACGGTTAGGGCGCCTTCCAGAATTCAAACGTGAGAAGGAGTTATGTACATATGGCGAAGCTTGCGGCGGGCAATGGAGGCTAGATAATACGGATTCGGGGTGTGCTAAGACGTTTACGATGAGCGGAAAGTTGGCGGCTCGTGATGAGATAGGCGGAGTAGAATCAGTATCCTCTCCTTAATCGAGTAAACGGCGAAGCTTGAAATAGTTTTTGTCGCAGTTGTAGGGCCCATCTATTAATTTCGCGTATCTATGCTAGCGAAGTGAATGTGGAGATGCGATCGTTAGCCCTGTGGATGACGTTTTGGATTACGTTCAGGTGCCAGATTACACATTGGTTTTGAGACTGAGAGATATATCTGCGAAGTTCGAATTCCTATACCGTTTCCAAATTAGATTCATGCCATTGTGGGAAGTTGGAGGGATCTTGAAGCAATGAATACGTTTGAAAGGCATGTCGGACGATACAGCGGAAAAGGACTACATGCCTTGGACATCGATACCGTTCAGGTTAATATCGGGCTCAAGTGCAATTTGGAGTGTGCACATTGTCATGTCATATCCTCCCCACGTCGGAAAGAGATGATGGATTGGAATACGATGCGGCACGTGACAAAGGCTGCCCGAAATATGGAGGCCAAACTTGTGGACATTACGGGTGGTGCACCAGAATTGCATCCCTTCTTCCGGCGATTCGTTCGTGTCCTGCGTGCTGAAGGCTTCTGTGTGATGGTGCGAACCAATCTGACAATCTTGCTTGAGAGAGGGTTTGAGACAATGCCAGAGTTCTTGCGTGAGCACCAGGTTCAGCTTTGCGCTTCATTGCCGTGTTACTTGGAAGAAAATGTTGAAATGCAACGGGGCACAGGCGTCTTTGACAGAAGCATTGAAGCTTTGAAGGTCCTCAACGCTCATGGATTTGGAATTGAACGTCAACTTCCTCTCGACCTCGTGTATAATCCAGTAAGCGCGATGCTTCCGCCAAATGAGTCCGAACTTGAGGGAAATTATAAGCGTGAACTTCGCGAACGGTTCGGAATCCAGTTCTCCCGTTTGCTGACAATTGCCAACATGCCCATTGGTCAATTTGGTTGCGAATTGAAAAAAAAAGGAGAATTCACAAAATATAATCAACTACTTTTTGATTCCTTCAACCCCTCTACTTTGGACGATTTGATGTGCCGTCATCAGATTCATGTTGGCTGGGATGGACAGCTCTATGATTGTGATTTTAATTATGCAATAAAGCTTCCCGTTGGTGAAGTTTTGCCACAACACATCAAGGATTTTGACGTGAATCTATTTCGGAATCGAAGAATCGCAACCGAATACCACTGCTTTGGCTGTACTGCTGGATTCGGTTCGTCCTGCGGCGGTGCTTTGGTCGAATGAATTATCAGGAGAGAACGAAATGGAGTAAGTTACAAGGAATGGTGCTGAATGAGCGGGATAGGAGAAAGAATCTACATTACCGAAGTTGGTATACTGAAAAGATTTGGACTGATTCCTGCGTTCGAAGAAACCAGACGCCATTGGCAAACTGTGCCTCATGTTTAGTATCTCAAGTTACCGTCGAAGGGAGATTTTGGGAATATCCACATCTGTGAAAGTAGCCTGAGACGTGTGGACGAAAGGAAAGGCTGTGCTCCATCTCGACTTTCGTATAGGGGAAGGACTGTTCTCTCGCTTCCGGAAAGTTGGTCGGTTGAAGAGATTTTTGATGTCGAGGCTTTGTTTAAGAGCCTGTTTGAAAAGTACATTTTGTAATGCGCGCACTACTCACCAGCCTGTAAAAGCCCCAGCGGGGATTAAGCGAACGGATAGTGAGTGATTAAGTGACTGGACAGGATCAAACGAGTGAATAACGAGTGCGATAGATATCCCATAGAGATCCTGAAGGTGTATAGAAACGCCAAATGCCCGTGTACCCAAGCCCCATAATGGCTTTGCTAACGATTATTCAAACAGGCTTTGTCCTAATCGGCATCTGCATTCTGTTGTATCTAGCGATGGATTCCATCCGGCTTGCATTACTTGTGATGCTAAACCTGCCGTTGGCGTTAATCGGCGGGGTCGTCAGTGTCTTCCTCACTGGAGGCGTGCTGAGTATTCCATCATTGGGAGGGTTTATTCTGCTGTTCGGCATCGCCGTGCGAAACGG
>CAYZGU010000037.1:0-7766 GCA_964478165.1 uncultured bacterium | reverse complement strand
CCCTTGGCACGCACCTTTTTTCCTGACCATTCATGGACTCGATTTCTGATTGTAATGCCGAATACTGCATACGATATAGTGACGGATACTCTGGCAGAAATGATGGGTGTAACCGCTCAACCGTCGCCTGTGGATAGCACTGTGATTACGACGAAAAAAAGCGCGTTTAAGCGCGTGTCAGATCCCGTTGCGCCCGAGGGCGTCGTGGTTGGGAGTGGTACGCACGGTTATGCACTGGATCCGCGTTTGAATGATGGTTATCAAGTGGTAAATAGGCTTCTTTCCGCTGGGAGCAATGTCGGCCGATTGTCAAGTCCGCTTGAGGCGGGCAATCAATTGTTGCCGGGAGGTAGCTTCGTCGTTATCGACCCAGGCGGACAAGATTTGGCGGCCATTGCGCGTGAGACGGGGGTGTCCTTCTTCGGGCTGAACGCTGCGCCCAGGAGCGGACTGACCTATCTCAAGACACCGCGTATCGGCATGTATAATCGCTATTGGGGTGGCAACATGGACCAGGGATGGACTCGTTTGACGTTGGAGAAGTTTGGTTTTCCATTTGAGACGTTGATGGACGAGGATATTAAGTCTGGGAGTCTTCGAGAGATGTTTGACGTTATTATCTTTCCCCACGATTCGAGTACGATGATTGTTGGTGGTAAGGAGGAGATTCAGAGACGGCTAGCGAAAACTCCTGTGCCCGAGAAATACCAGAGCGGAATCGGAGAGGACGGTGTGGCAAGGATTAAGGACTTCGTTGAAACTGGTGGGACGCTCATGACGATTGATGGCGCTTGCGCGTTCGCCATCGAAAGATTAGGCTTGCAGGTCGAGAACGTAGTCGCGGATAAGCCGGAAAATGAGTTCTTCTGCCCAGGATCTACACTGCATATCGAGGTCAACACTTCGCATCCCTTAGCTTATGGTATGCCATCGGAGGCGTTGGCGCTATTTTGGAACAGCCCCGTGTTTTCTATCAACGGTTCCAACTTCAATGAACACTACCACGTTGTCGCCTCCTATCCGGAGCGCGATTTGCTGCAGAGTGGCTGGCTCATTGGTGAGGAACACCTTTCAAATCGTGCGGCCATGGTGTCTGTTGATTATGGAGAAGGGCACGTTATTCTATATGGATTCCGTGTTCAATTCCGCACAACAACCCACGGGACCTTTAAATTGTTGTTTAATGGGTTGTGGGTATGAGGAGTTGCGAGATGGCGATATTTGCGCCGGGTGTTCTGGAAGAGAGAAGGCGTAGGGCTGTTGAAGCATTTGGAAGAGAATCGCTAATTGTTCTCATCGGGGCAGGTGAGCCAATTCCGAAGCCCGGTGGGCTTGATCAGGTCTATCCGTTTACTCCCCATCCCGACTATTATTGGCTTACTAGTTCAAGAAGACCAGGGGGGGTCCTTGCTTTCGATTCGCAGGAAGGTTGGACTCACTTCGTGCGCCCGGTCACGATGAACGAACGATTATGGGAAGGAAATTCCGACGTGCCTACGGCTGAAGATGTGGCATTGCTGCTAGGCTGGTTGGAAGTTCGCGCTCATAGAAAATTGGCGGTCCTCGGTTCACCGATTAGGGGTGTAGATGCAGCTGAAGAAATATGCTTCTCGATGCGTGCCGCCCTTAATGATGTTCGAAGGAGAAAAGATGCTGCCGAATTAGAACTTCTCAAAGTTGCGGTCAAGGCTACGGCAGCGGGACACGCTAAGGCTAGGGAAGTTATTCGGCCTGGGATATCCGAGCGGCACATTCAAATTGAGATGGAAGCGGAGATGTTTCGTCATGGTGCTCATGAGACGGGTTATGGGACAATTGTGGGCATTGGTTCGAATGCCGCGGTGCTCCACTCTGAACCCAGTGCACGGGTCGTGAGTCCGGAAGACGTGGTTCTGATAGATGCCGGTGGAGCAATCTCTGGATATACTGCTGACGTCACGCGGACCTATCCTGCGGGGGCAGCCTTTACATCGGAGCAGCAAGTCATCTATGATGTGGTGCTCGCTGCTGAAACAGAGGCGATTTCGCGTTGTCACGCTGGCACGGAATGGCACGATGTGCATCGTGCCGCAGCCAGGGTTATAGCACAGGGATTGAGAGACCTCGGTATTCTTAAAGGCGAGATTGAAGGTCTACTCGATTCTGGTGCCACTGCGCTGTTCTTTCCGCATGGTATTGGGCATATGACAGGTCTAGGCGTCCGCGATGTTGGTGGCTGCCTAACTGGACGTAATCACAGGGAACAACATTGTGGTGTTCGCCTAAGAGTCGATTTGCCATTGGAGGAAGATTTTCTCATGACCGTTGAACCGGGTGTCTATTTTGTTCCGGCCCTTCTCGACGATTCTGAGAATCGTCGCCGATTTCGAGATGTGGTGGCGTGGGATGACCTTGATAGATGGCGTTGCGTTGGTGGGGTCCGTATAGAGGATAATGTGCTTGTTATGCTGAAAGGACCGTGTGTGATTACGGAGGAGATTCCAAAGTGATGCCGCAAGATTCTCTAGATTAAGTCCCCTTTATGCATCGTGCGAATTTTGCATGGTCTTTATTGAGGATAAGAACCACGAATGATTCTTCTTCCCCCTTTACAGATTGATTCTATGGAAGACGAAATCGGGTTCGTACATACATCTGGCCCATTCAAGCTTACCGCCTGTCTCAGCAGCAGGGATTTGGGTTCATTCTGTTTGCCTAATTAGAGCTGTCGGCTCCAAACCGTTCAACTCACTTCGGAGTTGGCTGAAATCTGGGACGAGAATTCCAGTTGTGCTAGGGATACGGTTAGTGCTGATTCTGAAAGGCTTTTCATCATTGGTTGCTTCCTTCATGTTCGGAGCTTGTACAACTAGTCGTATTCGGTTGCAAATCAATTATGTATTACCGATTATTCCCGAGGCGCAAAACTTTCAGTTATTTCGTAGGGCCGGGCCTACTTAAATCTAGTTGTCATCGTCGTGATTCTTTCGCCTCTATTACTTATAGGAGATTTGGACGGGAAATTCAGTGGGTAAAATTGTACCTGCACCACAAGATGGCATTAGATTGTGTCTGTCCGGAGGCCTAGGGTGTCGAAAATCGCGAAGACACTCACTGAATGTGTCCATACGAGCAACGCCCTACACCATTGCTTGATAGGTGTTGCCTGTGAAAACACATTTAAATTATAGTTGTGACTGAGTCGCGTTTCGTGTTCGTAATGGCTTTCGGGCTAGTGTTGGAACGCGGAAGTCGGTGCCGGGCGTACCGCCGCGTTTGCGTTACTCTGTGACCGATCTCTGTCACGGTATAGCTTATGATTGAGCTTGTGTTTTTCGATGGGTTCGCCAAGTGAAAGTTCTCGCTCAAAGGCGGCTAACAAGTTTTGCCAGTTGAGGATGTGAGTGGACCGGACAACAAGAAATGGCATGAATGCCGTACGATTATTCACAGCCTTCTGGAATGTTTTGGTTTGCTAGATTGTCGTCGTCGTGTGACGAGGACTCGGATTAACGTTTTCGCCCGTATCGGGATGTCATAAGTTCTCAGGATCTACCGGTGATGGGCAGAAGGTAGAGGAGACTTTTACTTGGTTTATGAGGGTCCTTACCGGTTGTTTAAAAGCCGGAACTCTCATGACTGCCATAGCATCAATCACGTAGTTGCTGCGTTTCATCCCGTTCAATACCACTGATACTCCTGGTGATGACGTTACGAAGTTCAACGCCTTCTGCGAAAATGTTAATTTGCTTTCCTCGTCTGAAAGCAGCTCGTCTAGTGCTTTCGCGATTGGTTCAATCTGCTTCGATGCCATGCGATTGAAATGACCTGACACAAGGGAGAATAATGTATTTATCTCTTTCACGTAACCACGTTGTAGCCTTGCCCACTCAGTTTGATTGGGCTTTGTGCAGCCTTGAATGGTTTGGTGCATACACTCGTGAATCATCGGTATGAGGTGTCCCTCGGCAACCTGTTCCCAATGCTCGCGATTTTGAATCTGAGGTAGGAATGTCGGAAGTGTTTGCGCAATGTTGTAGAAGAATGGAGCATCGATGGACTCAGATAGCTGAGGGTGGAGCCCCCAGGCCTTCAAGGTGCTACGCAGGTCCTTCTCTGTTGTGTTGAGGGTTGTGGTTGCTGCGTGAATCGCTTCCTTATAGGAGAGATGAGGGTCGTGGGGGTAACCTGCCAGGCGCACCATCTGATTGTTCCGGAGCGAATTGAGTGGGCGATTGACCAGCACACCAAGTCCGCATGCTTGAGCTGTGTTGAGCACAGCCGCGTCTTGCCCATCAACGGCGTTGTTGAGTTCTGTCAATGCGTTATGCTCGAAGAGATTGTACGGAAGTTGGATTATCTTAAAGTGACTTGCGTTCCGATTCCCATGGACTGCCTCTGCTGCGTCGCTCGCTAGCTTATTACAACGACCGAGAGAAACATGTTCGACGTCGCTCTTGCTCGAGGGAAATGTGTTGGACGAAATACCATAGTAATTAATCTTTCCATCTGCCACAAAATGCTCCATTTGGACAAACGCGCGGAAAATGCGATCGTAAAAGATGTGCCGAATCTCCTTGAGATTACCTTGGGGTCTACGGTTGTGCGCATCTGAGAAGAAGTATTCTGGGTTGTGTAGTAGGTAAAAGTCGATGGTTTCTAAGCCCATCCGGTCGCTACTACGCTTCCACTGGTCGACCAAAAAGTCGGGGTGAATGCAGTGCCAGCAACCGTCCATATACTTGATGACATCCTCCCAAGGCTGTCCATTGCTTTCGCGGCGTACCGCCTCATCCAGGTTTTGGCCTTGCATGTAGCCAACTTTGGAGACGACGATGATTTCGCCGCGCTCAAGCTGCTCCGCGGAAATTAGCTCTCTTAGTACATTTCCGATGAGGATTTCGCTTCTGCCATCAGTGTAGTTGCTTGAGGTGTCGATTAAATTACAGCCGGCTTGGATTGCCGCCCGAAGTGTTCTGGCATGTTCATCAGATCGTTGGTCAACACGGTATGAGCCGTAGCCCACTTTGGATGCCACCAGATTGCTTCCAGTTAATCGACGGAAAGCCTCTGGTTCAAAAGATGGGTTGCAGTTATGCATCCGTTTAGCAAATGCTTCTGTTCTCTGCGAATTAGCACTTCCCTGTATTTTAGAGTTCATTTCGGTTTGTTGAGTCTAATTAAGTTTTGCCTGCAATTTCTTCACAGCAGCAAGTGCCGATTTGTAATCTGGGCTTTCCTCCAACGCTCGCTTGTAGCTTGCGATTGCAGCTGGCCATTGAAAGCGATGTTCAAAGATGCGTCCAAGATTCATGAACGGGTGCGCGCGAGCTTCGTAACGTGGTGCCGTGATCGCCTTCTCAAGCCAGGGTATCGCGGAATCATGCTGGCCCAGTTCAATCAGGGATGCCGCGATGTCGTTGTAGGGATTCCCAAAATCGGGATCAAGAGCGATTGCTTTTTTACACTCATCAATTGCATCATAAATCCTTCCCATCATCGAGTAGGTCCACCCAAGGTAGGTGTGCGCTTCGGGTGTTGGATAAAATTGGATGGACTTCATATATAGTTCAATCGCTTGGCCAAATTCGCCCCGCATCTGATGCTCTAGTGCCTCTTGCCAGTACAGGAGTGCGTCTTCCTTTTCATAGTTCTTGTACTCATTCATTGCACGTACTCTTTCTTCAATGTATGCCGGGATGACACAATATGGCGCTCCCGATTCTTTAACTGGGACAGGATGAAGCCATTCTCGGGTTTGATAGGGAAACGTTGACGTTGGAAGGCTTCCTGCTCTAATTGCCAATTATCAACGCAGTAACCCATCGTCTTTCATCCACTCAATAGTTATTTCAAATGCGGCAATCGTCTTCTGTACATCCTCATCGGTGTGGGCTGTCGATATCATTGCAGCGCCTGGAAAATCAACGCCGTTGAGTAACATACCGCATCTCAGATTCATCGACAGCTCAGGTTTGCTTGCGTTCTTTAGACGTCGGTAGTCCCATTCGTAAGGATCGAAATCACGAGAAGCAATTTCTTCGCCATGTCCAGCAAGTAATTTAAGATAAGAAAAGTCTCCGTAGGCGGCCCAATCAAGTCCGTGCGCGTCGATTACTTCGCTGAATCCATTCCGCAGTGCGGCAGCGGTACGATTAATTTGGGTATGCAACTCACCTTTTTTGACGATGTTAAGCATCGCGATGCCTGCTGCCGCAGATAAGGGATTGGCGTTAAAAGTTCCTGGGTGCGGCATTTTCTTGCGTTCTTCAAGATCTACTTGTTCCTTTATGGAGATGAAGTCCAAGATTTCCTTCTTCCCAACGAGTGCACCCCCGGGTAGGCCACCCGCGAGAATCTTGGCGAGGCTTGTTAAGTCGGGTGTGACTCCAGAATATCCTTGTGCACCGCCAGGTTCGACGCGGAATCCGGTAACCACTTCGTCAAACATCAACAGTACGCCATAGTAATCTGTCACCTGTCGCAACTGTTTTAGGAACTCAACTTTGCATGGGATGGTTCCCCAACCTGCACCTGTTGGTTCGAGGATGACGCACGCGATGTCCCCATCAGTTTGCAAATGGCGTTCAACTGCTGCAATATCATTTGGTGGACAGACCAGCGTTGTGTTTAGTACCTCTGCGGGGATGCCTGGGACAGGTTTTCCGTAGGGTGGTTGTGAATCTTGGATGACAAAATCGTGCCAACCATGGAAGTGCCCTGCAAATTTTAAGAGTTTGTTCTTGCCAGTATATGTTCGTGCGAGGCGTAATCCCATCAACGTTGCTTCCGTACCCGAATTTACAAATCGCACGCGTTCGGCGGAAGGAATCAGTTGCGTCACCAGCTTGCCCCACTCCAGTTCAAGCGGATGGCAGGCACCGTAGTGAGTGCCTCGCTGCATCTGATTCGTCACGGCTTCAACAATAGCGGGATGACTGTGTCCGAGCAATAGAGAGCCATGTCCTGACCAGTAGTCGATGAATTCCTCGCCACCAATACCGCATTTCTTGGATCCAAGTGCCCGGTCTACGTAAATCGGAAATGGATTTGTGTGGCGACCGTCGTGCGTAACGCCGTCGGGGAAAACCTCATTCGCTTGGCGCGCTAGTTCCTCGTGTTTTTGAAACGCTGATTTATACCTTTCCAAGATTGTGGACATTTGCCATCTCCTTATACCAATAATCTACTGCTTATAGGCCGTTTCAAAAACATACATCGTGCTGATGCCTTCAGTGATACATCGGATTTCTCATTCCTTGCTTTGTTGTTTTATAAAGATCCTGCAAAATGTGATAATCGTGTTCGAATGCGAGGTTGGGGAGAGATTTTGGGTGGAATAGACGCGCATCCAGCGCTTCAGCGCTACCAGTTGGTACGCCAGATACGATTGTGCCGACATGGACAATCAGAATGACTGCCCGCTGCTTGTCAGAATAGACCCCTAACAGTCGCTCTAGCTTTATCTCAACATTTGCTTCCTCTTTCGTTTCGCGAATCGCGGTTTCTGCTGGCGTTTCCCCAATGTCAATGAAACCCGTTGGAAAACTCCAGTAACCGTGCTTTGGCCTGTTTCCCCGCCGAATTAATAGAATTTTCCCGCTTTTCTGAACGAGTGCAACTGCGACAGCCTTGGGATTCTGATACAAAATGAAATTACATGCTATGCAGGCTTGGCGCGACTGGTGGTCTACAAGCCTGTTTCTAAGCTAATCTGTGCACTTTGGACAATATATAAATTCTCGATCGCTTGCATGATGAGCGTTATAATTCTCGGTGTATTTGTT
>CAYZGU010000036.1:0-22357 GCA_964478165.1 uncultured bacterium | reverse complement strand
AACCGCGCTTTTTCTTATTTTAAATTCCCTCACTATTGAGCCTCTCTGGGTTTCCGAACTCAGAGAGGTTATCATATCTCACCACATATTCTCAAATCTCATCATGTCTAAATTATCTGTTACCTGTCGTCACGACAAACTGGAAATATTTGTAAATGGGGACCGAATTGGATTATTGGTTCATGGAATTTCTTGTTTTGGCACCTTCAAGTGCCGTTGTGGGTGTAATGTGATGTTGTCCAGATTGTGTTTCAGTGCGGCTCCTTCCGGTCATCATGCGGCAGATGAGTGTTGGTCTGTGAAGCGCATGATAGCTCGAATGTGCGAGGTATAACGAAATTACTTTCCTCTGGCGAAGCAAAGTTTTGTTCCACTGTTACGCATACCAAATAAATGAAACGTAAGAGGAGCTCTTTTTGAGTCTGGTTGTGCGTTCTACGCTTCGGATACCGGCGTGCCCCGTTCGGGGAATTCCAAACGTGTAAGGTACTTGCGAATGCGCGGAATGGTGTGGTAAAATATTTCGCCAAAAAAAAGCAAATGAGATGAACAAAGTTGTTTTATCCCAAGAGGGACTATAAATCAAATGAGCGAAGATCGCCGTGTAGCTATTGTTGGGGCCACAGGTGCCGTTGGCAACACACTCATGCTAATCCTGGAAGAGAGATCTTTTCCTATTGCTTCACTCAAACTTCTGGCTTCTAAAAGGTCCTCGGGCGAGATTCTAACGTTCAAGGATGAGCCTATTGTAGTAGAAGAATTAACGCATGAGTCTTTTAATGATGTAGATCTTGTTTTTTCCTCGGCAGGTTCGTCAGTCAGCCAGGAATTTGTGCCCACAGCGGTTGAAAATGGGTGTTTGGTAATTGATAATACGAGCGCATTCCGTATGGACGAAGATACTCCACTAGTGGTTCCGGAGGTGAATATGTGCGCCGCAATGAAGCATAATGGGTTGATTGCCAATCCGAATTGTTCAACAATCCAGATGATGGTCGCACTCAAACCGATTTATGATGCTGTGGGGATAAAGCGTATTGTAGTTTCAACGTATCAGAGTGTTTCGGGAAAAAGCGGTGCGGCGGTGATCGAGCTGGTGGAACAGTATACGGCGGCGCTAGAGGGGCGGCCTATCGATCTGGATAAATTCCCACACCAGATGGCTTTTAACGTTGCATTTGATTGGCCTTTCGTGCCTAGTGGTGATAGTGAAGAAGAGATAAAGATGGTTAATGAGACACAAAAAATTCTTGAAGACAAGACAATCGGGGTGTCGGCAACAACTGCTCGTGTGCCTGTTCTATATGCCCATTCTGAATCCATCAATGTTGAAACCGAGAACAAGCTATCCGCTGACGAAGCGCGTCAATTGTTGTCTGCTTCCCCGGGGATTGTTGTCATGGATGATCCGGCCAACAGGAAATACCCACTTGCTGTTGATGTTGCGGGCAGAGATGAAGTTTACGTCGGGCGCATAAGAGAAGATGTTTCAATCCCGAATGGACTTAATCTCTGGGTCGTCGCTGACAATCTGCGTAAGGGGGCAGCCCTGAATGCGATTCAGATTGCAGAACTCCTAGGTCGCATCAATGTTTAACGGTTTAACGAAAAAGGTTTGGTCGGCGCTTGAGCCTTTTTCCTTTCCTAAGATTACAAGTTTCTTCTTGCGCTGCCAAATATCCCAATGCCAGAGAATCCAATGTTTCTTGTTTAGATGAACAATTGGTCGTATCTGCCCGGTTCGGTGTGCTCTTGAATGGCTTTCTGGCGTTGACAGAAACGGGCTTAATTCAATGCTAGTGTTTCGGTGTTGACCACGATAAACGCCTTCTCGGGTATGTGGGCAGGGTTCCTTTGGTGCGGATGTGGTTTGCGTGTCCTCAATGTTTTTGAGCGTGCTGTCCATGATGCGCCAGGGATTGATGTAAAGTTGACGGTTAGGCGTAACCAACGTTAAATTCGACCCCGCTTGCTGAGAATCTCATAGGCCTATTCTGAAAGAGGCCCGGTGAAATCTGTAGAAATCGTACGTTCGAGCGCCAAACTACGAGAATCAGGCCATTGTGTTTCCGGTCGATTAAAACAGATGATCTTGCGTGGTATGGTCTATCCATTCCATTGCAGACACGGTTGGCATTTTATGAAAATCGTCCAATACGGAGTTGTCTCCAAGTTTTGGCAACTATTTGCTGAAGTCAAATAGTTTTGTTGGTCGGGCGTGGTTTGAAGCGAATCGTTAAATGGCATTTGGTGGAACGTCGTGGCTGTCTTCATGTCTACTCCTAGGTGCCATTCAACAGGATTGTTTCACATTGAGACATATCCACAATACCTGGTGTCAACTTCAATATACCTTTCTCCTTTTCTGGATGTGGTAGGGCGAGGACAATAAATCTTGAAAAACGTTTTTTAAAACCATGCGTGTTTGATTTAACAATTAAGCTTTCCCAAGATAAGGGGTGGTGGAGAGGTGGATTCGACCGCGTGACGTGGCAGAAGCGTTACCTTTCTTTGCCAAGGATGGTGGTGCACTGCGGATGATTTTTAGGAGGTGCTTAAATGGTGCAACGAGATTATTATGAGGTGCTTGGTATAAATCGCGATGCATCTCCTGACGAGGTTAAAAGGGCCTATCGTAAGTTGGCAGTAAAACATCATCCGGATAAAAACCCAGGGAATGAGGCTGCCGAAGAGAAATTTAAGGAAGCTTCTAATGCCTACGAAGTATTATCCGACTCCCAGAAACGCCAGATCTACGATCAACGCGGGCATGCAGGCGTTAATGATATGGGATTCCAGGGCTTTACGAACATGGAAGATATTTTTTCCAATTTTGGCGATATTTTTGGACGAAGTGTTTTCGGTGAATTTGGGGATGTCTTTGGGGATGCGTTCAGTCGTCAAGGCACCGGCGGTCGAACCGTCAGGGGTTTAGACTTTCGTGCTAAGTTAACTGTATCTTTTTCAGAATCTGTTTTTGGAGTAGAAAAACAGGTCCATGTTCAGGGCAGAAATATCACGATTAAGATTCCATCGGGAATCAAGAATGGGCAAACTCTACGCGTTCACGGACAGGGCAAACCATCGCCGCGCGGTGGCAAATCGGGCTCATTGTTTGTGATGGTTTCCGTGCAATCTCATCCAACTTTCAAACGTGAGGAACTTGATTTGATTACTCAAGTTCCTATTCCTTTTACGCTGGCTGCATTAGGTGGAAAAATACGCGTTCCAACCTTGAAGGGTCAGATAGATTTAACAGTGCCTTCGGGCACGCAGCCGGGATCGCAGTTGAGGGTACGGGGCCAGGGAATAACGGATTCGGCGGGACGAAAGGGTGATTTTCGGATACAGTTGCAGGTCGAAATTCCAGAATCATTAACAGAAGATCAGAGGCTCTTGTTGGAAGAGTTTGAAAAGACACACTAGGTGTGAAATTGGCTAACTTTCAACGGCTTAATCGGAGGAGGACACCTGAAATATGTTGGGACTCTCGCATCGAAGCGAAAAAGTAGCCCCCTCATCAACATTGGCAATTACCGCTAAGATAAACACTCTGCAGGCCAAAGGAATTGATATAGTGAAATTCGCTGCTGGAGAACCAGATTTTGACACTCCTGACTATATCAAGGAGGCAGCGATTGCTGCGCTCAACGCAGGTTTTACCAAGTACACACCGGTTCCTGGAATACCAGAGCTCAGAGAAGCGATTGTGAACAAATTGCAGGAGGACAATGGCTTAAATTACGTTCCCTCGCAGGTTGTCGTCTCCTGTGGGGCGAAACACTCCATCTACAATGTCTTGCAAGCTGTCTGCAATCCGGGTGATGAAGTCATTTTTGCGTCGCCCTACTGGGTTAGCTATCCCGAGATGGTGAAACTGGCTGATGCGAAGCCGATTGTCGTCAAGACGTTTGCTTCTCAGAATTTCTGTATGAATGCGGAACAGATTGAACAAGTTCTGTCGGATAGAACAAAAGTAATCATCATTAGCAGTCCGAGTAATCCGACTGGTACCGTCTATGGATTGGAGTTGCTTAGGCAGATTGCCGAGCTTGCTCTCAAGTACAAGTTCTACATCATCTCCGACGAAATCTATGGTTCGCTTTTGTTCGATTGCCTAAAGCATCAAAGTATTGCAGCATCGATGCCTGGTGTGGAAGAGCTTACATTTGTTGTCAATGGTGTGTCAAAGGCCTATTCTATGACTGGTTGGCGTATCGGTTACGCAGCAGGCCCGGAAAAAGCGATTCAAGCAATGTCGCGGATTCAATCTCACAGCACTTCAAATCCAACGTCAATTTCTCAGAAAGCTGCTCTTGCTGCGCTGACTGCCCCGCAGGAAGCTGTGGAACAAATGCGGCAGGCGTTTGAGGAACGGCGTAATGTAATCTGTCAAAGATTTGACGAGGTTAAAGGGGTTACGTATGCCAAGCCACAAGGAGCTTTTTACATTTTTCCAGATGTCTCAGATCATTATGGGCGAACTATTAACGGGAAAAATATATCAGGATCGCTGGCCATGACGGCTTATTTGCTCGATGATGCAAAAGTCGGTGTTATTCCGGGATCGGCGTCTGGTGCGGACAATCATCTGCGTTTGTCTTTTGCCACATCGTTGGAAGAGATTAATCGCGGATTAGATAGAATTAAGGCTGCGCTCGAAAAATAGTTTATGCGTGTCAACCACGATCTGGTCGTCGTCGCTAACTCTAAACAGATTTGGAGCTGACTTATTTATGACGAATTTTACCGATTTTGTTCGAGACGTTCCCGACTTTCCTAAGCCCGGGATCGTCTTCAAAGACATTACACCTCTAATGCAAGATAAGACTGCATTTCATGATGCTGTTGAAGTTATGACTTCCCACCATAAAACCAATAACGTCGATGTAGTTGTTGGTATTGATGCGCGCGGATTTATTTTTGGCGGTGCGTTGGCGCTTCAGTTAGGCGTTGGTTTTGTCCCTATTCGCAAGAGTGGCAAGCTTCCATATCATACCTTCGAAGCTGAATACGATCTTGAATATGGCACTGACACTCTGGCCATTCATCAAGATGCGTTCCCTGCAGCAAGTCGGGTGCTGATCTGCGACGACGTGATTGCGACCGGTGGTACTATTGCTGCCTCGATAGGCCTTGTTGAGGAACTCGGTGGAGAGGTTACTGGCATTAGTGTCTTGATTGAGTTGGCCTTCCTGAAAGGACGTGAAAAATTTGAGGGGTACGACGTTTTTTCTCTAATTGAATTTTAAGGTGACGTATGCTATACTATAGCCTCACTGTGTGGTTTTTTTGCCGGTTTTTTAACCGGGCTTAAAGTGGGTTCTTTCTTAGGAGCGGTTATTCGCTCGATGGTCCAGGAAATCCTAGTAATCTAGGGATACACGCCTCGAAACCCCTGATCGAATTCGTGGGATAGGGGTTTTTTCGTATTCAGATATAGTTTGGTGCCAACGGTCGTGGTGCATGCGATGCGCCTGTAGCTCAGGGGATAGAGCAGGGGCTTCCTAAGCCTCGTGCCGGGGGTTCAAATCCTCCCAGGCGCACCATTCATTTCTTAGGAGAAATTGATGTACCAATTTAGTGTGTGGAAGCTTATTTTGATTATTGTGGTACTTCTGTTTGCAGCTTTGTACCTGCTTCCTACTCCGGATTATTTTTATAATCCCTTGTACGGAAACCTTCCCCTCTGGATGCAGGAGAGATTAGACGAGTTCCAAGCAACAGACGAAAGCACGCTCAAAGTGAGCTTGGATGGGGTTCGATATCCTGAAGGCATCAATTTCCATGATGCGAAAACCGAGCTCCAAGATGTCTTTCGAGTACATCTCGACGGGATTGAGCTCTCAGAAGGAACAGATTACGAATTTGGCGATTTGGAGTCATCTGAGTTTGTCGTCAGGTTTATGCCTGAAAAGAGTCGAGCTCAGCTGCAGACCATGTTAGAGAGTTTGCAGCTGTACGGTAGCTTGCCAATTGGTGTGCGTAGGTTGATTCCAGATAATCGGTTAAAATTGGGGCTTGATCTCAAAGGTGGGGTTCGTCTTGTGCTTGAGGTAGATCCGGAAAAATCGAAAGCCGAATTACTTAAAGAGCGCGTGTCTTCTATCCCAGACGGGATGAAAGCTCAGGATGTCCTGTGTAAAAGGGTTGATGTTATCCCAGAACAAGACACACTGAAAGTATTTGTTGCAATCTGGAAGAAGTACAGGTCGGATCCGAATCAAAAACGGGAATACTTGAAAAGGGCCGAGGAAATCCTTAACGACCTGGATTTTTTTGAGAATGCGACGAGAGTGTCGGAAAGTGATGCTCAAGTAGTTTACCATATCCGCCTCAGCGAGAGTGGGCTTCAAGAGTATAGTGAAACAGCAATTGATCAAGTGCTAATGGTACTGAGGAATCGCGTTGATGCCTTTGGAGTGGCTGAACCCTCTATACGCCGTGAAGCCAATCGGCCACGGATTATAGTTGAATTGCCCGGTGCTAAGGATTCATCGCAACCGCTTCAGATTGTCAAGACAATGGGCCGGCTAGAGTTCAAGCTCGTTCAAAAGCATCCGTCGGGTGGGATTTATTGGTCGGGTTCGGCGCAGACGCCGCCGCCTAAAGATATTCCTGAGGGTACGGAAATACGCCGTCATAACGATGACGGCACTGCGCAGGCGAATAGCTGGTACGTGTTGAAGGAAGCGGTGTTGTTAACTGGCGATCGTATAACCAACTCGGCACCAACTCAGGGAGCCACGAGTTTCGAAATCGCAGTGTCTATGAGTTTTGACGGTCAGGGTCGGCGGAAGTTTGCTGAAGTCACAACTGATCATGTGAATGAGGCCCTGGCGATTTTGCTTGACGGAAAAGTTCAGTCTGCTCCGCGAATCGAGGAACCAATTGTAGCCGGACAGGCACGTATCACGGGAGATTTTACCTTTGAGGAGGCCAATTATCTGGCAAATATTCTGAAATCTGGCGCTTTTCCCGTCGGCGTAAGAATCGCTGAGGAACGTTCGGTTGGACCAACGCTTGGTCAGGAGTCGATTGATAGTGGGATTACAGCGGCACTCATCGGCATGGCTTTCGTGATTGTTTTCATGTTGATTTACTACCAGCTATCGGGCCTAATCGCAATTGTAGCGCTCGTGTTTAACATGATTATCCTCCTCGGGGCGCTTGCAGGATTTGGCGCGGCATTAACCCTTCCTGGCATAGCTGGGTTTGTTCTTACAATCGGTATGTCGGTCGATGCGAACGTCTTGATCTTCGAGCGCATCCGGGAAGAATTGCGAACCGGCAAGACGGTATGGTCCGCAATCGTGAGCGGTTATCAGCGGGCGTTTCTGACAATCGTTGACGCGAACCTAACTACTTTTTTTACAGCATTGGTCTTGTACCAGTTTGGAACAGGTCCAATTAAGGGATTTGCGATTACGCTTGGAATCGGCATCTTGGCGAGTATGTTCACTGCAATTGTCGTCACGCGAGAGATCTACGGTTGGACCGTTGGTCAACGGAGTACCGAGAAACTCAGTATTTAAAAAGGAGACGTTGAGTTGGAATTACTCAGAAACGCGAACTTTGATTTTATAAGCAAATACCGAGTGGGATTCATTTTCTCCGCAGTCCTAATTGTGATTGGTTCGGTCTTTCTTGTGATTAGAGGTGGACCGAATTGGGGGATTGATTTTCGTGGTGGAGTCAAAATTCAAGCGAAATTCAACCGCGTTGTGACCGAAGAGGAACTGAAAGAAAAATTGGCAGCACTTGGCTACGAGCGTGCAAAGATTCAAAGTGATGCCGCAAAACAGGAGGCGACAATCTCGCTTGGGTTGAGTAAGAAATTTGAGGCTCAGGCTGGCCGGATCCTTTCTGACGCACTGACGGACGGTGCTGATGATTGGCACGCATTACCCCAGGGGGTGAATGTTTCTGCCGTAGGACCCAGTGTCGGAAAGGATTTAAAGTGGGCGGCATTGTGGTCAGTGTTCTGGTCGATTGTAATCCTACTCTTGTATATTTCTTGGCGATTCGAGTTTCGTTTTGCGATTGGTGCGATTGCTGCGTTGATTCACGATGTTCTAATTACACTGGGGGTTTTCGCAATCTTTTCCAAGGAAATCAATCTTCCAACAGTGGCAGCATTTCTGACGATCATTGGCTACTCGTTAAATGACACCATTGTCGTTTTCGATCGTGTTCGCGAAAACACGAGAATTCTCAAAGGGATCGATTATCGTGAAACGCTAAATAGGAGTATCAATCAGTCTCTCAGCCGCACAGTCATTACTTCTGTGACAACGTTCTTCGTTGTGCTCGTGATCTTCTTCCTTTCAAGTCCTGGTGAAGAGATTAATACTTTTTCTTTAGCGCTCATTGTTGGCGTTCTTATCGGAACTTATTCGTCTGTTTTTGTTGCAACGCCGATTTTGCATCTCTGGCATAATAGAGCCTGACAAAGGGATGTCTAGTTGTGCGGTAAGAGGTTGTCGGTTCAACTAATACTTGATATGTGGTCAGTCAGTCTCTTTGGGGCGCGGCCAATTTGAATGGAAAATTCTGTAAAGGCCTTGCTCGTGTGCTGCTTGGGAAACTTATGTGTCGTTTTTTGTTTCTCGCTGTCGCTATGAAAATGCCGATGGTTAGTGCACTAGTGCTGTTATTATATTTGGTGTTTGGACGTATTCACGTATATCATTGTGTGCCCTAGTTGCGTTCCTGATGGCCATTTGGGGAGTATAGAGAGCCTATTCGTGTGCAAGAATGTTGAAGATTTCGTTATTTAATCTGGAATGACTATTGGATTCGGTCTTGGAGTCTTCACGCGAATCCGTCGATCTTGCCGCATGGTTTGCCCCTCGGACCTGGAGCAACCTTTGGTGAACTAGCGGCGTTTGATGTTGGCCGAATTTGTGTGTTGAGCAGACGTTTCCAGCTAATCAACTTCACGCCTAATCTATTTAAAGCACGTTATTTTCAGCCGTCGGCAGCCCTTTATTTTCCGGAGAGCTTCAATGTCCTAACCATGGCGCAGCGATTCGGCCCGTTGAGTTGCGCCATGGTTTTTGTGATGTAAAGTGAGTAGGGCTTGATACAATTTCACATTGCAAACCGCTCTTCTGCCAAGATTGCACGCTCTATGCAACTCGATTCGGACTGCATTCTCGGAAGGTATGGCTCCTGTGAAGAGAGTGAAAGGCTTAAGAACTGATCTTGATGTCTTATGATTAAGCATTCACAGATTGCGATACATTTAATAGTTAAGGGTTGTATGAGGTGGGGATAACAGGTTCTTCAAATGCTTGGTGTTACTGCCTTCGTAGGTTGATATGTTCCACAGTCGGTTCGACAACCGCGGAGGTGCCTCACTTAATCGAGATTTCTGACCGTATCAAAGCCAAACTCGGCCATCTGCCCAACGATTTTATTTCAATGCTATGAGCACCGCCTTTTGGTTTTTTCCCGCGATGGGAAGTCTGCTCCTAGGCCTCGTGATTGTAGCCGGAGTTATTAGTCGACGGTGGAACCGTCGGCGGGCGTCACTTGCTGAGGAAGCGACCGACCCTTTCGATGCCCTTGCACGGGAACTGGTGCATGAAATCCGGAATCCACTAAATAGTATAGGCCTACATCTCCAGCTTCTAGAAGAAGATTTCTCCGAGCTAGAAACGGCCGAGGTCGGGGAATTTCAGAAGCGAACTCGGCGAATCCGTTCGGAGGTTGAGCGCCTTGATCAGATTCTCGCAGATTTTCGGCGCTTTGCGAGACTTCCACCACTGTCCTTTAAAAGACGTGATATTTGTGTCTTGATTGAAGAGGTGATGGAATTTACTGAGCCGGAGGCGCAGCGACAGAATATCAAAGTTGTGCGCGAAATTGAGAACCTTCCCACTATCTCGCTTGATTCCGACCAGTTTAAACAGGCTTTCTGGAACTTGGTTATTAACGCAGTCCAAGCCATGGAGGACGGTGGAAAACTTACCGTTCGTGCAATGGCGCGGAACGGCGAGGTGCAGATTGATGTAGAGGACACTGGTAAGGGCATTGATTCAACGATTAAAGATAAGATTTTCGATTTATTCTTCTACACAAAGGAAGACGGCACGGGAGTGGGTTTGGCAATTGTGAAGCGTGTGATAGAAGGACACGGCGGCAGAATTAGGGTAGAAAGTCAACCCGCTCATGTTACGACTTTTTCAATTTTTTTGCCCGTTGAGCCAAAAACAGAGCGACGGTGAAATCACGGAGAGAAGAGTCTAGTGAACCCCAGAATACTCGTGGTGGACGATGATTCGGCAGGTTTAGAAGTTACCGTTGAAGCATTGAAGCGGGAAGGCTACGATCTGCTTTCTGCAACAGGCGGTCGTGCGGCATTGCGCGTACTTGAGGAAGAAGACATCGATGTCGTCATTACCGATCAAAAAATGCCAGATGTAAGCGGTATCGAGTTGTTAAAGTTTATTCAGACGAACCATCCCTACTCCCAGGTTATCCTCCTAACCGCGTATGGTACTGTTGACAGTGCTGTTGAGGCTATTCAGACTGGGGCGATTTCTTATCTGGAAAAGCCGATTAAGATCGATCTGCTTCGACAAACCGTTAAGAACGCTCTTGAAAAGCGGACTTTATACCTTCAGAACATCAATCTCAGGGAACAGCTTGATAGTAAGTTTGGCTTTGCGAACATTATCGGAACGTCAAAGCCCATGCAAGAGTTGTTTGGCGTGATTCGGCGCGCTGCCCCGACGAATGTCACCGTGCTAATCACTGGTGAGAATGGTGTGGGAAAGGAACTAATCGCCAAAGCCGTTCACAATCATAGCCGTCGGAAAAATAGGCCGTTT
Source organism: uncultured bacterium (assembly GCA_964478165.1). Lineage (GTDB taxonomy): Bacteria > Poribacteria > WGA-4E > WGA-4E > JAJDTR01 > CAYZGU01. The sequence continues at coordinate 11,519 of CAYZGU010000036.1, read as the reverse complement.
AGAGATGTCAATTGTGGAGCACTCTACCGTGAGCTTGTTGAAGGGGAGTTGTTTGGGCATGAAAAGGGGGCTTTTACAGGTGCTACTGCTCGTCGATTAGGCGTGTTCGAGCAATCTGATGGTGGCTCGTTGTTTCTTGACGAAATTGGTGAAATGACGATGGAAACACAGGTGAAGTTTCTCCGTGTGTTAGAAACCCAGGAGTTTACCCGATTGGGAGGTGAAAATAAGATTCACGTTGACGTCCGAATCATTGCGGCAACCAATAAAGACCTTGGTGCAGCGGTAAAGGAGAAAGCGTTTCGTGAGGATCTCTATCATCGAATCAACCGATTTCCGCTGCGTGTTCCCTCACTCAGAGAGCGTCGTGAAGACATACCACTGCTTGTCAATGAATTTGTTCGAGAATTTAGTAAGGCCCATAATCAGCCAACCACAGACATTGCTCCTGATGCGATGAATTATTTGAAAAACACGGATTGGCCTGGAAATATTCGCCAGTTGCGCAACGTCATAGAAACGGCGGTGATTTTGGCGACTACGGAGACTATCCAGCTCCGCGATTTCTCGCCCGAGTTTCAGATCGGTGGGATGCCGCCCCCTGTAGTTTCCCATGCTGATGAGTCGGTTGGGATGGTTGGAATGACAATGGAAGCAATTGAGAGGGAAGCCATTCGGAAGACGTTAGAGGATACTGGCGGAAACAAGACCCAAGCGGCTAAGATTTTGAAAATGGGATTACGAACGCTCCACCGTAAGGTTCAGGGTTACGGTTTTGAGAATGGTTAAGATTGGCGTGGTGCCTAATCCTGCTTTACTACTGTCAAGCTCTTAGGGGTACCGATTGGGGGTGTCAGAGACCAGAGTTTTAGGATTGTCTGGAAAGATTTTCATTAGGGCCTAGATGTGTGACAGAATCGCAAGGGAGAGTTTTATCTGGGTTGATTGTGCTGGTGACTGCTGGGACAGAAAATAGTTGTTGTTCGAAGGACGTGTGTGATTATTTTCTTGACAGAAATGTGAATACTTTGTAAACTGTAATACCATTATAGATGCAAGCGTACAGAAGCTTGGTGGCTGTGTGATGTTGGTACGGGGTGCGAAAATATGGTGAAGGACGATGTGTTCGAGTTTCAACAGCATGTACGACTTAAGTGCCAAAATTATAGAAGCTGTTAAAGAGGAGAAGAAAGCGAGCATGAAAAGGTTTTTAATGATACCATTGCTTCTGATATTATTTCCCGGGCTTGCGTGTGAGCAGAAGCAAGTGATTACGCAATTGGAAGTCGGTAGAAACAAACTTCTTGGCGCGGGGCTCGTTCTACAAGCCGTTGAACACCTCGAGAAGGCGGAGATTCAAGAAGGTAATAAGGCTGAACCACGAGCGTTGCTAGTCATTGCATATGCGCAGGGGCTTTCAACGGGGATGGCACGTGCTGAGAAGAAGGAGGAACAGTACAAACAGCAAAAAAAACAGAGAATTGCGGCGTTAAACGAAGCGGAGATGAAAGTAATCTTCCGGGTCTTGAATGAGCGACATCGTGTGCAGAACGACGCTAGGCAGATACTAATCGACACAGGATCTAAAGTTGTTCCCCTCATTCTAGATAACCTGATTAAGGGACGCTATGCGAACCTCCAAGCCGATTTTATTAAGATGTTGGAGGAGATTGGAAAGGAAGGAGTGCCTCAGATTATTGACACTATTCGAGATCGCGATGCGTCAGTTAATCCAAGGCTTACACTTATAAGGCTCGTTGGAAAAATTGGTGATTCAAGTGTCATCTCCGCGTTGGAGTCCATTCGTGCTGATAGTGCCAGTTCGGGGCTGAGAATGGAGATTGCGACAACTCTCTATCAGCTCGGTAAGAAAGGATATCGCAAAGAAATTGTGGCGGGTTTGGCTAATAGTGATGTTCGTGCACGACGTGCCGCGGCCAAAGCGATGGGGTCCCTCAACAATCCACCGACTGAAGAGCTCATAAAAGCCCTCGCGGATCGCGATAGTCGGGTGTGTCAGCATGCTGCGGAAGCGCTTAAAAAATTCCCGGCGAAAGCAGCAATGTTGCCCTTGATTGACAGCCTGAGGGGTGACGGTGACAATGAGGCGAAACAAGCAGTGGTATTTGCGCTGGAAGCTCATGCTGCGAAAGGTTTGGGAAAGGGACTATCGGCACGCTTAATAGAGGATTTGAAATCCGGACGGTTGGCAAATCCAAAAGACCGTCTAAGACTGGTCCACCTCCTGAAAAAAGAGGTTATACAGAATCAGATTAAGATGTCCCCAGAAGACATGAACCTTGAATGGAAAATTTGGGACTATAGGCAAACCAAAGAGGACAATGACATGGTTAAGGATGAACTCGACTATCTTCTTACAGAACTGGGGTCGAGGTAAAAAAACGGGGAGGAGATTCGTTTCGCTGGATTCCATGAGCAATCCATTGTGAACATAATCGGACGTTTCGTTGTTTGTTGATGTGAGCAGGGACGTTGAGCAAAGAATCTTACAAATCTTTTCCGTTAGCTTTCTACATGGCATGCCAATTGTGAATTACGTAAACTGGACTTGAGCCTTTTCCTAATCGAATTGTTGCGTGGTTTGTACCTTCTATAAACTCGTTTCTTAGCGTGTTTGTGAGATTCGGATTGACAAACACTCCGCTCAAATCCCACTTCAAATTCTCGCTACTTTCAATGTGTGTGTTGGCATGTTCAGCGAGGAGCGAAACTCTTTGAAGTCCCGCGTTTTTTCTCGCCAAACGCAATTCTGAATCGACAAAGTGAATTGTTTGCAGCGCGTCTCGCATTTCTGCCTTCCAGAGGTATGTGTTCTTATTGCTCGGATTCGTAGCTTTTGCATCCGTGCGCAGGCCGAGACGCATTAGTTTCAGGTTCCCAAGAAAGTGGTCTGTTTCATATTCGGCCGGATTGGGAAGTCCACCGTAGATAATAATTCCGCTGGCTTTGCAGCTCTCGATCGCGTGTTCGACTGCCAATTGACCATCAGTACAGTCCTTGTTTCTCCTACCTACCCATTCGTTGACTACATGCATACCAAGTGCAACTAACTCGTCTGCTGGGTCTTTACAAGAGTCGAGATCTCCAATTAGAACATCGGGAGCGATCTTTTTAACGGAAGTTCGGTTTAGTGAGTGAAACAGACTGACGCCCCCATCCGCACAGATTAAAGGGCAGTGTTTCTGCAAACCTTGCTCGATTTCCCTCTTGTAGAACCCCAGGTATCGGCTGTCGTAATAGCCATTAAGAAAGATTAGCGCTAGCTTCATAAAGACATACGTGTTTCTTACGTTAGATCGTCTCTGTCAGTTCTCGGTTTAATGGGAGAAAAGCATTGTAGGAGTATATCTGCTCTGTTGGAGAATAGGATAGTTTAACGCGCTTCAGATTCTCTAGACCGGAATCGTCCATGGTGTTAATAAATGGGTAAGACGCTTGTTGTCGACAAAATTCTCTGAAAAGATATTGGGCGATTCCTCTCAATCTAAGGTCGGCGATTTCAAAGATGACGCAGAAGATTTGGCTGTTAAGGAAATATCCGAATATATAACCTTTTAGTTCCCCATGGACATAGATTACAGAGCCTTCGAGTCCGAGTTCTTCGGCGTTCGCTAGTCCCACAAGATGGGCGCGCGAGGAATCAATGAGCATTTCTTGAAAAATAGGATCTTCCGATCGCGTTTGCCGTTCTTTCTGCCAGAGTTCGTAGAGCTTGACACAATCGGAGAAGTCTCTAGGATGATATGGGACCAAGGTCGTTTTTGGATGATTCCTGATGAATTTGTTGTAGGCGCCGCGGATACTCTTATACCGGTTCCCTTTCAGCTCGATAAGTGGCGTGGTTTTATACAGATATTCGCTTCCTTTCAAGAGAGTCTGAAAACCTAACTTGTGGAAAAACGGCAATAGATCTTCGGGTACATTTTCGATGCGTGCAATCGCCTTAGACTGATTTGTTTCAAGCATGAACTCGTAGGACCTACGGATTGCCTTTTCGCTTTGTATACCGCCCATCGGCATGATTGGCATGAAGTAGTCGCCTTGTTGGTTGGCAAAAATGCAGAACCGATTGTCAATAATTTCCCAATAGAAGCGAAAGAATTCGCGCCAAATATAGAGCGGCGCAAGTGCGTAGTGTGAAAGTTTGTCGAGAGATTTTCGAGCGTAACGATCGAAAATTGGCTTATCCTCTAGTGTTAGTGGTTTTAACATTCTTCAAGAACTCGCGTAATTCTCACGCTTTACCATGAAATGTCTCTGTTGTTAATGCGTGAGTGAGTGTTTGCAAAACCGCAACAATTGTCACGTTTTCCTGATAAGGCCCAATTAAACTCCAGTTTCCAGCAATCTCTTCAGCTACTGGTTTTGCTTCCAAGTAGTTTGCGATGTGATTGATGTAGCACTGAAATGATGCCGCCTGGAATTCGACTTCTGCAAACGGGCAGATTGAATCGACACCGAGGACAATCTCTAGCCCATCTGCACTATACATCAATGCAAAAGGGTAGATTCGGCAATCTAGTGGTCGAGTGGGATAAATTCCACACTCGTTTGTGTCGGTTTCGAAGAAAGGACAGATATAAATTTCCCCATGCGCTCTCAGCTTAACACGAGCACTTTGACCATCCTCCATCTCGTAAAATACATCTGAATTCGTCCCACCTCTGGTTGCTTGACCGATTTCCGATTTGGTGAAGATAGGCGCAAGGAAGCTATCAGAATCTAGAAATCGGCAGCAAATGTCACAGGACAAACAGGTCTTGCTCGGTACAATTTGTTGAAGTTGCAATGATTTTTGCATTTGAAGTTCACGGTGAAGCAAAATCGCGCGTCGCCCACTCCTCTGGTGTGACGGCGACACTGTTTACGACCATTCCCTCGTGAAGGTGGAACCGATGGCCTGACCAGTTGCGCCCATCGACCCAATAAGTTGCTCTTTTGTAACGTTTTTCCCATGTGTCACACGGATTTTGTTCAGATGGTTGTAACTGGCCGATGTATCCTGTCCGTGATTGATGATTGCCGCGTTCCCGTAGATGTGTAATTTATCGGTGAGGGTAACAATGCCATGGTTCCCTGCGTGGACTGGTGTGCTAATTTCATTGGCAATATCAGTGCCCAAGTGATGTCGGCTTACACCCGTATTATATTCGCGGTGCTTTCCGAATAGTAACGTTAACTGGCGACCTTTGGTGGGACAAATGATTGTTCCTTTCGAGAGCTGTGCGTTCGCTGCTATCGCTCGCATGTCGGCGCGAGCACGCTTGGAAGCGTATTCGCGGTGCTTTGATGGATTCATCATTACTTCCTGCCGTTCTGGCGACAGTGAAATGCGGTCCCCTCGTTCAAATCCGCTGTTGACGATCTTAATCTGAAGCGTTTCTTTGCCGGTATTACGGCGAGATTAGTTGCTTTGGGCGTAGCCTGGATATGTCTTAGCCGGGTTTGTAGCACTGACGCCAATTATGGCTCGATAGTGTGTGGTAGATTCAATCGCATAAAACGTGAGTTAGCAAGCAAACAGTTTGCCAGGCACCTGAGTTAGCGCTTCATTAGCCTGAACGAAGAGTGCGAGAGTCCTTCCTTGACTCACACGCAGAGATTCAGGTGGTAGCTGAATTTGTGGAGGTGTATTATTGCTGGTAAACGTCAGCTGGAATTCTGTTCTGTTTTTGCGTGGCGACTTATCGATTGGGCTAATCGCGACGATATGCCTACCATCAGGAAGTGATGATGTATTAAGCGTGCATGACATGCAATGATGTCGTGTGCTGGAACGGTTAAGCAGTTTATTGGAACTCTGATTAACTTTTTCCGTGAGGGATTCTACTCCCATTCTTTCATCGTCTGCGCAAATGACAACTGTAATGTGTTCCCGGTAGGTTTTTCCAGCGTCAATCCCAGTGGATTCAAGTGTGAAGAGAGCAACGTATAATCCCACCGCTAGGAAGAGCGCGCATATTAAGAGCATTGAACGGTGCCATCTTTGGTTGTACATGACAGAGAACCTCACAGCGGCATTTTGTCCGGTCTGGACTCACATTGTCTAAATTATACCAGATTGATTGGAGAATTGACAGGGTTTTACCCTTTTCGATTTCACCGATATTGGAAATTCACCGGCCCAATTGTTCAGACGGGATGTTTTTCTCGTCGTGGTTGTGATAGGTAGGAGTCTTGCTTTCTTCAATGTGGGAGACATCTTTGATTGGCTTGGGCCTCGGTGATAGGATGGTTGTAATTTCTCCGGGCATTCCCTCCCCCCCCCTTCCCTTTTTTCTTACCAGTATTTTTCCCTGTTCCTGGGTCCTGATTTATCCTATTTTTCAGGTTGTCGGGAATTAAGGGATTCTACTGGTTTAACTGATTATTTCGCACTATTGTCCGTCAAAAGTGTCGAATCTATCCTGCCCTGAAGAACTGGCGTCAATTCGAAGTGTTTTCTCTTGACATTTGGCTTCGTTTCGATTATGATAACAGACGCGATTTATCCAAATGGCATAAGTCATCATTCTGAAAGGAGACGATACCTTGCGAGCGTTTGAGTATAGTTCCCCAAAGACCGTCGCTGAGGCGGCCGCTTTGCTCGCCGAAAAAGGAGATCAAGCGAGAGTTTTAGCTGGTGGTACAGACCTGATTGTACAAGTGCGCGAAGGCAAAAGAGAGCTGGAAAGAGTTGTAGACATTAAAAACCTTTCCGAAGCCAATGTGTTATCCTATGACGACCAGGCGGGCCTGCGTCTTGGTGCGGCTGTTCCGTGCTATAAGATTTATGGGGATGAAACCATTGCGAGTGTTTATCCGGGGCTTTCCGATTCGACCCAGATTATTGGTGGTACAGCAATTCAAGGCCGAGCAGCTGTTGGCGGGAATTTGTGTAATGCCTCTCCGGGTGCGGATACAATCCCGTCTTTGATTGTGTTGGAAGCGGTCTGTGTCATTGTCGGTGTGAATGGAACACGCGAAGTTCCTGTGGAGGAGTTTTGTACGGCGCCGGGCCGGACCGTATTGCAGAACGGAGAATTTCTTGCATCCCTGAAAATACCTGCGCCGAAGAAGAACTCGAGTTCTTTTTATCTGCGCTTTATCCCACGTAACGAAATGGACATCGCGGTTGTCGGCGCTGGTGCATCGGTTGTTCTTGATGATGCCAACACGTCAGTTGTTTCGGCTCGCATTGCGCTTGCTGCAGTTGCTCCCACACCGTTGTTTGCTGAAGAAGCCAGTGCACTACTTGCTGGGAAGCCAGTTTCCCAAAGTTCAATTGCTGAAGCTGCTGAAGCAGCAAAGGCAATTGTCCGCCCAATTAGTGATATGCGTGGGTCGGCAGAGCAGAGAGTGCATCTTGTCGGGGTGTTGACAGAGCGTGCGCTAAACGGTGCAATCCAAAGAGTGAAGGAGTCATAAGTACAATGCCCGACAAAATTCATGTCAAAACGGTGATTAACGGTGAGTCAGTTGAGTTCCTCTGCGAGCCTCGTGAGAGCCTGCTTGAAGTGTTGCGAGATAATCTGACGCTAACAGGTGTTAAGGAGGGGTGCAATAATGGCAACTGTGGTGCCTGCAGCGTAATTCTTGATGGACGCCTTGTCAATTCTTGTCTCGTTCTTGGTGCCGAGGTAGAAGGGAAAACGCTGGAGACTGTTGAAGGCCTTGCTGAACCGGGTAAACTTCACCCCATACAGGATGCGTTTCTAGAGAATGCGGCACTTCAATGTGGTGTCTGTACTCCTGGCTTCATCCTGGCTGCGAAAGCGTTACTGGATGAAAATCCCAACCCGACTGAACAAGAAGTTCGCTTCTGGCTGGCAGGCAATCTCTGCCGCTGTACTGGCTACGATAAGATTGTTCGTGCTGTGCTCGATGCGGCTGAAACCATGTGTACGGAGGTGAGAGCGTAATGGCAGCAGAAAAAGATTACAAGGTAATTGGAACACGTCCCATCCGCCATGATGGTGTGGACAAAGTAACCGGCCGGGCCCTTTATGGTGCAGATTTCCAAGCTGCAGGATTGTTGCATGGTCGGGTGCTTCGGAGTCCGCATGCGCATGCCAGAATTAAATCGATTGATACAAGTCGGGCAGAAGCGTATCCTGGAGTTAAGGCGGTTGTTACTGCTTCCGATTTGGTGGCAGCACAAGATAAGGTTGTGGATCTCGGAGAAGGTTCTGTCAACCTTAAGTTCATGTGTGATAATATCTTGGCGCGTGAAAAAGCACTTTACCATGGGCATGCAGTGGCGGCTGTTGCTGCGATTAATGGCCATGTTGCTGAAGAAGCGCTTGGCCTTATTGAGATTGATTATGAAGTGCTCGAACCGGCCCTTGAGGTACGAGCGGCGATGAAGGCAGATGCGCCCCTGGTCCACGAGAATTTGAAAACAGATGAGATGGGGAAGAAGTCTGAGGCATCGAGTAATGTTGCGAGTCGTTTTCAGCATAAGAAGGGAGACATTGGAAAGGGATTTGCCGAGGCCGATGTTGTAATCGAACGTGAGTTTGTGACAGGGACGGTGCATCAAGGTTATATTGAGCCGCATAATGCCAGCGCTGTGTACAACGCTGACGATGAGGTTACCGTTTGGTGTAGTACCCAAGGTTCGTTTAACGCTCGCGGACAATTAGCTGAGATTCTCCAACACCCAGTCTCCAAGATTAAGGTTGTACCAATGGAGATTGGCGGTGGCTTTGGTGGAAAAATTAGTGTTTATCTCGAACCGCTCGCCGCGTTGCTTTCAAAAAAAACAGGTCGTCCGGTCAAGGTACTAATGAGTCGTGAGGACGTCTTCGAAAGCACTGGTCCGACGCCTGCTTCCTATGTACGTGTGAAGCTTGGTGCAACCACTGAAGGTCGAATAACGGCTGCGGAAGCGTATATTGCTTTTGAGGCCGGGGCATACCCAGGTTCTCCTGTGGGTGCGGCTGCGATGTGCGTATTCTCACCGTATAAGATTGATAACGGCTTTATTGATGCGTACGATGTTGTTGTTAACAAACCAAAGACGAATGCCTATAGGGCTCCCGGGGCGACAAATGTCGCATTTGCTACCGAAACCATCATTGATGAAATTTGCGGAAAGATTGCAATGGATCCCATTGACTTTCGTCTTCTCAATAGCGCAAAAGAGGGGGATTCGCGTGTCGATGGTCCTGTGCTTTCACGGGTCGGTTTCATTGAAACGATTGAAGCAGCCAGGGATCATGAACATTACTCTGCGCCGCTTGAAGGGAAGTATAGAGGACGTGGTGTTGCTTCGGGTTTTTGGCCGAACTTCGCTTTCAAATCGAGCTGCTCTATTAATGTAAATCCCGATGGAACGATTAGTCTTGTCGAAGGTTCCACAGACATTGGTGGTTCCCGCGCGTCGATCGCCATGCAAGCTGCAGAAGTGCTGGGTATCCCTGCCGAGTCGGTGCATCCTACAGTTGCAGACACTAACTCTGTTGGTTATACTGATGTGACAGGTGGAAGTCATACTACATATTCAACCGGATATGCTGCACATAATGCTGCCCAAGACGTCAAGCAACAGATGATTGAACGTGCTGCGGCATTGTGGGAGGTGGATTCGTCAGAAGTCGAGTTTGCTGATGGTGTATTTCGGTACGTCAATGGGAAAGAAGAAGAGATTGACTTCAAAGGTTTGGCCGAGAAGCTGGGGCAGACTGGTGGGCCCATCATGGGAAGCGCGACGATTGCTCCGTCGCGTCCCGGCGCATCGATTGGTACGCATATCGTTGATGTTGAGGTTGATGTGGACACTGGTAAGGTTCAGGTTCTGCGTTATACCGCAACGCAAGACGCTGGCAAGGCTATTCACCCTAGCTATGTCGAAGGACAGATACAGGGTGGGGCGGTACAAGGTATCGGCTGGGCGCTGAACGAGGAATACATCTACAACGAGGAAGGTCAGATGACCAACGCGAGTTTCCTTGATTACCGCCTGCCAACCTGTTACGATGTGCCGATGATTGATGCGGTGATAGTGGAAGTTCCTAATCCGGGCCATCCTTTTGGTGTTAGGGGTGTCGGTGAAACTCCAATTGTTGCGCCACCTGCTGCCATTGCAAACGCAATCTACGATGCCATTGGTGTTCGCATGCGTGAGCTTCCTATGTCTCCGGGCCGTATTCTAAAAGCGTTGGGCAAAATCTATGGTTGTAGGACTCATGTGTCGTTGTATCGGTCATTGGGTTTTTGGGTACCGCTTGCGTCCCCCAATACCCCATTTTTCTTTCTCTTCCACTTTTGACTGGTTTCCATTTATACCTTAGTTCGTTGTCTGGGAGAATGTTGTCGTCAGAGGTGTCTGTTCCATGTGTTTTGAAAGGTTGATTCCGTCATGCCAAGAGTAGCAATTCCACCTCTTATGCAAGGTCTGACCAATGGCAAAGAGGAAATCAAAGTAGAAGGTGAAACACTACGCGAAGTCATATGCAATTTGGAGTTGAGTTATCCTGGTTTCAAATCGCGCATCTGTGACGACGATGAGATTCGTCCTAACATTGCTTTGTACGTGGATGGGACTGTCTCCCGAGAGGGGATTCGTCAGCAGGTGCAGGAAGAAACGCAAATCCACTTTCTTCCTGCAATTAGTGGTGGTTTGTCGGCTAAATTTGTTGTGTGAAGGCAATCTTGGTCGCGCCACCAGGCAGTAATAGTTGCGCCTAATAGCATGAGTCGTGCCTTCTTATATATTCTTAGGTGAAAGAGGGTTCGTTGTGCGATGGTTTTAGTTCATGAAAAAAACCACGTGTTTTAGTTTTTTCTTTGTTTTTTCACTTGACATCGCTCTTTTGAGGTGGTATAATTCCACGCTTCCCAAAGTGGAAGCGTGAAGAAATGCTCTTTGAAAGCTAAATAGTTATTTGTGACATGTCTTTTTTGAGCTTGAAGGCTCTCTTTTAGAGAAAAGTATCGCTAACCATTGGTTAGCACCGATTTTTTGGAGAGTATGATACCGGCTCAGGACGAACGCTGGCGGCGTGGATTAGGCATGCAAGCCGAACGAGAATCATAACTTCGGTTATGAGGAAAGTGGCGAAAGGGTGAGTAACGCGTGGGTAATTTACCTTCGAGACGGGGACAACAACCCGAAAGGGTTGCTAAAACCGGATACGACTGGGGCTTCATCAGAAATTCCAGTGAAATGTGGCATTTCGGTGCTATAGCTCGAAGAGAAGCCCGCGTCCTATTAGCTAGTTGGTGAGGTAACGGCTTACCAAGGCTGCGATGGGTAGCTGGCCTGAGAGGGTGGCCAGCCACATTGGGACTGAGACACTGCCCAAACTCCTACGGGAGGCTGCAGTCGAGAATATTTCGCAATGGGGGAAACCCTGACGATGCGACGCCGCGTGGGGGATGAAGGCTTTCGAGTTGTAAACCCCTGTGTTATGGGAAGAATTGTCGGTTGGTGATAAATCAATCGGCTTGACGGTACCATAGTAGAAAGCTCCGGCTAACTACGTGCCAGCAGCTGCGGTAATACGTAGGGAGCA
>CAYZGU010000035.1:0-18162 GCA_964478165.1 uncultured bacterium | reverse complement strand
TCTGGGTCACGCCGACACGGTTCAACTACTTATCGAACATGGCGCACATGTCAACGCCACCGATGATGATGGTGAAACGCCATTACATGCCACAAGGGTAGATTGGGAAACGACAGAGTTCGTTGCTAACCTGCTAAAGATAGAAGTTACAAAAGAAAAGGTTCAAACGGGTAGAAATGAGATTCGTACTATCCTACAACGTGCCAATTAAATACGACCTAGACAATCGGATAAGAAATAGTCAGGACGAGCTCGCATCGCACAATGCCATGTTCTTCCAAACCCATAAAATATTTAAACCGTAAAACGCTAGTTCCGGCAGAAGAGCAACACTCGGTCAGCGTAACACTTCCACGACAATTCCATTTTGAAATCTACGAATACGTCTCGTTCACGGGCTTTTGGCGCGGGAAAAAGACCGCAATCCGCCGTATGACCACTGATTCACACCTTGAACCGAAACTAGTCTATCCGAAGCGGAGCGACAAACATCACATCAAGCCTAGAAATGCCGTCGAGAAAGGTCGCGCCCTCTTAAACGATGCTTTTGGCGTACACACTGTTCTTCTAGTTGCGAATAGTTGCGAAACTCGTTGAAAACAATCGAGCACTTGAAGGAAAATGAAGCAATTATCAACGGGAAGCGTCAGGACGAGAATGCCGAGATGTTTGCGCGAAGCCACTAAAGTGCGTAGCATACATTGAACACACAACACATTGCAACGTATCTTGTTTTCTCAAAACATTGAGGTATCTAGGGAGCTTGGAGCCCGACGATAATAGAAGATTTGTATTTTCGGGTTCGCGCCTCTTAACCTAGTCACGAGACGCGGCACTTTACGTCGGACACTGATCGCGACAAGTGCCGCCAGTACGTTCCCTTTGAACCTGAGTACTCACCAACTCGAGACCCACCGTTCACGATTAGGAATCGGTGGACACACCGCAACTCCCCCTCGCAAATGCGATTCATAGATACCAAAACCAATTTCGGTACTAAGCATCGCGGTCCGCAGATTGCTCGTCCCGGGGACTTTTGTTTGAATCGCTTCAACGAGTTCACGAATCTTGAGTACCGTACCACTCCAGGGTGATACCGGCGGGGCTGTCACAACATCGTACGCCTGATTCGTTCCAGCCTTTTTCCGCAGATGTAGTGATTCTCCATCGTTTTGGACTCGGATTATTCCCGCATCGCACACAATCTCAATGTCGTAGTAGAGTCCTGTGTCAGCCACGTGAAGTGTTAGCCCGTTCTCGAATTCGACCAACCCAGTGCGGATTGGTGCGTCCCGGACAAAGCGCATATTCGACAAATCGCCTTCAGCTGGATACAGTTCATTCAAAAGACCCCTAATTGAGATCGCCCGATTAGGATCGCCCAAGAGATATAGTAAGGTATCGAGAAAATGCCCCCCCAGGCTGTTACCGCTATATCCAACAACTGATTGAACACGTCCCAAGACCCGTCGATCGATAATGTCTCGCGCCTGCCGATATACTGCCCAGTTCCGCCTGGGTGGTCCGAATTCAAGCATTACGTTATTCCGGTGAAAAGCCAAGTGAATAGCATCAGCTTCATCGAGAGAACAACACAGCGGCTTTTCGGCAAACATGCCTTTTACACCATGTTGAGCCCCATAAATCATCTGTTCCGCGTGCATCTCAGGTCGAGTTGTGATACTCAGTATGTCAGGTTGCTCGACCTCGATTAACTCGCGGAAATCAGTATATTGCTGTGGAACATTCCAGCGCTGACAAAACGCATCCAACTTCTCCTCAACGACATCGCATGCAGCAACGACTTCAGTTTCCTCCACCAGTGCGTACCCTCCAGCATGGCAGAACGGTAACACAATTCCGCCTCGACGCATGTCCTGCAACTCGTCATCAATCGTGCCCGCCATGCGGCCACAACCGATAATTCCGACTCGAAGTGTCATAATGACGTTGTCCTTTATCCTTAAAACGTAAAATTCTACAATCGCATCGAGCCTGCGAAAACTTCGGATATGCCCGCGCGAAAGAACGGGCGCCACTCGATGTCTCCTTTTGCATTCTAAACTCACTTTCTGAACACAATCAATTCATTCCCCTAAGGGCATAGAGCCCATTGATACCAAATAAGTTCAGACAGCCACGCTCCAACAGCTCTCATTCCACGTTAGGTATCTCTTCACCTTCAGAATCAAGTCACTGGAATGCTGTTAATCTTCTTTCCTCCCCACAGACACATCGCAATTCAGATTTCAAAAGCTTGCTGACTGCCTTTATAATTTAAAGAGGCGGAGACGCTACAAATCATGTACTTAACTACCACACATCTTAAATCGGTTTATCAACCTTTTGCCGCCCATCCGAGGCCCTGGATGATCAGTTTCTGCATACCAAGCTGTTCAAATGTTGCGGGACCGTGCCCCAGAGTAGTATAGAAGACCCGACCCTCACCGTAAGTCTTCACCCACGCTAGCGGATGATCGTGGTCGCTCCACTCTGCGGTCGCGAGGATGTGAAGGTCCGGATCATAGGCAGAGATATAGATCTCGTCCTCGAGCTCAAAATCGGCGATTCCTTGCGTTGCCGGATGGCTAGGGTCTTCAATATGAACCCTAAATGTTCCTCCGGGCGGATGCCAGTTGGCGTGGCCACCAATCAAATCTACAACTCGTGAGCCGACCTTCCACGCGGTCCCATGCACTCCCACGAGCCCTTTTCCACCACTCACAAACTCGAACAGACCGGCTTCTTGCCTTGGCGTAAGCTCCTGCTCCATTGTCCACGTGTTGTCGGAATGGCGGACCTGGCGTGTAAATCCAGTACCAAACACACATACATCGAATTTCTCCAATTGCGACGATACAAAAATCCCTTTGTCATCACTAGATTCTACCGATAGGTTGCGTTCTGCCTCGAGAAACTCGAGGATTACAGACGCACAATCCGCAAACCTGTGATTATCACCAGAAAAAACTAAAACATTCAATTTTCGCTACCTCCGTTTACTCAGTGTGACAACCGCAACCAGCCGTGTCTGTCGTTGAGTTATTGTTGGTCGAAATATGTGCAAATTTATCAGGTGCACTAAGCAGCCACTGAGATTCATCCACCAGTTTCGATTGCCATTTGCAATCGCTGCTGCGGATGTGACAATTTATTCCCCTCAAGCAGAACTAAACCCTTTGAAGAACGAGTCGTCCCGCATGCGGTAGATTCTTCGGCCTCGGCAGAAAGCCTTCTCAATCGAATAGGAGATTTCCGACACGCTCGAATCTAATGGATAACAACGGACACCCAATTCAGCACGTCGCGAATCTAAATTCGCTTTGAATCACCTCCGGCTAGCCGCACAAGCTATTATCCCTTCACCTCAAGTCCGGTTTCTATGTCCTGGCCTTTTGACATGCGTCTTTCAAGACGCGATTAGGCGTGTCTTCGTTATATAACATGCCGTGCCTGGTCTCGACCTAACTTCAAAGAGCTCTTCATGCCTCATCACCTCAATAGTTCTTGATGTGGATGACAAGCTGAATTCTATCGCGAGCGCTGCTCAACACAACATTCTTGGGGAAGAGGCCACAGAATGAAGGGCGTCGTTCAGCGTTTCCATTCTGTTCTACTCTTCGAAGACGAACACCTTAGCTACTATCAAGGCTTGGAATTACCTCAGGCTCCACCTATTTTTCCTAACAGGCCGTCTCCTAGGTTACAAAGCGGACCTCCGAGGCCACCCCGATTACAACCGATGTCGCCGGTCTTCTAATCTCTTCTCGGCTGCCCGGTCAATAGTTCTTTCTTTCGTCAGGAGCGTCAAAGAGTCTGACATCATCTCATTGACAACGGCTGTGATTTCTGAATGGCACATGGCCGATTCAGAAATCACAGCCGTTGTCCAAACTCGACGTGAGTTCCACGTTCTCGAACTCAGCACCTGACACGTCGAGGTGGGACAGGCGAAACACAGTACGTATAGGTCCACTTAGAGGAACATACATACTCCCCAAGATTTCATCCTATTTTTCTTCCCGGCTGAAAACAATAAAACCTGCGGTCGAATTTCGCTACCTTGCGTTCTTCACTACCTAATCAGCTACTCCCAGCCTTACATCCAAGAAGTGCTGTTCCAATATTCCCTAACTTTGAGAACTCTATATGCAGTGTAACATTGAGGATTAGTGAAGCCAAGCTTTGCGCCCAATATTCCGCCCACGCCATGCGGTGCATCCCAACAAGGTTCGATACCGTGACTCAAACAGTAGAGAATCATCCGCGACGCAACTGCCTTCGCTAAACCGCAGCCTTGGTGCTCTCGCTTTGTAGAGACGCTAATCTCGAACTTTCCACCGCCGACTGCATATGATGCACAGCCGGACACAGACTCACCATGGCGCTCTACAATGAAGCCAACCCCACGATTAAGGAAGTCCTCCGGAGATAAATAGTTTCGAAAATCAACAAGCCCGTCTCCCATCAAAGATAATACTCCGACATCTTCGATGGATTTTACCTGCTTAATTGAGTAACCATCCCCAATCCGGTGTACTGATGCTGTCAAGTTTTCCAAATTCCAATCACCAGTACTAAAATAGATTTTGTTCCACTTTTCGAGACGATGGCCCCACAACCCGTAGAACGCATCTACCCATCTCGCGTTTTCACCAACTATCGTTGTGTTGGGAAGAATTCGTTTCAGCATGGCATCGCCGGCCCCACTACCCGCATCGCCCGCTAGAATGTTTGCCCACGCAAGAACAATATGGGCAACAGTTGGGCGTCTAGGATCGTCAACGGATACAGTTCCCATTTCTCCGCTTAAGGCGGACGCCACATAACCTTGCAAAAATGGATAATCGCGAAAAATCTCTGCGGCAATCTGCCGTTCCTGTGTTTGTAGTTCAATCATGACATAGCACTTCTAGCAGTAGTTCAGACTCTTTCTTGCTAGCCATTCAGAATTGGAAGAGGTGTAGATGCATCTATGAGCGCTGTATCTTTGAGCTCTTGCCAGAACTCAGACGGAATCTCCTCTCCAAGACAGTTAACATTCGATTCAATTTCTTCCATTGACCTGGCACCCGGAATAATCGAAGCAACGGCTGGATGACCGAAAGGAAACTGTAGTGCCGCTGCCTGCAGCGACACATTGTGACGGACGCACACATCTTCTATTTGCCGAGTGCGCTCTAGAATCTCTAGCGGCGCAGGAAAATAATTGTAGTACGCTCCCTCAACCGCACCGCTCGCAAGAATGCCTGAATTGTATGGTCCGCCGATGATAATGCGAATCTCTTTTTCTTCACAAAGTGGAAGAAGTCTGCGTAACGATTCCTGTTCGAGAAGGGTATAGCGTCCCGCAAGGAGAAAGCAATCAAAATCACCTTCAGTGGCAAAGTCGCAGAGCATCTGCCACTGGTTCATCGCGACTCCAATAGCTTGAACCATTTTCTGTGTTCGCATCTCATCCAACACAGGATATACATGTTTCATCACGTCGGAGAAATGACTAATTTCGTATGGATTATCGAAGCCCGGTTCGACGCTCACTCCCTGGTCTGGATCGTGAACAAACAGGATATCAATATAATCGGTCTGTAACCTCTTTAAACTTGCTTCAACGGAACGCAAGACCGCCTCCCGGGAGTATTCAAAAATCGTATCAAGCGGGGGCACTGCGACAAAGGGTGAATCTTCAGGCTCTGGTTTCGTGCGCGGTACGAGCGAGTACCCCACCTTTGTCGAAATCACGAATTGACTCCGGTTGTGTCTTGAAAGTGCATTACCCAGCCTCGTTTCGCTCCGTCCGTATCCGTAGAGAGGTGCTGTGTCATAGTAACGAATGCCCGAAGCATAGGCGGCATCTATTGTGTCCCCAGCACTCGTTTCATCCACAGCAGTATACAGATTTCCAAGAGCTGCCCCACCCATACCCATCTGTGTTACTTCTAGACCGGAATTGCCAATTGTCTGCATCTGGTCGTGCTTCATCGACATTACCCTCCTATCCATTGATTAATCGTCCGAATTCCCAATTGGCACTTTAGATTGCGCACCCAATACAGATGCAAGGGATAATCATGTTTTGGTGGACAGCCTTTCCGGTTTAGCCAATTACGGGAGAAACCGACGAATAACGCACAAGGTCAATTGAAAATAAAGTTCCGTCACATATCCACCTACGTCTTCAGCATTCAGAAGAAGACCACGATAGCTGAACTTCGTCTCGCGCATGCGAAAACCAAACGGAAAACCTTCGAGATTAACTGCCAACCTAACTAAGGACTGCTCTGGGATCGGAGACCTAAGTTCGGACTCTAGCGGAAGCCACTGCCTCAAACATATCTCGATTAAAGTTAGACTTCTAGGACAGTTTGCGCCAAAAACAAACTGGGCCAGTCACTCGAAGCCAATTCAGCTAACCTCATTCCAACCGAGCAAGCAAACGATCATAGCAAGATCGTCTAGGAAGCCAAAGTGAGTGTGCTCCCCCTACTTCAGTACCGAGATGTCAATTACGTCCCAGAGCGAATGCCCTCGGGTGTTCAGAGCTCGTGCGCGGACTCGGAGAGTCCCCGCGGTGTTCAGGGGCTCCTCTGCAACAACGACCGTGAACGACCCATCGTCCGACCGTGTCACCAGCAGACCCTCCCAGTTAAGTCCGTGGTCACCGCTAACCTGAATCTCCACATTCTGAACTTGATCGTCCTGATTCACACTCGAAGCATTTACGGAAACTTTGGCCGGTAGTGTTGCCCAGGTATTATCGTTCGGCGAGTTGATCTGGCAGTCAGGATGTCCTTCCCAGCGTCTAATGTTCCGGGACGCCTCAAGCACTGCGTTCCATTTGCCAAGATGATCGTCACCGTTAGCGTCAACCAACGTGAACGGCAGATAGTTTTCGGAACCCGCCCAGTAGAGAAAGTACATGATGCCGGGAGAACCCTCGATATAAGCTGTTTCGGCATAGTCTCTAATCTCCTGAGCAATCGTTCGCGCGGCGAGCACACGGTCGTTAACCACAGACGGCATTCCGTGCCACGCTAGGTTTTCCTTGCCAAGCGGTACGGAACTAGCTTGACTTACTACAAAATAATCGTCAAATCCGTGGCGCTTGGCTTCCTCCTGCAACTCGCAAATACGTCCTCGATTGAGAGCTCCTGTGTAAGCTGTAGTGCAAAACGACTCGTCCTCTCCACATCGCAGCCATCTCGGATTCGGTCTATCGTGATTCACTGTCACGCGACGCCGAGGATCGAGACTGCGGATCAGGTCCGAGAACCTCTGAAAACCGCGCTCTAGTTCTCTCCTCCTTCTCTCGCGTTCTTCGCCGTGTAAGTTTGCCACAAAGTTTTCCACCTCGTCTCCAATAGCCCATCCCACTACCGCGTCGCTATCAGATATGGCCTTCAAGCGCCTAAGATTCTCCTCGATGAACTCCGTCATCTTCTGTTCATCCAGGCCCCAGGTACGATCGTAGACCATCTGCAAGATGAATCGGACACCGTAGGCCTTAGCATATTGATTCAACTTCTTGTGCTTTGCCAGGGAATAATAGTTGTAGCTGTTAATCCACACAAGTTCGACACCACGCACTAAGAAGTCCTTGAACACCTTAGAAAGCGGGACGTCCAGAATTCTCTCTGAGCTTGCAACATAGAGAGCCATCGCGAAGCGATCGTAGGTAGGTGTGCGACGCACACGATTATCCATTTCGAGCTCCATCTGTGAGCAATTGACACAATGATTACAACCACTAGGATATAGATGAGTGCTGTCGGCGTCCAGCATTGCGTGGGTTGCTCACCGTTCAGTTCTCGTTGCCTTCCTACGTACGCTCAGACAGTCTGTGCCAGAGTTAGCTTCTATCTGCAATTCTCTTCCTCATCCGACTCCACTTTGCAATCGAAAACTGATGGCCATCGCCAGTACATCTGCATGCCGACAAAACGACCAATTCTTGACCACAGTAACGTCTTTGTTTCTGCATAGTTACCGATGTCTTCCAATTCGCAACACAATTCTCCTTTCGCCTCGTCGCGAACTCTTACCGCAATCATGGGAGAGTAGGGTCAACCATTCTCCCCTTCACACAGGGCATCGCTAAGCAATTCAATGAGGTGCTTAGGTTCTTTTCCCGTGCCCTGGAGAATCTGCTCACGACAGGACACACCTGCGACCGCCATTTCAAAATTCCCTTTCTTTTTTCTAATGTCTTCGAAAAGCCGTAGTTCCCCAATCCTCATTGAAAGATCGTAGTGTTCCTTCTCATAGCCGAATGCACCTGCCATACCGCAGCAGCTTGAATCAATGACCTCAACACTGTAGCCCGGCGGCAAGCTCAGGACCTTTACAGAAGGCTGAATGCCGACTATAGCTCGCTGGTGACAGTGCCCGTGCAATAGAATTTCCTTCTTCGAATCAGTGAACTCGAGCCTTACATCGCCGCTCTCGTGACAGGCAATCAGAAATTCCTCAATCATAAAGGTATTGTCAGCAACAAGTTTGGAGGCCTCGCCGGGGATTAAATCGACGTAATCATCTCGTAGAGAGAGAATGCAACTCGGCTCACAACCCACAATAGGAATTCCCTTGGCAGCATAGGGTTCCAATTGTTCAATGTTGAACCGCGCGTTCTCAATTGCCTGTTCAAGCATACCCTTGGAAATCATTGGACGACCGCAGCACTTCCGACGAGGAAGGATAACTTGAAATCCAGCCGCCTCGAGCACACGAACCGCAGCCTCGCCGACTTGGGGGTAGTTATAATTCATGAACGTGTCGTGGAAAAGGACGACTTGCTTACCGTGCTCGTCACGTGCCGGAGCTGAATGTTCTTCGAACGACCGCTCGAATGTTTTACGCACGAAGGCTGGCAGTGAGCGCCGCCGATCTATCCCGACCACTTTCTCCAGGCCCCATTTCGTCAATGCACTCTTCATAATCCAATTAGAAACAGGAGACAACGCTGAACCGATTTGGCTTAATCTATCAATACGGCCGAAGATGCGGTTTCGCAACGGTAAGCCATGTTCTTTGTAATAATGCGCCAGAAATTCGTACTTAATCTTTGCCATGTCCACGTTGGATGGACATTCGGATTTACATGCCTTACACTCCATACAGAGATCTAGCACCTCATACAGCCGTTTACTTTTGAAGTCTTCGCCCGTCAATTTTCCCGAAATTACAGCCCTGAGCGCATTAGCCCTCCCTCGCGTCGAATGTTCCTCTTCCCGCGTTCCAACGAAAGAAGGACACATTGTACCCGATAGGGTCTTCCGACACGCGCCCACACCATTGCACATCTCGACTGCAGCAGCAAAACCATCCTGACTGGAGAAATCGAAATAGGTATCGATTTTGATTGCGTTGTACGTCGGACCGAAACGCAGATTTTCGGTCATTGGCGCCGCATCGATGATTTTTCCGGGATTCATGATATTGCTTGGGTCAAACGCAGATTTTACTTCTCGCATGGCGCCATAAATCTGCGAGCCAAACATGCTCTCAATCCACTCACTGCGCACCAATCCATCACCGTGCTCACCACTCATTGCACCACCTAGTTCTATCAACAGATCACGCACATGGCTAGCGATAGAGTGCATCTTCGCAATATCAGATTCTGATTTGAGATTAATCACGGGTCGATTGTGCAGCAATCCCACACTCGCGTGGGCATAGTGGGAGGCCGTAGTGTCATGATCCGCGACAATTTTGTCAAAACGACGGACATATTCTGGCAGATCCTCAATGGCAACAGCAGCGTCCTCAACAAATCCAACTGGTTTATGGTCACCTTTCATTCCCATGAGCAACCCGAGCCCGGCCTTCCGGGTTTCCCAAACACGCTCTTTCTCCTCAGACGTCATACACCGAACGAACGCATAACCCAGGCCTTCAGACCTCATCTTGCGCTCGAGCCGATCAAGTTTTTCGACAAGTTCGAGCTGCGTTTCACCGTAGAATTCAACGGCGAGGATCGCGCCTGGACTACCTTCAATAAAGTTGGTGACACGTGAAAATTTGAGGGACTGTTGGGTCATCTGAATAATCGTGTCATCAATCAGTTCCACGGCAGTTGGATTACATTCAAGAATCGGCTGCATCGCCTCCATTGACTCGATTAGGGTATCAAAGTGAATAACATCAAGCGCGGTCATAGTGGGGATCGGAACGAGATCAAGCTTCGCCTCGGTAATGGTCGAAAGGGTACCCTCTGAACCAACGACAATCTTTGCGAGACTAAATGGGCGATTCTCGCTACAACCATCACGGCGATAGGGTGTCACTTCCTTCGAACCGGCATTCGGTATGAACTCATCCAGGTTGTATCCTGCGACGCGCCGCAAAATCCGCGGATAACGTTTTCGAATCTCTGCCTCATTTTCTACCGTGATTCGACAGATTTCACGGTAGATGTGCCCCTCGTGGGAACGGTCCAGTCGTTTCCTATCAAGTTCCGTCTGCGTTATCGGTTCAGCAAGAATTTCATCACCTTCCGCGAGCACAAGATCAAGCGACATGACGTGATCAATTGTCTTACCATAGATAAGTGAGTGAGATCCGGCGGAGTTGTTCCCAATCGTTCCACCAATGTTCGCGCGATTACTCGTCGCAACGTCCAGCGGGTACATGAGTCCATACTGCTTGAGGTGAGAATTGAGATTGTCAACCACGACCCCGGGGTCTACCCTTGCCCATCTCTCCTCAACATTCACTTCGATAATCCTATTCATGTACTTGGAGGCGTCGATGACAAGCGCCTTTCCGACAGTCTGTCCAGCCAGGCTTGTTCCACCCCCACGCGGTAGAATCGGCACGCTTCTTTCATGTGCAATCTTCATAGCCGCAATTACGTCCTCTTTGTGCCTCGGCAAGATAACGCCAATCGGCTCAATCTGGTATAGGCTTGCATCCGTACTGTACAGAACTTTCGAATATGCATCAAAGCACACCTCACCTTCGATTTGATTCGAGAGAGTTTGTTCAAGTTCTTTGAATGATTCACTCATATCTGACGCAGCTCGCTTTCAACACTGAATTGCTCGAAGTTCAAGTTTAATATTCTTGACAAATGAGACCATCGTTCTTAGGGAAATTACCGCGTATCCCCGCAAGCCACCGAGGATACTAATGGGTCCTTCGCCGTCTTCGCCGAGAAGCTACCGGGCCGACAACGGTCAAGAACTAGGGTGGTGGACAGTGAGTTCATTGTCCCGGAAGATTTGTTGCCTTCGACCAGGAATTACCGAAGGCCAGCGCGAGGTCTTAACGAGGTCCCCAACGCCATCACCAACTAGAAATTAAATTGGCAGTTTGTAAAGATGGGGATTATCGCGCGTCGCAGACCGCTCGGATTCTCAATGCGTCAGGGAGAGGGACTTGCACCGCTGTCGCGAAATTATCTCGCGCGGGGATAATTTCACAAATATTCTCAATACAGTACAATGTTCAGAATCATTCCGCGATGCACATTCTGTAACACCAACGCAACTGCAAAACACGCGCTATCAAAATCGGAGACCATATGCACATGCGAGAAGGTTCAAGCCAATCGATCTGTCAAATTCCGAGCGTTCGGGTATACCCAGATTTCCGAGAACAGAGATGGTTGCACCGCTTGTCCGAATCCAATTCTTTCCTAGATTTAGAACGTCATGGGCACAGATACACACTTGTTTGGCCCAATTTCTAAGGCGCCGTAATAGCGGGATCGAAGTACGATCTTACCCCGAAATACGCCTATACACTGACTATTTACCCGCACGGGACAATCGTAGCCAACCGCACCAGAATTCAACAACACTCGCTGGTCCCTCCGTTCCTGAGAGACTTCACAACATCAAGGCCAACTGGCAGGACAGAAGGGAACCATAAGCCTCCACGACAGCGCATCGGAATCTTTAGTCCCATCTCCTTGCTCGCTCCAGACACCGCAAGCGAATACAAAATCCCCGATAGCATGGTGGTTCGTCCACCGAATACGCACTAGCGTGCACAGCAATATGCAGATGTTCCTTCTGATAACATCGTAGTTCACCTTCAACGACACTGCGTTCGAATGCTTAGACTCATCACGCAACAACTCGAATCCCATTTAGAATGCCAATTACAGCCACTCGGACAAGGAAAAGCGTTTTCCCGTATGCGCCGAGACATAAGCGCCATAGCACACAACAACAATATCGCGTCCCAACGCCAGGGTACTCTTGGGTTGTCGTTCATCAGTAATCGCTTCACAGAAATCCTGAAGCTCATGCGGAAAACCGTTCATCCAGTCCTCGTCAGGATTTGTCAATTGCCAACCCGAGCGTGTTTCTACCTTCTCACGAATGTAAGTATTCCCCAAAATGTGGTCGGTCGGCGCATACGTCAACATGGCCGTATTTGGATTCAGGTTGCAGTGTATAACTGCTTTGCTCGAATAGACCGCCATCAGATTTTGAATACCCCCAAGCACCATATCCGAGGCAGTAATCTGCACGATAGAGTCATCCGCAAACGTGATTAGCATCGAACCCCAATCCTCACAATCTTTCCAACCTTCCCGCACCCACTTCTGCTCCTCTCCGATGAAACTTTCTATGTGCGTCAAGTTTGCCACTTCAGCAGTGACACTCTTCGGTTTAATGGGCCTACCATACTTGCGCTGGCCCTCACTGTATTTTAGATAGAGCGCGGCGGCGAGCGGATGGCAACCTTTGTTGAATAGGCTGCCGCCTCCGGAATATCGCCATTCTTTCGCGAACGAAGAATGCGAACCACTATGTGATTCTTCACCAGTAATGCGGAGAATGGTATTATCGCTCTGCGCAAGAACTTGTTCTGCCTTCTGAACGCTCGGTGCATAGACCCAATTTTCCGCGTAGCAGAACGTAACGCCGTTGCGCGAAACCGCCTCGGCCATTTCATCTGCCGACTTGAGCGCCTCTTCAAGCATCTGGATTCGCGAGGCCTTCCCGTCCATTAGCATTTCGCCATCAACACCAAAATATCCCGTCAACGGTTTTTCACAGATGACATGCTTCCCAGCCTCCGCAGCCTGCAACGTAAGGCTTTGATGTTGATAGTTAGGCACACAGAGATCTACGACCATGATTTCGGGATCGGATAAGAGCTCCTGAACGGATTCATAAACCGTCTCCAGGCTATGCGTCTTTGCGAAGCTTGCGGCACGCTCTCTTCTCTGCGAAGCGACACCTTTGATTTGAATGTTAAAACCGGGAACGCGGCGGTAATTCTCGATGTGAAAAGACGCAGCAAATCCGGCGCCAATCATACCAATCACAACGGGTTTAGTATCCATAGATTTTCAGTCCGAAAGCAGAGCGGCTATCCTCATAATGTTCGAGTGGCAATTAGCAATAGAAACCCTAATCTCTGAGATTCTATCAATACGCCCAGTCATTCTACTCCATTTTCGCCATTCGGTCAACAAAGAATGTGTTGTCCTTTAGGCTGTCAGAGAAAACCAGTTGACGACGCCTTCGAATTCTGTTATGGTTCATTGGGCAACCACGAATTAAAACTCAGTCATCAGTACAAATCCTCATGCGCGAGTTGTTTCGGACAGGACGCATGCTCGTCCCCGAACAATATTTCTGTGTTTCGTTGTTCCGTGCAATCTGACACCAGTTGTACTCTGCTGGAAAGAAAGACCACACTTCCTAAAGAATGATCAGAGAACCTCGAACTGCAACCGCATATGATATTACTTAAAGACGTCATGTATTCTCAATCAAAGGCCTCCTTCCGCCTGTTTTGACAGTCATGCCGAATCATAATTGGCCCCTGATTTTCAAACCACCTACTACGATGGAGTTTTTCATAGACTGTCAATGACAAAGGGGCCTTATCGTCGCCACCAAAGATGCGATGTTCGGAAAACTCCTATATTAGACGCTTGCGCCGACGGCGATAAAAGCTATTCCCACAAGACCATGACGTTACGATAGCTTCCGATTTCCAAATGCATTCAACTAAGAACACCGGGGCATAAGATACTTGAAGGAAGTAGGATTAATCAACTGCTTTCTATTGATCCTGCTCACCCCATTTTAGAATTTCCTAGCGTGAAGACATAGTGTTGCCATCATGGCCATTTCCATCGCAAACCGGGCGTTAATCTGTCCTGCTTCGTCGAAACACGAATTACACTTGCACTACCGCTTCTGCTCAAACAATGCTCACTGCATATGTTTAACTGAGGATTAAGGAATGTTCCGGAAAGAAACTATTCAGGACACATTGACCCAACTACTCGCATTTTCACTGCTTACAATCATTTCTCCTTTGCTTTCTGTGCACGCCCAAACCCTACCCCATTCGGATGCAAACAAAATCTCACGCAGCCTCAAAACACTGCACTCTAATGAACAGCTGAAAGTGTGGGTCATGTTCAAAGACAAAGGATTTTCATCAGAAAGAGAACTGGAAGATGCCCTAGACGGCTACGCGGCAGGCATGTCTTCACGCGCTAGGAAACGTCGTGCTCAACGGACAAATCTACCCCATCCTAATGAGAGCGACATGCCCATCCAAACTAGTTATGTTAATGCCGTACTTGAAATCGGAGGCACACTGCGCAGCGAAAGTCGATGGTTGAACGCTATCGGATTGGAAGCAACGGCTAGCGAACTTTCAACAATTTCTCGACTACCGTTTGTTACATCGATTGATCCTATTATCGAACATATGCAGAAGGTTCAGAATTTAGATTCTCCAACACGCTTTCGTTCACATCCTGCTCCGGAGAGAATAGCGCCATTCGGCTATGGCGATTCCCGAACCCAAATTCAGCAGATTCAAGCAGAGATCTTGCACGAAAAAGGCTTTTTCGGCACGAACATGCTTGTTGGTTTGCTGGATACAGGATTCAGCCTAGAACACTCAGCGCTCCAGCACGTGGACGTCATTGCTCAACACGATTTTGTCAATGACGACGCGAATGCGGCGGATGAAATTGGCCAAGACGACATCGGTGAAGATGAACATGGTTCCATTGTATTGGGCGTAATCGCGGGAAACGCCCCCGGAAATCTTATGGGCGTGGCATATCGTGCAAGCTATCTACTCGCTAAAACCGAGAAAGTCCGCCATAACGGAAATGAGTTCGAACGATTAATCGAAGAAGACTGGTGGATTCAAGGCCTAGAATGGGCTGAGGCAATGGGCGCAGATATCATTAGCAGCTCGCTTGGCTACGCAGACTGGTACCGGTTTGAAAATCTTGATGGTAAAACTTCCAAGTTGACGATCGCCGCAAATCTCGCTGTAGAGAAGGGGCTAACCGTTGTTGTTGCCGCGGGAAACCGGGGTGCGCAGCCATTACTAGACCTTGGGCTCGGCGGACGAATAAACGTACCGGCTGACGGTTTCGATGTTCTCGCCATTGGAGCCGTGGACCGTCATGGAGATATCCTCCCATTCAGTTCACGTGGGCCAACCTTTGATGGTCGGATTAAACCCGATTTAATAGCCATGGGGGGCGCTGTACGAAGCATCAACCCGCAAACTCAGCGAGATTTCACCAGTACACATCGAGGCACGTCCATGTCTGCACCCCTTGCGGCCGGAGTTGCCACTCTTTTGTTGGAAGCATTTCCAATCGCCACCCCCCAGGACATCGCTCGTGTTCTACGTGCAACAGCTTCACAATCCGAGGAACCTGACAACACGTTTGGGTATGGAATTATTCAAGCGCACTACGCCTATGAAAAATTAGTAGAAGACTTTGGAAACCCACGTCAGGCGCAGCCCACGACTATTCAGCCGGGCTTCAACTCGCGTCCGACGACACTTGCGCAAATGAAGCGCGGAGTCTTGTTACAGAACTTTCCAAATCCATTCAATGCCGAAACTTGGATTCCCTTCAGACTGACGCGCGCAAGTGAGGTGACGCTGCGCATCTACGCTCTAAATGGTAGGTCGGTCTATGTACTGGCGATAGGGTACCTTGGCAAAGGGGATTATTCGACAAAAGCGCGCGCAATATATTGGAAGGGGTACAATCTCGATGATGAGCCTCTGCCCAGCGGAATCTATTTCTACCTGTTGGACATTTCAGGGGAAAGACATTTCCGTAAGTTGACTCTCTTAGAATGACCAAATTCGAATGGGGTCTGCTAGAAGCTAACTTTCACAAGCTTATCCGTTCGGCTAAGAGTTACGCCGCCTTCCACCCAGTTGATTCAAGATAAGAACCTAGCCTGGGGAGTGTTGTAATCCGATTTAGTCCGCGCATCGCCGCTCCTCCTGACGCTCGCATCCTCGCTTAGTCACGTCTGGTAGATTTGGCGCATCTATACCAACGCATCTACGGTTGCCTGGTCGAGCTTTGGAAGAAGGTGCATTACCAGTTCTAGTGCAGCGGCGTAATCGTCAATATTGATAATGGACAAGTGGCTATGAATATAGCGCGCTGGCACGCCTAAAACAATCGATGGCACGCCGCGCCCAGCCTGGTGTATTGCGCCAGCATTGGTCCCACCGGAGTAACGCACAGCAAGTTGATGCGGAATTTGCTCTTCTCTAGCGATCTCCACGACCAGTTCGCATAGACGTGGATTGGGAATCATCGTCGGGTCATATAACCGAATCTGTACGCCACCTCCAAGTTGCCCCTGCCTCGCCTCAATTTCGGTACCCGGCGCATCGTCCGCTGGAGGCGCCTCCAATACAATGGCAACATCCGGTTGCACGATGTTTGCGACTGTGCGCGCACCACGTAATCCGAGTTCCTCTTGCACGCTGCCCGAACCAATAACCGTATTTGCATGTCCATTAAGTTTCTGAAGCGTTTCAATCACCAGGGCGACGCCGAGACGGTTGTCAAACGCCTTGGAAACGAATAGCTTGGGGTTTTTCATCGACACAAATGGTCCATAAGGGACAATCGCACATCCGGGTTGTACCCCATAGACGTCCATGGTTTGATTTCGACTCTCTGCGCCTATATCAATGAAGAGATTCTCAATTTCCATGACTCTTTCACGTGCTCCTGCACCAAGTAGGTGAGGGGGTATCGATCCAATAACACCCGGGACGTTCCCTATCCGCGTAACAATCTCCACCCGTTGAGCAAGCAACGTGTGCGCCCACCATCCTCCGACGGGGAGGAACTTCACATAACCAGAATCCGTCACACGTTGCACAACAAACCCGATTTCGTCGAGGTGAGAGTCCAGTAGAATCCGCGGATTCGCCGAATATCCCTTCTTCGTGCAGAAGACACTTCCCAAACGATCCGAGGAAATTGTGCCGACACCGTGCAGTCGAGATGTGAATATATTTCTTACCTCGGTCTCATGCCCGGAGATTCCATGCGCCTGGGTCAATTCTTCTAAAAGATTCAGTGATGTGTCATCCATGTAACTAGCCTTTTCTAATTCGAATTGTATAAGCTAACTTCGGCCCATCATTAGCGGTGGTATAATCGGAACTCTATTAAGAACACACCTGAGTGTTCACCCAATTTATGCTTAGTTCGAGAGCCAAACGCAGTAAAGGTGAATTGTTACACTCGCTCGTGTGCATCAGTAACTAGGGTTAAGTTGTGCTCGCATATGCCTCGCACGTCCAAAGACGCAGCGCGAATCTCACCGGACTTACTCCACCTGAAAGTTGACCGCTCAGTTCGTGTTTTTACAATCCCACATCCTACAAGCCTACGATAATTCTTTAACGTAGCGGACTTTATTTGCTGAGCCGCAAAACTCTTTCGACACAGAAATCACAGAGATTGGCGATTAACCAGGCGCATTTGTATGTCCGCCGCCATGCTCATTTGATTCGGTCTCTGGCAAGCGAGGAGTACAAACTGTCTAACCTATGCGGTTGCTGAACCCATAATCCCACGTATTCCCCAGTGCGCACAAGACGTATGGTCAACGCTGCGGAGGGCATGACTTTCTCCCTGATATTGTATACTGTATACGTGATTTAATCAACGATTAATCCGCGGCACAGGACTATAATGCCATGATTGCAATCTATCAAGTTGGCATGCGACCAGACTTTTGACTAGCTTTCTAATACCATTGACGCTCTAGAGATTGACTCAAGTACCACGTACACCCTGAGAGCATCAGCACAAAGAACACTCCTTACGAGTTCGAGTGTTTGCGTCTTTTGCCAATTTCCTCTAGCAGTCTTAATCATGGTGCT
>CAYZGU010000034.1:0-45295 GCA_964478165.1 uncultured bacterium | reverse complement strand
TGACGGAGGATTAAACCGTCCAGACGTATCATATGCTTCCTTCATGGACCTGGGCGACGGAAAATTCGTGATGATTTATTACGAGGGACTCAAAGGTCCACCCTCTGATATTCGAGCAGCAATACTAACAGTGTGATAGTGTGGCTGGGTTTGTCTTTAGCGCCCACCCAACATCGAGCAACTGCACAGATATTACATTAACACCAATTCAGCTTGTCAACATTCGGACAATCAAGCCTCCGCCGTGATCGGCCCCATTTAAGGAGTTAAACCATGAATCAACCATTCACAATTCCTCGACGCAGGTGGGGAAGGAGCGAACTCACAATTCCGGTAATTCCCTTCGGCACGCAGGGCTTTGGCAACCACTTTGGTGATGTCCCTGACGATGAAGCCTGTCAACTTATGCGACATGCCGTCGACATTGGAATTAACCACTTTGACGTCGCGCTCTGCTACGGTGATTCGCAGCGAAAACTCGGAGTCGCACTTAAGAATGGCGTCATCAAACGCAATAAGATTGTCATAAGTGCGCGAATCTGCGCTGAGCGCACTTATGAGTGGAACGGCATTGAGTATAAAATCAAACCCGGAGAAGTAAATTATTCTGCCGACTATGCCATTGAGAACATCGAAAAACAGCTAGAATTACTTGGCACGGATTATTTTGACGCTATGCTTGTCCACGATCCTCGTGAAATCGAACCGACGCTGGCAAAGGGGGGAACGTTTGAAGCACTCAAGCAGCTGAAAAACCGTGGTGTAATCCATAACATCGGTTATGCGATGAGACCACATGATTTCCACCTCCAAGCGATTGAAACGGGGGAGGTGGACGTGCTCCTGACATTCAGCGACCACAATCTGTTTGGTCAAACCGCAGCTCACGACATCCTTCCAGCGGCTGCAGAAAAAGACATCGGCGTACTAAATGGATGGTCGATTAAGCGCGGCCTTTTAACGGGAATTAATCTTTCTAACCGAAGTCAGGACAATCCGGAAGTCGCCCGCGCCATCAAGATGCGACAGTGGTGCATCGACAACAATCTCAGCCTATTGGGGGTGGCCTTGCAATTCTGCCTGCGTGAAACGCGCATCCACGGTAACCCAATCGGCAGTCTAAACATCGAGCAGCTAGAGCTGAACGCTCGGGCAGTGAGTGAACCGATTTCACACGAAGTAATTGGTAGATTCTTGGAACAGGGGTATTAGCCCATCCTTCGGCAGCCATGGAGGAAAATCTGAGAACTGGACAAGATTGCATGGACACCAATCCTGTTTTAATTGTTGACATCACCACGATCAGATTTAGGACTGGGGAAAAGATAGGATGATGTGCAGCGTCACTTCAGAAAATCAGAACAAACATACTCGCTCAATGACTTGGCAGTTTTAAATTCTCACACCCAGGAGGTTACCACATGAGTTCAACTAAGAATGTTGCTATCATTACAGGCGGTGGAAGCGGGATTGGTAAACGAACCGCATTCGCGCTTTTGGAAGAAGGCTATTCTGTATCCATCGCTGGCCGTCGTGCCGAACGTCTTCGCGACACTGCTGCTGAGGCAGGACCAGCTAGTTGCCGCGTGTTAGCCGTGCCCACCGATGTGACAAATCCTGCTGCTATCCGAAATCTATTTGATAAGACTATAGAGGCCTTTGGCCGACTGGATTTGTTGTTTAACAATGCCGGTGTGGGTGCGCCAAGTGTCCCGCTGGAAGAACTGAGCTTGGATCAATGGAAAACAGTTGTGGATACCAACTTGACCGCCGCATTCTTGTGTACCCAAGAAGCTATAAAGATCATGAAGAATCAAGATCCCAAGGGCGGACGAATAATCAACAACGGCTCTGTCTCAGCACATGTGCCGCGACCTAACTCCGCACCCTATACTGCGACAAAGCACGGGATAACAGGCCTGACCCGATCGACTTCCCTTGATGGACGTCCGTCTGATATTCTATGCGGTCAGATTGACATCGGCAACGCTGCAACCGATATGACGGCAAAATCGGATACCGGAAGTCTCCAGCCAAATGGATTGCGGATGGCTGAGGCAAGAATGGACGCTGATAATGTGGCACGGGCCGTAGTGTACATGGCCGGCCTACCTTTGGATACGAACGTACCTTTCATCACGGTGATGGCAAACCAGATGCCCTACATTGGGCGAGGATAGACAGAATTTTGTTCTCGTAGCAGAGATTAAAGTGGGCACAACACTCCCCGGTTGAATTCTATTCCAGCTGGGAGTATTGAGAAAAAAAATGAAATCGCCGGAAACTACGGTGTTGTAGAGTTGAGACGACCCAAGCACGTGAACACGGACTTGTCTCCTATAGGAATCCAACATCAAAAATGTACTACCTCGAGACAGTCTACAATGCTTAATAGCCTATGTATATCTGGAAGGTTAAAGGTGTGCTGGAATTCTTTTTCCAAAACTCTGAGCCTTTTTAACCAAGCTTGTGCACAATCATAAAATAGTCACTGGAGTAGCCAAAACAACCGAAACCACGAGATATTTGTACGAGTTCCACAAATTGCCAGGTAAAGAAGGGGGAGGCTCTAAAATCATCCACTGAATCGAACTAGAACCATGCCTCTGAATTTTCCCTACCAACCAGCTGACGATGGAATTAAGATGGAATTGGAATAGCTTCAAAATTCGCCCGCGCCTACTTACCTAGCCATCGCCATTACATCAAATCTTTTCGAAATCCGACAGAACGCCCAAATTGATTTCCCATTCCATATTCGAACCAGATTGGCGCGTCAATACTGTGCCGATGCTGCGCGCCCTATCATCTTCTATTCGGCACTATTCATTCTGGAATGACTTTCGTGTGCATGCGAAAATGGGAAACACATCTCGATAAAGATGAATAGTGCTGTGTACGTTCCTCAAAGTGCAGCTGATAGAAGGAGAGAAACATCGACATTGACTCTAGTCACTGCGCAAAATAGCACCCCGGGCACCGACAATCCAACCACGGCCTCCATGAATAGCGATATCCAGCAAATTAGAACTCGTCCTACTCGCCTGAATTATCCACGTCTTTCCACCATTAGACGTATGTAGAATCAATCCTTCTGCACCAATAATCCACCCTTGATGCGGAGTCCTAAACGCAACGCCGCGCAAAGTCTTCTTCACGGGCGCATCCTGAGCTTGCCATATAACACCTCCATCCTCCGTGTACAATATCAATCCATCTGTTCCAACAATCCACCCAATTTTCGCATCGGAAAAATAGACCCCCAAAAGAGATTCATCAGTATTACTCCGCTGTTCCACCCAGTTCTTACCACCATTTGGTGTATATACAACCCTACCCTCCTCCCCAACAGCCCACCCACGCTGATTATCAACGAAATGTACAGCCCATAAATGCCCAATCGGCGGCGTCCGTTGCCTCTCCCACACCGCGCCACCGTCATTTGTGTGAAGGATTGTACCGTATCCACCAACTACCCATCCTTCCGACACACCCACGAAACAAACGTCTAACAGAGCACTTAGGGTTGGAGTAGATTGCTTCAACCAAGATTTGCCACTGCTCCCCGTATAGAAAACTTCTCCCAAACGACTGACCGACCAACCGTTGGTCGAAGTGGAGAAATAGACCTTATTGAGTGTATTCTTAGAAATAGCCCCCTTCGAGGATTGTTTGTTCCACGTTAACCCACCATCGATAGTGGACAGTATTACTCCCTCCGCACCAACGGCCCATCCGCGCTTGGCATCAGTAAGATGAATACCATATAGGTGAACATCTGTACCCGATTCGACAGCGTGCCAACCACGTCGTACCGTATCTCGATTACACGCCAGGTAGTTGGAAATGCAGATCAGGACTATCGATAGCTTGCAGATTTGGACCATCAAAGCGCTCTCTCCTTGTTTTAGGAGCCACGAATCAAGGATTTCACGATAAGGACTAAGGACAAGACACCTGTGAATCCATAAGAATACGCATACACATAACGGTTACGTGTTACAACTCTCGCAACCCTGTTCGAACTCTATTAGACACGCGGAAAAAAGACTGGCGGGAATCTCGCACAACACCCCAGAGCGCAATCGTTTAGAATCAGCACCGGGTTGTTGTAATTGCAATAAACAGGCGAGGAACCGTGGCTTAGATGAAAATGAAAACGGGTGAATTATTCCCATCTCATCCAAGGATACGGAAATAACGAACCGTTACACTACACTTTATTCGCTCGGATGGAAAATCGCCATCTTGGTTTCGGTCATCTCTTGTACAGCATACTTAGGTCCCTCCTTGCCCATACCACTCTCCTTGAGACCCCCATACGGCATTAAGTCCGCTCTCCACTGTGTCCCCCAATTAACCATCAAGTTTCCAGAGTCCACTTCATGCACGAACCTCATGGCCCAATTGATGTTCTCGGTAAATATTGCCGCGCTCAACCCATACTTTGTGTCGTTGGCGAGGGAAATCGCCTCATCGATGTCATTCACCCGTGTGACACCAACCGCAGGACCAAAAACCTCATCGCAAGAGATTTGCATACTGGGCTCTACCTCCGCGAGAATCGCAGGAGTGACAAATTGACCCTGTTTTTCACCACCGGTTACCAACTCAGCACCACCACCCACCGCGTCTTGAATCCATTGGCTGACGCGAGCGGCATCTGATTCACGAATCATCGGTCCCATCTTCGTCGGTTGATCTAGTGGGTTTCCAATGCTAATTCCTTCGACCTGCGACTTGAAAGCGTCGAGAAAATCGCCGTAAATTTTCTCATGAGCGATGACACGTTGCGTGGAAATACAGACTTGCCCGGCATTTGAATAACCCGATGCAGCGGCAGCTTGCGCGACCTTTTCGGGATCTGCGTCCGGCATGACGATTAAGGGTGAGTTTGAACCCAGTTCCATGGTTACTCGTTTCAAGCCTCCAACGCGACAAATATGTTCGCCAATATCACGGCTGCCGGTAAAAGTAATCTTGCGAACACGTGCATCTGAACAGAGTGCATCACCGATCTCACTACCTGCACCAGTTACACATTGAATAGCTTCGGGCGGACAACCGGCCTCCACAAAAAGTTCAACAAGCTTTAATGCGGACAGCGGTGTGTCGGTAGCAGGTTTAAGGATAACCGCGTTTCCAGCTGCGATAGCAGGACCTGCTTTGTGGCAGACGAGGTGTAGTGGAAAATTGAATGGGCTAATTCCAGCAATAATACCGCATGGCACGCGTAACGTAAAACCAAATTTTCCTTTGACGCCCGGAGCACCTTCAAGCGGTATAACTTCACCGTAGCGCCGCTTGGCTTCCTCCGCCGAGAGCGCAATAATTTCTGTCGCCCGAGTGGCTTCCATCCGTCCTTCGGCGAGAATCTTACCCTCCTCCATCGTTATCACCTGGGCAAGTTCTTCCGAACGATCCGTCATTAGTTCTGAGACTTTGTGAAGAATCTCGTAACGCTCGTATCCCGTCAGTTTCGCCATGATCTCCGCGCCACGTTCTGCTGTCACTAGCGCCTTTTGAACGTCACTGGCATCACCTCTAGGAACAGTATCCACCACTGAGCCATCGTAAGGACTTAAAACCTCAATCTTCTCTGATTTATCGACCCATTCACCACCGAGGTGCATTCTCATTAGCATTCCCTCCGTTTTCAGTGCTCATTATACAATCCGAAAATCGTAATGAAGTCGTTTGGACATTTTCCTTTAAAATCTAGAATCATATTCACACAAGATACCATCTCTGTCCAAGATTGTCAATTGGAATTTCAAGCCGGATTGGCTTTTGACTTGACCTACCCAACGAAGTGAGATAAAGTACAATTGAATATAATCCATTAGGAAAACATTAAGGATGCGAATCGACACAGCCATGACTCCTAATTACGAGCTCCTACCCTCACTAATACAATGGTTACACGTTGGCTCTGTTGTCTTAATGATTGGGGGTTTCTTCTTCCTGAGAGTGATACTACTACCTGCAACGAAACCCCTTCGTCAACCAGAGAAATCTCAGGTAACGGAATCTGCCTTTCGACGATTCAGACCGGTCATCTGGATTGGATTAATCACAATCTTGGCAAGCGGCATATATAATTATGTTGACTTCTTGAATTCCGCCCGGGAACAAACCCGAACTGCTTTCGAAACCTCCCCGGACTATTCAGTATATATCCTAATTCTCGGAGTCAAGCTCTTCATCGTTTTTCTAATCTTTACACTCGGAATCGTCCTGACTTTTCCATATACGGTCTTTTCGCCGTTCCAGAAACGTCCCACTACCTGGCTTAACATAACTATTTGTTTGGGCATCGTTGTTCTTTTCTTATCCGCGTTTCTACGCCGGATGTATTAAGGCCTCTCTTCTCCAATCCTCACCAAAGCACAGATATCAACATCTCATGACCTAGAAATGGACTCTACATCTGACCCCACATCTTGACCTTGGCGAAGATTACTTTCCGACAGGCCAGCGGCGAACTCTGCATTGTCGCACTTATGATGGCAGCCAAACATCCAAGTCAGTGAACTAGGTCAGTTGCAGCTCTATAATTCGTTAGTGCCTCTCGATATGCTCCACGATTCATATAGTAGACAGTTAGCTGATTTCGCACCCGAACCAGCAAATTGTTGACTACACCGCGATTCATCCTATACGGGGGTTTTCGAATCAGTTGCGATTCAATCGCAAGCAAGTTCTGGAAGGCGGTTTCGTCGGTCGGTGATATAGCGCACACCGATTCGAGCGCGCTTAGCGCCCCAGACAGGTTACGGCGGATGAGATAGAGATACGCGATGGTATTATAGATATCGAGGCTTCTTTCACACTCTGGAATTGCCTCAAATTCAGCCAAAGCTAAACCATACTTACCTTCGTTCATAAGCCTTTCTCCATACACCGTCCGCAGATAGACAGACTCACGCTTGGCCGCCTCACTCTCTGGTTGGTCTCTCAAAACCTGTGCAAATTGCGCCTGTGCGAGATTAAACTTACCAGCATTCTGGTAGACACGGCCCAGACTTAAGCGTAGATTTTCCTGAGCCGGCGCAATCGAAAGCGCCAGGCGCAACTGCTTTATTGCAGCATCGTACTGCGCGTGCGAATCGAGATCGTGCGCATATGTCGTGTAAGCCGCAATGAGGTTATGTCGAGCTTGGACAACCTTAGATGTATGCTTTAGAGCTTCTTTAAACGATTCAATGGCAGATGGGTATGCTTTTCTCTTCAGATACAATTCGCCTAACATACTGTGCACACCGCTGTCCCGCATGTCTATGGACACAATCTGACGATAAGCCGCTATTGCCTCCTTCAGATTTCCTGTCCTACGGTGGCTATTCGCAATCTGCCAGAACACATCAATCAAGTTGGAGCGGGCAATCACAAACGTCGGCATCACTTCTAGAGCACGACTATATGCATGGATCGCGTCCTCCCATAGATGCGCACTTCTTAATTGTACACCGTAGTTGTTATAGCACCCGGCAAGCTCTCCTCTAACCTCACGGTCACTCGGATTGATTTCTAGTGCCTTCTGGTACTGAGCAATTGCACTGGGAAAATCCCCACGTTTCGTATAACTGTCGGCGATCAATCGGTGAATCGTGCCGGAGTCGCGAGACGAGAATCGCAACGCTTGCTCAAAATATGCGCTCACTTGAGAATAATCCGCGGCATTGAGTGCCGCAAGCCCTTTTTCCCGAAAGATTTGATGAAGATTATGCCGCGCTGCAGGATCGTGCGAATTTAGCCTGAGCGAATGCTGAAAAGCCGTTATGGACTCTTCGATTTTCCCATCTCGATAGTACATCACACCAAGTGTATTATAAGCTTCATGGGAAGGTGTTTCGGTTAAGGCATCGTTGAGGAGTTGTATTGCTTGCTCATAACGACCAAAATCCTGACAAACCTGGAGAAGTTTCTCGCGTGCGAATTCTAAATTCGAATCAAGTGTAAGGGCGGTCTTGAGGTGTGTGATTGCCCCGTCAATGTCACCTTTGTCAGCTGTAATTGTTCCAAGGAGGTAGTAACGGCGAGCGTCTTCCGGAGTAGCATCAAGATCTTCTTGTACCGATTTAATCGCACGCTCATGCTGTGGCGTGTTCAAAGGAGTGGCATACACTCGCAGGAGTGTGTTGATATCGCGACGAGTTGGACGCTGCGCACTCGACGCGTGGAACCCTACGTCGCATGCCATTGGACTATGTCCCCAAAGCCCAATGGCATGTCCAAACTCGTGGAGACAGATTGCACGCAAGCGCGAGGGAAAAGCAGTTCGCACGAGCTCGGACTCAGGTGGGACCAAAATCATCTCAACCTTCGACCGAGTTGCGTCGAGACGTGTGAGCTCAGTCTTTGCGCCCGTCATCTCAGCGATGGGCCAAAGCCCAGCGGTACCCCAACTCACACGAATATCAGCTTCCCCGCTCACTGTTGTTTCTTTAAATTCGACGATACCCCCCGACGCTGACTCCCACTGATTCATGGCATGGCGTATAGCGTCGAGGTATGCCTCTGTCTCGAGCATCGGCGAAACGTAAACGCGAATTGGCATGTCGGAAAAATGGGCAATCCGACCACGAGAAAAGACAGTAATCCGTTCAAAGTAATCGTTCGTTGCACATGAAGCACTCGGCAGCGACAGCATTGCAAAACAGAAACAAACGAAAAGTGACACCATCTTACTTAATCCATGTATCTGATCCATAGACCACCTCCAGAAAACCACGCCGCAATCCATGAACTGGACCTTAAAGTCCGGAGTAAGCATCATTCACTCTTTCTCAGATTCCAGAACCTCAAACTAAGAACTTGCTAGGCGCACTATTGAAACCAATAAATGCTATTTCGAACGCCCTATTGGAACCAAGAGTCCAACCATTACTTTCTCTGCGCCTGTAACAGCTTCAAGATGTTTAAGCACATGTCCAAAACGTAGAGCAGCGTCTTCAAAAAAGGCAAGAACCGATTTTCCGTTTTCTACCCTACCTAGGCCAGACAGGTCTGGCTCCAAGGGTTCAGCTCATATATACATTTCATACGGCACATCGTCACGGCCACTCACGCACCATTCCACTTAACTTCGCTCGTTGTTAATAAAAGTTCATACAACGCTGACACAGTCACCCGAATGTCAACAAAATTCTATGCGATCATTATGTATAAGATCTCTCCTCTAGATAATTGGTATTTCACATTCATCAACCGCAACGCGGATCGATTGTATGCACCAAAATTGCCACAAATCCGTAACGCCTATGATCTGCCACCAAAGGCTCAAAGCACTAATCGGTCACAGACGCACCTCAAACTCAATGCTTCCAACCCACAATGTCTCTATAGCAGGCACTCATTGACAATAAAGATATTGGACACTACCATTACGCTGTTAGCCAGAATGACGTTGTTGTTCTTCTGCACACGGTAAGACCAGCCAGCATCGAGAGTCAGGTTCCATTAAAGAAGGAACCTTGCTCTGGATGAAACATTTCAGGAACTACAAAACGTGCACCGGCAGCAAGAATGTTGACAATAGGGCGTTAAAACATCGTTAATACCGATTCCTCTATAGCCTCATGCAGATACAGCCAATATCGGAGGAAACTGCATCTGAGCCCATGGCTGAGCTGAGATCTATAGCTCAGGACCGTGGACAATCGCTTCATCAATTCGCGAAAATGCGAGAATCTCATCAGGCTTGAAAAGGATTCTCAATTCACGTTCAGCGTTTTCAAGCGAGTCAGATGCATGTACAACGTTGTGAGTGATGTCAATGGAGAAATCCCCACGAATGGAGCCCGGTTCAGATTCAGATGGCTTCGTTGCACCGTTAATGAGGCGAACAAGCTCTATTGCATTATCACCCGAAATCGCAAGTGCCACGATCGGGTTTGATGTCATAAATTCAAGCAGATAACCGTAGAAAAACTTGCCCTGATGGGGGGAATACAGTTCTGCCGCTTTTTCTTGCGAGAGTTCAAGTAATTTGAGCCCGACGATCTTGAGTCCCTTGCGCTCAAATCTTGCGATAATCTCACCAATCAATCCACGTTGGACCCCGTCGGGTTTGATGAGTACGAGTGTGCTTTCCTGTTCCATTTAATCTCCTGAGTAAGTACATGAGAATGAAAAAACAAGCCACGAAAGAAAGGAGCGATTCAGTCGAAGAATCCTTCACGCTTGAACACTATCAACATAGACTATGATTATATCATACAGAGTTGCTAAAGGGGGAGATTTGTACAATGTTCTAACGGGAAACAACTAAGATCTGTCCACCTCATGGCAATCCGTATGCTCACTCCACCAGACGAAGAGCCCGTGCACGACGTCGAACGAGCCTGGAACGTAATCTAGGCGAGTCGAAAGTGGCATATCCGACGATGGTTAAATGAGCCGTCTGACAGATTGGAAGCACAATTCTAGGCCTGGAAGAAAGTTCCCTCGACCATTCTCTTAAACATCGTGAAACAAAAACGCGAAAGCGGTGCGATAATAGGGATTTTGTTTGAGTACCGCAGACAAAATTCCTGCACATTGAGTTCAGCGCTGGTTTCATCTTGAAAATGTTTCTCCTAAATGGCATTTTTTAGAGTCCCACATTCTTGCCAATTTCGATCAAAAGTGCCTCTACATAATAAAGAGTGTACATCTCCCACGCAATTATCAATAACTGTCGCGTGGAAATGCAAGCCCCGACAATGCCTGAAGGAGAGTTTGTCGATGTCAAATGTCCGCTAAAGGAAAACGACTATGATGATATGGAGTTACCACAATGCGATACAGGCTCGTTGGTCGGCGAGAGATTTACAGAAACACATGCCGTTTGAAAACACTTCGCTATCTAGGTAGGATCTATTCCAGTAAGATTCACTCCAATCAGCGAACCAGCTTAAGTGTTTTCATAGCCCCCACCAAAGCATCAGAAATGGGACAATCTATCGACATGACCCGGTCAGTGGACCATATCGACAACCAGTGAAAACGAGCTAACAGCTATCCAACAAGAGCGCATATGCACAAACAGTCCGCAAACACAACGTCCAGCAAAGTCGGCACCGCAGATCAGTATTACAAAGCTCTTCAGGTTCGCACCGCAAATCGTCCGCTTTGTGTGGATTCCTTAAACGCTCCCCGTTCCAAATTCAGAACGCAACCCACGCGCAATGAGACGGTGGATTTGGGCTTCAAACTCAAGCCCAGATCCACTGGACACGAGAAGTTACCTTTACCATGAACTAATCCTAGCGACTCCATCTAATACGGGAATTCATTCCTTTCCGAAGACGCTATTGGAGGAGTAATCTAATCATTTGCTACGGAAGATAATTAATTTTGGGGAAATGACACTCTGGTAAAACTGTGGGAGGAATTCAGGTATGTCAACTATTCTACTTCGTTGCTAGGTGATAAACCTCAATCTCATTCACCGCGGCTATCGCTGGAACAATCACACGAAAATACTCGACGAAATGTCCGCCGATTGTCTGTCGAATCTGGTTTACTATCATGTCATCGGGATCGATTTGAGCTTTTGAAACGACTTCATCATCAACAGTACGTGAGACGCGGATGCGGATGATATCCGTTTTGAAATTCAGACGATCAATTAGATATCTGGACTGGACACGTTTGTTGCCGACGTCTCGTCGTTGTCGCACCGTATGCGCAGTTTTCCAAGTTGGTTCTTTAGTTGTCGTATCTCGATAATCCAGGTCAAACCGAAACAGGTTCTGATTGTAAATTATAACTCTGCGAACCGGTTTAATAGAATCGAACTTTAGCGCAAACACGCGCTCCTTATTCCTTGCTGGTGTGGTAGCCACAGTATCAAGGTTTCCATCATTAAGGGCTGGGTGAGTTGCTTGGGTTCCGAAAGTCGCCGACGCAATATTGTCACTCCATGCTGTTGCTAAGATTGACGACCAGATGCAGCCGGAGAAATGTAGGCAGGTCAGTAATGTGAAATACAACAGTACCTTTTGCAACATGAGCTCCTCCTTAGAGAGGATTCGAAGGGCGCTTGCGACGTCCAATTGACTCGTAAACGATTTGCCGAGACTCGGAATCTTCGACTGACGTTGAAAGGGAAGTTCGTTGAAATTTCCCGATGAGAAGGATCCCCATACCAAATCCACCAATATGTGCTAACCACGCGACCGGAGTACTATGATGCGAGAGAGAAACATTGACGACTTGAATGATTGTCCAAGGAACAAGCACGACACTTGCGGGTAGTGGACGGATAAAAACGAGAAAAAGGCATCGAATGCGTGACTTTGGACAGGCAACAAAGTGCGCTCCCATAACACCCGCAACAGCTCCGCTTGCCCCTATCAAGGGAATGTCGGAGTTATGATGAACAACAACATACAACAGAGTCGCTGCAACACCCGACAGCAGATAGAGAACAAGAAATCTAAAATGTCCAATGCGATTCTCAAGGTTTGGGCCAAACGCAGCTAAGTACAACATGTTCCCAATGATATGAATAAATCCTCCTTCTAGAATCCGTACATCATGGAGAAATAGGGACGTAAGCAGGCTCGGATGCAAAAGATTCGGGAGTAGCAATGGAAAGAATGGCACAATGTCAACAACAGCAACCACGTCTCGAGGCACCGCGCCGTACCTCACTGCAAGAGAAAGATCGATAGAGTACAGATAAAGCTGGTAGATGAATACAGTAATATTCGCTAGGATTAAAACGTGTACAATCCTTGGTTTTGTAGATCGGGGGTGCGATGGAAGACTACCGAGTGGAATGAACAAAACCTGAAATCCTTAATAAGCCACAAGTTCAAGATGACAAATCTAAACAACAGCTGGCAAAACCTCGTCTATTCCAACCTCATCGGACACATCAAATCGATCGATAATCCCCATGACTAATTCACGTATGGGAGCGCTCTCAATTCCAAAAACCTCTTCAGCCGTTCCCGGACCAGCACCCACAAGCACAACATCACCTTCGCCTGCGCCGACGCAATCAACTGCAATCGTCGGAATCCGAACAACTTGCGACTTCAGACTCACTGGTTGCACAAGCAGAAGTGTTCGATTTTCATAGGCTCCATGTTTGATGACCGAAACCACTTTTCCAACTACCTTGGCGATGTACATTCTAATCTAACCTTCAGAATCGGTCCGACGTTCACGAGAATGGGAGATTGAATCCACGATACCAACGATGGCAACATCAATGGGCATTTGACGACCGGGTAATACACCAATGGCATCTCCGCCCGCGACCATGTAGATAATGTCACCACAACCGGCCTCACTCCGTGTATCTGTTGCGATGATTGGTCCGCCGACTGATTCCCCATCAGAATCAAGAGGTTGAACCACTAACAGCCGAGTACCCTTCAGGCTGGGATTCTTTCGCGTCGCCACCACTGTGCCAATGATTTTTCCAATATCCATAGTTTCGCCTCTACGCTAGAATCTTACCAACTTATAGAAAAGATGTCAAGGGGCGATGTAAGACATATCATAAAGCCTAATGCTTAATATCGTAATCATCCATTTTGGAATGCAACGTGTTCCGATTAATTCCTAAAATTTCCGCGGCTCGACTCCGATTCCATCCAGTCCGATTCAAGACAATCTCGAATAGTGGTTTTTCAAACGCGGTACGAAGCTCAGGATAAATCATACCTTCAGACACATCGGATTCAAGACATTGGTTCACCCATTCACTCAGTAGCGCGTAGACTCTGTTTTCAAAGCCTGTTTCTTGGAACGCAGAGGAGTGGGCTTCGCCTTTTGAGAATTCCGGAAAATGCTCGGATAGAAGCACCTGTCCTGAACACAGGACCAAAGCTCGTTTAAGAGCATTTTCCAATTCTCGAATATTTCCTGGCCAATTGTAAGCCATTAGGTGCTTGAATGCTTCAGATGAAATCGCCGTCTTCGGACGATTGTATTCGGCAGCAAAACGGCTGACGAAAAGATCTACCAAGTCAGGAATATCGGCCTTACGCTCACGGAGCGGGGGTAAATACATCGGAACTATATTCAGACGGTAATACAGGTCTTCACGGAACGTGCCTTCCTGAGTTATTCGATCTAATCGTCGATTCGTGGCGGCAACTACACGCACATCTACTTTACGTGTTTCGTTAGAGCCCACCGGTTCGACTTCTCGCTCTTGGAGCACTCGTAGCAACTTCATCTGGACTTCAATCGGCAGTTCTCCAATCTCATCCAAAAAAATGGTGCCGCCATTGGCCTGCTCGAATTTTCCCTGACGCGCCATGTCTGCCCCAGTGTATGCACCTTTGACATGTCCGAAAAGCGCGCTTTCAATTAAAAGCGCGGGCATCGCACTGCAATCGACAACAACAAAATGGCCCTTGTTTCTTTCACTATTTTCGTGTATCGCACGGGCAATCAGCTCTTTGCCTGTACCACTCTCCCCCATGATTAACACTGTTTCGTCACTGACGGCCGCCCGTCCGATAATCTGGTACACCGCGTGCATAGATGGACTCTCACCCACAATTTGTGTGACTCGTTTCTCCGCCCGCGACTGTGATTGAGGAGCTGGAGATGTTTTGTCTGGGAACACTTCGACCGATGCCTTCGCCTGGCCTGCCGCATTCACAGCCCGGGTTACCATCTCAATCAAAGCCTTAATGTCG
The DNA here is from genome assembly GCA_964478165.1 of uncultured bacterium. Taxonomy (GTDB): domain Bacteria; phylum Poribacteria; class WGA-4E; order WGA-4E; family JAJDTR01; genus CAYZGU01. The sequence goes on along the minus strand of CAYZGU010000034.1, from coordinate 30,644 downwards.
AAAGGCTTTGTAAGATAATCGTAAGCTCTGCGTTTCGCCGCCTCAATTGCTATCTGTGTCGTGCCGTGGGCCGTGATGACAACAATCGAGGCAGTATTGTTAATCTCCCGAATGCCTTCTATTAGTTCCAAACCATTGACATCCGGCATAAAGATATCGAGGAGAACGACATCTATGTGTTCTGTCCGTAGACAAGATAGCGTCTCACTCCCATTGCGTGCAGTCAGCAGGCGGTAGTCTTCCCTTTGCAACGCTTTGGTTAATACAAACCGAATACTATCATCATCATCGGCAATGAGAATCGTGTGCTTCATAGAACCCTTCACAGAGGCGTATCTCTTCGAACGGAAAAATGTTGATTTTCAAACCTCACGGATTGGAAACTAAAGCTGGTAACCCAACAACAAACGCCGTTCCTTGAGAACGGGTTACATCTACGCCGATGGTGCCACCGTGCTCTTCAACGATTTGTTGACTGATTGAAAGCCCCAGTCCAGTACCCTTTTGCTTGGTGGTGTAGAAGGGGTCAAACAACTGAGAAGCCTGTTGTGGAGAAATACCCCTTCCGCTGTCTTGAACGCGGATACGAACCATCATACTTCCGTTGTCATATTCCGTGTGCACAGACAAAACACCACCATCTTCCATCGATTCGACGGCATTTCGAAATAGATTTAAGAGTACCTGCGTCAATCCATCAGAATTGATGGACACTAGCGGACAATCCAACTGATGCTCAAGATCCACCCGAATGTGTTTCTGATCAAACTCCGGCTGACAGATTAAAACGGTATCATCAATCAGATGTCGAATATTATGGGGGGCAAAATTCAGCGTGTCCGGTTTACCAAAAGCAAGCAGCTCTTCAATTACACGATTAAGACGGTCTACCTCTCTGATAATCACGTTCGTATATTCGGCATTTTCTGGTCTAGAAACAGCGTCCCCTTCATCGGTCATCTGAAGTAGCTGAGTTGCACCCCGAATACCCCCAAGCGGATTCCTAACCTCATGAGCAACAGTCGTGGCAAGTTTCCCAAGTGTTACCAATCTCTCTGATTGAACCAGCGAATCTATCATATGCTGAATTTTCACCCGTTGAGATAAAATCGAGGCAATGATTGTAAGGATTCTTAGTTCATCATTCGTAGCAAAACTGTCAGATCCCTTATCAATGGTTAACGTACCGGCAACTTTTTCATCAACGATTAGCGGAATACACCAAAACGCAATCTTATCCTTCGAACGAACAGACCATGCTTTGGGTAGCTCGATTTGTTTCAGTGGTTTTCGCGTATGTGGAACACCAATCGCTTCTCCCGATGACAGCACCTTGTTTTGAATTTCATCAATCTGGCTATCAGTCCCACGCTTAATCTCCGCTGGGGTAAGTCCTAAAATGGCTTCGGCACACTTTACCAATTTTCCATCCTTTCGGAGGAGTAGGGTACCTCGATAGATGCCCCGCCGATCGGCAAGAATACTCATTACACGGTGAAAAAGTTCTTCCAGCTCAATGTCTGCACTAGCAGCTTCGCTCACTTCAAAAAGAGTGGATTGATCGCGAATGCGCTTTTCCAGATCCGTGTTCACTGCACTAGTTCGTTTAATCTGTTTCTCAGTTCTAACTTGCTTAACGTTTAACAGCCGAATTGTACGAACGATGAAATACGCGATAAATGGGTATAGAATTCCAGTAACTGTCGAAGCGACAACCCAGTGTGATTGTTGGCCATAATGGCTCATGACAACGGACCAACTCGCTATCGTTGTAAGCGCCAACAGGATTCTTTGACCACGATGTCCATCGTATATGGCTGCAAGGATCATTACCCCATAGTAGAGGTGCGCTGAGACATCATAATACTCAGGACTACGCAAAGCGTAGATGAAGAGATTGATGAAGATAACGAGGACTGACAGAAGAAAAGTTATCAATTGTGCCGCAAAAAGTTGTCGAGCATCTTCAACCCAACTCGACCACTTTTCTCCAAATGGAACTGAGTTGCGATGAGGTTTTCGTATGCAACCGCGCTACAAAAGTCCACACCGTAAGTCGTTTCGCCGATAATGGTTTCCGACTGCGCAGGAACGGGATAATACGAATTAACGAAGTAGAAATGTGCTGGATTTGGAACACCCTTAAAAATTGGGTGAGATTGAACCTGATGAACTCCATTCCAGCCAATCTGTGGGACCTTTAGCGCGGGTGTCGCTTCGAATTTTCTCACAACGCCAGGTAAAATTCCAAGACACTCCGTCTTCTCTTCATCGCTAAAATCGAACAAAATCTGGATGCCGATGCATATTCCGAGCATCGGCTTCCCTGCTTCAAAACATGTTCTCAAGACATGGGCGAGACCGCACGTCTGGAGATTATCCATCGTTGCGTGGGCAGCACCAACGCCTGGAAATATGACTTTAGACGAAGACAGAATTACCTCGGCATCCGCCGTGACTGCCGCATCGTAGCCTAAGTACCTTACAGCACGTCCAACACTTGTCAGATTGCCCGCGCCGTAGTCGATAATCGCGATCAACTATTATGCTCCGAAAACATTAGACCAAAAACGTAATGTATACAATATGTAAAATTCCAAATGACATCAACTTTATCATGGGAAGATAAGGTGTCACTTTCATTCCAGCGAGCTGTTAACCTGCCGATGCAAATTCGCCATCTCAATCGCTGATTTCGCAGCATCCGCACCTTTGTTCCCCGCTTTTGTTCCAGCGCGTTCAAGCGCCTGCTCAATGGTCTCAGTCGTAATTACACCATAGATCGTCGGAACGCCTGTTTCGAAGGCCACTTGCGCTATGCCTTTGGCGCTTTCATTGGCCACCAGATCGAAGTGTGGCGTCGCACCACGAATCACTGCGCCGATGCAAATAATCGCGTCATATTCTTTAATCTGGGTGAGTCGCTTTGCCATCGCAGGGATCTCAAATGCCCCGGGTGTCCAAAAGATGTCTATATCATCTAGGTTTACATCGTGTCGCTTCAGCGAATCTACTGCACCCTCGAGCAACTTAGTGGTGATAAAACCATTAAATCGGCTCACAACAACTCCGATCTTGAGGCCGGTCCCGATTAGATTTCCTTCGTAGGTGTTTGGCATTAGTCCTTTCAGCGCGTACTCAAGTATATTACGCCGACATCCCTCCTAATGTGTCATTTCATCGCAGGTTTGGCAATTGGTGAACTTTCCGATTCGAGAATGGGATGTAACAGTAGATGCCCGAGTTTAGATCGTTTAACCGCTAGGTAATTGCGGTTAAATTTGTGCGGTACGGTCTGCAAAGGGACTTGTTCCACGATTTCCAGCCCATAACCCGACAACCCTTTCACCTTCTGTGGATTGTTCGTCATAAGTCGAATTTTAGAGACCCCTAGATCCGCCAAAATCTGCGCGCCAACGCCATAGTCCCTCAAATCAGCGGGAAATCCAAGGCGTTCATTCGCTTCAACGGTGTCCAAGCCCTCACGGTCCTGCAGGCCATAGGCGCGTATTTTGTCTCGGAGCCCCATCCCGCGTCCTTCCTGCCTCATGTACAACAGCACACCTCTTCCTTCCTTCTCGATACGATCCTCTGCTAACTTCAACTGTTCGCCACAATCACAGCGTAGCGAACCAAAGACATCCCCGGTGAGGCACTGTGAATGAACCCGGACCAACACCGGCGCTCCATCCAAAAATTTCCCTTTAACGAGGGCAATATGTGTTTTTCGGTCATTTGTACTCTCGTATGCATAGAGCTTAAATTGACCGCAATCCGTGGGAAGCTCGGCCTCAGCAACTCGTTTGATGAGTGTTTCTGTTTGTCGTCGATATGCAATCAGATCTGCGATTGTTATAATCTGGAGACCATGTGTCTCGGCAAACTTCAATAACTCGGCGGTACGCGCCATCGTGCCATCTTCATTCAAGATTTCACAAAGCACACCAGCGGGATTTAACCCTGCGAGCCGCGCCAAGTCTACTGCTGCCTCCGTATGACCAGCTCGACGAAGGACACCCCCATCTATTGCCTGCAGCGGAAAAACATGGCCTGGTCGTGCGAAATCTTCAGGAACTGATGCCGGATCAACGAACTTTCGAATCGTACGTGCCCGCTCATACGCCGAGATACCCGTGGTGACCTCTTTCGCATCGATACTCACAGTAAAGGCCGTTCGCATATACTCCGTATTATCCGGAACCATTGGATTCAGATCTAGATTAGCTAGGCGATCGGCAGAAGCTGGCAAGCATATTAGTCCACGGCCATACTTTGCCATAAAATTAATCGCTGCTGGCGTCGCCTTTTCAGCAGCCATGATTAGATCGCCCTCATTTTCTCTACCAGGGTCATCAACGACAACAATCTGCTTCCCATCTTGGATGGCAGCAATCGCTTCCGAAATCGTGTTAAACTTCATTACGTACGCCTTATTTGAACTAACAAATTCTTCATTGTGTGTATCCGTGTGTTTTCAAAAATCCAAAGTCGGTGGCATGTGAGGTGTCCGTCCGATCAGTCAGAAGCCTTTCAACATATCGCCCCAACAGATCAACCTCAATATTCACACGCTCTCCAACGCGTTTCCCTCCAATTGTGGTTACTCGCTTCGTATGTGGAATGAGTGCAATTTCAAACTCATCATCAAATAGATTGCAGATGGTCAAACTAATCCCGTCAATACAAACGGAACCCTTGTATACGACGTAACGGACCACATCTGGCGAAGCCGAAATTCGTATTAGTGACGAATCTCCTTCGTCGTACCACTTACTAATCATACCCACATCATCAACATGCCCCAGCACCAAATGGCCACCGAGACGATCGCACAATCGTAATGAGCGTTCGAGATTCACCCGATCGCCAGGCCTTCGCGATTCAAGCGTCGTACAGCGTAGCGTTTCAGCGGAGATATCCGCGGTGAAGTTATGACACTCCACACGAGCCATCGTAAGACATACACCATCGATCGCAATGCTATCCCCAACCTCACTATCGGCTAATACACTGGACGCCGTAATGGTGAGGATTCCCCCATGGAGGTTCCGATGCACTTCTTTAACAATGCCAACTTCTTCAACAATTCCTGTAAACATAGTAGGAAGAACGCAATACTATTCGAATCAGTACTCCATGCCTAAATACCCTTCGACAAAAATATCCTTGCCGATCAACCCCACAGTTAAATCATGCAGTGCATATGCTTCTGCTAAATGCTGGACTCCGCCACCTCCAATCATTCCTGGAGCCTCTTTTCCACCGATTAATTTTGGCGCAAAAAATATCACGACCTTGTCCACAATTCTCGATTCTAACGCTGATGCACTAATCTCTGCACCACCTTCGATAAGCAAACTAGTAATTTCCCGTTCGCCAAGTGTCTTCATCAATGAGAATAAACATACGCGATTTCCGTCGTTCTGACTGACCAACACCTCTGCCCCAACTGACTCCAATGAGGCAATCCGTTCATCAGAAGCAAGCTGGGTAACGACAACGATAGCGCGCGGTTCAGCGTCTGTGTCGAAAATCTTCGCTTCCGGCGACGTACGTCCGAATGAATCGACAACGATACGAATCGGATTCTTTCCCAACCGGTCTGGCAGACGAGTCGTTAACGATGGATTGTCGCGTGACACCGTACCCATACCTACGAGTATAGCGTCAACCTCATTGCGAATCTCATGCCCCCGTAGCCGTGACGGCGCAGACGTTATCCACTGAGATTCCCCTGACGTTGTAGCTATTTTCCCATCAAGGCTCATTCCGGTTTTGAGGATAACAAAGGGACGTTTTGTCTGGATATATTTGATAAAGTTCTCATTGAGTCGACGAGCATCGGCTTCGCGTAAACCAACAGACACACGGATGCCAGCCGCTCTCAGTCGGCGAATGCCCTTACCGGAAACTTGGGGATTCGTATCGGCATGGGCAACAAACACTTCGGTAATCCCTGCCTCGATTATGGCCTCTGTGCAGGGTGGAGTTTTTCCCCAGTGACAACAGGGCTCCAAGGTGACGTACATTGTGCCGCCATGAGCTGAATTTCGCACTTGATTCAGTGCGTGAACCTCCGCATGGGATTCTCCTGCCAGGCGATGGTAGCCTTCACCGACGATCTCATCTTTCTGAACAATGACGGCCCCCACAAGTGGATTCGGACTTGTACGCCCACGTGCCCTTTCAGCGAGAACCAAAGCACGCTGCATATATTCCGCATCCACCTCCCTCCACGACAGCACGTCAGCCACGGTTAGCTCCTCTGCAATTCCACAACGCTACGAAAATGGGCGTACGCCCGTGATGAAAATACCGCCCAAATCGGAAAAGCCCCAAAGCGCAGTCTCTGGTCAGACGGAATTCGTCACTGTGTTTTCCCTTTTCAAACTGTGACCGTCGGCTCTGGACTTCCCCCATCCTCGACAGCTGTTCAATTCTTTCACACTGAGACCAAACGCATAATCCTAAGTATTATACCACAGCACAAATTGACAATTCAAAAAAGAAAAATTTACAATCATTCCACATATATGCAACATACGCATATCATAGTGACAAGGATTCCAAGGATTCGATTAGCCTCTGGTGCTGAACCAGATCGAACTGATGCGATCCGACATAACTCAATCGAATAAACCCAGCTTTGTCAATGACGAAGGTTGCAGGACGAGCAATGTTGTATGCATCGATTCCCAGCCAGTGATAGACGCCGTAGTTCTTGATTGTTTTCCGGTCCTTGTCAATGAGTAAGGGAAAAGTAATTTCATGATAATCCGCATATCTACGAACTTCACGTGGCCATTGACCGACAATACCTACAACTGCGGATTGCAACGCATGGTATTCGTGGATGTGTTCCTGCAAACTCGCCAACTGGCAGCGACTATTAGGTCACCATGTTCCTCGGAAGAAGACCAAGATAACGTTCTGAAGACCCCGATAGGACCCAAGTAATACTTCTTCGTGGCGAACAGATCGCAACCGAAATGACGGGGCGGAATCGCCAATTTTGAGAGTTCGATTTTTTCGAGACATAATCCCACTACAAGAAATCTACGAAGACCTCATTTGCTAGGAAAAGTCCCCGCTTCGTTAGTCGAAGACACGCATTGTTCCATTCTAGGAGACCCAAACCAATCCATTTTTCAAGGACATCGCCAAACGCAACTGTGATTGATTCACCAAAGCGATGCCGATAATCCTCTTCTTCAATCCCCTCTCGTTTCCGAAGGCCGAGGATAACCGTTTCTCCCTTTTCGTCGCGTCCAGTCAATCGTTCGCTATCAGTAATCGGTTTTCTACCTTTTGACAAGCAATCAACATAGTCCTGAATCCCACGGATATTTGAATATCGGAGTCCGTTAACATAACCACACGCACCTGGTCCAAGCCCAACGTACGGTTGATTACCCCAATACACTAGGTTATGCCTGACGGTGAAACCGGGCTGGGCAAAATTAGAAATTTCGTAGTGTTCATATCCTTGGCTCATTAGCGTTTCTATTGTTAGGCTATACATCTCCGCTTCAATCTCCTCGGGAATCCGTTTAAGTTTACCTGCTTGCCACGATTCATAGAAAGCTGTTCCTTCTTCGAACATTAGATTATAGGCTGAGATGTGCTCTGGACTGAGCGCAACCACTTCGTTCAGAGAATACTTCCACCGGTCAACCGTCTGACTTGGTAACGCGAAAATTAAATCGAGATTGATGTTCCCAAATCCCAATTCACGTGCAAGTTGATAACTGTGAATGACTTCACTCACGGTGTGAATTCGTCCAATCCGGCTCAAGGTTGTATCGTCCATAGCTTGCACGCCGAAACTCAACCGATTAACACCAGCATCCCGCATTACTTCCAACTTCTGTCGATCGACAGTGCCTGGATTGCACTCCACAGTTATCTCAGCATCATCACATACTTGGAAATACATGCGCAAGCTCGTGAACAATTGTCCCAACGCGTCTGAAGAAAGGATTGATGGGGTTCCACCGCCAACGAAGACCGTGCTCAACATCCGGGACGCGGAATGATAGAGTTTCATCTCAGTCTGTACCGCAGCGAGATAACTGTCAGCCTGCTCTTTGTGAAAAGCATACGTGTTGAACGCACAGTAGTGACATTTTGTCGCACAAAATGGAACATGGATGTAAAGAGACCTAGGTAAATTCATGGCAAACCGTGGGCAATCTTAAAACATGGGTTCTGTTGAACTTTAGTCTTAATCATGTTGACGTATATTGAACACATGCGTGTTCGAAAAATGGAACCCGTTGAATTATGAAGACGTCACTAACTTCGTCGAAATTTTCAACCGCCTACGTACGAACTGCGAAATAGAATCTATGCACATGTTGAGCAATGCCGTGATGAAGATAAGGAAGATTGCTTTGTCCATTTGATTATCGGATATCGCGCTGTCGATGTAGAATCCCAGTGTATAGATACCCAGAATTCCGAGGATGGCCGACTCGCGCATCATCACCTCCCAACGATAAAAGAGAAACGCCAGAAATTGACCATATACTCGAGGAACAATTTCGTAGAAATAGCGGTTTAACGCCTTTAGCGGAGCGTCTATGCGCAATTCAACCAAATCGGCGTTCTTGCTGGTCAGAAATGCAAGAATCGCCGCGTTATGCAACAAAATCGCCCAGATCGCCGGTAGCATGGACGGCCCCCAAAGTTGCACAAACACGTAGGCTAGGATATATTCCGGAGTAGTGCGCAGAACGATTAGCAGGCAATGAGAGATTCGACTCGAGGCCTTAGCCGTAAAATGTCGAGAGGCGAAGGGAAAACTCAACAAAGTGAACATCCCTGTACCAACCAGAACAATCTGGGTTAACACCACCGTATTTCGAATTCCCCTCCAGCCTTCTCCTACAACGAGATCGCGCGCCCATACTAAGACAGGATGCCAAGAAAAAACCACTCCGTACGTTCCAGTAGAAACCCCCTCTCGGCGCATCGGCCATGGCAGAATTTCATACGTAAAGAATCGCAGGACATTTTCCCATGATGGTGTAATCGTCCATGAGATCAGAACAAATGCCAAAAACACATAGACGGGCACGAGGCGGGGTTTACACCAGTATTTCAACGACGCGATTAAAATGTAGAAAACGTAGAGTAGCGCCGCTGCTTCTGAATACATGCCCTCACGAAATACGGTTTCAAGATGGAATCCAAGTGTCGGAAGCCCAATAAATCCAAGAATGGCACTCGACCGAAGAGCGCACTCGAAACGATAGGCGGTATAGTGTTTTGCATCACTATAGATGACGGGAAAGATGCTATAGATAAATCGGCTCAAGCCTCCAGAGGCTTGGGGGACGCCCTCTACCGGACGACGATCTGATTCCTGAACAATCTCAGCGTAGACTTTCGCGAAAACGCCGGCGTAAGGAATAGCTATGGCAAGCACGCCACAAACTGAGTTGAGTCCAACAACGGGCAGAAAGAGAAAAGCCCAGAAGATTTCGTGAATGGCGCGTATGTACGCGCAAAAAAGCCGCACAGCGGTAAAGCGGAAGAAAAATGCTAACGCAATGCCAAAAGATGCACCGACGAAAATACCGCAGAACGCAAAGACCAGCGTGTTGAATAACGCAGACCTAAATTCCCAGATGGCAGAAAAATCAGGGGTCACTGCTCCCCAGGCCATGTAGCTTAGTTCAATCCAGGGATTTTGCGTAGAAATCTCGAGGTCTGAAAACAGAAGAGCAACGAGTGCAATGACGACAAAATAAAGGCTGGTTTTCAACATAGCATAAGCGAAAAAGAAGCGTTATCAGTCTTATCAACCCGCCTAGCAAGGAGCCCTGGACTTTGGTCCCATTCACATGCATAGTGTACCATATTCATTATATATTTGCACGTCCTTTCAACAACCTGAGTTAATCTGATGTACCGCCCAATCTCGCCCGATCATGGTTGCCTACAGAGCGGCCAAACCACATTGGGAAGTGAATTCTATTTGTACGGTATTATGACATAATTTAAGGTATAATATCACAAGAATAAATCCGAAAGGAGGAGGGCATGCAGACCGTCAAAATATGCACTAAAGAGATAGAAAGTGGCTTGATGAAACCAGAACATAACGATACTGCAATTAGGGCACTGCAGGACAACGGAGTTGTCCGGCTTCAAGGAGCAGTGGACATCGAACACATTGACCGCCTCGGCGAAAAAATGCTTAATGACATCCGGGTCCTCGAGCAGTCCAAAGGTGCCGTCAGCAACTGGCAAGGCATACGTCCACCCCCATTCCAACCCTATCTTTTCAAGGATGTTCTGTACAACGAAATGGCAATCAGTGTGGCGCTTCCGCTACTGGGGAAAGGCCTAATTCTCGATTCCTATGGTGCAAACACAGCATTTCCGGGAAAAGCACAGCAAGCTGTCCACGCAGACACCCAACACCTGTGGCCCAATCTCGAAATTGTGCCACCACCCCACTGCATCGTAGTTAACATCCCGCTCGTTGATGTCGATGAATGCAACGGAGCAACGAAGGTTTGGCCCGGGACTCACAAAGAGACCCGAATTCACGGAGACAGGTCACAACCGACAACAGAGATGATCTCAGAGTGGGAGGAAAAGCACCCTGCTGAACGCATCTTTGCCCGAAAAGGCGACCTCGTGTTGCGTGATATGCGTGTCTGGCACTGCGGTATGCCCAACAGCACATATACGCCGCGTCCGATGCTAGCAATTATTTACCGATGCCAATGGTCCCCATTGAGCGGATTCGAAGCAGAAAGGGGCTGTGAGAATTTTTTCGAACACCCGATCCTTCAAAACTCAGCCGTTTTTCTTGATGCTCCGATAGATTACATGCACCAAGGACACTCGCAACCATTCCGACCACTCTTTTAGAATTAGGAATCCGGATTTCAATCCTAGACTTTTTACCGCGCACGTCACCCTCACTGCACGTTCTCTGTATGCATACGCACGACTCTTCTCAGAACCGCAAACAGGCTACGCGCTCCGGTGCTCAGTTTTTCATCTGAATTGACACCGAGTTGGGATTGAGATAGCGCTTTTCCGCCAACCACAGCGCACCAAAAGCGATTACGGTAGACAAAAACACCAGTCGATACACGCTGGCTTCTCGTCCAGTTTGTATATAATTAAAAATCGCTAAGGGCAATGTCTGGGTTTTTCCAGGGATGTTTCCGGCCACCATAATGGTCGCACCAAATTCGCCAAGACTCCTGGCAAAGGCAAGGATTATGCCGCTCACAATCCCTCGGTAGGAGAGCGGAAGAGTTATTGTAAAAAATACCTTCAAAGGACTAGCACCAAGCGTCCTTGCTACCCGTTCAAGTTGAGAATCCACTTCTTCCATCGCAATAACAATACTACGTACCATGAGCGGAAACGAAATGACAGAAATCGCTAACACGACGGCAACCCACGAAAAGATAAGCTCAAGCCCGAATAGGCGGTACAACACACCACCAATTGGTCCGTATCTGCTAAAGACAAGGAGAAGCAGGTAGCCGCTTACAACGGGTGGTAACACGAGGGGTAACATGACAACAGTGCTCAGTACTGATTTTCCACGAAAAGAAGCCTTCGCTAACAGCCACCCAATACCAATGCCTGGTGGCAAAATACAAATCAAACTGAACAGGGCAGTCTTGAGGGACAAGACGAGTGCCGCTACTTCGGGATCCGTTAGGGTCATCTGACAGAAGAAAAACCGTAGTTCTCGAAGACCGCAGTGGTCTCACAGATTTTTAGATATTCGAGGAACGCCCGTGCAAGTCGGTCACGTTTCGTGCCACGGATTATCGCAGCTGGATATCGAATCGGGGTATGACTCGAACTGGGAAACTCGTAGACAATTTGAGCATTTCGGCTCATCGTTACATCCGTTCTATAGACAATACCGAGATCGACCTCTCCCGATGCCACGTAGGCGAGCACTCCGCGAACATCAGCAGCGAAAATTAGTTTCGACTGAATCTCTGACCATATGCCGAAACTTTTTAGAGATTCCTGACCATAGATGCCGGCCGGAACAGAATTCGGCTCGCCGATAGCAATTCGTCTAAAATGTGGTTGTAGAAGCGCACGCGGATCGGAAATCAGAACGGAATTGACGCTAAGGGAAACCATTACCAAGCGGTTTCTTAGAACATCACACCGCGTCGATTCATCAATCATTCTTTGATTTTCTAATGCATCAATCTGTATGGGACTGGCAGAGATAAACAAATCCGCCGGTGCGCCCTTCTCAATTTGCATCTGTAGCGTTGAAGAGCTTGCGAAATTCGCGTAAATACGGACGTCATGTATAGATTCAAAGGATTTAGAAATCTGTGTAATCGCGTCCGTCAAACTTGCGGCCGCAAATATGATTAACCTCTCGCACCGCTCGTTATCCTGATTTGTGCATCCAGAACAAATAGATGTAACAGTCAACACGACAACGAGGATCTTTGAACAATGACATTTCATCGGTCCTGTGTCCTACAAAATCATCTTTTATTTCTTTTTGAAATAAGATTTGAACGGAATAGGAGGTTAGAGTTGCGGTGCCGTTTGTTGCACCTCGTTCGGCCTGGCTATAGCATAATACGAACTTGGCTGGAACTCCATCAGAAGATCTCGCTGTATTTCACAGAAAGGCCATGTCGTCTTTCCTTGTTCTTTCGGAAACACCCTTATTGGGGTTAACCGACAAAATTCTGACTGCATTCCAGCCAAGAGATTGCTCCAATCGATAGATAAGAATCGCGCCGACAAAGATCGAAAAAAGCGTACTCCACGGGAACGTAGCACGACCGAAAGGAAACGGTCCGACCAACTTTTCGATGCACCTATCGCAACCGGACTTCTTCGCAGCACGATCGGTCCAGATTACCCTTTTTCCATTCAACCCTAAGTATAGATGACGACGGAACAAGACTAGTGGAGTTTCACATGGACCATCACCACTGGAATCATTCCAAACCCATCAATCTCGCCGAACGCAAAAAGTGGTATGCCCGAATTCTTTATCAACTCAACGGTTTCATGCGCGGAGAAAGAGACCTTAAAATCATTCACAGGAGCATGCAATCGCATCAACTAGAGTCTGCACGCCAGGCAAGCTATTGGACGGAGAATTCAACGATGGGACAGGCCTGGCGCGTGCTGCCAAACTTCTTTAATTACCAATGGGAATTGTACACATTCTGAACCCTGGAACGTATCAGGGTGTTGAACCAAACCCTCCGGACTCACCGCAACCACATCGGCTCTTCGGAATTGAGATTGTCACAAATCACCTGGACCATTCCACCTCCACACACAGAAGATTCCAACTGAACCGATACAACGTGTAAACCCAGAGCAAAAAATCCAGTGAGAGACACACTCGCTCTAATGTTACAAACAAACCATATCTAGATTAGAAAAACCTGTCGAAGAATTGGTGGTTGCGCTTTAAATCGTGATTGACAGCGTCCTTCGTTCTCTTAACTCATCAAGAATTCTGTCTTATCCCCTTGGTGAGTTAAGGCTCATCAACGCGCCAGCACAATGATTGTTCATAACACTTTTCGAGCGAGGCACACCCCTAGAACTCTCAAATAAACCGCCACGCCCGCCATTAGGGATCATGTGACACGGCAATTCACCATGGAGTAGAACAATCAACCCTCTTTTCACACAGCACTTCGGAACGATTCAGCGTTACCGTTACTCGGCGATACGGTGATACTACCAGTATAATTTAGAGGCTTTTCCAAACTAGGTTTTCGTTTTACAACCGTGTTAAGCGACTTTGTCTTTGCAATGATATCGTAGTATGCATATGGACATTAGGCAATCATGAGCAAGGTTCCACTGTTACAATGGGGCTGCTTCGAAAATAGGGCGGCCGTTCTGAAAAATCCATAGGAATGATTTTCTACTTCTCCAAAACAAATTACAGTTCATCAATTCAAGTCGAATCCGACAGATTCAGCCTCATACAACTCTCTGAGAAGAGTCTGTGACACTTCTTCGGTCGGCAAATCAAAACAGACTTCTCCGTCACGCAATCCAATAATCCGCATTGCGAATTTTAAGGCGAAGTCGACCGCGTGTAACGACAACACAACCGTTTCTGCACTCTCTATAATCATCGACATTACCATATCCGCCTGATGTGGATCCACCGCGGAAATAGGCTCATCCGCTAGCAGGACATCCTCTCCGCGGTATATGGCGCGAGCAACAGCTACTCGCTGTTGCTGCCCGCCCGAAAGCGCACCGACACGCGCAAAGGTTTTCTCCTCCAATCCAAGTTTAGATAACATTGGTCGGATGTGCTTCAGAATCCTCTCCTGTGGCTTAATCAGATTCAGAAGGTTGTATGCTGAGGAGTGTTTGTCAAGACGGCCGATGAAAACGTTATGAAAGGCCGATAGCTGCGGCACGAGCGCATGATGCTGATGTATAAAAGCCGATGCGCTCGCAGTCTGCTCATAGAGTGCGCGCAAAAGAGTGGTTTTTCCAGCGCCGCTCGGGCCAATCAACGCAACCTTTTCGCCCCTACTAATCTGCAGCGTGATTCCCCTTAAGACCACGCTATCTTCGTAAGAAACATTATCCTCATTCAGACTGAACAGTACACTATCGGAAGATGAATTCATGAGGTGATTAAGAAACATTGGGATGTGTAATGCCTGATTCGGAGCGCATAGATCTTTTGAACGCAAACATCAATCTTAATCCATCGAGACATTACACATCGATTTGCCGCTATTTTCGGATGATTCCCACATCGATTGCAATGTCAAGAATCGGTTGATACATAGAATTATCAGCAGCGATGAAGCCGGATCTGGGAAAGGCATCAAGCAGAGCTGGATTCTTGATGCCAATCAAGGCATCCTGAACCTTTTTAATGAATCCTTCCCCGTAGGTTTTCTCGACATCTCCACGGATTGTCCAATTGTAATCCGGATAGGGTGGAGTACGCCAAATGACTTGAACTTTTGTTGGATCCACTTTTCCCGCCTCGACCTCTTTCTGCCACACTTTGAAGTTCATGGCTCCGACCTCATAGCTGCCAGATTGGACCAAAGCCAGCGTCTTGGAATGATCGCCGCTGAAACCGACGCGTTTAAAGACGTCATCAGGCGATTTCTCAAATGCGTGTCGAATAAAAAATTCTGGCATGAGACGTCCTGACGTAGAGCCCTTGGAACCAAAGGTGAAGTTTTTTCCAGCGATACCCATCGGTAAATCTTCCGAAAACACCAAGCCAGTACTCGTATTTGCAATGAAGTATGAAATAAAGTAAGGATCCTGAGCTCCCTGCGCAATGGCAACCGAGCCAGGAACTCCCATCCGCGCCTGGACCCCGGATAATCCGCCAAACCAAGCAAGCTGCACCTCGTTGTTTTTGAACGCTTGAACCGAGGCACTGTACGACTTCACAGGTATGTACTTCACTGCAATGCCAAGCGATTCAGAAAGATAATCGGCTATCTTTCCGAATCGTTCCTTTAAGCGAGCAGAGTCTTGATCTGGAATTGCGGTGAAAACAAGATCAGATCCCCATGACGGAAACACACAAAAAACACTAATTAACACCACAAGGAATAAGTAATTAGAAAAACATTTCACGGAAATTGCTCCTAAACATTATAGCTGTGAGATTGCCAACTAAACACACTACAAATCAAGTACATTCGGGCCAGAACCAAGAATCCAACGTCGCCGGATTCCAGCGCGCTCAAGCAATCTCCACTCTTGCCAATCGTCTGTGCGGTACGACGTAACGCACAGACGATTGCAGTAGGGGCCAAAGCCAATGGACAACCGAACTCGTAAGAAGTGGGACAAAACTATGCAGAATACTTGCTCACGAATCCAGCCACGGGCATTCACCAATCAAAACGAAAGAAAGAGAGTCACTCGCGGCATAATATCCATGTCCGGCTTATCCCCTGCATCCAACCCATCATAAACCACAACGAACACATTTGGTATGATGTGAACATTTTTCGCCGGACTCAGGTCAATCCCTGCAATGATTGTGTTCGATTTGGCCACACCACTCATCGGCACATAGGAAATTGATGGGCCCGAGGGATTTGGATCGAACATCCGATCCACACGAACAAATAGCCATGCCTTGTCGGGAGATATCGCGGCTGCACCAAAAACAGATAATCCTTGGACGGTTATGTCATCTTTACCTTCATCATGCTTTTCGATCTGGTGAACGAATTGTCCACCTACCCGATATTTCTCGTGTGTGTATGCAAGAATACCCATGAGGGTAATTCGGTCAGAATTGGCAGTTCGTGTCTCAAAATCGAAATAACCCTGTGCATTCAGACCCAGAGAGGGCTTCAGACCCGCTGAGAAATACACCTTTTTGTATTTATTTATCTCCGTTCCTATGCTCGCACCATTACCAACCATCGCATGGTAACTCAATATGTCACTTCCAGGTACAATCCCTTTCACCGCCACACCGAAATCTCTTGTACTTCCAAGTTTTTGCAGATCGAGCAGGGTCCTCTCGACACTACGATAACCCCATAATGGTTCTATGACTGAGAACGTTGGTGTACCTGAAATTCCAAGATAAATGTCATTATGGGCGCCCTTCGGTGACCACTTCAGATAGGCATCCTTTATGACAGGCTTTATTTTCCCCACAGCGCCATCGCTCAAACCATCCGGACTATTCATATCAAAGCGAACGCGATTAGTAAAACCTTCGTTCAACTTTTGGTCATACGTTAGATAGATACGCCGCAGCCAGAATCCGTTTCGCGATTCAAGATCGTTATTGTGATTTGCAGCCATATAATAATAATCGCTAATCGATAGTCCACTTAGCTTCCCCTCATCACCAGAAACTGCGCTTACAGCGACAAAGGACACCAGAACCGAGATTATACAAATATTTCGCCAAATCTTCATCTGCATCTACTATCTCCTTTCAGATTCAAAATTATTGAGCCAAATAAATTACACTCTGCATTTCTAGAAACGTTTCAAACCGTACCGAGTCAACATCATTAGATCCGGTGCTTTTACAGCACCCAGTAGCAATATACGAAACTAGAATCGGTACCGATTCTAGTTTCGAAAGACTACAACCAATTATCCGCGCACAACGGCATTCGAAAATGTTATGTAGTGGCTTTTATAACAAATCATGTCCATAATAATCCACGAGTGTAGATACTGAGAATCGTGGATATCACTGAGGGCAAAGACGTTCGTTGTGGACAATGTGATACGCTACAATGCCTAAGGCAACGTGAACGTTCAGCGACATGACCTTTCCATACATCGGAACGTAGACGGCCCTATCACAAGCCGAAATTGTCCGCTTTGCAACACCGTAATACTCATTGCCAACAACCAAGCACACTTTATCCCGATATTCGCCATCGTAGTATGGCACCGAGCCAGACGCAACCTCTAAAGCAAAACTCATATAGCCACTTTCTTTGAATGCCTGGATTGCTTCGGCAGCGGAATCACTGTAGCTCCAATTTACTCGTCGATGCGTTCCACGCCCAATCCCGGCAATTGAGGGGTGGGGCGGTGATGGAGTGGTACCTGCCAGGGCAAGTTCACGAGCACCACAGGCATCTGCAATTCGAAACGCAGCTCCCACGTTGACAGGATCTTCTACATCTTGTAACACGAGAACCAGATCTAGACCGGGTTGTTCAACCTTTTTCAGATAATCTTTGAGCGGCTTTCCCCGTAGTTGTTTCATTCATCTTTCTCAGATTCGATTTGCTTTCTCAATTCACAATTACACACACTCATCAGGACACAAATCCACAGTGTTGCTGCGAGCACCATGATTGGGCACGAGCAGAACCGACACGTCAACCGTGGACTGTCGCACTCGCTACGTCTTCCATCGCGGGGTCCGTACACCACAAAGGAGACTCTCGTCCACCTTAACCGATCTCAACGATTGGCTCTGCCTTGCAGTGAAACCACAGGAACACCACCCACCAAAGAAGCTCGTGCACCAGTTTCTAGCACACCCATCGTGGCAGAAGCTCCTGCGCTTTGGCCATAACGTCCCCCGTTGGAATCGGAAGCGAGCTACGTCTACCAATCGGTGATGACTCGACTCGCAGATTTTTCCTTCCTAAGCAAGATACCTTCCGACTCAGAATCCACAAATACAGACTGTAGAGATATCGATTCCGGAATTCAAAATATACCGTCAACCGTTAAGAGTGCCAATGTGAAGCCATTTTCCTGAAAACCAGTTGCGTAGAGGTTATCTGTTTCATCGACATAGGTGTAACTATTATAACCGATGAGGCATCCAACTTCAAATTGAATTTGAAGCGCCCTACTGAAACCATAATTGATACCACCACCCCAATCAGAAATCCGCGCTTGGAAATCGAAGAAACGGGAATTGTTAGAGGTGAGCGCATTATTCATAAAATCGTTCCGCGTTACATTAACGTATACAAATCCCTGTGCTTGCCGATAGCGATAAGGGTTATGATCTCGCGTTACGGACAGACCGAGCTGAATCCGATTATCCCAGAACACCTGATTGGATTCATCATCTTGATTGAAGCTACCTCGGAAGTCCTCAAAATCGCGTGCGCGGTAGAAACGTTTATCCGAAATCCAAAGACACGCAAAACTATTAGAAATTGAACAGCGAACATCTTCATTTACAACACAAACAAACGTGACTTTGGCATTCGCCTCGTTTAGGACAATTCGCTCATCAAAATCAGCTCCGGTAAAAAAATCTGCGTCAAGATCATCCCGATTATCAATCTCAGCATCGTGAAATTCCATCGTGTAGCGAAGTTGGGCTTCGGTTTGAAAAGCAGATGCAATTAGACCAGACGTGGGCGAAAATTTCTTGAATTTTAACGTTTCTTTATCAATGAAGTACAAATTACCGCTGTAATCGATCGCCTTCAATCGCAGGTCACTGTACGTTTCGTTTTCTCTACTGAAGCGAATTAAGATTTTGTCGTCATATTCACCCGCGGAGCTAAATCGCTGGACCCGCCTTAAACGAGTGCGAAAGATTCGATATGGTAATCCTGAGAATTGGAATGGATCGAATTGCCGCTGAGGCAAATCGGACACATAATCTGCCCTAAACTTTGCGCGGTCCGCAACTAATATCGTTCCATCATCGAGTACGCGTATCAGGAATGGGGAGATAAATTGGCCGGGGCGACTGCCATATTGGCCAAATGCGGTCAAGAATTTGCCTTCTGAATCATATTTCAATACACGATGAGCATCGCCGTCAACCAAATAGAGATGCCCGTGCGAGTCTGTAACCATATCCACTGCTCGAACGATCTGCCCCGCCTTGGGCTGGGATACAGAAAAGTTGACAATAGGAACACCATCCGAATTGAGTTTATAGATGACTCCGTCATCCAGCACATAAATATTACCGCCGGCATCAACTGTCAACAGGAAAGATCGCATGGTATCTCCCTGGGGAATGACAAGCGCGTAATTGCCTTCTGCATCAAGGCCAGGAGATGCCGACTCGATTGGGTTCATTCGCTGACTAAGATCCTGAAGCGGGTAGCTAGCAACAAACTCGCCCTCCGAGTCAAATCGGTGCACACAAGGGCCATAGTTAAAAATTCTTGGGGCGCAGCTGCCTTGTATCGGCACCATAATCCAATCTATAACATAAATTGTGCCATCCGGACCAACAGCAGTGTGAGTCGGCTTGGTCAGCCTAAATTGTTCCGCGATTGCCCGAATCTCAAATTGAAGCTGTTCGGCACCGTTGAATTTCTGGATCCTGACATTATCCGTATCTGTAATGTAAATCCCACCATGGCGATCGAACGCGACAAACAGCTCTTGTGAAAATTGTCCAGCCCTTTCCCCTTTTCCTCCGAATTCTTCAAGAAATTTGACCTCCATATGCGCTATCACGACGGAGTGAATTGAGAAAATCAAAATTAAGATTAACAAGCAGCGGACTCGATTCACCGCTCACCTCCACTTGTTCGCAACTGTTCCAGACTAGTCAGTTGCGGAGCAAGTTCTTTTATCCGATCCAACACGGCATTGACAAACTTTGGAGAATCATCAGTACTATAGGTTTTAGCGAGTTCTACTGCCTCGTTTATAGAAACAGCAGCAGGGACATCAACGAGAAAAAGAAGTTCATACGTGGCACTCCGGAGAATACAGAGATCTACAATTGGCATCCGTTCGAGCGACCAATTATCCGCTACGGACTGGATAACTGAATCAATCGTCTCAAGATGTTCCAGCGTACCTTCGACGAGAAGAGTTGCGAATTCTTTTACGTATTCAGGTGCATTTTCCGAACGCCAGAAAAGTTTCTGAACACAGTCGGGTCCATCCTTTGTGATTTTCGATTGATATAACATCTGCAGCGCACAGCTGCGTGCCCTAGTTCGTGTTCTCATCGCTCCCTCAGATTTTCCCAACCACAAAATAATTACATCTGATAATCCTGACGGTGACTAATCTACCAGTGTTTCTAAATATTAGCAGGACAAGCCAACGATGTCAATTCCTTTAGCTATTGTGAATCAAAGATCATTGATTCACTTGATTGATGGCAATAACAAACGCTCGAGAACTGAGACCAAACTGAAAGCAACCACAGATTCTTACTGGCCGTGTACAATTATTAATCTCTTGAGTGAGTATAAATTTAAACACGTTCTGTGTTATGCAAACTTGGGTCTTGTTGAATAGCCTTTCTTAGGATATGTAAGATCATGGGCACTTATCTGAAATGTTGATTTCGATAACCAGTAGCTACAATTTTCCACCGTTTCCGTACCTGATCAACCTATTGACAAATGGAACATTTTGAGCTAACAAAGAACAGTATCTCACAAAAATATTGACAGGCAAAAGTGGTTGGGAATATATAGCAATTTCCTGTCCACAAGACCATTCCTATTGCCTTTGAGCAAGCTACTTCCCCTGAAACTGGCAGTTAACTTCCTCCGTTCCAAATAAGAGTAACTAATGTTTGCCTGGCCTAACTATGCCTATCAGATTACTTGATTCCCTAAGGGGATTGGATAGACATTTGCCAAAAGAAGTCGTTAGCGCATTGATAACTTTTTCCTATCAATGTAAGAAGATTTTGCCGAACTAACGTTAGAATTGTGAGTTATGACATGAATTCAGCACAAGGTGATGACAATGGATGGACGCGTCGCCATCGTCACTGGCGCCGCCAGTGGCATCGGACGGGCAATCGCAGAGGCACTCACGGAACATGGGGATAAAGTCGTTGTCGCTGACATCGACGAAAAACAAGGACAAACAGTTTCCAATGCCATTGATGCTGATTTCGTCAAAGTAGATCTGTCTTGTCATGGAAGCTGCTATGAGTTAATTGACAGAACGCTGAACCGCTACGGCGAAGTAAACATTTTGGTCAATAATGCCGGATTTCAACATATCGAATCTCTTGAAACCTTTCCCACGGACGTATGGGAGAGAATGCTCGCTGTCATGCTCACCGCACCTTTTCTACTTACCCAACGTGTATGGCCAACGATGAAAGCAAAAGAGTGGGGACGGATTGTCAATGTCTCTTCGATTCATGGGCGTGTCGCATCACCGCTTAAGAGTGGTTATGTAACGGCAAAGCACGGTCTTATTGGCTTGACTCGCGCGGCGGCATTAGAAGGTGGCACACACGGAATTACCGTCAATGCAATTTGTCCAGCTTATGTGCGAACCCCTTTAGCCAACAAACAAATTTCGGTTCAGGCTCGTAAGCACAAACTTGTGCCCGACGAAGTGCTAGAACAAGTCGTCTTGGAACCCGCAGCAATCAAAAGACTGATTACACCCGAGGAAGTCGCCGCGCTTGTGGTTTATCTCTGTTCAGAGACTGCTGGGGCAATCACTGGTGCAGATTGGGCAATTGACTTGGGCTGGACAGCACGCTGAGCAAGTTAAGGCTCTCAGTGGTCATCTTGTCGTTTTGGAAATTATAAATGATTTGTAACGCATCAAAGTCGATTGAAAGGCAATTTCCGTGGCAAAGCGAGTCACACTTGCACAACTCACTGGAGTCGGGTTAGACAAATCTGAGGCAGTAACTATGCTACAGTGTGTCCAACCACTGCTTGAATCGCTGGATTCGGTAGAAGGCTGGAGGAAAATCACGAGTGATGTGCTGAACGCAAATCAGCCATTTGCCCTTCACAAACTGCTGCATGAGGTCGTCTTTTCAGACTGGGACGTAATCTCCAAGGGACCGATTCCAGCCTGGTTTCCATCTGAATCGGAGACTGAAGACACAAATATATACGCCTTGATGAGAATGCTGAACCTGGATTCTTACGAAGCCCTCCACACCTGGTCGGTACAAAACCGAGATGAATTCTTTGAATTAATCGTTAAAACATTGGACATTCGCTTCAAGAAGCCCTTCAATAAAATTGTGACACTGCTCTGTGACAGCGATTCTCCTCAGTGGCTGTTCGGAGCCAAGCTGAATATTGTCGAGAGTTGCTTCAACGCACCACCCGATGCGCCCGCGATCGTTTTTCAGCCAGAGGGTGAATCGCTTTCGACGACGACCTATAGCGAACTTGAATCGCTATCAAACAGAGTCGCAAATTCATTAGTGCAAGCCGGTTTCAAGCCCGGAGATTCCATTGCGATTGACATGCCGATGAACGCAACTTCAGTCGCAATCTATCTCGGAATCATCAAAATCGGATGTAAGGTAATCTCAATTGCTGATAGTTTCGCACCGCATGAGATAGAAATGCGTCTAAAGCTAGCGAATGCGAAGGCAATTTTCACCCAAGATTTCATCCCTCGTTCGGGAACTCAGCTTCCACTGTACACGAAGGTAGTTGCCGCAAGATCGCCGCGCGCAATTGTTCTCTCCAGCAGCAGTAGCACGGCGTCAACCCTTCAATTGCGAACGGAAGACGTCAGATGGGAGGAGTTCTTAAGCGAGGAAACTGAATTTGATCCGATTTCATGTAATCCACATACACATACAAACATCCTTTTTTCTTCGGGAACTACCGGAACCCCCAAAGCAATTCCCTGGACACATACAACACCGATCAAATGTGCAATGGATGGGTATCTACACCACAACATTCAGGCTGGCGACGTATTGGCATGGCCGACAAATCTCGGTTGGATGATGGGTCCCTGGCTCATATACGCGAGTCTGATCAATAAGGGAACCATCGCATTATACGAAGGCGTACCCACGGACAGAGCGTTTGGTCAGTTTGTGCAAAACGCTAACGTGACAATGTTGGGCGTTGTTCCGAGCTTGGTGCGAACGTGGAAGACCACGAACTGCATGAATAAACTTGACTGGACAAGCATTAAATCCTTTAGTTCGACCGGCGAATGTTCGAGTCCAGAAGACATGCTATTTCTGATGTCGTTGGGGGCGTATCGCCCCGTGATCGAATATTGTGGTGGAACAGAGATTGGTGGCAGCTACATCACTGGCACAGTCCTTCAACCAGCTGCACCAGCAACATTTACCACACCCGCACTGGGGTTGGATTTCGTCATCTTAGATAGAGCAGGAAAACACACTGACAATGGAGAGGGTTTCCTGATACCACCTTCAATCGGCCTTTCAACCGAACTATTAAACGGGAACCATCACAATGCCTATTTTGAGGGGAACCCCATCTTACCTAAAATTGGAGTGCTTCGTTGTCACGGAGATCAGATTGAACGATTGCCTGGCGGATATTATCGGATGCACGGACGCATGGACGATACTATGAATCTCAGCGGCATTAAAGTCAGCTCAGCGGAAATCGAGGAAGTCCTCAACGCCGTCACCGGGATTCGCGAAACTGCAGCTGTTGCGTTGTCTCCGAAGGGCGGGGGACCAAGTCAATTGGTAATTCACGTGGTCCTCGCACCCAATTCCGATTCAAATGGAGAGGCCCTAAAAGCTTCGATGCAAGCGACCATTCGCAAACAGCTCAACCCTCTCTTTAAAATCCATAATGTCGTTATTCGGAATGCATTGCCGCGAACCCCATCCAACAAAATCGTTCGGCGCCTACTCCGTGAAGAGACTGTTCAACCGAATAATGGCAACTGAATAAGCCATGTAGGAAATAGAGGCCAACTCGTCACGCATAGACTTCTAAGCTGAAATCTAACGTATGGCCAGCATCATGAGAACGTTTTCTTTAACTCAGCGTGATTCGTGCGGCCGTTGAGCATATACCAGAACGAGGCAATCATGTGTGGACGATTTACGCTCACTTCCGATTCAACGAGTTTCATTGAAATGCTTCCGGGATTTAATCTTCCTGAGTCACTCTCGGCACGTTACAACATCGCCCCTACTCAGGATGTCACTGTCGCCGCTAACAGTGGCCACAGCAAGTTGGAACTTTTCCACTGGGGCCTCATTCCGTCCTGGGCTAAGGACCCAAGAATCGGAAATCGAATGATAAATGCACGTTCAGAAACACTCGGCGACAGGCCTTCTTTCCGCCACGCCTACAGGCATCGAAGGTGTTTTGTGCTGGCTGATGGCTATTACGAATGGCGAACGGAGCCGGGCGGCGGACCGAAAACACCATATTACATCCGGATGGCGTCTGAAAAACCCTTCTTATTTGCGGGATTGTGGGAAACTTGGCAACCTCCCGAAGAGGAAAAACCAGTTCTCTCATGCACCATTATCACGTGTCCTGCGAACGAACTACTCGAACGTATCCATCACCGGATGCCGGTTATCCTCGACCCAGAGACTTATGACTTGTGGCTCGACACCGATGAGCGTGGTTCCAGGAACCTGGACCACCTTCTTCAGCCGTATCCCGCTGAGGAAATGATGATTCATGCGGTTTCGCGGCTAGTGAATCACCCAAAAAATAATTCAGCGGATTGCATTCAACCTGTCTAAGAAAACGTTCTGGAATAACGCCACAGTCATTGTTGTGTACTATGGTGATTGACTAACCGATATCGATCCGGTCATGCAGACACGACGCACTGTCAATTAACATTGAATCATGAGGCAAAGAGATAAAGGAAAGATTCTCCAAAATGAATTCAAGAACACTTCCACAAGATATTCAGACATATTCCTCATGTCTTTTACATTTTAATGATTTCAGATTTCTCTAACAGCACCTCTCTCCGATGCCATCGGTTTGCTTTAATCAAAACGTTACATCAAATCGGGGAGAAATGCACTTCAACCAAAACTACAGCATAATGCTTCATCCCAATACGGGATGGCGTGCGACAGCCAAAAACAGACCAATCCAATTCTTCTGGCGGATTAATACACCTAGACTCGTTAACTCGTTGGATTCGCTATAGCCCATTATCACAAGTCTTGAGAGCACGCCCCGGCAGAACTCATAACAACCGAATGGTACCTTGGAGAAGGAGAATTCGCTCGCCAGTGTTTTCCACTTATGTAATGGAAGAACACGTATTGAAGATAGAATCCTCTCAACCATGCCACACCCAATTCGCAGCACAAACATGATCCTCACGGCAAACACATTCCTTGGAAAAAAGGAACAACCTACAACCAAATGAGAATATAGCGATGTAAAAAGAGATATGAGCAATCACCTCAACTCTTCTTCCCTGGAGATTCAAACGCTAACACGATTTGGGCGCTCTTCTATGCAGAAACTTTTGGCCACATCGTGGCTATTAATGTTCGGCGTTTTCAGTTCCACGCTTCAAAGCAAAGGTGATGCGAATCCAGCCGAGAATATTACCAATAGCCTGCAACTTCCAACGATGACCCTTTTCCAGAAATCAGAGACATTTCGATTCAAAGCTCTGCCTAAGCCATTTGTATTGAAACATCCTCCGGTCCTCCGAGATAGTGAGAAAGTGTTAATTGCCGGCGAAACACTTCTACGACAAATCGATTACCACATTGACTACACTGCTGGCGCCATTACAATCGAGAGAACTTTTCCCGATGATGCTCTGGTCGAAATAGCTTATGAAACGCTGCCATTCACCATCAAGAAGCTGTATAAGCGAGATCTCTTTCGCCAAGCACATCAACACAGAGTGGTGAAACTCGCTATTGACAAAACCTCAATTCCTATCCGCCAAACCTCCGAACAGTCCACGACTACTCCTTCACAATTGCGCGTCGCAGGAACGCAGACATTCGGAATTTCGGTCGGCAGTGGACGATCTCTCTCTCAGAACCAGGAGTTACGAATTAGCGTAGATGGAAAAGTCTCCGAAAATGTGAACGTAATTGCGTTGCTATCGGATAGGAATTTGCCCATCCAAGATAGTGGTACCACCGAGGATATTCAAGACATCGATCAGAAACTTATCCGTGTCACAAGTCCGAAGATGACCGCGACCTTGGGGGATTTCGAGGCCTCCCTTGGCAACTCGGAATTTGTTTTTTTTCCACGCGCCCTCGAAGGTGTTCAAATCGAAGGCAATTTTAAGTGGGGCAAATTCCATCTAATTCCAGGCAGCATTCCGAAAGGGGAATCTACAACTAAAACAATCCGGGGGAAAGAAGGCCAGAGTGAATACCGCATTGACGCTGATGGGAAATTTGTAGTTGTTAAAGCAGGCAGTGAGATTGTTTGGCTCAATGGAAAACGGATGCGACGCGGACAGAATAATGATTACGTTATCCGTGAGTACGGTGATGCGATTCTCGAATTTACAAGCAAACATCTTATTACTAGTAATGACACCATCCGTGTGGATTTTGAGTTTATCCCGGAAAACCGTATATATCATCGGAATCTCTACGGTGCAAGTGGATTATTTAATTTACCCGGAAATCTTTTCAGCATTGGCTTTGGCTATGCCGTAGAATCAGATCTAAACGATTCGGACAACACATCCCTCATTCTCAATGAACAAGAGTTTGCCAATCTGCGACAGGATGAGTTGAATCCTGATATCAATAGACGACAGCTCGTTCCTCCTAAGAAGCATAGTGTGTGGGGCCTGGATGGACGCCTGAACCTCGGCGATCAAACCTCGGCAGAAGGTCAGATTGCGTTCAGTGCACTTGATAAGAACACCTTTTCCACAAAGGATGCAAAAGAACTTAGCCGTGCATGGAAGTTCCTCGCATTCGCGTCGAACAAAAACATGCAGCTGAATCTGAATTGCCGATCGATTGACGCTCGATTCGTGCCGGTTGGCGCTTCGGCCACCAATCGCACCCGTTTCCAGTATGAAGAGCAGTACAGGGAGGAAAGATTCTCCGACTTATACCTGTTCGATGCGGTCCATCCCCCACAACCACCCGACGAAAAATCAATTGATTTCGACTTTCAGTTTACACCGGTCTCGTGGTTGAGGTTTAATTCGGGACTAGGACGCAGGGAGGAAGATTTTGTTGTAATTTCCACCCCATCTTCCGAAGGGCAAAGAAGCGGACAGGGCACGGGACTTCTGGTCAAAGAACAGACAATTCGCAACAACCTCAATTGGAGAGTGGATTTTAGTCCTAAGAATATCCCGAATCTCAAGTGGAATACGCAAAGAAGCGCATCGAAGGTCAAGGGAACGGACCAGTTTCTCAAAACACACCAACAGTGGAATGTGTCTCATCGCTTTCACTTTTTAAACATGAATGGATCTATCGAACAATTGGAATCCCAGGATCTCGATTTCACTGACGGCATAAATCTCAATAGAAAACGGAACATTTCTACAGGGCGCATGGATATCGTCGATTCCAAATGGACATCTATTAACACACAGTACTCCCTTGAAGAATCTTTTAGAAAAGAAGACCTCCTCACAGTCGATGGGGACTCCCTAGGTTTTTCCATGTGGAAGTTGGAAACAATCGCTCGCACTTGGAGGATTGGACTTTTTTCACAACCACGCAACTGGGCAAATCTCTCAACAAATATTTCTCATCGCATTTTTCAAGCACGGAAGAAATTCAGCTCTGATTCAACAACGCAATTGGCGGATATCAGCTTACGCCTTACGCCTTTCAACCGCGCTTTATACAGTGAACTAACTTACGAACTCGACAAGAGACTGGCTACAGAACGTCGAGAAATCTATTCGAACATCAATCCGTTCACGGGCAGAGAAATTCAGCCTGGAGACGGCCTATATGTAAAGATTGATAATTTGCATTATCGAGAAGATGTCGAAGAAGGAAACTACATTAGACTCATCCAGAACGTCGACGATAAACCCGTTTGCGCAATAGATGTCAAACTGCGGTTGCGTTTTCGACCACGACAGTTTTTTTCTCATCGTCAGGGGCGCATTCGGCGATTTAGGAATCCACGGACGAACATACTACCGACCGATGCAAGAGCTTCTTTCTCAGGCGAGAGCGTGCTCCAGACAGAATCAACTTCCGACCGTGCGAGCATCTTGGAACGGCTAGCGCAAGCACTCAGCGCTGAGATTCGTTTGGACATTCGGGAAGAACAAGAAGAAACGAATACAGCATCGCTATACTTACTCCGCGATTTACGAACTAAGCAGACACTTTTCGGACAGGGAAAACAACGCTATCAACTCAAGTTTTCTCCGTCAACAAAATTGAACATCAATCTCAATTTCAATCGAAGTCAAACCCTTAACAGGCGGATTAACAACCGGGAAAGATGGCGCGCTAGTCGGAATTGGGATATCCATCTCACATTCAATCCAACACGTCGTGTCTCATTTGGCGGACGCTGCGAACAACGCCGTGAAAGAGAAGAGTTTAGCCAACTCGGTCTGAATGTGGACCTGCCCGAGAAGATTTCGGACCTCGTACAATTTGAACGAACAGGTGAACTCGACTTTCAATATGAACTCAATCGCACGGTACGCTTCAGCATGACAGGCAACTATGAGATTACTTCCGATCGCGAACGCATTGCGCATGAACCCGAATCAAAGACACAGACTTTCGCAATCGCAAATCAGCTAACCTACGCTCTAATCGGGAAAGGTCGAATCGAGCTCAACTATCGACTTGGCTATGGAAATAGAAAGGGCGGGACGCCATTTGCGCGATACAATTTCTACGAAGGCATCAGCCATAAAATGCGAGCAAATGCGGATTACAAAATTCGTAAAGCAACAGACCTACTATTACGACTCAAATACCGCTTCCTTTCCACAGAACACAGATCTGCGGAGCATCGATTCGAAGCGGAGGTGGTCGCCGAATTGTGATGTCCAGTCAACCTATCATCTTTCAAGGTAAATAATAATCCAGGTTGAATCCACTAGACAAATTACCGGGACTAGGAAAAATGACAAGTGGGTCACTTCATGGACAACTGGTAGCATTATACATCATACAGATTCGCGTAAACAAGCAACTGAATTCCTAGAATCAGCAATGCCAAGTACGAATTTATCCCTCGAATGCAAGCGTCCATATCACAGTGTCTACCTCTGAGGGACAGGGCTAGATGCACTATGATCTGCACTGCGGCTCACATCACCTGGAATTGACTCGGGCAAACAATTATGATTCCGCAAGCGGTACCAAAAGGGAAGGGGACACCATTTTTAGCGGACGCCAATTCTGCATCTGAGAGCTGTTTCGAAGGACAGAAGCATGACAAAAAAGGAATAATATTTTCAGCTTCTTAGAAACCATAGCTGTTGGAAAGAATATTCTTGTGGCATTTTCCGGTCGCAACCCTCTGCAACATGAGGGACCATAGGTAGATACGGTTATGCTCCACATCAAAAAAAACCACCACACCGGTAAGTCGATTCAGATTCCACCTCTGTTGCTCCACCGATCTTGAAATCAGGGAAATCTTCTCGGACGTTGCCACCGGTGTAATGAATTGAGATACATCATCAATATAAACGTGTAAAACCACGTTACATTCCGACGTATTGTTTTCATCATGCGAAACTTTGTCTTTTGTATCATCTTTGTTATTCTCGTAGATTGTTCTGTGAACTTACCCTCACTGTTTAGATAATCATGAACGGAAATAAAGGTGTAAAGGCTACCCAATCCGACTACGCTTCAACACCTAATATTGTTGGAAATACACCTCGTGGGAATCACAACCGCGTCGGATCTCTATCAGGATTTGCCATGGGTATTCTATCGCACTTTCTTTTCGTTGGCTCGATCTCATTTGATCGCGCTGTTTTTCATGGGACATGGTGGTAAAACTTCGTTCGTAGTTCTTGGCGTTGCTGAGCCGTATTTTCGACCAGATGATGACCATTTTGCCAGTCGGAATGATCTCTGGTTCAACGGTCCTTTTTTGGGCTAATTTCAATGCGGGGTTCAACAGGAATTACAACTGAAACGCTAGGTAGTGCTGTTGGTCACTCTCAACGCCATTTCGAGCGCATCGGTGTTGAGTGCGATGGTACCACTCTGGATAATCTATGGAGGAATCGGCGAATATTTCAATTAAAACACATGCAAACGCAAAATGTCAATATACATCGAAGAACGTGTAGACGCGTCAGATATGGATTGGGAGTGGTATTTGCAAGGTCATTAACAGGAAAATACCCACCATCATGACAATGTGGTTGCATGGGGCTTTCATACACTCTGTTCTCCTCCAGGTAATATGGACAAAGGATTAACGGCTACTGTCCGTATTCTCCTGAGCAAAAGCTTGCGAAGTTTTTCGCTGGGTAACTGCGTGTGCCTACAAAGCGACTAGTGCGGG
>CAYZGU010000033.1:0-5762 GCA_964478165.1 uncultured bacterium | reverse complement strand
TTCAGTTGCAAGCAAGATTGAGGCAATGGAATAGAGAACACGACAACTGACAATGGGATTTGGAAACCGTGCTGATATTCAAATCATAACCGATTTGCCAAAGCGACCAAAGCGAAGAGAACCACGATTCGTGCCAGTATGTGCGTTCCCTTGCGGATGAGTACAGGATGTCATGATTAGGGAAAAGGCCAAAAGCCTCAGTATGTCGTAAAGGTTGGCTTCTGTGTGCAGGTGGGCTCACGCTTGTCCAGTGCGTTGCAGTGGGATTTCAAAATTCCCATCTATGTGCGTTGCTTTTCGCAGTTCGTAACCGCGTATCGATTCAGACTTTATCTTTGATGGTCAATGACACCGACTTTCCGTAAGAATCGCTCAAGTAAAGGCCCAATTAGTTCCATTCATCCTATCTTGAGACACGCTCATTCGTCGATGAAGCACTGGTCAATTTCCCATAGTATATTCTGTCTTGTTTAGCGAATATACTATAGGTCTCGTGAACGGGAAATTGGAGTGTGCCGCGAGCGTTACTATTCTGCTTCCACGAGGGAATGAGCGGTTGATGTGACGCAGTTTTGGGGATTGTGAACGCTGCTTACAACGAGATTCCAAAAGCCTTTAGTCAACTATCCCGCTTATTTCTTGCAGAATCGTTCAACAAATTGGCTGAAAACGGATACTGCCTGATCGAATTGATCTAATTCAATCCATTCATCGATTGTGTGCGCCTGCGAGATGCTCCCCGGCCCGATTACGACGAGTTCCATATGTTGGCCAAAAGCGGCACCATCCGTTCCGTAGGGAACCGTGTGGGCTTGGTTCTTCCCGGTGATTTCCAAGGCGGCGCGTACAACTTCGGATTCAGGAGGAGTAATCATTGGAGCTGCGGCAAAACGGACTTCAAACTGTAATCCGTGATTCTCAGCTGACTTGCGAACGCGGTTAATCCATTCCTCTGGTTCTTGTCCTGGCATCGGGCGATAGTTGATGGTGCAGGTGCTAGATGGAGGTGTAATGTTGGGTGCGCAATCGCCATTGTCGACCGTTATATTCCAATCCGAGAACGGCGGATCGAATTCGTCATTGAAGTAGTTGGTGTCCGTGGTAAGGATGTGATAAATCTCACGCATCTCGGCTAGAAATGGTATCAGTTTGAGGTTTGCGTTTTCGCCTTCGCCCGTGCTGCTGTGTGCGGCGTGTCCGAGTGCCGTGACAGCGAGTTGGACAATGCCCTTATGCGCGTATATTACTTCAAGTAACGTTGGTTCGCCGACAATGCCATATCGGGGATGTGCTCCCTGGAACATCTTCGAGCGATTTACAACAGCTTGTGCGCCATGAAAACCAACTTCTTCGTCCGCCGTAATGATTACATAGAGGGGGTAGTCAAGGTTTGCGCAGGTATATTTTGACGCGCTTTCAAGCATGCAGGCTACACTTCCCTTCATGTCACAACTTCCTCGGCCTATCATCTTCGTTCCTTCAATTCGAGCTTCAAATGCGTTGCTCTTCCAACCCACAGCGGGCACCGTGTCGATGTGCCCGAGCAACGCGATTCCCCGATCTCCTGCGTCAGGACTTCCGCCCTTCTTACCAATAAGATTTACCTTTTGCACTCCGTTCGCATCTAGGTATTCGAGCCATTCAACGTCACAGTCAATTTCGATGAGGCGTTCCTTAAGGAACTTCATTATGTCGACATTGCTATTGTAACTGACGGTGTTGTAGCGGATTAGTTGGCTCGTGAGTTGTTTTGCATCCATGTTTGCACCTCCGTCCGTGTACGCTCCGTAAAAGCAGTGTTCAGCTAAAATCCGCTAATTCTTCATATAGCGGACACAGGAGTTGAGACTCAGGACTCTCAACGTTAGTCTTCGCAAGTTCGAACGCAACCCTTTCAATCTTAGATCGACTTCGCGGCAATTGCAAGGGCTTTGAATGCCCAGGTTTTTTTTGAATGCCTAGGATTTTCAAGTGTCAAAGAGTGCACGCTAATAACAAGCGCAAGCATACAGGATCCCTCATTGATTGTCAAGCGTTTTTGCTTCGTGTTCTAGCACCTCTCAGTGAAACGCAAATGCTATGGGAGGTTGGTCCTGATTGTCGTTAATTTTGTGGAAACGTCGCAACGGTTATGTTATTATTAGGAATCGCGCAGTAGCCATGTGAACATTCCGATCTTTATGCTTAGTTTCCATACAGCTAGTGTTTAAATGTGCTTGAGCGGATTAATCGCGCGTTAGGTTTCAGTGGAAATATGTTTGAGTTGGATTAAGAGTGTGGCGGTAGGAAGGATATGGTGCCGCTGAATGCGAGCTAGTGGAGATTAACCACTTTCCAAAACGGTCAATGGTTCCGCCTTGGTGTAACTGCGTAGTTGTTCAATCACCTCTAGGCTTCGGAATTCGACCGCGGTCTCATTCTTTCCAACTACCGCTCTTTCGACACGATATCAGTCATCTTGGGAAATCAAAAGCAGTCGTTTGGCGCCGTGTTGTGCGAAGGGAGCAACATTTTCTCCTTCGCCGCCAGTGGATTCGGTCATGGTCAGCTTTTAAGTCGTGGTCAAATACGTATGTTGTTTAGTTGAATCGTCAGTGTTTAGTTAGGGCGGCCTTCTAACACAGCCAAAATCAGTTCGAATATGGCTCAGATCGTTATCCCGTGTTTTCTCCATTTGTTCCTCGGGTATTAATCGCCGAGCTCTCTCTGTATTGTTATTTCGGATAAATCCAGAATATATTAGAAATTTGCCAGTGATGTCAATTTCTCCACGCGTTCTAGAATTCAGCGAGAGAATGAATATGCCTATTACTTTCGACTGGACACCAAATCTTAGGAGAATAGAATGAATACGTTAAAAGTGGGAATACCGAAGGGAACCTTGCAAGAATCTACTGTCAAATTTTTTAGAAAGGCAGGTTATACAATTAACATTAGCAGTAGGTCTTACTATCCAAGCATCAACGACGATGAGATTGAAGTCATGCTACTCCGTCCTCAAGAAATGGCGCTCTACGTTGAACGCGGCGCAATTGATGTAGGGCTTACAGGGCGTGACTGGGCGCGCGAGTGTCGGGCCAATGTAAGAGAGATTGGGTCGCTCACCTATAGCAAACAGACCAATCGTCCAGCACGTTGGGTGTTAGCAGTTGCTGAGGATTCCCAGATTCAGTCAGTTTCAGATCTTGAAGGAAGGGTTGTCTTCACGGAGTTGGTTGAGGCAACGAAAAGCTATCTCGTGGATAATGGCGTGAATGCGACCGTCAAATTTTCGCATGGTGCAACGGAAGTGAAAATTCCGCATCTGTGTGACGCGATTGTGGAGATTACCGAGACGGGTAGTTCGCTCCGCGCAAATCGATTGCGAATTGTCGATGTTGTAATGGAATCAGAGACCACGCTGGTTGTCAACGAACAGAGTTGGACGGATGAATGGAAGCGAATGAAGACGGAGAACCTATACCTGTTGCTGTCAGGGGCCCTGGCGGCGGAAGAAAAAGTTGGGCTGAAAATGAACATCGCGCAGGAGAATTTGCAAGCCTTATTGACAATCTTACCCGCAATGAAAAAGCCAACCATATCTTCATTGACCGATGATGGATGGCGCGCGGTAGAAACTATCATTGATGAGCACGTGGTGCGCGATCTTATTCCAGAATTGAGGCGACTAGGTGCAGAAGGTATCATTGAATACCCTCTGAACAAGGTGATACCATAATCATTCATTAGTCTCAGAAAGATTTTCCTTCTTACCAATCAAGACACTCCTGAACTCATGAAGCCTAAAATTCCGTCTCCATGTTTCCTCTTGTTGTGTCGGCGGATGTCAGATGGACCACACGAATGATTGATTGTTTGGATTACGACGAGCACACATGCTTATTGCGCCGTGTTTTGAGTGTTGGGTGAGTGGTTTGAAATGGGTGGGTTGGGATACGCTCTTGGAGGTACTAGTGAAGCGCTAAATCCTTATCGTAAAGTACTATAAGCAACAATGTTGGCAGGCATGTGGGAATTTCATTCCTAATCGTGACAAGGTGGTACGCCAACAACAAGATGTGCGCGATTAAGGGTGCGCATGGTGACGATGTTTCGAGCGTTGTAGATTGCACTCCGCTATCCGAGAATAGTTGATAGGCTGGACTTTGGAAGTCGCTATTCAACTTGTACTGCCATTGTTTGGTTCAGACGGAGACTGGCCGCATGGCTACTGGAATCGTTTTTTTAACAGATTGTTGCGTTGTATGGCTCCATAGCATATTATGTTGGTCGAGAAGATTTTGTCGTTTCATCGGATTAGATTTTATCTAAGGAGTTCAAATGGACATCAGTGTTAAAGTCGGTGATTATCGAACTGAAGCAATTGATGCGGTTGTCATTGGTATTTTTGAAGACAATGATCCCGCAATGATTGAATTTTTGCAGACAGTAAACCAAGCCATGGAAGGTGCGATTAGTCGGCTGCGCAATCTCGGTGATTTTGCGGGTAAGTCCAAACAGGCAACAATCCTCTACACGGAGGATAGAATCACCGCCCCCCGTCTAGCCCTTGTGGGCATGGGAAAAAAGGACGAATTCAATATGGAAAAAGCGCGGGAAGTCTCGGGTGGAATCGCGCGAAAGTTGCGAGACGTTGGTGTAAAGACGTTGGCGATTCCCATACCACCGCACGCGTCCTTGGAAATAGTGCAAGCCATGGTCGAAGGAAGTCTTCTCGCCCTGTATCATTTTACTCAGCATAAAACAGAATCGCTTGATGAGATTAAAGAACTTGAATCCATAACGTTTCTCGTGCCAGATGAACCGAGTCGATTGGCGGTAGAGGAGGCTGTGCTCCTTGGTGAAATAATCGCTGGGGGAGTGATTATTGCTCGAGATCTCAGTAATCAACCTGGTAATCACCTGACACCGAAGATGTTTGCTGAGAAAGCTCAAGAGATTGCGAGTGCGAGCGATTTGACGCTTGAAATTTTCAATTTGAAACAGCTTGAGGAAAAAGCTTTTGGTGCCTTGTTGGCTGTGGCTCAGGGGAGTTGTGAAGAACCGAGATTTATTGTTTTGGAGCATGTGCCCACGGGGGAGAATCACGAAACTGTTGTGTTTGTGGGCAAGGGGATAACGTTTGATAGTGGAGGCATTTCACTCAAACCAGGAAAAGGTATGGAGCAAATGAAGCATGACATGTCTGGTGCAGCAGCTGTCCTTGGTGCCATGCAAGTTGTTAGCTCTCTGGGAGTGAATCTGCATGTGGTTGGTCTAATTGCGGCAAGTGAGAACATGCCGAGTGCAACAGCCGTGAAACCGGGAGATGTGGTTACATCTTATGGGGGTAAGACCATAGAAGTTATCAATACGGATGCTGAAGGACGACTCGTGTTAGCGGATGCTTTGAGCTATGCAGCTCAGTATTCGCCAGCCGCTATCATTGATCTTGCAACCTTAACAGGAGCGGTAGTCACCGCTTTAGGCCACTTCGCAGCCGGTATGATGGGTACTGATGATGATTTGATGGCCCGACTCGAGTCCGCAGGCGAGAAAACACATGAGCGCGTATGGCAGCTTCCGCTGTGGGACGATTACGATGAACAGATTACGAGTCACACGGCGGATGTAAAAAACATTGGCGATGGAACGGCAGGCGCGATTATCGGCGGGGCTTTTCTCAAGAAGTTTGTTGAAGGTCATCCTTGGGTCCATCTGGATATTGCAGGCACCGCGTCGGAGATGAAGGGCTCATCCTATCTTCCACGAACTGCCTCAGG
>CAYZGU010000032.1:0-195581 GCA_964478165.1 uncultured bacterium | reverse complement strand
GAGTTCTACGATTTCGAGTCGTAATATAATTCCGTCGCTTGCACTCATCACATGCTAATGTCGCAATGTCTCTAGGCATTATAATTAGGTCATAAACTGCTGTTCTAGACTGAGGTAAAACCGGCAGGCAAAGACGCCGACCGGGATTGAACCGGTGACCTCGTCCTTACCAAGGACGCGCTCTACCTACTGAGCTACGTCGGCAAATTAGAGCACGACCTCAGAACCCGCCAAACAACCCGTCTCAGATTCGCCGCCCTATCTGGAACCACCCATTAAGCGGGAGACGGGACTTGAACCCGCGACAATCGGCTTGGAAGGCCAATGCTCTACCAACTGAGCTACTCCCGCATCCTGTCTAACACCAACCCAAAAAAGTGGTGGGGAGGGAAGGATTCGAACCTCCGTAGACATCAGCCAACAGATTTACAGTCTGCCCTCGTTGACCGCTTGAGTACCTCCCCGCGTTTGTCACATCTGTGGAGCTGGCGAGAGGAATCGAACCTCCAACCTGGTGATTACAAATCACCTGCTCTACCATTGAGCCACGCCAGCAGACGCAAAGGTGAATTATACATGTTCGCTCTACATTTGTCAAGTGATTTTTCAGACGTCGCCTGCGGCCAATCGACCAATAACAACCTGAGAAGCAATACTGATTTTCATACCCAACGATTCCAGTTGAGCCTGCCAAATATACTCCCTCGGTTAAAACGCCTGTCCAAGCTCAATATGAACCTGTGGTGAATGTCCGTCGAGAAGAGGAAAAGCATAGTCGAAGCGAACGGGACCAAGCGGTGTATCGACGCGCATACCCCCGCCGATGGCGAAGCGAAGCGAAGCGCTATCAATTTCCGAAAGATTATTCCAGACATTTCCACTATCAAAAAACAATGTTCCGCCAACAAGTTTATATATAGGAAAACGGACTTCAAGATTATAGATGAACAAAACATCGCCCCGGCGCGTGTTTGACAATTTATCAAGCGGCCCAAGAGACCGCTCATCATATCCTCTCACTGTCGTAGCACCGCCTGCTCGAAACCGCTCAAAGGAAATAATTTGTCGCTCTCGATTTGAACGCAATCCCCTCGCATAACCTGTGCGGAGCGCGTTGACAAGGATTAGATTGTGAATCTGCCAATAAACTCGATTATCTGCTGTAAATTTGAAGAAACTAGTCTTCCCTCCGATGAATCCGCCCGCGTACTCTACCGCGAGTTCGTTCAACCAACCGCGTCTCGGGTTCAGAAAGGGCTCACGGTCATCGCGATGAAACGATACCCCCAAGCTACTCACCGTTGTTTCTATTTCCTCGCCCTGTGCTTTATGAAATGACCCTAGCTCATTCATCAATCTTACCTTCTGACGCAACTCCTGATACTTGTATTGCACGGCGAAGTTGCTATAGACATCAAGTCGTCTGGCAAGATTTGCCGTCCCACCCCTTGCACGTGTGTTATCCTGCTCCTCTAAGTTGTCTTCAAACAAGCGAAGTGTTCCAATAGTCGGGCCTATGAACCAAGGTTCGATGAGGGTAAGTTCGTATAGATTTCCCCGCGTACCAGCACTGAACTTTCCGCCCGCTCTCATATTTCGCTTGTATAGGTTATTGTGCAGAATCCCTAACGTACCTCGAACACCTTCCGATGGGCTGTATCCACCACTGACACCTATGGATCCGGGTCTTCTCAATTCCCCATGCACGTTTACCTCGACAACCTCCTTGCTCTCAAGCCTTCCTGGCGTATCGATCGCCACTCGACGAAATACACCCAATGTCGATAGGCGTTGTTGCGCTTCAAGTAGCTTATTTGGACTAAATACAGCCCCTTTGTGCAGGCCAAGACTTTCGAATTCACGTCGCAGGACGTGCAATTTAAGTCCGGGTACAACTCCTTGTAGTCCCCGGCTCCGGTTGCCAGAGAAAGCGAACTCCCCAAAGAACGCTCGTCGACCCTCCACGATCTTATATTTCAACAAGCCCGATTCGTAAAAATTCAAAAGCTGATTCTCTCCTTCAACAAAATACGTTCGGTTGGCGTTTTTATCAACAATCAACCAATCATGTTCCCGCTTTTTGACTTTACTGTTCGGAGACACTGATATGTTCGCATTCACAAACAACTGGCGTATAGCCCCAGATACGCGTCCCTCCTCAAAGTGTCTTGCCAACTCCGACTTTGCGCTAAAAAGAAATGCATCATATTCCGGCGTCACACTGGCATAGATATAGCCTTCTCGTTCGTAGAGCGACAAAAGTTTAAAGTGATCGTCGATGACAATTCCTTCCTTGCTGTAGGGCTGACCTGGCCGCGCATCAATTTGAGTACGTAAATCCTCCGTCTTCAAGACGTTGTTGCCAGCAATCGCAACACGATGGATGACCTGCTGTACACCTTCGAAGATGTCTATCTTCAGACGAAGTCGATTCTTTGAATCAATCTCTTTTTCGGTATTTACCTGGACATTTGGATAGCCTGCCTTTCGATACAGGAGCTCTAACGCACGAAGATCTCTCTCGAAAATGACAGAATCGAAAACGCCTCCAGAAAAAAGCCACCTCAATCCTGGCAATGCCCATCGGCTACGAGGTTGGGTCTTCATCTTGTCCAAAAGCGTTGCATCATCGAATTGCCTAATTCCATGGAAAGTAATCCGATCAATACGCGGCGCCAAGCCCAGGTTGACGTCAAACTGGATGACGACCTCCTGTTTTGAGTCCAACTCAATGCGATAGGCAACTTTAGGATTGTAGTACCCCTTCTGACGATAGAATTGCTCAATCTGCAATTTGTTACTCTCAAGAATTGCGTCAGAATAACTGTCTTGTTTGAAAAGACTCATACGTTTGAAGAGCGAACTGTCAAGGATACCTTTCACCGTAACTTTTTTTCCTTCGACTATTTTAAACGTCAGCGCAAATCCAGTCGGATCTATCCTGGGCGGCACTACCTTGACCTGTGCGCTGAGAAATCCTTCTCTACGATAGAGTGCAAGCAAGCGACTACTGTCCCTCGCCACTGATTGCTTGTTGTAGGTATCCCCTTCCTTGCTTTTTAGCTCTTCCTTTAGCCGTTTCGATGAAATTGAAGAATTACCGCGAAACCGCGTCTCTCGAATCACTAACTGATTTCCTTCATTAATTTCATAGCTCACAGTAACTTCTCCCCCAGGCCGTACAGGTGGAGGAGGAAGAAAACGGACTGTCGCTTGAAGGTAACCATGATCTTCATACACTGCCTTAATTCTTTGCCTATCTTGTTTGGCCACTTCCCGGATGAATGGACCGCCTTTCCGCGTTCTCATCACACCACGAATGAGACTTTCGCTCACATTAGCACCAGTGAATTCTATGTCTTTTATGAAGATTGTGCTTGTGAGTTGAATTTTTAAGAAGACGCCGTCGGGAACGTCTCTTCTGAACGCTTCAATCTCAGAAAACGTCCCCATCGTGTATATTTTCTTAATACTCCGACTAACGGAATAGGACGACAAAGGCTCCCCCTCCGAAATCCCACTAATCCTTCGCAGATTCTCCAGAAGCGGGGACGCAGTAACCTTGTTTCCGTCCAAGAAATACTCAACCTCAGTAAGGACAGAGAGATCTTGCTCAACCGTACCTGCACTGCACGGAAGTCGAAAGATGAGAATCAGCCCTAACAGATGGACCACTAGATTACAACCGAGATTCACACGCCTTCTCTCCTGGCATTTAGAACCGTTGCTCAAGTTTAAGATCGACACCGTATTTTCCCTGTTCACTTCGTTCTCCCGTAATGGAAAGCCCTCTCCTAATTTGATATTCCACTTCAATACGGGGTTCTGCGTGAATTTGGAAGGTAGAAGAATAGGTAAGGAGCAGACGCTCAAAGAGCTCTCTCGTAAGCAGAAATCGTGATTCTTCAAAGGCTTCGGGACTAATGTCAAAGCGCGCTTCGTGGAATCCCGTGACTCTCGCGAGCCGATTGCCAAAATATCGTTGCGATGGCCTTAGAAACAGCGGCACTGTAACACCAGTAGGCGATGATTCGGATGCGAAGGCACCAACATCCCCCGTCGCTAGAATGGAGATAATTTGTCCTTGGCTCAAGTCATATTCCTCACCGGCTCCTCGACGCAGCACCTCAGCGAAGAATTGGGTGCGATGTTTGTGCTGCTGTTCTTTGAGATAGCCATCCATGTGCGCAGCAATCTCTATGTCCCTTGTATGAGCCCTACCATCACTTGAAATTACTCCTACACCCCTGATTGGCTCCGCGGTTTTTGCATAAATTTCGTACCTAGGATTAAATTCAAGTGAACTGGAGTTCTCAACGTAAGAGCCTTCCTGAATTACAAATGGATACTCAAAAGTGTACAGCGAAAACTCGCTTTGCGGCAGGAGATCAATTCGCCCGGCAAACACAGGTTTTTGGATGCGCCCAAGAATCTTTCCATCTATCGACGCCTCAATCTTGAGTTTTCCAAAATCAGAAACAACCCAGAAGTTATTTGGAGCGACTACATCCAAATCGAATCGTAAGTGCCGCATGATTGGATAATCCGCCCAGACCTCAAATTGAACATCAGCCTCTCTATCAAACCACTCCTTAACGAGTTCTTGCCAGTGTCGTTCATACTGCCCTTCTATCACGCGTACAGTCCCTCGCACAGGAGGAAGGCTTAAGGCCTGGACTCTTTCAACTTCGCCTTGAAGTGTCAAGTTCACTTCATCACATCTCACACGGTAAAATCCGGGCTCTTCGAAGGTGGACCCCCCCGGCAATATTGCGGAAAGATCGATATACCGGACGCGATGCCAATCAGATTGGACAAAACCTTCGGCTTTGAACACCCCACCGTTCAATAGCCCCTCGCAGCGACGAATCTGAAAACCCTCATTGGTGAAGTCCACGGTTAAATTCGTCTCGTCCACATCAAAGTGCGTATCGGTAATGTTAAAGGCCAGATTACTTAGATCTGCAACACCCTTCAATTGAGGGTTCGGAACTTGTCCTCCAACGGTTACATTAATGCTTCCCTTAGCCTCCGCAAACCCGATCTGTGGCAAAATAAGGGGAAGAAATTCCAGATCGTCAATCGCTATGTCCAATCTACCCTCTATGCCTTGAGCCAGCGGTTCGGCGTGGAACTCAGTAAAGGATAGGTGAAATGGCACCAATCCTGAGAGATATGCCCGATTCGATCCTATAACAAGACGTGCGGGGTCTCTAGTATATAATTTTCGATTTCGGTAAGCGACTTCTCCCCTACATTCAGCCACATCTGCACGGTTTACTGATAGGCGCGGGGTATTCCAGCGATATGAAATTTCAGGCTCATCGTCCGTACCTCCGATCCGCAATTCCGAATTAAGACGGCCATTAATGAGATAACCTTCAGGAACGAAATCCGAGATGAAAGCGAGGTCGAAGTTGTGCATCGTCATATTGAAATCGAGTTGTCCTTGTGTATTCCATTCACCAGATCCGGCCAATCTAAGTCTTTTTCTGTCATTGATGTCAACTCGCTCGTCTGCCAAAATGAACCCCTCTTTCAGACTTAGCTTGCGATCAGATATCTCAAACTCGATTGGACGAATGTTACGAATTTCGTAACCAAGACTGTCGATAAAAAGTTCTTTCACCGCTAGTTGACCATTCGAATGACTTATAAGATTATGCATCGTCAACGGCAAAAGTGTTTCGGGTAGCCACTGCGTTTTTCCAACAGAGACAAACCGGCCTATTGGCAAACTGAACCGCCCTTCCGCCGTCAGGTATCCTTCCAAATTGGACGCAATCTTTCCCGACAGGAGGTTGCGCGCAAAATCGGAGATTTGAGCGTTTTCCATTCGAAACTCGAGAATATTAATTTCGCTGGGGAAAAGTCCATCCATACCCACATAGATTTCTGCGCTATACCTCCCTTCGCCAATATCGAAGCTAACTTTCGGAGCTCGAACTTCTCCTTTGTTCGCTTGCAGGACGAATTGCGCATTCGAAAAAGGAGTGTCAAAATCCGTTAATTTTAACACTCCGTTCTGAACGGACACGCCCCCATAGAAATAGGGCGAAGCGGTTGTACCTTGTATTCTTAAATCTGCGCGCGCGGTTCCACTAACCTCCTCGAATTTAGGGTGAAATCCAGCTAGGAAATTCAGATTGACACCTTCACCATGCGCCTTAATCTCAATTGGTTCATCAAGGAAACGATCTGCAAAATAGCGTGGTTGAAAGGCCAGATCTATCGGAATTCTTCCGGACATCGATAATTGATTGCCATGCCCTCTTAATTCTGTCGCATGAATGACAAACAAACGATTTCGATATTCCGCACGCCCTGTATCTGTGAATTCTTCAGTGCTTTCCCCTCTTCCCCAAGCATGCCATTCGGCCTCAATAATGGGATCGGCCACATTCCCACCCACCTGAATGTTGCTTGTCAGATTGCCTTCTATCCACAGTGCGTTGTTGAAAAGGGGAAGAGAAAGCCCAGGAAAAAGAATCGCGAACGGAAATTCGGTCAACCGCAACCCAAAATCCAGGTCTCCGTCTACATCAATGCGACCCGTTGTGCGAACCCATTCTGCGGCATCGCGCGGCAAATCCTGGCCGTCGTGGAATGGAACCGGCCGTATCAACCTCGATGAATCCTGCATCTCGGTCCGGACCCCACCCAATCGAAGTGAGTCGATTGAGAGTTCTCCCTCTACAAATGTTACATGGATTGGTTCAATGTTGGACATTTCACGACCATCAATTTTGACATACAAATCATCGCACACGAGTTGTGCTGATATTCGGCGAGGGCTATGCCCATCTCCCTTGAGCCGCAATCTGGCATCTGTAGTTCCTTCAATTCGTGGAAGATTTCGCTTTGTCAAATGACTCGCAAAATGTGTCAGATTTACACGCTCTCCATCGAGTACAAGATGAAACTCAAAAGAATCTTGACGAACGAGCGTACTGTGGTTACCATGCCGAGGGATTAGATTAACAAGTGAGGATTTGGATTCAGACGCTGGTAGATTCCAGTGTGCGTTTCCTTTAAATTCCCCGCCCCCGATTCGCCAGTTGGCAGTTTCTACGTTTAGGGTCAACAAACTATTAGAACCACTGTCGCCGCCAATTACCTGCACATCAAAGTTCGCATCTTCGATAGGCTGACGAAAATCCAGAATGCGGGCCTTGGCGTCAGCCACGGTGATTGATGCATTTAAAATCGGTTGGCTGAGCGTGCCGGTGAGACGCGCCGTTACTCCCAAGCCGCCATCGAGATCGGCGACTTGTGGAAGAAGTCTCGAAATCAAATTCAAATCAAAATCGACGATGGCTGTTCGAAAATCGAGAGCTGAAGCTTCAAACTT
This sequence comes from uncultured bacterium, assembly GCA_964478165.1. Taxonomy (GTDB): domain Bacteria; phylum Poribacteria; class WGA-4E; order WGA-4E; family JAJDTR01; genus CAYZGU01. The sequence goes on along the minus strand of CAYZGU010000032.1, from coordinate 188,230 downwards.
GTTTGGATCCATAACCATCGAACCTTCAATCTCGATAGGATGATTACCAAACATTCGGAAGCCAAACGCTTCAATCGTGACATTCCGTTTGGCATAGGTAAACTGTCCCACTGCGTTACTCGCTGTCACGGGACCTATAGACGTTTCAAGAACAAGAGTGGGAACACCCCAATCAAAGATGAGGTCAGGATTCGCGAGTGTTCCACCAGCGGTGAGCTTGTAATGGGCTGTTCCAGAGAGAGTCGGCACCATGCCTAGCATAGCCGATAGACGTTCAAGCGAGATTTCCGCAGATTCCGCGACGAAATCGACCGATTCACCATCAAGCATCAGTTCGAAACTCACAATAGGGAGGTCAGTTGAGTCTGGATTAACAAGTGAAAACGCATCAACCTTCCACACGTTATCAGCAAAACCAAACGTGATGGGATCCATATTAATCAGCTGTTGCCCATTCATCTTGACTAAGCATTTCGAAATGAACGTCTGCAATCTATATTCAGCCAGATTTTCCAGTGTACCAGCGAGTTCGATCGTGCCAGTGGCATTCGCTGGCAACACGCCCAAGGACTCGTGGAAAATCCGTAGTATTGGACTGATATCTATCTTATTGCTTCGCATAAACACCTGGTAAGGAGCCCCGTCGCTGGATTCTATCATACCGCGAATCTGACTGCTACCATCGAATCCGGTTCCTTCAAATCGGAGTGCGTTGTCCATGAACACCCCACTAATACGAACATCGCTCTGAGGTTTTCCGGCATAAGTGATTTTGGAAAAATCAAAATTGACATCAACTCGCGGATCTCGCGCATTCCCTTCCCCGATTGCCCTCACAATGAATTCTGATTCCAATTTCAAATCCGGCACTCCGCGCGCCGCTGCAAGTTCTATCAAACTTAGCAAATCGCTTTGAAATTCCAATTGATAATCCAAATTTCTCGTGATTTGAAAATCAACAACACCACGTTGTTCACGCGCCAGGAGTTCAAAATCTGACACCTTAAGCACATAATCATCGATTAACAAAGGAAAGTGCAGAAGATCGAATGCCAAATCCCAAGCTTTCCCGTCGACAATCTCGAGCATACCTCGACCATTAAGAGCTCTTAGAGTTCCGTCCAAGACAAGCCTACCGGTGGCAAGGCCCTCGATTGGGTACTCCCCACCCGCCAACAGTCGTACGTAATCTGAAATCTGAAATGGCTGTGGACGAACAGTAAGATGTACGGGGATATCGCCCTCGACCAGAGCCTCGCCATCAATTAGCAGATTGCTCTCCCCTTTTGCTAGGCTAATGGGATGCAGAAATACCCGACCACGTTCACAATGGAAATCCGCTTTAAGTTCACCGATTGGCACATTAAACAAGCGGGCGCTAGGCATCTCCAATACACCAGCTAGAGGAAGTTCAGTCGATATCCTTCCAGTAAGTGTCCCGTTCCCACTCAGGTCGGGAACGCGCAAGATTCTCGTCAATTTACCGACATCAATCTTTCGAATCTTCAAATCAACATCAACACCGTTGACGAAGCTGACCTGGCCACCTACAGCCACCTCGGCTTCATCTAGATTTGCTACAAGATGGAAAATGCCCTCGTCAATTTCGTACTTCGCTTGTGAGACAAGGATGGGTGTAGCATTCAGGTAGCCGTCTTCCAATCTCAGATCTCCAGAAAGTCTTAGCTCCCCCGGATCGAGACTGTCGGCGCTAATCTCGACACGACCATTGAGACTGCCGTCCACTATGAGAAAATCTTCTGGGAGGTAAAACAACATGGGTAGGAGCTCCGCTACTTGCACACCGGTTAGCCTCAGCCAACCATCATACGCTAACGATTGAACTATAGCATCTCCGAATCGCGCACGCGGCTGAGTAAGATTCGGTGCAATCTGTTTGCGAGCGCGAGGTTTGCTTGCCATATTCACCTCACCACCCCCACTGAATTGGCCTGACGCTAGCGTACCGTTTAGCTCTGTCAAACGAAAAGAATCCTGACTAAAATCAGCCTTAATCGCCAAGTCCGAGATCTGGAAATCGTTTAAACGCGCCACGGGTAACCTCAAGCTACAACGCCCGTTGATACCTGAGAGTGTCCCTTGTGTCTCGATGTCCAATTCCGCTCTGCCAGCCATGTCAAACTGCCGCCTAAAGACTTTGCGGAAGTCAGCAAGATCGAGACTCAACGCAAGCCGCACCTCTAGTTGCGGCGGTCCTTCGTGCAACTCGGTTGTTTTACCGCTAGCCACGAGGTGCGAATTACCGAAAGCGAGGCGCATCTCAGTTAATTCTCGGGCTTTTTCTTGCAGTTTAAACTCCGTCCTAAACTCCTTAATGCTGGTCTTACTACCATTGTATTCGATGCTTCCCTCTCGTATCCCAACATAACCGACATGGCCCCATTCATTAAAAGGTCCTTCAAGAAGACTTTCGATTCCAGCGATCGAAATCTTGAAATCCTCCCTGCTATCATCAAAGCGTATGCAACCGTCCGTGACTTCCACACGAGAGAAAGAAAATGGAAAAGAGGTTTTTGTGCTAGACTTAGGAGTTCGGTCTGGAAGGAAGTCAGCCAGGTTGAGCCTACCGCCTGAATCTAGGTGTGCATTCACCTCTGGTCGCTTAAGCTGAAGATCCGTAAGAAAGAAGACACCACCCACCAGTTTCAAGAGTTTATACTTCAACCGTATCTCCTCAACAGAAATCAGAGGCGGGAACTGGGCATCCAGGTCAGCAATTGCAAACCGTGTCAGGGTCAGTCCAAACAGGACGTTGCCTGAAACGCCTCCGATGCTAACAAGGGACCTATACACGTTGAGACCATTTTCCTCCTTCCTTACAATATACGTCCATGACTGGGTCTCGTCTTTCACAAGCCACTTCCTATGCCCCGTGACTGGCTTCACACAGGCATGTGGCCCAAGCATGATTCCATGCGTTTCAAACGAGCTTCGTACACTCTCGGACAACTCACCCTCATCTAGTTCATATGTCGCTTCTTCTTTAAGGTTGAAAAGTAACGGCTGCTTTAACTTGTTGCCAATCTCACGTTCGAGAACAGTATGGATCTTCTTCAAGAGATAGGACGATTGTAGGAAGAAAAATCCTCCAACAGAAAGGAGAATACACAGTATAATGATGAGTCTTGAGACGAGATTGCGTTTTCGCATTGGGTTAAATAGTTTCTGTGTTTCAGAAAAGAGCTCCCAACCCCAAGAACACTATGGAGATCAGAGGGCAGACACCAGGTTGACTCGGGATATTGAAGGTTGGTCAAAAAGATCCAAAAAAGACATGGACAAACCTAAATGCACGGAATGCCTTGATGTCTTCACACTATTCGAAGAGTTACAGTTCCGCATGCGCTTGTTCGACAATTCGCTCAACAAGATCAGCGGAAAACACCGAGGATTTTTGCGAATTGTCTTGTGTCCAGAGAAGATATTCGATATTCCCCGCCGGTCCACGGATTGGCGAATGAGTGAGTCCTAAAGTGCACCTCTCAATTTTCTGAACGGATTGGATTAGGGTTTGTATAACTTCAACGTGAATTCGTGGATTACGGACCACACCGCCCTTGCCAACTTGTTCGCGCCCAGCTTCAAACTGAGGCTTAATCAAGGCAACAAGATCGCTCGGCGATTTCATGACCTTTGCGACAACAGGTAGAACGGTTCGGAGGGAAATAAAAGAAACATCGATGACACCGATTTCAATAGGAAGATCAAACAGTGCGCTATCAATCCCACGGGCATTTGTCCGTTCCATTACTCGCACCCGCGAATCTTCGCGAAGCTTCCATGCTAATTGGCCATGTCCCACATCTACCGCGTACACAACCTGCGCACCATGCTGAAGCAAACAGTCTGTAAATCCACCCGTCGAGGCGCCGACATCAAGCGCAACTTTTCCGCAAGCATCAAAGCCAAAAACCTTCAGTGCCTTTTCTAACTTTAAGCCACCCCGGCCCACATAACGCATTGGTTGTTTTATCTCAATACTTACATCTTCTGGAACAACCTGTCCCGGCTTGAAACCCGATTCCCCATTGATGAGCACCTCACCGGCCAAAATAAGTCGTCGCGCCTGTTCACGACTTGCAGCAAGCTTGCGGTCGGTCAGCAATGTATCAAGCCGTTGCTTCCTTGCGCTGCGGTTCGTAGATTGCACCAATATCATCAATCCCTTTTTTGGCGAGTCTAAGTCCTTCACGAACAACGGCGGCTTGGTCACAACCGCAAACATCGTATAAGGTATCAACATCTCCGTGCTCAATGAACCTGTCTGGAATGCCAAGACGTTTTACGGCGACTTCCGAACCGCGATCTGCAAGCACTTCCAATACTGCGCTTCCAAAACCTCCCATTAAAACACCATCCTCAACAGTGAGCACTTTTCCAATGTTTTTAGCTAAAGGGACAATTAAATCTTCGTCAATCGGCTTAACAAAACGCGCATTAACAACAGTAGCAGAAACTCCGGCCTCTGCCATAACACCTGCCGCCTCTAGCGCTGGATGCACACGATTACCAATCGCGATTATAAGTAAATCTTCACCCTCACAGAGCACCTCAGCCCTGCCGAGAGGTAGTACTTCAAGTTCACCCTCCATCGGCACGCCAACTCCTGTTCCGCGCGGGTACCGTAAGGCGATTGGCCCTTTTTCGTACGCAACGGCAGTTTTAACCATGTGCCGGAGCTCCGCCTCATCTTTCGGCGCCATGACAACGAGATTTGGCAGTGAACGAAGATAAGCGTAGTCGAACACACCATGGTGCGTCGGACCGTCCGGACCTACTAGACCGGCGCGATCTATTACGAACGTCACAGGTAGGTTTTGAATACACACATCGTGTACAACCTGGTCATAGGCACGCTGGAGGAACGTCGAATAGATCGCCACAACTGGCTTACTCCCTTGGGTTGCAACCCCTGCCGCAAAAGTGACTGCGCATTGTTCGGCCAGACCAACATCGAAAAAGCGTTTGGGAAATACTTTCTGGAATCTGTCCAATCCTGTCCCGCTCGGCATTGCAGCAGTGATACCAATGATCCGATCGTCATTCTCGGCCAATTCGATTAAGCTTTGGCTAAACACGTCCGTGTACAGCGGTATCGAAGATTTCACGGCACGGGACTTACCCGTTTCAATATCGAGTTTCCCACTAAGACTATAGAAACCGACCGGATCTATTTCGGCAGGGGCATACCCCTTCCCCTTGCGAGTTACAATGTGAACAAGGATTGGACCACGCAACGCCTTTATCCCCTCTAGAACAGGCAGGAAAGCCTCCAAATCATGTCCGTCCAGTGGACCGAAGTACCGAAAACCCAGCGCCTCAAACAGTGTGCCAGGCTTAAGTGCTGCTTCAATTTTCCTTGCAACCTGTTTAGCGTCAGGCGAAATGAGGTCCATGACTTCCTTGGCCCCGGACCTAAGTGCGTTATACGTTCGATTACTCGTGAGCCGGTTGAAATACTTCGAGAACGCTCCGACGGTTGCAGAGATGGACATCTGATTATCGTTGAGCACAACAACCATGTCAGTTCTTAAATCGCCGGCAACGTTTAAAGCCTCAAACGCCATTCCTCCGGTAAGGCCGCCATCGCCAATCACGGCAACGACCTTAAAACTCTGGTCGTTCAAATCGCGCGCGGTCGCGATACCGAGTGCGGCCGCGATTGATGTACTCGAATGCCCAGCACCAAAAACATCATATTCGCTTTCGAATCGGCTCAAAAAACCGCTAATTCCTCCATATTCGCGCACTGTCGAGAACTGGTCACGTCTTCCTGTTAAGAGCTTATGCGGATACGCTTGATGGCCAATATCCCAGACAATCTGATCACGGGGTGTCTCAAAGATGTGATGGAGAGCGATAGCAAGTTCAATGGTCCCGAAGTTCGGCGCAAAATGTCCTGGATGCTCCGCTAACACAGCAAGCATATATTCACGCATCTCTCCAGCAAGGACCTTAAGTTCGACAAGACTGAGAGATTTCAGATCGGACGGACTATCAATTTTTTCAAATATCATTCACGAAACTCCTTGCAGCCATATCACTCAATTACTGTTGTCGACCTCGTTAGCAGTGCTCATATCATAGTGGGCCGATCCTACCCCTCGTCTTCAGCGCCTTCAGCTTCAAATGGCACAACCGGCGATTCCTCTGCATCAACATCAATTAATTGTTGCACTCGTAGCTCTGCATCATCAAGTTTCTTACGGCAAAGCCGTGTCAAACGAACACCCTCTCCAAAAGCGGTTAATGACTCATCCAATGTCAGAGAATCTCCGCGCTCAAGTTGGTCGACTACGTCCTCGAGCTTAGCCATGGTTTCTTCAAACGTCAGTTCCTGAGACATGACTTTTCCTTTCCAGAACAGATGTTATGTAGATATCGCCTTGCCAATGCTTCTTTCCACAACCTTGCATTTTAATCGCCCACGCGAGAGCTGGAAATCAACCATTTCACCGTCTTGAACCTGCAAAGCCTCCCTAACAGTTTCGCCTTTCTGGTTCTGACACACGCCGTAACCGCGAGCAATAGTAGCCATCGGATTTAACACGGTTAATCGTGCAGAAAGCGTTCTCCATTCCTCCATTCCAGCGGTGATTCGGTGGGAGACAAATTGAGTCAAGGGTTTTGCGGAACTCTTCAGTTGGCCTCGCTCATTAGCCAACCGTTTTTCGATGCCTCGCTGACCCTGGACGTCGAGTCGGTCAATCGTTTGATGAAATCGGTTAATGGCATCAAGATAGCGACCAGGGACGATCCGACTTCTGGCATTCGACAGCATGGATTGCCCAGCACGAAGCCGTGTCGTTATGCCCTGTTTCAATCGCAAACGGAGATTAGCAACCTGTCGTAGAAGTTCTTCTTGATCTGGAAATGCCAGCTCAACAGCCGCAGAAGGAGTTGGAGCACGGAAATCGGCAACGAAATCAGCAATTGTGAAGTCCGTCTCGTGGCCAATAGCGGATACAATTGGAATGTGCGAAGAAAAAATAGCACGCGCAACAACTTCTTCATTGAATGCCCAAAGATCCTCAATCGATCCGCCACCCCTACCAACGATCAAAAGGTCCATCTCGGATATCCGATTTGCACACGCAATGGCATTCGCAATCTGATCTGCCGCGCCCTCACCTTGAACCAGTGTTGGAACTAAAAGCACCTCAACCGCGGGATACCTTTCTTGCAACATTCGGAGGATGTCTCGAAACGCTGCCCCGGTCGGCGAGGTGACAACGCCGACTTTCTGTGGAAATTCCGGTAGTGACTTTTTATGAATCTCATCGAACAAACCCTCAGCAGCAAGTACTTTCTTGAGACGTTCGAAAGCCAACTGCAACACGCCAATACCAGACGGTTCCATCCAGTCTCCGATAATCTGGTACTCACTTCGTGCATCATAGATACTAAGTCGGCCGTGCAGCAGCACTGCATCGCCATTTTTCGGCGAGAAGTTTAACCTAGCAGCGGCTGAACGAAAAATCGCACAACGTATCTGACTACGTTCGTCCTTCAGTGTGAGATAGATATGCCCCGACGACGGGCGTGCAATGTTTGAAATCTCTCCTTCAACCCAACAGTCTTGCAGCGCTGGTTCTGATGCGATAGCATCTCGTAAAATCACGGTGATTTGCGCAACAGTGTGAAGGTGCTGTGCGGACATCATTACCGGTCTCATGATTGTGAGTTGTCTTCCTCCTCCGTTAGTGGAAAACGCAGACGACGGATAGACAGCGCTTTACCCGTTCGATTGTCAAGATGGAGGACGACGGCACAAAGAATTACGTCCTCTTTCGCAACTTCGTGACGGATTGGCAGCATTGTCAGGAAACGATGCAGCACGCGCTCTTTACAAACACCAATAACGGAGTCATACGGTCCCGTCATACCAACATCAGTAATATAGGCGGTACCATTCGGAAGCAAGCGTTCATCCGCAGTTTGAACATGCGTATGTGTTCCGACAACAGCTCCTACTTTACCGTCCGCATACCATCCCATCGCCACTTTCTCAGCTGTGGCTTCGGCGTGAAAGTCTAACAGCATGCAATCTGCGCCCTCACGCATCTCATGCAAAACCTCGTCAAGTGTATGGAATGGGTTATTAAAACCATCCATGTACACCTGCCCGGCAACGTTTATGACGCCAAGCCGTTCGCCAGAGGAGTTTGATACGATAGTGCAGCCCTTACCCGGTGTACCCTTCGGATAATTTGCGGGACGAACGATATTGGGCATTTCATCAATGAACGTCAACACCTCCCGCTGTCCCCAAACATGATTGCCAGTGGTGATTGCATCAACTCCGCGTTCCAGAAGTTCGTCAACGATTGGCTTCGTTAATCCCTTGCCACCAGCAGCGTTTTCACCATTCACAACGACAAAACTAAATGGACCACAATTTTCACGCAAATGTGGCAGAAGCCTCGAAACGGCTTTGCGACCCGGACGTCCAACGATATCCCCAATGAACAATATTTTCATGCTGTCGCTGAACCCCCAATTTCTGAGAATCGCAGGCCGTAAATCAATCACATTGTTCTTCAGACCACACGGTCCAACTCTTCCAATGTAAAAACTGAGGCCAATGAGCAACCAAGCGCTTCAATCTTGGCGCCTCCACCCTGCTGACGATCGATTGCACACACAACGTTGCGCACAATTATTCCCAGCTCTCGTATCTTTTCCACAGATGTAACAACCTGTCCAGCGGTAGTAATAACGTCTTCGATAATGACAACCGTATCGCCTGGTTGAAATCCACCCTCCACGAGATTGCATGTTCCATAAGCCTTCGCTTCTTTGCGCACATACAAACAGGGACTTCCTGTTCGTAAGGAAAGCGCCGTTGCAAGGGGAATTCCTCCGAGCTCTAGCCCGGCAAGTTTATCGAATGAAGATGGCAAGAGCGTCTGCATCTCATCTACGATGCTATCTAGCAAATCCGGATTACTTTCAAAACGATATTTATCCCAATAGTAGGAACTCACCTTCCCTGAACGTAGCTTGAAGTGACCCGTTAAATACGAAACAGCCCTCATCCGTTTTATAAGTTCGGTTTTTTTCAATTGAATCCCCTTCAACGAACGTGAATCTCTGCCTTCGATGATGCAGACACCTGACCAACCACAGCCGCTTCAGGGCAATCCCCCGCGTGCAATTCTGCTAACGCACCTTCCGCTTCAGACTCTGGCACGGCGAAAAGTAATCCTCCCGAAGTTTCTGCTTCCATCAAAACATGTCGCAATTCTTCCGGAACAGCCGTTCCGAAAGTTACCGACCCTTCTAGAAATTTTGTATTGGCGAGGTAGGCACGTGTGTAAGTCTTCTTTCTCACAAGATTCAGTACATGCTCAAAACACGGCACGTTTGTAGAGAAAATTTCAATCCGAACAGTATTTCCCTGGGCCATTTCAAGACCATGTCCAAGCAGGCCGAAACCTGTGATGTCGGTGCAAGCGTGAACATTATGTTTTTGCATAATCTCAGAAGCGGACGCGTTGAGCCGCATCATCGATTGGACAATCTGTGGAAGCACATCTTGACTGACTTTGTCGAACTTCAAACCGGTGGTGAGAATACCGATGCCAAGACGTTTGGTAAGAATGACAACGTCCCCCGGCCTGGCACCAAAATTCCTCACAATCCGATTGGGATGAACAATCCCAGTCACAGCAAGCCCATACATCAGCTCCGGAGACGTAACAGTGTGCCCACCAAGCGACACAGCTTTTGCCTCTTTAACCTTCTCAGCTCCACCTCTTAGGACTTCACTGAGTATCTCAATATCGAGCAAATCTTTGGGCCAACAGGTGATATTCAAAGCTGTTTTCGGAACGCCACCCATACTATAGACATCACTTAGCGCATTTGTCGCGGCAATCGCACCATAAGTGTATGGATCGTCTACAATCGGTGTGAAATAGTCGGTAGTATTGATAATCGCAAGATCTTCCGTAAGCCGATAGACACCCGCATCATCCGAGGTCTCCGTGCCTACTAGAAGATTTGCATCATCCATTGCCGGCAAATTACTCAAAACTTGCGCCAGATCTCCCGGATCCAACTTGGAAGCTCAGCCCGCACAATCGACAGTTCTTGTTAATCGAATCTTCTTTTTCGTCATGCGCCTCAAAATCTCCCTCCTGATTTGGTACGTAAGTAGCTTTACAATCGAACTCAGCAATTTCACATTACGAACATTCACCGGGACCGAAAAGAATCCCTACCGCGTCATTAAACTGTTGGAAAACCTCCCGTGCGGCCTGACACCCAGGTGGGTCACCGAAAACAGACACTAATTCTCGATAATAACATTCCTGCGCTTGTTTTCCTCTGTTAAAGCGTTCCCACACGGCCTCACCAATTTTTTGATAGTCAACGATGGTCCTTCGTAGATTATGAAGCTTATCAGCGCAAGCAACTGTGCGCAGTTCTGACGAGGCCGTTTTGAGAAATTTTACAGCATCCGTTTTTCGCTGCTCCCATGAGAGTGATTTATCAGGTTCAGAACAGCCTTCGACAATGGCCGCAATCTTCTGACCGAAATTCTCACGGATATATTCCAGGGTAAGTTCTGTGTCTTCCACAATGTCGTGAAGAATCCCTGCTACAATCAACTCGTCCGGACAACCGGCCCGCGAAAGGATAAGAGCTACGGCGTAGGGATGGGAAATGTACGGAATAGCCGTTCCCTTCCGAAATTGGCCGCGATGAGCACTGGCAGCGACTTCGACAGCATGATCGATCATGTTTTCCGCACTACCCACACTGGCCAATTTCCGCCTTACCTTTTCGACAAAACATCAGTTTTTTACAAAGGAGGTTGCGATTGGATAAACCCGCATCTGGTGTGTCGAGAATAATAACATATGAACACCAGGGCGTCAAGAGTATGAGTGTCGGCATCACAATTCTGATTGTCGACACTTCTCACATGAGGCCAGAGCCATTAAGACAGAAGGCACGGATGCATGCTTCAGCGTTCCGTGACTGACAAAAAAGACACTCCTGCGCTGAAACCGGAATCGGAAGGCATACCTCGAACACCGTCTATACAGGCCTTGTGTGGACTAATCGTACCCGAACCGCTGTTATGGAGAAGCTATTACCAACTTCAACCACACATTTAGAGACAAGTTTCCCTCAACATTTTTAGGGAGTTTTCCGTCGAAAAACCATATCAGCTGAAGCTGAGGCGATTTTGACGTCTGAGACCTCGACGCGAATGTGCCAATCGGCTTCAAAAACTGCAGGAGGTTCTTAAGCCGAAGTGGACCGTGAAACACTTGCCCTCATTCTCAGCATCACAGCCATGCTGCTCGTGACACTGAAGTGGCTGTACGATCTCATACAAGTCGGATCAATCAGAGCCCCCGGACAACGCAGAGGACCACTCAGCCGAAGACGCGTCGAGTTACTAGAGGGACAGACCAATTGTTTCATCACTCGCGGCGGCTATTTGCTATTCCTTGTTTCATGCCGAATTTACAACGATAGCGATCAAAATTCTCTAATCATTGAGAATCATAAATTCCAGGCAAAAATCGGCCATAAATGGCGATCAGCCCAACCGTATTCAGCCCCTCAAGCCGCTATTTTTCCTAGCCTCTTCCGCAATAGCCTGCCCATCAAACTCGAACCAGAGGAGCGACAAGATTTCTATGAAGTCTTTGCCCTCGATGAGCTAATCCCTAGTCCTCAGATTGGTGTTCGTCTAACGCTCGAGGATACGGACCAGAAAACCATCAAATGTCAAGCCCTCTTCAAGCATCGTGTTGATGAACGGCCTATATTTGACATGCTATACCGTGTTCTTGAATAACACAGAATTTGAGCACCCCGTCCGCCCAGTATTAGAGTTACAAAGGCCCCGTTGTCTTGCTCGTTGCGTCAAACGGACAAAGAATCGGCAACAGCAGTCTGCGATGTCTCTCGAGATTCTCTGTCACTGTCGTTCCAATCCGTAACTGCATGCTCACCGAGCACCTCTGGTATAATGAACTTATGCCCTTTTTGAACGCGCACCTTCCCATTGCAATTTGGACAACGGAATTTTGCCCGAATTTCTACCAACCAAAAAATCAGTGGCACCAGACCAAACGTACCAATAAACAGTCCAACAATGACGCCCTTATGCCAATCCTTCATTCTTCGCACCTCCATAATTCTTTTTTACTGTACAATATAGCAACAAACGACGAGATTGTACCATGAGCTATTTTCCGTAAACCTCTTTTTTACACGCCTTGGGGAGAAGTTATACCACAAAAGCATGCTCACGGACCACTATTCGATGATAATCCGTCGAAAACGCGACAGTACAACTATCATGAATGCACATCATAATATACCACTAGACCAAGCCTTCTGTGGCTGAATCAATTGAAGAAATTGGTTATCACCGTGAGATATTCAGCCCTGTTTCCACAACGTCTGTTATGCTGTAGTCCCCTGTGCTTGATATCCTGGACGGTAAATAATCATCGCGTTAAGTTGCCTACGAAAGAACGCAGATGGCACAAGATTTAGATGTGTCTCACAACGAATCCAGGTCACAAATCGAAAAATCCGCACATAACGAAAAATGTGTTTCATCTCCTCTGGTTTTATGGTATCCTATTGGTTACCCTATAAATTTTCGGCTGGATATCGAATGAATCCGTTGACATTTACGAACAACTTGCTAGAGCCCGAGGATTCCTAACACATCACTATAAAGGGAGGATTGCTTCTGATGTATTCGCTCCGTTTTATTCTGTTTCCACTGTTTCTCGTTTTGATTGTTGGTTGTGCTACAAGCCTCAACACACCCCCACCACTAGATCAGACATCTGCAGTTGCTATAACACCTTTTCTCGCCCAAGACCAGGCTGTAGGCCTTGGCAAGTGGGTCCCCATTAACCTCACTACCCGCATGGAACTTGCCCTCAAAGACACCACCTGGATCTGCGATCAATCTGAGAAGGTGGCACCGGTAGCGACAAAGCTGGAGGAATTAGGGTTATCATTGAATGACATTTTCGCAGACCCGGCATTGGCTGCCAAAACCGGGCAAGCCCTGGGAGTTGACTTAATCATCATTGGGGAAATGTCGAAACCCAAGTTTGTGCACCGAGACTTTAACGCATTTCTCAGAAAACAGGGACGACAAGGGGGAATTTCGGGCACGGCGACATACCTTCGAGCTCGCCAAAGCGCACTGGTGAAGACCCATCTGAAAATTGTCGATACGAAGACAGGCGAACTCATCTTCGATGATACGATTGTAGATTATCTCAAATACTGGCATGCATTCCAAGTTGAAAACCGTGGTATGGTTCGCCTTAAGACAGAAGAGGAGATGATGGCAGATCTTGGAAACCATCTTCCCAGACGGATTGCCTACGCCTTGTACCCAACCGGTATGCCTGTAGTCAAAGAAGGGGAAGTTCTACTGAAACCAGAAAATCTCATATTGCTTGGTTCTGGCGGTGCGGTCACATGGGACTAGAGCACTACACCTGAATCTAATTCCATAAATGACACTCGCAATATAGAGGTTTCCAATTCCAAACAACCAAGATGTCGCCGCGAGCATTCCGTCAGGATTTGCTCCGGCCACACCGTGTCGATGTTTTAAAATCAACGAAATTTGACACAATCTGCTTTACACTCCTGAATGTTTGTGCGAGTGACATTTGAATCCGCACCCAATCAGTGTTTTTGACATCTTCGCTTAGCGGGATAGTGCCAAATAGACAACTTGACACGAAGCTCATTGTGATTTAATCCGCGGAAGTTCATCCTTAAATCATCCGCGCGAACATAGCCTCGCCTGAGCTTTTAACAACTTGTAAAACTTCACCTTTGCTCCAAAGGCCACTCAGCGTTCAGGATCTTCTACCCTAAGTTATCAGTTCAATTGACTGCGAGGCATTAGGTAGAGGATACAAGGCGCTTGTGCTTTGAACGGCTCAGTAAGCACTCCACCATTACGCGAATAGGCTAGCGCGATCCATGTGTTGTCGGAATTTTGTCAGCAGTTAATTGTAGACCTTTGATTTGCAGCCAGCCCCTCCTTCCCCATAGAGGAATCTGCCCGGTAGCATTGCCTAATGAAATGGAAAGGATCTCCAATCCGGCTTTCGGAATCAGGGAGGTGTTGTTCAAGAAACTCACTTCTCTCGCGCACAAGCAATACCCCCTTTAAGCTTCTGAAAACGGAGGATTCAATTGCGTTCCATCACCATAACGGGAGCCGCCAACAAAACACAATACTTAAGCCGATACAATTTAATCCAGTTGTGAAAAAACTCTGTGTTTCTGGAGTTTCGGCTGAGTACAAGGAACGGTCTAATTTACTCACGCATCTAACAAGAGTAGAACCATGCGGAATATAACTCCAGTTTTTCAGAAAACAAGTCCACAAACGTGGAAAACGAAGAAAGATTAATTAACACGAAGTTTATAATATCTCATCCCACTCGAAAGGTCAAGTCGTCGTGTGGCGACAGCGGTTGTGCTCCAGCACGGAAGCAAATTACCTGTCAATATCGCTAAATTTGAGATCCTGATCTCACAGATTTTGTCACTGGATGCAAGTATGGGTGTCCTATTAATCGCTTGGGTTCACTGGTTTAGAAAATCCTCGAAGTAAGTGGCAGAACGCGCAGTGAGCAATTTCAAAGATATGATCATGCTACTGCTCATTTACCAATCCACTTACCGAAAACCCAACTGAGCAATTAATGGTTAATGGGTACCCTGTTATTCTAAGTCTATATCGACACGAAACGCATTTTTCAAAAGCTGGAACGAAGGTTCTTTGTTGCCGCAAGAACTCCTTAGATTCATGTTTTAGAGACCAAGCATTTCTCGGACGGACTTATGAGACCATTGTCATTATGCTACTATGCGTCAAGCTACCTCTTTGTTGAGTGCGTCCTAACTGTCTATACATTATTTAAAGGGTGAAATTATGAAAATCAACCGAGCAATTGAGCTCCTAGAAGAAGGACAGCCGGTCTATTACGTCACACCAGGAGCATTAAGTTTCGAGGCTGGTGTCAAAGCTGCGCAAACCTGGGCCGATTATCTGGCCGTCGAAATGGAGCATGGCCTTTTTAACATTTCTGCACTTCATCAGTTTATGCACGGGCTTGTAGAGGGCGGTCCTACGAGAAGTGGGCATCGCACACCTGCAGTGATTACCACATTACCCGCCGAGGGCACCGACGAAAACGTGATGCGTGCCAACGCTTGGATGATTAAGCAGGTGCTAGCATGCGGTGTACATGGCATCCTCCTTTGCCATGCTGACAGTGCATCGGCTGTGAAGGTATTCGTTGAGGCAGCACGTTATCCATTTCAAATGGCTGGCGTCGGCACTGGGTTGGATCAAGGACGACGGGGAAACGGCGCACAGGGAAATCCCGCGTCAATCTGGGGGATATCCACCGAGGAGTACATGGAGAAAGCGGACGTTTGGCCATTGAATCCCAACGGCGAAATTATGCTTGGCTTAAAAATCGAAAATAAACGCGCAGTTACTAACGCAGAGGCCAGCACAACAGTTCCCGGCATTGCCTTTGCAGAATGGGGGCCCGGGGACATGGCTTTTTCATTTGGTCATCGAAACAACCACGAACCATACGTTGCAGAGATAGAGAATGCTCGGCAGCGAGTGAGAAGTGCTTGTACGTCGGCAAACATCGCATTTCTCGAAGTGGCCAATACAGAGAATGTCACTGACCAGATTGACAAAGGCGTCAAAATATGTTCAGCAGGCGCCGCAGGGCCGGAAGCTGCTGAAATTGGACGGAGATACACCAAGCGAAAGATGCCATGGTAAGCACATGCGTCCAACACAAATTTACTCAGAGCTTCATAATCTCACTTGATATTCTCGCCTGAGATTCACCACTGGGACAACCGATGGCAAAGCGCGTAAGCACTCAGGGAAAAACAGGGTGCGTCCTGGAGAAACGATAGGGTTCTATCAGAAACACTTCCGCTTCCTACACTCCATTCCTCAAGTACACTATAGGGAAACCGCCTTTTCACAGCCAGCGAGAAAAGGATACTCTAGAAAACATGGCAGTGTTGAAGGCTTTATCACCGGCTTTCTAACCTACCGTCAGGTGCTTGCTGAACACAATCCATTGGACGAGGGTGACATTAGACTAGCCCGCGTTCCTTGTTAGACACTTCGCCCTGGCCTTCCGCGCCTATCTTGTTCTTCGTGCTCTAAGTGGCTGTGGTTTCGTTGGGACAATTACATGAGAAAACAATCCTCTTCTCCAGCCCCAAGCATCGAAAAAGAAATTCAAGCGAACAAAGTCCATCCAGTTTATTTGTTGTATGGCGAGGAAGATTTCCTTATTGAAAACACCCTCAAACAAATGCTCAGTGCGCTACTAGACAATCCAAGTACCCGCGATTTCAATCTGGACTACTTGGACGGATTGACGGCATCTATTAACGACGTGCTGAGTGCGGTGGAAGCTTACCCTATAATGTCAAAGTGGCGGGTCGTTGTTGTCCGTGAACCAACTATCGTTCACAGAAGGAAAGAAACTCTCCCAATCGATTTGCTTCGGAGTGCTATTGACAGAACAGACGGAGATTCGCGCAAATCCATATCAATCATGCTCAAGGCTTTGAATGTTTCCGCCCAAGACATCATTAACCAGAGTAACGACTTCAACAATGCCGTCACGCAGTTCATCGAAGAAACGAAGGGAGCTTTGAAACCGTCCGAACTTGCGTTCTTGCAGAATTTACCTCAAATTGCCCGGAACCTTGGCGAATTGTCAGACGTGTCGACGAGCACACAAGACCTGGAGTTGTTGATTGAGTGGCTGAACGGAGAACTCCCCACATCAAGCGTACTAATCTTGACCGTCAAAGGGAATATTGATGCGCGAAGCCGACTCGTTAAGACAATAAATCGTGTTGGCAAATGTGTCTCGTTCCAACCACTAGAAACTGGACGAGCGGTCCAACAGGATCCCTTATTTCAGAGTGTTTGCAGGAAACTGCGCACCGTCGAGAAAAAAATCACGCCCCCAGCGTTCAATCTCCTGCGCGATCGAACGGGAAATGATATGCGCAAGATTTTTGAGGCCATCGAGAAAATCATCGGTTTCATTGGCAACAACACGCAAATTGATGAGGAACATGTTCGAGATCTGGTCACCCAAAGCAATTTTGAGAACATCTTTGCCTTAACTAACGCAATCGGAAGCCGGAGACTCAGCCAAGCGATGAAAAGCCTTCACAGTATCCTCAAAAGTGGTGAACCTCCGATTAAAGTCAATGCGCTTATCGCACGTCAAATCCGCCTGGCGCTTCAAGCCAAGCTCCTCGTTGAAAGAGAGAGATTGAGCCCAGCAGCCGGACGTGCAAGCTATCAGAACTTCACCAATACAATCTTCAAGCCACTTGCATCTAAAAAGTCTAACTCACTGCCCCAAAACGCACAGTTTAATCTCCTTGAGCAGAACCCCTACGCTGCTTATAAGATTTTCCAATGTGTTCCGTTTTTTAGCACCTCGGAATTAATCGAAGGCCTGGAGAAAACCCTTGACGCTGATAAACAACTCAAGGGCAGCTATCTTACACCGGAGTGTATTCTGGAGGAGCTAGTCCATGATCTTTGCCAGAAAAGAAACGCTCGAAAAACCCTGTGAACACAGTCGAACCCTCTGAAGCAGCTAAACACTGTACCAGACGCAGCCGATGAAAACTCAACAGATTTCTTCAGCACTGATTGTAGATAAAGGCCCCGAAGAAAAACAGACTCTGGCAGCGATGCGCAAACTAAAAGATGCGGGTGCCATTCCATCAACGGACGGAAATACGCTCATTCACGTTGCTTACTCAAGTCTAAACTATAAGGATGCCCTAGCGGTTACCGGCAGAGGCAAGATTCTAAGACAATTTCCCATTGTTCCGGGAATTGACCTTGCGGGTTCGATTCTGGAACCTGATGGGAATGGTCGTTTCCAAAAAGGAGATGAGGTCATTCTTACTGGGTGCGGCATTGGAGAGGAGGTCTCGGGTGGCTACGCAAACGTAGCACGTGTCAAAGACGATTCGCTATTGTCCCTACCTCCTGAACTAACGGCCCGACAGGCGATGGCAATTGGCACCGCCGGTTTTACGGCAATGCTCGCTCTCCTGGCTCTTGAAGACCATGGCCTAATACATCATACTACAAATTGGAAGGAAATTATTGTAACCGGAGCAGCCGGCGGAGTAGGATCGATTGCGATAGCGCTTCTAGCCGGACTAGGACATCACGTAACCGCCTCTTCGGGACGCTCCGAGGAAGAGAGCGATTATCTACAGTACCTTGGCGCTTCTAAGATTATCCCGCGTAGTGCCCTAAGCACTCCAAGCGGTAAATTGCTAGATAGCGAACATTGGTTTGGCGGAATCGACACCGTAGGCGGACAGACCCTCGCAAGTGTGCTTCAACGGACCCAGGCTAACGGCAGCGTTGCTGCTTGTGGCCTTGCTAGCGATGTCAACTTGCCCACGACCGTTTTGCCGTTTATCCTGCGCGGTGTAAATCTGCTTGGTATAAATGCAAATGCGGCGAAATACTCGCGCGAGTTTAGGGAATATGTATGGAAGCGCCTTACCGTCAATCTTAGTCTCGAAAAGTTAGAAAAGATGACACAGGAAATCTCTTTGAATGAGGTGATCGATGCGTCCGAAGAAATACTCGTTGGAAGAATTCGAGGTCGAATCGTAGTTGACTTAAGCCTATGAATCTTGGACGTTCTTACAGCCTCCGTACGAAAGAAAGAAGAGCGGTTCGCGAGGAAGTAGGATCTCACTGTGCTGCGGGAGCTCATAAAACCCGCGCGGTCGACGCGCCAGAGAAACGGAGCCCCATGAGCATACTCGCCTTATTGGTAAATGCACACAGAAGGAAATGCTAGTTCTCCGGGTTCTTTGCTCTCTCAGCATTAACCAGCCAACAGGACTGATACGTTTTAACCTAGCTCCCGGAGTCGTCAAGAGACACACGGTTTCTATCCTTGTCAAGAACAACACCATCAACCAACCCCCGGCCATTTAGATTCCCGCAGGGAAGAAGGTTCCGTTCCCATCCGGAGCGCACAGTTAAGGCTGTCTTTCAGACACGGGAATGGCTTCTAGAATCAAACTTGCTCCGCGAATATTTGTGTGCTTGCACATGGAAACAGGACGACCTTTGCGTCTCGGGGCAACTTTTCAGCCAGCCGCTCAACAAGCTTGTCCCATTCACGAAAGAGAATATCGTTTGGATACCGCTCATAAAAAGCATCAACTGGAAACAGTTCTGACCAAACCAATGCCTGCTCTCGGCTACCAACGTTCTGCGCTTGAATCTGCTTTGGTCTCTGGTCCGCGTTTTGCCTCGAGAAACGCGCATAATCAACCCGATCGGTAAGCCCGTGATAACAGACTCCTTGGGTTGCCGGATTTATAATGACCGTGTATGCGTTGTCGAAATACGCCCGTGCCCAAAGCGCTTTTCCGGTCTGAATCGGATCCCAGTCAAGCGGATAGCAGTTTAGTAGAACAAGATCCGTTTCTCGACGTATCTCATCGGGGATTGGGGTTGCATAGGTCTTTAGTGCATATTGTGCCCCAATTCGATGTGCTTTTACGAAATCGCCGACGAAAACGCCCGCAATCTCACGTTTCGTATTCGTAACCACGTTCACAATCACATCAAGCCCCAGCAATGATGCAACAGCTTCTGCCGCGTCACGGTGGTCAGGTTCCTCGCCATACCCCTCGACAACCGCATGCCCACGGTTCTGATAATGTTCATGAAAATAGAAAATTGTTGCGAAACCTGAAACGCCAGGCACAATTAACTTCGCACCACCACCGAATCCTACCGACACATGTGGATATATCCCACCTAGACAAATCTTCAAATCAGCGTCCGCAACAACGCGGTTTATATAAATCGGCAAACCACTATCAAGGTTACCTAATGCTCGAAGATCTCCAGAAAAAAATTCGTGGCTCGTGACCTCATGTCTCGCTGCGACATCCGGACCAACCTTTTTCGCGGCTTCTTCAATTGTGAGAGCGCGATGTGAGCCCCCACCAACAACAAAACGAATCTCGCTTTTGCGAAGGCCTGCTTCCTCCAACTCTCTCAAGATAAAAGGGATGAGATCAGCAGCGGGTGTCGGCCTGCTAAGGTCATCGACAACGATGGTGGCACTCCGTTTTCCTCTAGCCAGTTCCGCAATACGAGGCGTCCCAATAGGTTCATCAAAGGCAGCTTCAATCCCTGGTTTCGATAGCTTTGGAGCGTCTTTGGGGGAAAGCGTCTTGACTTCCCAACTTTGTGGAAGCTCCAACTTAATTTCGTCATCACCATACCAGGCGCGAGATCGAATGACCACAGGGCCTTTTGATTTCATATAAACCTCCATGAGGCGAAAACCAGATTGTCATGGCATATAACCCAAAATGGGAATGCTATGCAATTTAGCGGAATTGGCATTTTCTCAAAAACACCATTTCTAATTGGGCCAGGTCATGCTATTTATCACTTCGTCAATCCATCTAATCGACCTCGTCCCGACTGGTTCTTCCTCGCGATGGATTTTCCTGTTGATGCTGCAGACCCGCCTCAATAAAGTCACGAAATAGGGGATGTGGGGAGAGGGGTTTAGACTGAAATTCGGGATGGAATTGGGATCCGACCATCCAGCGGTGGTCTTTCACCTCTGCAATCTCAACTAGCTTCTCGTCCGGAGATAATCCGCTGAAGCATAGTCCCTCAAATTCAAGCTGATCTCGGAATTGATTATTCAGTTCATAACGATGGCGGTGGCGCTCCAAAATAATGGGTTGTCCGTAGGCCAAACTCCCCTTGGATTTCTCCTTAAGTACACACGGATAGAGTCCTAGCCGCATCGTTGCACCGAGTTTCGACAGGTTGCGCTGATCCGGCATCAGATCAATGACCGGATAAGGTGTTTCCTCGTTAAACTCCGAACTATTGGCATCCCTCAAATTTGCAAGGTTTCGTGCAAACTCAATCACCATGCACTGCATTCCGAGACACAGTCCTAGAAACGGAATATTGTTCTCACGTGAATAGCGGACAGCAACTATCATGCCTTCAATACCACGAACACCAAAACCACCAGGAACCAGAATGCCATCAATTCCCTCAAATTTCTCATCTAGATTCTCGCACTCAATTAGCGTCTCAGAATCGATCCATCTAATCTCCACAACAGCCTCATTAGCAATACCACCGTGCTTCACCGCTTCTTGAACACTAAGATAGGTATCACATCCCTTCACATACTTTCCAACGATAGCAATACAGATACGGAACGTCGGGTTTTTCAGTTTGCGCACCATTTCCGCCCACGCGCCATCGCTTGGGGGACGATCCTCCAGGCCTAGCTTCTTAATTACCAGATGTGCCATGCCCTGGTGTTCAAAATTCAATGGGATTTCGTCCACCAGATTGGTGTCTCGCCCCTCAACGATGTACTCCTCACCGATTCCGCACAAAAGAGAGATTTTTTTTCGCAAAGCATTTCCCATTGGCTGGCTCGTACGGCAGATTAAGAGGTCCGGCTGAACACCCAATTCTTGTAGCTTTCGGATACTATGCTGTGTCGGTTTGCTTTTATTTTCGCCCCCTGGAGACGCGTAGATAAGCGACACATGCATGAACAATGTATTCTCGCGCCCAAGCTCCACGGCCATCTGTCGAATTGCTTCAACAAACGGAGGAGTCTCGAAGTCCCCAATCGTCCCACCAATCTCGGTAATAACGACATCAGCATCACTGTCATGCCCAAGCTGGTAGATACGTTCCTTGATTTCATCGGTGATGTGCGGAATCAGTTGTATGGTTTCGCCAAGATAATCCCCTCGTCGTTCTTTGGCAATCACCTCGCTATAGACCGAACCAGTCGTAAAATTAGAAAACCGATTAAGATCTATTCCCAAGAACCGTTCGTAGTTTCCTAGATCCAGATCTGTCTCCGCACCATCACGCGTGACAAATACTTCTCCATGTTGAAATGGATTCATCGTACCCGCATCTGAATTGAGGTACGGATCTATTTTGGTGACCATGACGTTGAAACCGCGATTGATGAGCAAACGTCCCAGCGATGCGGTGGTGATGCCCTTTCCGATTCCAGAAACCACACCTCCAGTTACAAAAATATATTTTGTCATTTTAGCTTCCTCAGGAGCAGTCACGAAGATATGAGTTTAATAAATAATGCCCCTAATTGAAACAAGATAGGCATCGAAGTGGAATATTGGTCACCGCATGTGACAGAAGCAGTTGAATTACCAATCTTCATCGTAGAATGGAATACTAGGGTAACTATATATCCCACCCTCGTAGTTTTTTAGCTTGATTTCCTCATCATCAAACGATACAACCGGGTCGGGGAGCAGTGCAATCTTTCCACCACCCCCTGGAGCATCGACTACATAGTGCGGCACGCCAAGACCTGAGATATGACCACGTAACGCAGCGATAATCTCAAGTCCCTGTTTGATGGACGTGCGAAAGTGATCTGTACCAACCACGAGGTCAGCCTGATAAATATAGTAAGGCTTCACTCGAATCGCAAGCAATTTTTTCATCAGTTCGCACATTGTTTCCGGATCGTCATTGACGCCTTTCAACAGAACAGTCTGATTGCCGAGTGGAATGCCAGCATCAGCAAGCAGGCTACATGCAGTTGCTGCTTGGGAAGTAATTTCACGAGGATGATTGAAATGCGTGTTTATGTAGAATGGGTGGTGCTGTTTTAGAATTGAACACAGCTCGGGCGTGATGCGTTGTGGTAGAGTAACCGGAACTCGCGATCCAATTCGGATAATTTCGATATGGTCGATAGCGCGAATGCCACTAACGATGTAATCAATTTTTCGATCGCTGAGCATAAGGGGATCTCCACCAGAGATAATGACATCACGAATCTCAGGATGCTCGCGCAAATATTGTAGACCTCGTTCAGCGTTGTCATCAGGAATTGAATATGGGTCACCTACCTTACGTTTTCTCGTGCAAAATCGGCAGTAAATGGGACACATATAGTTCACATAAAAAAGCACTCGATCCGGATAACGATGCGTAACATTTGGCACGTCGCTATCTTCTTCTTCATGAAGCGGGTCTTCAACACCCGTTGCCATTAACTCTCTTGAATCTGGAACCACCTGTTTCCAGATCGGATCTCCTACCTCTTCGATCAGGCTGAGGTAGTAGGGGTTAATGCGAATTGGAAACTCGTCATGTATTTTTCTCATCTTTTCGAGATCGACATCGAGGGCAGCCGCAAGTTTTTCGGGCGTGTCAACCGTGTCTCGAACAAGGCGCTTCCATTCTTCCATGTAGTCTGAAATCCTTTCAGTTTAGAGCCGTTTTTTATCGATGTGTTTTAGTGTTAAGATTTAGGAGAGTACAGAGTATTATCCAGTTCTAACTACACCTCGCGCGACAAACGACTGGTTAACGTGTCTGGATAGAAAAATAGATTTGGCACTTCCGCTCCCAAACGAATCGCTAGGCAACGCTCAGCCGTAACCAAACCAATCTCCAGATTGCTGCAGGGGAAGGCTAGATAAAGGTTGGACGATGTTCTCTTCACATTCTTTAGGTGAGAATTTCCGATAAATGTTTCCTGGATTAGTGAGCGCGAGTTTTTCCCGTCGTTACTTTGTCCATTCTGTCCCCAACGCGAATCTCGTCCACAACATCCAGTCCGTCAATTACACGACCGAAAGCAGTATACTGTCCTTCAAGATGACGATATCGGTCGGCATCTTGGTTAAGACAGATATAGAATTGACTACCTGCAGAGTTTGGAAAAGCCGTTCGTGCCATCGCAACAACACCTCTCCCGTGTGAGGGCATTTTAGCACGCAACTCTGGGTCTTGGAATTCGCCAGGGATTGTCCAACCCGGTCCCCCACTACCATTCCCTTTTGGATCCCCAGCCTGGATAACAAATCCAGGATCGTGCCTATGGAACGTAAGCCCATCGTAGAATCCTTGTTCAACGAGCGTAAGGAAATTTTCTACTGTCACAGGGGCCGCATCCGGATACAGTTGGATAACGATCTTTCCCCTATCTGTTTCAATGGTCACCATGGGTTTTGACGTCAAACCTCCATCGCAAGCAATCAAGAATAGAAGTAATGCGCACAGAAACAACGACTGCACTCTCAGGGTTTTCATTATATAAACCTCCACTCTCCAAGTACAGTTTTCAGCCGTAATTATACCGCTCATCTCAAAAACAGTCAAACAAAATTGGCAACGGCATGACATCCAATTTCTATGTGCGCACATCTGCGCGCTGTATGGTACGATTAGTCGCACATTTTACGCCACGAATCCCAAGTAATGCCCTCGAGAAACTCGATTGTCGAACAACTCAGAAAACCATCTCATCGGCCTCGATGGAATCTTCTTCAACAAGTTCGGTCTAGCATATCTCTGATTGTTCTATACACGTATCACCTAGCACATCGAGCCTATTCCAAAAACTACATCTCAACCGGATCCAGGTCAGATTCTCCGGCCAAATAACCAGCTTTCACCTGCGTCGAGTGCGCAAAAAACAGCAGCCACCGTTCAGTTTGTGCACGCTTCAACACCCACTGCTTGCTCTCCATCGCCGTTTTTGGAAAGAGGTCGATGCCCATAACATAATGGATTTTTAGGTGTGACGGAGTTGGCACCAGATCTCCCAAGAAACACGCAGTTAGACCACCGGAATGTAAAATGATGGACTGATGATATTCCGTATGTCCTGGCGTAAGCATCACCGAAACGCCGGGCACAATTTCTTCACTTCCGCAAGTAAGAACAACCTGTCCCTTCTGCTGAATTAACTCCCAAGCATATGGAAAATAACTCCCTCTACTGCGTACGTCTGGCTGCTTTGCCTGTAGCAGTTCTTTGGCGTTTATATAGTATGTCGCGTTCGGAAAGGTGGACTTTAATGTCCCATCTCCGTCTAGAAAGCAACTACCGCCTGCATGGTCGAAATGAAGGTGCGTTAAAACAATTCTTGTCACCTCTTCCCGTGTCACTCCGAGAGCAGCCAGGCTTCTCAAGAGATTCGTTTCGGATTTATCTATGGCATATAGAAACGCAAATTTTTCGTTGAAATTTTCACCAATCCCCGTATCCACCAAGATGGTTTCTGTCGGCGTTCGAATCAGCAGACAATTTAGCCCCAATTGGATTCGGTTTCTTTCATCAGCAGAATCGGTCTTCTCCCACAACATTTTGGGTATGATGCCAAACATCGCTCCGCCGTCCAAGCGAAAGGTTCCATCGCTTACTACGTGCAAATCAAAATCACCGAGTTTCATCAGCTGCTCCCAAGGAATCTGAGTCGTTGTCCGCATCGCACGTAGTTAGATTCTGTTGTCATCACACCCTCAAATCAATCATCGGTTTGGATTAGTTCTGTTCCGTAAAACCATTGAAACGCTCCCTGAAGCATCACTGCACCATCATCTTTGACGACACTATAAAAATCCATTTTCCAACCCGAAATCGAACCACTGGCCCGTACACAAAGGTATCCACATGTGGATCAGACTGTTGCGTCAAAGAGCGGTTCCGAGCAGGCAACTTCCAACGTCTTCCCTACATCCGTCTGTCACCTATGGTCAACCATAGCCATTGTCGACAGGAAAGCACAGACCTACACTTCATTCGCTGGAAACCTTAAGGCCCCTCGCATCTACAGAACGGCATTCGGAGAACCGTAGTGACATACCAAAGCGCAAGTTCATCGTTAATTAAACTCCCCACAGGGAATTGGATTCCAGAACCTGGACACAACACAGAATTCCGACGCACAATCTACTCTCCTACACAGTAGGCTCCTTAATAAATTCACAAATAATATGGGCGGAATCAAACGAATCCTCGAAATCTCAACGCCGCGTAAATCTAACATTGCCATTTGCTGAGATTTTCCTGACACGTCGCAGAGTCTTTCTCAGTCCAACCGACAACCGCATTGAGATAACAAATCCTAGATGCGCGACGAATTTTGAACACGAAGTTGATCCATTAAAGCAATTCGCGACATCGGTTATTGGAAATTGTCGCGATCTGCTTTAAATTAATCTCGAACCACAAGCCTACGACCGAAGCTCAGTGGGGAATCGGAAGGTGTGTTCGATGTCCAACGCACCAACCACAAGAAGCCTCCTAATCTGCATGGACACCTGACAATCACGTAGCTACTAACCACCAATGGAGCCGCTGAAACCTGTAATCTGAGTCGAGGAAGAATCCCATTTCTATCGCACGGATTGAGAGGCATCAATTCTGTCAATCGCTTCATCAACACCTCCACATCGAAAAAGCTCACGGAAACCCATAATTCATATGCCGAAAACACAAACATAATGATACTAGTGTGAGCAGAGATTCCATCACTCCTGAACTTAATTATACGGCTTCATTACGTGGTGTCAATCGAAATCTCCCAGTACTTTAATATAGAAGAATTAGAGAGTCATTATATCCGTTTCGTTTCACTACATTCCACGGGAATCATTCGTAATTCAATCATACTCAACGGAGGAGATGTTTCTGAAATTGTGACAGACGCACGAACACGACATTTCGGATTGTTCTTGCTCTTCAGTCAAAAATCCTGTTGACCTCAATGATAAACTATTATAAAATCTCCCATGAGTAGCTGGTGAAAGGACGGAGAACACCCACAATGCCATCCAAACGCACACAAAAATCAACAACACTCCGAGAACGCATGGAAGCCATTCGCAAAACAGATCAATCTGACCGACAGCTTAACTCAGCACAGCCAGAATCAAGAAGTTTGAAACCTAAGGACCAACAGCAATGGCAGTCACCTCGTTCAAAAAAAAAGCGCATACAAAACAAGTGGTTAAAGCGAATGCGACAATCCCAGGGCAAACTAGTACCTGATTCCACAGGAATCACAGATTTGTAATTCGCGGAAGGAACAATGCAATGCCTAACAGCAAAAGGATTCCAGATGAAATTGTTCAGCAACTTCTCATCCCGAGCACTGCAACGTTAACAACGGCGCTGAAGCAGTTCGGCCTGAGCCAGAGCTACATGCATCGCGTCTCACCACTTCGGCCAAGCATGAAAATGGCAGGGCCAGCGTTCACACTTCGGTATGTACCCGCTCGTGAAGATTTAAATTCGGGTGAAGTCGACAATCTGAAGGACGTCCAACGTCTAGGAATTGAACGTATTGGGGAAGGAGATGTTCTGGTTATCGATGCAAGGGGCGATACGAGGGCCGGAACAATGGGAGACATCCTCGCAACACGCATATATAAACGCGGTGCAGCGGGTGTAGTAACCGATGGCGCTTTCCGTGATAGTCCTACCATCGCGAAAATCGGTCTCGCCGCCTATGCAGCCGGGATGAACGCTCACTCCAATAAAACCGTACACTATCCTTCCGAAATCCAAGTCCCAATTGCCTGTGGTGAAGTTGCAGTTTTCCCCGATGACATAATTGTGGGGGATGAGGAGGGTGTGGTTGTCGTACCGGTTGAATATGCGGAGAAAGTGGCGCAAATCTCGTTAGAAATGGAGGAGAAAGAAGAGTTTCTCCTTCGAAAAATCCAAAACGGGGAAAGTATCATCGGCATCTATCCACCCAATAAAAAAACGCTCGCTGAATATGAAACGTGGAAAAAAGAAAGGTGAAAAAACATTCGAAGGAAGGGAAAAGGCTGGGCCGGCTATGGCACAATCATAAACGCATTAATCACCAGGCGGTGAGAGATTGACGCGATGGCATCCAAAAGCCCGTTTGGAAAGTCAGATATCAATGAGGGACCCCCGTTCAAACAGGCTTTCACAACATACCGCGAAATTCATCAAGACGCAGGGACAAATTCTTGCAAAAACCGCGCTTTACGCATTGACTGAGGACGTATCCTTGGTAACCTTAGCTTTCAACGCCGCGAGATCAGCATCAACACTACTGGTCCCCTCTAGCTGGGCAAATTCCTCTTCAAGTTTGGCATCGGTTGAGTCCGCTGCCATCTCAACCAAGGCGTCCGCACTTGCTTCCGCGTCGTCAACTTTCTGTTCCATTCGCTCAAAAGCATCAAAGGCTGTATTTTCCTTCATTCCCGCCATTGTCTCGTGGATCTGCTTCTGCGCTTTCGCACGTTTCTGCCGAGCAATCAGCAAGTTCTTCTTGCGTGAGGCTTCTTCGATTTTACGTTGTAGAACTTGGAGGTGTTCCTTAAATTGATCCACAGCCTCTTTCTGTTTTTCCCACTGTGCCATGTATTCACCTGCCAGTTTCTGATGCTCATTTCTTCGTGAAAGTGCTTCACAGGCGAGATCGTCACGATCTTTCTGAACTGCGCTTGTTGCATTTTCCTCCCACTGATCAGCCTGCGCAGCACTTTCTTGTTGCCGTTTCTGAAGTCGCTTCTCATCGGCGATCGCCGCCGCCACTTTCCGTTTCGCATCGGAAAGCTGCTCATTCATCTCAAGGATTGTCTGATTCAGAATTTTTTCCGCATCTTCTACCTGGGTCAGTGCGTGATTAACGTTAGCTCTAAACACTGTGCAAACTCGCTTAAAGAAGCTCATGTGTGTATCTCCTCCCGATTCGTTGTGACTCGAGTAATGAAATTCGTGTCTTTCTTGGGTTGACTCCGCTATCACAGATATCTGCGATTGGGGATATGCAAGCACCACTAACGCTTTCGATGTCCTAAACGAGGTCAGTTAGTTGGCAACGAAACACATTCAGCATAAACCACTACACACCTCAACTAATTGATAAATGGACTCGGACAATCAGTAACGAATACCCCTGATGGTGAAGGGGGTTAAATCCGCCGAGAATCCACATTTTCTAGATTCCCATGCTTATCTAAAATGGTGGGGCGTACTGGATTTGAACCAGTGACTTCTACCGTGTGAAGGTAGCGCTCGTACCCCTGAGCTAACGCCCCATTCGAATCATGTCAACCAGAACTCGACAGAAAAATGGGCCCACTAGGACTCGAACCTAGGACCGGCCGGTTATGAGCCGGCTGCTCTAACCGACTGAGCTATGGGCCCGTTCACAAACATGCTAATATTATAGAATATCCAACAGTAAGTTTGTCAAGCAAATTTCTTATTAGGCTGTGAATTTAGCACTGAGAGCCGCACATAGATTACAGGTCAATTCCACCTGACGAATCAGGGAAAAAATTTCGTCGTCGGTGGCATATTACTCGAGAAACCCTCGTAGTTTCTGGCTTCGTAGCGGATGGCGTAGCTTTCGTAACGCTTTGGCCTCTATTTGACGAATCCGCTCCCGTGTAACCTTGAACTGCATTCCAACCTCCTCCAAGGTTTTCGGACAACCATCTTCAATGCCAAATCTCAGGCGAATTACTTTCTCCTCACGATCAGTCAAAGTATCTAACACACCCTCGACGCGCTCTTTAAGAAGGGTCAAGGCAGCTTCATTAAGAGGTGACACTGCATCCCGATCTTCAATAAAATCTCTAAGCTGTCGATCGTCTTCTTCACCAACAGGGGATTCCAGAGAGATTGGTTCCTGTGCAATTCGTAGCACTTGTCTTACCTTGTCAGTTGGAAGAACCAATTCTTCGCCAATCTCTGCGGGAGTGGGTTCGCGACCCTTTTTCTGAACCAGATCGCGAGAAACACGCATAACCTTGTGTATTGTTTCTATCATATGGACAGGAACTCGTATGGTCCGTGCTTGATCCGCGATAGCACGTGTAATGCCCTGCCGAATCCACCACGTCGCGTAGGTGCTAAATTTGTAACCTCGCTGATAATCGAACTTATCAACAGCTTTCATCAATCCGATATTACCTTCTTGAATTAAATCGAGGAAAACCAGCCCTGGAGTTCTATTCTTGTACTTCTTCGCGATGCTAACAACCAAGCGAAGATTAGCTTCGACAATCGTCATTTTGGCTTCCTGAGCGTTTGCCTCTCCCTCACAAATCTTTTGGGAGATCTCCTTGACCCGTTCTCGTGGGACACCAATCTCATGTTCTAAGCGGTCAATAGCCCGTTCTGCTCTAACAATTTCGCGGTGATATTCCTTAATAGCAGGAGGTCCGCCATTTTGCTTTCCGCCGTCGATGTCTGCCTGCGCAAACATACAGATCTGGTCAGCGAGCATCCCACTAGTTTCTTCAATCTTGCTAATTTCTTTCTCCCAATATGAGATGTGATTATCAATATCCTTGATTTTTCCCGAAATCTTGCCTATTTGGTCTGGATCGATCTTCAAATCTTTGAGAATGCCTGCTAGCTTTTCGTTATTGGTCCGCAGCTCATCCTGAATTTTCGACATCTCATCAGGTGTGTGTAATTGGTATTTCAACTTCCGCTCCCGAGCACGTAGGGCAGTCTCTATGTTTCGCAAGTAGTCTTCTATGAGCTTTGTGGTTTCGCGGACTTTGGCTTCTTTATCGCCGTCTGACAAACTTTCCACCGACACGCCGAGAACATCAGAGGATCTTCGACTACCCGCAAGAATCTTGTTGAGAAGTTTCCGAAATTCCACAACAGCCATCGGGGTTTCGAACAGGACCTCATGAACAACACGATGTCCCTCCTCTATCTTTTTTGACAAGGAGATTTCCTGCTGTTTGGATAGTAAGGGGATACGCCCCATTTCCCGCAGATACACCTTGACAGGGTCTTCATACCGCTCCATTTTAGCTTTGCCGCTCTCATTATCTGACGAAGGCCGGTATTCACTTTCATCCGGTTCGCCCTCATCGTATGCCGCCGTGTCAGCAGTGTCTTTGAAATCCATGTTTGTTAAACCCCCTTCGTCGAGGTCTTCTGGTCCAGCAGACAGGTTAATTGCTTCAACATCAATTCGGAGCAGTTCCTCAAGACGTCCATCAGTAACGACAGACGGCCACCGTACTCAAGATAGCTTTCATGCTTATCACGTTGATTACGCAATTGCTCATTTTAGTTGACCGTGTCCTTGCCAATTTGACAAATCAAAAGTGAAAAGACCGGCTAAATGAGACCTGGAAATGCAAAACAAACAGTGAACTAGAGCATCCCTAAATACCATCTTCCAGATGCCTGTACGTATATTTCATTTAGGCATTAGGGAACAGATTTCCTCCTTCGATCTGAGAGTTCAATAAGTTCCTCAAGCGCATCGATGTTATCGTTTCCCTGAGTAAGTGCAGTTGAACGAATAGTTCGCTCAATATCCAACAAAAGAAAATGTTTGAGCTTTTTCAGACACCCTTCTACTCTTGCGTTTAGATTCGGAGGCACCGTCCTTCCGAGAACTGCATTGGAGATAATTCCCTTTACCTTTTCATCGGGACAAGTATTAATAAGATTCTGAATATCGATAGACACACCGCCATTACTTTCTGCCCAAAGCATCTGTATAACTTTTACAAACTCTGGCCGAGTAAAATCCTGGTAATGCAATTGTTCTTTAACATAAGGAATGAAATCCGGACACTGGATTAGCGTTTCCACCAATTGCTCTTCCACGGATTCACGTGGAGACAAGAACTCTTTAGTGGGGGAAATAGCCGGATTTTGAACAGAGCGAACAGATCTATTCCCTTTCACGCCGACGCCTAGATGACGCAGTTCTGACCAAAGGACTGGTGGATCAATGTCCAGTTCTTGTGCCGCGTATTTGACATATTCAGCAACTTCAACCTCACTTCTGACGTTTGAAAGGGTTTGGGCTATGTCCTTTACAGCCTGAGATTTAACGTCAACACGGCGAAGCACATCTTGACGAACTGCCCTCTGAATTTGAAACTCGATTAGGTTAATCGCCTTGACAACCTCTTCATTGAAACCATCAATCCCCCGGGCGCGAACAAATGAATCCGGATCCTCATCAGATGGTAACATCGCAATACGCACGCGAATTGATTCCTTGACAAGAAGACGCAAACCCCTTAGTGTTGCCTGAGAACCAGCCGAATCACCATCATATACGATAACAACCTCTTCAGCAAAACGCTTTAACAAACTCGCATGGGATTCACTCAGTGACGTTCCTAATGAAGCAACAACATTTTCTACCCCGGCTTGATGCAACATAAGCGCATCAAGATAGCCCTCTACAAGTATCGCAGTTCCTGTTTTCTGAATCTTCGAACGTGCATGACACAAATTGTAGAGAACCTTACTTTTGTCATACAAAGTGGTCGCAGGCGAATTGAGATATTTGGGAAGCAGGTCCACCGCCACAGCACGGCCACCAAAACCAACAGGAACGCCACGTTCATCGCAAATAGGAAAAATAACACGCCCACGAAATCGATCGACTGGACCCTGTTCATCATTTTTAATTAGTCCTGTATCCACTAGCTGTTGAATCGAGAATCCGTCTTGAGTTGCAGCTTTGACAAGATTTCGACGTCCTGACGTGGTATATCCCAGTTGAAATTTTCGAATAGTCTCATCTTTCACTCCACGGTTTTTCAGGTACGCTATTGAGCGTCCACCCACTGACGGATTTAAGAGCTGTTTGTGGAAATAGTCTGCGGCAAAACGATTCAAATCTTGAAGCTCAACACGCTTACGGCTAATCTGATTTGCTTGCGGATCTTGGTTCGGAAGGACCATTCCAAGGCGGTCGGCGAGCCACTCAACCGTTTCAACGAAAGTTTTCCCCTCATACTTTTGTACGAAGCTGATAACATTACCACCAGTCTGGCAGCCGAAACAGTAAAACATTTGCTTTTGCGGAGAAACACTAAAGGAAGGCGTTTTTTCATCATGGAAGGGGCAGCGGGCATTGTAATCCTTGCCAGCAGGCTTCAATGGCACACCAGATTCTGAGATCACCTCGACGATATCACTCTGTTCTCGAATCTCGTCAACGACCTCACGTGGGATATGATTGGAACCTGAGTTCATTGTAGGTCACCAAAGCTCTGTACTTAGACCACTGAACATTTAAAACACGGGGCAAAAAACATGATATGTATGTCAAATGACACCCGAGACTCGACTCACTCTTTCAACGTCACAACCGTTGTTCCTTCTCCCCCTTCAACCCTCGACGCAAGTTGAAAGCTCTTAACCAGCGGATGGGCCCTTAGTTCTTCCTGAACCCCTTTTCGGAGCGCGCCGGTGCCCCTACCGTGGACAATGCGCACCGTGGGCAAACCCGCAAGAAAAGCATCATCCAAATACTTATCCACCGCTTCTAATGCCTCGCTCACAGTCTGACCGAGAAGTTTCAATTCAGTAGCAACCTTTCCAATCTTGCTATGTTCAAGATCTAAGACAGAGGGAGGAACGCTAGTATCTCTTTCTGGAGCATCAACAGATTCAATGTCCCGATGCGAAACCTGCATCTGCATATTGCCAACTTGAACCTGAATTGGACGGTTAGTCTTCTGCACTACCGCAAGCACTTCGCCAGAATGCTTCAGATTTTTCAAGCGCACCCTGTCCCCCACCTTGACATCGAAAGATCTTTCGGGAGAATCAGATTGGATCTTCTCACGCTGCAACTTTCTGTCTTTTAGCCAATCTTTGCTATTTTCAATCTTTGAGAGCCCCGACTGAACAGACCGCTTGGAGGCAGATTCACGGCGTATTTCCGCGATAGCCTCATCGACCAATCGCCGGGAATTTTTCAATATGTCGTACGCTTCCCTCTCTGCCCGATGGACAAGTTCTCCACGGCTGGCCTCGAATTGACAAATCAGATCCTCATACTCCTTATGTACGGTATCGGTTTCATGAATCTTATCCTGAACTGTTTGACGCTCTACTTCTAGTTCACGTTGGGATTGTTGCATGTCAACAATCAAGTCTTCTAGTGCAACATTCTGATCGCCTAGGTGCGCCTTCGCGACAGTCAGGATAGAATCAGGAATTCCAAGTCGTTCAGCAACCTTTATAGCATTACTACTTCCGGGAACACCAATCAACAACCGATAGGTCGGACTTAAGGTCTGCCAGTCAAACTCCATCGATGCGTTTTCCATACCCTCCTTCGCATAAGCATACGCTTTGAGCGCACCGTAATGGGTGGTCACGACTGTCCGCACACGTCGCTCCCCAAGCCAGTCTAGAATGGCCATACCAAACGCGGCACCTTCCATCGGATCCGTTCCCGCCCCAACTTCATCCAATAAAACCAGAGAGTTTTGACGCGTCCAATCAGAAGAACATTCGATGTGTTTCAACGTGTTCGCAATCTTCGTAATATGAGACGAAAAAGTACTCAGGTTCTGTTCAATGCTCTGTTCATCACCAATATCAGCAAAGATTTGGTCAAAGACGGCAACTTCAGCACCATGCTTTGCTGGAATGTGCAGTCCTGACTGCGCCATGAGGGTGAGTAATCCAACCATTTTTAAGACAACAGTCTTACCACCAGTGTTCGGTCCAGTAATCACCAGCGCGCAAAACGCATCTCCGATGTGGACATCTATCGGGACAACACATTCCGGCAGAAAAGGATCGGGAGATTTACCACTCTTCTTCAGTTGTTGACGCAAGCTAATTTCAAGTAAAGGGTGTCGTGCGGCACTAAATTTGGCAAAGCCGCGAGTGTTCATTCGCGGTTCCACAGCATCCACATCTATGCTAAACCGTGCCTTTGCAGTGAGAAAATCTAGTTCCGCCAAGATTCCTAAACCGGCTTCAAGATCAATGGCGTACGTGCGCACTTCATCCGTTAGTGAACTGAGTATACTACGAATCTCTTGGAGTTCTTCATCTCCAAGCCGGTGCAAGTCATTGTTCATCTCCACGACGTTGAACGGTTCCACAAACATCGTCGCTCCGCTTGCCGATTGTCCCTGGAGAACCCCGGGAAGAAAAGTTTTAGCATCTTGCTTGACCGGAATAACGTAACGACCATTGCGAAACGTAATGACTTGCTCTTGAATGGATTTCTGATATTCGGACGCGCGCAGGAGGGCGTCTAACTTAGACTGAATCTGCTCACGAGTGCGTTTCAAACGCCGGCGGATGCTTCGCAACTTAGAACTCGCCGCATCAAGAATGTCACCCTCAGGGCCAATGCAGCGATTGAGGGAAGAAGTAAGCGCGGACAAAGTCGGAAGATTCTCAACAATCGTAAACAGTGTTGGAATATCAGTTCGACGAAACTTGCTCATCGACTGCGCAACATCAACCATTACCCGCAGAACACATCCAACATCAAGTAGTTGGTGTGCGTCAAGAATCGAACCGGGTTTCACCGACTCTCGTAGGAGCGAAGAAATATCCTTCATACCACCTAACGGAATGTCACCCGCGACTTGTATAGCCTGCTTCGTCTCGCTACACAGGGTCTGACTCCGTCGAATTTCATCAATATCAGAGAGCGGTGTCAAACGCTCAACTTTAGCTGCCCCTAATTGAGAGACTGTATAACGTTTCAGAAGATTCTTCAGCTTGTCATATTCTAACGCTCGTTCGGTATAAGGAGATATGACCTCTTTTATCATAGAAACCACCCCTGCACGCCGTCGCAGCAGGTGAGGACGGGCTATTTCCGCGCCAGTTCATGTTTATCTCGCCGAAGAAGCGCTTTTGCATACAGATTTCGGGTCGGCACAAAGTCAAGTCCAACAGCTTGATCGTAGTAATACAGGGCCGCACTATCTCCGGATTCGGCCTCATATCGCCGCGCGTCTTTCAGATTCTTTGTGAATAGATTCGCTCTGGTTTCGAATTTGCGAATTTGTCCGCGAAGCTGCTGAGTCAACCCGCCGTCAATGTCTTTCTGGACCTTGTAATCCCGTACCGCATAAAAATAGGCCAGAAACGCATCGTAATAGCGACCCTCAGTTTCAAGACGCTCTGCTTCCGGTGTGACCAGAACCTCTGCAATCCCCACGTCCCCGATTAACTTTTTCGCTTCGGGAATCAGTTCGAGACTTTTCTGTTCAATTGCCAGTTCTAGATTATTTCGAAATTCATCAACCAGGTCCTGATAAAGCTCGAGAGCCTCGCTAATTCGACCTAGATTCTCGTAGCAAAGCGCCTGATTAAATCTGGAATTCGCAAGAACAAATTCGCGAACTGCTTCTGGAACTTTGGGAGTTGGTGGATACGCATTTTTGTGATAGGCTTCAATCGCCTCTGCATATTCACGCTCTTGCTCATAGCAGTTACCGACTGCTTGTTGGGCGTGCAGAGCTACAATCTGATTCTCAGGCGCATGTGTTTCGACAACCAATTGAAAGTGAGTCCTCGCCCCTGGATAATCCTCCAAATAGTAAAGCGTCTTTGCATAATTATAGCGCGCTTTGTCAGCAAAGGATGTTCCCGGATATTTCTGAAACACTTCCTTAAATTGAGCACCGACAACTCGCAATTGCTCCAAACTTTCATCGACTTTTTCGATGTCTAACCGGTTTTCTTCAACTGCCTGATATTTCTCAAGAGCTTGGTTAAAATCGGCGGCCGCCTGCGTTCGCTGCCTTCGCTGAAAGTCTTGAACTCCCCACACTATCGCGACACCAATAATGACAACGGCTAGAGCGACCAAAATCGACTTGCGATTCGATTTTAGAAATGCGGATGCTTTGAGCGTCGATTCGATAAATCTATCGCGCTTGATTTCTTCCTTAGTGAGCCGGTTATTTTGACCCATTGATTACCTCTTTAATTTGCTTATTTCTTCAATTTCAGTCTGAGACTGTCATGCCACCCAGTAACCACAGGTTTCAGAAACAGGCGCGTCTATTCAGAGAGCGCCCACAACGTTGTAGGTTCCGACGCCAAAAACAGAAAGCAAACAAACGACATCATGCTTTTTACACTTAGGACAAAGTTAGGAATCCGTCCATTCGAGTCACTGCCACCACCATTCAAATGCATAATAGCATCCCTACAGCGAAATACTTAAGTTGGAACCTCTCCTGCCAATACTAAAACATAACCTCCGAGGGGCTGGGAAGACAAAAACCACAGATGATTGTCTGTGGTTTTTCACGTCAAAGAATGCACTAAAGCGGGTGACGGGAATTGAACCCGCGACCCTCAGCTTGGGAAGCTGACGCTCTACCGCTGAGCTACACCCGCGACCAAAAAGCGTTAAAAAATTATACTGACTCCGAGCGGGACTTGTCAAGTGGATTTTGGCGCATAAATTCGCGCTACCAATGTCACATGCTACGAACAAAAACGAATGGTCCACCACGGAAAATGCTTTGGGAGACCACTTCCCAAAATTTGTGAAAATCCAATACGTGCGCACAATTTAGCTGAATTCAGCAACTACTGTATCCATTCGTAATCCAAGCTAAGTCTTTAAACCAAGGACTGGCCGGTCATTTCAGCGGGCTGATCTAAACCGAGAATTCTTAACGCCGTTGGGGCAATGTCCGCAAGGCGTCCGCCAGACCTAAGATGGTAATTCTTTAGGCTTTCATCGATAAGAATGAAGTCTACATCGTAGGTTGTGTGAGCGGTGTGGGGAGAGCCAGTCTCCGGAACAATCATCTGCTCACAGTTGCCGTGATCGGCCGTAACCATGAGAGAGCCGCCTTTTCGAATCACTGCGGCAA
Organism: uncultured bacterium; assembly: GCA_964478165.1. GTDB lineage: Bacteria > Poribacteria > WGA-4E > WGA-4E > JAJDTR01 > CAYZGU01. The sequence goes on along the minus strand of CAYZGU010000032.1, from coordinate 150,646 downwards.
CGATCTTCCCCACACAACTGTCGACTACTTCCACGGCCTTGATTGTCGCTGACAGTGACCCCGTGTGGCCGACCATGTCACCGTTGGCAAGATTCAAGACAATGAGGTCGTACTTATCTGACGCAATCCGTCGAAGCATTTCCTCGGTAACCTCTGGTGCAGACATTTCCGGTTTTCGATCATAAGTCGACACATTGCGTGGCGATAGGATAATCTGTCGGTCTTCCCGGTCGAATGGTGACTCGCGATAATCGTTGAAGAAAAACGTGACATGTGCAAATTTCTCGGTCTCAGCGCAACGGAACTGGGCCAGGCCGGCTTCACTCACACAGGCACCTAAGACATTAAGCATTTCAGGTGGTTTTCGAATTGCTACTTCAACCGGAAGACCGCGCTCGTATTCAGTCATCGTAACCAACTTGACCTTCGGCTTCTTCTTGCGTTCGAAGCCCAGCCGCCGCATCACCCCATCTTTCCCTCTATCTTCAAAGGGGAACTCGTTAAGAGAAAACGCTTTGCAGAGCTCCCGTGGCCTATCTCCTCGAAAATTGTAAAAGATTACGGCATCTCCATCCGAGATTCTCGGCAAAGGGTCACCATGCTTGTCTGTGACGACCGTTGGTTCGATGAATTCGTCACCGAACCGGCTGGAATCAGTCGGACAGTCGTAGTAGCGTTTGTAAGCCTGAATCGGAGAACTCACAAAATGTCCTTCACCTTGGGTCAGAAGGTGATAGGCCTTCTGTACACGATCCCACCGGTCATCACGGTCCATCGCGTAGTATCGACCTACAACCGAAGCCACACGCCCAACACCAATTGCCTTCATCTTTTCTTCAATCTGTCGACAGAAGTCGATACCGCTGTCAGGTGGGGTGTCACGACCATCACCAAAATTGTGAACAAGCACGGAGTCAGGCGGAACACCCAATCGTTTCGCAAGTGCGAGTAGGCCGTAAAGGTGTTCTAGCGATGTATGAACACCGGCGTCGCTGGCAAGACCCATGAGATGAAGACGACTTCCACGTAATTGCACTTCACTCATAGCAGCGATAAGTACTTCGTTCTGGTAGAAGCTGCCCGAACGAATCATGGCACTGATACGCAATAATTCTTGATTAACAACTCGCCCCGCTCCAATGTTTTGATGCCCTACTTCGCTATTTCCCATTACGCCTGTTGGCAAACCGACATCTTCACCAGAAGTGTGAATTAGCACATGTGGATAATTATGCACCAATAGATCATTGACCGGGGTTCTAGCAAGATAGACGGCATTCGATTTGTTCCATTCAGGATAGGGATTGTATCCCCAACCATCCCGAATGATGAGAACCAACGGTCGTCTCTCTATTTTTACCACGTAATCCGCTCCTACATCGTTAGGTAATCTCCCGTTATCCAAGAGATGTTTATCGAGAAAACCAAGACAAATCCCCTAACTCGCTGGGCGTTTACCACCCCGAAATTGCCAACTCCATCTGACATAGTAAAAACATTCATTTACAGGACCAGTAATCCCAATTATGGACAAGTCCAAGCGGCAATCCAATCCTGAAGATTATCTCTTGGACTTGATGAGCGTTTTCACGCGATAGTGAGAGGACTCGTCCAAGAATGTGGATCCTGAGATGGGATTCTTCTTCGCCGGTAGCCAGCCGTGAAAACAGACTCGCTAAAATTAACAATTGGATTGCCTCTCCACACACTAAGGTATGCCCTCTGCAGGCCCAGAAACTAATCTACCATACTCAAAACCAGCTTTTCCACACGCAGACGTGAATTAATCGGAATTCTAAGCGACCTAATACATCATGGTTACTCCAAACACAAAATTAGAAGACATTTTCCCGGATATGGATATAGTTCTTGAGCTGAAATCTATGACAAACAGTCATTCTATTCAGTAGACAAGAATAAACCAATCTAGAGATTCATGTTTTTTCAGAGCGAATCTTCAATGCGAGACCACAGATCAATTCGCTTCCGCAAGCAGCCAACTGCTACATCCTGCACTTCGCGAATTTTTAAAGCGTCACCCGCACACAATACAGAAAGCAATCTAACGGCTAAAGGCCCATGATGACCTTCGTCGAGGTCAATATGCCTTTCTAGGTAATAATGAAAATTGGGAGCCTGTTGTTTTCCAATGTTCATTTTGCCCAGGAGGGATCTGAACATTAAGGGAATGATGTTTTCTCTCCCGAAGGTAAAGGCCGAGGCCACTACCTCAGGAGCATTGTTTTTTTTTGCTTCTGCAATCAAACTGAACGTGTGAGAAACAAAAGGAGCAACTGCCACCGGCAATTCGGATTGTTGTGGGTTTGGAATCTCGGGTCCATTCACTTCTTTCATCGCCTCAAGATAAAGTTCAAAATGGCTTAAATAGCCTTTTCCATCAGGAAGCTCGTCACATTCCTCTGCTAAAACAATTTCCGAAACAAATCGTGCTAGTTCGGGATGCTTGGGGGGACTCCACGGCACCGTCACCGTTGTAAGTTCTTGTTGCAAATATTTGAGAAGTGACATAAAATCCCACACACAGTAGACGTGATAAGACATGAACTTGACAAGATGGGGCATGGTCTGAATCTTTGCGTAAAGCGAATGATTTTCTAGCCGAGCTTGGAGCGCCAGAACCTCATCCGTTACAAATTCGTTTTCAATCTCATTCATTAGTTTGCGCTTTCCGGTGACTCACGAATTAAAAGCAGTCACAGTTGACAGGTTCCTTAGATTTTTCCCAAAGGCCTTCGCGATCGCCTTTTCGTTTTTTCCATAGGACCTACCATAGGACCTAGAAGAACTCAACTAGGCAAGCTATAGTTCCACGGTCGAAACTTACTCCGTAGTTCACTGCTCATCATAGAAGGCCTTCTGAGCAACTGGCGATAATTGCCTGGCAGAAATGGCAAAACTCGAAGCGATTTCGGGCAACACAGAAGTGAAAACTCTCTGTAGAATTATGGATTAATGCAAAGCCGAATTTCACCACCACTAGATAGAAAACAAAGTTGAGAAGCATTCTCACCCACTCCGCAGATATTCCTTGCAGAGAGTAGTCCGAATAACATGTACCAAGTTTCGAATTTTAGAACTCCATTGAAGGAAGGAAGTCAGACTCGGCACTTAATTGTGTTTGTCACCCTAGCCATTCTCGCGATTCCAACATAATCCCTCAACCTCTGTATCATCGTCCCCTCGCGAAAATTCGGGTTCCTTTAAGCTTTCACAACAAGCAAGGGCCTCTTCGCTCAACGATTCTGAGCAACTCCAACCACATCAAATCTATAATCTACAGTGGCAATCCCACCACAGCTAGATTTTTATTTCATCGAACCACCCGCAATCTCAAAATCACAAACCAAGGGCATATGATCTGAAAAGAGCACCTGTGGAATAAAGAAATCTGTAACTCTTATTCTGGGACTATGTAGTATGAAGTCCAAAGGTCGTCGCGGTGCCCAACTCGGGTAGGTCGATTTTCGCTGCCTATCGGCATTTTTCAGCCCAGAAGCGGTAAGGAAACAATCTAACTCTCTGTCACCCCACAAGACGTTAAAATCGCCAGCGACAATCACTGGCTTTTCGGCACCAGCAAACATGGAGTGTAGGTCTACCAACTGAGACTGTCGATGGCGGTATTTGATAGACAAATGAACTAGGAATATGACGCATGAATCTAATTCCAATTCGATAACAAGGCGTTTTACACCTTCTTGGAAATAATGGAAGCTTCGTGTATTAATACGCTGGTTAGTCAGAAGTGCGTTGCCCTGCTTTTTCATGAGCGGCATATGTCGTGCGAATGATGACGGTCCATACTTCGATTCATAAACGTGTTCGAAATTAAGCGATTCTGCAATCTGCTCAGCTTGGTCGCTTTTTCGAGTACGGTAAGATCCTTGATCTACTTCAACGAGCCCAATTATATCAGGCTGTATGCATCTAAAAAAATTGATAATCTTGTCGAGATTGTTAGGGTTACGTTTCAAGTACCCACTGTAGGGTAAGGGCAGATGAAAACTCGCTCCACTTCCCGCTCCGTAACGAATGTTGTATACAACAAGTCTCATATTGTCTGTTGCCTAGCGCCCTTCATGTTTTTGCAGTCGCATTGAGGCTCTTCCAACTAGCCGACCCGCATGAAAGATCAACCGCCAGCCAGCAAAACCAAAGATGCGAACGAAACCATCACCTGTGTTCGGTGGAATTCTTCTTTTCCGCTTGTTCAATTTCTTGGCCTACCGTGTCCAACTATTTTAACATCAAGACGACAATCAATGCCATCTTATGTGCTTTTCAAAATCTTCTTGAGACAATCCGTGAAACGCAGGGAAACCAATTCGATTTTTGAATCGTTAGCCACCTGTCAGCCTTAACGAAGGCGGCAAAATTTGCCATGCCCCGTATTTTTTGACATAGCCACAGTTCCACACCACCGCAGCGCGTCGATCTACCATTGAATCAGTGATAAAAGCATCACTCCAGGCGACAGTATTGGAACACTGGTGTGGCACTTCAACCTCGGAAGTTAGAGGGAACGGCATCGCCATGGAACGCCTCAATTGCTGGAGCACGCCTGAAATTGCGTAACGAGAAGACTAAAGGCTAGTTATTGAATCTGATACATGGCCGAGACTGGTTGGAACTTCTGAGATAATGCATCACTGTAAGGCCATACCCGGCACAAATAGCCTGCAGAATTTAGTATGTCGCACGTCCACCACTCACGTCATAACACTGACCAGTGACAAAACTAGCAGAGTCTGAAGCTAGGAAGCGCACCACTGCTGCAACCTCTTCTGGCTTTCCAACACGTCCTAACGGAATCTTACTAACCATGTAATCAACTGTCGCAGGACTCATCCCGTCGAGAATCGGAGTCTCAATCACCGCCGGTGAAACACAATTCACCCGTATATTGTAATCTACAAGCTCTTTTGCCAGGGCTTTGGTTAAACAGATAACACCTGCTTTGGAAGTGGAATACGGAATGAGTGTTGGGTTCCCCTCCTTGCCAGCGATGGATGCAATACTCACGATTCTGCCATAGTCCCTCTCAACCATATGCTCAATCACGCCTTTGCAACACAAGAAAACACCCTTCAAATTCACGTCCATAACGGCGTCCCAATCTGACTCCTCTAGCCCTCTCAGGGGTAGTGTCCTTCCAGTAATCCCGGCATTGTTCACCAAGATGTCAATCTGATCGAAAGCTTCCAACGCCTGTCGAACCATGTTTTGCACTTCACTGAACTTTGAGACATCGGCCTCGATGGCGATAGCGCTACCACCCAAACCCTTAATCTCTTTTACAACTTGGTCAACTCTCGATATATCTAGATCGGCTAAAGCCAGCTTCACGCCTGCTCGAAAAAAATGAAGTGCGATGCCTCGACCAATCCCCTGTCCCGCGCCTGTTACAATAGCCACTTTACCAGAAATGTCCATACGATTTCTCCCTATAATTTGCAATGTATTCTGTGACGTGTTCGTTTAAGAATTATCTGACTCACTTCGAATCTCAATCTCTTCCCCATCTGGTCCCAGTAGATACGCAATTTTCGCCGAACCAGGCACAGGAGGTACAAATGGTTCAGGATGCGAAGGGTGAAACTGTGCTCCACGCCGGAATGCAGCTTCAAGAAAGGCGTCTAGGTTATTAACAGTAAAAGCAATGTGCACAGGGCCTGAGTAGAAATCACTCCATCCCGCCAACACTTCGCTCTCACGCACGCTGAAAAGTTCCAGCTTCACCTTTCCAACCTTCAACCATGCCATGCTACGCTTCTTGAATTTCCGCCGCACGAGCAGCTGTGCGCCCAAAACACTGGTGTAGAAATGGAGAGCTCGGTCAATGTCGCTCGTTTGGATTGCAACGTGATGAATTTCTACTACCCTAAGACCCATTATTTTTGAACCCCTACTCCACAATTTTAATCTTATGAATAGGCACATAGTCACCAGTTTCAAGCCTGTCGAATCAATGATTCATGCTAAGCACATATTCACAGATGGCTAAATGGACACTGAAAACCCTATCAATATTTCGTGTCGTTAATTATAAGAAAACAGAATCCTATACTGTCAGAAGAATCCACTCGACAACCTACGAAATTCTGAAATCGCCTCCACAAAACTCACCGGCGGAGAGCACGCAATACCTCCACTCTCGGAGTTTGGCTCACAGCCGGCTATCACAATGGAGTTCCGCCTATGCCACCAACACCCTGTACACATTCCGTTCGTAGCACGGATTTCCCTGGCGCAATGATGGGTAACATCGAGGAACTTGGGGTGGATGCAAGACTCGGCTGGAACTGGATCTACTGAGCCTTGTAAATCGTCCTACATCCTAAGATGCCAATTTTCGATGTCTTGAAGATTGGCATGCGAATTGCCTCCGGTTCTCGCCTCCGAGATCGCTGCTATAAGTGAAATAGGACATAGAGTCGCGGCCTAAACTGCAGTTGTATCGTCTTCTTGGAACACACAGCGCTATATCGCAGTTCGTCCCGACAAGACTGTCTTTCCTTCTCTGCCAACCAGAATTTGACATTGATAAAGTTCCAAAAACTGCCACTCGCCAAAATGACCCCACACACTCCCTATCCACAAATTGACTGCCTGAAAAAGTAATGACCAATACGTTATTTGTGACAGTTTTCTTTCCCTCCAATATGGCCTAGTAAACCTCAATCCCAAGCTCAAGATTGCCGATGCTGTCCCAAACAAGAGACTGGATCTTATGAGCCACAATATTCTCATAGAGCACTAATACCTTGCCATAACAAGATAATTCTAGTACCTAACAGCTAATAGCTAAATTGGTAGCAATTTAAACGCTGCAACTTCGAGAATCAATACACGATTTTTGGCAATCAATTCCGTTCACTATGACTTCCTCGTTCGAAACCTCAATTTCATGTCCAGAATATTTGATGGCCGATAGGTTAATATCACGTTTGATTGATCTTTATTGCACCGTATGCTATAATTTGCGTGATATTCTTTGCGCATTCCTACAGCCCTATTTCAGGTGTTACGTTTCTTCGATGAGGTGAGATCGTGATTAATTTGCATGGAAGCTCATATAAAAAACGAGAACTACTTAAGCACATGGGTGATGTTTCCCAGATAGCTGGAACAAAACGCTATCAACTAATGGATGGAAACGAACGTGGCGTTCACGGAGTGGACTTTCGGACAGGTTCGGGGTTGAACTTCACTGTCTTGCCGGATCGTGGATTGGACGTATCACACGCAGAATATAAAGGCATTCCGCTATGCTGGAGATCGAGCACAGGAGATGTTTCCCCTGGTTTCTATGAACCCGCAGGATTTGGTTGGTTACGCGGATTTTTCGGTGGTCTCTTGACTACCTGTGGCATGACCCACGTTGGAAATCCAGATAGCGACGGAACGAATGGGCTTCACGGACGCGTATCCCACATCCCGGCAAAGAACGTCTGGGTTGATAGCCGTTGGGAGGGTAACCGCTACATGCTTTGGGCACAAGGGAAAGTGACGGAAACGGTAGCAATGGGAGAATGTCTCTGTCGGACACGACGCGTCTGGACAGAACTTGGCGCGAAAAGTCTTCACATTGAAGACATCGTTGAAAATCTGGGGCATGAAGAGACGCCTCACATGTATCTCTTTCACATTAACGTGGGATTCCCAATCGTTACCGAAGGATCTGAATTACTTACTCCTACGACACAAGTGACACCCCGCGATGAGCACGCGGCAGTAGACCTCAAAAATCACGCTCGCTGTGACGCACCGACGCCTGATTTTCGCGAAAGAGTTTATTACCATGAAATGGATGCAGATCAAGACAATCATGTCTATGTCGCCTTGGTTAATAGAGAATTCGACAACGGACGAGGTTTCGGCTTATACCTGAAATATCACCGGACTCAATTCCCACGCTTTGTCCACTGGAAGATGTGCAGCGAGGGAACATATGTGATTGGATTAGAACCCGCCAATTGTTCGGTAGAGGGACAAAAAAAAGAAAACGAACGTGGTACTCTTCAACACATTGCCCCAGGTGAACGCAGACACTACGAGGCTGAAATCGGGGTCCTGACTTCAAACGAAGAAATAACGAAAATTGAGGAACGCATTGCGACAATTAAAGACCAGGGGCGATAAGGGACGACCTGGAACACTTAGCGATCACAGCTCCGCTCCCGCGGCAACGCGCGTGGTAATGGACAATGGTGTTACCGTTCTTCTCGAGGAAACTCATCATCTTCCCTTGGTTTCGTTTCAGGCCTACGTACGAGTCGGTAGCATCTACGAAGAAAATCATTTAGGATCGGGAATCTCTCATTTTGTCGAACACACAATTGACGGAGGCACAGAGCGACGAAATCACGCACAAATCGATGAGATTGTCGAAACCATAGGAAACCTCTCCAATGCTTATACAACCAAAGACCACACACAATATTACATCACCACCTCAACAGTTTCCATTGAGCCTGCCCTCGATGTTTTATCGGACTATCTCACGCACCCGATCTTCCCACCTATCGAGGTGGAAATCCAGCGTGGTGTTATCCAGAATGAACTGAACAGCGACCTTGACGATCCAATACAATTGCTCCACGACCTCCTATATGAGACCGCGTTCCGCACGCATCCCGTACGTTTTCCCGTCGGTGGTTCTAGCACATTGCTCAGAGGGCTGACACGGGAGAACCTTGTCGAATTTTACCAACAGCACTACGTTGCTAATAACCTAATTTTAGTCGCCGCAGGTGATTTTAATTCGCAAGAAATGATCGATAGAATAGCGCATTTTTTTGGCAATTTCCCAGATCAACCCTCTTCGACCTTTGAGTTGCCGGACGAACCAAGCCAATCAGCACCACGCCGCGCCGAACGTATCATGGACGTAGAGATGGGATATCTTGCAATGGGTTATCATACCGTGGAAATCAATCATCGTGATGGCCCAACCCTCGACATCATCTCCACACTGATGGGCAGTGGCGAAAGTTCTCGACTTGTTAAGATTCTGAAAGACCAAAGACAAATTTCACATACAATGCAAGTGTGGTCGGAAACACCACATTATGGTGCTGGGTACTTTGGGGTTGACTTGGAAGCTGAGCTTAAAACCCTTGAGACAGCTGAAACCTCAGTTCTCGAACAGATTGAGCGACTCAAGTCTGAGCAAGTGACCGAATCGGAGTTGAGACGGGCAAAGACAATCGACACAAGTGAATACCTGTTCGCACTGGGAGCCATTGAGGAACGAAGTACAATTCTGGGTATTGACGAACTAACCACAGGCGATTGCAATTATCATCAAAAACATCTCCGAAAGCTTCAGGCGGTAACCTCGGAGGACGTGCAAAGAGTAGCGCGCACCTACTTTCGTAACGAAAACCTAACGACAGTCGTGATCCGACCACACTCGGGAAAACCATCAATCGTGAACGCAGGATTACAGAACACGATCAGCGCCACTACTTCAGACTCACACACAGAAAACACAGAACTGAAAACCATAGCGCCAACACAAAATATAGAGGCTTCAAAAACTTGTAAAAACAGGAAACCAACTCCGAGAAAACAAGTGCTCTCCAACGGATTACGCCTGCTGACAAAATCGGTTTGTTCAGCCCCAGTTGTATCAATTCAGGCGCTGTTCTCGGGAGGAACACGATTTGAAACAGAAGCTACTAACGGGACTTTCTGTCTAATGTCCAACCTCCTCCTAAAAGGCACACGAAACCGAACTTCGGACGATATTTTTGCATCTATTGAGGCAATGGGCGGAAATATCAGTGTATATAGTGGAGAGCAAACGTTTGGTATAGGACTCAATCTGCTTAAGGGAGACCTGGAATATGGGCTGAAACTTTTAGCTGACATCTTGTTGAATCCCGGGCTTGAGGAAGAAGAATTACAAAAGTTGAAGACGGAAGCAATTGTCAATATCCGCGCAGAATCGGACGATTGGTACGCACTGGGAAAACAGCAATTCCTCGAAACAATGTTTCAAATTCATCCGAACCGGCTGAGGTCTTGTGGTTCCATTTCTTCACTCACAGGCTTAGCGGCTACAGACATATGGAATTGCTTCCGTCGATATTGCACGCCCAACAATATGGTACTCGCTGTTTATGGAGATCTGCAGCCACACGCCGTAAGGACAATTACCCAACGTTGCTTTGAGGCATTCCAACCAACGAACTTGAAATTTCCCAGAGTACCAATCGAACCACCACTCAACAATGTACGTAGAATTGAGCGGCACAAAGAACTCGCACAAGCAATCATCTTTCAGGGATTTGTCGGCGTTCCACTTCAACATTCTGACCGAGAAATCGTCGAAGTTCTCAGCAGTCTGTTGTTTGGTGTGGGGTATCCCGGAGGACGGATGTACAAACGGCTTCGTCATAAGGAGTTGGTCTATTATATTCATGGCGATCCCTATTTCGGTCTGGACCAAGGCTATATAGCAATCTGCGCAAGTACAATGCCTGAGAACATAGAATCAGTACTTGAACAAATTGACGACGAGATTCTGAGTGTGCAGCAGATTGGCATATCCAATTCTGAATTAGCGCGGGGGAAACAGATGTGTATCACGGCATATCTCACCTCCACTCAAACAGCGAGTTCTCAGGCATCTACTGATGCCCTAGATGAGCTCCACGGACTCGGATTTGACTACTCGCAACGGTACATCTCGAAGATAGAAAGTGTGACCATCGATGCTGTCCAGCATGCGGCCACAAAGTATCTTACTTGTGCCAAACGAGTTATCAGCATCGTCCGGCCACAATCATAAGAACAAATCGATCAATCTACACAGTCTTCAACACTAACAGCGATCTACGAAGATTGTCGGAGGAGGAAGTTACCATGAAAAATCGCCTCATGTTGAACGGCTTGCTCCTAATTTGTCTTATAGCTGTTTCATCTAGCTGTGTTATGAGGGAAATAGTTGCCAAGACTGGAAGTAAAATCGCGCACGGAACAGGATTTAGAGATCGGCACACAGATCGGGAGGTAGCGTCCCTACCCATGCAAACCTCCGTCGGTAACGCGTCCAAGAAACCAACTGATTCGCTCGAATCGGATAGCGTTTTAAATGTAATCCCCGCAGACGTCACTGGTTTCGTTTACGCGAGAAATTTGCTCGAATTTAATAGTGATGTTACTACACTGCTTGCCGATATGCTTCCCGAACAGCCACGACAAGAACCCCTCGTTAAGGTGCTAGCCGAAACGTTTGATGTTGGCTTCGAAAGCCTGAAAGAATGGGAAAACCTTGGTCTAGATCTAGACCGCGACTTCAGCATCTTTTCCACCAGTGGTATGCCGTTCGTTCCTTCTGCCGTTGTTCACGTGAAAAACGCTGGAACAATTAGCAAATTTCTTGAGTCAAAGGCGGGAATATCTGGTAAAGTTGTCCACAACGGAACAGCCTATCACGAAACCACTGCGGGTGGAGGTTTTGTGATTCTGGAGAACTTGATGGTCTACGCCGGTACGTCCGAGGTGTGTAAGAAAGCAATCGATACACATCAGAAAAGGATACCATCGATTGCCATGAACACCAACTATACGTCGCTCAAACTCGATACGAGATCCGGAACGAACGATCTCGCAGCTTTTTTTGCGCTTGAATCAATCATTCCAAGTTTCCTTCCGTTTTTGAAATCAAGAGTAGGCAACTCGAAGATGCTGTTTGATGGAAGTATGTGGCTACTTAACCAGACGAATGCACTGACGTTGACAGTCCAGCTCAACGGCAGCGATCTTGCAATTTCGAGCTTTCTCAGGTTCAAAAGCGAAAGCACGGTCCACGATTACATCAGCCGTAAGCCGGCGAAACTGACGCATGTAGAAAATCTTCCACAACACGCATTTCTCAATGGCAGTACACAGACCGATCCAGAGGACATGGCTCAGCTCATTATGCTTGTGAATAAGATCTTCTTCTCAGCAGATGTAGAAACCGACGAGGAAAATAACAAACACGCGTTGCAGAAAGTCATAAACTATACATCAGAATTTTTTGGGCTTCTCGGCAAGGAAATGTCCATCTCAATGAATTATAACAAGAGTTTAATGCCTGACATCCTTTTAATTCATGATACCATTGCGGCAGACAAGACCGAAGCTTTTATGGATGAACAATACCTCGCGTACTGGAGATCGAGTTACGGACTATACAAGACAATGCCTGAGCCCAAGTTAGGCATGTTCCTGGCGGTAACACCAGGACCAGAGGAAGCACATGATGGTACTGTGATAAAAAGTTATCTATTCCCTAATATCCCAGCCGGATTTGAGGCTCTTACGCCGGAAATAGAAGGACTCGCACCAAAGAAATGGACCAACTATTACGCTATTAAAGATGACAAACTCATCCTCTCATTTTCTGCCGATTCAGAATCAATCAAGAACACTCTCAATCGCATAGGCAGTGACACTCCCAGTTTTCATGAAGGCCCAGGTTTTGACAAACTCGTCAACGCGTTAAGCTTGGAAAATAACATGCTCTTGGCAATCTCACCCATCACCGCACTGAAAAACATTTTAGGGGTGCTCGTGCAGACAAATCCAAACCTTGGCGTAATGCAGATGCTCTTAGTAAATCTCCCTGAGAACTACAGCATCGCGATAGCTGGCGAAAATCGTGATGGCGGTATTGAAGGAAAAATATTTGCTTCCTTGGGGGACTTCAAGGGATTGATTAACATAGCATCAGTCCTGAAATTGACACAGTAAGTGGACTCGACACAGCAAGACACATGTGCTTTTACGCACTTTGATGTGCATAAACTGGCGTCAACTAGTCCAATTGACACGAGGCTCACAAGAATTGGTAAGGAACCTCCCTTTCTTACTTGAAAATTGGTTCAAAAAGGCGAGACCCTGAAATGAATTTATACCGGTCAAAAAAAGGAGCGGCGGTGATGTGGATGTGTTGTATTCTCATCTTAACCGTTGCCATTTTTCCCGAGCGTGCCCCGGCGAGTTACCGGGCGTTGAAGATTACGCTGCTTGCCTCCAGTGTGGCCTCAACATTTGGCAGTGTGTTCCTCAAAACGTCTGCACAAAATTCTTATGACCAATACCTGAGGACAGCCGTCCAAACCGATTTGACCCAATACCGTAATAATTATACGAGCAAGCGTAACGCCAGTGTAGTCATGTCTCGCATTGGATATAGCCTGGGCACAATCGCAACACTAATCTCCGTTTTTGAGCAACTAGATGTCATCTCTCAGCGCTCTTCCTCCAAGACGACCGGTCTGCGGTTCACAAACCACTACAACCACAAGGACCGTGAAACAACCTTCCAAATCAACGGTCAATTCTAGGTAAAATGCACAACATGAGAATCAAAACCGCAACAATGCTATATGTAGGTTTCGTCGCACTCCTTTGTGCAAACTGCGCAGATTACGAGGATTTCGCCAATCCGTTTGATTCGGAAAATCTCCGAACATCCGGTGCACCGATTGGTTTAAAATTGGTATCTGGCGATCAACAGGTCCTTGTCTCGTGGGAGCACCTCGACCTAACTGGAATTTGGAAATACCGGGTATATCGACGATTCACGGGCAATCCAAGCTCACAATTTGAAAGAGTAGGAGAAGTTAAAGCGCCCCAGACCGAATTTCTTGATACGAAGAACATAAATAACGATCAGTATGATTTCGAGACCGACAAACCCTTATTCTACGAATACCGGCTCTCTCATGTCGACAATAATGGAATCGAAACGCCCGATCCAGCGTCGCCGCCCATTCATAACACAGATCCTTTACAGATCTGGCCTATTGTCAGAACCACACCGAGCAATCCCCCTCCGCCTCCCAATGTCATTCTCGGCACTCCGAGAGACTTGCTGGTGAAACTGTTTTGGCAAGATTATAACGCGCCCGATGATTTTGAAGCTTTCCGTATATCCGCGGCAATTGTAGACGGACATGGAAATGCTAGCACACCCCGATTATTAGGGAAGACGATAGCAGACAGACCTTTCTTTTTCGATGAAGAATTCGATCGGGATGGACTTACCAAACTGTACTTTGTTGCTGCGATAGACCGATTCGGCGTCGAAACAGTGACCGAAATTCGAGGAACGTCGCCAAATATACCACCATCCCCACCCAAAGATTTTCGCACTTTCTTTAACCCACATGCTGGTGGTCGATACGATGTATTCTTTTCCTGGACACCCAACTCAGAAGCCGATTTGGCAGGATATCAGCTTTATGCGACGTCGGCTGCCGGTGAACTTCTATCGCGCCCAACAGTCGATGCAGACCGGAGTTCATTTGCATTCGCTGCCGATCAAGCAATATTGGTTGGAGAAGATCTGGTTTTCCGCGAATATTTCATTACCGCGTTTGACGATACGCCAAAATCGGATGGTAGTCTGGATGAAAGCAATCTTGTCGCGGCAAAACAATGAATTCTGTGCCGTCTCTGGGATTCTAGCATCCAACACAATTGGCACTCAACTAATGGGGATAAATACATGCAATTTTTCCAAACAACACGTCGTCGGATTATTCTGAGCTTCTGTACCACTCTGCTTGTGTTTGCGGAATGCGGTGTTTGTAGATCGGCCGCCACATCACAACTAGCTACAATTCAGACTGCTGACACCATTGGAAAGCATGGACATACAACAACGTTTGGACTCTTTCAGCTGCAGAAGGGGCGAATCAAGGCAAAGGACCAAAGCGTTGACATCGGAAACTTCACGGAAACCCACCAAGTCGAGCTTGAGATTGAAACCTTCTTGATACCAATCCGATTCATTTTTGGCATTGGGGATGACCTAGACCTTAGCCTCGGAGCAACATTTACTACTGGAGGTGTTCGTAAGATTATCTCTGATTACTATAAGACTGGTGATGTCACGCGAAATCAACGAGTGTATAATCAGGCTCTTTTTGACACAACTGTGGGGCTCAAGTACGGAATCAAGCCTGATGATAGAAATGGGCTCCCGAAGATTGCAGTCGGTGGAGACGTTCAAATCGGATTCTCTGCTGACAATCAGCTAAACTCCATGGGTGATTTCTTAGATCATAGCCCCGCGAATAGTTTTCCGTTTGTTGGTGTGAACACATACTTTGTAGGAACACACAAAATTAGTAACCTGGTCAAAGGACATGCCGGTGTGGGCACTTACCTCTCTTCTAAGTCCCTCAAAATCAACGACTCTTTTCTCTTCTACTGGCAACTTGGCGGTGAGGCACTGCTTACTGACGAACTTTGGATTATCGCAGATTTCTCTAGAAAATTTCCGCTCGCTGGGATGACCCTTAGCGACCAAATCAGCATTGGAATGCGGTATGAACTTTCCAATGGAGCTACGTTTCATTTCGGATATATCAGTGAACCGGGATTCCAATTCTCGATCTCGGTGAACGGCGAAAAAGACGGTGTAATTGTGCCGAGAGTCCAGCATGCGGACGATCTGGTATTCTAAAACGCATCTCCCTGATAAACCTCTGGTGAATTATGAGAGCAGTTGTCCAGCGTGTAAAATCTGCTAGTGTGAAGGTAAGTGGAGAGTCTATCTCTGAGATTTCTAGGGGATTATTAATCTTTCATGGAGTAGCTCACAATGATACTTCGGCCGATGTCACCTACCTTGCAAACAAAATTGCGCACCTCCGTATCTTCGAAGACAGTTCGGGCCGTATGAACCGGTCCTTATTGGACATCAGCGGTGAAGGACTTGTCGTATCTCAATTCACGCTTTACGGAGACTGTCGCAAGGGGCGGAGACCTAGTTTTGTCAACGCTGCCCACCCTGAAAAAGCACAGGGCCTTTACCAGGAGTTTATCGAAGCACTTTCCAACACAGGTGTTCTGATTCAAGCAGGAATCTTTAAGGAGATGATGGACATACAACTGGTTAATGATGGCCCAGTGACGATGCTTGTTGACACCACCAAACTCTTCTAGAGGACGCATTACAAAAAGAGACCTCGAAGTTCGGACACGCTCTTCGGACCGAATTCCTCCTTGATGCCATCGTGATACAACTCCATTGTCTAATGTCTAAGCCCGGCCAAACTCAACAACAGCCTATAGCACACACCAATCGGCGTGCCCGCACAAAAACGCCATCTTACGATTCGGCGGCTGACCAATGTGATGTTCCTCGTGCGATTTGACATCGTCGACGCGGCAAAGATGCGACAGATTAACTCGTACTCACCCACTAATGTGAATCCCGACATGTAGAATTGGCGAATAAGGAACAACAACGTTTCTTGCTCTTATGGCAAACCACGAGCCCGGTGCTCGCAAGTTTATCATACATCGAAGAAACACCAAGATATGTACATCTTCGATTCTATACCGATTACCCGGTCCAACGAGCTCGCCTAGCGACTTACGCCACGACCCATCAGGCGAGCGCGTCGTCCACTGTGTGAAGAGGTCACAACTGAATTAATCTCCTATTCAGTATTCCGTCAGCACGATCTAATCTTCTATTTCAGTTGGTGTTTACCGCTCCCACACAATCATCTTCTTCACAATGTCGCAGTGTCGGGAGAGCAACTCCGGAAAGTCTCAAGGCATCTTCAACGAGAAACGCGCCGCAACCTCCCCGTGGGTCTCATAGAAATTCGACGCATTTAACACTACAAGCCTTTTTGCTTCCCGATGCTAAACTCGACGACCAACCCAGAAATCCGCTCTTTCAGTCGATAACCGACTAGATGGGCCATCAGCCTCCGATGTCAACTACAATATGAATCGCAGATCTGCCATCGACTGCCGCATCGAACTATTCTTAGCCCAACAGGACGGCGGCGCGGCAAAGGTCATAGTCCAATTACTTCACCTCTGGTTTATTTATTAAGACACGTAGTGTTCAAACAAAGTAACCGGCACGTGTAAGTTAATGAAAACAAGTTTCGCAACAAACCACATACACGGCGCGAAATCTGCGGAATTTACCCTAATCTGATCGGTCCTTGTCTACTTGAACGCATGGCTACTGAGCATCCGCACGCATAAGTTATATCTCTCTTATCAATGGAGACATGAACCGTCTCAAATTTGCGCACTTGCACAATCACTCTTCGAGAGTCCAACGCGCCTCTTCAGAAGATTAGTTTCCCGTTTGCCGTCGGACAGAGAACCAGGACAAACCAGTATTCTTCGATATTAGGAACAAATGAAGTTTGTATAACTAATTACCAGCAAGCCGTTTGCGTAAGGATGTCCAGATTAGCTTGCGCTTGAGCGCCGCTGCATCAATTCGATGGACAAACAGGCATTTTCCGTCCAACTTTAAAACAGGAATAAGGGTTTTATATTTGTTGAACATTCCGATATTTGTGGTAATGTCAATCTCCTCTACCTCAACTGGGAACTCCTGTCCAAGTTCTTGCAAAACGGACTTCGCTGCGTCACACAGTGGACACTCAGATTTCGTATAAAGTTGCACTTTGATGGATAGCATCTAATACTAACCTCGGCAAAAATCTCCAGTTACATTCTAGATTGATGCATGGTCCGCGTAGAACATGAAAAAGGTAGTGGTGAATGACAAACAGATAGGTGAGACCGTAGACAGAAGAATAGGACCACAGAGGACTGGCGAGATAAACAATTTGTACCATCGATGGCTTTTGATGGACCATGGAGAGGTTAATTAGGCCAATCTAGAAATCTGAAATCAGCGAGAACCGATGGCTGGGACCAAGCCTACCGAACGAAACAAAAGCATAGTCAATCTGAAAGCCTTCGATCTTAAAACCGACACCACCGGTGATTCCAGAAGCAGCGCCGAGGTCATTGCCACCGACAAGGTATTTGTATCCGATACGCAGTTGAAGCAACCGTGAAGCGGAAATCCCAAGGCCAAAACCAGCGGAAACATCATTATCTGACGGGAGATTGCAATCGGCAGTGAGACTAAGCTTCTCGTCTAACAATTTGTATGACCCACCAATCCTGATGTTAGTCGGCAGATTGAAAGAATCTTCGATGAATTTGACCTTGGTCCCAAGATGTTGAACATTAAATCCAAACGAGATCGGACGATTAAGCAAACTGTACATCCCCCCAACATCAAAAGCAACAACTTGCGCGCTTTCGGTATCGATTTGCTCACGAACCCACTTCACATTTGCACCAAATGCGAGGCACGAGCCGACCCAACGGCCATACGAGAGAATGATTGCAAGGTCATAAGGACGGAACGAGTGTGTTTCCTTCCCCCGTGCATCACGTCCTAGTATTTCACCGAAGGATAGATAAACCAAGCTCCCACCGATTGCACCCGCGTTGGAGATTGGTTGGACAAAACCAATGAACTCGTGGTTAATTCCTTCAAACCATTCGTTGTGCATTAGCCCGAAATGTGGGCGCTCCACTTTGGCCAGTCCAGCCGGATTCCAATAAGATGCGTACAAATCGTTAGTATCGGCCACCTGGGCTGCTCCCATTCCAATCCCCTTGGCTCCAACACCAATTTTCAAGAAGCTCATGGCTCGTGTTCCACCATTTTGGTGAATCTGCTTACCATCAACTTCTACCGATGGATAGAACACGAGTCCACACAGAAGGAGCAAACTCAAACACCAACTCTCTTCGAACAAGGCGCCCTCCCAATTCATACTAGCTCATCAATCATCCAGCTCGCAGTTTAGCAGTCCAGCAAAGGCATGTCAACGCAAATTTCGTTCTGTTGGACGCTACGCTGGTTACAATTCATAACAAACCATTAGACTAGTCTCTTTCCACAAGACTAATGGCCACGGTAGTGACCGAAACTATACTCAAGATGAGAGACCAATTAATCTGAAAACGCTTGCCGACTTCCAGCGCATCTCCCGGATACAACAGAGTTTTCGATCGGGTTGCGTCTTCATCATCACTCCAATTCAAGTTCACCTTTTCAATCGTTCCATCTTTGCGCCAGATTTTTAATTTCCCACGATCGGCCAGTTCTTCAAAACCGCCAGCCTTCGACAGAGTTTCTCGCGGGGTAATTGGGTCACGAATACGATAAGGACCGGGATTGCGCACATAACCAAGAACGTAAACCGGTTCAACTTTCAAAGCATTGGGGATATACAACACATCGCCATCTTCTAAGTAATATCTTTCGTCATCTTCTCTCACTTTCTTCCAAAACCGTCCGTCTATGTCCAATTCGATAGTTTCACCGCTCTTTTTCACAAGGACGACTGACCTGAGATCTGCTCTATCGTCATTCGGACCCCCTGCTTGCATTAGCGCGTGATCGATACGCATACGCTTATGAAACTGGACTTTCTTCTCCGCCACCTTAATCTGTCCCTGTATCTCACTCGCAGCTAACGGTGGTACGTAAACTAAATCTCCATCTTCCAAATAATAACGGTCGTCCCCATCAAGCCCTAGCCGATTCTTCCAGGAGCGGTCTGAGATGTTCAATTCAAAGCGCTTTCCATTTGCTCTTACTATTGACACGGAAGCGAGGTCGGCTTTTCCATCCAAGAGTTTGGGACCGTTCGCCATTGCGAGTGCGTGATCAATCCGAATTCGCTCACGGAACGGAAATTTTCCCGGCTCGTTGACCTGTCCACGCACCTCAACATAACCAAGCAACGGAACAAACACCATGTCACCATCACTAACGAGGATTTTTCGATATTCCTGGTTTGCAGACAGGTTGTACCTCTCGATACTTTTATCTGTCCGTATGATTTGGACTCCTGTGAGATTTGCACCCTCAATCGTACCACCCGAAATCGTAAGCGCCTCATATAACCCAACTTCGTTCTGAAGTTGCAGTGAATAATATCCCGGCTGATATACGGCACCCCAGACCAAGTATCTCTTACCTCGGTCATAGAATGGATATCTACTTCTTTCGATGGGATCGACAATGACCAGAGGATCTTGAATGCGCCCATAATGATTAATCTGATTTTGAATCAATTTTGCCGCTTCCACTAGAGTCTTCCGCGACAAATCAATTTCAGCACCAAAATAGATTATCCGCCCATCCGCTCCCAATTGGATAGAACGACTGTATTGGGGATAATCCATCACAATGATCGACAACTTATCTCCCGGTTCGATTCGATACGTCTCAGTATAGGCAATCTTCACAAACGGAGAGAGGGCCACAAAAGCGATACCTGAAGCAAGGAGGGTTATCGTGCGTAATTTTTTCATAAATTCAGTCAGTGTCACTTTCGGCATCAGAATTTTCGGCCGCATCATGCGGCAGAGATTGGAAATATGAGGTGAGAATTTCTCTTGAACTCGCAAGTTTATCGGGGCGGACAAGAATGTCACCCCAGTCAGGCGAAAAATTGCCCTGGACACCACCAACGGACGGCATGTCGTGCGATCGTAAATCGACTTCGATTCCGCTTTTCTCCAAAACATCTTTCAAGATATTGCCGACAATTTCACTTGGAACAGATTGAACTTTTGTCCAATCCACGTATCCAAGAGTTTCCTTTGGAGGCGAGTCACATGTCAACCCTACTTGACAGTCAGTACAGATTTGGATTCCTTGATTGAAGTAAGACTGACATTGCGGACAATACGGCACAGTAACCTCCTAATGAAAAGGACCACCGGATTGACAAAATTAAGGAACTAATTGGCTAACTATCACCGCGCGAGGAATAATTTCGCGAATGATTTTAGCCCACACGTTCATTATATCTCAAATCTTCACAATTGAAAAGGGGGAATTCATAGCTGAAACGAACCAATGCTTCAATGGGGGCACTTCCACATTCGAGTCAATACGGAAGTTGCTATTGATTCGCTAGCAACCTCATGCTCACGAACTCATGTAGCATCATTCGTATCAGTACAAGATTTGTACAAAATGAAGCACTGCCAGCAAAAGGCAAAGCAATAGTCAACTCCAGACACAGACCTGGACGAAACTAGCCCCTCATTCAGTATTGAATGCACCGATGTCGAAACTCACTGTGCCTGCACTTCAAACTCGCTCAACCCTGAACAACAGAAATGGAGCTGCAACCAGGACCCCTAGAACAGCGCGCAGATAATCTTGCAAAACTCGGCGAGCTACGTCTGCCTGGGTCAGGGCACCGGACACTCGAATGGACCGCTGCCTGTTTTCCATCGGCAATAAGGTTATGACAAAGAAGCATTAATCGCAGTGTGACGATACAAGCGCATCGAACTCTCTATACAATAGCGACATCAAATTCTCCATTTAGTCCAAAGGTTCTGTTCATCATCCAATCGGAGGTGTTTAAAGCCACTACACGCCTTTTTTCAGAGGCAATCCAGGTGGGAAGGCAAATCACTGCACTTTCCCGAAGCACGGCTTCGATTTTCTTTTTCAACTCCGCATTAATGGCGTTCAACATAAAACCGATAACCTCTTCCATCAATTCCTGTAAAGCCAGTATAAACTTCTTTACCTAAGGGCATTCGCGGCAATCACAACCTAGGTTACTCTCTCTTCCTGTCCAGAACAGGTGCTATCACGGTTTATCTGAACGAGGCCTGATGCGTTTACGCGTCGGAATTTCGTCTTTCGGAGAGCGACGAGGTCTTTTGATAAGCCCATAGACACCCAGTGGGATACAATAAAGCAAAATGATTAAATGCAAACTGAAGGCAGCAACAATAGAGATTTCCTTTGCAATACCAAAGCGCATCAATACCCATACGAATGGCAATTCGACTGTTCCGAAATTCCCCACACTCTGAATCGGTAGCAGATTGAGAATGCTGGCAAATGTCAACGCGAAAAGCAATTTCACTACACAGATTTCAATGCCGATTTCACGCGCCAGGAAACATTGGAACCCAAAGCGAAGGCCTAGACTTAGAAGAGAATACCCCCAAATCTTCAAAAATTGCCAATCAAAGCGAAGCCGAGTCAATTCACACATGACATCCAGACATTTATGCACAAACCAAGTGAGTCCCCGGTTCCTCAGGGCTAGCAGAGGCTTCGCCAAAGAGTTAGCCAATCTAACACAGCCACTGGGTGCAAGGCACGCTGTCGCCATTACGATCGCCAAACCGCAGCTTATCAATAGAGGTGTCACAAAGAGGGTTAAGTGAGACAATTGTCCGAGAAGTGCGGAACGAAGCACCCAGCCCGTGCTCGACATGAGCACCATGAATAGCATTAAATCGATGACGCTCGCCAACATTAGTGATGCGACACTTCTAGTCTCATCTACCCCTGCCCTACGCTTCATCAGGTAGATATACGATAGATCGCCGCCTCGCATTGGCAAGAGATTTCCCCAGAAGGTGTGGAGCGCCAGAATTGGAGTAATCTGATTAACCGAAACGTCAAGCCCAAGCAACTCACGGAAACGCAGAGATTTTGTCCAAACCAATAAACAATACAAGATAAACCCAATTGCAAGCCCCGTGATTGGCATGCGTCCGAGGGTCGCAGGAATATCCTGGATTTCGATTTCTCTTAAGAGAAAGAAGCTAACAGTAACAGCAATTAATGATGGGAAGAGGAGCTTGGAGAGGAAAGTTCTTATTTTCATGTTTTCGTGTGCCGTCCAGGATACAACCAGACGAACTTGAACGATTATATCACACTTACAAAAGAAAACAATGTAAATTAGGAATTGACAGAAGATTGAGGCAGTGCTATCCTAACAACCTTCAGGAAATCGCCCTTGATAAAGTCGAACTGGGCACAGGATGCTCAGATGCATCTTTAAACTTAGCCTTGACAGTTTATGGTTTTTTCTATCATGGCAGAGGTAGAGCATGGCAAAAGGTACAAAACTTTCCCCATTAATGGCTCAATACAAACGCTTGAAAGACAAACACGTCGAGGCAATTCTCTTATGCCGTGTGGGCGACTTCTATGAAGCGTTCTACGACGACGCTGAACTCATCTCACGCATTCTAGAAATCACGCTTACATCCAGAGACAAGGATGGTCAAGATGGGCCGGTTCCTATGGCAGGCGTACCGCATCATGCACTTGATTCGTATCTCTACAGATTAGTGACAGCGGGCTATAAGGTAGCGATATCTGAACAAATGGAAGACCCGAAAATAGCTAAGGGAATTGTCAAGCGCGACATTGTCCGTATCGTGACTCCCGGAACACTCACAGATCCAAAGGCACTGGAACAGAAGACAAACAACTACCTCCTAGGCATCTGTCATATCAAGGGCATCTATGGTCTGGCTGCTACAGATCTTTCGACAGGCGAGTTTACGGTAACCGAGATAATGGACAACACGAAACTCTGGGCAGAACTCCACCGATTCGCGCCCAAGGAGTGCTTATTTTCTGATGCATTCCACGATGAAAAGGTATTGGAGCGTCTGCCCGTGGAGTTAAAAACGGTTGTAAATTTCTTGCCGGAGTGGCGGTTCGCATTCGAAAGTGCCAGATCTGAGCTCCTTCAACATTTCAATACACTCTCTCTGGATGGTTTCGGTTGTGAACGCCTTCATGCTGGAATCTGTGCGGCTGGCGCATTAATCTATTACCTTAACGAAACACAAAAGCAGGAAGTCAAACATATTCTTTCTCTTCAAAACTACACAATCTCGAATTTCATGGTGCTAGACGCTGATACACAACGAAATTTGGAATTGACAGTGTCTATCCGCGACGGCTCCTCGAAAGGTACACTTTTGGAGATTCTGGATGAAACAGTGACCCCAATGGGTGCGCGCAAACTGCGTCAGTGTATCTTGCAACCGCTGTTGAATCCAGAGAAAATTGAAGCCCGACTAGTCGCCGTCGGCGAATTGAAAAATCGAATCGGCCTACAAGAGGAATTACGGGATGACCTGGACAAGATGTATGACATCGAGCGCTTATCCTCGCGGATCAGTTTGGGCTCTGCCAATGCGCGGGATCTCCTTGCTTTGAAAGATTCTCTTCGGCTGATTCCCACGATTAAAGAACAGCTTGAAGATTGCAAAACTTCGATGCTTAAAACATTGAATGATGCGCTAGACCCATTGACAAATTTAGCCAACTTGATTGAAACTGCAGTACATGGAGAGCCGCCGACCACTATACGTGAAGGCGGTTTAATCCACGATGGATATAATGAACAGCTGGATGAACTCCGAAGAATTACCGGCTCAGGAAAAGATTGGATTGCGGCGCTACAGAAACAGGAGCGCGAAAGAACCGGAATCGCCTCACTCAGAATTGGTTTCAACCAGGTGTTCGGCTACTACATTGAAATCACTAAGTCGAATCTCGATTCTATCCCTGATAACTATGCTCGGAAGCAGACGCTGGTAAATGCTGAACGGTTTATAACGCCAGAACTTAAAGAACGCGAGTCCCAGATTCTCAACGCCGAAGATCAGATCCACTCACTGGAATACGATCTTTTTTGCGAGATACGTGACCGCGTGGCTCAGGAAACACAGGACATTCAACAAGTTGCCTCGATAATTGGAATGATCGATGTGATTGCAAACCTCGCTTACACCGCGTCGAAATATGACTATGCAAAGCCAATTGTAGACGAGAGCGATGAAATCACCATCCGTAACGGCCGTCACCCTGTTGTTGAACACCTGTTCACTCAAGAAGGATTTGTTCCGAACGATACGCAATTAAACTGCCGAGATCACAGGATGCACGTTATTACTGGACCAAATATGAGCGGGAAAAGCACTTATCTGCGGCAAACGGCAATTATCACGCTGATGGCCCAAATAGGTAGCTTTGTGCCTGCGTCTTCCGCAAAAATCGGCATGGTAGATCGAATTTTCACCCGAGTTGGTGCATCGGACAATTTAGTAATGGGACAAAGTACGTTCCTCGTAGAAATGAACGAGACGGCAAATATCCTAAACAACGCCACCCGCAAAAGTCTAATTGTCCTTGACGAAATTGGCCGCGGCACAAGCACTTTTGATGGGCTCAGCATTGCTTGGGCAGTCGCAGAATATATTCTCGATGAAAAGCAAATCGGTGCAAAAGCCCTGTTTGCCACCCATTATCATGAATTGACTGAGCTTGCTCGAAAATATGAGACGGTCAAGAATTTCAACGTTGCCGTTCATGAAGATGGCGAGACCATTACGTTCCTGCGGAAAGTTGTCAATGGCGGAACAGACCAGAGCTATGGAATTCACGTTGCTCGTCTCGCAGGATTGCCGCAAGCTGTCATCGAGCGCGCCCAACAGATTCTCGAGGTCCTTGAACAACACAATCTGAGTATAGGCACTAAGAAATCAACGCCCTTACCTAGAAAAGATGACAAAGTGCCACGTCCTCATCGTCGCATTTCCACATCGACGTTTAAAGGAGATGAACTTCAACTTGCCTTGTCCACTCCCAAAATCCACCCAGTTGTTGAAGAACTGAAGCAGCTCAATCTTAACCAATTATCACCCCTAGAAGCATTGAACCAAATCTACCAGTTAAAGGCTAAAGCTGAGAATTCTTAACCGCCGAATGCACAGACAATCATGGGAAGGAAAACGGGGACTCCATAGGTTCTTACAGGCTATAAATATCATCAGACTCGTGCTTCCAACTGCACCAATCGATAACTCATGAACAAATAACCAACTGCTCTCGGGGTTTTCCTACAGGCAAACTCCGAGAGCAGGACCTAATCTATTTCGGCGGCTTTTCCACAATTAGAGAGTTTCTCCCACCAAAGGAGGAACAAGATTCAAACGCCACCGTCCACACTGATTCAGACAATCGGCGAAAATCTAGTCCTCTCGGCCTACCAGGAAATCCCTGCTCAGACCAATTAATGATGTTCCTTTTGGATGAACCACTAGGGGAACATCTTAATTGTGGTAATGAATCGCAGTGTGGAAGACGGAACATACGTTTAAGAGCTAACCATAAACAGAAACGTTCCGTCTTCTGCACTACTGGGTTCTTTCACGAGAACATCTATACGGCAAGCGATTTGCGACGTTTTACCTCTGCTCCTTTGCATCGAAAATGCCTAGTCCTACAATCTAGCGGATTCGGCCGTCCTCAATCTTGACGACTTCACCATTTTCCTGCGCGATATACATGAATCCCGATTGATCAAGAGCGATGCCCTCCTGATCATCACCCGGCAAAAGATATCGACGCAAGACGGTCCCATCGGGAGTGACTTCCACCAGGAGGTTCGTTGTGTCGCTAACAACAATCAGGCAATATCGCGAGGGGTCATAAGACATTCCCGAAATATCAATGATATTCAGCGAAAAAAAGCTGACAATGCTACCGCCTATTTCTTTCGAGTTTGTCGAAGTGAGGGGGAGAACCACTTCGCAGACGACAGAAGGTTCACGATTAGATTTCAGGCTGAATGACTGATTTCCAACCCAAAATGTTCCGCCTTCAGGATGAGAGGAATTGGGAAGAAAGGCAATTGCCTCCAGGCCCATGCCGCCTTTCTTCAGCAGTTCCTGGCCTTGAAATTCGCGAGAGATCTCAAATTTTCGGGTGACTTCAAACGTCTGGGGAGAAATCTCCAAGATAGCGTCATCTCCTTCGACAACGGCATAGAGTAATCCTGTTAGCGGATTAGTGGTAATACCTTCGAGGTCGAACCTATTCAACAACCCAGATCTCACTGGTCGCCCGTCTGTACGCATCTCGTGAAGCTCTCCTTCATCACTGACAACGAATAAGGTTCTGCGAACAGGATGATAGCTAATTCCCGAAGGTTCCACAATTGGTACCTGGCAGATGTTCCCGGCCCACTCATAAGGCAACGCGAGCGGGGGAGCTCCCACCGGTTGTTTATACTTGTCCCCCAACCGTTGTGCGCGGTTGTGAACGAGCATTAGCAGAATACTGACACTCGCCATCAGAATGAAAAAACACGCTTTATGGCTCATCAGTTTCTAGATTAATCTTACTGGCGCCAAGCCTTGGTCTTAACTCTTTCAAATCCTTGATTAGTTTATTCTCACTACCTACCTCCAACGCATTTCTACTCTCCTCTTCCTGTCGCAATAGTTGCTCAACGGACTGATCGGCCTTGATGGTAAACCCCGCATCTTTAATCATCTGCAAGGTTCGGCTTCTCGAATCACCCTTCGCATTTAGATAACCATCGACAAAGAGTGAGTTGGCCGGATAGAGGGCCATGACCTCCATGCTGCGTAAGTGTACTTCACGACCGGCCGCAATTCGAATCTCTGCCTCCGGATTCAGAAAACGAAACAGACATAAAACCCGCAGACAGTATTCCGGAGTGATTTCAGATGGCGCGTCCAACGCGTTGCCTTTGAATGGCAGAAGAAAATTAACGGGTATCGAACTAACCCCAAGTTTCCGTAGCGTTTTTGCCACTTCAATAATGTCTCTGCTGCTTTCTCCCATACCGACGATAAGGCCCGAGCACAGCTCAATTCCGACTTCTTGGGCAGCACTTAATGTGTTTATCCGATCTGCGTATTTGTGCGTTGTGCAAATATTCGGGTAGTGATCCTCTGACGTGTTGAGGTTGTGATTCAGACGATCTAAACCCGCGTTCTTCAGAAGCTGTGCGCCCCCTTGATCGATTAATCCCGCAGATAGGCACACCTGCAGAGGATATTGAGATTTAATCATCTTAATTATCCGTGCCAGACGCGTAATCCGGTTTCTCGAGGGGCCGCGCCCTGCAAACACCATGCAATATCGGTATGCTCCTGACTTATATGCCCGCTGAGCCTCAGCCAGAATTTCCGAATCAGGCTTAACCGAATAATTGTTGATATTTGTGCTCGAGGATTTGGCTTGAGTACAATAGTGACAGTCCTCCGGACAACCGCCATTCTGGGCGTTGTTGATGATATGGAGCTGTACACCCGTACCCGTGTACTTCTTGCGCACTCGATAAGCGGAATCAAGAAGTGGAAGAATTTCAATCTCGGCCGAGTTCAATATTTCTAGACTCTGTTGGTCGGGAAGGAGTTCATTTCCCAAGCCCTTAAGGGCTAGTGCTTCGTAAAATGAGCTTTGCATTTTTGTTTTCCGAAATTCTATCTATTTTCCAAATTTGAGATTTTATGTATATCTCTCACCAAACCACATCGTCGGCATTAAACACCGGGCCTTCGGTGCAGACACGTTGATACTCAACACCCCCCTCAGACGTGCGAATCCTACAAACACAACCGAGACAAACGCCCAGCGCGCAACCCATTCGATTCTCCATGGCAAGTTGTGCCGGTATCTGATGGCTCTGAGCAACCTGTGTTACTGCCTGCAACATGCCACGTGGCCCACAGGCATAGACCACAGGCTTTTCCGGCTTGTGTACCTGCGCCTGTTCTAGCTCACTGCCAAGAAGTTCAGTAACAAGACCATGATGGCCCGTACTTCCATCGTCGGTTGCAATAAACGTTTGAACGTGAATTCCCCGTAGGTCGTTGATGCTCAAAAGGCGTTCTCGTTTCATAGCACCGATGAACGCGAGTGTTCTTACTCCCATTTTGTTCAGTGCTACGGCAAGCAGCATCAACGACGCAATGCCTGCGCCACCTCCCACGAGAATTGCGGGGCCAACATTCGCTGGAACCTGGAAGGTATTCCCCAAGGGACCAAGAACGCGAAGCGAAGCGCCTGATTGCATTTTGGATAATGCCGCAGTACCTTCACCAATAACCTGGTATAACATAGAAATACGTGTGCCTTCAATCGTGTAAACTGTAAAGGGACGGCGAAGCAAAAACTCTGTCCCACTCAACATCAAGACATGAACAAACTGTCCTGGAAGCGCACACGTTGCAATCTCGGGACATTCGCAATACAACAGAAAATGATGTTGGGCGACCTGTTCATTCGAGATTATCTTAGTAAGTATATCAAATTTCCTAGGCCGGTGGTTCAAGGTTGACATAGCGTGATGTGAAGTCAACGTTCCTTTCCTCACAGAATATGAGCCGCGTGCTAACTTTTACCTTTCAGCTTAATACTCGAAATAGAGGGTGCGGTTGTCGCTTCGCCTCGTTCCAGGACTAAACTGATCTCAAACTCCCTGCTCGGGTAGATTTCCTGGTCTAAATTAATCCACTTCTCACCCACTTTTGCACGGAGTTGGGGACGAAAGATGTGATGACGCTTTACGTCCGTGTCAATCTCCAACTCCGGTCGTATGAGATTGGCCGTGCGAACTGCATAAGTAAGAGCACCGCACATATCACTCCGACGCTCGATGATTTGAACTTCCTGCCAACGACAACGAGGATTCGCGGTCCCGACATAGACAAATCGTTTGTCTAAAGTCATCGTCGCAGATTTTTCCATTTCAAGATCTCGGAGCCACTTAATCGCCAGGTTTTGCATGTCAACGCAAAGTAACTGGCCCCATTCTGTCAAGGCATAGATTTCTTCTCCATCGAAGAGGACAGCTTGCACTTTTCCCTGGAGTCGCAATCGATCAACAATTTTCATTTGTTTCAGTGAGACCTTGATGATATCGTGATGTTCCCGAGAGGCAAAGAAGCAGAACTGATTATCCACATAAGCGAAATCGGAACAAACATGTGTATCGACCTCATACAAGTCTGACGGAATATGAAGAATCTGCAGAGGCTGTAAATCGGACAGAGTGAAGACTGACATCTGACTATCCGCTGTATGCACATACACCTTTTCCTGAACTGGTTGAATTGACAAGACTAATTTTCTGAAAACGGCTTTTACGAACAGTTCATTACTCCTGAGATTGACTTCATAAAGCCGTCTATCTGTCCCGATTAGAAGCCGCTCTGAATCGATGGGTTGCATCACCCTAACCACACCCTTGATAGGAACCTTCCCAACCTCATCCTGGAGTCCATCAGTCCGCAAGAATCGTGACGAATCAGCAATACCCACCTTGCGCAAATACCCATCGCCGCCACCGCTCCATACGTGAGAATCCGTTGCGAAAACGCAGGTTGATTCCTTACCAAGATAGATCGCACCAAGCGGCAATCCACACGCACGGCTATATTCCCACACACAACCACCTTTCGTTGCTACATAAATTTTTTCCATAGTAGGACAAATGGATTGAACATTAGCTGACGCAGGCTTGTCTAGGTAATCAAGATAGTGGGTAGTTGGGATTGGTTTCAAGTGTAAGCCATTCTCATTAACGTGAAATCCGCTAATCTCTCCGGACAAAAATCCCGAGCGCGTCGAAGCCTCCCAGCACTCCATAAGCGCATTTGGACCTTTATCCACTTCGTAATCATAACTAGAATCGATTTGACGGCGAGCATGATCAAAAGTCCGAATGCAGATGCTCTTCGGTTGGATGTCAATAACACGGGAATGCCGAGCCCCATCACGCGCTTTTTCGCTGCTATGGGTGCCCACATGAACGAAACGAACACCACCATGAACGCAGATCGAGTTGACGTGTCCTTGGCTGAGGTCCACATGCCCCGAAAACCAAAGCACTATTTGGGGATGTTGCCGGATAATTTCGAGAAGACATTCGGGATCGTGGTTGTGGTTCACGTAGGCATTTGTGGCGCGAACATGAACATCTACATCTATCGGAACCTTAGTGCCAAATACCGGCGCATGGCACTGGACAATCGTCGGTGTCGATGGATTGCTGGCCAATGTCTCCTGAAACCAGGATAGTTGCTCGTCACCCAAAAACACCTCCGCGCACTGCCACTCATGGCTACGATGTCGTTCAGTACTGAGTGTTACAAAAAGGATGTTCGACTGTTCATAAGCATAGTATGGACGCACAAGATCAAAGGCATTTAAAAACAACTCAATATTTTCCTCATCTGTTCCACAGGTTTCGACTGTGAGGTCACGATCTCCAATCGCTGGCACGACGGTCCCATTAAAACGCTGTAACGTTTTTCGAACATCGTCGAAACCTTGACTAACATTTCCCAAATCGCCCAGTACCATAACCACATCTGGATCCAATTGGTTAATGTCATAAATCGCTTCCTCTAACTCAAACATTGCTTTGGGAGCTACGCCCAAGCTTCCCATGACAACCAATCTGAGTTCAGGACTGTCTTCTTGCATGGCCATTAGCAATTGCGTAAACCTGAGTGCTTGCCTTAAATGTTCTTGAGCTAAATTATTGCGGAAACCTAAATTATTGCGGAAACATTACGCCGCACTATTCTACACTGATTTGACAGCAAACGCAACCGTTTTCCCTCAATCTGGAGTTCCAACTCTAAGAACAGCAAGGGTTGTCACTTTATTACTAACAAGAATGGCCATGGAAAAATTCTCAGTACCACCAATCAAAGACGGGATTAATCTAAAATCGCTGCGCGCTATTTCATATGATTGACATAGGACAACCGTGTTTCAGATTAGAAGCCGTCTGGCAAAGTGTCCAGTCATTATCATGGGCCTTGCCTTTTACAATCTGAGACCAGTCTATTCCCCACACAGCGAAATCAGATGGGCAGTTTAGGCCCATAGCTCGGCGATTTTGCCCTCTCCTGGCAATCCAGAGCGGCAGCCGTACTTCAATGGATTGTTAAACACAGCAGATCTTTGCACAACTTCATCAGAAACAGTCCAGGAATCTTGCAGGTCACTTAGTGAACATTGATTAATTCCCTGTTCCTTGGTATAATAGAGGTTGAATAAACTTCTACAGACTATAACTCAACGGAGGTTTCTATGAAATTGGGATTTCTGTCAAAGCTTTTTGAGGGAGCGTTGAGCATCGAAAAGACCTACAACGATTGTGACAAGGCAATAAATCGACTTCGAGAATACAACGAGAAAATTCAGAAAATGACGGAAGACGGTGTGGATGCAAAGAGTTTCTCCGCAGAGGAGAAACCGGCGCTTGACGAAGTTGTCAATCACGCTATCACCAACGCCGAACAGTTGGTCAGTAAGAAATCAGGGCGGAATTGGCCTGGTGTATTCCGTGAGATGCACAAGAATCTGGGTTCAATTTACTTTGAGCAACACAACTACGACCGGGTCCGTGAAGAATGCGAACATCTGAAACAATACGGCGAGGTCGGCCGTCAAGACGCAGAGGAACTGTTACAGCAAATAAAAAGCAAAGAAACAGGCAACGTTGGTCCGCCTGAAAACGCCGCTGAATCAAATACAGACTCGGTTCAATAGTCGATTCTTAGCACCGCAGCTGACCCCTAACACTTTCTACAGTGGTTGGATAACACACGAACTATTTGTTTGTCCTCTTGAGCCGCGTTGCATCACAGAAACTCAATAAAAATGGGCTTCCTGAACGCTTCGGCACTCTATCTCCTGGCTTTATTACCAATTGTAGCGTTGTTACAATTCCTCAAGTTGCGTCGCCAGCGCTATTTCGTTCCCAGCGTAATGTTCTGGCTTGAGGCCGTTGAAGACATGAAAGCCAATGTACCCTTCCGACGGCATTCCAACTCGTTATTATTCGCTCTACAGCTGTTCTTTGTGTTTGTCGCGGTTATCAGCGTTGCACGCCCCACGTTGCGTCGTTCCGCAGCTCTCCAAGGTCAATCTATTCTCATCATCGAGAATTCCGCAAGTATGCAATCGAGAGAATTAGGGGATACGCGGCTTGACATAGCAAAGACAAAAGCACTGGAATTAATCAGTCGACTTGATGAAACAAGTCAGATGCTGATAATGGACACGTCGCGTCCCCCACACCACATTCACCAAGGATTGACAACCGATAAAGAAAAGCTACGCCGTGCAATTGCTAAGATAACTCCACAACACACATCAGTAAATTTGAAGCTAATTTTTGACTCCACGAGGGCATACGTCGGCAACCCAAACACTATTGTCTTCTTCATTGGTGACAACGCTGAAGTATTTCCAAATTCGGAAAAATATAGATATATTCCTGTAGGCGCGACACCCAACAATGTAGGAATCGTGAATTTCCACGCTTCGCGACATCCAGAGACACCAAGTAGATTTCAAATACTCACTGGCCTTCACAATTTCGGAACGCAGGAAATAACGTTTCGCGTACGTTTGGACATTGGCCGTACATGGTTCGATGATGAAACTCTGACGTTGCAAGCCAACGAAGTGAAGTCAATCGTGTTCACTTTCGATGATAACGGCTTTGACGGCTTGATTGCTAGCACCCGCCTCGAACTAGACGACGACTTGGAACTTGATAACATTGCATCGGCACTCCTACATCGCCCCTCGAGGTCAAATGTGCTCCTTGTTAGCAGTCGTTCCCAGCCCTTATTGAAAAAAATGCTCATGACTAATGCAAATATCAGTTTCGAACAAATCCAACCACAGGAGTACCGGGAAAGAGAAGATCAAGATATTATAATCTTTGACCAGTTTATTCCCGAAAATCTACCAGAGGTGAACTCTATCTTCTTAGACCCTATTGATGGATTACCATTTATGCCAATAAAGAGCACAACTGGGTTGGTTCGAGTAATCGACCAAGAGCAGGGACATTCGATGACGAAGAATTCCTCCCTAATTGATATGCAGGTTAGGAAGTCACTAATTCCTCAATTGCCAATCTGGGGAATAACGCTTGTTGAAACCACTCAAGGACCATTAATCTGGTACGGTGAACATTCTACGGGAAAGGTCGTAGTGTTTGCATTCGACGCCTTCAATCTTCAGATTTCACGCTTTGCGCTCTCAATTCCATCTGCACCAATCTTCATGTCCCGATGTCTCGAATGGCTATCTCGCCCTAAGACTCCCATCCAGCCTGATAGCCTAAGGGTGGGAGCGCCCGTTCGAATCTCTGTCAACAACCCCAACTTGCAGAAGAGATTAACGGTGGAATTTCCGGATAAATCTCGGACGAACGTTGTTTTGCAATCATCTCCCTTTACATTTACGGATACAACACAGGTTGGGGTATATACAGTTTTCGTTGAGGAACATCAGTTAGGACAATTCGTGGTGAATTTTCTCAACCCAGAAGAATCTAGACTGTCTCAACCACGAAAGGAAAACGATCCGCAGAGGTCCATTTCCGCCCAGAGCAACGGATTAACCCGTGAGAAACAGGTCAATCGCGAGATTTGGAAGTATACAGTCGGTTTCAGTGTCTTGTTGCTTTTGGTAGAGTGGTATCTATATCATCGAAAGCAATAGGTTTGTTTGTCTAAGATATCACAAAAAGTCAGAAACCGAAGGGGTAATCGGCATCGAGCCTGCTCTCCACCCGAAGAATCAACGGCAGAATTAGATTGCACACCAACGACGTTGAGAGCCTCACGCTCGAACTACTTGCGCATTTTTTACCGAATCGAGCCCACAACCCTTATGTATTCCCCTCGTCGTTCTCATGGCAACTTCAACGCCCGGATTCGTGGATCGCTGCGATCTCCTGAATCCTTCACAGCGGGGAATCTTATTAGCAGAGTCACAGAAGCTTGTCACACTCGAGATACTGGTTATCCAGTAAGCTCTAGCTTCTCCTCAGCCACCATGAAACTTAATCTGTTAGCGATTTAATCCTCTGGAATGTCTCTCCTCACTGACAGCAGATCGGGATTGATGTAGAGCGTCTTTTGCTTCTTGGGAATATGAGGCGCATGCCTTAGTGTAAGCTCGAATTCTTTATCGCCAGAAAGTTCCAAACTATGCACCCATTGATCTCTATTAGCGTGAGCATCCCGAATTAGATGTTCCTCCGTCACTTGAGAATGTGTGACATTTACCCATCAGCTTGAGATATGTGAAACTCAATCAGTTTTCTTGCGCGAATTTCAGTCCAGATCCAATTCGGTTGTACGCTATCACTCGGCACCACCCTAGCACTCAACTCAAAACTCCCTAGACTTCCGAATCGCACTTGTTTGCTGATCTCCTTAAGATTCCATATACTTCTGATATAGACAACATCCAGAACACCTGCTTTACCAGCTATTTATAGCGGGGGCTTTTCAACGACTTCGGTTAGTAACTCATTCCCCGCCTTGGCGTGTCAGCAGTCAAAAATCGGGGCGCACCGATGATTAAACTCTTCGGACAAAGCATTCCTTGTACCGCATACAGGCAACTCTGACACCACTGGGCTGATTGACATTCTGGCCTTTGGATAGAGGTCGAGAGAGAAAACGCTGAACAGAACGTAAGATTGGCTAAAACCTTCCAGACCACATCCTAAGGTGAAACTGGATTTCCGTGGTGTTCCCAAGATGAACTCCAAGATTCCTGACGAATTGATGGGAATCGAAACCAACACCATCCGAAACCAAATAAGGACAGGACGATATTGCCACTTGGTTATCCCAGCCCGGTCGTTGTTGACAGATATCAGAAAAAACAACAAACACGACAGCAATTCAATAGCAGACAGCACACTCAACTCAGAAAGTTTGATTCCTACTACTAAGAGCGTTTCACCAAGAGGCATGCCAAATCGCCTTCCCACCCATTCGGAGCTTAATCACCTCTAACTACAATATCGAACAGATTATCCTCCCAAATCCAGACCTCAGTCCATACGGCCTGGAATAAAAACGCAGACTTCAATTGGCTGATTTTCTCAAACACCAGCCTTTGAAAATAAGCACTGAAAACATGATGTTCAAATACTAGCAATCACGGACTGTGGTTAGCATGGCAGAATTCACTGCCGAAATGAGCGCGGGTTCGAATCATGCCTTCAGCAATATTTCGCTTGTACATATCACTGCCTCTTCTTCCTTTCCTTGTAAAAATGAGTCGACCACTTGCCTCAAATCTTGGATTAATCTCTGGATGCGCGCGCGAAGTGAAGATAGCCATCGCACACAAGATAAGCTCCTAATACCTGTACGATATGAATTCCTGATATTCAACATAAAAGGGTTTCCCTTTCGGGCGCATCGAAGTTCAAAACATGCTCCTAAATTCGAACCATTTTCTGTTGTCGTCTAAGTTTTCCAAAGCAGATTAATTGCATTGGCTTTGATAACGAAGAAGCACGACATGCCCACTTCAAGGCCGAGTTGCTCGCACGCTTCGTTTGTAATCTTCACCGACACAGAGTAGCCCTCAATCTCTGCGGACAAGATGATTCGATCTCCGAAGGGATTTATCGCGCGGATTACACCGCTCAAGATATTCCGTGCACTTATTGGTAGACTGGATTCTAGGGAAACAATAATGTCTTCTGCCCTAACTGCAAACGGCATGAGTTCTCCAATTGGAACCTCAATGTAAGGTACAATCAATTTTTGGCTTCCAATCTTGAGGTCCGTCACACCTCGCTTCTTGTCTGATGTCATGACATACAAGGTCAAGACGTTTTCCACTCCTGTCATATCAGCAATCGGCAGCGCCGAAGGGGACGTCAATAATTCATGCGGTCCCCCTCGTGCGATGACACGCCCTTCAGACAACACAAACACTTCATCTGCCAGTGCCATCGCTTCCGAAATAGCATGTGTAACGTACAGGATTGGGATATCAAATGTCTCCTTAATTTCATAGAGATAGGGCAGAATTCGATTCTTTAACCCTAGATCAAGCGCAGCCAGAGGCTCGTCCATCAACAGCAGTCGAGGGCATGTCGCTAGCGCACGAGCCAGGGCGACTCGCTGACGCTGGCCACCGGACAATTGATCAGGGTATCGCTTCAAGAGGTCGCCGATTTCAAGAATCTTAATCACTACATCAATCCTTACCTCTTTGTCGGTCGAAACTCTCCGCTGGCAACCATAAAAAATGTTCTTTTCTATTGTCAGATGCGGGAAGAGGTGGCCACCCTGAAAAACATATCCGAATTGTCGCTTCTCTGGTGCGAGCCGAACATTTTCCTGTGACGCATAGAGCGTCTGATTCGAAAATGCAATGAATCCTTCGTCAGGGTTCATGATACCGCTAATGCAGTTGAGTAGTGTGCTTTTCCCACTACCTGATTGTCCCAACACTGCCGTCACCTTACAGGTAATGGTGCCATCTACATCGAGATTGAAGTTGCCAAGTTGTTTGCGGAAATTGAGCTCTAACATCTACCGTCAATACTAAATGTTTGATGATTCGTGAAGAAGGAAACACTTACCAGTATTTTGAGCATGTGCTCGCCTCTTACTTTTCTCCTGAACACTGGATAATGACGCAGCTATGAATACCCTCGGAGACACGGGTGCACACAATACTAGCAGCGAGAATTCGGACAGTATGGACGTAACATTCCAATCCGAAAAATCTGATTCAGATCAATAACACAAAGGACATTCTTGGACGTTTCCTCCGTACACGGCACAACTTTGTCCATAACGTTCGCAGCAGGCCGTCATGAATTATGCTAGAATCCCACAATACGAAGACACTTTCACCCATTCATGAAAAACATTGTTTAACGCTGACGCATTTCAAAGATTACCTTGACTACCAGAAGTTTCCGGACCAAGGATTTGTCCCGAACAAAATTGTTGTGCTTCTCAAAGTTAGTACGGCTGCCGTTACTCTCCATCGGCAAACCAACGATTCCACGCCCCTAAGGCAGGGCAATTAGAACTGAGTTCATGCTCGTAGGTAGAACGAAGGCACGCGTAAGACGTGGCGGAGCCGAAATTCTTCCACGCCCCTAAGTGGAGCCAAGCAACCATAAACGCCAACATCCACTGATTCAAGGAGATAATTCATAATCCCGTCAAGTGTCAATCGAGTTGTGTAGCCCTCCAAATTAGATCTCCCACACAATGAATAACACGCATCCCTTACAAATAAGGCACGGAATAGTGGACACATTAGAAAAATTATCTGCCCAATAAAGAACCGCCAAGCAGAACTATGTCGTTTGTCAAAAGCCCCGGCGCCATTATCCACAGCCGCTCGAATAAGGGCACAGACATTAGGACAGGTTGGCTAAGACGAAAGCTAAAGGACGCTATAAGTGCGGCGACATAAGGATTAAAATCAGCAAAACGCGGAAAATACACTTTCCCAAAACTCAACAAAATCGAATTTGGGGAAATTCTTATGCATAATACGTCCCCACATTTCTACAGATTAGGCATAGGTTTTTACCAGTAACGATGGTAAAAGAAATCAAGTTCTGACCGCAGTGCAAAATAAACGAGGGCCTTATGTCATAACAAACCAACACAACGCTACTGAGTCAGGCACCCGAAAGAAAGAAGAGTAATCGAAAAGATTCGCAACGCACGGCCAAAAGGTCAAAAAGGCACTCGTTTGTTACCTCCATTTAAGAACGACCAGTGTAAGATCGTCACCTGGCCTAGCTCCGGCTCGGTAGGTCCGAAGATCTTCAAGAATAGCTTCTTTAATCTCTGCGGGAGCCAGATCCACGGACACTAACACAATGTTTTTAAGACGATCTATACCGTATAGCTCCTCATCAGGATTTTCAGTCTCTGTGATACCATCAGAATAGAGCACAAGGATGTCATTCGAAGCAGACAAGGCTTCTTCACCGTCATAAACCGCGCTCTCAATTTTTGGCTGTAATCCGAAAGGTACAACTTGAGATTCTAGTTCAACAACCTCCGCGGACTCGGCACGGTAGTGTAACATCGAGGGATGCCCCGCATTAGCGAATGCAAATTTCTGATTTGACAGATCGATAATTACGTAGCAACCTGTCAGGAAAATAAACGCCCTCATATCGCGTTCGACAATACGATTTATTGCGGTCATTACAGCGCGTACGCCTGAATCAAATTCGATTTGCGTCTTAATGCAGCTCTTGGTCATGGCCATTAGCATCGCGGAATGGAAACCGTGTCCCATAACATCTCCGAGAAAAATTGCAACCCGATTTCGCGACAAGCGGAAATAGTCGAAATAGTCGCCTCCGACTGCGTCAGCTGCCTCACAATAGCCGGCAGAAATTAGTCTCGGCTGATTGATTTCCTCACTTGGGAGCAGCGACCGTTGCACTTCTACAGCTAAACGCATTGACTCTTGTTGGGAAATCTCTTTTCGAACGGCCTCCGTTTGAACGTCAAGATCGCGCCGTAATTTCTCCGTTAGAACGCTAAACATCCCATCTGAGATTGAAGGTTCGTGCGCCATCGCCCGGAACAAATCATCGCGCTCGATTACCAATAACTTAGTCATCACCGTTGTTTTCAACGTTGCGCTTCGCGGTTCCGATGCAATTAGAGCCATCTCACCAATACAATCTCCACTGTGTCTGAACGTCATCACCTGAGTCGTATCTTTGATTAGCGCAACTTCCCCGCCTACAAGCAGGTAGAGAGAATCGCCTAAATCACCCTCGTGGCACAATATATGTCCGGGTGGATAATCGACCTCTTGAACAATCCCACAGATTGACCTAAGTTGTCTCTCGGGTATTTTGGAAAATAAATCCGTCGATTGCAAGAATTCGACTTTTTTTTGTCCCGATAACATAATCATCTTCAACTGCCCCTACCCTGTCCTGACAATAGCAAACATTGCGTTAAAAGCACTATGGCAATCAATCTGAAATACGATCATCACTTCTCCATCTATAATTATAAATTATAGCGTAGATCCGTTGATCAATTCAACGATTATTAAGAACATTTTCCACCCAATCGTACATTAGACTTTCTGATTGGCGCTAAGTTAAATCGAATGCTACGTGGGCCATACGACTCTGAGGACTAGCCCGAAAAAACCAATCACAATTGTAAGCCACATCCAACTTTGAAGAACTGGTTGTGACCCAATACTCAATAGATACACGTGGCATGGACACCTGGAGGTCGTGATGGTTGTTAGCTGAAGGGATTGGTGGTTGGACTTCTTGTAACTTTCCAATCGAGCACCGCTCATCACAGATTTGGCGAGGGTCTTCGTCCGCTGGATGTTGAAAACTTAGGACAGGTCTTTTTCAACTCGGAGTCCAAAAAGATTTCTATTACCAAAAACTCAGCAATTCGCAACGAATGACAACCATTTTTCGTCATTCCCGTGACAGTGCAGACAACCAAGCGATTCTTCAGCTAGTTGTTGTTTTCGAATCAGAAAACGGCTTAACTCTCGGATAGGATCAAGTCGAAAATGAATCGAATGAAAGGATATAAATTCGCAAATTACTGAATCCAATAGACATAGCCATTTGTATCGTCACCACCATACTGTCAATCGCCAAACTGAGACTTCCGAATCTATCATTAACCAAACGGTGATTACCCCATTAATGGTTGCGCAAAATCGTACGAGCATCTTAGACTATCGTATGAGAACTTAAAACAGCTTTCAGTCACCGATAACGAACTCCATTTTTCAGGAGCGTCCAACAAAAGCCACAATTCAACAGAAACTGGAAGACCGAGATTTAGATAGAATCCTCTCTTGAACCAGTGTGCACTATTACGAAGAAGTGTGCACTATTACGAAGAGTAGATAATTAAAACACCTCACACATACGGCTTACGATTGACAGATGCGTCGAACTGCCGAGCACTCGACATGGGCATTACAGGCCAGGACCAAGCACATAGATTGGTCATCTACTCTCGACCTTTACTCACCACTGGACCGTCGTATAGACAATGGACTAGATCTTTATTTCAGATGCCCACTGATCTCGAATTCGAATGAGATCCTATTAGTTCGCCATACTATATCGAATCAATCTCGGATTTTCAGGACATCAACATTCGCGGAACAACGGGATTCCAAACAGGCGATCAGTCAATGCTTGAGCTAATCTATATCTGCTTATGCAAAATGGAAAAGCACTTGAGAACATTGGGGTTTTACATTGACATCAGACAACATAGTCTTTTATAATTACCAGCTTGGACTGTCCACCAAACTCACTCTGGGTGCTAGTTTTTTACCTGTCTTTCGACAATTTCGTCACCTCCGCTGGATTTTTGATGAAAGCACGGACTGAAGTGAATACCATTTCGAATGTTTTTTACAACAAAACCATTCTGATTACGGGTGCTACAGGCTTCCTCGGCAAGCCATTGGTCGCTAAGATTCTCAGCGATTTGCCATGTGTGAAGCGCATTTACCTCCTTATTCGCAGTCGCACTGAGTCTAACGGAAGGATATGTAATGCCGAAACTCGTCTGGCAGAGGAATTTTTCAGTTCAAGTGTTTTTGCGAAACTAAAGGGAATTCACGGGGAGCGATTTGGTGACTGGATTCATGAAAAGGTCGAAGCCGTAGACGGTGATTTAGCCTCTGAACGACTTGGAATGTCCAATTCGTGTTATGAGAAACTACAGAGTGAAGTGCAAATCTTCATCAACAGCGGTGGGCTCGTAAAATTCGATCCACCAATTGATTCATCATTCCGAAGTAATGTGCTTGGGGCAAAGCATGCCGTTGAGTTTACAAAGGGTTGTCACGATGCGGTGTTCCTTCATGTATCGACAGCTTATGTCTGTGGAATGTACCCGGGAAAAGTGGCGGAAGAACTACACGTACCATATGAGACGTATGCCGAAACTTTCGAAAAACGTACAGGCGAACAGATTCCTAACACACTTGAGGCTGAAGGTGCGGAAATCCTAAATCTCGCCACACAGATAAGAGACAAGGCCAACGAAAGTTCACACGATAGCCAAGAACTGCGGCAATCCACGGTAGCCAAAGAAGATATCAACGAATTTCATCAGCAGCTTGAGAGCGTGCGCGAAAAGTGGATTGAGAAACGCTTGGTTGATGAGGGTCTGAAACGAGCCAATGTCCGCGGCTGGAATGATACATATACCTACATGAAAGCACTCGGCGAACAAATGGTGGTCAAAACACGCGACGATCTGCCGGTAGCAATCATCCGCCCCTCTATTATTGAAAGCAGCCTTGAGGAACCCGAACCGGGTTGGCTGGACGGATTGCGTATGGCAGATCCTATTTTTGTTGGATTTGGAAAGGTCCGTTTGCCGGATTTTCCCGCCGAACCCGATATCATCCTCGATATCATTCCCGTTGATTTCGTCGTTAACGCCATCCTAGTCGCAGCGCTTCAAACGTACCGGGAGCGCGGCATTGAAGTTTACCACGTGACAACGGGATCCCAAAACCCATTGTATTTTCGTGATATCGTCACAGCGTCACACGAACATTTCGTCAGATTCCCCATGCTAGTCAATGGAAAACCCATCACTCCACCCGTATGGAAATACCCGGGAGTTGAGGCATTTCAAAGGAAATTGTGCCGGAAGCTTAAAGCACTAGAAATTGCAAGTAGGATTCTCAATCGACTGCCACTAAAATGGTCAAAACAGAAAAACCGCCGTATTTCGGCTATCCAGAATGCTCTGGAGGGACTACAATACTACATTCGAATTTATGGGCCGTATACCCGCCTTAACTTTGAGTTTGAAACGACAAAAATACAACAATTGTCAAATTCGCTTTCCACCTGCGACCAAAATCAATTTAACATTGATATCTCACGCATAGATTGGCAAGAGTATCTTCAGAGTATTCATATCCCTGGAATAAAACGCTTCGTTCTCAAACTTGAACCAAATCCGTCAACGAAACTGCGTAAAGAGATTAAGCAAATGGAT
Source organism: uncultured bacterium (assembly GCA_964478165.1). GTDB lineage: Bacteria > Poribacteria > WGA-4E > WGA-4E > JAJDTR01 > CAYZGU01. The sequence goes on along the minus strand of CAYZGU010000032.1, from coordinate 108,292 downwards.
TTAGCACACCGCAGTGCCCCCCAAAACAAGGGGCAGGCAGAAAAACCATATCAGACAATTTTAGATCTCGTTCGAAATCAGGCAGAGTCACTTTCAGATAAAACTGCGTTGCAGATAGAACGAAATGGCGAATGGATAAGGTATTCATACCGCCAACTCTACGATATTTCGAGACAAGTTGCATTTTCGCTGTGGGAACGCGGTTTTCGCAAAGACGACAAGGCAATTCTCATTTCGGAGAATCAGCCCGAATGGGGAATTTCGTATTTGGCTGCTATCCAGATTGGAATTATTGTCGTTCCCATTGATCCACAAAGCGCAAGAAACGAACTCTTGGCACTCGCCAAGTTCACGCAAGCAAAAGCGATTCTGATGTCAGAAATCCTTTTCGAGAAACTCAATCCGATTCAATATGAGGGCGAACCCATGGCTCTCCTAAACATCAACGATTTCTGCCTACCCTTTGAAACCGGACAAATAGTGAATCGAATTGAGACAATTCCTCATGATTTCCCATCTGTGAAGATTCATCCGGATTCGACTGCATCAATCATCTTTACAATGGGAACAACCGTTGATCCGAGAGGAGCGATGTTGTCCCACAAGGGATTTCTAGCCAACATTCTTGCGGTTGCAGATGCACTACCCCCCAACACAACAGACCAATTTCTATCAATTCTACCATTGTACCATGCCTTGGGTTTCTCTTGCAGTTTTCTTATGTCAATCTACGGCGGAGGCACTGTGACATATGTTAATACTTTCAAACCAACCACGATCTTGGAGACTATGCGCAAAACCCAAACAACAGTTCTAATTGGGGTTCCGCGCCTCTACAAATTGCTCTACGATGCAATTGATCGATACGTTGTACAGTCGCCAATCGAACCAGATAAGACCGTTGATAGAGCAGTTATAGAACAGGTTGAAGAAACACTAGGAGGCCATATCCGTGTACTTGTAAGCGGTGGCGCAGCATTGCCCAATGAGGTTTATGAAGGATTCGAACAATTTGGATTCACAATCTATCAGGGCTACGGCATGACAGAAACAGCGCCGGTCCTAAGCGTAAATCCCGCTGGCAGGAGCAAAATTGGGTCTGTCGGTCCCGGAGTAAATGGTGTACAACTTCAAATTCTGAATCCAGACAATAACGGTGTGGGTGAGATTGTGACAAAGAGCCCTAGTATGATGGAGGGCTACTATGAGAATCCAAAGGCAACTCAAGAAGTCGTCCGAGAAGGTCTATTGTATACCGGAGACCTCGGGTATATCGATGAAGAAGGTTATCTATATATCACGGGACGGACGAAAGATGTTATTGTCTCAAGTACAGGAAAGAATATATATCCCGTAGAACTTGAGGAACTGTATCGGCATAGCTCTAGTATTTCTGAGATTTGTGTTGTCGGCATCGATACACCGGATTCCTTCGGTGAGGAGGTGTACACCGTGATTGTGCCAAACTACAAAAGCGGGAGTAAACACAGCCAAGTCCAGCAGGAAATCCAGGAACATCTACATACATGCGCCCACGATCTCCCCACCTATCAATATCTTCAAAAAGTCTATTTCTGGGAAAGTGAGTTGCCTAAATTTCCCAATTGTACAATTGATCGCACATGTGTTAAGAAACTCCTCTTGAAACAATTATTGGACGAGATGCCCGGACCCGTTGTTCATAACGAATCAACTCAGACAGCCGAGTCATTTGGAGAGTGGTCCCCAGACGGTCGAGAAATCGAAATTGTCAGGGAAATTGGACGTTTGACACGTACGCCTATTCAGCGTATCCGTAAGGATAGCACCTTGGATACCGAGCTGGGATTAGATTCGTTAATGCGTTTTGAATTACTCTTGTTGCTTGAATCAAGACTTTCAGAACCGATTGCCGAAGAAGTCATCGCAGGGATGCAAACAGTCGGTGATGTGGTAGAGGCTGTCAAACTAACTAGTTCGCAAATCATGTCAAGCACCGAGAATGCGCCTCGCGTATCTCCTAATACCATAGAACAGCCCAGATTCGATTCTCATCCGAATCATCTCGCCAACGTAATTTCCTTTGGGATTCGGACCATATACAATTGCTACTTCTCGATTCAAGTCGAGGGACTACACCATGTTCCGAACGAACAATCATACATTATTGCCGCCAATCACACCAGCCATCTGGACACTCCTGCAATCATAAGTGCTTTAGGAAAAACATCTAGGAAGCTGCATCCACTCAGCGCAACAGACTACTTCTACAACAGTCGATTCAAAGCGTGGTTCTTCAGCCGTTGCCTTAACACGTTGCCATTTGATCGGGAGGACAATTCCACCCAAAGCTTGCGCATCGCAAAAGAAGTGTTACTCCAAGGTGAGAATCTGCTGGTTTTTCCGGAGGGCACGCGCTCGATAAGCGGAGACTTACAACCATTTAAACCCGGGCTTGGTTTACTGGCCTACGAGACATCGGCCTCGATCATTCCTACCTACATTGCTGGGACTTTTAAAGCATTACCTAAAGGCAAGCGATTCCCACGCAAAATCAGCATCTCCGTAGTATTTGGTGCGCCAATCATTCCCGATTCCCGACAAGACCCCACAGCTGACAAGATGAGTCACGAAATCTACCGTGACATAACAAATGATGTACGAACCCGAATCGAAAACTTGCGTGATTCCGTTGATAATTAGCCCGACAATGACGATGGAGCTTTTTGTATAGCGCATTTAGAATGGATATGATACAAACTCATCAGGAAGTCAAAGGAAAGAAGGCGGCATTCTTCGATGTTGATGGCACTCTGGTCAAGGCCACCATTGTCCACTACTATGTGCAATTAAAATTGCTTCTGCTCCATCCCCTGGCGCGTCCCTTTTGGTTAGCTTGGTTCTTTCCCAAGATCTTATACTATCTTCTTTTGGACGGCGTGAGTCGGACCAAATTCAATCGAGTTTTCTACCGAAATTATCGCGGAATGGACGCCGCAGATTTGAAGCGTGTGGTATTACAAACATTTGACGGGTTTCTCCGTCCGAAGATTTTTCCCGCTGCCACACGTCAAATCGTTGAACATCAGACAAACGGCAACCTCATTGTTTTCGTAACGGGTTCACTTGATTTTATCGTGGCTCCAGTCGCAGATTGTCTCCGTGCCGACTACACATTGTCGATGTCTCTTTATGAAAAAGAGGGCAAATTCACTGGCGAATTGACGAGCTTTCCCCTCGGCGAGGAAGAAAAAGCTCTGGCGATAAAAACCTTCGCTGAGCAACATGAGCTTGACCTCAGTACATGCTATGCCTATGGTGATAGCTGTGCGGACCTGCCAATGCTTCGGTCTGTTGGCTATCCGGCCGTTGTAAATCCAGATAAACAGCTGCGCCAAATCGCCAGACACGCCGGCTGGGATATTCATGAGTGGGCACTGGGAGACTGAATTAAATTCGCCAGCAGATACATGCCAAACACTTATCATGATTCATGGAGGTGCTATGAAGGTTGTTCGCTATTTTGAATCACTCTCTCACTCCAAAGACACGATGTTTGTCGAGATTGATAGTCAGCATCGATTTACAAGGCGCGGAGCAGATTGGGAAAAATTTCGCAGAGATCTCATCGAACTAATCAAGCAAACTCTCTCTGAGGAATTGGCGGAACAATTCACCAAGAGCACGCATGAGTGGGTGTTAGATAATTCTGATTCCATTTAGGAAAGCTCGGTGAATGCAGACAAACTACATTTTGGACAAACGTAAGGTACAGTCTTCTTTAGACAAATCTGTCGAGCACGCCAAAGACCTGACTGTCAACGGTGACCTAGCGGCAGCGATCCAAATATACGATACAATCTTGTGCTTCTCGTTTGAATCCTCTGTACTCTCATATATCAACTTTCAACTCAGCTTAATCTATCAGGAATGGAATGAAGTTTTTGTGGCGCAAAGATTCTTGGAGAAAGCACACCAACTCAATCCGGATGACACGAATATCCGAGATGAATTTGGACGGCTAAATCATCACATAGCGCAAAATCAGACGGCGTTCTTTGACGAAAGAGCGAGAAAAAACAGCGATCTGATTGTTTCGCTCTTCCGAATCGCAACCGGATTTAAACTACTACAGATGGGTAAACCGGTTCAAGCCTATCCGCTCATGAAAAGCCGTACCAAAGTCTATCCGAATGCTGCCGTTGCCAAACATCTACTCACTGATATTGTAATTGCCGATGAGGAGAAAAATAGTGCGATTATGTTCCTAGAGACACGGAACTGGCTCGCAAGCCGGCGCCCAGAATTTTACACCTTCGCTGAAAGTGGATTGTACAAGTTCTATGTAGAACTCGCCAAATTGCACACGGCTAACGAAGCCTATAGCGAAGGTAGCGCTTGCTACCGACAAGCCTATTGGTTGAACGATTCAAACCCCGATTTGCTGTACCTTCAAGTGATATGTGACGCAAATGCTCAGGCGTGGACGAATGGTCTCTCAGTACTCAATCACCTAGGGAACACACCCCCAGAACCAGAAAATGTGGATTCAGCAGCATGTCACCGCGCCATCGCCCAAATCTATGGAGTAGCCTACACATCGAGCGGAAACGAAGACATGGGAAAGCGCGCAATTAAGGCCTGCAACGCCGTGCTGGGGATGAATCGAAAGGACAAAGAGATTTCACGAATGCTAAAGTCGCTAACATCTCTCCCACAACCAAAGCCAGGTGGAGGTAATTACTCAGAAGCTAAGAAGAAGTCCTCGCACCGGTAAAGTTCTCCGTACATAGTTCAAAAGAGCGCTACTCTCGAATTCTGAAGGATTGGCTCCAAACTTGTCTATCCTCCTGTCGGTTTGCACCGCAACGACCATAGACACTATCAGCCTATTGGTTTACGTTGTCCCAGATCCGAATCGAAATACACAGAATCAGCAGTGACCCACTCATCCTCACCGTCTTCCCAGACTTCCCTCTTCCAGATCGGAACAATCTGCTTGAGACGATTCATTGCATAGTTGCACGCCTGAAATCCGTCACTGCGGTGCGCTGAAGCCACGGCAACGGCAACACTCACCTCACCAATGCCCAACCGCCCAACACGATGAATCATGGCCACTCGATCTAATCCCCACTTTCCATGGATTTCCACACCAATTTCCTGCATCTTCTTTTCGGCCATCGGTCTGTAAGCCTCGTATTCAAGGCACACCGTTTTGCGTCCATTCGTGTTGTCACGTACGGTCCCTAGAAAATGCACGATAGCTCCCACATCGTCAGCTTCAACAACACTAATCACGCTTTCAGGGGTGATAATCGCATCAGTAATCTTGAACATCCTTACCTCCGGTTACGGGCGGAATAAAAGCAACTTCGTCACCTTCAGAAAGTTCGGTGTCTTCTGTTGCATAGTCCCAATTAACCGACATCCGCATGACCTGATAAAACTCTGTGATTTCAGGCCATTCTTCTTCAAGCCGATTGAGAATCGACCTCAAAGTTGCTCCCTCTGGTAACTCCATGTCCTCTTCATCTCTACCCAGCTCTTCGTGACACACAGCAAAATACTTCACTTTAACTTTCATCGATTCTCCTTAGACACATAGTCCGCAGACCCCACAGCCAGTGCGGCTGGGCCGGAAGACAATTATACACCAATTCAGATCTGAACACAAAACAAAAACTATGAGGTAATACCCAAATTTTGCTTTTGACATTTCACTGCGGCTAAGCTATACTGTAGCGTTGTGGGGTGATATTTCCAAAAGATAATCGCGCATGGCCCACAACACTGCGAACTAACTTGCGTTTCGAGCCTTTGTCGTCTCGTTCATTGCGTACTGATGATTGCCTTCCTACTGTTTCTATGGGGCATCCCTTGACAAAAGCTAGAAGGTCTAACTATCTTGATTCAAAAATCGATTCTTAATCTAAAATCCGTAGGCCCAGTTTATACAATGGTTTTCAACTGAGTTTAATTTTGCCGGGAATGACATGAAAACCGGTCTTTTTCAAGTCGTTGAGCGGAAGAATCGAAAACAACATAATGTTCAGACATACACACGCATGGCGTGAGAGCTCATCGCATAGTCCGGAGGTTATCTAGATTAGAACGCGTGCCTAATGGTAGTTTAAAGAAGCAATTAACAACCTGATCCCGTGCAACCAGACGAGGTCGATATCAAGATTCAAAACAGCATCATCTGGAATCGATATTATTTAATCGATTGCGCTGCAAATCCGACTGCCACGAAGACGCACTTGAGTCTCCGAGACGCAGTCGTGCTGAAACATTCTATCGGTGTTTTTAGTACGGGAAGACACATGCGGGCTGATTCGATGAGAGGATATGGGCCCTGCAGAAAACCTCCCCTACCACGAATAAGAGACTGTAGAATCCAACTACGATTGCATCGGAACAATCGCACTACAGAAAACTAAACTTCAACCAACACCAAGTCTGGATTCAAGAGAACATTGGTGAGCCTGATTCGCCGTGATTTGCATCATTGTTGCCTGAAAAGCTAGCATTCAATGGCTACTCGATGAAAAAAACAGGTTTTGTTATCGCGAGCCAAGCGAAAAGGCTTTATAAACAAATGTATCTACCAAAGCTGCAACATCCGCCATTAATTCCGAAGCACAGGATGGCTGCGGGAACGAAAGTTTACAACGCTCATCTGACATTCAAACAGCTTAACTCAACAATCAGAACGACAACCTATTTTCCCTACACTTAAACGATTAAACCAAAACCGAAATTAGGGGAGAATGATAGAGTGGATGTAACAGCCCAGACGCTGATGGACAGGAAGAAAGCGTGTTTTGGAACAAAGCGAACCGTTAACACGTAGGGGTTCAGCGGAAAGATTATTTCTCATTGATTTCTTCTCCTGCTCCTCATCACCACTGACTAAGTATGTGAGCGAGTGATTTTGACAATTCATGAAAAACAACCAAGATCGCAGATCTTCCTCAAACAAGTCCTAAGTCCTGTCGCTGTTCGCCGCCTAACTCCCAGGATTCAACTGTCAGCATAGATGGAGGTTCATTGCGCATGAGAGAGAGAGCAAGTGATTTATCCGTGACGAGACAAGGCCATTCTGTCGTAACACAGAACAAACAATTCCAAGTAAAATTCGATCTTTCAAAAGGAACATGGGACTACTTGGATCAGACGGGACACACTATCATCAGAAATGCTTACGCAAGAATCGCACTTCAAGGTGGAAAGACCTTGGCTACCTCGGACAAAGATGGAATCCGTGAATTTTCTACATATGCCACTGCAGAAGATGAGTTCGGCATATATCAGCCGGTGAAATTCTCCCATCAATCAGATACTCAGAACCTACGCATCAACCTATACTTGAATTGCTATAGCAAGGCGCCCTTCATTATCTTGACGGCAGCTGTCGAAAATTTGGGGGACACTCAAATATTGCTAGACCGCATCACAGTTATTGGAGTATCTTCGCTTAATCCAAATGCACATGGGGGAATATACCTAGGAGGCATTCCCTCAGATTACCATATTTTTCTTAATATGAATCCGTCCCTGACTCAAGGGGTAAAGAAGATTTACGACGGTTTCAGCATCAACAAGAAGGGCGCGACTCAAGCTTGTTACGATGGCGTTCTCTACGACACTACCAGCAGACGTTCCCTAGTTTTTGGTTTTCTCAGCGCACAAAAATGGTGGTCAACCATTGACGTCGGATATAATTCTCAAACACAAAAAAAACAGACAGAAAATGGGCTTGATGGGTGGGCGTTACGCCACCGGTGTGAGCATCAGCCATGCGCACCAGGAGCAGAAATAGAATCTGAACCAGTATATCTCAACTTCTCAGGACCCGCTTCCCAATCCTATGACTTATATGCCGGAATGGTTGCACAACGAATGAACGCGCAAAATTCGGAAAACATTTTCTCAGGTTGGTATGCACCCCAAAATGAAAAGAAAAAACTAATGGCCGCGGAATACATACTCGATCAAGTGGGCGAAATTTCACAAACCCAAGCATCCAATCTTCTGTGTCCAGGCAACATAGACTACATCGAGCTTGAAGACGGATCGAAAGCGTTGCTCGAGCTCGAGCAACCTGAGTCAGAAGACACCCCGGATAAGATGAAAACGATTGTTGAGAAAATTCACAAAAAGGGCTTGAAAGTCGTCATGCGGATCAACCCGTTCGACGTTCCCATTGACTCCAAACTAACCAAGAATCATCCCGAATTATTTTTGCAAAATCGTAACGGTAAACCTGCTTCAGTAAGCTTAGAAGATGGAACAAAGGTAGCATTATTCGATGTTTCCCAGCCTGGAGCAGGCGCACATGTAAGACAATGCATCAGAAAAATCGTTGATGGGTGGGAATGCGACCTGATTAAAGCGGATCTTTTTTCCTACGCAGTCGGTCCATTAGCTGAATTCGAAAACTTCCAATGGCATGATAAATCACTAACCTCTATCGAACTATATCGTCTTGGAATTCACCTGTTGAATCAAGCAATTCAAGATAGCCCACGAAAGGCGCTCTTGGAAGGGCACAATACCTGTTACATGCCTAGCATCGGTGGATTTTCGCTCAATTACCCGCTTTCGACCAATGGAAATCATATTGGTAGCGGGCTTTGGAACGATGCGCGCGGATTAAAGCACGCCATCAGTACTCATGCAGCGTATCTAGCGACTCACAATACCATGTGGGTCAACGAATTCGGTGCAATCATGGTCGATGAGCCACATCCGATTAACGAAGCTCTCGTGGCCGTGACAGCCGCTGCTCTAAGCGGTGAAATTGTGACATGTGCAGATAATCTCTCGACATTGAATCCTGAACGCATGGAATTTCTAGAAAAATTATTCCCATTAACAGGGCAAACTGCAATACCTGTAGACCTCTATGAGAATAGATTCCCACAAATCTGGAACATGCGCCTACAGGCCTCCTATGATGAGTGGAACGTGGTTGGAATATTCAACTGGAAAGACCAAGTCGACGATGTCCATCTGACACTGAATGCATTGGGATTGGATGAAAATAAATTCTATCTAGTTCATGATTTTTGGAATCGCGAATACCTAGGCGTCGTACGTCGCGCAGCCACGATTTCGAATATGCCGTCCCGTTCAGTAAGACTCCTTTGTTTCCGTCATGAACGCGATACACCACAACTTTTATCAACAGACATGCACTTTTCTCAAGGAAGTGTGGAAATTCTATCTGCTGGTTGGGATGAGAAAAGTCAAAGTTTCCTTACAATTTGCAAACCGTCCCGGAAGGGCAAAGGCACTTTATTTATCCACGTTCCAGAGGATTTTGTACCCGCAGCGACATCGTGCTATGGAGCAAACTATCAGTATCGGTTGAATACACCAATTTATGAGCTTACCCTCAGCCCAACAAGCGAATTGATACATGCCAGCGTAAGGTTCGAGAAAACATCGGGCTAGAAAAACATGGATATCGATTGCTGGTTGGAAACTGATAGAACCGATTTAGAGCGTGCCGGACGATGGCGTTCGCTCCGTTCCATGATGAGTGCACCACTCGGACGAATCGTCCTTGATGGGCGTAAGGTGATATCACTTGGTTCGACCAATTACCTGGGCTTGAGTACCCATCCCGACGTGAAGGAGGCTGCGCGCAAAGCAGTCCAAGAATACGGTACCGGGGCAGGTGGATCGCGCCTCATTGCCGGTAACAATCAACTCTACGAGACGCTTGAATCGAAGATTGCTACACTGACAGGAACGGAAGCGTCCCTGGTTTTCGGTTCGGGGTACCTAGCCAACATTAGCACAATTCCCTCTTTGGTTGACGAACGAGATCTTATTCTCAGTGATGAGCGGAATCACATCAGTCTAATCGAGGGTTGTCGTCTCAGCAAAGCCACAACACAAATCTATCGTCACTCCGATGCACAGCATCTGAGAGAACTGTTATCAAAATCCGCGCACTTTAGACGTAGGCTCATTGTAACCGATGGTCTTTTCAGTATGGACGGCGACATTCCACCCCTACCTTTGATATGCGACATAGCGGATACTTATGACGCAGTGGTAATGGTAGATGATGTCCATGGTTTTGGCGTTCTAGGCGAATCTGGCGGAGGCGTCGTAAATTACTTCAAAGTGGAACATCGCGGTATTATACAGGTAGGTGCCCTAAGTAAAGCGGTCGGAGGAGTAGGGGCATTCGTAGCTGGTAGCCAATCGTTGATAGACTTCTTGATTAACCGAGCCCGTAGCTTCATCTTCACTACAGCACTTCCACCCGCCACACTGGCCGCTGCTGCAGCGGCGATTGATTTAATAAAATCTGATGCCAAACTCCGCTATAGATTATTTAGGAATGTTGACTTGTTCAAAAACGGACTTACTACAGCGGGGTTCCAACTACTCTCGAGCGAGACCCAGATTCTTTCCTTAATTCTCGGTAAATCCAGATTCGCATGCCGATTTGCTGAAGCACTACTGGAGCACGGCGTTTTTGCGCCTGCCATCCGTCCTCCAAGTGTGCCCCAGGGTACAAGCCGCCTGCGAATCACGCCCATGGCTGCGCATACGCCGGAAGATTTGGAGAGCGCAATCAAAGGCTTTGTCGCGGCAAGAAAATCGGTTCCATGCACGCGGAGGTAGACGAGCGCTCAACTTCGCGGAGACCACCGCAGCATCTGAGGAATCATGTGTTAAAGAAGTAGTTCATGAACTTAATTGTCCTGAATATCCCTCACACATCAGATAGGCCTCGTTCGCGGTTCATCAGAATAGGCGTCTAACGACGAATACGATTTCCACTATTTTCACGGGACAAAGCCATGAACGAAATCATCCGTCCTGACCGAGCACCCTCGACACGATGAGAATAAAAAAGATCCGTTCGGCACGCTGTACAACAGGCCGTCATCGAAATGGAGTCCGATAGAACACCGACATTATTCAGCTGCTGGATATTCGCAACTTGCAAGCTAATCCTGTTGTCAGAACATCTCACCGAAACATCATGCGCTTCCTCGAATCTGTCTGCAAGTGCCTTACTCACAGTGTAGCAACATCTCTGTATCGACGGACCGAGATAAGCTAAACACTTTGAAGGGATTGTACCGAAATGCTGGTGCATCGCTTGAATAGTTCTTTCCGCAATTCGATCCAGTGTACCCCGCCAACCCGCGTGGATTAAGCCGATGGCTGGTGTCGCGATGTCAAGGATAAAAATGGGAACACAGTCCGCTGTAAACACGGCGAGAACAAGTCCCGCTTGAAGCGAAATAAGCGCATCAGCTTCTACGTTAAAGATGTCTGAAATCGAATCGTTTGGACGAACAAGAACGACACGGCTGCTGTGAACTTGTCGACAATACAACAGCGCTGATGAACTAAGTCCCACCTGGCTAAACAAGATGCGTCTGTTTCTGGAAACTGCTTTGTGTTCATCGCCCACGTGATTGGCCAAATTCAGCGAACGAAAAACCGAACCACTCACTCCACCCTTACGCATGGTTGTTCCAGCCTGAATCAGTCCTTCCCTGTCCTGCATATTAATCGGTTGATAAAGTCTCATGAATTAAGAGGAATGGCGTACGCCAATGGTCTCAGTTCGGGTTGATTGGAGATGCCCCATGTTCACATCTGTCCTTAGTATCTTATCCAGAATAATATCACACCATCACTATTCCATTCACAGCTTAATAACTTTAGAAATAGGTATACACAGCTCGACCTCTAAACTTTTCGGCGCGTCTGCATGACTGTCGATTGCCCCAACTTCTTCTTTAGAATTCTCACCTTCGACCTTTATAGCCTAAACATATGTATACACTTGCGAGAAAATAGTGATTGGTACCTCCATAGCCCGGCGCTCATTCGTAACACATGTGCAATCCGCAAATCATTTTCAACAATCTAAACACGAGCACGAAGCATTGCATAGGCCCCCTAAATACACATGTGAACTGTAAGATATAAGAGATTGATCTCTTTTTCACTTTTGTTCCAAGATTTTCCGCAATCGGTATCTTTCCTACAGATTCCAGCATCAACATTGTGCCTTCAGAGAAAGCACAAGTTGCATTCCAATCAATCCTGTGATTGCCGTATCACCCGAACTAGTTGCAATCGCCGGAATCGCAAGAATCGAAGGAACCGAACACCGCTTATCATACTACTTATTTCCTGCTGTAGCGACAGCAGTATGCTGTCCTTTTCAAGCATCTCGCATGAAAGCACAATAGACAGATTTCTGAGAATAAAGTCAGGCAACATGAAAAGAGGGCCCAACTTTGAGTTCATGACAGATGATTACGAAATCACCTGAGTCCAGGGCTTATCAATTGCGAAGCTCTGAGAGCGTATGCGTTTCGACTCAAGCCAGAGCTTTATTGTTATTCAACACACTGATAGCACCCTGAGAATCCATCTCACTGTTCAAAATCATGTGATGAAGTAAAATAGGGGGACAAGTTCTATGACGGGTGGGACAATGCCAAGCTGAAGAATCAAGAATTTGGCGCCTCGGCTTGGTCCAAGGATAGGGGGTAAAGAATCCGTTTACAACTCGAACACTGCACGATGCGTTCGTACTTACGTGCTTCCTTCAACGCTTGGGGCGGGATTGAAATCCGACAGCTGCTACACGCATCATCTGACACAATTGAAACGAACGCTGTGTTGTTACGCTTACCCCATGCTTCATAACCAGTTGTCAAATCCTCATCGATACCGGACGAAAAACGATTGCGTTCTTCTTGGTAGACTTCAACTTCAGCGAGTAGTCCCGTTCCTTCACGCTCACATTCGACCTGCTGTACACGATTGGTCTTTTTCTCTCCATCAAGAAGCTTCTGCTGTCGTAGAAGTTCTTCTTTTCGTTTATCAATCCGCAACATAATGTCTAGTATGGCATCTTCCACTTCTACTTCTTTCTCCTCAAGGAAACCAATTTCTTTGTCCAACGCCTGGTATTCCTTGTTAGTCTTTACCTGGCGTAATTGCGCCTGATATTTGTGTTTTTGTTGCTCCTGGTCTGCCAAGTCAGCATTTCTTGAACGCAACTCTTTTTCTGTTTGTGCTAATTCTTCCCTCTTCGCTTCCAGTGCTTGTTCGTGTACTTCAAGGTTCTCTTCCAACTTTGCAATCTTAGTGGGTAAAAGCTCAAGTTGCTCTTTTAACGATAGAATCTTGAGGTCGAGTTCTTGGAGATCGCACAGAAGGCGAAGTTGCTCTTTTAAATCACGATTAGGCATAAGTTTCAGACTCTCGTTCCAGGAGAAAGGCGAAGAAAATTCCCAACTGATACAATCCGATAAGTGGGATAGCCATCAACAGCATTGACAAAACATCAGCGGGTGTTAGCATTGCAGATGCCGCGAAAATGCCCACAACCGCATAACTCTGCCCTTCACGGAAACCCGCCGAATTGACAATACCAATCCATGACAAAAACGCCATGACAATGGGAAGTTCAAATGCAATGCCAAACCCCAGTAACAATCGGGTTAGAAAATTCACATATTTTTCGATGTCCCATCGGTTTGCCATGTCAGGAAAGAGTTTCGCAGAGAAATGTAGAACAGTTGGAGTAACAATCAGGTAGGCAAAGATTACGCCTATGACAAAAAAGAACACAATAACAAGTAGAAGGGGTAGGGCAAATCTCCGCTCCTGTTGCGTTAGCGCCGGAAAGATGAACGCCCAAATCTGGTAAAGCACAATCGGAGACGCGAGGAGCAAACCACAAGCAATGCTAATCTTGAGATAAGCCATAATCCCCTCAATCGGACCAACTTTAAACAACTCAGCTTCAACTTCCGACGCTCCGGCTCTCAAAGCAATTGACAGAAAACCCATCATCGATCCCTCCTCGCCAACGGTGTTCTCAATTAAGACCGCTAGTATTTTGTTGATGGATGTTTCCATCGGGAATCGCAGGACTTTCTCTATCGGCTGACTAAAAGACAAGCTCAGAAAAGTGAAGACAGCGACCGCCACGGCAATAACGATGAGTCGCTTCCGGAGTTCTTCGAGATGTTCCCAGAAGGTCATTGACGAATCTTCGGGTTCAGACATAGTGGTTATCTTCAGCTAGGTCACACCGCCGGACGACTCTGTCGAGTCAGTGTTAGCATTCTTCTTCCCTGTTTTCTTTGAATCTATGTCCACCGATTCTGTGAATTCCCTTTGAACTTCCTTACCGGCACTTTTGAATTCTCGAATCGCCTTTCCAAGAGACCGTCCCATCTCTGGCAGACGTCTTGGGCCAAAAATCACAAGGACAACCACAAGAATAATGATTAGCTCCCATCCTCCTAGTGAACCTGGCATGGTCCTCGTTCCTCCTCGACTGGAATCAAGCAAACTATTGATACACATGAACACTAAAAACTTCTATACTGACAGCACTCGAGCAAAGTATGGAGCCGGCGCCTGACTAATGGGAAAATCATTTGACGCTCCCTCGATACCGACTCAACTGAGAATGCCAGCCAAACAGTTTTCAGTTGACATTTTCCACAATTCCAACCGTATCGCGGCGGAGACCGACAATCTTGCGAACCATTTCGGAGACATCATCTTCCGAAAAATCGTTACACGCCCGATGTCTACAAGCGACCTCTAACGCTACCGCAAATCCGGCATCTTCCCGTCTTCAAGATTCTTTGAAAACGGCCATTCAGACGGGAGTGGTCAGTTTTTTCATCCATAATTTCATGACTGTTAACTGGGAACACCGCAGGAGACCCTGAGGAAGTTTACCAAACGATTAAACCGGTCCGAATCAGGGACTCAGGACTGCCTAACAAGACACAGTTCGAACATCAAGACCCAATCATCCCCTCGGCTTTTGCAGCTCTCCCAACTCGACAAGAGTTATGACCAATCATCAAGTCTCGTACCAATCTTATGCTAATTGCGCATCTCATTTAAAATACAGCACCCATAAGAAACCACTAGCGTCCTCCCCGGGAACCAAATCACTTTTTCAAGCTTATCAAATGAGATCGCATGCTATTATTGAGACTTTCCCTTCACGCAGTGGGACTGATATTATACTGTATCTTCGGGGGAATTGCAATCGTTTTGTCATACAGGGATTCCAAACAGGGCAATGGCGAAAATAAGGCAGATTCTGCTTTGCGAGCAATCCGCTGTGGGCTTTTCAGAATTACTGTTCAATGAGAATTCCTATTCTATGGTGAGCTTCGCGTAGTGCAACTTCAACTCTGTTAGGCGTCAGAGCCCGTGCGAAAATGAACCCGAGGTAGCTTTTACCTTCTGGCAGCGGCACAACTCTCTGACCAATGGGAATAGTAATTGTGATTTCCTCGATACCCTTAACCGTTAAGGCTTCTGTCTGACCGTTCACTGCCCGAAGGATTCCGAGGTGCGGAATCGGAAGCATCATAACTCCAGCGGCTCGCCCCTCGCGTTCAATCGGATTAACTTCATGCTGGATAGCATGAAGGATTATAAGTTCTTCTAGTGAAATTCCTGTGCTGAAGCGCATCGTTCGGGAACATAATCCACCAATTGATCTCGCAGCGATCTCAAGCACGCAAACACTTTCACTGTTAACCCGAAGTTCGGCATGTATTGGCCCCTCTCGTAAACCAAGGGCCTTCGCTGCGGCAGTAGTACAATCGACGATCTCTTGCTGAATCGGACACGATAAACGAGAAGGCGTGATGTAAATCGTCTCCTCGAAAAACGGGCCGTCCATCGAATCTGGCTTGTCAAAAATTGCAAGCACTTTGAGATTACCCCGCACCATGATACCTTCGAGTGCGACCTCAGCTCCAGGCACAAATCCTTCAACCAGTAGCCAGTTCTCTTCACCTTCACGCCCATTTTCCTGGAGGGACGATTGCAAAATAGACACAACCCTGTGGAATGTATCCACAAATTGCTTGGGACCATTCGCACGGATAACACCGCGGCTGGCAGACAGGGAGAGAGGTTTTACGACACAGGGAAAGTTAACGGAACCCACTACATCTTCCGGATTTTCATCAATCGACAGCAACTTGAACCATGGTGTGGGGAGCCCTGCGGCAGCAAGGCACGTCCGTAGCAAATGTTTGTCTCTCGTTGCGTAGGCGGCTTCAATGGAATTGTGTGGCAGGGAAAGCGCCTTTGCAACCAACGTTGCGAGAATAGTGGTATCATCATCCACTCCCACAACCGCGTCAATAGGATGTTTTCCCGCCCACGCAACGATTTTGTGCATAGCTTGCTCTGCGCAGGCAAAATCTAATGAAATCGATTTGAGCGGCGAAAGATCTGAAAGCGCTTGCGGCTCATCCGAGCCGATGACCACCTCCAAATCGAGCCGTCGCGCAGCCGCCAGAAAATCACCTGCGCGATATGTTCGCGTTGGCAACAGAAGAAGTAGTAGAGGCTTGTGATGAACAGGGATAACTTCCATTAGATCAACCCCCAGTGACTCGCATGAGAACTAGGCACATTAGCGCAAATTCTCTTAACATCGCACTTTCGTACATGCTTATTTTCGGAGATAAAAACTGCTCCGTACTCACCTTCCCAGGAAGTCGAAACCAGTGAATGGACTACTCTTACCAGCGGGGGCACCGCGGGAATCGAGTCATGCCATTCATCATCGCATCGCGAAATCGTATATGACTAAAACCCG
Organism: uncultured bacterium; assembly: GCA_964478165.1. Taxonomy (GTDB): domain Bacteria; phylum Poribacteria; class WGA-4E; order WGA-4E; family JAJDTR01; genus CAYZGU01. Next base: position 91,656 of record CAYZGU010000032.1, on the reverse strand, counting down.
CATCTTGTACCTAAGTCACAGTGGCTCAATCATCGGCGGCGCTGAACAGCAACTCTTCTACCTCGTGAGCAACTTAGATTATGATCGCTATCAACCAATTGTAATCTGTCCGGAGAACGGCGTTTTCGCCAACCGACTACGGAACGCAAATGTCCCTACTGCCATTTTGCCACTTCCGGAGTGGCGAAAGGCAAAGTCAATTCCTTTTCGCTACGCAGCTGGTGCTCGACTCGCTGACTTTGCAAGAAAGCACGCGATTCACATTGTCCATGCCCCAGATGCCTGGCTTTGCCGATACGCCTACTATGTTAAGAGCAACCTGCGCATACCAACCATCTCGCATGTCCGCAACCTCATTCATCCTAAGCGCGTTCGAAAATACCGGTTCAATCGCATGGATAAGCTTATTGCGATTTCTCAGCAAATGAGAGTCCCACTCGTACGTTCGGGAATTGCTCCTGAAAAAATTGATGTCATCGTCAACTGCGTAGACCTATCGGCATACAAATCAGCCGGTACGAAACAAACCGGGCTCCGCGACATCTTGCCTCTGAAACGTTTTGTAATAGGAATGGTGGGCCGCATTGAACCATTCAAGCGGCAGAAAGAATTCATTCAGGCAGCATCACATGTTGTTAGGGAATATCAAGATGTCAGCTTTCTAATTGTTGGCGATACGACGCCTACCCCTTCTCACTTTGCCTACCAACAAGAAGTCCGCCGATTAGTCACGGAATTGAAACTGAACGATCATGTGATTTTCACGGGTTATCGAGCAGATATGCCGTTGGTAATGCAGGAACTAGACCTCTTAGTAACCGCTTCGGCAGGAAGCGTGATTGCCGAGGCAATGGCGGCCGGGAAACCAGTCATCGGGACACCCATTGGGAGCACAACGGACATGATCGTTAATGGCACAACCGGCTGGGTAATTCCACTATTTCCCATCGAGAAAATCTCGGCGAAAATCCTCCAATTAGCACAAAATCGATCCCTTTGCACACAGATGGGAACCGAAGGACTGGCACACGCCGAACGACATTTTAGCATCGAAAAACACGTCCAAGACGTGCAGGCAGTGTACGATCTGATTTAACTCTCACCAATTCTTAACCAAATCGATCTAGTTTCCACAAGCTACGTCATGAACAAATCTGCAAATATTTCTTACCCAGATGTTCTCAAAGGCTAACACGTTTCACAAAGAATGGATTTTGGAGACGACAAACACCTCGGAAACGGACCAGGATCAAAGAATGTCGCGCCGACTTCTAGCCAATCGAATTTGGCAATTTATATGTACGTCTCCATGTGCATCAACAAGGGATTCCGACCGAATTTCGTCAGTTGGCAAAACTTCGAGAAGACGCATGTAGCGAGGCAACTTTGAAAAATGGATTCCCAAATAACACTCTCTACAATCATGCGTTAGCCCTTCCGACATCTTCTACATCAAAATGTCGGACGTACTCGAACTGACTAGTGTTCCCACCATTCGGTGTTCATTTGTTAAATGATGAGCCGGTCTTATACTCTGCAAGCTTAGGGTTGCTGCTTCAATAATCCAACGCGTCTTCGCTATCCATCTCATATGGTCGACGATCCTAATTGGATTAGTCGGTCACAATCAGCATGCAAAATGGTAACCGTGTTTTTTACACGCTGCATTCGATTCAGCACATAATGCGCGCAACCCGATCTCTCCCCGCCTCGTTTTCAATCGTCAGCCTATCCGCGCACTCCTCTAGAGTAGACTCAACTGACCGAACATCAAAGAACTAGCGGAACTGCCTGCGTTCGGAAAATGACCGGGAATTCGGGATTCGATAGTTCCCGTATCAACTACAAAACCTTTCTCGCTTTTGCAATACCCACTTTCTGAGACAGAAGCTTTCTCTGTTTTGGATCACCACAAAACTCACGCCGTTGTGGTTAACAAACTCCATTTCGTATTGCAATCACGCATCTCTCTCCTTCTCAGAAAAACACAATGCAAAGTTTGTGTTCATCAAAAACCTATGGACGTTCCCGCTGCACGGACGCAAGTTCAATATCTTTATGATTCCTCTGAGAAAACCGGCACAATGCGGAAAAGAATGTTTGTACTAAGGGGAAATTAATCCGAATCAAAATGCCAATTCGCAGACAATTTAGCCAAGTAGGATTTAGACATGTTGGTGGATTCTCGCTTTAGAAAACCCAGTTTGACAACAGTTTTCCTGGTAGAACCTTGCTGAATTGAACCAATCTGTCAAAATATGATTCCATTACACCGACACTAGATTATCGACAATTTTTCAACTGCGCACATTTTTACACTAAGGAACTTTCCAAAGTTTACTATCTCCAGCTAAACTGCGCAAGGGCAGTCCCAATTTCGTCTTGAAGAGCACGACGGGGGTTGGCTGCTCCCGCATAATGGCTCATCAAAATAGCAAATGCGAGTATTTCATGGTCCGCCGTCATTGTGTAACCAGCGAGGGCCGTTACACCTCTCATCGTACCCGTTTTCGCACGCAGGCGCTTTTCGGCCCCAGTAGTCTTCATGCGTCGCGACAATGTTCCATCAACCCCAGCAACTGGAAGGGAAGCCAAGTACTCCGGCATTACCGAAAAGTCCTGAAACAGGGACACCAGTAGGCTGGTGAGCATTGAGGCAGACAATAAATTGTAGCGGGACACGCCTGCTCCATCAGCCAAAGTGGACTGGGCTGTGTCAATGCCAATCTCTTTCAGAAATTGGTGCATCACGTCCAAGCCCTTTGCTGTCGTACCGGGGACATCGACAATCTCTGCACCCACCGTCTTCAAAAGCAACTCCGCCGTCAAATTATCACTTGGTTTATTCATCGCCCGCACAACGAGAAAGAGTGGCGGTGAAACGTGATTAGCAATCTCAATGGCATCGTCCGGGACCTTACCGTGTCGAGCGATGCCATGAACACGGATTTCATTCGAGAGAAGCCGCTCCTTCAACAGAGTTGCGGCATAGAGCGCCGGATCAATGATGTCGACCTGGCGTCGTATCTGGAGCTGGCCTATATTCATAGCACCACGAATTGTGAGCACATTTGCACCAAATGGCTCTGTTTGACGTTCAATACACAAATTTGCTTTTTCTAAAGACGCAGTGGTTATTGCTCTGTTAACAATTCGGAGGTACCCGGTTGGTGGGTAGAGCTGAACATGGACTGGATCACCGACTACAGTGCCAGGATCTATTTTGACAACAACCGCATTGTGATTAATGGTCAATGCACTTATGTGCGAATAATTACCACCAATCGGTCCATCGTCCCACATCCAACCCCGACCTCTTCGCTTGTCATCAAAGTAGGTTTCATCAACAACAACATCACCATACACTTCCTTGACACCCGATTGAACCAAATTTTCGACCATGTCCTCGAGATCGCTTGTGTTGAAATGAGGGTCTCCCCTTCCCTTCAGATAGATGTTAGCCTTCACTTCTTCGGCTTCAACCGTTCCTGCATAGAGCGTCGTATGGAACTGATAACCTGGCTTCAACTTGACCAGAGACGTCGCAGCAGTAATCAATTTCATCGTCGACGCCGGATGGTACAATTTTTCCGCGTTGTTGTTGTACAGACTTTGTCCAGTCGTAGCAGAAACCACTTTTATGCCGACATTTGAGCAAGTAAGCACAGAATCGCTCAGAATGCTGTCGATCTCGGTTTGCAACTGTCGAAGAGGATTGAAAATTCTGACGCCTCCAGGGGCTTCAGATGAGAGAGGTTTTCCACAACTATTCAGAAGAGTAAGTGAGGACAGGAAGGCATAACACATAAGAGGAAAAACACGACGACTGAAACCTGAGATGTAAACCCCGATGATGAACAAATCCCTTTCCCTCGTTTTCAAACTATTCCCGACTGGCGAAGGTTCGCAACCGCACTGGAATCGAGCCCCAATAGGTCAGTCAGAATTTCCTCCGTATGCTGTCCAAGTAATGGTGGTGGGAAACGCATCTGTACTGGAGTTCTCGAGAAATTGAGCGGTGTACCTGGCAATTGTACGCTATTCGCATTAGAGTGGGGCATTTCTAACAGCATGTCGCGGGCCAGCACCTGTGGATCCGAAAATACTTCGCCAAGCGTGTTCACTGGAGCTGCAGAGACATCAGCACCCTCACAGATTTCCAACAAGTCAATGACAGTTTTTTGGCGGAAGTAGTCTTCCAGCATCGGAACAAGAGCGGCACGGTTTGCAACCCGTTGTGCATTAGTCGAAAACCGCTCATCCTCAGCCCACGCACTAACCCCTGCGGCCCCGCAGAAACGCTCCCACTGACCATCGTTTCCAATCGTTAGCACAACATAGCCATCAGCTGCTTGAAAGGCTTGGTAGGGTACGATACTGCTGTGCGCATTGCCCCAACGTTGCGGAATGTCACCCGAAGAAAGATAATTGCAGCCGACGTTTGCCAGTAACGCGATTTGTGAATCGAGTAACGCAATATCGAGGTGTTGCCCCTGACCTGAGCGCTCACGTGCAAACAACGCGGCAAGGACAGCGTTGGAAGCAAAAATCGCCGTAGCCAAATCTACAATCGCGACGCCCACTTTCGTCGGAGCCCCGTCACAATCACCAGTGACGGACATGAGGCCACCGCGCGCCTGAATCGCGAAATCGTAACCAGGCAAGGCTCGATCCGGTCCAGTATGTCCAAAACCACTGATGGAACAGTATATTAAGCGCGGGTTAATCGCCTTAAGTTCGTCATAACCTAATCCAACTTCCTCCGCGCCACCGACTCGAAAATTTTCAATTAACACATCACTACTCTGTGCAAGTTCGCGCGCGATTCCACCGCCCAATTTGTCTTTGAGATCAAGTGTGAGACTCCTTTTATTACGATTACAACAGAGGTAGTATGGTGATTCACCATTTACGAACGGTGGCCCCCACTTACGCGTCTCATCGCCTATGCCAGGGCGCTCGATCTTGATAACATCTGCTCCCAAATCGCCGAGCATCATCGCACAATAGGGACCTGCCAGGTGACGCGACAGATCCAACACCTTCACACCTGCTAGCGCACTAGTCGTTCCCATAAGCCATCTCACTATTTCGTGTTTTTCATAGTGTGAATTTTTCAATCAATACATCGGTCCGCTGGTCGATTTTGGTCATTTGATGACAATTTCTGGCCTCCCTTTGACCATCCATTCTGTATGAAAAACCGTCGGTGTTCCATCCTCTCCAACAACTGTGTTGCCACCGTCATCAATCTTGTGATACGTATGTGCGCCAAAATAGTCGCGCATTGCCTGAATCAGGTCTGCTGGCAGCCGGGGGTTCCGATAGCTGTCGAAGTAAGCAAGGGCAGAGCTAAACGCAGGAATTGCGATTCCAAGTTGCGTCGCGTTCGATATCACATGTCGCCAATTCTCTTGAGTTGATTCGATTACTTCACGAAAATAGGGGTCGAGCAACAGATTTGGCAGACCTGAATTGCGTTCGTAGGCTTCGGCTATGCGCTGCAAAAATCGAGCGCGAATAATACAACCACCCCGCCAACCCAAGCTAATCTCGCCAAGGTCTAGATTCCATTCATATTCGCGACTTGCTTCACGCATTAACGCGAATCCTTGCGCATAAGAGCAGATTTTTGCGGCATAGAGCCCATCGCGAATGGCTTTCAAGAAGGCAAATCTATCGCCCTCATAAATTCCGATCGGACCTTGGATAATCCGCGCGGCTTCAATACGCTCACTCTTGATGGCGGAGATATATCGAGCAAACACGGCTTCCGCGATTGTCGCAGCCGACACGCCAAGATCCAAAGCGGAGATGCTAGTCCACTTACCGGTACCCTTTTGGCCTGCCTGATCAAGAATTGTGTCCACAAGTGGAATTCCTGCGTCAGTCCTTTGGGAAAAAATATCCGCTACAATCTCGATGAGATACGAGTTCAGTTCACCTCGGTTCCACTCTTTAAAACACTCATGAATGTCGTCAGTGCCCATATCTAAACCTTGTTTCATCAGTGCGTAAGCTTCGCATATCAACTGCATGTCCCCGTATTCGATACCATTATGTACCATCTTAACATAGTGGCCCGCTCCGTTAGGCCCAATGAGTGAACAGCACGGAATCCCATCAACTTGCGCGGCAATTCTTGTAAAAATAGGTTCAACGAGTGAGTAAGCCTTTCGTGAACCGCCAGGCATCATTGCAGGACCTTTGAGTGCTCCCTCTTCCCCACCGGAAATCCCGGTGCCAATGAACAGGATTCCCGCTTCGGTGAGACCCTCGTGGCGACGAATAGTATCGCGGAAATTTGCATTTCCACCATCGATGACAAGATCTCCCGCTGAGAGGTGTGGTCGCAACAAGTCGATGAATTGATCGACCGGGTCACCCGCTTTCACCATCAGAATAATTTTCCGTGGGATTGAAAGAGCGTCTATCAGTTCTTCAATAGAGTACACACCAATTACATTTTTCTTTTGTCCTCGCCCATTAAGGAAACTCTCCACTTTTGAAACCGTTCGGTTGAACACCGCAATCCGATACCCTTTGCTTGCAATGTTCAAAGCGAGGTTTTCTCCCATTACCGCCAATCCAATAAGTCCGATGTCTGCCCTATTCAATATCGTGTCCCTCCCGCAAAATTGATACGACTTTCACATGATACAGCGCTTTGAAAACCCAGTCAACTCAAAAGCAAAACGACCCTGTCCACGCGAAATCACACCGTAATTACTTAATCTTTTCTCCCCGCAGTGCGTCGACGATTCGTCTCATATCACCTGGCATTGCAACCGAGAATTCGCGTCTTTCGCCTGTTTCAGGATGATTAAATCCAAGTGTCTCAGCATGCAATGCCTGCCTATCAAGCTTAGTAAGTGCCTGTTGCACAGTCACAGCCAATGCATTAGCGAGCGCACGTTCTTGACCACCCCCGTATACCCCGTCCCCCACAACGGGATGGCCGATGTGACTCAAATGGACACGAACCTGATGCAGACGCCCAGTTTCTAAGGCTACCTGAAGTAAGGCGAATTGCTCGTAGCTTTCTAACATGTGGTAATGAGTGACAGCATATCGCCCGTTTGCCTTCACCACCGACATTTTGCGGCGGTCCCTATGACTCCGTGCAATCCGTTCGTCAATTGTTCCCGTTCCAGGTTCTGGAATACCGCAGACAACTGTAACATACCGGCGCGTCGTCGTGTGGGCTTCAAATTGAGCAGAGAGGCTTTGATGCGCTCGGTCTGTTTTGGCAACAACGAGAACACCTGATGTGCCTTTGTCGAGTCGATGGACGATTCCCGGCCGTTCCACGCCGCCAATACCTGATAGATCATCGCAATGAGCCAACAATGCATTGACCAACGTTCCCGAATTGACTCGATTGGATGGATGTACAAGCATTCCAGCAGCTTTGTTTAGGACAATCACACTCGAGTCTTCGTGAATAATATGAAGTGGGATAGTTTCAGATTGGATGGTTTCTAATGGCTGAGAATCGGGTAAAGTCAAAATAATCCGATCGCACTCTCGAATCTTATACCCCGGCTTACTGATTTTACCATTAACCGTTACGGCGCCATCACGAATAATTTTCTGGATGTAGGTCCTAGATAACAGATTCTGCGAAGGCAAACCTGTAAGGTGTTGCGCTTCAATGAATCTATCAATTCGCGTGCCAACATGATCGATAGTTACATGGAAAATCTCGGTACCTGGCATAATAAATCAACCAAATCAGATTCCTGTTTTGATTAAAGCATGCCGTGCGGCGTTTCGCTTACGTCCTAGATCTGCTGACCTTTCCCGTCCGCAACAAGTCGATTCCCAAGATCTGCATTTCCTTGAACCAAGCACCTCTTTCCAAGGCAGGTGTTGGAGGCAACCGTAGGGCGTAAACAAATTCGCCAAGTTGTAGACCGACTCTTGCAAGTAGCCAATAGGACTAGAAGCTGCATCAACACTTAAAAGGTGATTCGCTTTTCGCAATCTTTGCTTTCAATCAAGGATCTCTCTATCTTTTCCGAAGCAGGTCTTGCTCCATACTTCTCCACGTCCGCTTTCAAGCATCATTCCATTTCCTCAGCGTCTTGCTTGACGTCAAAACTACGATTTCGATGAACGTCGTCCTCTGAGCCAATTGACGGCAGATTGTGAAACGATGTCATAGCACACGTGATTGAATCTCTTACACTACGCGACTTCTTGACAGCGAGCCTTCAAATCCTCCAGCCCACCTCGCATTCCATCTTTCAAATCTTCTAGAATGATAAGCACTTAGTGGATTATAACTAGTCATAGCCTTCAGACGCCATTTCGATTAATGCCTCAGCCACAGCGACAAGCATTCAACTAGACACCTCTGTGGTTACCCTGTCTTCAAAGATAGAAATATTCAGTTAAGATAAAAGCTGTTTTACTACCCTTACAAGTAGCTAGGTGTTCACAGGCGTGATGCATGTTTTCGTCAACTCCACTTCTCGTATGTCCGTGTATCCATTGCAGAGAAATTCGGTGACAACAGGCTGTAATTCCCTATCCAAAACACTCTAATCGCACGTCACAACAACGATGAGCTCTGATTTTCCTCGCGATAGGAGCGATGCAAAAGCATCATGCGTAAGCACGATGCTTTTGCACTGGAATCTTTTTTCGTTTTCCGGTTCGGCCAGGAATCTATGCATTTTTGGCATCCGCAGCAATTCCTCAGATGCTAGATTTACGCTACTTGCTCCGTGCCACTCTCCGCTTGAACTCCGCCGACATACCGCGCATCTGTTCGACAATCTCAGGCACTTTTTCAACCACTTCATCAATCTCGTTTTCCGTGTTATCTTTCCCCAGTGAAAATCGCACCGTCCCCTGAGCCAACTGGGGTCGAAGCCCTAGCGCTGCCAGGACGTGAGAAGGCTCCATTGAGCCGGAGGTACAGGCTGAACCTGTAGACACACAGATGCCTTCCATGTCCAACCTCAATATTAGACTTTCTCCTTCAACAAATTCAAATGACACGTTCAAGGTTCCCGGCAAACGGTGCTCAGGATGTCCGTTTTCGTAGAGATAATCCAGTCTCTTGTGTAGCCCTTTACGCAGCTTTTGTGTTAAATGATTAAGGTGTTCAACGTAAACCTGTCGATTTTTCTTTGCCAGATTCGCAGCCACACCAAGCCCGACAATCGCTGCAACATTCTCCGATCCTGCGCGGCGATTACGTTCGTGAGAACCACCATGCATGAGATTTTCCAAACGAGTTCCACGGCGTATGTATAGCGCACCAATGCCTTTTGGCCCGTACATCTTATGGCCAGATAGAGATAGCAGACTCAGTCCTAGTTCCTGAACGTCGATCGGCAACTTTCCGACGGACTGAACGGCGTCAGAGTGGACCGGAATACTGTGCGACTGGCCGGTTTGAGCAACTTCGGCAATTGGTTGAAGGGTCCCAGTTTCGTTATTCGCATGCATCACCGAAATCAGAATCGTCGTCTCACGAATTGAAGCACGGAGGACATCGACCTCGATTCTTCCATATCGATCCACTGGCAGGTACGTGATCTCAAACCCTCGTTTTTCAAGGTATTGGCACGTATGTAAAACCGCATGATGCTCCACTGCTGTGGTAATAATATGATTTCCCCTGTCCCGACTCCTCTGCAATTCTGTAAGTCCCTTAATACCATGATTATCTGCTTCCGTCCCGCTACTACTAAACACAATCTCGCTTGGACTTTTCGCATTTACAAGTTCGGCGACTTGTTCGCGCGCAAAATCAATCGCATTGCGTGCCTCACGCCCATACGAATGAATGCTGGACCCGTTTCCAAACCGATCCGTCAGATAGGGCATCATTGCTTCTAGCACCTCAGCATGAAGCGATGTCGTCGCATTGTGATCTAAGTAAATGCGTCTCATGATTCTTCATCCTTTTTCGCAAGCACCAGGGAAGAGGAACAATTGGTCTGTCGCATACAAATCCATCGCCCTCTAAAGGTCCGCAGATCTCGTTGTTATCCGATTCTGGACTAACGAGGTGAATTCTTCCGTGGACATGCCGTTTTCACGAGAGCCATCGCGTCTTCGAATCGAGATGGAATTATCTTGCATCTCTTTGTCCCCAACAACAAGCATATACGGTACCTGCATTAACTGGGCTTGACGAATCTTCGCATTCATACGCTCGTTGCCCAAGTCCGCCGATGCACGAATTCTCGTCGACTTTAACACTTCGAGAACCGTGTTTGCATAATCGTTGTGACTGTCATTGATGGGAATAACGCGCACCTGTTCTGGCGAAAGCCAAACAGGAAATTTGCCGGCATAGTGTTCAATCAATAGGCCAATCATACGTTCATGTGTGCCAAGCGGCGCACGGTGCAAGCATATTGGAGCCTCGGAATTGCCTTCACTATTAACGAAACTCAGATTGCAGCGTTGAGGCACAGCGAAATCAACCTGATTTGTAGCGAGGCTGAACTCCCGACCAATTGCACTCCAAATCTGCACGTCAATTTTCGGCCCGTAAAACGCGGCTTCATCGGGAACCTCTACATACGGCACTCCGCCATTCTTCATCGCACGACGTACCATCTCCTCGGTTTTCAACCACATAGGTTCATTATCAACGTATTTTCTACCAAGCCCTCTATGATGATGTGTACTCAACCGCATGACGTACTTCTCTATCCCGAAAATTCGAAAATACTCCTGATAGAGATCTACAACCCCCATGAACTCCTCTTCGAACTGTTCCTCTGAACAATAGATATGTGCATCGTTCATTTGCATGGAGCGTACCCGCATGAGACCAAACAGTTCACCACTCTTCTCGAAGCGATAGCAGGTTCCATACTCGGCCAAACGAAGGGGCAACTCGCGATAGCTGCGCAATTTGCTGTCAAAAATCTTATGATGGAAAGGACAATTCATGGGCTTCATGTAGTAACGACCGCCTTCCATCTCCATTGGAGGATACATGCTATCGGTATAGTGTGCCAGATGGCCAGTGCGCTCAAAAAGCACTTCTTTGGCCAGATGCGGCGTGCGCACTCGATCATATCCTCTCTTATCTTCCATCTCTTTTGCAAGCTTTTCCAACTCCTCGATGATGATACCTCCATTTGGTAGCCATAAGGGCAAACCTGGACCTATATCCTCATCAAACAGGAAAATTTCCAAATCTTTGCCAATCTTGCGATGGTCGCGCTTTTTCGCTTCCTCAAGCATCTTAAGGTGTTGCTTTAGCTCTGCTTTGGTGTGCCAGGCTGTCCCATAGATTCGCTGAAGCATGGCATTATTTTCGTCACCTCGCCAATAAGCACCAGCGACGCTCAACAACTTAAACGCATCGGGTCGAAGCTGGCTGGTGTCTTTGATGTGGGGACCTCGGCACAGATCTTCAAACGTATCGTGACGATATGTGCTTAAAACCACAGCTTCGTCGACCTCGTTGCCGTATTCGTCGGTCCCACCTTCGATGAGACCATCGATTAATTCGAGTTTGTACGGTTGATCCTTGAAGAGTTCACGTGCTTCGTCGACACTGACTTCACGGTAATCGAACGCATGCCTACCAGCCAAAATCTGGCGCATCCGCTTCTCAATTACTTCTAGGTCATCCGGCGAGAAATAACGAGGTTTGCCATCTTTTTCGACACCAAGATCGAAATCATAATAAAATCCGTCCTCGATTGGTGGACCAATCGCCAATTTGACATTTGGATAGCGCTCCAAAACCACTTGCGCCATCACATGCGCTGTGCTATGTCGGATCCTATAAAGCCGATCGTTTTCTAATCCTGACATTATGTTCTCCATCCATAATCCTGGCTGACCGATTTGCTATTTGAGTACGCTTGTCTAGTCAAAATATGCAGTATACACCAAATGGCAAAAACACCTCTTCACCAGATTCAGTTCATAAAAAAAGAGCCTTTCGGCTCTTAGGCAAAACTTGTTTCAATTTGGTGGGCGGTATAGGATTTGAACCTATGACCCCTTGCGTGTCGAGCAAGTACTCTAACCAACTGAGCTAACCGCCCACAAGTAAACAAATGGAGGCGGCGGTCGGAATCGAACCGACGTATAAAAGTTTTGCAGACTCTCGCCTTACCACTTGGCTACGCCGCCGTTTTGGAGCGGGAGACGGGACTTGAACCCGCGACCTCTACCTTGGCAAGGTAGAGCTCTACCACTGAGCTACTCCCGCACGATTACGCTAAATTGTATCAAAACAGACGGATTTTGTCAACAAAAAACGCCCAAACTGACCTGCTCTCTATTTCTGGGAAATGCATATGCAACTTAGCATGGCAAACCGAAACTCCCTAGAGATAGTTAATCAATCCGTTCAATTCTCCCAAGTCTATTACCTCTCGATTTTGAACATCTATCCCAAAAAGAACGTAGGAATTCAACAGCTATGAATCAAAACACTTACCACTTGACAAATCCGTGGAAACCAACTACAATTCATCGGTCGAGTATACAATTCATAAACTAATATTGATGCAGCCTATGCGTCATTTGGAATCGGTAGAACAGACACCACAACCAGTCGAACAACTACGGCGTGCCTTCCTTCTTCCCCTTGAACTCATACGACACCCTCTCTCTAATACTAGCACGAATCTAGTAACCTTGTACAATTTCGACACAGCAATCAGAGGTGAGAAATAGCAAACTTACTCCCGCATCAGCTCAATCAAAGCCTTTTCTCCTTGCGAGTCGCGACCCAACTCACCGCAGCCAACGCTTGGCTCCCTCCCTCGATACTAACTTGCCCCAGCAACCTAGTCTGGAATCAGCCATGGGCGATGCCTAACATGCTGAACGCACACACTAGAAGTGTTTGTTAATTTACAATACGGCAACCTGACAGCTGCGAAAGCTATGTGCACTCACATTCGGGCACATGTTAGCCACGCAAATCTGTAAGAAAAACGGGCACTCGGCGAAGGTGACAGGAAGAAAATCTCGCAAAACCGGTTTTTCGGAGCGTCGCTGTCGTTACATCCTAGCACAAATGACGGACGGAAAACTTTAACAAGAGTTAGTCATACGGAAACTGACAACGGTGATATTAAAGTGGGTCTTCTTTCTCCCACCACTCATCCCTTACGTCCTTGCGCCAATTACGAACGGGATTCTATAATTAAACATCGAGAAATTCACGGAGTTTCTCACTCCGGGACGGATGTCGGAGACGATTAAGGAAACGTGATTCCAATTGTCGAATCCGCTCTCTGGACAGATTTAACAAGGTCCCCACTTCTTGCAGGCTTCGTTCATCACCGTCTTGCAAACCATATCTGAGATCTGCAATCTGTTTCTCGCGAGGCGGCAGTGTTGTGACCACCGCTCGAATTTCTTCAATTATTTCTTGGCCAATTGCTTCCATAAGTGGATTAGGCGTTTTCTCACAGGCGATGGTCTCTTGAATGGCGTCACACGAGTCCATACCCATGTAAGAGTCCAATGCAATTCCACAAGGCGTTAGCTGGACTGATTGAGCAATTTTCTCAATGGTCAATCCAGAAACCTCAGCAAGTTGTGCCAGACTCGGCTCATCGATTCCCTCCTGTTGAAAACTCATTTTCGCGTGTTCCACTTTCCGACAGGTTTCAAGGACGTGAACTGGAAGGCGAATCGTACGACCGTGATTATTAATGCCACACCCAATAGCTTGTTGAACCCACCAGGAAGCATAGACGCTGAACTTGACATTTCTGCGGTAGTCGAAGCGATCGATAGCGCTCATCAATCCGATATTCGCTTCTTGAATCAAATCAAGCAAATCCAATCCACGCCGTCGATATTTTTTTGCAATGCAAACAGCCAAACGCAGATTTGCTTCGACGATGCGATTCTTTACAGTACAAATGTTTTCTTCGCTGACTTGCACTTGCCGAACAAGATTCGAGAGATGCGCACGACTAGAGCGGGCCAATTTCGCACCCCTCAGCTGCGCTGCGAGCACAGCCACGGATGGTGGTTTTCCTGGATTCACATTCGGCAAGTGCCGTGAAAATTCGCAGCAATGCTCTTCGATCTGTTTGCGCGACTTCTCAAGCTTGACAAAGAGGCCAAATTCCTCAGCCGATGTCAGCCGCGGAATGTTACCGATTTGATGTAAATAGGTACTGAGGACGTCGTTATCACGTTCCAAACACGATCGCTCAAACGACCCAATGTCCCCGGAATCTTTCGACTTGCTTGATTGCGTAACGGGACTAGAAATCCCAATTTCGGCTGGAAGACCACTGAGCTCAGCCATGGAGACGTTGCTAGTTGGCGACTGAGAAGCAGTCCGATTAAAGCTTATTTCATTTCTCGCTTGAAGCATTGCCCCCTCCGGAAGTTGAATCTCTGTTTGCATTGGACCTAACTTCTGTACATTGGAGGCAAAATGCATGCCAGTACATGCCAGTACAGGATATGGCAACCAGGTGGCTTGAATGAAACAATAGCTGGGGGTCGTTGGGACATGAAAGCAAAAATGCCAAGCGCAACAGTCACTTAGGTGTGACACTGTCACTTTGAATCGACACGTATACGACAGATGCGAGACGCTACACGTCAGGTTCGCCGGAGCCCAAGTTCCTTGAGTTTGCGATGAAGTGACTGCCGTTTTATCCCAACCTCTACCGCTGTTTTCTGGATGTTCCAATCATTCTGCTGAAGCTTATGGGCTAGAAAAATCTTCTCAAAACTTTGTGACGCCTGCTTAATCGTTCGAACACAAAGCAAGTCGCTAAGATCTGCATCCACTAAGACATCATTCACACCTGACTGAGTCACAGCAGCGAATTTATCGAAGATTTCAGCGGGCAAGTGCTTGGATGCGATCACACTATCCATACAAGTGACAACCGCGTACTCAACCGCTTTTTCCAATTCACGGACGTTACCTGGCCAGGCATACCGTTCAAACATTTCCAGCACTTCCTGGTCAAAACCTTGAATTAATTTCTGATTGGGCGTGGGTGCGTGCTTCTGCAAGAAATGGTTCGCAAGGAGGGAGATATCCTCTAAACGATCGCGCAGCGGCGGAAGCGAGATTGTAAATTTCAAACGGTAATACAAATCACTACGAAATCCACCCAAGCTGACCGCGTCTTGCAGGTCACGATTAGTAGCAGCGATAATACGAACATCAACATGTCGCGTATCGAGCCCAACGCCTTGAATCTCTTTGGAATCCAGGACACGCAGTAACTTGGGTTGCATTTCAATGCCGAGGTCACCAATTTCGTCGAGGAAGATTGTACCGCCACGTGCTTGCAGAAATTTTCCCGGACGCTGGTCAACGTCAGTCGCAACACGTTTCCCAATACCGAACAGCTCGGCTTCAATCAGCTCCGCAGGAATGGCGCTACAATTAACATCAACGAACGGGCCGTGTGACCGGTCACTATGCTCATGAATAGCACGCGCGACCAACTCTTTACCGGTGCCACTTTCACCACAGATCAAAACGTCTGCGTCAGACACGGCAATTCGTCCAACTTTTTTCATTACTTGAATCATTACATCACTGCTACCGAGAATTTCATAATCGCTTTCGGATTCGGAAGCGATTTCACTAACACCAAGGCCTGCTTGCTGAGACGGCTCTTCCTGATTTCGATCGAGTGCCCTTTTGATAACATTGATGAGATAGGTGTAATCAATCGGTTTGCTAATATAATCATAAATCCCCAATCCACTTGCTTCAAGCACAGTCCTGGACGAACTGTTCGCCGTAATAATGATGGTTTGAGTCACTTCCAGATTTTGTTTACTATGTTTGAGAATCTTGAGGCCGGCTTCCTTATCTAGAAGACCTTGGCCATCAGGCATCCAGAGATCCAATATCAACAAATCATAGCGGGCTTCCCCATCGAGCAGCTTAATCGCTTGGTTAAGATCGTGAGCAAAGTCTATGTCCGCTTCGATAGTCTGCTCAATCTTAAGTTGTTGATCGATGTATCGGCAAGTTGCCTGTTCGTCATCTGCTATTAGGATCCGTGCTCGTTTCATTAGTCTTTATGGAGAATAGTAATTTATATTGAAAGGCTACTAAGGAATCGGGAACTCAATAAAAAATGTTGTGCCGACTCCAACAGTGCTCCTGGCATGTACACTACCGCCGTGTACCTCAACAATGTTTTTCACATTAACCAAACCAAGTCCTAAACCACGGGGCTTAGTCGTGAAAAATGGTTCAAAAATGCATTCAAGTTCATCTTTAGGAATGCCTGTACCCTCATCCTTAACCAGAATCTTGAGACTATTTCTACGTATTGTGGCCTGGCTGAACACCCTTTTGTGCTCCACAGTGACCTCCAACTCTCCGCCTTGCGGCATTGCCTGACAAGAGTTCTTTATCAGATTGGCGAAAACAATCCGAATTTTCTCGAAATCGAGCTTTACAGATGGGATTCTTGGCGGTAGATTCATGCTGACACGAATCCCATTTTCACTAATGAGCACCTGGTTCATCTCACAGGCGATACGAAGAATCGGTTCCAAATCATGTATGGCAAGATTCAAGTGTGTATTCTGGAAGAAGCTGAGCTCATCTTCGATCATTTGATCGAGCGTTGTCACTGTGACGATAATCGCATCCATTTCGTTGACAATTTCTTGAGTTCGTGCGCCTAGACCTAGTGCATCCCCTCGTTGAAAATTATTGCGAATCATCTCTGCCGGTGCACGGATCAGATTGAGCGCATTCCGCAATTCATGCCGGACTTGCGCTGACATCAAGCCGAAAACCGCTTCCTTCTCCGATTGAACAAGTTGATCTTGTGTCGTCTGCAATTGTCTCACAACATGACGAAGGTTCAAATGCCCCAATAGTAAGCTATTTGCAATTCCAGTCGAGATTATTGCCAAGCTAGATGCTGTCACTTCGCCCCACAAATTAAAGAACACAAAGCCCGCCAAAACGAGAAGCAAGTGCAGAAGAAGCAGCCCGCCCGCCGTCAACATCATGGTGCGCGAACCCCTTCCTACGCGGTAAATTGTCGACGCAGCAAGTGTTGAAAGAATTCCGAGAACGACAAAACAGAGAACTTCAACACCTGGTCCAGGGCTCCAAACGAAGTCCCGTTTAATCAAAGCGTTGAGAAGGTTGGCGCGTAGTGCCAAAGCGGACAGCTTACCAAATGGTGTAGGTGCCCCAACCACAGCGTCCGTGGTCACACCGATGAGGATACACTTATCCTCGAATTTTCGATCGAATTCTTCTTTGTCACCCTCAAATTGTCTCAGAGCATCAATAAACGACGTTGTATCCCACAATGGCGGACTATTGCGAGAGGAATTCAAATTACCAGCGAATTGAATAAAAAGTCTGCCTTGCGAGTCTATTGGAATGCGGACCAATCTTCCCGTTGAGAGAGGGAGTTCCAAATATTTCCCCCGCCAGAATCCATCTCGTAATCTAATTGACGTTGGATCAATTCCGTACGTTTGACAGAGAAGTAAAATCTCTAGCGAATACCTATGTTCACCGTTTTCTAAATCCCTAACAACCAACTGAGCCGACCGACGAATTCCGTCAGATATGTCGAACGGAAAAACGCTGAAACTCTTTTCCTGAGCATCCGCAAGACTTCGAGGCAAAGCAGACCATTCGTTGACTGCCGGAATAGTGCGCCGTTGTTCGACATCTACGGCTGCATAGTATGGACGGATGGCGAACAACCTCTGGCCAGGCAGCAGATGTTGGTCGCCCCATTCACGATCAAACCGCATAACTAGAACAAGTGCTGTTGGATTCGCTGTATGGAGAGATGACAGAAGAGATGCATAAAGGTAGGGAGGCCAAGGAAGTGGACCAAGCGCCTTTTCGCTATCGGCATCCAGTGTAATAAGGGAAATTTCAGATGCCCCTTGTTGCGACCGCGTTGAGAACAACCTCATTCGCCAATCAAGCGTTTTTAACTCTATGAACTCGAGAACACCTAAAAACCAAAGGAACCCTACCACGAAAAAGGGCAAAGCTCCGACAAGCGAAATCAGTAGGTATGTCCTTCGAACTTTACTTATTTTCATGGTAGGCGTGTTGAGTTAGAGCTTAACCACCATCAATTATAAATCCTTCTGAGCTTCATACCAAGCCGTCGTAAAATTCTGATTTCGAGGTTGAATCTGAATAGAAATCCAGACGTTACCCGAATTACCTTGCGTCCTAATGAGCCCTTGGTTTGCTGTAACTCTTTTGGCCGAATGGAGTGGTACGCCGCTATTCAAAACGACGAGCAATTCACTCCGGTTGTCCAGAAAGAGGTCCGCTCCTATTCCATAGTGACGGAGCAATTGAGCATACAGGAGCACAGAATTGTAGGCTGAAAGCTTCTCCCTTTCGAAACTTCGCAAAACACCATAAAGCATCTTCGCTTGATGGATGTTAGGGTAAGGATAACGCTGAACGCTTTCAACTAATGAGTCTTGCAAGGGTTCTACGAACTCAGGAATTGATTGGACGAAGTGATGTGGCAAGCGGTCGAGTTGGCGGCGCAATCGCCCTAGGTCATCACTAGTATATTCTGGACGGTGCGTGTCGCCCGAATGTGTCGGAGTGTTTCGCTCACTTGACCAACCGACTGGCAAGATATCGCTTACTTGAGTATGTTCAATCTCATGATTAATTCGGCTCCCTGGCGCCGTATTATTTCTCTGTGTTGCTTCGCGTATGAGATTACCCACTGAAAGTTCACGTCCCCCCGGCAACGTAGGCAATAAATTCCCGTTCGACTTCAGTCGGATTAGCGAGGACGGCGGCATACGTACGAGATCTTCCGTCGTCAACTCATCCCCCTTTTCAAGAAAAGCCCATTCGTCTTGGCCAAACTTCAGCACTTCAATTCTACCAAAGGTAAATGTGGTTTCAATCTCAGCCGCAACGCATGGAAAATTCACCGCTGCAATGCACAGCAGATACATTGAAGAGAATCGTAATCTAGCTATCATTGTATTCCGCTCCTCTATCGATTTATAACAGTTGTCAATTCGCAATGCGGACAAATGCGCGCAAGAATTCTTGGAACCAAGGACTGGCTAGGTCAGACTTAATTCTGGTTAAAATTCGATTCTTCGGAATAAAGAACTCCTGTTCGGCACCATGAATGGGGCTAAGTCCATATTTCTCCCATGCTTCTTCAACCGTAGCACTTGAACCTCCCACGCCCGTATCGCGAATCTGATTTAGCCCCGCTTCCCAAGCCGCAACAAAACCATCCTTAATTAACGTTGTTTCAACGGGGATCCAAACCTGTCCGTTGATTGGAGTGTAATAAGGCAAACCCACCGCTTGCGCTTGATGGATAGCAATTTGTCCCAATTTGAATGCCATCATGACATGGCCGGGAAGCTGAATAAGCGCCGTTTTAATCCCAACAGACTCCAACAATGAGCAGTAAAGCGCTGTGCTATCATCGCAGTCGCCGAATGTCCCGATCGTGTTGTCCTCCGACCGCTGTTCCATGAGATGATCTAGCATTTCATAAGGATACTTAATGGCATCAATTGTCCCGCTCCGAAACGGAATGTTTGGATCTGTTTTATAAGAAACACCATACAAGACATTGAACAGAAGCATTGCCTGATACAGACTAGAGGGCACACCAGTTCTCTCAACTTCGTCAATCTCTTCTGCGAACCGCGTGAAGATCTGATCAATTACAGCGTGAAGCGCCGGATCTTCAGAGGTGATAAAGGAACCAAGTTTGGCCACATCATCTAGAAGAGTGGTATGATTGCTGTGTAACTTGATAGTTGTGGTACCGGTCCGATGCGCGGTCCCACCGCTCTCGACAACTTTAACCTCAGCCTGGACGGGTTGCGCACGCCGCAAATTCAAGGCATCGGAAGTAAATACCAACTGACGAAACGGCACCGAGATTCGTTTCCGCGCAGGCAACTCGATATCACCGAACGCAACTTCTGTGCCATCTCTACTCACAAACCCATCCATAAAGAGCTTTATGTGAACGGTCACCGGCTTATAGCTTTCATTCTTGAGCCAGATTCTACCAATTGAGTCAAGAGATGTCAATGGGTAATAGATCTCGAGATCAGAGTCAGTGAATACCGGTGGTGTAATCCGCTGATTGTAAGTAATGATTTGCGCGGCGTGGTTTGGCGTGGCATAGTAGTGATAATGGACGGGATACAGATCTCGAACTCGAATATGTTCAATCTGTACCGGTAACTTTCGATAATCGACGTGAACTGAGAGGCCAACGTGTGCAGTTGACGGGAGAGTTGGAGGCATCAGATATGCAGCATTAAAGTTGAGAGATCTATATCTCACGCTACCACCCACAGAATAAGTTGGCGCTTCGGATGTCCGCAAATCTTTCTGAACGCCAGCGCGTACTGCAAAATTGGCGTCCAACAAAAATTCCCCGCCAACATGAATGCGGTCAGTCAAGTCCGCCGCAAGCTGCCACCTTGCTCTTGGCTGATAGGCCACACCCAGCTTGTAAATAGTGGGAAATATTTTTTCACTAAAACCAGTATCATGACGAATCGCCATTCCACGCGTAAACCCTTTCCCCGACCCGAACCCCAGAAAATCTTGGGTGAGTAGGCCAATTGACCATCGAGAATTAGGTTGAAACATTAGACCAAAATCCGCACCCCAACCAATTGATGTCCCTCTGGATTGACCGTCTAGAGAAACTGAGTGTGTAATATATTTCAGATTAAATCCTAAAGACAATTGGTGCAAAGGAAGGTAACCGTACGAGAAGTTAAAACGCTCGTGCCCCGCATTAAGTTCATCATCTTCAATGCCGACATCCATCCAGTCTGCGCCAAAAGCTGACCTTTCAGTGATCGGAAGTACCGCACTGAGATAATTGGTTTCGAATTCACCGAAGAAACCAGATGGGGTCCGCTCAAATTCAAAGGCGTACATCCCGAGACGTGGCATTCCAGCGGGATTGCGACGAATACTATTTGCATCATCTGCAATCGCAGTGAAGGCTTCTCCCATACCCAATGGGCGAGCACCCGTTGATATGTGCTCTTCCAGGGCATGGCTGGTACTGATAGTCAGCAAACAAAGGTAGATTGAAAGAGTGCATCGCATCTGGCATATTATGTTGAAGTGAGATTGATTTTGTCAAGGGCGTTTACTATTTCTCGCCTGCTACGGGAAAACACGGCATAAGAATGGCACTTCGTCTGCGTCCTGACATCGCCCGAAAAAATGCGATAAGCGCGGACTCACCGGGATTGCAAACGATTGCCATGGCCGGATGAATGAAATTTAGTATAAATTAATCATTCTTTACGATAACTGTTTTCGTCTCACAGATTCCTTCTCCTTCAACGGTGACCACATAGAAATTGCTTATCACCGGTCGCCCCTCGTTGCCGTACCCATCCCACCAGTAGACATGACTTCCAGCCGATAATTGCTCAGAGTCTGCTAGTAAACGTCGTAATCTTCCTGCCTCGTTGTAGATTTTGACCGTTATGTTATTCGTACGATTTAATCGAAAAGAGATTGCTGTCGCTTCGCGTCGATTCGGGGCAAAAAGACGTGGCTGACATGTCAAATCGTTAATGGTCGCAGCAACATCGGATTCTAATGGGGACAAGACTATGACAGCATAACGTCCCAGTACTGAAACTGCCGTCGAGATGGTTCCCCGTCGGGCATCGATTGTCCCACCGATTGGTTTCCACAGATTACTCTCCCTTCGAACAATAATTAATCTTCCAACTTCAGAAGACACTGGTCTCGTACTCTCGAGAAAGAACTCGATTGTCGCTGGTTTGAGATGATGTAAGCGCAAGTTTTTCGGTGCAAAGTCATACACGGAGCCCAAGTGGGCGTTTCGCGCTGTTTCACTTATCGACAATATTTCCTCAGACTGGGCGTCGAAAACCGGATTAATCGTGACAACGGTACGCTTTGGCAAACTGTTCGGTGGAAATGCAATCTGTGTGTAGCCGTCCTGGCTTTGTACGACACCACCAAGATCTTGTTCCATCTCCGTGCTCAGAAAAACACGAACCTTGTCGACTGTGCGATGTCCCGCACTATCTTCTACCTGAAGTCGCAAAGTATAGTGTCCTGATAGACCAGAGGCATTCCACAGGCCCAAGGTATCGCGTAGGACAGGATTCAGAAATTTGGATGGTTTCGAAATTGGCAACCAGACACTGGGAGCTTTCTCGGCGCTATATTCAATAATGTACTGTTTGAAATATCCATCGTCTGCCGTGCCGTGAATTTCGATACGTTGAGGAAGTTGTAGATTTGCGGTGGGAAAGAGAATGTTGGCTTGCGGCGGAATTCGATCGACAATCACCGGAATACGATCCTCCGCTCCTACCGTGCCCGATGCATCCCGCGCCATAAATCGAATTTCATATCCCGATTCCACCTTAGGTGGCGTCCACTCTATGTTGACCACACCGTCTCTGGGATTATTGGACGTAGTGATTTCTTGCCAGGTTGCAACTCCCTTCAAATCTCGGAAGTCCAATCTATACCACGCCAGATTTCTGTCCGACGCGATGCCACGAATCACGATTGCTTCCGAAAGCAGTTGGTTACGTACAGGCCAATCTATCTGAACTCGTGGCAGCTGATTGTCAATTGCAACACGAACGGAATCAATGCTTGACTTCCCCGACCGATCCGTAACGTTGAGTTGAACATCGCAGAAATCTTCGATTTGAGGCGTCTCCCAAGAAGCCAGAATTTCCGCCTGCTTCGCTCCTGTTGAGGGAAAGTTTAGTATGGATATCCACTTATCTGGACCATTGACAGCACGGTATTCCAGTTGATATTCCTGGAAATGCACGTCATTTGCGGTGCCAATAATTTCAACCGTCCCGGACAACAATTGCGTTGTAGTCGGAACAGAGATCTTCGCTTCTGGCTCCAGATTATCGATATGCACTACAACCATGTGTTCAGATTGTTTACCTGAAAGATCGAAGGCAGTCAGTTGAATTTGATACTTCTCGTCAAGCGGCGGCGTCACCCAAACCGCTAACGTTTCGTTATGCTTAGGCTGGCCGGGGGCCGAAACAGGGATTTGTCCACGGGGTGCGGAACTGCTTAAATCTTCTGGAGTGAATTGGAGTTGATAGCGCCCGAAATTTACATCGTGGACCGTCCCAATGACTCGCAAACTGTTTTCCACGAATTCCCCCGTTTTTGGAAATCGAATTTTGGCAACGACCTCACCCGCGTCAAGCCTAACGTTCAGCTCTTCTGATGACTCAAGACCTGCTCTGTCGCGAACAATAAGGTGAAGTCTATACTCACCTTCCACACTTGGTGTATTCCATAGTGCCAACCGGCCATTTTCTACCTGGCTATTTGAGGCATGGATTGTCCGGATTCTACCAGCATGCGAGACCTTTAATTCATATTGGGAAAAGTTACGATCCGTCGCAGTCCCAACCACATTAATCACTCCAATTCCCAAAACTGCACCATCGTGAGGTAAAGCAAGGGATGCCACAGGATGACTATTATCTAGAATAAGATCGCGAGTCATTTCAGATGTGTATCCATTATTGTCGAAAGCCGTCAGTCGCAGATGATATTCTCCGTCCGGAACTTCCGCCGTGTCCCAGCGCGCGATCTCTTCAGCGTCAAAACGGCGCCCACGTGCCGAGAAACTACGAATCTCCGTCCATTCCTCTCCTGGCGCAGAAAACCCTCGAAATTCGAGAAGAATACCCTCAATCGTTGCACTTTCGGCAACCCCGACATTGATTGTTGCCACGACACTGACTTCCTGCGCCAGGGGTTTTTCTCGCCCAACCGGCTCAAGAATGGAAACGATGGGTCTCGCTATTTTATTCTCTAACAAATAGGACATTATCTCAGATTGGCTAGTATTTCCGGCGGAATCTTGTGCTTTGGCCCTCACATATATCTTTCCATCTAAAGCAGAAGTATCCCAAGAAACAATGACGGTCCGAGGTCCGCTAGAATATGCATTAGCAATCGAGACCCAGTTTTCATCCTTAGCATCGTTCAAGCGCGAATATGCTAGGGTATATTCGCTCAAGTTAGAATCGTTAAGTTCAAGCAGTATCTCCGTCTTGTCCGAGATTACCGAACCTGGCAGCGGACTTCCAATCCGCACGTCTGGCGGCGTATTATCGACCTGAACGGTGACCATTGTTTCATCGGTGTGTTGTTGGTCAAACCTCCCATCGATCGTATCCCGTGCGAACAACCAGATTGTGTACGTACCGTCAGATAGACCTTGTGTGTCCCAACGAAAAAGCGTATCAAGCTGGACTGGATTAGGCGAAAAAAATGGTGATGGGAGAATCGGCTCGCCCGAAGTCCCATCACCGCGGAAAATCTGAACCTGGTAACCTTCGAAGTCATTTTCATCAGATGCTGTTCCCTGAACAAGGAAGGTTTGTCGAATAACAGCGGATGGTTCGGGGCTTAATATCCTTACGCGTGGTGCCGTCGAGTCAACAGTGAATTCTGCTACAGCCCCGAGGGGATCGATGTTCCCCTCCCGATCAACTGCGCGCACTGTGAAACGATGCAAGCCTTCGTCGAGATTCGATAAAAGCACACGCTTATCAAATCCATCATCATCAGTAATACTGGGCGTTACATCATCAAGTTGATAGATGTAACGCATCGCAGCTGTCGGCGTACTCGCATCACCTCCTTCAAACTTGAAATCGATGCTTCTGTCACCGATAATTTCACCTCGCGTTGGCCCGCTCGTGATGCGCGTGCGGGGTGGTACCTTCTCGGGATTAAACACGGCAATACCACGGTCATCTTCACTAGCAAACCAAAGACTCTCACCCACCTCAGTAATCGCGGAAATGTTATTACTGTTCAAGCCATCACTTGCTGTCAGCGTACGTTCAAACTGGCCGTTCTCAAAAAGACTAACACCATCTGAAGTACCAATCCAGACTCGATTGTACTTATCGACATAGAGCACCTGAACGCTGTTATCCACTAGCCCCTGATCTGTGCTAAGATGTGCCACGGATTGTAGTGTTTCCCTATCCAGAATGTGGACTCCGAGTTCTGTCCCAATCCAGATCGTTCCACCCGAAACCTCAGTAATAGCTCGAACATCACCACTGGGCGGAAGGGACAGATGATTCAACCGATCTGCATCGAGTACCCAGAGGCCAGTTTCAAATTTCGAATGGCCGAGGGTACCAAAGTAGACCCGACCTCTTGAGTCAACAAACATAACGAGAATTGTCCGATCTATCTGTTGGAAAATCTCTTGTTCAGAATGCCACTGGATACCATCATAACGATTCAAACTCGCGAGGAACCCAGGTTCACCCTCGAGTAAAATGCCAGTACTGACCCAAATATGTCCGTCTAAATCGAGCGCAATCGCTTGAATTTCATTGGTTTCTGCCTCAATCCTCAAATCTTGCCAGAGATTTCCTTGAAGCATTCCAAAGCCTTTATCTGTGCCAACCCAAAACTGCGCATTCTCGGACGCGCCCTCAAGAATCGCACGCGTTTCGCGCCCTCGCAACTGCTCGATAGTTTCAATACCACCTGTTGTGTAACGATTTAATCCGTCCTGTGTGCCGACCAAGACCTCACCGTTTCGATCGGTACGCATGGTAATGACATGATTATCGATTAATCCATCATCGATTGTAATTGGTTCCCAAGATCGATCGCAAAAGCTCACGCCATTATCTGCCGTGCCGATCCAGATTTCTCCATCTCCAGATTCAAAGATCGCCCGAACATCATTGCTTACCAATCCATTTGCCTTCGTCAGCTGATACCACTCTCCATAGTCGAACAGGCTGATACCTGATGTGGTCCCAATCCACAAGACACCTTCTTGATCTGGCATTATGACGCGCACATTGTTGTCGATCAGAGCCGAGTTAATCGTCGTAAAAACCTCCCAACCCGTACCAATCTTGACTGCCACACCTTCTGTTGTACCAACCCAAAGAGTGCCCGCGTCATCCTCGGCAATTGTTTGTACGATGCCATGAGGCAAACCATCATCTACGCCGAACACCTGCCACTGGGAACCATCAAAATGACTGAGAATATGTGTGCCTTCGCCGGGAAGCAGCCCAAACCAAAGGTGGCCTGATTGGTCCTCATAGATAGTTTGCACGCCCTGGTGTAGTTGTCCATCTTTTGCATTCACCACGGCACGCCAAATCTCGCCGTCAAATCGACTCACCCCGAGCGGGGTACCAATCCATATTTCTCCTGAATTGCCGTCCATCTTATCGAAACTTCGTTGGATGGCGACCAAAGCGCGATTATCGATTAACCCGTTCTCAGTTGTATAATGATATCCCCAATCAATGCGATCTAAGGAAAGATCGACAATACCACGGTAGATGCCGTTGTCTGTCAGGGCCCAAATAAATCCCTTAGCATCTTCAAAAACCTGAAAAACATTATGTCGCGGCCCATCCAGGGTATGCCAAAAACCATCAAATCGACATAATCCTGCGCTAGTTGCAAGCCAGATGTGTCCATGACGATCGGCCACAAGCGACCGAACATTATTGCTGGTCAGTCCATCACCAATGCGTGTAAAATTACGCCATTGAAAATTCTGTTGAACAGCTAGACAAACGGGAATTAGAAAGGGAATGAAGAACAATAGGAAGGCAAGAAACTGAACAGAATGGAGACAACGAGTGACTAGCAAAGCAAACACACGACGCTCGCTTGGATTCGTGAGCTTTTCCGTCCCTGAATCCATTGTGTTTTCCTCTCTACTTTGTCACAATCATCTTCTTTGTGGCAGTGAAGGTGCCCGCTGAGATAGTATAAAAATACAATCCGGTCACAGCTGGTTCACCAAAACTATTTTTTCCATCCCAGTATACGGCTTCACTACGAGTTACACGCCGTCCAGGCGGAATAAACCCCAGTGGCAGATAGCGGACAAGCGAACCGTGAACATCAAATATTTCTATCCCAACATTCGCACCATCGGAAATTTCGAAAGGTATCCAGGTTTCTGGATTGAAGGGATTTGGATAGTTCTGGAGAAGCACATTCTGTTTCGGTCTGAACTCGGACAACAGTTCTCGCAAAACTTCTCTGGTCTGGGAGAATGAAGGTGAACGGTACGGCGATGACAATAACTTGCCGTAAATCTGTCTCAACATAGATTGAGTGGATCGATAGTCAATACCAGTTGAGGAAAAAGCCAGTGGCGCTGAAGCTTGGTCCACATAGGTCTCTCCAAAATGGATACCAATAAGCACCACATCAAACAGATTAACAAACCCGTCGCCATTAATGTCCGGATTTATTTGAGGCGGTACTATAATCTCTTGACCGAAGTATTTTGCTACAGTAGCCAGGTCAAATACATTGACAGTCCCATCAAGATTGACATCCCATCGGCGTAGCGGGTCTTCGACTGTGATGGAAGCCCTTCCCACGGAACAATCAATCGAATTCTGAGTGGAGTTGACAAGAATAAAATTCTCCAACTGAATTTCACTAGTCCCAACAGCTTTCGATCGGAAAAGCACCTCCAAAAGGATTCCAGTTTGCGCCACCTCTGCTTCTCCAATCTTGCTCGCAACAACCCCTTTGTACAATCCATCAGCCCGCAGAATCTGTCCAGATTGACCGAGCCCAGACGCACCAAAAATGTCTCTGAATTCGGTAACCGTTACAAAAGTCAAGAGATCAGGGTTCGTCCACCTAAGGTCGAACTGGAATCCCGCTACATCGGGCACAGAATCCGCAAGAATCTGTACGGCGAACTCGTGTGCCAGGCCTATTCTCTGGTAGGGTGGATTAATTGCAATGGAACAGACGTGCGGCGGTTCAAACGACGTACGAAATGAGTGTACTATGGACCAAGGACTGCATTTTCCAAAACCACCCGCCCGCACACGCCACCAATACTCGGAATGCATGTTCTCAATTGGCAGGGTAATCTGATTTGACACCACAGTACTTGAATATAGCGTTTCAGTGAAATCCGGATAGACCGAGACTTCGATATCGTAATAGATCGCATTCGCAACTGCCTCCCACTCCAGATCAACTTCTGAGGCATCGACTAGTGCACCTTCTCCCGGTAAAACGGGAAGCGGCGTTATGGGCTCTGACTTCCAAACACGTATGACAGCGGCATCCCCACCGGTCGTTGCGAACAACAACCCATCGGGGCTAAAGGCTAGGTCATGCTTCGATTTAGAAGCGAATGACCAGAGTTGGCTTTGCGACTGTATATCCCAAAATTTAATACTATTGTCATCCTCAGAATTAGCCAGACCAACAGCTAGTAGACGCCCGTCAGGACTGAATTCCACCGAGAGCACCTGCCGATCATAACTGACCAAGGGCCGGTCAGCAGCATTTTCTTCGCCGTCATCCGCGGTTAACGCCGTGCTTTCCCACAAGCGTACAGTGCCATCCCATGAACCTGAAGCAATTAGCAGGTCTTTGGGGTGGAACGCCACAGTCCACACCCGCTTAGCATGCCCACGAAAAGTCTTGACGAGGGCGCCGGTTGAAACGTTCCAGACACGCACCGTATTATCTTCTGATCCGGAAGCGATTTGTTCAGCACTGTGACTAAACGCAACGGACAAAACCACATCACTATGTCCTCTGAGCGTCCTCAATAAAACACCCGTATCGGTTTCCCATAGACGGAGAGTTCCGTCCGTGGAACCTAGCACCACCAGACGTTCGTCAGGACTGAGGGAAATCGAAGTAACTCGTCCGAATCCATCCTGAAAACGTCGAATCTCTCGCTCACCTACAACATCCCACAGTATTGCAGTTCCATCTTCTGAAGCAGAAATCAGATTGCCGTCACGCTTGAACACCACATCGGTAATTTTTCGCGTATGCCCATTAAGCACCTGGGTTCGCGACTTCAATGACACATCCCATATGTCAATACTATGACCATTTCCATCAGCCGCGAGCCAGTTGCCATCAGCACTGAACGCAATCTCATGGGCCCGACTCCCATGCTGAAGTAGGAACTCCGATGGGAATTGAGCATGGCTTATCAAGCACATTTTTCCCATCGAGATGATTATCATCAGCGTTCCTATCAGCCCAAAGAATTGTCTCATATTCGTTTCTCCACCACCCAACAATTTTGTAAAACAGGCGCATGCAAGCCTACGCGCAGTATCACCTTGGCTGACCATGCATTTTGCGTGCCAATGAAACAACGGTGAAACTTCGATTTGACGCTCTTTCAACACAATCTTCCTAACGCAGATGAGACAATTGGGAGATCCGTGCTGCCGAAATCACATTTCAAAATTCAGCCTTCACACCCAAGTAAGGGATAATTGGAAGCTGAAAAATCTTTTCGTATGTCCCCTCGTCTTCGTCAAAAGAGAGCCTGAATAAATTTTTTCGGTTATATACATTTAGCAGTTCGAAATAGACCGCCATCTTCCATCGATTGAAACTGAATGCCTTGTTAATTCGGACGTCCAATCGATGAAACGGTGTTAAACGCCCGGAGTTTGTATCGGCGAAAATAGGGCGGTAGATGAGACCACCAGTTGTCGGATGTCGCTCAAGCGTCGAACCAACGACAGGTGTATATGGGTTACCACTCGAATACTGCCATTTCACACCGATTTCCATAGTCGGCGACAGATTATAGCTGCCAGTAAGCGTCGCAACGTGTGTTTGGTCGAAGGAATACAACCGCCACAAATCAGTCGGGCGATCTCGCCGTTCAGAACGTGCGTAGGCA
The DNA here is from genome assembly GCA_964478165.1 of uncultured bacterium. GTDB lineage: Bacteria > Poribacteria > WGA-4E > WGA-4E > JAJDTR01 > CAYZGU01. Next base: position 61,945 of record CAYZGU010000032.1, on the reverse strand, counting down.
TAGCTCACCCAACCGAAAAATCTAGCACCTGTGTCATGACGTAGAAACAGTTCTAGACCACGGGCAAATCCATACCCCTGATTGAGATAGATCGCGTCGGAATCGCTGGTAATGAGATTAGCTAAATCTTTGTAATAGCCCGCAATCCTAAACCCAGTTTTCGACGATATTTGGCGTTCAACTTCCATGGTATAGTGGTGTGCTCTGCTTGATTTTACGTCAGGATTGCCAAAATTTGGAAAGTTCAAAGGCGGCTGAGGACTCTGTTCGTACCTGCCGTAGGCAAAACGAAGTTGCGAGCCGCTCGGAATTCTGAATTTAAGGCTGGCACGGGGACCGAGTGAGATTTGATTAGTCACATTGAGGTAATCTATTCGAAATCCGGCTGCAATCGATAAAAATGCAAACGGACTGTAACGATTCTGCAAATAAGCCTCGGCTCGATTGTACCGTATGCGAAACGTATCCCGAATCTTTTCCTCGAACGCGAAGTCAAAATCTGGGTCGCCCTCATCAGGTCTCCTCGGAAAAAACGCAGAGCCAGATGTAGCAGACGTTCCAAGTAACAATCCCGACTCGAATCGATGTGCTGAGTTTAAACGAAAAACCGCGTCTTGACGAAATTCATAGTCTGGGGCTGCAATCTTCAGAAAGAAACCCTCACCAAAACTGAGATTAAAGTGGTTGAATGAACGAGAAAGCGACAGGTAGGAGGTGAATCGGTCGGTAAGCAGAGATTCCAGATGAATGCCCTGTCCGTCAAAACCGTTCTCAAAAAGGAGATCTCCGGCAAATTCTTTCCTATCCACTCCCAATTTGAATTCCATGAAATCGTCTGCAGCAAATGCGCTCAAGCTAATCTTGTGCTTGGGAGTCAAATCATAGGTAGTTCTAAACTGGTAATCCCAGAAACGCGGAAAAGTAGTAATCGAATCCACCGTGATAGGCAGCAGATCTACATAGCTCCGTCGACCACTCAAATACCAAGAACCGCTCTTCCCAATCGGCCCTTCCAACAACCCCTCCGAATAGAGAAGGTTCATGTTCAATTTTCCACTCATATGCTTAGGGTTACCGGGTCGCGAATAGATGTCAATCACCGCTTGTGCATCTGAACCAAATTCGGCACCGAATCCACCGGCATAGACATCAATCCGTTCAATTACCTCAGAGCTCAATGTTGAGACGAGTCCACCAAAATGGTACGGGTATCCAATCCGTGTACGATCGAAATAAAAAACGTTGTCCTCTGGGGATCCACCCCGGATATATAGAGACCCATCAAAATCGGCGGCAGAGCCGATGCCGGGGAGTGCTTGAAGTGCACGAATCGCATCACCTGCCGTGCCAGGAATACGCTTAATTTCCTTTGCGGGCATACTCTGTCGACTAACTGTCGTGGAACGACTTCGCGTCGTGACTACCACTTCATCAAACAAAACGTGCGCCCTCTCAGCCGCAATCTGAAGATTCGTCACGTTCCCGGACCTGACAATGACCACGGTATCCTCGGGACTGAGAAAACCCGAGGCGAATACCCGAATCCGATATCCTCCATTCACCAGATTATTGAACTGAAAAACGCCGTCCACATTAGTCACAAAATGCTGTTCACTCCCAACTAAATGGACGTTCATATCTGCCAACGGCATTCCATTGCTACGCTGGTAAATAATCCCATGAATGTGCCCCACGCCAGTCAGTTCCACCGTTTCCGAAAAGCTGAGGGATGTAGACATTAGAATCACAAAGATGATTAAGCTTCTGCGCATTAAGCATGTTTCCATAAATCCTTATCCTTCTCACACTCCAAACATTTAATAAGAACGAGCGAGCACAATTGGCACCGAAGAACTAACCCTCTGCGTGCCGCTCTAACGCATGATTTTAGCACATGTTGCATTGCACAAGCCAAGGAAATCAGATTATTATTCATAACCAGTAACAGCAAGCGCTAGGTCTCTACGATTGTTTCTCATCAAGCAAGCGATCAGCACCCAACTATCGAAGTGAGATATTGTACCGAAGATAATGGGTTTCTGAAATTCGAATCAGCATGCTGATTCGATCCGAACTGGAAGTGTCTAATTTCTTACTTTCATCACATCTTCTGCCCATCATATCAAAAAGGATGGAGATCGAGATTAGATGGTTGAAACGGAATAACGGGCAAAAGCGTTAGTAAGGCACGAATGCGTAGGTGTGAACAGGAGTACTGTTATTATGGAAAATCTGATGTGGGACCACAAAACACAGTGGTACATGAGTCAACACTAACTTAACCTTAGAGAAAGGAACTAACATGGCAAGACAGACGAAGCAGGATCTGGTTGAATCAATCGCAAACGAGACCGGATTAAGCAAGAAAGACGCTGGTGCTGCGCTGGATGCAGGACTCTCAAGCATCCAAGGGGCATTGAAGAATGGTGATTCCGTTACACTCGTTGGTTTCGGAACCTTTGAAGTCAGGAAGCGAGCCGCGCGAACAGGGCGAAACCCGCAGACAGGTGCACCAATTAACATTCAGGCTAAAAATGTTCCCGGTTTCAAAGCGGGCAAAGCGCTTCGTGACGCCGTTTGAATGAAACCTTAAGTCCACTAACAAAAAAAAGCACTGAGGTTCGCCTCAGTGCTTTTTTTTGCCTTTTTAGAGACAGAAGTACCCTGAGATTGATGGCAATGTTGTCGCAAAATCCACGAGGTCAAATCTCATATTTTTGAGGCTGATTTGGACTCATGGTAGACTTGACACCTTATGCCGTCGACAAGTTCTCCATAATTTGGGCAACTATTGCGTCAGTTTTTATCCCTTCTCCCTGACCTGAAAAATTCAAGAGAATACGGTGGCGTAGTGCCGGCAACGCGACAGATTGAACATCATCAAGCGCAACATTGTATCGCTCATCAAGGAGCGCCTTAATTTTTGCTGTCAATGCGATAGCCTGAACTCCCCGAATGCTTGAACCCAGTTCGACGTATTGTTTTACCAACTTAGGCGCATCTCGATGGTCAGGATGCGTCAAATGAATCAGGCGAATGATATAGCGTTCAACACGTTCGGAGATTGGAACGCGACGAACCAACCGCCGCATCCATTTAATCACATCCGCATCGATAATTTCACGAACGGTAGTCTCCACATCGGACGTCGTACTTCGCAGAATTTCCAGAATTTGATCTTCGTCCGGAAAGCCGACATGGAGTTTAAACAGGAATCGATCGAGTTGCGCCTCCGGTAAAGGATAAGTTCCCTCCATCTCTATCGGGTTCTGCGTGGCAAGAACGCAGAAAGGCTCGTCGAGCCTATGACTCGTTTGACCAACACTCACCGTTCTCTCTTGCATCGCTTCCAGAAGTGCTGACTGGGTTCGTGGTGTCCCTCGATTTATCTCATCCGCAAGAACGATTTGCGCAAAAATGGGACCTCGATGGAACTCAAACTTCTTCCTCCCCTCCGCATCCTCGACGAGGAGAGTTGTGCCGGTAATATCCGATGGCATCATATCCGGCGTAAATTGTATCCGCCGGAATGAAAGACTAAGTGCGTCTCCCAAGGTGTGGACAAGCTGTGTTTTTCCCAAACCGGGAACTCCTTCTAGCAGCGCGTGTCCGTTGGCGAAAAGACACAAGAGCACACCCTCGATAACTTCCTCTTGCCCTATGACACGATTGTGAACTTCTGCTGTAACGCGAAAGAAATTTTCACGAAATTTCCCGATTCGATCTTCCGGATTCATAATCGAAGAACCTCATTAGTGACACCTCAACTGCTCCCATTATTTAAGATAGGCATCCCAATATACCAACACGAGATTGCAGCTTCAGATAGTCAGAGTTTGATGATCCTATACAAGAAAACAACTCGGCTGAAACCCACTCGCAATTGTACCACGAATGGATTTTAAAAGGAGCTAGTGCATACAACTGTTGACAGATTGAACTCGCTTACAGAAGCATCCCGAAATATTCGCAATGGACTGCGATAGCCAACGCTCTTAGTTAGACTCCCATGTGGGAAATAGACCTAATATCTAACGCAGAAGAAGCGTCTACAACTCTGTAGTCAGAACATACTTAATCGAATAGACAAGCCCTCCACAAAACAGGTGGACAACGCAACTTTCACTAAAATGACCAAGAATCAAGCGAGTTCTCGGCTTTCTATTACCACATAAAGGAATCTTGAATGCCCATGCCTATCACAGTCTGATGAATTGAAAATCACGCTAGGCATCTGAGAAGAATAGGTTCGACTATTTTATGGAGGAGCATAGCAAATTATTGGCGCTTACCAAATCGTGATGATGGAAGTCTCCACATCAGGTAAGATGCTCGAAAAGGGTTAGGATTCTCGGTTCCAATCACACACCATTCAGTGTTTTTCACAAACGAGACAATCCGGAAGGACCTTCTCAATGAAATCCTCCACTCGTCACTATTAAATGGGTTCGCAGCACTTCAAACTCAATTTGACGCAATTTCCAACAGAGCGCAACAGGTAAGATCGCCTACAATTATATCAGAAACTGAGATCTAATCCAATCAAAAAGTCTTCGCACCGACGACGAATCAAATAACGCTTGACCAAAGACTGATAGCTTCGCTATACTGTGTCTCCAAGGATGCGAAGGGCTATTGACGAAATGCTAAAACTCTCATCAATCTTGCTGTTTATCTTCACGAGCTTCAATTCAGGAATTTATGCCAAGAATGGCGATGTACTCATCAATCAAACCGCGCCTCAATGGGGAAAATTGCAGTGGATTAATTCCGCGCCACTCGAACTAAAGAAACTCGGAGGAAAAGTAGTACTGATACGCTGGTGGACTGACACGTGTTCTTTTTGTGAGCATACTGCAGACGCACTAAACGAACTTCACGACATTTTTGAGGCCAAGGGATTAATCGTAATTGGGATGTATCACCCCAAGCCGCCTGGAATCCTACGCCGAGAGCACGTCCTTAAAGCCACAAAACGTCTGGGATTTAAGTTTCCGATTGGATTGGACACGGATTGGAACGCGTTGCGTCAGTATTGGTTGGTCCCCGCCAAACCTCGATGGACCTCGGCAAGTTTCCTCATTAGCAAAACCGGTAAGATTCGCTATATCCACCCGGGCGGCGAGTACCACGCGGGTCGCGGTGAAGCACATACAGAATGTCACGAAGCGTTTCGAAAGTTAAAAGAACAGATTAAATCATGTCTCTCCGAGCCGGTTCGGAATTCGACTGGAAACAAGTAACATTAGCTGAAATTGAGTTAGAGTTGCGTTCATGCCCGACACCGTGGTTGAACATATTGAAGAATCTAGCAGCCTTGAGCCCATCTTTTCCACTTTCGAACAAGACCATTCTGGATTGAAGTCTCGATATGCGGCATTCGGCCAGATACGGACCACCGAGCCATGCACATGTTCGCTAACATTGTAACGCCGCCTGGCTTCAAGCCGCATAATGACATTCAATTAGACCAACGAATTAAAGAAACAAGTGGTAATAAGTCACCACACAACGAACACGTCACCCAATAAACTAAGGAGGAAAGCTTGTGGCCACATGGTATGAGAGCAAAATTCTTCTGAATTCTTTAATCCTAATCATGTTGATTGCCTTTATAACGTATATGATCCAACACTCCACCGACGCTGGGAAGTGGGGACTTGTCATCTTCCTATCAGTAGGAACATTGGTCGTAATAAGGGGTGTAATCCGCATTACAATGCGGATGCAAAACTCACGTTCTAAAAGCAAACACTAAAAAATTCGAGAATTGATGATGAGACGGCGAAAATTCATAAAAATCACAGCACTTACCAGCGCAGGGGTTTCAATACCCATTACCCATCTCCAAACAATGGCGTCACCTGAAGCCATACTCAAGCCCGCCGCAATGATTACCAACAACGACGATTTTTACGTTCTTCAGAAAGGCATCCAACCAAAGCTTAAGAAAGACCGATGGCGGTTGGGAATCATGGGATTGGTGAAAGAAAAAAAGTTCTTCAATTATGAGGAAATCTCAAGCTTAGACTCGGTGACGACCATGCGAACGCTCCAGTGCATCGGAGACCCAATTGGTACCGAACAGATGAGTAACGCCATGTGGACTGGTGTCCCATTACAGACATGTCTCAAAGAGGCTGGTGTTAAATCAAGCGCGAAACTAGTCGTATTCCGTTGCGCAGACGGTTACCATACTGCCATCCCCATTGCCGATGCAATGCACGAGAAGACACTACTAGCTTATAAGATGAACGGTGTAGTTCTCCCACATGAACATGGATTTCCAATTCGCCTTCTCAATCCCGGTCACTATGGCACCAAAAATCCGAAATGGATTGTCACCATAGAATTATCGGAGAAACATGAAGGATATTGGGAAAAGAGGGGTTGGGATCCCGTTGCGAGCGTAAAGTTAGCGGCAATGATTGGTACGCCAGCCAAAAGTTCTGTCGTTAAACCCGGAACAATATATACAATTAGTGGAGCTGCGTTCGACAGCAGTAATCACGGTGGGATAAAGAACATCGAAGTGAGCGTTGATGCTGGACGGACTTGGAAAACGGCAGAGATTTGGGAAAATGATTCTCCCCTTGCATGGACCCTGTGGAAGTACATTTGGCATGTTCCTGATGAGGTAGGAACCGTAGAAATCTTGGCACGTGCCACAGCAAATGATGGACTAATTCAAAAGGAAACTGGATTTGATGCAAATCCTGCGGGAGCCGTCAGCTATCATTCAATCAGCGTTCAGATTGCCGAGTGAATCCAGATAAGGCTCTGTTACAAAGGTAAGCTGCAAACAGGAAAATTGACTAATCCACCAAGTAAATCACCATTTCACGTCATATCATCGTGTAGATGAATTGCGCACTGAACATCGATGGAAGATTCACGGTTGAATATAATTCCTCTCAATCAAAGCATCTGTAAGGTCAATTCTATTTTCGCAAAGTTCCTTCCTGGATTCCTACTCGAATGTTCGTGCAAGCAACGAAATACTCCCATTAGTACACCCGGAACCCACATCACGCTTGGTTCTCTAATTCGTCGCTGGGTCCTAAGGGTGAATTCGCGTCCTGAAAACCTCCTTGTGCACATATTCTAAAGAAAAACCGTAACGCGGGCGTTCCTATTACGCGTTCTCTATACAAGAATTCGCGCCCCCTATGCCGAAAGTCGCATATCAGAAACACCAAACATCTGTATGAGTACGCATGTCAACCAGAAGGATTGCAATTGCCTCATGCTCTCCAACATACTTTTCGATCTATACTTGTCACATCGAAGCCGTCACATGCTAATGAACCTCTCGAAGGTCATCACCCGGTTGTATTTGTCCGACTTAAATAAGCACAATGCCCATGCTCTTAAAAGCGCATTCGCGTCTTCCGAGACGAAACGACCTAACCTAAGAAGCGAAGAGAATCTCAACGCAGCGAACATTTTTCAGGAATGCCCCTTGCTCACCAGATATTGACGAGAAATCCCTGAGAAATGTTGCCATCTCAGTTGTTGTCAGACACAGTACCCCAAGAGTGGGATTTCGAGCATATTCAGCGACTGACGGCTCTCTCCCTAACCAAAAATCAATTCGAGGTGAATGCACCGTAGCTTCTTATTGCGTTTCATTTCTTTTTCTGTTAAAGTTGTGCCGATTTTAACAGTTGAAACGAAGGGAAAAATGAACGACCTTATACAAATCCTGAGCACAATTCGGCGTCCTTTTCAACAGGAGGTGCGCAACGGTTGCCGGAATGATGCAGTCGTCAACGGTATGTCCGCCTACGTAAAATCCTGGGTCGAGAAGGCGCGACAGTTTTCCCTCAATTCTCTCGAAACGCAGACATTCGACAAAATCGCAAGTCTCTTTGAAGAATACGAACGCCTATCAACAAAAGAGCGCCTGAGAACAATTGGAGCTGCTACCGAACAAATTGATGCGATTATGCCCGGAAGCGATGCAAAACCGCTGACAAAAGGGAGGAGTGTCCGAAGGCCGCATACCGATTCACACGAGACAGTTAAACAACTACCTCTTTTTCAATCAACGCGCCCGAACGCGTCAGGCCATCGGAAAGAACCACCTAATGAAAGCAAGGCTCCCACGGTTGACACCACTCCATTGAGTAAGAAAATCTCATCCGACCGTGGCACATCACACGAGTCATGCGAAAGTCTACCACTATTTGACTCAATTCATGAAGATCTGTCAGCATGCCCGAAACCTACGGCTACAGATTCTCAACTTCCAGAACAATCGGATGCATCGCCAGCACAAACCGAACTCGTCACAATTGGGGACAACCCTGCTGAGACGGATCTCCAATCTCTTGATTTCTTAGCCACATCGCTTCAGTATACCAAAGGAATTGGCCCACAGCGTGCACGAAAGCTCATCACAGAGCTCGAAATCCGGACAATCGGACAGTTGTTGGAGTACTACCCCCGCGACTATATCAACCGCGCCAATCTTCGAAATATCTACGATGTTGGTCACAGCGGTGAAGCCGAGACAATCCAAGGAAAGGTGGTCAACCAAAGCCAATTCACACCATCTCGCAGAGGATCCAAGACTGTTGGAAGGATCGTGATTTTCGATGGGACTGGTGTTGCCGTGCTCGTCAATTTTGGTCGTCGTGTTAGTTACTTGAAAAAGTTGCTTACCAACGATACATGTGTTGTCGTAAGCGGCAAGTTCTTCCGACGCAACAATGAAACCCAAACTACTGACTATGAGTTCGAAGTTCTTGAGGATGAGGATGAGGATTTGATCCATACGGGCCGAATCGTTCCCAAATATCCGCTAACTGGAAAACTCACACAACGGATGCTTCGGCAATGGATGAAGAGCGTGCTCAATGAATATGGAGATATGTCTCCTGAGATCCTACCCCTGGACATCCGCCGGCGACTTCAGCTAATCGACCGGACGACAGCGCTTAAAGAAGTGCACTATCCACGCTCTAATTCCTATCGCCAGGCAGCACGAAATCGCCTAGCGTTCGATGAATTCTTCCTACTAGAACTGGGACTTGAGCTAAAAAAACAGCGCTGGGAAACTGTGGAAAAGGGTATCGCATTCGAGGTTGAAGGGCAACTTGTAGATCAATTTGTCGCTTCTCTACCATTTTCACTGACTAACGCACAGAAACGTGTTCTAGAGAATATCAAGGCGGACATGCGAAGCGCGCACGCCATGAATCGCCTGCTTCAGGGCGATGTCGGATGTGGAAAGACAATCGTTGCTGCCATGGCCTTAATCTCCGCAATCCAGAACGGTTATCAAGGTGTATTGATGGTCCCCACCGAGATTCTTGCTGAGCAGCACGCTACTAATCTTTCGGATCTCATTAGACCAATTGGGCTAAATCTCGTACTGCTCAAGGGCGACCAATCCAAATCTGCGCGCGACATCGCCCTTGATAAAATAGCTGATGGCTCCGCGCATATCATCGTCGGAACACACGCACTTATCCAGGACGACGTCCAATTTCACCAACTGGGCCTCGTAATCATTGATGAGCAGCACCGATTTGGAGTTATGCAACGTGCGATACTTCGCGATAAGGGAGTAACCCCGGACGTTCTTGTCATGACCGCAACTCCAATCCCACGAACACTCGCGTTAACCGTATATGGCGATCTAGATATTTCTGTAATTGATGAAATGCCGCCAGGGAGAAAAGCAATCACAACAAAGTGGGTGAAGGAGGAAAAACGAGGCAGGCTGTATGCGGATATCGAAAAAGCAATTCAGCATGGAAGGCAAGTGTACATCGTGTACCCACTTGTGGAGGAGTCAGAAAATCTGGAAGAGGCTAGAGCCGCAACGGAGATGGCAGAAGACTTGCGGCGGAATGTCTTTCCACAGTTGCGCGTGGGCCTGTTGCACGGGCGCATGCGCTCCGCAGAAAAACAAGAGGTGATGGTGCAGTTCAAAACTCACCTACTCGACATCCTGGTTTCAACAACAGTAATTGAAGTCGGCATTGATATCCCAAACGCTTCAATCATGGTGATTGAAAACGCGGAACGCTTTGGCTTAGCCCAGCTCCATCAACTTAGAGGACGCGTCGGACGAGGAAGTCACAAATCGGTCTGCTATCTATTGACAGCACCGAAATCTAAAGATGCATTTCGCCGAATGAAAGTCATGACACAGACAAACGACGGTTTTAAAATCGCCGAAGCAGATCTGGAAATACGAGGCCCCGGAGAATTTTTCGGCACACGACAATCAGGCCTTCCCGACTTCAGAATCGCGAATCTAATTCAAGATGCTGCCTTGCTCGATCTTGCAAAGGCAGAGGCAAGGCGCGTGGCCGAATCTGATCCAAGTTTGACCCAACCAGAACACCAGTTATTGAAGCGAGTGCTTCAAACACACTGGAAGCAAGAGCTAGAATTAGTCTCAGTTGGTTAAGAACAATCGTATTGCGCATATCTCAGAACACATAAAACAGTTGACACGGAGGGGCTACCTGGTATAATAACACCCAAGTAACTTGCGATACAGCCCATTAACAAAATTCATTTGGAGGAAAAGGTCATGGCATTTTTTGAGCTTCGTCAGTATAGAACTCGACCTGGGAAACGTGAGAATTGGATAGAGTACATGGAGGGCACGATTATTCCTTTCCAAATCTCTAAGGGAATGGTCGTGGTTGGTAGCTTCGTTGGTGAAGACGAAGAAGACTTGTACGTCTGGATTCGCCGCTTCGAGAATGAGGAAGCCCGAGAGCAACTATACCAGAACGTATATGAAAGTGAGCGATGGAAAGCCGAGATTGGTCCACGTGTCGGTGAATTGATTGATCGCTCTCAAATTAAAGTCACGCGGCTTGAGGCAACACCGAAGTCGGTTCTTCAGTAACGGTAAAATCCCTCCAAGAGCAGTCCTTCATTACTCCCACTATGGAAGGTCAACACATCTCAAATGAAGTAGTAGCGTTCTCGTTCCAACGCTGCTCAGATAAACTCGACCATCATCCTGGAACTCGATCCACATCTCACTGAAGGATGAACTTTATTCGGAAGCAATCCATTGGGGTACGGAATTATTTCCTGATTTCATCTGAAAGTACGCTGGTCAGATACCATTACGCGTTACCCACTGTCACCAGTTAATCCACTTAACCAAATGCGGAAAAGACTCCATGCTCAACATTTTGGTGCATGCTTCAATAATACACGCAATACAGAAACCGACGACTACTTTGGACAGTCAATTTCAGTATACAAGAAGAGATTCCACACATTCAACTCAACACAGCATTACCAATTTACCTTGAAAGACTGAAGAACGGCAGATGACACCATACTTAAGTGGAAATCGAATGGCGAGCATATACGATGTCGCGACAACCGCCACACACAAGAAATCGCCCTAACGTTAATCGCACCTGGGCACACCAACGAAATCCCACACACCAGATTCGAACAAAACTCATAGATCTGTTAGTTCACAACACAATACCACCATAACTGAGAATCTAATCCCAAAATACCAAAAAGAGAGCCTCCTGAAACGAGGACATTTTCAAATTGAGCTGAGTGCAGTGAATATCCTCGTTATTCTCCTTCAATCGCATTCGCAGATAGTAAGGGTAAGGTAGCACTCCGCAATTCTTCCAAACCAGCTCGCGATAGCACGTTTGGCATCAGATGGTGGAGAAGCTACAACATCTCACATAGTTAATATTCTATCAATCGGCATAAATCCACTCATACACGGGTCGCCGTCCGAGCATTTGCATGCATGAAATCACAACCATACAACAACTCAAGAACGTGCCACAACGCCAAATCATTCAGCGACTAGATGATTTCGCGAAGGCACACAGTGTACAACTATTCCTGGTTGGCGGTTGCGTGAGAGATCTGCTTCTCAACCGACGTACCAGCGACCTCGACCTTGCTCTGAAGAGCAAGACCCTGGAATTTGCTGGTAGGTTTGCCGCTGCGTTGGGAGAAACTTTTGTCATTTTGGAAGAACGTCCAGCTACAGCGAGAGTTATCATTCGTGAGACCGGATTCACGTTAGATTTCGTGCAATTCCGCGGTGAGACCGTCGAAGACGATCTGCGCCTTCGAGATCTTACCATCAACGCCATGGCCTTGGAGCTTTGTTCATTTGTAGCTGGTTCAGCCATGCGGCCAATCGATCCATGCAATGGCTTGCAAGATTTAAAATCTCGTCGCTTAAGATTTCCAAGCGAGTTTGTGATTCTTGCCGACCCACTTCGATTGCTACGTGCCTATCGTTTCGCAGCTCTACTGAATTTTGAAATTTCTGAGGAGGCAATTCACCTAATTCGCCAGCACAAAGCTCTGCTACGACAATCTGACATTGACAATTTGCCGAGCAATAGTGTCGCAGCAGAGCGAATTCGGGATGAATTAATTAAGATTCTTAGCGCGAGCAACGCTGTCCGATATCTGCGGGAAATGGATGACAGTGGACTGCTTCATGAAATCTTGCCCGAAATTTGCTCCATGCGTAATTTTCGACCCGACAATCATCCCCATCTCAACATGTGGGAACATTCGCTGCGCGCGCTCGAACTCTTCGAGAATCAATCAGTTCCCGAGACGCTCCGTCCATATCAAATGGAAATTGAACAGTACTTGCAGAGCGATCTAACCACTGGGACTAGGCGCATCATCATCGTTAAACTCTCACTCCTTCTGTACAACCTCGCAAAACCCATGAAGAAAAAGGTGAATCCTCATGGAGAGTTGGAGTTCGCCGGACATGAAAACGTCGGCGCCGAGATGGTGGTTCTAATCGCCAAGCGACTGCGATTAGGCGAAAAATCGGTAAGCCTAATGAGGAGCCTCGTCCAAAATCACCCCCGCATTACACAGCTCTTAGAAACAGGCGAAACTCGGCAATCAATCGGCCGTTTTCTGAACGCCACAGCCGATGATTGGCTAGGAGTAATGATTCTCTCATATGCTGATTTACGCGTATCACAGGGGGAGTTACGCTCACCGAACGAGAAATCGAAAGCTCCAGCACTTATGAAGCGAATCGCGGATTCCTACTACCTGGAAATCGTTCCAATCAAAATGCAAGGCCCCTTACTTAGCGGAGACACAATTATGCAGACATTAGATTTACAACCCAGCGTCATGGTCGGCAAGATTCTGACACACATCGCAGAACTGCGTTTCGACGGAAAAATACACACCCCTGAAGAAGCATTAGTCGCTGCCCGTCGTTTTCTCGAGAAATGCAAATAACCGACATCTGCCTACACATCTTCGCTTTCTTCTCATGATGCATCAGTATACAATCTCGCTTAAAGCGACACGAAACTAACTATTGTGTATGCCGTCGGTAGAAATTCCAGTCATGGACAAACGCAGGCAGTTATTCCTAAGAGGAAGAAGCCGCGATAGACTTGTTCACTTTCATCTGGAACTTAATTCTGTAACTCGCGAAAACGGATTATCAGACCAACAACAATTAGCACATCGAAGTTTGCCTAAGGAAAACTCAGACAACGTTGAGAGATGTACGGACAGAGACGCTTCAATCTCTGGTCCGAAGCTCCCATTCGAAGAATCATTAAGTCCCACAATGGTGAAATCGATTGCGAGCCACGAATTCGGATTGACGAATGTCAGAAATTGTCTGACTACTAAACCCCATTCTAATCTTAAGAGGTTTAGAAATTCTGCGCATTGAATTGAGTTGGAATCTTCACATGCTTAAGACGAGCGTACCGCCATCAATAAACCAATCACATTGAGCAATGGGAGGCAATAGGGAAAACATTCTCAAACGCACACTGTTAAGGAAATTCCTGCGTTTTCAACCCAATTGCAATGTCGAACGAAGCAGGCACTTCTGCTGAAAACCCATGAGGAAAAGACTTAGAATTCCCGATCGTTGTTAACCCAATTCCGTATCCTTTTCTCAGCGAAGATTTTAGCCTGTGTCCTGAGAGAATGCAAGAATCGCCAATAGAATCAGCTACGCCGTAAAGGCAATTGAGGCTAACTTCGCACCGTGAGAACAGACCGGTACCGGAGAGGCTATGCATCTATTTGGTGCGTGATCACGTACGCTATATCCCATTCTCCTCCTCCTAGAGCCATCCGGGAGAGTTGACGCACAGTCACAAATCTTTTCCCGCCTCGTGTAGAAAGCCATTTCGTAGCACGTGCGCACTACCCAATTCAGCTAACTCTTTAAGGTGCCTCCATACTTTTTAATATTCTGAACTCGAGTTATCACAACCACCTTTGCAGAGTTCGTCCTAATTGGCATTTAACCTTCCAAACTCGTCAAATTCCATTACGTGGCCATCAATGTACGGAAACGATGCCCATTCTATTGAGTCGCTCTAACCACACATCAGCCTCCGGATTTGTAGCCTCGCCGCAGCACAAGTCGAATCCATTACAATACCGTTCACTAGTAGCACAAAAACAACCTTCAGGTCAAACGGAAGTATTTTACTGCAAAATCATCGGTTTACACCGACGACGTAATTTATCTGTTCAAACCACCTCACATGCATTCACACAGGCACTCAATAATGGGCTACCCTGTCCTTAGGTGTCGCAGATGAACTCCAGACATCTCTAGCTACAACACCATCGCATATTTCAACTGACTCCAGATATGAGACCTCCTTCCGTTAATCCTATCCATAATAGGGTTTTCGTAGTTCGTCGGCAGATTTCCACACTACTGTTCCCGCGGTTGGATTAAACGCTACCAAATCACTGTCCTTCTCACAGGATCCTCCCGGTGCATCGTAACCCATCTTCGTGCGTTTCTCCTGACGGCGACTCTCCCATTTTGTATAATCAGAAAAATCCCCTCGACAACGTTGAAATCCTTGCCTATATCCAACTTCTATATTAGCCGGCCATCTAACATTTTCAGACAGTGCAATTCACTTTCAGCGCCAAATTGGAAAATAGGCCAGAAATTACAACCGAGCAACTATCTCGGAGCAAAATAACTTCCTCACAAAAACGTCGCTATACTTTACCACCTTAACGCTTCGAGAAAATACAGATATGGATTCACGCTAACCACTGACATTGAACACAGTGGTCTGACATTTGATCTGATATCTAAAAAGAAACTCTGCAAATGGGTTCGAACTGCCACATCTGCGGCGCAAAAGAATAACTAAGAAAGGAGCACAGTGGGATTCTCCCAATCGGATTGGACCAGCGCGCACACCAGGGACAGAGACATTCCTTGCAAAAGGGTGGTGAGCGAGACTATGGATGACCGTTCGGCATCTTACACAATTCAAGTACACGAATTTTCGATGGTTAAACGACGCGTTCTTCTTAATCGGAATTGATTCCAGAATTGGAAACCCTGTGCTTAATGCTCAAAGTTTTTATACCCACAGCCATAATCGTGAAACATTTGTGTCGGAAAAAGGCCTTGACAATCTTAACATGGCGGAATAGAATGGTCGCGTTCGTTGATTTAATCTACAGACCGCAACATGACGATAGGGGATTGATTACTCGGGTGTCTCAGGAGATTCGCTATGGGCAGTAAATTTACCGTTGTGATGACGGATTACGCATGGCCTTCGGTGGAACCCGAACGGCAAGTACTAGACAAAATTGGAGCAGAGCTCATTATTGCTGACTCTGGGGATGAAGATGAGCTAGTTGACCTCGCACCTCAGGCCGATGGTATCCTCACATGTTGGAAGCAGACCACAACCAAGGTTATTAGAGCAGCTAAGCGCTGCAAGGTCATCGGTCGCTGCGGCATCGGGTTGGATAACATCGATGTGGAAACAGCAACGGCGTCCGGGATTGTTGTCACCAATGTGCCATCATATTGCATAGATGAGGTTTCCGATCACGCAATGGCCCTGTTGTTGACATGCGCTCGCAAGATTTCGATTTTCGATCGGGAGATTAAGAGAGGAAATTGGAATCGGGATGTCGGACCTCCGGTGTATCGGATACGAGGGAAAACCCTAGGTATCATCGGATTCGGAAAAATTGGAAGAGCGATTGTACCGAAAGCGAAGTCCTTCGGACTCCAAGTCATCGCCTTCTCCCCAAGCCTATCCCCAGAAATTGCAAAATCACACGGAGTCGAAAAGGTCGATTTTCCCCAGTTCTTGAAGCGTTGTGATTTCATCACAATTCATGCGCCACATAACGCCCAGACTGACAGACTCCTAGGGGAAGACGAATTTCGTCAGATGAAGGACACCTGCTACGTAATTAACACATCCAGGGGCGGCGTTATCGACAACTCCGCACTTTGTAAGGCCGTGAATGACGGTTGGATTGCTGGAGCAGGATTGGATGTCTTGGACGAGGAACCCCCAACAGCGGACGAACCCATCCTCAAATTAGAGACCGTCGCTATTACACCGCACGCTGCCTTCGCATCTGAAGAATCCACTTACGATCTCGAGGTAAAGGCCGCGCAGGCGGTAACAAACGTACTAATTGGAAAAATGCCTGAATCAGTAGTAAATCAGGAAGTGTTGAAAAGCCCTCTTCTTCGTGCTACAGCACTTACCAGCAAAGACTGAGGCCGTACCAAGTGTACATACTAAGGAGTTTTACATGCAGGAACTACCCGATGCCACAGGGCATTTCGGAACATTCGGTGGCAAATACGTTCCCGAGACCTTGATGCCCGCACTTTTGGAACTCGAAGAAGCCTACCAATCGCTAAAGGACGACCCTGACTTCCGGAAAGAACTTGAGCTTCACCTATACGAATACGTCGGACGTCCTAACCCACTCTATTATGCAAAACGGCTGACTCGGGAACTGGGTGGCGCGAAGATCTATCTCAAACGCGAAGATCTCAATCACACCGGTGCGCACAAAATTAACAACACCGTTGGACAGATTCTAGTCGCGCGCCGGATGGGAAAGAAGCGAATTATTGCGGAAACAGGCGCCGGCCAACATGGTGTCGCAACGGCTACGGTAACGGCCAAATTCAACATGGAGTGCGAGGTTTACATGGGCGAAGAAGATATCGAGAGACAAGCACTCAATGTATTTCGCATGCGCCTCATGGGCGCAAAAGTAACCGCAGTGAACTCTGGATCTCGAACATTGAAGGACGCAATCAACGCCTCATTCCGCGATTGGGTGACGAATGTCCGAACAACATACCTCCTAATTGGTTCTGTAGTAGGCGCGCATCCCTATCCAATGATGGTTCGCGATTTTCAAGCCGTTGTCGGAGATGAAACGAGGATCCAAGTCCTTGAAAAAGAGGGACGTCTGCCGAGTTGCGTCGTGGCTAGCGTGGGAGGTGGCAGCAATTCTCTTGGTATGTTCTACCCATTTTATGCAGATAAAAGTGTAAGAATGATAGGTGTTGAAGCCGCAGGTGAAAGCATCCTCAGCGGCAAACATTCCGCTTCGTTGAGCGAGGGCAGCATCGGCGTTTTCCACGGGTCAAAGTGTTATCTATTGCAGGAAGACGATGGACAGATTACCCCTGCACACTCAATTTCAGCAGGACTGGACTATCCTGGAGTTGGTCCTGAACATAGCTACTACAAATCAACCGGCCGAGCAGATTACGTGTCAATCACCGACAAAGAAGCCGTGGAAGGTTTTAATCTTCTATCGGAGTTGGAGGGTATTATCCCCGCACTCGAATCCGCACATGCAATCGCATACGTTCAGAAACTTGCACCAACAATGCATCGAAACGAGATTATTGTTGTTTGCCTTTCCGGCCGCGGGGACAAGGACGTTGATACAATAGCTAAAGTCGTCGGCGTACAATTGTAAGCAGGAGCAAATCATGGACGCATTGCGACACATGACGCAGCCACTTTGAGAAGGAGTACGTCTTGAACCGCATTGAAACAAAATTCAGGGAATTACGGCACAGAGGTGAGAGTGCATTCATGCCTTATATTTGCGCCGGAGACCCAACAGCGCGAATTAGCCGAGAACTTCTAATGACATTGGAGACATCTGGAGCAGATATTATTGAGTTTGGTGTCCCATTTTCCGATCCTATCGCTGATGGACCCACAATTCAAAGAGCAAGTGAGCGCGCTCTGGGGGCAAACATCTCTCTTGAGCAGATTCTAGATTTGGTTCAAGATCTGCGTCATGAGACAGAGATTCCAATCACGCTCATGACCTACTACAACACAATATTTCGGATGGGTGAATCCCAGTTCTGCAAGACGGCCGCTGATGCAGGTGTTGATGGTGTCATTGTTCCAGACCTTCCTCCGGAAGAGGCGGATACCTTACTGACTATCGCACCCCAACACAAACTTTCCACGATTTTTCTCGTTGCGCCCACCAGCCCTTCGGAACGGCTACGTGCAATTGCATCAATAAGCACCGGTTTTATCTATTGCGTGTCGGTCACTGGCGTAACAGGAGCAAGGGATTCGCTTTCCAATGAGCTGCCCCCGATGATTTCTCAATTACGTGAATACACTGATAAGCCGATTTGCGCCGGTTTCGGTGTGTCAACGCGAGAGCAAGCCCATGCAGTCTCGCAAATCGCCGACGGTGTCATCGTAGGAAGCGCCATAATTAACGTGATTGAGGAGCATTTAAATGATGAATCAGCGATGATATCAAAGGTTGGAAAATTTGCAAAGGAATTAGCCGAAGGCATCAAGAAGAAATAGGCAGGCTTCGTCATACGCCTCAATCCCTGAATCGCTCGGGGCGAAATTGACTTATGTCGTAGCTAGTCTGACCCGTCAATGCAATCTCCGAAAGAATCTTCCCGACAAGTCCACTAAACTTAAAACCATGCCCCGAAAATCCTCCCGCAATCACAAGATTGGAGTAATCTGGATGCAGTCCAATAATAAAATCCTCATCCGGCGTTTCGGTGTAAAGACAAACCTCTGCATGAATCGGATTACCGGCCGCATTCGGCATGCGTTCGCGCACAAAATCGTGCACAAAGTCGATATAGCCTGTGTCAGGCGTACGATTGCAAGTGTCAAGAGAAGTTTCGCACTCCAATCCCAAACCGTGCCACCCTACTTTCATTCCTTGACCCTCGAAATCGGGGACACCGTAAAAAGGCTTCCGCCTGGTTACGTCAATGAAAACCGGAAAGCAATCGGCTTGGAACTGTGAGAGTTCGGCTGGTCGAAAGTAGACCACCTGCTGCCGCGTAACGACCAGTGGAAGGCTCAGATTGGACAGTAATCCTCCTGTCCAAGGACCTACCGCGAAGACGACTTTCTTCCCGCGAAATCGTTCACCTTTTGCATAAACTTGAGGGTAATTCTGCTCCCAATCTACTCCATCAACCAAGGTGTTTTCTTTAACCTCAGCTCCAAGTTCTTCCGCCAGCTTCAGATGCGTTGATACGCATTCTGAAGCATGAAGAAATCCACCGTCCCTCTGCCAAAGAACAGACAGACCGCCAGCCTCCACATTAAATTGCGGCAGTCGCGAAGCTAATTCATCGTTATCCAACCACTCAGATTCAATTCCCGATTTTTCTAGACTCGCTCGTGTGTTTATCAAATACTCGTGCCCATCCGGAGCAATAACTACGCTTCCAGTCACGAAGAGCAGATTTTTTCCTGAGGCCTGCTCCAGATTTCGCCAGCACACATAACTGGCCTTCATAAGCTCCGTGTAGAACGGCTTTTCATAAACCATGCGAATTATACGCGTGTTACCATGAGAACTTCCAAAAGTATGCCCTCGCGAGAACTGTTCAAGCACCAACGTCTTAGCTCCGGCCTTGGCGAGATAATAAGCAGCTGCACTTCCCATACTCCCAGCGCCAATGACAATTGCATCGTATATTGGATTGTTCAACCTAATTCCTTCCAGCCGCTAACGAATGATGCCGGTTTACGGATTTACTGAAAGACTGAATTACCCGTCTCCCAATAGTTTTCCGATCGATGATACTACGGAACGGTTCAAGCTATGTTGGAAAAGGCCTCGAACTCGTCTCGAAGTTTTCATTTTTGAGCTCACCTCTAACTAATACGGGCTTCCAACGCATAACAGAACTGGTGTCAGCGGGCTTAATCCAGGGTGGAACATAACGAATTGTCAATCCACAACGGCGTCGTGTGGAGCGGTTTGGTAGGCTACTGTGGATTAACGTTCCATGGTGAATTGAACTTTCTCCGGCTTTCAGAACGAAATCGACAGACCGATTTTCCTCTTTCTCGCTCACACACACCATTTGATTGACACTTAACAAATTACCGTCTTTTTCCGATTTACCATGTTCGCGAAGTCCCAGATGTGTACCGGGAATCACACGCATGCAGCCATTTTCTCGATCGCTATCGTCAATAGCATACCAGGCCGTCACTGCCTCTGGCGGTTCAAGACCCCAATAGGTTACGTCTTGATGCCACGCAACAAAATCTTCATTAGGCCCATATTTGCAAAACACTTGTGTAGCTAGGAGCAAGATATCGGGACCAAGGAGAGCTTGAACACAATCTAGAAGCTTTGGGTGTGTTGCCAATTGCCATATGAATTTCTCATTGAAATGGCGATCAAGCAGACCAATCTGACATTTTTCACGTCCCTCTCTGGCCTCCAGTTCGTCGAATTGAACTTGATAATACGATGCCCCCGCATCATCTTCAACACGAATGTTCGTTAGAAATCCTCCAGTCTCATAGGCTTTAACTTGTTGCACGCTAAGTGGCATCTTTCTCATAGTTTGCTCCGCTGATACCGCCTTTTGTTCTCGTGGTCCGTTCCTTCTTTCGCACTACGCCCGCACACCACGAAAGAAGCGGAATAAATAAGATACGACAAACGGGTGGATTCTACGATAATTCTGCGGTGCTGTCAATCACTATTCTTCTTCCAACAGCTGAATCTTCTCAAGTTTTCCAACCATTACTTTAGCATGTTGCTTTTTGTAGAGATGAACATGGAATTTTAATTAGGGTTTTACAACCTAAATAGGGTATAATGTTACTGTGTATGCGGATGAACCCAAAGAGATTCATCAGTTTTGCGGTTTTGCCTTGAACCAAAATTGATTAGAAAGGAGATGATTTCCTCCCAACGTCCGGACGTGTTGCCGATAAACAAGTAACACCGGTCGGCGTATAGGATCTTAATATGGAAACAAAAGTCTACAGCAATGACGTCGAGAAAGCGCTTAAGGTCTTTAAGCGTCAGCTTCAAAAAGAAGGTCTCTTCAGAGAGATACGACGACGGAAATTTTACGAGAAACCGTCGGAAAAAAAGAAGCGCAAACAGCGAGAAGCAAAACAGAAACGAGCCAAGGCACGTAAATTTAGCAGACGCGTGGAGAGTTAGTCTGCGCACAGTGAGGTGCAGGCTTTGAACACAGACGTAATCATCATTGGAGCGGGGGTGATCGGCTGCGCCATCGCCTACAACCTTGGTAAATCAGGCGTCAAAACCCTTGTGGTTGATAAAGCCGGAGGTGTAGGGCAAGAGGCGTCTTGGGCCGGTGCAGGCATTCTTACGTCCCATGCCTCAACACGACAGCCATATCCCGAATTGTGTCGGGCGAGCCTTGCTCTTTATCCATCGTTGGCAGAAGAATTAAAGGCACGTACAGAGATTGATATTGAGTTCATCCAATCCGGAACGCTCTCGCTATTTTTTGAAGAAAACGAGAAGAACGGCTTAATCGGTTTGGCAGAGCGTCGCATCGAGCACGGATTCTCTGCAGAAATATTGACAGCCAAACAGGTCTTGGAACTAGAACCCAGGGCTGCTGAATCGCTGGCTGGCGCCATTCGATTTCCAGAGGATGCGCAAGTCCGAAATCCAAAACTCGTCAGAGCGCTTGCCAAAGGAGCAGCGTCGCTTGGAACGGAATTTCTATTCGGAAATCCTGTCACAGGTTTTCGGCGGGAAAACAACCGAGCCGTCGGTGTCACGGTAAATGGAGCAATCATTAAGGGAAACACGATTGTCATTGCCGCTGGATGTTGGTCTGGAGCTCTTGCGGCACAGCTGGGTTGTCATTTACCAATTCAACCTGCACGTGGACAGATTGTGCTCGTTGAATCGATTCCACCAATGCTGGAACACATAATTGACGGCCTTGGCGTGTATCTTGTTCCTCGGTCCGATGGAAAAGTCTTGATTGGCGCAACCGTCGAATTCGTAGGGTATGACAAGCAAACAACGGCGGGGGGCCTGCAGAATATGGTTGAATCGGGAACCACGCTGATACCGGAACTAGCCAAGGCCACCTTCCTTCGCGCGTGGGCGGGCCTGCGTCCACATATGAAGGGTGGGCCGTGCCTTGGAAAAGCGCCTGGCCTTGAGAGCGTAATCGTTGCTTCCGGTCATTTTAAGAACGGAATCCTGCTAGCACCAATCACTGGAATGCTAATCAGTGAACTCATCACGAGTGGGACATCGTCGATGTCGCTTGAGCCGTTCAGTCCGTCAATGAATTAACGAAGATTCAAACCACAAAATCCGGATGCATTTGTCGTTAATGAATCCCTTACGAGCCTATCCAATGACGTCAATTGGACTGTAGAACCCTTTCGCACCAACAGCATATTTCCCATCAACGAGAAACGGCTCCGCACTACCTTTCAGTTTCGTGCCATCCCCAGAAAGCACTGGTTCTGCTGAATAGTGTATGATATAGGCGCGGCGCAACTGGCCTCCCCGATTCTCCCCACTACAATGAAAATTCAGACTGCTGAATACAGCGATGCTACCAGCCGGTACAATGACTGGAATCCCTTTTTTGTCCCCAAAATAGCCAACGCGGTCATTGCTGCCTTCCTCACGAACATGTTTCACCCATGAACGGATCCCGACATCAGAAAATGGCATTATATAGACTGTTCCATTCTCCTCGGACATATCATCAAGTGCACACCAACAGGTGAGATATGGTCTGTGATCTCCATTATCGTGATACCCTGAATCTTGATGCCAGCCGAATTTCATCCCTTCAGATGCTCCCTTCACGACGTATTGTTCCCAAAATAGATAGGCATCATCACCAAGCGTCGCTCTGCAAATCTCTGCCATCATGTCACAAAACAGAAAGTCACGCAGTTCAGGCTGTTGTTGGTAACAGTGGGCACTGAAGTATCGTTTATTCCGATGACTAAGACCAATCTGATCTACCCCTCTTCGATCCATTTCAGCATTTGTTTGGTCGACAAAAATCTGGCAGGCATTGCGAAGTAGCCCAAGAAAACAATCAGTGATTACACTTTGAAGGATGAAATAGCCTTCCTCCTTGAATTGCTGCCGCTGTGCGGCGGTTATGCTGATGGTATTATACATGATAGCCGGCTCCCTATAGTTTCGGAAATATTGAACTGCAGGTAACAGGTTTAATCGCCATCTGTCAGCAAATCACGGGTGGGAGAGGCACCCCCTTACGCTACCATCACGCATTCATGCTACCCGTGCTAAAGAGCGAAACACTCAGGCAATTTCGACGAAACAAACAAGGAATCGAACAGAGTCCCCGTCGCGGTTGAAGTCCAGTTCGATTCCTGCGAATACATGTTATCTTGAAAACTAGGCCTAGAAACAAGTCAGAATTCATATAGGCTCTCTTGCTGGCAACTATGACCGGGCACATTATCGGTGAACGCATCAACACCTAGGAACCATAAATGCCACTTGAACCACCCAGTGAATCAATGAATCAAAAAAGTGTCCAGTCGAAACACCCCATGAAATCGATCGCCAATGATGATTCTTATTCACTGACGTCGTTTGAGATATCCGGCTTAGGCATTCCGACAGCATCTTTGCCACCCACCAAAAGCGGTTCCGCATCGCCCCACAGTTTAGTGCCATCCTCAGAGAGTATTGGTTCCGCCGAGTATTGCGCGATATAGGCGCGGCGCAGCCATTGTGTCTGATTTGGCCCACTACGATGAAAATTTAGACTCGTAAATACCGCGATGCTACCGGCCGACATTACCACTGGCACACCCTGTTTATCTCCAAAGTATCCAACAAGGTCATTACTCCCTTCCTCCTGAACGTGGTTTACCCACGAGCGAATGCCGATGTGAGAAAACGGCATAATTTGAACGGTCCCATTCCTCTCGGACATATCATCAAGCGCGCACCAACAAGTCAGGTATGGTTTGTGATTTGGATAGCGTACATATCCCGAGTCCTGATGCCAGCCAAATTTCATCCCTTTAGATGCCCCTTTTACGACATACTGTTCCCAAAATAGATAGGCGTTGTCTCCAAGTGTTGCGAGACAAATGTCGGCCATCATTCTGCTCAAAAGAAATTCCCGCAATCTAGGTTGTTTACGGCGACAATTCGATATGAAATAGCGTTTGTTACGATGATTGAGCCCGCTCACATCTAGCCCTTTCTGGTCCATGTCAGCGTTCTTCTGATTAATAAAATTCTGACATTCACCGCGAAGCAGCTCAAGGAATGAGCTGGGGATCACGTTCTCAAGCAAAAAGTAACCTTCGTCATCAAATTGTTGCTTCTGTTCCTTAGTTATGTTAATTGTTGGGGTCATGATAACCTCTTCTCTTTTACGCAGCGCATATTGGGTTCACGTGACATCTGTGGTCGCCGGTGGTTTCGATCTGCCACAATCGACACAGCAACTCACTAACGCTTGAATTAACTTGAAAAACACAGAAAAGAGATTATCCTTTCCGCGGCCTCCGTGTCCACACGACCGATCTGAGCTTCGCAGTTTAGACTATTCTTCGGTATAGAGTCTTCGCAGATAGCCAAACGATCGCATTTCAGGACACCAAACAGAGTCTTGAGCACGACCAATCTTGGGCAACCCCAAAACAATAGGCAATCTAAAGAGTAGCTGCGGCTACAGAGTACGTCTCTTTCCGCCCACCTATCGGTCGATGACATACTCACCCCCCTGCCTACTCATCAATTGCAGCAACCTCGCTCGATAAAATCGTATCAAGTTAGTTTAATCTTGCAAAACTCTTTCAGCAATCCTCGGAATTCTACCATGTAAATCTCACGTTGTCTATCTTGAAAGGCGAGAAAACCACACGGGCTCTCACGATCCGAAGACTTTGACGCAAAGACTATGGGTTGTCACCATTTCTACAGTATCCTCACAGCAATTGAAGAAATTCCTATTGACCCTCCGGAAAAAAATTGTTACCATACAGGACGCAGTTTGACATTCTCTGTCGAAATCTATCGGTTGTTGACGCAGACGCCCTATCAGTCCCCCTTTGGTCGGAACACACAATGCCAAATCCAACAAATCAGGAACTTATTAATCAATGGCGTAACCAACCCGCACCCCTGCTTCCACTATTGCACGCGTTCCAGGATCGCGACGGCCACCTTTCGGAGGAAACGCTGCGAGACGTGGCGGTGGCACTTAGAATTCCATTGGCCGACCTATTTGGGACTGTCACATTCTACCATCACTTCGCTCGCACGCCACTAGGCCAGAATTCCCCACGTGTCTGCACCGGTCCTGCATGCCGCCTAGCGGGTGGGGAGGAGATACTCGAACAACTCAGCGGCGAGAGTGGCACACCAATGCCCTGTGCCGGCCGGTGTGATGATGCTGTGCCAGTCCTCAAGGGACATACGGTTCTCACGGGCACAACTGCGACTTCACTCAAGGTCAAACCCTCTCCACTACCATTACCGAACCCGGACGGATTTGAAGAATGTGTTTTCGATTCAATCCGTGAACCCGGAAGATCTACAATCGATGGTTATCAGCGAACAGGCGGTTACCAAGCGCTGATGCGAGCGATTCAGGAGATGGAGCCAGCGGAGACCATAGGACTGCTTGTTGAAAGCAAGCTCGCCGGCCGTGGCGGTGCAGGGTTTCCAACAGGCCTCAAGTGGAGATCTGTTGCCGAAGCACCGGGAGAACAGAAGACCATCGTATGCAATGCAGATGAGGGAGAACCAGGTTGCTTCAAAGATCGTGCTATCCTTGACTACGACCCCCACGCGATTATTGAGGGTATGACCCTGGCAGCCTACGCAACGCGTGCAACCCGTGGTTTCATCTATCTTCGCTATGAATACCCCACTACTTTGAGAACTCTCGAATCCGCAATCTCTGAAGCAAAAGAAGCCGGTTTTGTAGGCGACAAAATACTTGGTACAAACTTTACCTTTGACATCTATGTTCGCCGTGGAGCCGGCGCATATATCTGCGGTGAGGAAGGTTCCCTACTAAATAGCTTGGAGGGCAAACATCCGTTTCCGCGGAACCGACCACCCTATCCAGTAACGCATGGCTTCGAAAATTCGCCAACGGCCGTAAATAACGTAGAAACCCTCGCTTCCGTACCACAGATTATCCGCCGGGGTGCAGAATGGTACCAGCAACTGGGATTAAACGGCCACGCAGGAACAAAAGTCATTAGCTTGTCCGGCGACATTCAGAAACCAGGTAATTACGAAGTTCCGTTCGGTTTATCACTGCAAACGCTGCTCTACGAATGGGCGAACGGCCCACACACTGGACGTTCCATTCAAGCAGTTACGATGGCGGGCTTATCGGGTGGATTTCTCGCTGGCAATGACCTTTGTGTGACGCTTGATGAGCCGAGCATTCAAGCGAAAGGATCGATGCTAGGGGCCGGTGGGATTCTGGTTTTTGATGACACGCGAGATGTCGTTAAAGTCGCACAGAGCGCAATGGAATTCTTCGCTGAAGAATCATGCGGTAAGTGCTTCCCCTGCCGAATTGGGACGCAGCGTCTCTCGGAGCGCTTGGCCGGAAATGCGGGCCCTTCCAAAGCAACAGCATGGATTAACGAAGTGAATGACATTGGTCACACAATGAAAGCAACAAGTGCCTGCGGTCTAGGCATGGCGGCTCCACTCATTGCAGAGAGCCTGCTAAGGTATTTTCCAGAAAAGGTTAAACGACATGTGGAATCTTGAAATAGAATTGCACCAGCGAATACCAATGTTCCTATCCGATGTGGTTTCTAGATGTGGTATTAAATTGTCGCCAGGTTGTTGCCAGGAGAACGAATAGATGAACCCAAGGCAAAAAAAAGAACCATCTAATACAATTACTTTAGACGGAACTCAGATAAGCTTTTCGGATGGCGAGACGATTTACGACGTGGCAAATAGACATCAGAAAAACATCCCAACCCTCTGCTACGACCCCCGCCTCAATCCGTTTGGAGGATGTCGACTGTGTGTCGTCCAACTCGAAGGGGCACGCAATCCTGTCACCTCGTGTACAACAAAGGCGATTCCTGGAATGGTAGTGCAAACAAAGACCGGAGACCTTGAGAAACATCGCAAGACACTGCTTGAAATGGTGGTGTCAGAGAATCGTGAAACCGACGTTGATCCGCTGCGAGGCTATGCTTCACAGGAACTCATCAGCCTCGCCAATCGTTATGAAGCACAAACCGGTCGTTTTATGGGCGCACAATCCGGAAAGAGCAACGCCAACGACGGAAATCCGTTCATCTTTCGCGACTACGATCTCTGCATCTCTTGCTACCGCTGCGTACGCGTATGCGCTGAACAACAGGGAGACTACGCAATTAGTGTCATGAACCGTGGCTACCACACACAGATTACGACCGAATTTAATGGAAATCTGAAGGATTCTGCGTGTACCTTCTGTGGACAGTGCGTTCAGACCTGTCCGACCGGGGCGCTTGCCGACAAAAAAGCAATGCGCGCAATTGAAGTTCCGGCAAAACTCGAGAAAACACGCACTATCTGTCCTTATTGTGGAGTCGGTTGCTCAATGGATGTAATGACCAAGAACCAAGAAATAGTCGGCATCCAACCGGCAATGGACGGACCAGCGAACAAGGGTGCACTCTGTGTCAAGGGACAATTTGCCTTCGATTTTGTACAGCACCCCGATCGATTGACTACCCCTCTGGTGCGGCGCGAGGACGGAAATCTCCACCAAGCAAGTTGGAACGAGGCGCTGAATGTAGCAGCCAAAGGCTTCCGCGACGCGCAGGAAAACTATGGAAGACACAGCGTATATGGAGTTGCTTCTGGTCGCGCACCGAGTGAAGCGGCTTACCTTATGCAGAAGTTCATTCGCGTCGGTTTTGGAACCAATTACATAGACAATTGTAGCCGTGCCTGCCACGCACCTACGGTTGCCGGTTTGGCAGCCACAATCGGACGCGGTGCGATGTCGAATCCGCTCATCGACATGCAAAAACCGGACGTGATTTTCTGCATCGGCACGAATATGACGGAGTGTCACCCGGTCGCAGCAACGGGTATCAAGAAGGCTATTGCACGAGGCGCAAAGCTCATAGTCGCAGATCCACGTCGCATCCAATTAGCGGACATCGGGGATTTACATCTACCACTTCAAGTTGGTTCCGACACTGCACTGTTGCTCGGAATGGCTCATGTGATTGCCCATGAAGGCCTGATCGATTGTGAATTCATCGACAAGAGAACCGTTGATTCTGATCGTTTCCTCAAACACATCGCCCAATTCACGCCCGAATGGGCTGAAGGAATCACAGGTGTACCCGCCAAAGACATAGAGACCGCTGCAATATGGTATGGAATGGCAAACAGGGGCGCGATTTACTACACACTCGGCATAACTGAACATATCTGCGGTGTTGATAACGTTCAAAGCCTCTGCAACCTCGCACTTATGACTGGAAATCTCGGTCGTGAGGGAACTGGCATTAACCCGATGCGAGGTCAGAACAACATCCAGGGCGCTGGAGATAGCGGTGCGATTCCAAACAACTATCCCGGATTTCAGCCGGTCACGGATCCGGAAAACCAAGCCAAATTCAAAAATCTTTACGGCAGGCAAATCGATCTTGAGAATGGCATCACGAAAGTCACTGCGCTCGACCTATGCGGAGATCAGATTCGGGCAATGTTGATTGATGGAGAAAACACTCTTCTCTCCGATCCAAACCGAGACCACTGTGAACATGCACTACGAAGTCTTGACCACCTTGTTGTAATCGACATTTTCCTGACAGATACTGCCCAACTTGCTGATGTTGTGTTACCAGCAAGTGCGTGGGCAGAAACTTCTGGTGTGCAAACAAACACAGAACGACGTGTACAGCGAATGCGCGCTGCCGTTCCACCCCCAGAAGGAGCGAAGCCTGATTGGTGGATTATTTGCCAAATGGCTAATCAGCTGAAATTCGAAGGCTTTGCTTTCCAAACAGCGAAAGATGTGTTCAATGAACTATGTGACGTTGCACCCATTTATGCCGGACTGGATTGGGAACGCATCGAGAATGGTGAGTATCAATGGCCTGTTCCAAATCGAGACCATCCCGGCACACCAATGCTACACGAAGGCGAATTCATAAACGGCCGTGGTGTGTTTTCAATTGTGAACTACCGAGACCCGGCAGAAACGATTAGTGACAAATTTCCGGTGTGGCTTACCACTGGTCGCAGACTTGCGTCCTATCACACGCGCACACAAACAGGACGTGCAGAGGGCATTGACCATCTGTTGTCCGAAGAGGTCCTTGAAATACACCCCGACGATGTTGCAAAATGGGGATTGGTGGATGGTGGCTGGTGCAAGATGTCGAGCCAACGTGGTTCGGTGAAAATTAGGGTAAAAACGACGAGGCGTTCACCACACGGAACAGTGTTTGCGAGTTTTAGCTTTCGTGATGTACCCGTAAACATTTTAACAGGTTCCGGTTACGACCCAATAACGCATACTGCTGAACTCAAGGTATGCCCCGTTCGTCTTCAACCGCTCTAGCGGAACATGATTTAGCAGCACATCTTGCCAACAAGAAAATTTATTTTGTTATTGCTGATTGTTTTAATGTTGCAGTCATTTCCGGGGACGTTTGCTTCTGGGCAATTCGCCAGCCACTTGAACGCCTTTCGCGGACCAGCATCCAACGTAATTAACAAATGCGGTCCAATAGAAATCGCATGCATTTTTGGAGATGTCAAAAACATCAAATGGAAAGACGTTATTTCCTACCTAACCTGGGGTTTAAGTCGATGGCCCGGAGAAACTGCATTTACTTGATTGCCCAGTCATGAGCGAACGATAAAACATCGTCATGTACATATCAATGTTTTAATCTTCTGAAATGCGAAAATAGGTTAACACGTTTATCAGAAGAGTTCTGAAACCTCAGCGTTTTGCGCTTTTGTCGGCAGCATTTTTGGCAATTTCAGTTCAGAATCTATCCTCGGTGGGACTACGGTTCCAGATGAACATGGATGTCAACGTTGTAGCGAAGCAGACAATGAACCCCATCTCTGCAGAAAAACCAATGCCAGGAACACGCCCTCTCGCGCCGAACATCCATTAATTGCATTGGAAGATGATTAGGACAAAAACTACGCGCAACGAACGGCGAAACTCCATCTCATCACTCCTGAACTTTAAGTAGCTTAAAACACGCACTTCGAAAGACAACGGAAAACCCATTTCTCAGTAACCGTGTGAAACACAAAACACATGTTAAGAGACAGATTCAATCATAAGGAGACTTGAATGCCCGAGATTCCAGAAATCACACTACAGGTTGGTCAGGAGATCAACGGATTTCAAATAAAGGTCGTAACGCCACTTGAGGAATTGCGAGCGGTCGCATATCAGATTGAACACGAACATAGCGGGGCACGGCTGATGCATCTCCATACCGATGATACAGAAAACCTGTTTTCTATCAGCTTTCCAACACCACCTTCAGACGATACCGGCGTGCCCCATATCCTCGAGCACGGGGTGCTTTCTGGCTCACGTAAGTACCCGGTTAAAGAACCGTTTTTTGAGATGATTAAAATGAGTATGGCAACCTTCATTAACGCAATGACCGGCTGGGACTGCACATACTATCCCGTAGCAAGTAATGTTAAACAAGATCTTTTTAACCTGGCCGAAGTGTACTTTGATGCGGTTTTTCATCCGCTGCTGACCGAACAGACGTTCAAACGCGAAGGACATCACTTCGCTCCAGCAGATAAAGAGAATCCTGACGGTGAATTGACAATCAGTGGCATTGTCTACAACGAGATGAAGGGTGCCTTTTCCGATCCCGAGTCGTTGATGTACCGTTCTGTGACCCGAGGTCTACTACCAGACACAATATATAGAAACGAATCCGGCGGAGACCCAGATTCTATTCCCGACTTAACCTACGCAGCCTTTAAACAATTCCATAAGACTTATTACCACCCCAGTAACAGCTATTTCTTCTTCTATGGGAACATCCCAACCAGGGACTACTTGGCTTTCCTTTCCAACCGACTCAACGATTTCAACCGGCAAGATGTCGACGTGAAGATTGCCCGACAACCACGATGGGAAACAGCCCAGTGTCTGACTGAGACCTACGCCGTTGGAGAAGATGAAGCACTCACCGAAAAGACGTATCTGATGCTACAGTGGCTCACAGGCGACGCAACCGACCCCGAACACATCGTCATGATGCGTCTCTTAAGTCTTATTCTACTGGGCAACGAGGGTGCACCATTGAAGAAAGCGGTGGTCGCGTCAAAACTCGGCGCAGATCTAATCTATTCAGGTGCTGGCTCCGTGGGCCTAGAGAGCAATTTCCGAGTGGGGTTGAAGGCGAGCGAACCAGATCGAGTTGACGCATTTTCTGAACTAGTAAACCACACGCTTTCCGAAATCGCCGACACCGAGATTGAACCAGAACTCGTCGAAGCTGTATTTCAACAAGCGGCCTATCACTACCTTGAAATCGGGTCGATGTTTCCTCTGGATATGCTCGATAGGGTGATTTCAACATGGATCTATGGCGTTGACCCATTGCTGTTTCTTCCAATGGCTGAGCACCTATCGTCTTGTCGAAAACGTTATGCTAATGAACCGGACCTGTTCAATAGACTGATTCGCGAAAAACTACTAAACAATCCACATCAGCTGGTGGCAGTTATAAAGCCAGACCCAGAAATGCAAAGACGCATTGACGCGGAATTCACGGATCGAATGAACCAAGTCCGTGCGAAGTTAACAGATGGAGATATGAAGAAAATCGCAGCTGACGCTGAGGAGTTGGATCGACTTAACAGCAAGCCGAATTCACCGCAAGCGCTAGCCAAACTGCCACAGCTCAAGGTTGCTGATTTACCTACCCGTCTCACTCACATCCCAACTAGCCTCCAAACGGTTCACGGCGTTGAAGTGCTTCATAATGATGTGTTTTCAAATGGGGTGAATTACCTAATTTTGGACTTTAACTTGACAGGGTTACCAGAAGAGTTAAGGATATACTTGCCATATTATGCCGAAGCCATCAGCAAATTAGGCGTGAGAGGATTGGGCTATGAACAGACGGCACGGCGGATTGCAGCTTCTACCGGAGGCATTGGGTGTGCACCTTTGTTTGGAACACATGCATTCGACGAACATCAATTAATGCAACACATGCGTTTTCAGTTGAAGGCACTTGACCACCAGATTGCCCCAGCGTTAGATGTGTTACATGATCTAGTTTTCCGGATAGATCCGAGGGATAAGGAAAGACTTCGTGATGTTCTGGTACAAGGACGGGCGCGCTGTCGAACGGACATGGTCCACAGTGGTTCTACCACCGCAATGTACCATGCAGCACGGGGCCTAACACCGCAGGCTCATCTGTCTGAACTAGTGTATGGTCTACCGCAACTGGGGCTCAGCGAGCAGCTCAATGATGAGTTCGATAATCTGAGTGACGATCTAATGCATAAAATCGAGGCAATTCAAAAATTCCTCCTCGAACGTGAACGGATAACCATCAGCTTCACTGGTTCAGATTCCACGTTTAAGACCGTCTCCGACACATTATCACATTGGATTCAAAACATGCAGAACAAACCAATAGAGAGTACGCCGATTGACTTCACACCTTTCACCACTCCACCACGTGAGGGATTAGCTGGGCCAATTCAAGTAGCGCACTGTGCCCAAGTAATTCCAGCACCTCACTACTCGCATCCAGACGCTACTTCATTAACACTCGGCACACACATCGTTCGTCTCGACTACATCATGAACGAAATTCGTTTCAAGGGCAATGCATACGGTGCATGGTTCACATACAGCCCCCTGGGACGGACACTGTACCTCGGCTCCTTCAGCGATCCCCATATTACTCGAACGCTTGCGGTATTTAAGGGTGTTACAGAGTACATCCGTAAGACTAACTGGACCCAAACGGACATTGACCGAGCCATTATTGCCACGGCAAAGAACAATGAACAACCCATCCGTCCAAACGAGGCAACGAGTGATGCACTGCATCGTCATCTCACTGGACAAACGCCCGAAAAACGCGAAGAACGCTACGCACGGCTTAAACAGGGCACACCCAAGTCGGTAAAGCATGCGCTACTCGAGCTACTCGAAGCGAATCTCAATCGTGGTGCTGTTTGTGTTGTATCAAGTCGCGAAAAACTAGAAACGGCAAATCAAGAGATGACAGATGAACCATTAGTGATTGAAGACATCTTGAAATAAGATCTCGATATAATAGTAGGAAATAGCGTTTACCTACTTGGAAACTGGGATTTCCATCGGCAGATCCAGCCGATCTCCCCACTCCTTCCACGATCCCAGATAGTTGCTGACCTTTGGATAACCCAAAAGCCGCAGCGCCAGGTAGGCGTGCGAAGAGCGGTATCCACCCTGTCAGTAACACACTACACGCTTCTCCGGGGTGATGCCTGCCGATTCATACAGCTCACGAAGCTCGACAGCGCGCTTGAAACCTCCATCTCCATCTAGATTATTACTCCATTCGATATGGATTGAACCTGGGATAGTCCCACCGCGCGCCGATCGGGAAACTCGTCCATAATGCTCATCAGACGTCCGCGTATCAAGAACAGCAAATCCCTCATGACCGAGTAAACCGCGAATAGTATCTGCGTCCATGTGTAAATCGGACTGCGCCTGTTCTGGAAACGATCGCACTTCATCCGGCCTATCTGCTTCGGTACTCACCGGTCCACCTGCGACAACATACGCGCCGAATCCACCGTTCAGCACTTGGACATTCCTATGCCCAAAATATTCGCAGAACCAAAATCCCCTTGCAGAACGAATCCCCGAAACATCGTCATACCAAATTATTTTCTTAAGCGGATCTACGCCCCGCTGACGGAGAAGATAGGCAATCATCCACGTATATGCCCTGAAGGGTTTTTCACTCGTGTCGTTCAGGCTAATCGAGTAAAGATCAAGATGAATGGCACCGGGAATATGTCCTGCAGCGTACGCATGTGTTGGTCGAGCATCCACGATGCAAATTAACTGGGCAGATAGTCTGTCAATGAGTTCACTGGCTGAAATTAGTAATTGTGGATTTGCATACCCTGTGTCAACTGTCATAGCTCCTCCAGAGTTCAGCAAATTAGAAATCAGAGCTGTTCACTTGTATCCGCATCTGCTGTCTCACTCAATCCGCTCAATACCACCTACATATTGCCTCAATATCTCTGGAATTCGAATGCTCCCGTCCTCCTGCTGATAAACCTCAAGAATCGCGATAATTAAGCGAGGAAGGGCAGTACCTGAAGCATTCAGGGTATGAACGAACTCCGGTTTGGCACCCGCTTCACGACGAAAACGGATGTTTGCACGCCGCGCCTGAAAATCCTCATAATTACTACACGAAGAAATTTCCAAATTGAACTTCTCGTCCATAGGTGACCAAAGCTCCAGATCATAACATTTAGCTGCGGCGAACGAGAGATCTGCAGTACAGTGTTGAATGACCCGATAGGGCAACCCAAGAACTTGCAGCACCGATTCGGCATCGCTCAGCAACGATTCATGTTCATCGTATGACGTCTCGGGAAGAGTAAACTTGACCATTTCGACCTTATCGAATTGGTGGAGGCGCTGCAATCCACGCGTCTCCCGGCCATAGGAACCTGCCTCACGTCGGAAACAAGGGGTGTATGCCGTATAGTATATCGGAAGGTCTTCAGCATTCAAAATCTCGCCCGCAAAGATATTGGTAACGGGCACTTCCGCGGTTGGAATGAGGAATAGATCGCCATCTTCATTGTCACCATCTCGATCGCATCGATACATGTCGACCTCGAACTTTGGTAATTGTCCCGTGCCTGTCATTGTTGGACGATTGGCGAGGAAAGGGGGGGAGATTTCCGTGTAACCATGTTTAGACACATGCATATCGAGCATGAGGTTGATTAATCCGCGTTCTAGCTTTGCACCGAGACCTTTGAACAATACAAAGTTGCTCCCAGCCAGTTTCGTCCCACGTCCAAAATCAACAATATCCAAAGCTGTGCTAAGCTCCCAATGGGGCTTTGGTTCAAAATCGAAGCTTGGTAGTTCACCCCAGCGCTTAATCGCTGCATTATCTTCTTCACTACTTCCAACTGGCGTGCTCAAATGCGGAAAATTTGGAATCGTTAAGAGGATGTCATCAACCTGTTTCTTATACAGGTTTGCTTGTTCGCCAAGCCTCTTGATGTTCTGAGAGAGTCCCTTCATTTCGGAAATCAACTCCGACGAATCCTGCTTACTCCTCTTGAGCTCCGCAATCTTCTTTGAAACTGTGTTCTGATGATTCCTAAAAGTCTCTACCTCAGCTACAGCCGTGCGCCATTGGCGATCTATCTCAAGAAGCTGATCCAAAGATGCCGTCATTTTCCGTTGTTCCAACATTGTCCGGATTGAATCAGGATTTTCGCGAATGAATTTCAGATCTAACATGGTGACAAGCTCCTTCTGAATATTCAACAATAAAAAAAGGCTGCATGCATGAAAAAACCACAGACTGTTTGAAGACCAAACAACCTGTGGTTTAAGTCCAATATGGACTGGCGGACCCGACGGGATTTGAACCCGCGATCTTCTGCGTGACAGGCAGATGTGTTAAACCAAGCTACACCACGGGTCCGATACGCTACCGATTCGACTATATTTGGTAGGCGGGACAGGGCTTGAACCTGTGACCTACGGCTTGTAAGGCCGTCGCTCTGGCCAACTGAGCTACCCGCCCAGACCTACTGGTCAAAAGACGGACACATTATATAGCACTATCGGCATTTTGTCAAGAAAAAAGTCGAGCGAATCAAGGCCATCGTCACCGCCCAGACGTATGCGACATAACCATGTGGAACAAGTAATCTATCGAGAAACCACGCCGAGAAGCGAGACTGAATTCTGCCATAAGCTGACATTAGCACAGACAAAACCCATGAAACCAATCGATTCAACACACTTGATAGCCACATTCCAAGAAGACCATTTGTCTTCTTCGGACCGTTTAGCGCGTCAATTATTTAAAAATCAAGTGGAATAGCTATAGAGATTGTGCGAACGGCACAAAACTAAAACAAAGAAGTAATACTGTCAGAGATTCGCATTGACAGGCGTCACGGATAATGCTATCTTAATGCGGGTTGGCTGGTAATGGTAAGAGTGTCAAGGCAGAGAAAAAATCTGTTCTACGTTCTATCTCAACGGTGACTAGAAGAACTTTCCGGCCGAACAAGACAAACAACGCATGTCGCAATCCTTATTTTCAACAGTTTCATTCAAAAAAGAGGTGCAACCTAGCAATTAGACCCTACCATACTGGTACGGCATTTTCCATAAATGTCGTAGTTTTCCATGTACAATCTCGCATGGGCATCATCTTGCAGCGTGAGAACGAACTATGCAGCAATCAGCGAACCTAGGGGGCCGTGCATGTCGCCCTAGACGGGTGTCTCCCGAAATTGGTGGAGATGTTTTATCGACAATGCAGGTAAGCAATCAGGATTGCGTCAGTGTCCGAACAAAATAGTCCATAAACTTCTCGTCATCAACGTCAAAGCAAACCGAAGCATTCGATTCCCCCTGAATTGGCACAGTCGCTCCTCGCAGGTGCTCGGCCTGAGTTTCAACAGCAATTCGCAGCTCTCGTTGCTGACAGAAAGTCGAATCAATGACCATGGCAATAGCCAATGGATCATGGAGCATTGGACACGGCTCTGGATTATCACCACCCCATAAATGAATTAGCTCAAAAGAAATTTGGTTAATCGGGCGTTCTACCGCACCAATGGCCTTTACTTGATCGTATGTCATGCGACATTTTGTTGTGACATCAAGCCCTACCATGGTAATTTGCGAGCCAGAATTGAATACTACTTGTGCTGCCTCCGGATCGCAGAGCACGTTCCACTCTGGTCTCAATCGATCTGTTGCGCCACCCATCAAACATATCTTCGCTTTCTGAGCCAGTTCTGGCTCCGTGAGCAACGCTACAGCGATGTTTGTAAGAGGCCCGATCGGAACAATCGTAATGTCATCATCGCTCGACATCACAGTGTCAACAATGAAGTCAACCGCGCGACTGGACCTTGGTTGAACTGAAGTCTTGCGATTTTCCAGAACCTCCATCTGCCCCGGGCAATGCGAGGCCGATACGTTTTGCCAATCGGAAACAGATTGGACCATTGTCTGACCAATGCCAGCGTAGGTTGGAATATCACTTCTATCCAGCGCGTCTAGAACGCAACAGGCAAGTTCAGCACGTTTTTCCGTGTTCTTGAACACGGTGGTAACGCCGAGCAGGTCAATCTTACCACTCATGAGCGCAAATGCGAGGGCAAGGGCATCGTCAATATCGTCGCCAAGATCGGTATCAAGTATAATTTTTTTCATAGGACCTCCACGAAAATGTCAGAATATGTAATCACGTGAAAATTCTAACACAGCTTGGTGAAACAGTCTAGCTCTAATGCCCCCAATTCGTTCGCAAATCGATAGGAAATGGAACCCTGAGACGTAATAATAGAATTGAATGATTGTCTCATTTCCCCAGCCTTTAACAGGGTGGACACGCCAGCAAATTTACTATATACGCTAGGCATTAGAGTTTGTTGAATCGGAGGCCTGAGAAAGGAACACTCTCTGACAAAGGTCGCACAAGAAACCTGTAGCATGTCAGTTCATTCAGAAAAGAAAAAGAGGGTGAAATTGTCAATTTTTCGCTCCCAGGGACTTCTACGCTCGATTGACTGCTAGTCACTGAATCCGATGGAAAAGATAACTCGTACAGGGAAGCGTTGGGATTGCAAAAATCTGAGGCGAGTGTGTAGAAAGGTTGGATTTGTTAGACAATTCCCCGCCTAAGCACTACGTACAAGAAGAAAATCGAGGACAACCCGCATGATAATCTGGCGTTCCTAGCAAAAGTTGCCAACATTGTGTACCTAGATTGCAACGAAGTCCTAACGACTTGCATCATGTTTCTTATTCTTTTTTCCTCTCCAACTATGCGACAACAGATAACTAGACGATTGCCAATTCCGCACGGGCTAATTCCCTTACACCACTCAAGACTAGAAGTGAACGTGCGACAACTCCATGTTGGCATACTGCTTTTCACATGTCTCCTTTCCTGGGGCGCCGGAAATCCGAATCAAGTGACGATTCCTCGGAACCCATTCGTCGACATTACAATGGGCGAACTTTTGATACGAGTGACCCCAGAAGCGGAAGCTGATGCTAGACAGTTGAACGCGAAATCTACAATTCACAAATTCCACGCCCAGATGGGGATTCAGTCGTTTTCTCGCGTGTTTACTCACATTGCCCGTCCAGAAACGAACTCCAACCTTGAACGTATCTATCTTCTGCGTTTTCCACTCGACACAGATCTCAATCGCTTGAAGGACATCTACACGTCACACCCTTTCATTGAAGCCGCCGAATTCAATTTTCTGCGCCACACGCTAGCATCGGAACTAGTTCCCAATGATCCCAGATATGAAGAACAATGGAATCTTCCATTCATCAGCATGCCTAAAGCGTGGACAATTGAGAAAGGCAAACCGGACGTAATTATTGCAATCGTTGATGGCGGCATTGATTATACCCATGAAGATCTCGCTGGGAAGATTTGGCGTAACGTCGGAGAAATTCCTAATAACGAAATTGACGATGATGGAAACGGATACATTGATGATGTCCGCGGGTGGGATTTCACTGACGCACCTAGCACCGCGGCTCAAGGCGATTACTTAAACGGAGATGAGGATCCTTCCGACGAATCTGGACACGGCACTCATGTCGCTGGGATTGCGGGAGCTAGTGTATCTAACGAAATCGGAATTGCTGGGGTTGCGTGGAAGTGCACGTTGATGCCTGCCCGCGCAGGAGCCTCCACTGAATACGGGACGATACTACAAGATGACGATTCCTCAGCAGCAATCGTCTACGCAACTGATAACGGCGCTAAGATTATTAACATGAGTTGGGGAAGTCCTCGCAATTCGTTTGTCATTCGCGACGCCATAGACTATGCTTACGGACGAGGCGTTGTTTTGGTTGCGGCCGCGGGCAATGGACGTACTCAAGAATCCACATTCCCCGCGGGTTATCCCAAAGTCATTTCCGTGGCTTCCACCGAGCAAAACAGACGAAGATTTTATCAATCCAATTTTGGAGCGTCCATCGATATCGGTGCCCCAGGAAACCTCATTTTGAGCACGCATATCAATGACCGTTACCGTTTACTGACCGGAACCTCCATGGCAGCACCACACGTGTCAGGTGTTGCGGCATTAGTGCTATCAAAACGACCGAGTCTAACTCATGAAGAGGTGCGGCAAAGAATTATCTCGACTGTAGATCCGATAATCCAGAGTCCAGAACTTGTCGATGCCGGAAACCTCAACGCGTGGAAAGCATTGTTGGCGAGCGCTTTGCTACAAAGCCGAATTTTTTCTCCCAAGACGGACAGCGGAAGATTACACCAAATTGAGATTGTTGGAAGCGCACATGGATTCAGATTTGACACCTGGCAGTTAATGTATGGCCTATCAACAACCCCCAAAGTTTGGACCACAATACATCAACCATCTTCAGATTCCAAAGCAAATGAAACGTTATCCTTCTGGAATGCCTCCATCCTACCCGAAGGAATCTATACACTACGCTTGGAGGTCAGCGCAAATAACGGAAGAATTGTACGTGATGAAGTTGTCGTATCTATTGACCGAACACCGCCCCATGTTCGCAACATCAGGGCACAAGAGCAGCTTTCCAACGGTGAATCTATCGTCTCCTTTACCTGGTCAACCGACGACTTGACCATTAACACACTGAGTTACCGGATTCAGGAAAGGCTTGCGTCTTTTTCGACCAAACATGAAACTGTAGCGAGTAAAGAGCACTCCTTCTCCTTGCCCCTCTCACTTGGTAAATACGAGTTCTTCGTCACTTCCCAAAACACGTCAGGGCTTAAGACTGTCGAGGACAATGACGGAAAGTACTATCAAGCCGAGGTCCTAGGAAACATTATTTCGCCACACGGCTTCGTTCAAACGTCCATAGGGATTCCTCCGATGCACGTTGGAAGCGTGACATCAGACTTTGATCGGGATGGTCGACCTGAAATTCTTGGACTCCCACTGACAGGCGATGCCGTATCGGGTGTCAGAATCTACGAGCGCACATTGGCTGGAAACTATACACTCGAACACACTAGCGCATTGGCCTTCAGACCTTGGGCAGTTGATGACACAGATGGAGATGGCTTACTGGAAATCCTCGGAAGCACAACAAATAAGACCTTTCTCATCGAAAGTCTCACTCACAACGGATATCCGGAACAAATAACTTGGGAAGTGCCGTTTCTTTCGGCCGGACAAATCGCTGATCTTGACGGAGATGGGCGGAAAGAAATCATTGGCGCAGACAACAATAATGAAGTCATCCGCATTTTTGAGAATCACGGAAACAATGTTTACAAAGAAACCGCGACCCTGAAGAATGAAACCGGCGGCACCAATGTCTTTGGAGAGCAAATGGGTGTTGGAGATTTTGACGGAGATGGTAAAATGGAACTATTAGTGGGCGATAGCGAAAGTGAGTTACTTGTGTATGAAGCTACTGGAAACAACCAATTCACGGAAACATGGCGAACACAGCTAGACGGATTCGATGTCCATCAACAAGCCGTTGGAGACTTAACTGGTGAGGGAATACCCGAATTCATACTTGGTCGTCGATTGTCCAACGAAAATGCATCTCCTGCGATTCCACACTGGAAATTCACAGTTTTTAGCACGGACGGAGATAATCACTATTTCGCACTCTGGTCCCAGGAAATCGTACCATTTCGTCCACGGGGCAACAGCCTTGCAATTGGCAATGTCATCGGTAAAGCGCAGAGTGAACTCGTAATTTTCGCAAACCCAAATGTTTATGTATTCAATTATGACGGAATCGGATTCACACCTATCTGGCATCATAAGGCTTGGGACACCCCGCGTCTTCTTCTTGCCGATTTGAATGAGGATGGTTTCGATGAAATAGTTCTGAATACCCAGGAAAGCCTAAACTCTTTTCATCAGCCACGTGTTGCCAGTCGCAACAACACCCTATTGAGCCGCCAACCATGGGGCCTACTTGCAAACCCACTGACCAAAAATCTTGTCCAATTAACATGGCGCGCCGTAGACAGCACGGGCTCCGTTAATATTTACCGCGCAGTCCATGCCACAGGGAAAGAAAAAGAAGAAATTCCACCAGAGCCTTCTGCCTTTCAGCAAATTGGCCAAAGCCTAAACAATTCGAAATACGTTGACCGGGGTGTTACAAAGGACACAACCTACTGGTATGCCATCTCAGCGATGGACGGAAATGGTATTGAGACAGAACGAACGGAAGCGGTCTCAGTAACGCCCCAATCTCCGCCGAGAATAACCACCGCCGAGTATCTTGGAAGAAATCAGATTGCTGTCATATTCGACAAACAAATGGGACACTCCATCTGCAACGAAAGGCATTATTTGCTGCGTCGACCTGGGTACATCTCGGGTGTGCTCCCACAGTCCGCAATACGCGATCGAATGGGAACACGCGCCATCCTGACCTTCCGGACGGGAGACCTGATGCCCAATCGCACCTACGAAATCACCGTTTCAGTAGTACAAGATGTCAATCGAAACCCGATTAATCCGCGCGCGTCGGGGCAACTGTTCCACGTTCCATCCGGCAACCACACCGCCCAGCCGACAGATTTCAGAGAGACACTAGTCTATCCAAATCCAATTCGACCAAACGCATATCACAAAGCCGCTGTTACCTTCGATCGTGTTCCTAAAAACACTA
Source organism: uncultured bacterium (assembly GCA_964478165.1). Lineage (GTDB taxonomy): Bacteria > Poribacteria > WGA-4E > WGA-4E > JAJDTR01 > CAYZGU01. Next base: position 19,920 of record CAYZGU010000032.1, on the reverse strand, counting down.
ATATCCACATATATGATGCGAACGGTTCTCTACTCGAACACTTAACTGTCACAGCGGCCGATGGCGGCCGTAAAGATTGGTGGCTTTTGAGTAATAACATATCCGAGGTGACGAGTGGTTTGTACATCTACGTAATGGAATTGGGGAATCTGACGAAAACCGGAAAAATTGCGGTAATTAAGTAAAAATGGTATAATACCCACCTGCCTATTCAGACCGTGAAAGCAATAAACGACAGCAGAAAAGAGCGCGCGACGATTATCCGTCCCGATTTTTCGCATGTCCCCATTCAGACAAAACAATTCGCGTTATTCATTCGAGGTGAATGAAACCATGAAAGCACTATACAAGCTCATAGGTATGTTTGCGGTTTTCACAGTGGGCTACATCACTGGTAGGCTGTGCTTAACCCGTAAACCCGAGAAAGTTAAACAGGACATGGAGCGGAACTATGGGAAAGAACCCAGTCCGCTTCCAAAGGGTATTGAATCGAGCGTAAATTCAACAAAACGTATCTCCGATACAACAGTGTTTATCACAGAACAAGGCTTAAAATATCACAGAGAGGATTGCCCTCGCTTGGGCAACAGTAAGCTTTCGATTTCACTGGAATCAGTGAAGGAAAAGTATGCACCATGCACCACCTGCCACCCATTTCCAATTGCCAATACTCCATGACATAACCCCAATAGAAGGACAAAACCCCGCCTAAAACACTTGAGAGACATCGCTCCTACGGAGCACGTCACGGGTAGTTTGGAAAATCTAGGCTTCCAGAGCAGCACATGAAATAACGGCCGCATCAATGCCGAAAAAAGTTGATGGTGCTAAACACTTGTTCCCCAAACGCATTACACCCATGAGATAACGCAATGGGGAATCTGACACCACGACACATGAGCTCAAATCGACTCGATACAGCTATCACTAGACCCGAAGGAACGCGGGACTCCAATCTAGACCATTGTATCTTGTGCAGAATCACGATCGCATCGAGCACTATTTGATTTTAGCTCTTCTTGATTAACTTTTGGAAGGATCGAAGCTCGCGGGGTGGGTCCATCTGACTCCCGTAGTCGCTCCATGAGACCTCCGCGACATAGATATCGCCTTTCGAATCGACTGCAATTCCGTGTGGCGAATAGAAACGACCAGCCTCATCACCATATGATTGTTCACTCAACTGTGCAAGGACATTTCCTTTGAGATCCATAATGGACACACGGGGACCTAGATTCATTCCCGTCTTGTTGCTCGCAATCCCGCAGAAGTACTCTCCAACGTAAATAAGAGGCTCATCCTTCATGTCAAAACAGACGCAGGCCGCTCGCGACAGATTTACCCACTGAGTCTCGTACTTTCCATTCGAATCGAATACCTGTATTCGATGGTTTTCACGGTCCGCGATATAGACCCAACCATCTTTGTCTACAACAATGTTATGAACGATATTAAATTGCCCTGGCCCAGTACCTGATTCCCCCCAAGAGAACAGGTGTTTCCCGTCCGGAGAAAATTTGTGTACCCGCGCGTTAGCATAGCCATCTGCCACATACAAGCCACCATCACGCGCATCAACAGCACTGTGTGTAGGCAGGTTGAATGGAATCCCACTCATCGCCGGTGAAGGCTTATTCGCTTCACCAAGCGTCAACAGCAACTTTCCGTCAGGTGTAAGCTTACGAACGGTATGGTCCCCATTGTCAACACAATAGACCATGCCGTCAGGACCAATGGTTACGCCATGTGGATTCGAAAAGATACCATCACCCCATGTTCGAAGAACGTTCCCATCTAGGTCCAGCACCACCATGGGGTGGGTACCACGATTAAAAACATAGACATTATCCTTTTCGTCCACAGCGACCGCGGTGGCTTCCTTATACGTCCAATCATCCGGCAGTTTGCCCCAATCCTCACCAGATGTCTCATAACTATATTCCTCGTTTCCCAGGGTAACCATGTATTTCCTCCGAGATGATAGATTATGCTAAGTTAAGATCCTACGAATGATTCCGACAAACCAGATTTCCGTAACACCTGGTCTCTTGCATCAGGATTCAAGAGAATTGCTTAATTAATCCACCTCTCTATTATCAAGACCAAGCATCCGACGCGCGTCATGGGGCGAAACCAATTCGCACTGTAATTGTTCCACCAAATTCGCCACAACGTTCACTATTTCGGCGTTGTTTTTTATCAATCGCCCTCTACGCGGACAGACATTTTCTCGAGCTCGACGCGGACATGACCAGCCAAAAGGATACCCATCACAATCGTCGGCAACTGTGTTCGACCGACTCCCAGGATTGAGCATTGGTCACTAGATGGCAGTTGCTTTGCTATTGCTAGCAGATTCTCTGACGTTACTTGAATGCCTCAACCAGTCCCCATACATAATTGCACAAAAAGTGGTGCACCAAACAGGCCGTGACCGATTAAATGTTGTACCTATCTCATGTACCCGAGACTAAATGCCTCGATGTCGCGTTTGACACCATGGTCGCGCACCCGCTTGACCGCAGCAATACCCATCTAGGAGGATTAAGAAACACGCTATGGCCAAAATGCAGAGTACCCACATCAAGCGAACAGATCTCAGATTTCAGCGTCACGGGTTGTAGACGTTCTTGGCTCGTATCTTTCCCCCATTCGTTTTCTAATGACAATGTCGCATGGCTCGCGAACCAATCTACTACCTATTTAAAGAGCTCGCACTCGAAGACACACTCCTGGTTTCGGGGTCATCAACATGCATGTGGATAATCGCTGTTCCTGCTCAACAGCATTCTATTGCCGCGCACACAACCTCTTTCAGTGTATACGATGCAGCCGGATTCTGTCCCTTCATCGGTGCCGAAACCACCACCGCAACGGAAATGACTCCCTTCTCCATAATCGAATCGCACACTTCGAACCGCATGTTTAAGAGTCACACATCACTGCCATATCACCAACGACAACACCTTCAACCGTTGACCCCAGTCATCAGCACCCAACATCTGATTGGCAGCATTCATCGCAGCCTCGGAAACTAGATACGAAAGCACTCGACTAAGATCCATTCCACCCGCTAATTTTCCACATTGAACCGGACACACCTGTCCACGTTCCCTGGGCGATGCCAATGAAGCACGCAATTGAACTCTATTCTTGAAAGACAGTCTCTTCTCAGATATCCCAGGGACTCAGACGAGGACTCACCTACTTCTTCGCAACAACGGAATCGAATAAGAGGAAATCCGTGTGAGAATCCCTGCTCCGCTTAATCTTCTTTGAAGCACCACCTCTCCTCCGTTTCCTCGCCATTCAATTTCTTCTGATACTGTGCAGGAGTCCCAAACACCTTTCAGAAGAATAGTGGCAAATCATACTCCCTTTTGCGACCACTAGAAACTTTTCAGTTATTGTTTGCCGGTTTCCAGCTTAAAAACACCCACAGTTCTTCCACATTCGTAGGCCACGAGTTGTGAATCCATCGTTAATCTCTCTTGGAAAAATCGAATAGTCCACAGCATATCACGTTTCTGAAAAAATAAGAACAAAAATCGCTGGACAGAAACGCCGTGTCTATCCGCACCCACATCCAGCAAATCGTCCGCTGTTTTTAACTTGACTCTTTCTTCTGTACACGGATATACTAGCTGTGGATAATGAAATTCATTGTTATGGTTATGCAAGCGTCGGAATTTGGGGAGACAGTCGTAGGATAGAACCATGGTTCAAGCACACGACAAACTACTCTTACAAGAGCCCCTTTCCCGTGTTACTGGCCAACGTCAGATGATTCTTTAAGAATTGAGACAGTAGAGTCGCGTCCCGGTGCCAAGGGCTTACATGATCTGGTGCGACATCGTCCACCAGATATAAGTTCGAGAAGGGTCTACTACAACCTGAACGCACTTGAAAATCTCGGATTACCAAACAAAATCCAATATGGAAATCGGTCTCATCTCGATGGGAATCTATAACAGAATTTTCACCTGAAGTGTGTCCGGGTGTTCAACGTTGATTCGTCGATTATTCGAGGTGTAGATACGCATTCATTGAAATTTCAGAGGTTTGAGTACTTGAGTACAAACTGGGGCTCTATGGTCGTTGCCCAAATTGTCGAACCAACGTGGCGGGTGAATATGCTGCCAAACCGTTTTGTCTAATCCATCTAAGGAGGATATAATAAAGTGGCTGAACTCAATAGCTCAGAAACCCACGATAACCTAAAAACGGCGTTTGCGGGAGAATCACAAGCGAACCGCCGCTACACTTATTTCGCACGCCAGGCTGATATTGAAGGGTATCCAGATGTAGGAGGTTTGTTCCGCGATACGGCCGAAGCTGAGACAGGGCATGCTCATGGACATCTCGATTTCCTCAAAGAAGTGGCGGATCCGGTAACCGATATGCCAATCGGGGATACGGAAAAAAATCTCGCGTCTGCTGTTGAGGGGGAAACCTATGAATACACTCAGATGTATCCTGGAATGGCAAGGACCGCGCGCGATGAGGGCTTCGAAGAAATCGCTGAATGGATGGAAACGCTTGCGCGTGCAGAACGTTCTCACGCTAATCGCTTCCAGAAGGGCCTGGACAACTTGGAACTGTGATTCCGCTGTCCTGGTATCAGTGTTCTGACCTCTTTCAGATGTAGAGGTGGATACGACATGTGTCCACCTCATCTTTTTTGTGGAGCGCGCATAGAATAAGATTGCCATCAGAACTACGTAGCAGGTCTTTTGCGTGGAAACATGGAGAATCGTCAGGATCAGAATAACCGTTTGGATTAGTCAGAAAATTGGCCTTCTTGATAAATTCGACCCTGTATCGTCGCCCATTCGGACCGATAATGGTGGGGAGGATAGTGATGACGTTCGATACGACTAAAGACAAATATTGGGATGTGGCAGATGTTGACACAGAGTTAGAACGGGTCTATGACATTTGCTACGGCTGCCAGCTTTGCTTTAATCTATGCGATTCTTTTCCGACACTCTTCGATTATGTAGATGAACATGGTGATGAAGTTGAACACATGACTCCAGATGAAAAGGAGAAGGTCGTAGCGCTCTGCTATCAATGCAAACTGTGCTACCCAAAATGTCCTTACACACCGCCACACAAGTGGGCGATCGACTTCCCTCGACTCATGCAACGGGCTAAATTGGCTTGGAACCGACAGCGTTCCGTAAAACCCCAAAACAATCTACTAAGCAACCCAGATACCGTTGGGGAAATAGGCAGTAGATTCCCCCGTCTTGTCAATTGGTTGAACAGGAATAAGATAGCACGCCGCCTGATAGAAAGAACGGTCGGTATTCATCACAATCGGAACTTGCCAAACTATCACGCACAGACATTCGAAAAATGGGCAAAAGGGCATTCATTTCGTACCTTTTCAGAACTCGATCGAAAGGCAAAGGTGGCATTCTTTCCCACATGCACTGTCAACTACAATTCACCTCACGTGGGCCAAGCTGCGGTCGGAGTGTTAGAGCGAAATAATGTCGAAGTAATAATTCCTGAGCAGATATGTTGTGGTGCGCCGTCATTGCATGGGGGTGTTTACGAGGATGCGGTTGAAAAAGTCAAACAGAATCTTGAAAATCTGCACCAAGCAGTAGAAGCTGGTTATGACATTATCGCACCAAGCCCTACCTGCAGTATGATGATTAAGGAAGAGTACCCGTTGCTCGTCAATGACTCCCGCGCTCAAATTGTGGCTGAGAAAACGTTCGATCTTTGCGAATATCTAATGATTCTACATCGTTCCAAGAAATTCGACACCAATTTCGTCAAAGGGTTTGGCAAAGTCGCCTACCACTTCCCGTGTCACTTGAAGAATCAGAATATTGGATATACATCCCGAAATCTACTTCGAATGTTGCCAGATACTGAGGTAGAAATGATAGATCGGTGCTCCGGATTTGACGGGGTATGGGGAATGCACAAGGATACTTATGATCTGTCTCTAAAGTACGGTCAAAAGTTGTTCCAAGATATCGAGAAATCAGTGCCAGACCTGGTTGTTTCTGACTGCCCGCTGTCTCAATTACAGATTCAAAAGGGCACCGAGAAACATGCAGTGCATCCAATTCTTCTGATTTGGGAGGCATATACAGCCGAACCGTCTTAATTTAACTTCACGTCACTTGAATGCGCCACAGACTGAACTGGGTGCTGCATTAGATGCCGTGCGAACAAAGGACTTCAATTAGAGGTGGTTTCATGCAAAAACTAACGCTGAGTGACATCAAAGATATCGCTACGTACGAAAAAGAGAGACCTAAATTCCAAAAGCACATCATTGCGCTCAAGAAACGACGTCGAATTTCGGTCGGCGACAAAGTCACATTGGTTTTTGAAAATCGAGATACTGTCCGCTCGCAAATTCAGGAAATGTGTCGTGTTGAGCGTATCGTCCACAATGAGAAAATCCAAGACGAACTCGACACCTACAACGGTCTCATTCCGGAACCAAACCATTTGGCCGCAACAGTATTTATTGAAATCACTCAACTGGAAAGAATTCGCAAGATCTTGGATACGCTTATTGGATTAGATGAACACTTGGCAATCGAACTGGGAGAAGATCAAACAATTCGAGCAATCTTCGAACCTGGTCGCTCGCGCGACGATCGAATCGCAGCCGTGCAGTATGTTTCTTTTAAGTTTTCACGTGAACAGATGGAGGCTTTCAGCAATCCAGAGATACCGGCGCATCTATCTACAGACCATCCGAATTATCATGCAACGGCAGAAATATCATCGAGTCTCAGACAAGAGCTAGTCACAGACCTAACTAGCATCGGATAAATATCGCTGGAAGCTGGGACTGACAGTTTCTAACAAGTTTGGAAAATCTTGCAAAATCTCAGCCAGCATCGTCCAACATTATAAGGATTGCCACCACCAAGGACTACGATTTGTAGACCGTCAGGAGAAGACACAGCATGAAGGCAACAATTGCAGTATTAGAAGGCGATGGCATTGGTCCTGAAATCATGGCAGAAGCGCTCAAAGTCCTCGACGCTGTAGCCACTCGATTCAATCATGATTTCGAATACAAACAAGGCGCATTCGGCGCTGCCGCCTACTTTTCCGAAGGTCAAGCGTTCCCAGACGAAACCCGAAACATCTGTGACAAAGCTGATACTATCATAAAGGGACCTGTTGGAATTGCCGTTCAAGAGATGAACCGAATTCCCGCGGATAAACGACCTGAGTTAGCGGTGTTAGAACTCCGGAAACGCTACACGACATTTGCCAACTATCGCCCCGCAAAGCTCCCGAAGTTTTTGGCTAATTTTTCACCGCTTCGCGAGGCACGGTTAGGAGACGGTGTTGACATCCTCATAATACGAGAACTCACGGGAGACATTTACTTTGGGAACAAGCGAGAAGGGGGCGACACCGGAATGCAGTTTGCGCAGGACGACTGTGTGTACACACAAGAGCAAGTTAAACGCATTGCGACAATTGCATTTGAAGAAGCCAGCAACCGCAACGTAGGCCTCACCAACATCGACAAAGCAAACATACTCGCAACGTCAAGGTTCTGGCGCGAAATCGTAGAGCAAACCGCACGTTCGTTTCCGGACGTACCATACCAAAACGTGCTGGTAGACAATGCAGCATACCAACTCGTTGTCAATCCAACTCAATTCAACGGTGTAATGCTGGTCGGAAATATGAACGGCGATATATTGAGCGATCAGGCAGGCGGCATCATCGGATCTCTCGGACTCATGCCATCAGCGTGTGTCGGACCCGACAAGATTTTTGTGGAGCCGGTACACGGTTCAGCTCCGGATCTTGCCGGGACGGGTGAAGCTAATCCGTATGCTATGATTGGGAGCGCAGCCTTGATGCTTGAGAAAGGACTAGGAATGAAGGAGGAATCAAACCTGATTTGGGACTCCTTGTTTGACATTTTCGAAAAAGGATTTATCACGCAAGACCTTGCCGCGGCGGTGAACCAAGGAAGCATCATCTCCACCTCGGAGTTTGGAGATCAGGTTGCAACGTCAATCAGAATGACTTAATTCTTCTCTAGTCATTGGATTCTTATGGGAGCCGGAAGACTTCGCCCACAAGAATCCAATGACTAGAATCGCGAACATTTCCTTTTGTCTCAAGAGAAGCTCATAGGGCCTTCCTGTCTGAATCCCTATCATCGTGTCGAGCCCTGAAGTTCAGATGTCCGTAGATTTGACGATTTATCGGAGAAAAGCTCTCGATTGTGATACAACCGCGAACGATTTTCTCTTTCGCGATAAAGTTGGGATAGCCGGGAATGAAGTTCTAAATCGCTTGCGTCCAACGCTAACGATTTTTCATAAGCGCGGATGGCAGCATCCACTTGTCTTGAATCCTGATAAGCCTCACCGAGATTTGCATGAGCATCTGCATCAGAATCGTCGAGAGCGATTGCCTTCTGATAATTCTCAATCGCATCTTCAAACCTCGCCTTCGCATGGAACACGCCGCCTAAATTATAATAGGCATCCTGGAATTCCGAATCAATTGTGATTGCCGAACGGTAGGCGGCAACGGAATTTTCAAATTCACTTACCATGTCATAGGCGTATCCTAGGTTATTCCAAAACGCTGGATTATTCGGTTCGATACAAATTGCAACCCGCAACGCTTTGATGGCAAGATCTCCGCGCCGCGCGCCCAGATATGCCATGCCGAGATGGTTGTGAGCTTGTGCGTGTTTGTCATCGAGGCCTATCGCCGTCTGAAATTCTTGAGTTGCCTTCTCATCCTCGCCCATCTCATGGTAAATCGCTCCAAGTTTTAGATGAACCTCCACGTCCTCCTCGAAAATCCACATTCGCATTCGCAATTTGAACGCCTCACGCTTAAGAAACTCACGGCGTTGTACCCCTTCACCCGGAGACTGACAACTCGAAAAGATGGGGAAGACCACCAAAACAAGTTGAACCGTGGCAAGCGCTCGATGGTCAATCATAATATATTAAGGCAACCACCGGAGGACTTCATTGAGTGATTTTCGCTTCGTCTTCCCAATCTCCGCTGGATAGCCCGTGTAGAAGAAACCGATGATGGATTCCGCTTCTGGATTAATGCCGAGCAAACGATACGTATTCTTCTCCGTTGTAAGCTTTCCAGTACTCCACTGCATACCAATTCCCATCTCCCATGCAACAAGTTGGACGTTCATAACCGCACAGCACGCTGCCGCATAATCCTCTCGCCGCTGTTCTTCATCGTCACCCTGAACGCAAGAAACAACGATAATAGAGGGTTTGGACATCAACTTCTGATAACCCGTCTCGCCAATCTTCCACTTTATTGCTTCGTCGACATGGTCTGCCGATTTACTGATTTGAATCTTTCGATAGCATTCGGCGAGGAGTTGCTTCGTGTCTTCACCAACAACTGTAAACCGCCAGGGCTCGGTCAACTTATGATTAGGAGCAAAAACACCGAAACCAAGAATTTTCTCAATAATCTCATTAGGGATTGGATCTCGCTTAAAACTAAAAATAGTACGACGAGAAAGGATTGCCTCTGAAACCGTCATGATCGAATCACCTCCACCAGGTTTGTGTGTTTAAAGATATTCTTGAGTATGATTGTTGTCAGTTCCCACATTGCACCTCGGACATTTCAAGTCCAACCAATTAACTTCAGATATGCATCCCATATTGCTTCTCCCCAAACAAAGTCCAACAAGGCTGCGAGCGCCAGAAATGGACCATAAGGAATTGGATGCCCCGCTTCCCTCCTTCTGAGCACAACCAGGAAGCCCCCAACAACTGAACCAATAAATGCAGAAAGTACGATTACAATCAACAAATTCGGCCAAACGCCAAGAAACAGACCAATGAGCACCATTAGCTTGATATCTCCCCCGCCCATCGCTTCACTGCGGAGGATTGCGCTCCCGAGAACCGAGATCGCTAACATGACACCACCACCTATAACGGCGCCAATGAGGCGTTCAAGAAGGTAATACCAATCCCCTTCGGACAGAGCGATTCCAGCTACTAGCCCTAGACCAAGCGCCAGACCAACAGCAATTATCACATTGGGAATAATATACCACTGCGCATCGATGCATGAAATGGGAACCAATAGTGTAACAAACAGGCAACCGAGAGCCAGATTCAGAGTCCATCCGAACCGGTAAAACATCATCAGAAACAACCCAGCTGTCATCAATTCAACTACTGGATAGAGCACCGAGATCTTGCTTTTGCAATTTCGACACCGACCTCGCAGAAGCATGAAGCTTAAGACAGGAATGTTGTCCACGAACCTTATTGACGACTGACATCCGGGACAAATGGATTTTCGGGGGAAACAAACGGAAAGCCCTTCACGTGGAATACGGTAGACACATACATTCAAGAAACTACCAATCATCATGCCAACGACAAAAGAAAATACGGGAACTACTTCCACCAATATACTGTCCCCTCTTCTCCGGCGAGGTAAACACGGCCAATTTCTGCAATGCCGCCGTGCTTGTATTTTTTAGGGACCCGTGGATGATTCTCGGAAATGCATACCTTGTATGAATCCGGCAAAATCTGATAACTTCCTCCCCACGGTGTTTTGGGCATGTCTTCAAGGTAACGTCCCTTCCAGCCTTCAATACTTGGATTCGAGATAAGATCTTCCAAAGATTGAGGATACGCCCCGGTGTGCTTGTAGTACTTTCTAATTGCTCCAGCAATCGCGTCCACGTCGCCATCAGCAGGACGAACTTTCCAGTTGTATTCCACATACGGGGGAAGGGAGAGTGTAAGGATAATAGCACCCAATGCGATTAAGATTAGGAGTTGGCTTCGCGTCATACCAACATCAGAAGTTCCCAATCGACTCTGTAGTTTACTCGGTGTAGTATTCCTCACCTGCGTATCTGATGTTACATTTGGCAAGTTATTCGTAGAAATTACTTTTCTCATAGGAATTTCTTATCTCAACTCTCAGTTGTTCAACGCCCTATTCAACAGTCCAGTGTTTTGCTTCGAAATCTTTCTGGACTCCATCGACTCGAACTAGATTCATCGTTTTTATTTCACAAATACTCCTGATTTGATTGCGCAGATTTTTAGACATCATGGCCACAGCATGCATGGAGTCGCAGAACAAGAAAACACAACTAGCCCATCCGCTTCGAAGATTCGAGAGCCAAAGAAGCCGTTTTTCTGCAAAACTTGATTCATTGCCGAAAGACTTGGCACATCGCATCATCATTGACGCTGAAGAATTGGACACATCTTCTATCGAGGCAAAAGAGGGTACAGTCCAGAAAAAGATCCAACAGTGTGTAGCAATTCGATACACGACACGGCTCTTGGCACTGAGTTCCATTAATCCAATTGCCGTCACGACCTCCTATTATACTCCCAACATTGACACCTCTACACTCTGTGCCCCTAGCCATTTTCACCACAACAGTTGAATGCATCTGGTTCGCGCAAGCTGTTTATGTCGAGCGACACATAATCCACGTTTCCTTATGCAAATAACTGCACCGCTTCTTCGTCATCCAACGTCAATAGAACTGTCCCACCCTCACCTCAATACGTCGCAAAATCATTAAGAAAGAGCTTACGTCGTTATCAACAAGGCGGATAGTACCAGCACAACTACACCGCCTTTAGCTCCTCCCTCAATTCCGAAATCTTATCACGCAATCCTGCTGCTTGTTCAAACTCCAGATTACTAGCGGCTTCCTGCATCTGAGATGTGAGTTGCACGAGTAATGCTTCAAGTGCGTCGTCCTCACTGTTCTCTGATATCTTGTAGGTTTCATCGGATTTTACTGCGTCGGGTTGCTCGGTAGACTTGCTGATGAGATCTCGTATGGCTTTGTCAACAGTGGCAGGTGTTATCCCATGTTCAGCGTTATAAGCGATTTGAAGCTGTCGACGTCGATTAGTCTCGCGCATGGCGTTACTGATCGCATCTGTAAGCTCATCGGCATATAATAACACTTGGCCATCAACGTTCCGTGCCGCGCGTCCGGAAGTTTGGACCAGCGAAGTCTCAGAACGGAGGAAACCCGTTCGATCGGCATCAAGTATCGCAACGAGCGACACTTCGGGAAGATCTAGGCCTTCCCGTAGAAGGTTGATTCCTACAATCACATCGAAGATCCCTTCGCGAAATTCGCGTAGAATCTGTGCACGTTGAAACGTGTCAATCTCCGAATGGAGGTAGTTCGCTTTGATGCCCGATTCAGTGAGATAATCTGTAAGGTCTTCCGCCATGCGTTTCGTCAGCGTAGTGATGATCACTCGCTGGTTTTGGTCAACGCGCGTGTTAATTGCACCAATCAGATGGTCAATTTGCCCTTCAACCGGGTGCACAGACATTTGTGGATCGATTAAGCCAGTCGGACGAATAATCTGTTCAACAATTTGACTACTGATCTGAAATTCATGGTCGCCGGGCGTAGCGGAAACAAAAATTGCTTGGTTGATGTAGGAATCGAGTTCCTCAAAACGAAGTGGTCGGTTATCGAGCGCAGAAGGGAGACGGAAACCGTAATTCACTAAGGTCTCTTTTCGTGCACGATCGCCGCGATACATCCCCCGGAACTGGGGGACCGTCACATGGGATTCGTCAATGAACATCAGATAATCATCGGAAAAATAATCAATCAGACAATACGGTGGTTGACCCGGTTGGAGACCAGAAAGATGACGAGAGTAATTTTCGATGCCAGAACAGTAACCAACTTCTCGCAGCATTTCAAGATCAAAACGCGTTCGTTGTTCAATTCGCTGTGCTTCCAGAAGTTTGTTGGCTGAAACGAAACAGTCAATTTGCTCTTGAAGCTCCATTTCAATATTTAGCAGGGCTTCGTCAAAAATCTCGGAATCAGTCATAAAATGTTTGGCGGGGTAGATTTGTACAGAATCGTGTTCCGATACTATCTCTCCCGTTAGCGTATCGATTTCGGTAATGCGGTCGACTTCATCACCAAAGAGTTCAATTCGGTATGGCGTATTTGCATAAGCAGGGAACACTTCTATTACGTCTCCACGAGCACGAAAATTTCCCTGGCACACATCCACATCGTTCCGCTCATATTGTATAGCAACCAGCGCCCGCAAAAGCTTGTCACGCTTAATCACTTCTCCTACTCTCACTCCAATCTTCTGCAACTCAAATTCCTTCGGCGATCCAATACCGTAAATGCAAGAAACACTCGCAACAATGATGACATCTCGCCGCGAGAGCAGTGATGCAGTCGACGCGAGTCGCAGACGATTAATTTCCTCGTTAATCTGAATCTCTTTTTCGATGTATGTGTCGGTGGATGGAATATATGCTTCTGGTTGGTAGTAATCGTAGTAGCTTACGAAATAATGGACCGCGTTGTTGGGAAAGAACTCTCGAAATTCGCTGTATAACTGTGCTGCTAGAGTTTTGTTCGGCGAAACAACCAATGTGGGACGCTGCAGTTCGGCAATTAAGTTCACCATGGTGAAAGTCTTACCGGATCCCGTGACACCGAGAAGCGTCTGGAATCGATCGCCGTTCAGCAAACCCTGCCTAAGTTTATTAATGGCTTCCGGTTGATCGCCTTGCGGGACATAGTCTGAAACTAGCTCAAATCTTTGCATGTCTCCAGTCTTTCGAACGCATCAATATCCGAGCCCGCCATAAATCGTTCCACCGTTTCTAATCCTAAAAACATAAATCTCTCGAATACTAAGGAAACGAGGTACATATTACACATCGCCTGGGCTTAAACAGACCTTACCGAAATTCTCACGCGCCTCGATAATTCGGTGCGCTTCAGGCGCTTCGTACAACGGCAACACGCGATCAATCGTTGGAGACAATTTTCCTTGCTCGGCAAGACGAAGAATTGTGCGTAGTTCCGATCTAGTACCTAACGCTGAGCCCATGAGCGTCAATTGCTTTTGATACATTTTTCGGATGTCGATTTCGCCCATATTCCCGCTCGTTACACCGCACGAGACAAGCCGACCTTTCTTTGCAAGACTTGCGATACTTTTATCCCACGTCGCTGCGCCAACATGTTCAAACACAACGTCAACCCCGCGTCCGCTAGTTGTTTCGAGGACAAACTCGCTAAAATCCGTCTCAAGATAATTAACCACAAAATCCGCACCCATTTGACGGGCAGATTTCAACTTCTCACGTGTGCTTGCCGTCGCAAACACACGTGCTCCACGCAGCTTCGCAATTTGCAGCCCCGCACTTCCCACCCCACTTCCCGCGGACAGAATCAGTACGTCATCGCCACGACTAACTCGAGCCCGTGTCACCAACATATGCCACGCCGTTAAATAGCAGATTGGCATAGCAGCCGCCTTGGCGTACGGTAGATTCGAGGAGAGTGGAATTGCATTCTCGGCAGGCGCTTTGACATATTCAGCATATCCACCATTAATCTGGAAACCCAGGAGAACCTGGAAGTCACACAGATTCTCGTCACCACCGAGACAATCCACGCATCGACCGCAGGAAATGCAAGGTGACAAAACAACTCTAGCACCAAGGCCAACATTGTAAACTTCCGACCCAACAGCAACTACCTCACCGGCGATATCAGAACCCAAAATGTGCGGAAATGGCGAGACTTCCGGACGATCTCTGCGCGCACGAATATCCAGATGATTGACAGCACAGGCACCGACTTTGACTAAGATGTCCGACGGAGCAACACTTGGATCTGGAACTTCCTCGTAGCAGAATTTGTCGATTCCGCCCTGTTCGTGGAATACGACTGCTTTCATGAAAGCCTTATGTGCTCTCTACGGTTGGATTAAGACCCTATCGCAGCCGCAACGATGAGCCCGAGTGCAATAAGCAATCCCGCAACCGCAACCCCTGCCGCGGCATTGTTATCTTCGGAAATTTGCTCATTCAGGTGAAATGGGGTCATCACATCGAAAAGTTTGTACCCAACCAACAGAACAATTAGGCCAACAACGCTAAATACCAGACTTTCAATGACAAGACCTAAAAGCACCTTAGCATCAAACATCGGTGAAGCTTGAGTGGCTACCTGAACGACATTTTCTTCGGCACGGACCTGTGTCGAGAGAACAGCCCCGGCGACAACCCAGATAATCGCCAGAAAGAAACTAATGCGGACAATCTTCTTAGCCATTTGTGTCTCCTTATATGTGATATTGGGCAAAAAAAAACAGCACTGAACATAGATTGGAAATTCAGCCTTCCTTTTCGGGGGTATCCGCCACCTCATCATTCTTGGCGCGATCTTGAGCGTCCACAGCAACAGCTTCACCCGGCACGTTGTCCTGTCCGACGCTCCCCGTTGGCACATCAACAGGAGAGGCTCCATTAGTGGCATCATCCTGAGAAAGGGGACGCTCAACCGCACCTTCAGGTTGAGCAACTACAGGCGAGTCATCGTCTTTGGCTTCCTGAATCAACTCTTTCAACGATGATAGAATTTCAAAGTCTACCTCACCATCTGCGTGTTTGTACTTGACGAAGATTAGATCTTTTTCTTTGCGATAGAGCCAACCAGAGGAAGCCCTATCCAGATCTTTAACGGTGAGAAGATTTTTATCCTGCACTTTCACCCCCGATGGACAGCTACCAAATCCGGCTATAATAGTGTAGCTCGTTTCATTTTCTAGGTACTTCAGTCTAAAAACTAGCCCTTCGTCATTACTGTTCTCACTGACTTGAATCTTTGCTCCACTGCTCAAGTGTATACGCCCATTTTCGTTGCGCAAAACCACGGTAGAAATATCCGGATCTTGTCCACGTAAGGTATAGAAGTTCACCATGATGTTTTCAGGATTGACATGTGGTGCACGTCCTTCCGTGCAAGATTCATATAGGCCATCAGGATATGTACCCTTAAATTCACCCTCCATCTGCTGCTGGTACATTCCACTTACCGTAATACCTTCTGCAATCCTTGTCCAATCGCGCTTCTGTCTATGGCGTGCGAGCTGTTGCAGATAGTAACCAAAAACAAGACCGACCGACTGAGTGGGAACCCCAAACAGCTCCCTGGAAGAAGACGTCATACCGAACACGGGAATAGAGGCAAAGCGCATCGCCGGTCGATCGGGAAAATGCCAATGGTATAGGAAAGGCAACCCAGTTTTCGCCCAGTACTCAGCCCGTTCCAAGAAATGGTTCTCACCCGTAACCGTGTAAGCTTCAACATACGCCCCTACGCCGTGCGCCGCGGTAAGGAGATCGGGCGTATTCAGAGGCGATGCGGAAGCCTGTGCACCATCACGCGGCACCGAGAATCGATCCATGGCGCTTAGTGCCTTTACGCCCGCGTTCAACGATTTTTGATCGCCCGTAATCCTCGCATACTTGAACAACATTAACGCCGAATGCGCACAGGCGCCAAGAGCAGTGCCGCCATCCTGTCCCAAATTTTTGGAATTCTCTGTAATTGGCCAAGAACGCCAACTCCCATCATCCTCTTGCAACTCGATCAAGCTCTGTATAGTTTCTTTAAGGCATTCCAGCACTGCCTCAACATGACCGAAATAAAACGGTAATTCCCACTTCAAAATTTGGCATGAACCTGAAACCGCCAGGCCACCAGGTCCAGATTCGGAAAGCACGCTTTCAACAATAGCAAGCGCACGTTTTTTCACGATTTCATCGTGGGTTGCGAAATAATCATACCATAGGAGTGTTGCAATTCCAGGAACATCTCCTGGAAACCATTCAGCGGAGTTTTGAGATCTTCCAGAAGTGTCATTACCCGTGGTTTTCATAAACCGGTACCGCGAAAGCATCAATTCGTCCTCATCACTTCGAGGGACCTTCAGCGCCTCAGGTGTCCCGTATGCATTGGCCCAGTGGAAGACGGCATCAACAATAGAAGCGTTACCATCAACGATGATGTGCGATCTGATTGTCAACTTTCGATTTGTCGCCAAATTGTAAGGTGTTGCGGATTGTAGTGAATTCTCTCCGATTCGCTCTTGTAAACCCGGAACAAACAGGCCCATCAAATGATTTTGCTGATTTTCATGCCAATTCGGCGAAGCAAACGCCGCCGACAACAGATTGACCTCACCGTCCGATGTTTCCAATGGATTCCATGCCAAACCAACCACCGAATTTTTGTATTCGACTGCCATCAGAGGAACAGTAATCTCAGAGGAATGCGGCACAAGGCGATTGTTGTATGACGGCTGCCCCTCCTGTGAGCTTAATGAGGGTTCATGCGATGCCAAGAAGTTCAAACCGGGAAAAAGAGATCCAGTTTTGCTTTCTCCGTAAGAGCGATCTCCCGCATGAAGGACAGGACCGTTGAAAGCGAGCAATTGACATTGCCTATCGGCCGAAAGACTATACTCTACACTCACACGTTTATCATTTTCAGTCAACGAAAAACTCGCTTCAAACGACCAACACACACCGTCCGAACTCTGCTGTTCGGAAGCAAGGATGAGAATTGACTGCCCTCGGCTATTTCCCACAAGGCGATAAGTCGTCGGTAATATGCGTAGCTGTTGCCGGTCTCCTTTCAAATCAAGATAGTGAACCTCGGAGATTGCGCAACACGTGGCCACCTGACGATAGCTTCCATGTCTTGCCGCAAATACAGTGTAATATTGGAATCCGTGATTCCCTTGAACAAAGAGTAAACGAAGGTTTTTGTTTCCCAGCACAAGATGTTCTTGTAGGTTATATGTGTGCAGTTCCGATAGAATCTGTGCGGAATCTTTCGGCGCAGCCGGTCGAATATCAATAGCTTTTTCAAGCGTTTGTCGTACGTCTCCAATAGGGGTGCGATACTTGAGAGAGATGGAAATCTTGGCAACTGACTCCCGTGAAAACTTACGAATATGCCACACCAATTTGGTCTCTTCACCAGTGTTAAGGACCTTAATTGGATATGAATTTCGTCCACGACGCAACTTAATGCGGTTAATCCCAACACTAGCTTGATTGGTTGGCATAAGGTTGCCTAAACCGTTGTTGCGAATCTTACACTGCACCTCAAAATCTTCACCCACAGTTGTCATTGCCGAAGTCAGTCCCAGACTCAAAAGCTCCACCTTCGGCAGTTCTGTGTACAAGACCAGTTCAAATTTCTTAGATAGGAGTTCGGTTGAATATCCCCGAGTTTCTGCATCGCCAACCATACGTTGGCTGATTTCGTCAGCAATCTGGGATACGGAGGTCGGTGAACTGTACGCAAATTCAATTGAAAACGGTTCTACACTCGACGGAACAATCGTTGGATTTTCAACATCTTTTCCCTCCTCGATTCTCTTCGTATCATCAAACCTTCCAACCGCAAGGCCGCGGACGATTTTTGCCTCCGACATGCCTCTTTCGACCGGCAGCGATTGATGGACAAGTTTGAGAATCCTCGGATTGCCCCATAATGCCCAATTGTAATTGGCACTTCTTCGGCCATCACACGCGGTTAGAAAAGCACACTTAATCTCTTGACCGGCGAATTCAGAGAGATCTATCACATGTTCTTGCCACTCACATGCGAATGAAACTCCATCGAAACACTGTTTTCCCGAAACTTCAATCGAGAAACGAACACCGTCAGATTTCGCAAGGCGACGATCCAAATCAATTCCGTCTCGCAAGCCAGTGCTAAAGTGCAAGATTAACCGCTCATCACTTACCACCTTGGGAAGTGGAAATTCATATTCAATTCTAGCGTCGCCTCGCCCACCAGGCTGCTCAAAAATAGAAGGTTTTATCACACCTCCTGAACTGTCTTTACTATTCACCAAAGCCTGTTCGGCATTCTGAGTCTGGCTACTATTGAACTCGCGGATAAAGTTGTATACTTCATCGATTATGCCAAGTCCAAACGGTGTTTTCGTGACCTCCTTAGAGGAATCTTGTTCAGAAGCTTCGGCCTCTAGCCGTGTGTCAACCGTTTCCAATCCTGGCTCACTGTGTAACTTCGACGTTGGCAAAGGAACTGTCTCTGAATTCTCACTCATCATGCTGTCGGAACCGGCCACTGCTTCAGCTCCCTCTGAAGAAGGTCGCGCTTTAGAGGAACGCGTAGGCGATTTCTCTAAAGCCATGTCCGCTCCAGATAGTTGTGTATCTGTGCTGCTCGCATCTAGATACAGTCCATCGTTGCAATCCCCGGAGGGCTCATGTGGTTGGCGTTCCTCACAATCAACCTCGCCGGGAGCATCCCCCTGTGACGTGTCTGATTCAGCCCGTGCTTGTTCGATTTGATTCTCTTGCGCAGACTCATGGTCTGAACTGATTTTCTCGTGTTTTGTTTCCCTTGTAGCTATCACCAACAACAGTTGAAAAGCGATAGGCATTCAAATCCTCCATTGCTCTCAGTCTATTCGGCATTCCCTTGTAAGGCGCACTTCACTTTCAATCGGACACTCACTCCTCGTCCTAAGACCATGCTACAACCCGCGCATCTCACCCATCCGAAGATATTTAAATTCTATAGAACATGATTCGACACACCGTCCGCACTCGGTATATTATAGCATAAATCACGCAGAGATCAACAAGAAAGAAATTGATGTTGCTGAGGTCATCTGAAAACCATATGC
Source organism: uncultured bacterium (assembly GCA_964478165.1). GTDB lineage: Bacteria > Poribacteria > WGA-4E > WGA-4E > JAJDTR01 > CAYZGU01. The sequence continues at coordinate 388 of CAYZGU010000032.1, read as the reverse complement.
GGAAGCAACATTGGACTTGAGCGGCACCGTTGACATAAAAAAAAGGCCCCAAGATTAATTTTTTGTCTTGGGGCTCTTTAGCAAGACTGTCTGTAGCTAATAATGACGCATCCTACCAATGCACCTGACAAAACTCCTCGTAGTCAATTAATTTCTGAATTGTTGGATTTTCCCCACAGACGGGGCACTGTGAATCTTGGTGCAGCCGCATCTTCTTAAAATCCATTGCTAGCGCGCCGAAAAGCAATAGGCGTCCGATAAGTGGCTCACCAATGTCAAGCAGGACTTTAATGGTTTCAATAGCTTGGGCAGTTCCAATAATTCCGGGCAAGGCTCCGAATACCCCTGCTTCTTGACAACTAGGCGCCAGTCCGGGTGGTGGTGGCGA
>CAYZGU010000031.1:0-2673 GCA_964478165.1 uncultured bacterium | reverse complement strand
GACGAATGCTATCTACTCCATGATAATTCCGTGTTCTTCGAGCCAGACTTTCAGTGGCACATCACCATCTTTCGGTCCGAAATGACCGCCAGCGCTCATCCCACCGCCCATCAACTGTTGACGAATTGGGCTACTGTTGTTGAAAATCTTTGGTGGAATAGTCATGTTATCCATAGGACGTAACCACCGATAACCATATCCATAGAAAAGCCCTTTCCGCGTAATCTCCGACTCGTTGCTGCTGCGGGCATGCCAGAGTCGTCCATCAAAGAAGACCGCATCCCCCGGCCTGCAGCAAATAGCTGTTGCCCCTTCGGGTAGGGAGCCATCGTTGGATCTATTCAAGGTATCAATAAGATGGCTACCGGGAATAATATAAAGATTTCCCCGATTGGGTTCCGAGCAGTCAGACAACCAGTAGACAACTTTTAACATTAATCGCGGCGGCGGCTGACTCTCAATGTCCACCTTGACACGCCCCACATCCTGATGCCAGCGCAGGTGTCCGTATTCGTCGAGTTCCGCCGGACTTCCGGGGGGTGTTACGATTAAGTGGGAGTGATACGAGTAGATGTTCCAGCCGAGGATTCCCCAAATTTTCGGGAAGGTTTTGTACCAATCCAAGAGGTTGGTCAACCGCACATCTCTGCCGAGGAAATCTCGGTAGAAGAAGTTTTTGGGCTCTGTCGTTACCTCTTTTTCATCCAGCTGTTCTTGATGAATTCGATCGACACAATCTTCGAGTTCGGAGACAAGACTCTGTGGGAGGGCGTTCTCAACGATGAGATAACCTTGTTGGTCGAAATGTTGAAGTTGTTCTTCGCTTATCAAATGTTGAAGGTGGCGTTCATCGAGCATCTCGATTTCCCTTGTCTGATGGCAAGCTTTCAAAAATGTAGAGCGTTCCGCGTCTCCTTGTGCCGAATTTTCTGGCTAAAATGGCAATTCGAGGTTCTCTGTTCTTACGGCGGCAGCCCTGGGAGTCAAGGCACTAATGGGTTTCTCTCCTTTGAGAACACGGGAAAAATCGTCAGCAATAATGTCAGCGACGCGAAGGTTCGCATCTTTAGTTCGTCCGGCGATGTGTGGTGTATGCACAACATTGTCGCGTCCGCGTAACGGATCATCTACCGGCAATGGTTCAACATCATAAACATCAAATGCACCGGCAAGCTCATTGGCGAGGATTCGTTCTCGCAGCGCTTCCATGTCTATCGCGTGAGTGCGCGTAATGGCAACAACCAGGGCACCTTTCTGTAAGCGATTGATTCGTTCGCGTGACAGCAAGTTCCACGCTGAAGGAGTAGGTGGTACTGCAATGAAGACAATGTCCGTTTCACGGACGAGTGTGTCCATGTCCACTAGACGTAAACCCCATTTCTTAGGGAGTGGTTTTTCCAAGAAGGGATCATACCCACTGACCGTTGCACCGAAGGCGCGACACCACTGCGCAATCTTTCTTCCGACCTGTCCTAAACCAATTACACCAATGTGTTTTGTACCGAGATCGCCATTAACAAAATCTGGTGCATCGCAAAATTGGCTGTAGGCATAGGTCCATAGGGGTTCCTTGTTTGCCATCCGACAATGCCACTGCGCAGTCCGTCTCAACGCCGCGAGAGCCAATCCGAAAGCACATTCGGCAACCGATTGTGCCCATGCGCGGCTTGCTTCAATAACTGGGATATTTCTTGTTTGAAGTAGCTCAAATGGTATTCCCTCACCGCTATTATCTCCTCTCGTCCCAACCATCCGCAATTTTGGGGCGACGGAGACGCACTCGGGTGTCAATCTTCCGCCAAAACAAGCGATTCCCGTGATATGATCGAGGCGAATTTGTTGATGAATCGGTCCCGATGCGTTGAGAACGATTGTGGTGCCTAGTCCATCAAGGCGCGCGACCATTCGTTCGTGGAGGAAGGGCCATTTTTTTTCCAGATTGGGGTGTCGTGTAAATAGAAACTGGTTCTCTGACATTGATTTGGCTCCTTAGACTGTTCAGGAATTGCGATCTCCAGCTTTGAGGGCTGTGTATTTCAGCTTAAAAATGGACGTGAAAGTTGCAATTCGTTCTAATTGTCTAGTATCGCTGTTGTTGAGCTTGATACGGCAGACTCGCTGAGACAATGACTCGAGGATATGGGACGATTCACGAACATGAGACAAGTATACATGGCCACAGAAAAAGGCGGACAATAAAGAAAATCGGTATGCTTGATTAGATACAATAAGTTGTCAATTAGCGAGGAAACGTACTATAATAGTAGGGGTTCTGTGATGAGGAGAATCCCTACTATTTCAAGGGTATACCTCTTCTGTTTCGGAGAGATAGGGGTAAGAGAATATTGGAAGATTTTAACCTATCTTTTGATGAAGATTTAATCCGATTTTAATAGGCTTTTCTCGGACCCCACTAAGTTTACACCATCGCACATCTATTTGCAACAAGAGAGGGCTAAATCCCGTTCGCTGGCTGATTTTCCATCACTTGGGCTGTATAACTTTCTCCAGTGTTAACTGTTTCGAAAACAGAAGAATTTGGATTTTGATGTTCAGCATGGGAATAAGCAAGTTATCGTCTTTAAGATTTGTCAGTATACGTAGCCATCTAAGTTCTGTTAGTGGGTTTGGTGAGCTTAAACTTAAAGGAGAGTTGAATGACAGATAACAATG
>CAYZGU010000030.1:0-19065 GCA_964478165.1 uncultured bacterium | reverse complement strand
CATTGTTATCTGTCATTCAACTCTCCTTTAAGTTTAAGCTCACCAAACCCACTAACAGAACTTAGATGGCTACGTATACTGACAAATCTTAAAGACGATAACTTGCTTATTCCCATGCTGAACATCAAAATCCAAATTCTTGTATACCCCCTTGTCGTCGGTTCAACAGTGGTAAGCTTCTTAACGAACACCCACCGGCCAATGCTTTCGCATCGCCCTTGTTAAAAACCATCGCACCTCACCATACTTATCTTACCCAATAGGGCCTCACTCCTTGCGATTGATGGATAAACAGCGATCAATCGCGTGGCACACGCTTCAACGCGTGATTCCCCCGATTCTCGACTATCCTCACTTCAGAGCCAACCGATATCACCGAAAATCACGTCATTTGACTGCGGCTGCGCGATGATTCCATTAGCCATAACAGAAAGCCCCGTACCGCCAATAAATACCCAAAATCATGTGCAGCACCTTGCTGCTCTAGAATTGTATAAGTGTAGGTATTGTAATAATTTCTAATGGGATGTCAACAACTAAAGAGTAGGTTTTCTTATTTCCGTGAGAAGCAGTGTGAACAACGTGGGCTTCGCAGCGCGCTTCAGACAAGATTATTTTCTAACCTTCTTACTGTTTGCCACGCCAAAAGAGTGTCAATATGCGAGAAGCGCTGAGAGCGATACATAGCAGGCTGGGCTCACTCTTTTCTGGTTGACATTCCGTTGGAAATTATTACAATACCTACACTTATACAATTTTGGAACTAGCAAGATGCTGCGGCAGACCGCGTACAGATTGGTCAAAATGAGATTATATCTATGGAGTCCAAGGTTTTCCACAACAATGCGCGCACCTGGGTACTCGCCGACGGTGTACCACTGGCTGGACTACTAGATCGTCGACATCCCCTCGATTTCGAAGGTTGTGGAGAAGCCTTGTTGAAGGCGACAGTCGTGCGGCCATATCTCTTTCCATTCTACACACCGGCAGGCAAGAACTTACCACAGGACTATCCGCCCGATCACCCACACCACCAGGGAATCTGCGTGGGCCAGGACTTCATTAACGGCCATAACTTCTGGGCCATGGGAACGATAGGTCAACCGCTGAACCAGCAACGGGTACGTTCGACGGAACACCACACCGTAGGAGAAACCTTGGTATTTACGCAAGAAATCACCTGGATTACCTCCACTGGTCAGACGGATTCTAGACGAGGAGCGAGTCACACGACTGGCCGTCTGGTCTGAGAGTTATCATTTCGCGGAAATCTCAGGCGAGGTGGAAGGGGCCCCAGTGGGCCTGGTCCTAATGCCTCATCCGGAACAGGAACAAATTCCGTGGTTCACTCGCGATTACGGCGTTCACATATACGGCCCATGCCGGCAAACCCCATGCACATAGAGGCGGGAGGGAATCGCTCTCTCTGCATGGGGTTTGCCGCATACGACGGAACATCGAGCTCTGCCGCAAAACGGGCGTGGGAGTTATACCAGCGCAGCTGTCACTAAACACTTGACGTGACCGCGCTTCGAAACCGAAGCGTAATGCAGAAGAGTAATATTGCCTAGCAAGTCAGCTGGCTTCTGCGAGACCACAGGATGCAATTGGTTTACGTTGCATTGCCTTTCGTTGAGCAGTCAATGTGCTCAATTGAAATTCGAGTTTATCCAGGTTACTCAAACCAGAATATTACAGATATTAATACCGACTAGAAACAGAGCTCTGGGATAGACTATACCTCTTCCTGAAGATTCAGTAAGGGTTCATTAGCAGTAACAAGCTGTGTCAGATGGACTAGTTCAATCTCTACAATGCGATCTCCCACAGTTTCCCACAATCCTCACTCTAGCGGAGCTCTTAAATCATTCTCTGGGATACCATTACAAATTTTGGATGCTTCTGCTCGACTTCAAAACAAAATATCAATGCTACTACTGCCAACGATAATTTTACGCAGAAACTATTTCGCCGTTGACTACCTTTAAAAAAACGATTTCTTCTCTTCAGCGCTGATCTCCTTCCGATCAGTTCTTATTTTGTGTGCTACTGCCCACATGCACTTAATCGTAATGACACTGCAAGCTCACCTATCGTAAAGCAAGACGAGAGCTGAATCATCACCTCGAACGTCTCATTAACCACACATCGTTTTCCTGACAGGGCACTCGGATGCAATTGACTCTCCTGCTGCTACGGTCCTGTTATCAATTCTCTGGAATCGCACAGGCATTTGATGTATCCGATACATGACGTAAGGTTTTTCTTTGATGTTAGCGAACTACATGCTGACGAGCAAGAATACTAGAGTCGCGCAGAAGCAAGCCAGCTTAAATAGATTCAACTTGTCGGAAGCTCGAATCCGCGGGCTCTAGACACGTGTTCACAAACAAAGATGACATAGATTCAAGGTTTTCAAGAAATACAAATTAAACCCATTCCTACACCGAAGGAACTATGACAAAAAGGCCAAATATCCTCTGGATTTCATTTGAGGACACCAATCCCTTCTATGGTTGTTACGGTGACGCTGTAGCGCGGACGCCTAACTTGGATCGACTCGCAGCACAGGGCTGTCGCTGGACCCACTGCTTCTCTACCGCAGGAGTTTGTGCGCCCGCCAGATCCGCGATTATTACAGGCATGTACTCAATCTCTATTGGCACGCATCACATGCGCACCACTCACACCAACCCAAATTCACCCGAATTGCCAACGCCCTATTCTGCTGTCGTTCCACACTATGTAAAGTGCTTCACCGAATACTTGCGTGGTGTAGGTTATTACTGTACGAACAACGAAAAAACCGACTACCAATTCGATGTCCCCTTCACAGCGTGGGACGAGGTGGGACCCAACGCACACTGGCGAAACCGATCTCATCCGGACCAACCATTCTTTGCCGTCTTCAACCCCATGCGCACTCACGAAAGTGGCATGTGGCCTGATTCGTGCCCTACTCCCGAATTCAATCCCCAGTCTATGAAAATCCCACCGTATTTTCCCGATACGATCAAGGTACGAGAGGCCATGGCCAGAATGTACACAAACATCGAACGTAGTGACCGTGAGTTGGCGAAACTTCTTCAGCAACTTGAAGTCGACGGTCTTGCCGAGGACACTTATGTTCTCCACTGGAGCGATCACGGTCCGCTGCCTCGCGGCAAGCGCTGGCCTTATGACTCAGGTATCCATGTTCCGCTCATCGCTCGAGGTCCGGACATCCCGGCCGGTATCATCGCAGACGATCTCGTCAGCACCGTGGATCTCGGACCGACCATGCTGTCTCTAGCAGGCGTTGACATTCCGCATCACATACAAGGCCGAGCCTTTTTGGGACCACAAAGCAAACCATCGCGGGATTACATTTATGCATCCCGGGACCGCCACGACGAATCATATGACATGGTACGTGCCGTACGAGACAGACGATTTAAGTATATTCGAAACTATCGTCCGGATTTGTCCTACCTCCCATGGGTCCCATATCAGAATCGCCATCCCATCATACAGGAAATGTGGCGACTCCATGTGGACGGACGTCTAAACGAGTGCCAATCCCTGATGTTCCAGTCTCCCCGGCCAACCGAAGAACTCTATGACACTCAAGTCGATCCCCATGAAACCTGTAACCTTGCCAGACATCCGTCCCAGAAAGTGGTGCTGACACGTCTGCGCACCGCACTTGACGCCTGGCTTCGAGATGTTGGCGACATGGGGGAAATTTCAGAAAGTGATATGGTCTTCCAATGGTATCCTAACCGCAAGCAACCACAAACTTCGGCACCACTATTCATACCAATTACTACGGACAATTGTGAGATGGAACCCACTCTTAGCGGCGGAGTTTATACGTGTCCCCTCCTCATTCAGCTCCATTGCGCAACGCAGGGTGCCTCGATTGCGTATACGCTTGGCTCTAGCAATACCGCTCGCTGGTTTCTTTACACCCAGCCCCTGAGCATTGACGCTGACAAGAGCCTGTTGAGAGCACGGGCTGTCCGGATAGGCTATCGGGATAGCATTGAAACCCAAGCGACGTTCAGAGTAGAGACTAATGTTCGCTGACAAAGGAACCGGAATGGGGGCTATGTTCTCGACACTCTCTACACTCATCGCAGCAGGCGGAAGCAGAAGCATCCTTTCTAGCATCACCTTTTCTCCCCTCAAACAGGGGATTCAGGGCTTTCCTGTTGACAGATTCTCTGAAAGCACTATAATTGAGTGAGAAGCACAAATGACGGAACTACGAAGCAACGGGTTTTTGAAGCGCCTTTCGCTCGTGCCTGGATTCGCGCACGTCGAATGCCATTGGAATAGATAGGAAAATTCATGAACGCAGAAAACAATAGCCGACGACCAAACATCGTTCTCATCATGGCCGACGACCTGGGTTTTTGCGACCTGGGTTGCTACGGTGGTGAAATTCGCACGCCCAATCTCGACCGATTGGCTCAGAACGGTCTCCGATTCACCCACTTCTACAACAATGCTGTCTGTGTAGCCACACGTGCTTCCCTTCTGACAGGTCTCTACGCTAACCAAGTCGGGAAAAAACAGGGTGGTAGTAAGCTTCAAGCGCGGAGTAACAATGTAACTTTCGCAGAACTCTTGAAGGAGGCGGGCTATCGAACGCTGATGACTGGCAAATGGCACAACGGATTCGAAAGCGGGGAAAAACCGGTCGATCGCGGTTTTGAGCGATACTGGGGTCTGTTGTCCGGATGTAGCAACTACTATAATACCGGGTTAAAACGGTCCGGTGAACCAGAACCGGTCCACAAAGAACCCAACAACTTAAGGCCTTGGGGTGACGACGACGAGGTGCTCTTCCCCTACACACCAGAGGATCGGAATTTTTACTCCACTGACGCCTTCACACAACATGCCCTGAACTTCCTCAATCAATATGGACAAGAGGATAGGCCTTTTCTTTTGTATCTTGCACATGCGGCACCTCATTTTCCCATGCAAGCCTGGCCGCAGGACATCGAACGCTATCAGGGCCGATACATGATTGGCTGGGACGAACTACGACAACGACGCTACCAACGTTTGGTGGAGATGGGGCTAGTTGATAAAGAGTGGGGCATTTCTGACCGGGACGACATTTGTCCTGAATGGAGCCAAGAAACGGACAGAGAACGTTACGATCGCAAGATGGCTGTGTACGCCGCAATGGTCGATCGAATGGATCAGGGGATTGGTAAAGTGTTGAATAAGATCGGAGAACTTGGCAAAGAAGAAAACACGCTAGTTCTGTTCCTTTCAGACAACGGTGGATGCGGTGAAACTCTTGACAACTCACCGGACCGGAAACCCGGCAGTGTCGACACCTACACCACAGTTGATGCTCCTTGGGCAAACGCTAGTAATACACCGTTTCGAAAATACAAGGTTTTCGATCACGAAGGCGGCATCTCCACTCCCCTCATTGCGTTTTGGCCCAATGTCATTGAAGCCGGAACCATTACGCACCAAATAGGTCACGTAATCGATTTTCTCCCGACCTTTGCCGAACTAGGTGAAGGTGACTATCCATCACACTACCACGGTCACAACATTCTCCCTCTCGAAGGAAAGAGTCTTGTCCCTATCTTCCGCGGCGAACACAGGAAGGGCCATGACAGCCTGTTCTGGGAACTAAATAAGTGCCGAGCTGTGCGCAAAGGTAAATGGAAAGCCGTAAGCCTAGGACCAGAGCGTAGGATCGCAGGCCACCATGTTCCAACAGGCCACGACAAGTGGGAACTCTACAACATGGAGACCGATCGCTGCGAACTGAATGACTTATCAAGCAAGCACCCGGAAATCGTCAAAGAGCTGGACGGCATGTGGCAAACATGGTTCAAACGTTGTCAGAGGGACAAAGCTGGACAATAAATGAACACACTCTGTATACCTTGTTGTCCCTCTGCACCAAAAAAGTTTCGAGCGCCCAAATAGGCTCCTAGACCATAGGATTATTTCGCGGAACAGATTACCTCTCTACTGTTGCTAGGGCAACTATCGTTTTAGTATATGGGGCACTCATCCGCTATGAAGAAACGACGGGAAACGCAATTTTCTGTTGAATGCGATTCCAGCGCCGGGGGCAGCGGGAGAACTCCCCCAATTGAGGAAAGGCTTCGAGCAGGCACCATGGTCTACACCCCTGATAGCTAGAGTTAGCAAGTATGACAGATTTTGTAGAAGTGCGCCTCCAAGGCCAACAGCTAAGAAGCGTTGGAATACAATCATCACGCAGTTGGTTAACTACACCTTGGAAGCTCAAATCCTCGGACCTAGTTGTCTCGGGCACGACACCTAAGCAAATCCACCAAAATGGAGAATGGATATACACTATCCCCTCCAGAAGTCCTCATGGTCGTATCGATAGGTAGTCAAGCCTCCTGGCGGCAAATCCTTAAATTCGTTGAATGGAAACGGGGGCGCATAAATGTATGGAACTTCATCGTCGGGTATGTAATCGGCATCTTTTCTGAGCTCAATGCAAGATCGAAGTAAATCCTGCTTTAGAGGAATATATTCTGGGGTATGTGGCCCGTGCTCAATTTCGACACTCGCGGTTCTAAATTCATAATAAATGACACGGCGTAGATTTGGCGAGGTATTCAGAGGTGATGCATGCAGAAGTCGTATTTCATGAAATAGCACGTCGCCCGGTTGCATGTAGAGTGGTTTGGCCTCCGGAAAGTCAAACGTTTCAACGCCCAGATAGTCGGCTGCACGTTCATGATTCCACCGATGGCTTCCTGGAATAGCCCAAACGGCTGTGTCCTTGTCGGATTTGTCCAGATAGAAATCCACATTGAAAATCGGAACATCACAAGCAAAATCAACCGCCGCATCCCTATGCCATGCCTTAAGAATACCCTCGTACGGCATCTTGAATACCATCGCATCCCACGTGGGAATTAAATCGGGAGATGTAAGCGCCTCGACCGCGCGCAGGATTCGAGGGTGTCCCATAAGTATTCGAAATGCCGGCGCTTTATCCACCACGTAGTCAATTCGCTTAAGCGTAATGTCTCCGCTAACGGTGCCGGGCAGGTACTGATAATCCAACTGTGGATTCTTTGGATTCCCTTCACGGACAAGTAGGTCTGACCCCGCCTGAAGTTCCTCGAGTTCTGCAGGATCCAAGACGTTCTTAAGTATCAAATAACCATTTACGTCAAAAAATTCAATCTGCTTTTCCGTAATCGCAGCATTGTTCTGATTTGCTGAACTACCCATATTAAATCCTCCATACTTCAGTTAAAAAGTGCGGGCTTGAGTAACAGACAGCAAAACCACATCGAGAAGATCGTCCCGCACATCGTTTAGCGAGTATACATGAATAATACTAGAATAAGCAAATCATACCAGCCAAAAACTCACTCTTAGAACTTATCTGAAAAGTCATTTCGAGTAGAATCATGCACCTCGAAACCGAGTTTTTTCTTCAAAACTCAGTCTCTTTCTCGCACAATTCTGGAGGGTGCGCACCGCGCAGCAGCCTTTGAATAGAATTACCCTAACTGAAAACCGTACAACTTAGCCTTGTGAAGTCGAAATCTCAAGCGAGCCCACTTTCCGCTCAGGCCGTCCGTGCCTCCATCAGCGTTCCATACCACGCTACCGTCGGTAACAGTATTTCCAATAGGTTGGCTCGCCGCAGAGATATTATTCTCCGCATCCACAACTTCAACCTGAACCGAACCGCCATCGTCCACGTCGGCGGTTATACCAAACGTCTCCCCACCAAATTCCAGGAGTTCCGTAGTTATCACTGCAGTGATTTCAGCAGAGATTGGCTCGTAACCCGCCCAGCCATCCGGTCTAAGCGTTGCCAGCGCGAGATAGCCTTTGCGCCATTCGAAGAAGTGCCAGTCACCCGCACCGTAATAGATTCGGACCTCATCGTCATGGAGGATTGGCGCGGCGGCGAAGATGGTACCCCAATCGTACGGCGTCTCTCCATACTGTTCTCGTGCTGTGGGGGTGTGCCCGATAAACGGTGTACCCTCCTGAATCCGGTGCCAGATAACGGTGTCCGGGCTCCACGCCAGTTCGGCGTGCTGCTTTACTCCACAGTCGGAATCCTCCTCCGGAAACACCATCACTCCTACCAATCCGATGTACACGCCACACGTCGGAAAGACAATCATGTCATGGGTTTGCACTTGCGGTGTCGGCCCCTCCATAATGCTCCGCTCCCGCCTCCAGGTCACAAAGTCGGGCGACTCGGTCTGCGTAACTTGGCGCCTCCCGAACTCAGAGTTGCGGCGCGTAATAACCACGTACTTGCCGAGATGCGGTGCCCAGAACGCACTGGGCCGGTTACCACCTTCGTGCCTCGGCACGGGAATCAGATCGTCCCAGTGCATGCCGTCGGGAGAGAATGCCACGAAGGCACCCCTGCTCGCGGAGAAAAACATCTTGTAGCGTCTCGCCGGATTCGAGGCTCGTTCGTCCTTGTAAATGCCCGCGACCCCGCGACGGCGCGTCACGATGTTGTTCGCTTTACAGCCTTCGAACTCAGCCATACCCAATTCCGGTTTCTCCCAACGAATTCCATCCTTCGAGACGGCGTAGCAGAGCCCTATCTCCCGATCTGTCGGTCTAACATCGTTATACTTTATGAGGTTGGGATGACGGCATTCGAGCGGCATACTGGTCACCCGCGCGTCAACCACAAACGGGTTGTACCAACACTTGTAGATTTTTTCGTCCTCATCATAAATAACATCGGGGTAAACGTTGTCGTATCGGGGTTCCCACGGTTTATCCTCGGTGAAGAGCGGGTTCTCGGGGTGCTTACTCACTTCACCAACCGTTAGCCTAGCTTCTTCAACGTCGGCGATGATTCGTGATTCGAGGACAAGATATCGTGATTTTGCCATCATCTTCAAACCCTTCGCATGCGGTATTATCGGGTTCAGTAGGTTGGGATAAATCCAATACTCGCTGATTTTTTCGAGCGGCATTGTAAGGGATATCTATTAGGGGAACGCGGCGAAATTCTACTAGGCTTGCGCCTCTCAGTCAACAACAATCGCTACCAAGACGCTGCTAATCGCACCTGATTCTGATCGCTAGGAGCGCCCTCCCGGTCGCGATTTCTTTTGGAACCAGCAATTATCATATCCCTGAACTCCGTCTTCGGCACGATCTCTCTGTGGCTGCTGCGGAATTTGCTTGACAAAAAGCAGGACTTTCGACAAGAATTAGCAAGGACGTATCCGTTACTTAATCTGAAACAGATGGGGGCAACGCCTAATGAAAATCAGGTTTGCACAGTACGGCATTTCGCATGACCACGCCAGCGGCAAAGCGAAGACGCTGCAAGCGAACAAGGAGGTCGATTTTGTGGGCGTGTATGAACCATCGACAGAAGTTCGCGAGACGCTCGGTACCAATGAAGCGTATGCGGGGGTTCACTGGTTCTCATCCGAGGAGGAGATTCTGGACGATGAGACCATCGTGGCCGTCGCGGTTCAGGGACGGATATCACGAAATCTCGAATATGCGCGGGCAGCGGTCGAACACGGAAAACACGTCTGGCTCGACAAACCGGCGGGCGACGATCTGGAAGCGTTTCGAACGGTGCTCGACATCGCACGCGAGAAGGGGCTGTGCGTCCAACTCGGCTATATGTTCCGTTATAACTCGGGGTTCCAATTTCTCCTTGATTGGGCAAATTCCGGGAAACTGGGCGATATATTTTCCATTCGCGGACGCATTTCGACCCAACGCTCGAACGACGCCTCATGGATTCGTTGGGATTCTCGTGGCGAACACGAGGGCGGCATCATGTTCATTCTCGCCTGCCATCTTATAGACATTATCGTCGCCATACTCGGGCGCCCCGAAAGGGCGACATTCTTATCACAGAACTTGGACAGCACCTTCCCTTGGTTCCAAGATAATACCACATCCGTTCTTGAATACCCGGACGCCATAGTGACCATCGAGTCAACAGCGTCCGAAGTGTCGTCGGGCGCTTCAAGACGCTTGGAGGTCTACGGTACTCGGGGCAGCGTGATTCTCGAACCGCTTGAACCCCCGGCGCTGCGGCTGTGCCTTGACGAAGACCGGGATGGCTATGCGGAAGGTTGGCAGCAGGTGGATGTGGAACATCGACCTCGATATATCGACAGCCTCCGCGCTCTTGTAGCGGACATTCGGGGCGAAAAATCGCCCGACCGTTCGCTCGACCACGAATTCACCGTGCAGGAAACCGTGCTCCGTGCCGTGGGACTGCTGTAAATCGCCACCGATTCCGCATAGGTCGGGTTGAACAATGTAACCGTGACATGTCAATAATTACATTCGTATTTCGGGAGTAAATGCTGGTTGAAATCTGAAAGAGCTAGTGGAACCCAACTCTTGATTGCAGGTCGAATTCAGTTGTGTTTCACTCTATCGTTACGTATAAAAGTTGTATTTCAAGACCTTCCATCCTCTTATCGAAGATAGAGACTAGTGTTTAGGAGATTCCTATCGCGCTCAATCTACATTCGCTTAATCGTTCAACCCAGCCTACACTTCTGCAGATGTTTTGTTGTCTACAATAACGTCCCATCATCCGTAACCAAACGCAAATTTCATGGAGGCAAGACCGAATGAAACTGAGATTCGCGCAATTCGGCATCTCGCACGACCACGCGCCCAGCAAGGCCCGCACGCTGAAATCCAGCGAGGATGTCGATTTCGTGGGGATTTATGAACCGTCCGCAGGAGCGCGCGAGACACTCGGCACCAACGACGCGTTTGAGGGCGTCCATTGGTTGTCATCCGCAGAGGAGGTGTTGAAAGACAAAACCATCGTGGGGATCGCGGCACAGGGGCGTGTATCGGAAAACCTCGACTTTGCGCGGGCGGCGGTTGAAAGTGGAAAGCACGTCTGGTTCGACAAACCAGCGGGCGACGATCTGGAAGCGTTCCGAACGGTGCTCGACATCGCACGCGAGAAGAATCTGTGCGTCCAGCTCGGCTACATGTTCCGCTATAACGCGGGATTCCAGTTTGTCCTTGATTGGGGGAACTCCGGAAGATTGGGTGAGATTTTCTCAGTCCGCGGACGTATCTCGACACGCCCTTCCAATGAAGCTCTCTGGACGCGGTGGGATTCTCGCGGCGAACACGAAGGCGGCATCATGTTCATTCTCGCACCCCATCTTATCGACATTATCGTCGCGCTGTTAGGCCGTCCCGAGCGCGTAACATCGTTCTCTCAGAATTTGGACAGCACCTTCCCTTGGGCGCAAGATAATGCCGCCGCCGTCTTCGAATATACACACGCCATGGCAACCATCGAGTCTGTCGCGGCAGAGATATCATCGGGTGAGTCGAGGCGATTAGAGGTATACGGAACTCGCGGCAGCGCGATACTTGAACCGCTGGATCCACCGGCGTTGCGGCTGTGTCTCGATGAAGATAGGGACGGATATTCCGAAGGTTGGCAACGGGTAGAAATCGAGAAGCGACCATCTCATATAAGCGATCTTAAGGCACTTGTCGCAGATATCCGAGGCGAGAAATCGCCCGATCGCTCGCTAGACCACGAATTTATTGTGCAAGAAACTATCCTCCGCGCCGCCGGACTGCTCTAGGACTTGCGCGCGATAAACGACTATAGTAATGCGTTGGAGTCAGTTCCTGTTTCAACGCAACAATCTCCGGAGCGACCAAGCGAGCGGATAGCGAGTGCGGCTGCGACTTCACCTACACCAGACGAGTCTTTACGCTTTTCAGTTTGAGGAAACCGCGGGGGAGGAAAGGTAAAAAGAAAGTGGTCAGTGACTAGCAAAACCTGAAAGCCACAAAACGTACAATGAATAAGAATCTCTATCGCGCTTCTTACCCGGTCACTCGATCCATTCATTCATTTGAACCTCTACGATTGGTCATTTCTCGACGCGTTGCGGATACGACTCATAAAAATGACTTTCCAATCAAGCTATTACCGAATTTTCATCAGCGTTTTTTGCTCGCGCTCTCGCGAGAATTCTTTCGTCTTCCTAAGAAGTGCCTCTCACTAACCGTCTTCCTTTTGATTCTGGTATCGAACAGAAACCAATTAAGCCGGGGAGTAAAATCCAGCACTCACGTAGAATGCCAATGACGCGGAGAAAACAAACTGTGAGAGCGAACAGGAAACAATGCAGGATGTCGACGCGGGGCAACCGAGAAAGCCAAGAATGTTGATTCTATTGAGAGCGAATCGAGATATTTTCAGAGCAGGAAACCAAAAGCGGTATCAGTCCTTAACCAATTGGGTTTCGTCAAAACCTCACGCCTGCCATCTAACCAATGATTCACATTGATCGTTCGTTTTCTCTGTCAAAAGACCAATTCAGTGAATTCTTCCCATCGATGGAAGCTGAGTTCGGTAAAATGAGCGCTCGAGGAGTTCTCGGGGTTGTCCAGGCCGCCGTTGCAGTTGTAACGACAGACGGCAAATGACCAAGCGGTTCCCGCATCAGGCGGATTCCTAAGGCCGAAGGCCTTCCAAGGAATACAAACCTCGACTGTCCATCGGTCTTCCAGCGTTTGGACACGTCGACGAGTGTCACTGTGGGACAAAATCACTTCCCCCCAGGTAATTTTGTCGCGCATAAAGAGATCTCGATTGGGGATGTGAATATCCATAATAAAATTGTTTGGAGTAACGTGAATCTCCCAATAGTCGGAGCGATTGGAACCAGGCTTGACAAAGAACTCAGCTACGTCACCCAAGGTCCACATCTTCTGGTTGTTGGCGGTGGCATGTGAGATAATGTCACTATCGATGAAACAGACATAGAAGCACAGCCCATCACGACCGGCCCCAACACAGGCTGTTCCCTTTTCCACTGGAAGGGCATCGGCACCATTCCAGTATTGACATAACGGAAGTAGAACAGAGTTCTGATATTTTGTCGGCTGTTCGACGCCAAAGTCATCAACATGCCCGAAGACGCGGGGACACATAATCGAGAGATCTGCCATTATCAAATCCTTTCCGGTCAAAAAAGAAGACTATTTCAATCCAAACCCAGGACACCGGTTCGACAAAACCAGTGCGATTCTTCCGTCGTAGACTGCTATCAGTGCACCGGTAATGTCCCGTGTTTTCTCGATTCAGCGAGACCAATCCGGGGCTTTGGGAGTAGGAATCAGAGCTTGGACATCTGCAGATAATTTGTCGTATGCAGACCAGTACCAGATGTAAGCACCGTTCACCGTTGGTCGCTCTTATTGGCATGAGCAAAGTGGGGAAGACATGAGTCACCGATAACAGATTACCCCGCTCGAACTGGCACATCAATCTCACCTTCAACCTCTTTGATTGCCAGATGATTGAAATCCGTTGCGCGCGTTTCTAACTAGAGACGATGGACATAAACCCCACTTGCTTCAATACGGAAACAATCTTCTTACTGCGTAGGGTGTTCAGAAACCCGTTTGGAAGCTTAGTCGCCATCCACAACAGCCAAGCTGCCATTCCCTGATTTGTTATCCCGCGGGCCATTCTACTCCCTGACTAGTTTGTTCTAATGGAACGCGAGTGTCATCACATAATAGACACACCAAAACGCGTTCAAACATTGACGGTTCTCTCGCACCATTGGAGTGAGAACCATAAAAACTTATCGCCTAATTCTTCTCAACTGTTATCGCAATTACTGACCAATATTATCTAGGGATTCTAACAAAAATCCAAATCTTCCACAACAGCAAAGTAGAGATGGACCTGTTATGGCACTGAAGATGCACCCACTTTTATTATAGCGACAGCATTATGCCAATCGCGTTGACAAGCGTACACACCAGATATAAGTCATACGCTCACAATAGGCTCGATCACGTGGAAGACACGGCCTATACCTGACTATAGTCGATAGGAATGACAGATTATGGATCTAATTTTCTGCGATTACGATTCTTCTCGGACAAGACCGACTCTCCGGAATCGAACTTGATTAGTATTACACATGCTGATTGACATTGCGTCACAGACAATGATAGAATGCTATTGCTTTGGCAGATGATAGGTAGGTATCACACGGTAGCCTACGAATGGAGGGTATATAAAAGCAAATCTCGCAAGGAACTTAACACACTCGACAGAAAATGCTAAACAGACAATAGAAGGTCACTTTTTTCCGAACAAAGTTCTTGCTTGTCTGCCAAAGGGAAGAGCTAAGAAGTCACAATGGAACCATGACTCATTAACTGAATTGAAAGGAACCGCAATGAAGACCAGGATGAGAACTGTCATCACTATATGCGCCGCTCTGCTTGTCGTCGGTGTCACGACTTCACCGACATTTTCACGAGGTGAAGACAAATTTAGAAGGTGGGCAGAATGGAAAAAGAAAGTGTCTATACAAAAACACGAAAAAGGCCATGAGCGGAAAAATATTACCAGAGAAGATAGTAGGAAGATCTGGTTAGAAAAATTCGATAAGGATGGCAACGGTGAACTAAGCCCTGAAGAACGTCAAAAGGCTGCTGAGTGGAGAAAGAAACTGTCTTTACAGAAACACGAAAAAGGCCATGAGCGGAAAAATAACCAGAGAAGATAGTAGGAAGGTCTGGTTAGAAAAATTCGATAAGGATGACGACCGGCTCACTAAACCATGAAGAATGTTGAGCTGCCGACAAAAAGATTGCTAGTTTTGTAACGGCCTACCGGGGGCGTTAATTTGGATCTACTATCACTGGAGCCATTCCGTAATAATGAGTAATGTTCTAAGGTCCCCGGCGTTATGCGTAAGACACCACACTCTCCAACCGTTTCGGGGTTAAGTTATCGAGGACCAGTACTACTAACCAAACAAGTAGCAATCCCTCCATCGCCGTCGAACAATGGACTTAACCAGCAGTACCAGGTTATTTCAAGACTAGCATTTTGCGCATAGCCTCATACTTTCCTGCTTGTAGGTGATAGAAATAGATACCGCTCGAGACGCGTTCACCAGATTCAGCCCTCCCATCCCAGTAGATTGCCTCGTTTTTAGATTGGTAGGTAGCGGGAGGTCTCACGCCAAGCTTAATAGTGCGCACCAAGCCTCCTGCAGCTTTGTAAATTTCTAGGGACACCTCACTTCGTTCCGCCAAGCGATACGGTATCCAGGTTTCTGGGTTAAACGGATTTGGGTAATTCTGAAGGAGTACTGTGTGTTTGATTTTCCCCAGAGTAGTCGTGGCCAGTCCGTGCGGGCCAACAACAAATGGTGGAGTATCAAAGTCTTCAATGCTGTTGTAAACATAGGCCGCCGCACCGTCACCATGAGCACCTCCTAGGCGTTCGTTGACAATATTATGGCACGAGATGACAACGGTATTAATGTTCATAGCAACCGAAAAACCGAAGTGCAAATCAAGGAACGAATCGTCGGGTATCAAGCGTTTCCGTTCTTGCCATGTGCCATCAGCACGCACAAAGGAATACGCCGCGCCGACACCTCGTTCGAACTGGTTGTGTCCTCTGGCACCGACAATGGCGATTCGCGGAGTAATAGCAACCCCAGAACCGAAAGCGTGGCTGGGCCCCCCATCCTTCGGAAGCAATTTTGCTTCCTCCTTCCAAGAGTCGCCATCAGGGACAAAAACGTAAGCAGCCCCAGAATCTTTTCCCGCATCAGCGTCATGTAGAGGCGCACCAACAATCATCGAATTACCGCTTATGGCCACAGACGTGCCGAAACGATCTGCTTTTCCTGGGTTATCGGCGGTGAATTTAGCTGTTTGCACCCACGTTTCGCCCCTCCGTCCAAAAGTGTAGGCGGCACCGGCATATTTCATTCCATTAACCGTCTGACCAGGGGCTCCGACAATAATAAGATTCTCCCGGATGACAACAGTGTCTCCGAAATTATCCCCGCGCGTGAGGTCTTTAGGCACTATCTTTGCCTGAAGTTCCCAGCGCCCGGTTGTTTCGCCTTGGACAAAGATATACACGGCACCCGTATCTCTGCCAAAGTAATCAGCGCGCGGTGCGCCGATAACAGCTGTACTCCTGTGAATGCCGACAGCATCGCCAAAATAGTTGCCTTTCTCGGCGTCAGGAGCAACAATCTTCGTGAGTTGGTTCCACTGGCGTCCGGAACGGCCGTAGATAAAAACAGCCCCCGAATTTTCAACGCCCCGAGGTCCGGCACCGGGAGCACCAACGATAGCAAGATTGGCCTTACCTCTTGCTTGACCACTGACATCGACCGAATAACCGAACTTATACTTGACTCCCACGCCAACACCCCTAAGTAACGCTTCCTCTTTCCAGACGTCGTTTTCCCCAGCGGCGTAGATACGTGCGATATTTTCCGGGAAGGCTCCCACAATAATAGTATCCCCGCTGATGTCCACAGCTTGTTCATCCAAGGTAGCATTGAGGGAGACAGGAATTCTTACTCCGTTCTTTGCGAAGACGCTATGGTGGATGGCCAGAGAACCAATTAGAAGTAGACAGCTGGCAATACTCGTCAAAATGCTATTCATACAATCCTTCCTAATGTTTATGAATGTTGGCAGTGTGATGAAGTCTCATGGTAAAGCACGAGTAAATCCTACCTAGTACTTATACGGGGCGACGCCTGTCAGAATTTCGAAGATTTCGCCCGTCAAGAGCGAACAAAAATCTTCGGATTTTGCACTCCTCCTGACAAATACTCTCATTTGAGACAGGAACTCGTAACGGCCTTACAGCAATTCTCTTGAGGAATTAGAAGTGGATTAATGTACCCTCCTGATTTGCAATCTTGGTTATCCCCTCAGCAGAAGGAATAATAACAGAATTTACAGAAAGTTACAACTGAATCTGACAACCTGATACGCTACTCAACGTTTTGCGAAGAAGGTGGACGCCATGATACGCAATCGGTAGAGACTAGGCTTGGTCGAATCGTTGTTTCCCGCATTTTTTGGCACATTGTGTAGCTGTGCCATGCTGTAAAAGTCTCGGAATCACGAACTTTTTCAGCAGTAATTCTCCGTTCCAGGTCCACAGGCAGATCGGCAAGAAGTTTGTTGCTATGACCACTGAACGAACAGAGGTTCAGTTAATTAAAAACAGCAAACCGATTTAGCTTATTACATTCTCGCCTATACCATCGATAAAGATTCCGACGAGAAATGGATGTGAACATGCGATCAAACGCAAGTCGAAAGTAATCTTAACAGCAAATATGTCAAAAGAGTTCTCTATCGCGAGTTGCCTGTGATAATGAAGGAAAAACAATCTCGCTCTGTGATGGAATTTACAGTTTTCTACATCTGTTCATCTATTCGTAAGCTCTAAAGAAGGCCTTGCCATTTACTGAGTTAGATCTAATTGTCTATCATTACGAATCTCAGCGGCACATACAATCGGCATAAAACTGAGATGGAAATCGAGCTGATACATCAATCTGGGACAGATGTTTTTTCTTTGCAACTGTTAAGAACCGCACAGTGAGATGTGGTTAAGGAATCGGTAATTCACTTGGTACTTCGTAGAAAGAAAATGATACAATAACTCAGCGGGATGGCAGCAAATTGCGGAGAGCGCTTCAAACGAACACACATGACTGCGCGTGCTGTGTAAAACGTATCACGCAAGCTTCATTACGCCTTAGCTGATTATACATTCGTAATGCCGGTTCTCTATGTCCTAATCAATGAACGACTTTGAGTAAGACGATAGGACATGGAAAATAAGACCCATGCAGATACTTACTCTCAATTAAATCAGAGTTTCCACAGACGGGGTATATTTTTTCACAAGATTAATTGCGAAAAAATACACCGTCTGGCATCAACCACACAAAGTGGCAGAAGTGGCACATAGTAATAAAGGAGCATTAGAAGAGGATACGGTAAATAGCAGAGGTAAATCAGGCTAGAATTATTGCGGGTCAGGATGAAGGTTAGACGGTACAAATGTCTGCGACGAATCCTTCAAAATGGGGAACGGTTGCGACGCTTCTGCGTGAACGACGATGTCGAAGTATTTACTGTGTTGAGCCAAAGGAATTATTAATTGTTCCAGAGAGACCTAATGACTTGTCACACGGTTTCTCATTCGTTCCACCTCAGCACAGTCGGCATACCAACGGATAGGCCGAACCACATGCAAAACTCTTAGATTCTTCAACTAAGACAACATCGTTTTCCACCATTACCGGTTGGCCATTAGACGGTTAGAATCGCTCAACACCAATCCGGAAAACGATGATCTACGACATTCCGAAAGAAAAACCTGGAGCAGGCACTGGACGGACTACCTTATAAGAATATGTGGAGAGATTACTTCTTGAACCTAACTGAAGTAGTGTGGAAGAATAACGGGCATTGTAGTGTTCAACAAATACTAATGAAACATGATGAATTGTAACAATCCTTCATCGGAAGAGGAGAGCGCTTAATGAAACGACTGAACCAGGAAATTAGCTTCCTAATTGTTTGTACTTATTTGTGTTTGTTCCCACTCCCATGGCTCCACGGATTCGCCGGGGAACCGCAGCGGATTTCTCCAGTAGAACTTAAAATCCTAATGGATGATGCGTCGGCCCATGTCGTAGTCGACGTTCGTAGCAAACGAGCATACGACGATGCGCACATTCCCACTTCTCTCTCGATACCCTTTGCGCAAATCCAATCCAGACAAGCCGATTTTCCCAAAGACGGGCTAATTGTTTTGTACTGAAGCTGACCAGCGGAAGCCACAAGTGTCCGGGCGGCACAACTCTTAATCAATAAATTTGGATTTGCCCATGAACGGCTGATGGTGTTAGAAGGGGGCCTAGCTGCGTGGGTGCGAGCGGGGTACTCACTCGTAAGTACTCTACCAGCTAGATCCAAAGGAGTACGTTTCATTCAGTGGGGGCGAATAAAATCTGGCACGTTGGCAGTGAAGCATGAAGTTCTCTCATGGCCATTCGGACGGACACAATGAAGATTATTCAGGTTGCTACTAAAACCAAGCAATCTTTGTACAATGCAAGTGCCCCCTTAACGTTTCTGAACACTGGCTAAACCGACTTTCGCTATGACAAGTATGTTTTAGCCAGTGTGTTTATACCATAGACAACTAGCAACCATGACCTTATTCGA
>CAYZGU010000029.1:0-44592 GCA_964478165.1 uncultured bacterium | reverse complement strand
GACAAGTCCCCTATCCCAAAGAGAATGAGCTCAAAGCTAAAGCTATTGCTGCCGGCCTCGCGGTCGACAATAGGACCTGTCAAAAAATCACCATCTTAATTCCATTGAATGTAAGGCAGGTTCTCATGAACATAAGCTCTTCAGAAAATCTATCCGTATCGCTCTTCCCGTTCAGTAAATTCTCTTCCACAGTTCCGATGTCTAACCTCGCACCAGAATTCCGTCCCCCATACTCCTGAGACTTTGGAAAATCCTAAAACATCTAAGTATTCTGAGTCACCGATTAAGAAATTAAGCATCGAGTAATGTTCATCCGTTTCCGAGGAGGCTCCAGAATTTTTAATCCCGATCGAGTGGAAGCCATGCGTACGTGCATTGATATGTTCAATTACATAGGATTACGGTACGTCACAGACCCCCAACAATCACGTCCAAGCTTAGTCCGAATTCTGTTGGGAACACTGTTCTGCAAAACACATATTTTATCATAGCAGACGTAAACTGGGAGTCCAACGCAAGCGAGACCAATTCGGTTGATTTTCATGTGCAAAGCTGATACAATCTTAGGTCGTTTGGTTCATCGCAATTTTGACCGGAAAGCGTGATGTCATAAAGAATGGTCTCTGAACGGCATAAGTCGGGGTTCAGTCTGGGCCTGGTATTCGTAGGAGAACATGCAATACGAGGGGGAATCCATGAAGAAAGACTATCCACCACAAATCGCCCAAATTGTGGCGAATCTTGACACACGTCAACCACTACCACCACTAACACCAAAAGAGCCATGGAAAAGAAAGTTAACGGAAACACTTCAAACCATGCCGCTAACTAACCTCCTCGGCAATCAAACCCTGAAGAACTCCTCTTTGGAAAACACAGTAAAAATTGGCCTGCTAATCTGGAACGACGCCTTGGACGAGGCACACCGGATATTGCAAGACATTAATACCAAGACAGGGGACTACTGGCACGCCATCGTGCACCGACGCGAACCAGACTATGAGAATTCCAAATATTGGTTTAACCGTGTAGGTAATCATCCAGTCTACCCGTTCCTTCGCAAACAGATGCTCGACCTGCTCAAAAAACATTCGTTAGAATCGAATGAACTTGCGAGCTATGAAACGACGATTCAAGACGGGCACAACTGGGAGGCGGCCCAATTTGTTGACTGGTGTGAATCCGTAACGCAGGATTCGAAGGTTGAGGTCATTCATTTCTTACAGAGAGCCCAAGTTGAGGAAATTAAGATTCTACTCGATTATTCCTATCACGATGGACTCACCTGAATCTCGGATACTTGCAAAATATGAGCGCAAATTCGAATCGTTTCGCGAATGGCGAAAAGTGGCAACCATTACTGAGTTCTCTCCACGGGATTCTTTATCGGGGAAAAAGGCTGTTCACAACAACTAACCACCCAAGATATTTGACCGATTTTGGACGCCGAACTCTTGCAGCCTATCCGGTGTTTCTCTGTTTTAGGCTCTGACATCTATCGGAATGACACCGCTTTTAAAATGAAAAGTCAACCATAATACTGTAAAAGAACATTTCGAAACCCTCGAGAAGAAGGTTAGAAAAGTGGTTGAACCCAGAGAATTAAGGAACACTTAAGGAAGTTTAAGATGGACCACAAAATTCCTTGCGGGTAAAACGAGCGTAGGGAGAACACAGAAACTCTTCCACCCGGAGGCTATTTCCAGTTGCTGTTTGTGGATTCATGCAATCACACACCAATTCATTCTGTGGACCGCCACTCAGGTTTCAACCACAGCCGCATGCACACTGCCATATGAGTGAACAGAATGTCGCTGCGGACAGTCGAAAGAACATCATCACACCTTACCAGGACGCAAGAACAGACAACTGACACGTTTGGAATGGTGTGATTTCTCGAGTCACTGGAATCCGTAGGAGTTGAATTATTTACATCATGACGATTCAGGCGAAGCCCAACCAACGCGGCAAAACAAACCACGTTTGATTTGCCACGTTGAACAGAACCTAATTTCTAAGTTTTTGAGTCAGCAGCTCAGAAACCAAATGATTCAAATGACTCTGGCATAAATCCAAAGCCTACTACTCAATCATCTCTTGACGAAAGACAACACACATGAACATCCTAGGTGTCGATACCTCTTGTGACGAAACCGCCGCCGCAGTCGTTGTTAAGGGTAGAGAAATCCGCTCAAACATCATTGCTTCACAAATTGACCTACATGACAAGTACGGCGGGATTGTCCCTGAATTAGCATCTCGCAAGCATGTTGAGTCAATAAACTATATTCTTGACCAGGCCATGAGCCAGTCGGGCATGCTATTTGAAGATCTTAGCGCAATTGCGGTGACAAATCGACCCGGATTGATTGGTGCACTTCTCGTAGGGGTTGCCGCGGCGAAATCCGTGGCATACGCCTACGACCTTCCACTTCTAGGAATCAATCACATCGAAGGACATATCTATGCCAACTTCATGGCACACGAAGATCTTTCCTTTCCACACATCTGTCTAACTGTTTCTGGCGGCCATACGTTACTCGTTCAGGTTCAATCCGGGTGGAAGTACGAGATTCTCGGTGGCACTCTGGACGACGCAGCCGGCGAGGCATATGACAAAGTGGCACAATATCTTGGGCTCGGTTTCCCTGGCGGACGCGTCATTGATGACTTGGCGAAAACAGGCAATCCCGCTGGCATCGATTTTCCGAGGCCAATGCTTGATAGCGGCGATTATAAGTTCAGCTTCAGCGGTATAAAAACCGCCGTTCGATATTTTGTAGACAAAGCAAGAGCTGCGAAAACACAATTCCACATCGAAGATGTAGCGGCCAGTTTTCAAGCGGCCGTCGTGGATGTGCTCGTTCAAAAAACAATTCGCGCGGCGAAAGAGAAGGGGGCCCAAGCAATAACACTCACCGGTGGTGTTGCAGCAAACAGCCAACTTCGTGACTCCATGGACAGAGCCGCGAAAGAATTAGGCGTCAAGATGTTTTATCCCCCAATTGCTTTGTGCACCGACAATGCTGCAATGATTGCCGGCATTGCTTATCATAAATATAAACGGGGTATCAGAGATGGACTTAATCTGAATGCCTCTGCAACCGGACCTATTGTATAATGTTACTTCCCAAACACGTGTATCTATGAACTCTGCCTTGCACTCATCGACTGACAAAGCCGTTGCAATTCTCCGTAAAGGCGGTATCGTTGCGTTCCCGACCGATACAGTATACGGAATTGGGGTTGATCCATTCCAACCTGAGGCAGTGAAAAAACTCTATAAAATTAAAGGACGTCCTAAGGATAAACCAATTCCAATCCTCGTTGGGACAGGCAACGATGTGGAAACCATCTCTCAGCATTTACCACCGGTCTTCAACCAACTTGTTAATCAATTCTGGCCAGGCGCACTTACACTCATTGTTGAAGCTCGAAATTTGTCCCCGGAAATCACTGCCGGTGGGAAAACTGTAGGTGTACGCATGCCAAACCACCCATTAGCACTCGAGCTACTCCGCTGTTTCGGTGGACCCATCGCTACAACAAGCGCCAACAAGTCTGGAGAGGCACCAGCAATTTCTTCCCAGGAAGTACGAGATCGACTCGGGAACCTCGTCCAATTAGTCCTGGAACAAACGGAAACATTTACCAAGGTTTCTTCGACGGTGATCGATGTTGCCGTGTCACCCCCCCAGGTCCGACGACAAGGCGACATCACGGAAGACACACTAATGCAGTTTCTTAAGAAGTAAAGACACCCGCAGATGACGAATATACCGCAACAATGTTCGGTCTTTTTTTCACTGAAAAGATTCCGATAGGTTGGAACTGGAATGCAATACACAATGAACCCAATCTAAAACCAATCCTCATAATCTCTACACAACAAGATGAAAGCCACGCGTTTCTGGATCCTTGCGTTGAATTTTTCTATCCCGACGGGATTCCATTCTGTCACATCGAAATTACCGGGAGAACATGTTCATGACAGAACAAGTATTCGTGGACATTGACACGCAATGTGATTTCATCAGTCAACACGCAGCACTCTCAGTCCCCGGTGCTGGAGAACTTCGGCCAAATCTAAAGTTATTTGACAGACTATGCATAAAAACCGGAATCAAGCTTTTTTTCTTGCGCAGATGCACATTTTCCGGATGATAAAGCTTTTGAACTCTTTCCGCCCCATTGTGTCCGTAAGACACCTGGCCAGAAGAAAATCGCAGCAAATACCGTTGTGATAAAGAACAATGCCTCTGCATTGAGACCAGACGAATTGCTAATCAGAACAAACAGATTTTGCTGGAGAAGCAAAGCTACGATGTATTCACCAATCCAAGTGCTTCTAAGACTTCGGTGCCGCTGAAGCAAATGAATACGTTGTCTATGCCGTAGCAACCGATTACTGCATAAAGGCGACTGCGATTGGTTTGTTAATCACGGATATAGAGTCACCATTGTCCAAGACGCGATTTCTGCCATCAATGAGCACACGGAAAAGGAAGCTCTCAAGATAATGAAATCAAGAGGCGCAACCTTCAAGACAACCAATGAAGTCATCCACGGCTAATGCAACAAATTCATGGTCACTGAGGGAAAAACAGGCTTTGCATATCATCCTGAGTACATGAACCATGATACTGGTCCGCGGCATCCTGAGCGTGCAGATCGAGTAAGAGTAGCTCTGCGAGCCCTTCAGAGGTCGAGTTTCTGGGAAACACTCCATTCGATTCACCCGACCGCGGCAACGGTGGAACAAATCTGTTATGCCCATTCCAACAACTACGTTCACCATGTACAACGATGCTGTGAACAATCCGTAAACCTTGACCATGACACACCAGTTGTGCCAGATACCTTCAACGCAGCCTGCCTATCAACCGGCGGTGTATTGAAAATCGCTGAAGCCGTGATGAAAAAAAAGATTTCTAACGGATTCGCGCTCGTCCGTCCACCAGGTCACCACGCAACTCCAAGTCGGAGCATGGGATTTTGTCTGTTCAATCACGTAGCAATCGCAGCCCGATACCTCCAGCGTGAATATGGCATTGGCAAAATCGCAATCGTCGATTGGGACGTACATCACGGCAATGGCACACAAGACATTTTTTATGCAGATCCGTCGGTCTTCTTTTTCTCTATCCACCAATCACCGCTCTATCCTGGCACAGGAGATCAAAACGAAACAGGATGCGGCGAAGCAGTGGGAACGACATTGAACATCCCGATACCAGCAGGCAGTGACGACGAAGATTACATTAAAGTCTTAAAGAACACACTCAAACCGTCACTAATCGATTTCTCTCCAGACTTCATCATCATCTCAGCAGGATTTGATGCTCACCATCTGGATCCCTTGGCCACAATTAATTTGACCGCAGCCGGCTTCGCTGACCTGACCGACATAGTAGTTGAGATTGCCAGAGAGACAGCAGGGGGAAAAATCGTTTCGGTATTGGAGGGTGGGTACAGCTTACGAGGATTGTCGGAATCAGTGGTCGCACATGTGGAACGACTAACCAAGAACAATTCAAACGACTGAACGGAAAACCCGTGAGATTTCATAATACTAGATTAGAAAGGACACACGAGAGAAAAAGACGACATTGCCATAGCTGCGTCATCTCACAAAGAACCCAAAAAACCAACGAAATATGAAGTTTTGCTGCACTATGGCAATTATACAGCCATAAGATTTGTTGTAAATGTGCTGCAAAGGGCCTTGCACAAGTCAAACTCGCGAATCTATAGCTTTAGGTAAGGCGTTCAACAGCCGGGGAAATCACGCGTGTTTATACAATAAACTGCGGAGGCAAAGGTAGAAAAGATCGCAAAACTCGATGGAGAAGCCAGCGCGATTCCAGTAGTAGAACAGGGGAGAACCTATTTTTCTTAAGAACCGCCTAATCAACCATTTCTCACTATCTCTTACTTCCGAGATGGACCGCGACAATACCGAACGTCTTCCGGTAGAAAACTACGTCGTCAAGTCCGCATGAAGCCATGATTGTTTTTAGTTCCTCACAATTGGGAAACCGTAATACAGATTTCGGAAGATAGCCGTACGCATCATCTCTGCTCTTCGAAACCAAATTTCCGACAAACGGTAAGACCTTGGTAAAGTAAAAATAATAAAGAGCTCGAAACACTTGGTTTTTCGGCTGAGTAAATTCCAATATCACCATGCGCCCGCCACTAACAAGAACTCGTGACATCTCTCGAATCCCTCCTTCGAGATCTACAACATTTCGGATGCCAAATCCAACTGACACAACATCAAATGTGTTAGCTGCAAAGGGAAGCTCGAGCGTATCCGCCTCAACTGGTAAGAAACCACCAGACCGTGTTCGTTTCTCAACCTTCTTTTTACCCACGGCGAGCATCTCGAAACAAAAGTCGGTTCCAACCACCACCACGTTCCCATCCCCTTCATCAGCATATGCGAGCGCAAGTTCTCCTGTACCAGTACAAACATCGAGTACTTTGCTCGTGGGTCCCACAACACTTGTCCTGGCAGCAAACTTCCGCCATGAGCGATCTAAACATAAGCTCAACAAAGAATTAAGGAAATCATATCGTCGTGCAATGGCGGAAAAGATGCTGTGAATGTAGTTTTCTTTGCTCATTCGACGGGGCAACATAGAAATGATTATCACTGTTTTTCCGCCTTCCGTGGCAATATCAAAACAGGCCCACGGAACAACGGTACTGCCAATCAACTACGGAGTTCGGCCCCCAACTCTCGTCCTAATTTCCCAATAATTTGTTCGTGAACCCGGTCGACTACTTCGTCCGTCAGGGTCTCTACCTGGGAGGCGTATTCGATTGAATACGCAAGGCTCTTCTTCCCATCTGGCAACTGATCTCCAATATAGAAATCAAACAGACGCAGGGATTTGACCAAATCAGCGCCGACAGAACGAATAATTCCAATGGGACGATCTGAGGGTATATCTGCATCAAGTACAATTGCAAGATCCCGATTCACACTCGGATAGGCTGAAATCGGCTCAACGCGTGTAGTGAAATTCGCAACCTTTACAAGAACATCGAAATCTAACTCAAACAAATATGCCTTATACGGGAGGTCATAGTCCTCAAGCACGTCTGGGTGGACCTCGCCCAAGATACCAATCCGTTGTCCCTTCACACAGACTTCTGCATTCCGTCCGGGATGAAAAGTCGGATTGTGCGTTCCAGTCATAGTATAATCAAGATTTCCACAACAATCAAGAAGCCCTTCGACAACCCCTTTGATGTCAAAGAAATCAGCTGGGCGGTATGGGTCGCTGTAGAAACCGGATCCTAGACTGCCAGTGATGATGGCCGAAACACGTTCAACCTCATTAGGAAGTTGAGAATCCACAGTCCGTATGAACACCTTGGAGACCTCAAAAAGCTGAACACCTTCTACCCTATAATTTCTATTCCGTTGTGCATTGTCCAGAAGACTAGGAATTAAAGTCGTCCGCATTATCGACATGTCCTGACTCAGCGGATTGCGGATCTTAATCGCCTGACGAAGCGGATCGCCGCAATCAAGTCGTATGCGGTCGAAGCCATTCGGATGACAGAATGAATAGTTGCATGCTTCCATCATTCCTGAAGCGAGCAAATACGCTTTCACACGCTCCCTTAACCCTGATTTTGTGTCTAACGGTGGCTTGGGAATATCACCCTTCGGAATCGTGATGGGAATGTTGTCGTAACCGTATACACGCGCGATCTCCTCGATGATATCGATCTCGCGTTCTACATCCGGACGGAAGGTTGGCACGATGACTTCAAAACCATCGGACGTACTGAACTCCAACCGGGACAGGATATCGCGCATCTCGTTCCGATGAATCTCCGTACCGAGCACAAAATTCACACGCTCTGGACGAAGTTTAATCCGCACAGGGTTCCGTGGTCTCGGATAAACGTCGATGACTCCCACAGCAATATCACCGCCAGCGATTTCAGCAATCAGCTGAGCTGCACGGTCGATCGCCGCAATATTCCCATCGAAATCGACACCGCGCTCAAATCGATGCGAAGCTTCTGTGTGCATTCCCAATACTTTGGACGTTTTGCGGATGTTTGATGGATCG
This sequence comes from uncultured bacterium, assembly GCA_964478165.1. Classification (GTDB taxonomy): domain Bacteria; phylum Poribacteria; class WGA-4E; order WGA-4E; family JAJDTR01; genus CAYZGU01. The sequence continues at coordinate 36,496 of CAYZGU010000029.1, read as the reverse complement.
AAATACGCACTCTCAAGTATTACATCAACAGTATGAACGGTAATTTCTGAATCGAATCCGCCCATGACACCGGCCAGCGCAACAGGTTTTTCCGTATCGGCAACAACAAGCATGTCCGAGGTAAGTTCTCGTTCTTCTGCATCAAGTGTCTTCAGAGTCTCACCAGACTGCGCTCGTCGCACGACAATTCGGTTTTCAGCGAGTTTATGATAATCGAATGCGTGAAGTGGTTGGCCACGTTCCATTAGGACATAGTTGGTAATATCCACAACATTGTTAATCGTTCCTACGCCGATCGACTCAAGCCGTTTCCGTAACCATTTCGGCGACGGCGCGACCTTGACTCCTCGAATAACACGAACTGCATAACGTGGACAAAGACTGGATTCCTCCAGAGTCACAGATGTCAGTTCCTGGATGTCGGCGCCGGATTCCTTCACGGCAACCTCTGGCACTCTCAATAGATTTCCCGTTTCCGCTCGAATTTCCCGGGCGACACCAATCATACTGAGGCAGTCAGGCCGATTCGGGGTAATCTCAAGTTCAAGAACAACATCATCTAGTCCCAGTGCTTCCAATAACGGCATACCGACCGACACATCACTTGGGACTTCCATCAACCCCGTCGCCTCCTCAGAAATTGCCAATTCTTTTTCAGAACACAGCATCCCTCGAGAATCTTGCCCGCGAATCTTCATTTCCCTAATTGTCAAACCAGTGGGCAACGTTACGCCAACAGGCGCAACGGCCGCAACTAAACCGGCACGCACGTCTGGTGCCCCACAAACGATTTGTAAATCCGCATTTCCTCCCACATCAACATCACATAGAACTAATTTGTTCGCATTCGGGTGTTCTCGGACCGATTTGATTCTACCGACAACCACACCACCCAGTTCCTTTCCAAGCTGTGTAATAGATTCGGTCTCAATGCCAAGCATCATCAATCGATCTGACAGTTCTTCAGCGGAGAAATCGAAATTTATGTACTCCTTTAGCCAGTTGAGGGTCACATTCATGTGTAATCTTTCTCCATTTTCAATCCGTGCCTCCTGTAGATGCCTGTTGCAAATCGCTAAATTGGGTGAAAATCTAAACGCGAATCCACTTTAAAACTGTCTTAAGAACCGGAGATCATTATCATAAAGCACACGTATGTCCGAAATACCGTGTCGAATGCTCGCAATTCGCTCCACGCCCATACCGAATGCAAATCCGCTGACTTCCTCTGGATTATAGTTCACACACTGTAAGACATTCGGATCCACGGCTCCCGCACCCAGAATCTCAAGCCAGCCCGTACCAGAACACGTTCGACAACCTTTGCCACTGCAGACCGTACACGAGATATCTACCTCTGCACTCGGCTCGGTAAAAGGGAAAAAATGGGGACGAAATCGCATGCGAGTCTGGTCGCCGAACATCTGCCTTACGAAAGAAAAGAGCACACCTTTCAAATCACTAAAGGTGACGTGACAGTCAACAAGTAGCCCTTCCACCTGATGGAAAGTGGGTGTGTGAGAAACATCATAATCGAGTCGATACGCCCTGCCCGGTACGATAATTCGCACAGGCGGCTGATGTTTCTCCATAAAACGAACTTGTACCGGTGAAGTGTGAGTACGCAACAGAACCTCGTCCGTAATGTAGAGCGTATCCTGTAAATCTCGAGCTGGATGATTTTCCGGCGTGTTCAGAGCATCAAAATTATAATATGAGTGTTCAATCTCTGGTCCTTCGGCAACATGAAATCCCATCCCTCGGAAGATCTGCTCAATGCGGTCAACGCTTTGAGTAATGGGATGCTTTCTTCCCAATCGTCGTCGCCGACCGGGAAGGGTAACGTCCATTGTTTCTGAAATAAGTTGTTTTTCGCGAGTCTGCTTCGCAAAATCTTGATGAACTTGATCGAAAGTTTCTGTGAGCTTCTCCCTTACGCTATTAACAAGTTTTCCAACGGCTGGACGCTCTTCCTTAGAAACTTCACCCATTCTCTTCATTGCATTTGTTAGCACGCCTTTCCGCCCAAAATATTTCACTCGAAGCTCGTCAAGTTCACGGGGATTCCTCACTACATTCAGTTCAGAAAGCGCTTCGCTTTCAATCCGATTCAGATCTTCCTGCATGTCTATCTCCTGAAAATCACAATAAAAAAACGCCTGCCACCCCGTCCTCTAGGGACGAAAGCAACAGGCGTTAACTCCCGCGGTACCACCCTAATTAACAGATATCAGAATCCGCTCACTTCGTTTATTGGTCAATAACGGTGACCTTCCGGCACGAGCCTATTTGCCTACTTGGCGTTCAACTCGGCGGTTCCAGGATGAAATTCAGTCATCGGTCTCGCAGAAGCGAACACAGTGGACCATCCATTCTGTCTCACCAATCTCACTGCGTTTTCCCAACAACTTACTTTGTCCCTTCACAACCTTTAGCTCAGTTCAGGCAGATTTCAAGCCTAACCCTTTGCGAGTTCTACAATACGACCGAATCCCTCTGAATCGCGAACAGCGATGTCTGCAAGTACCTTACGGTTCAGCTCGACTCCGGCCTTTTTCAATCCGTTCATGAGGAAGCTATAAGATACCCCATGCGATCGTGCTGCAGCATTAATACGAGCAATCCAAAGCTGCCTGAACTCCCGTTTTCGGGTTCGACGATGCGCGTAGGCATAATTCCAACCTTTTTCAACCGCCTCAACCGCGGACCTTTTAAGATTGTTGCGTCCACCACGATAGCCCTTCGAGTGTTTCATAATTCTTTTTCGGCTTTTTCGACGGACACTGCCAGTCTTAACTCTTGGCATAACAAGCTCCTAAAGAAATAAAAACAAAGAAATTAAAACTCAATCGTTAATCAGACGAATCAGGCGTTTTGCATTAGAGGAATCAACAAGCGTACCCTGTCTTAATCGTCGTTTGCGTTTTGTTGTTTTAGAGAGAAAAAGGTGACTCGAATTAGCGCGCCGCCTACGAATCCTACCCTTACCCGTTAATTTGAATCGCTTCGCCGCACCCTTGTGTGTTTTTATCTTTGGCATTCAAATATTCCTTAATTCGCTCAAAACACCTATGACGATCTTGGTGCCAGTATCATAAGCATAATTCGAGTTTCCATCCGAGGAGATTGCTCCATCTCGGCAACCTCAGCAACGTCCTTCGCCAGTCTTTCTAGCATTGACTTCCCCAGATTGGTGTGCAACATCTCGCGGCCCCTAAATCTGACCTCTGCTTTAACCTTCCAACCCTGTGACAAAAACTCCTCAACATGGCGTTTTTTGAACTGATAATCGTGTTCGGCAGTGTCGGACCGAAACTGAATTGTCTTCAGAACAACCTTAGCTTGTTTCTTTTTCGCGTCCTTTGCCCGTTTACTTTTCTCATATTGAAACTTGCCATAATCCATAATTCTGCAGACAGGGGGATCCGCATTTGGAGACACTTCCACCAGATCTAGCCCTACGGATTCAGCACGCTCTACTGCATCCCGAGTCGGCATAACCCCCAGTTGTTCGTTCTCAGCATCAATCACGAGAACTTCCTTGGCACGAATCTGGCGGTTCACCTTATTTTGTGGTTGCCCTTTTTTTGGAAGACGCCGACCTCTATGTTGAATTTTTTACACCTCCACATGTGTAAACCGTTTAATACAGACCATCGAAACGAAATCTGTAGCATTGAGCACATCGGATTTTTCTCAACAACGACGGTGGCAGTATTTTAGCACATTCAAACTACAGATGCAAGATAAAATCTCTCACTAACCAACCTATCAGTTCCCGGCGAAAGCATACAGAAGCTAGTTTGAAAGTGGGCAGGTGGGACATCGATCAATCTCCACCGCAAGTGCAAATAGCTGACAGGTCTATGACACTCTCAGTGTCGATTGGTTCGAATGCGACGGAACCACAATACCTGGACCAGTCTGGTTTGCAGTATATTCAAGCAGATTCGCACAGCACACTTAATTATGGCTAACACATGAAACACAATTTAATTTCTGACTATTTGCCGCAAACCGTGAGAAATCCAACTATGCATATCATTCTTCCAATCTTTGTTCAAATATTTGTTCAAAATGTATCTACTCTAACCAAGCATCGTTGCTTTCTTTCTTGCTTTTGAACTGCTTTCTATACATCGTAGCGTACATGCCTCCCATTTCTACCAATTTTTCATGTGTCCCGCTTTCAACAATCCTACCCTCTTTCATTACAACAATCATATCTGCTTTGAGGACCGTTGAAAGTCTATGCGCGATTACGAACGATGTCCTGGATTTCATCAGGCGATCTAGAGCCTGTTGAATCTGCTCTTCGGATTCGGTGTCCAGCGCAGATGTAGCTTCGTCGAGAATTAGGATGCGTGGGTCTCGTAGAATAGTACGCGCAATAGACAAGCGCTGCTTCTGCCCACCCGAAAGCCGCATTCCGCGCTCACCGACTCCTGTTTCGTACCCCTCGGGGAGTTGCTCAACGATAAATTGATGCGCATTGGCGGCGAGGGCAGCTTCTACAATTTCCTCATCTGAGGCATTGGGTCTACCAAAACGGATGTTCTCTGCGACAGACCCTTCAAAAAGAAAGTTATCTTGCAACACAATTCCCATCTGGCTACGTAGCGACTTAGTCGTAACCTCACGTAGATCATGGCCATCAAATAGAATCGTTCCCCCGGTTGGATCATAAAACCTCCCAAGGAGATTCGCGACCGTGGTTTTGCCACAGCCCGATGGTCCAACAAGCGCAACCATCATACCACGCTGCGCTTCAAGATTTATGTCACGCAGTACAGGGTTCTCTGGTTCATAGCTAAATTGGACATTTTCAAACTTGACATGGCCATGAATCTCGGGAAGTTCAATGGCATCAGCTGATTCTTCCACAGTCGGCTCGGAATCTAATAGACCAAAAACACGCTGGGTCGACACCATGGCTTCTTGAATGCTCGCATTAATGTTAATCAAATTCATCATTGGCGCCTGAAGACGCTCTAGGAATGCGTAGAAAGCAATCATACCTCCGACGGTAAATTCGCCTTCCACAACCAGATAACCACCATATGAAAGAACAATCCCTTTGCCGAGCATTCGCAAGAACTGTGCAATACGCTGCATTGCTGTCTGGTGTCGAGTTACTTTAATCTCCCATTCAAAGGTCTGACGCATATCACGAAATAATTTCCGCTCATGTTGGCGTTCCCGACCAAAAGCCTTAACAACTTTCGCACCTGCGACAGCTTCGTACAAACCCGTTGCAATATCAGCCCACTTGTCGCGCCATTGATGCCACAGTGGACGTAGACGGTTTATAAAATAGAAGTAATTTCCAACAATTAACGGCATGACTATCAAGGAAAAGAGCGTAAGCTTCCAATGCCATCCAAACATGAGGACAAGCATGATGACCAGCGTCACTGCATCGGTAATAATATCGATTGAGGTACTAGTAACAAGGGTACGCAGCGAAGCAACATCATCTCTGACCCGTGAGAGAATCTGGCCCGTCCCCTTAACATCGTAGAAACGCATGGATAAAGATTGCAGATGCGAAAATACATGGTTTCTCAAATCAAACAAGATCCGTTGACTCACCCACGTCATCACGTAGGTTTGCACATAGCGAAGAATAGCAAGAGTGGCAAAAAAGGCAGTGGTAACAATCAAAACAACAACGAGCCAGCCAACGGGAGTACGCGTATATTGGCGACCAAGGAAACTAAACGAAAGTGTCCCCGGGTAAATCTTCAGTTCACCTTCATGGACATTTAGCTTGTCCCCGTCCAACCACACTAGGTGACGTTTGTCATTATCAATGATTTCCCAACCATTGTCCCCTGTCGACGAGGAAAAGGTCGAAATGGTTGCCGCTGAAGACAGCAAAACTCCGTAGTCCTTTTTGAGCTGTTCACGCCAGCCGGGCGGAACTCCGTCCACAAGGTCGACATCTCGCGCCGAATCGGACTCAATCTGAAACACGTTCCGAGCGATAATATATCTTTCACCTGTCTCCTCATCAACAAGCTTCCATCTTCGTCCTACGACTTCAATCGAGACCGTGGTGTCTTGAGAAAGCAAAATCCCTCCCCTCCCAAGCGATTGGCAGAGCTCCCCCGTAATCTTTTCCTCCCCATTCAGGTCATCTAGAAACATCAAATCGATACTTGCTAGCGCATCTCGGGAACGAAAAAGGATATTATCTATAATGAACTTCTGCATCAGTGGCATGAACAACCCTGCCTGTCCGAGCAGAAGAATGAGGATGAAACCGAATCCAAGTCGGAAGTAGTATGGCCTTGCGAATTTGAGTAATCTCAGAAATTGCTTCATGGGTTGCTCCATCTCTATCGAAAACAGGAAACTATCAGCCCAATGTCGAAACAAATGTGTAGTTGGTGAATTTGGATTTCGACAGCAATTACACACGCGTGGTAGGAATAGAAGGGGGGAGAGGAGAGAAGAAAAACGTTCTGATTTTTCCTCCCTCCCAATCGGGCATTTACATTCAAACAGCGTGATGTCACATCTTCAACTTCTCGCTAATCTGGAGAACTCTTTCAATCTCATTGATTGCTTTCGTCTCTGCTCCGACGATCTGCTCAAGTACCTTAACCGCTGCTCGGCATTTCGATTTGAACATTTTGATGATCCTTTGTTGAGCTTTCAACTGAGGATCGATGGTCATCCAGCCCCAAAATCGGAAGAGTCCTAAGCCAAGTTCCAATCGCTGTTCGCTATTCGACGGAACAGTGTCATGTGGTGACGGTTCAGCTGGCGGCAATATACTCTGTAATTTTTTCAGGTGCGTGCTTACCTGCCGATACAATGTGGTAGCTTTATCCAAGTGCTCTAGTTCCTCACTCTGAAACTCTTTGCGGACAAGTTGCAGGTACTCTACAGCCGCTTGCCGCATTTGAATGGCTTGGGAGATCGGATGTCCATTCCACTTTGCAATTCGGTGAACGTCACGTAAAGTTACCTTCTTTTTCCGCGAGAACATGCCTCTCAAATGCACAACGATCTCGCGATAAGCTGCAAGTCCCATTGCGCAACCGCGGATTCTTTGACGCGTAAGCATCAACTTGCACGCACCTCGCAACGCACCCAATGCAGCTTCACGCGGCTGCGGCTCACGCTCGCGCTCACCAATCACAAACTGGTAGTAGCCTTGAGGACCAAGTTCTAGAAAGCCGCCACCAGGCTGCCACTTCGTCGACAGGTCCTTCGCATTTAGTTCATAACGACGGCTATTTTGACAGATGAGAGTTTCGGAACGAGTATCTTCACGGAGAAATGGACAAGAATCCCCAAATGGAATTAAAGCGGGTTTTCCTGCACGCATGTTCTCTTGAAGTCGTTGCTCCGCAGATTGGTAATTATCGTCGTGCAAAACTTCATATTTATAACCAAGTGCTCGACAGGTTGCACGCAGTGGATTATGAAAAAACGTATTCATTCCCACCTCGGGATCCGATCGGCTATAAAAGAAACGAAAGGCCTCACCAGAAACGCCCATGAGATATGCGTATGACACTTCTTCCTCACGATGCCTGAAGAGTTCATGGAGCGTGTGAACGTAGTTAATCGGTACAGCTCTCGGAAACAGCGGTTCAGTTGTTGAATTCATTGTCCTTCTATGCCTGGATTTGCTCAAAGCTCGCCAGTACTTTCCAAATTAAATATTTCCACCTTGCTGCGATCTTGGATAGACCCCCCACACGGGAGTCTTTTAACAACTTCTAATTCACCTTTTTTTATTCGCAATCGCATTTTGAAACCGAGCTAAAGACTCGGCTACAAAAAGATCGCAAACTAAAACTAAAAAGAGATATGCTCTATTCATCTTTCTAACAGTTTCTGGCCATTTGAAACAGGCGCCCGCGGTTCGTTTAAACCTTGAGTACTTTAGGTTCACGCTATATTTTGGCACAGAAACCTGTAATCCCATTCACAAACAGAATAATGCGAAAACATCAGAACACTTAGCAGATTAACCCGCTTGTAGATTGACTCAAAAAAATAAAAATAACAAAAAAAAATGGGGAATGCCCACAAATTGCCTTGGCAAACCCCCACTGAAATTCGGACTATTCAGTATGCTATTCAGAATGATGAAAAACTTTCCTAAGAAAAGAACTTATCCAATCGCAAACGCCATGCCCCAAAGACAACCTTATAGACAATTTCTACTACGTCGTTTTCCTATACGCTGTATTATCGACCAATACAGGCCGCACGTTTCAAAAAAACCGAACAAAATACGGCATACAATTACGCACAGTAGTGTCTTAGCACAAAGTGTGCCAATTTCATCTGCACAAATATCCGGTCGACGATGCGTGCTACTTTCCATCACAGATCGGGGGGATTCTAGTCCAAATACTGTGGTGGATGGGGACATAAGATTAAGGAGAAAGAGCCATTTTTTCCTAACTGCCAGCCGATTTGAATTGGCAAACTTACATTCCTCTGGCCGTTTCAAAACACACCACTGCATGAGAGTCAGCTGAGAAACTAGGGGCTGGCAGGCCTACAATACGATGCTTCCCAGCCATATAGGACTGATTGGCACACATGCTACATCCTGCAACGCGACGCATTTTGCGACACCCAGGTGCGCACGCAAACTTTATATCGCCTCATGAACCGATTTTTTTCAGCTTAATTCGGATTCAACAAGTCAAATTTCTTCAATTTTCTATAAATGGTAGCTCGATTTATCCCCAATGCTTGGGCCGCCCAGGTGATATTACCATTCGTTACCTTAAGTGCATGTATCAGCGATCTCTTTTCAATTTCCTCAAGCGGAACAATTTCCGCCTCTTTTTCCGTGTAAAAACGATCGTGATTGCTTGAGATAGAACTAGCTGAATAAATATGAGGCGGAAGACTGCTCTTTCGTAACACATGGTCTCTTTCAATTAGAATAGCACGCTCGATGGCATTCTCTAGTTCACGAACGTTGCCAGGCCAATCATAGTCCATCAATAACGTTAATGTTTCGGTAGATATTGCGCCAATTGATTTGTCAGTATTTTCGGTATGTGTTTTCAAGAAATGTTCAGCCAACAACGGGATGTCTTCGCGGCGCTCTCTGAGTGGTGGTACAATCATGGGAAATGCAGCGATGCGATAGAACAGGTCGGTGCGGAACTCACTAGCTCTGACTGCGCTCTCCAAATTCTTGTTCGTAGCCGCGATTACTCGGATGTCTATGGGAATATTCGCCATTCCGCCAACGCGCTGAATTTCCCTTTCTTGCAACACACGGAGCAACTTCGCTTGGAGAACGGGTTGCATCTCGCCAATTTCATCAAGAAATATCGTCCCTCCGTTGGCACTCTCGAATTTCCCGATTCGTCGCACCATTGCGCCGGTGAAGGCACCTCGCTCATGTCCAAAAAGCTCGCTTTCAATGAGCGTCTCAGGAATCGCCGTGCAGTCGACGGCCACAAATGGACCCCTTTTGCGACGACTATTGAAGTGAATGGATTTTGCAACAAGTTCCTTGCCTGTACCGCTTTCCCCGCGAATCAACACAGTAATATTACTCTCAGCGGCTTGCTCCATCGACGTGTACACTTCTTGTATCTTACTAGATTTGCCCACCATTCCATCAAAAGAGTATGGTGTTTCCAGCCTGGACCTAAGACGTAACACTTCTGCTTTCATCTCTTTAATCTCAACTTCTTGCGAAACATCGCGGTAGACAATAATCTTCCCGACTATCTTCTGTTGGCTATCTTGAACGGGAGCCGATAGTCGATAAAAAAGCCTGTGTTTTGACATTCCCCCTTCGTTGATTTCTTGCACCAAGTTCCTGACATTGTCGACCAATTGCGCTTTCTCTGCTTCCGCAAAAATCGGTTCTCGTAAACACTCTCTTGCACGTGCACTAAGTTCATCTGGCGACATCTGTTTAAGTACACTCTCAGTTAGTCCAAATAATTCTTCATACCAGCGATTCGCAAACAATAACCGTCCGGTGACATCAAACATGCCAATTGCATCTCCTGTGGAATCAAGAACCGCCCCGAGCCTTTGGTTGCTGAGCGAGAGCTGTCGACGCTTTTCTGTTAATTCTCTTTCGACATTCCACTTCTCAACCAGACTGAGTGTAATCTGTTGGATTTCCTCACGCGCGAACGGCTTTCTGATATATAGAAGCTTATGAAGCAATTCCATGTCGCGTAGAACCTCTGCCAGTGACTTATCCGTATACGCGGTCATGATGACAATTTCAATATCCCTCTCGATTTTCCTAATCTGACGTGTTGTTTCAATTCCATCAATGCCCGGCGGCATTCTCACATCTATATGCGCAACCGCAATGGGGCAATCTGACGCCTTTGCCGATGTTATGATTTCACATGCTTCTTCCCCACTTCTTGCATGCGAAAGTTCAAATTCAGGCAGGAAGTTTTCGTCCACTTCTGAAACAAACACGTTTGCCAAATCATCCGTTCTGACGCCCATTAATCCAGTTTTCAGCATTTCTTCAAAATCGTCATGAATCTCCTCTTGATCGTCAACAATCAAGACACGATAGTTCCAGCCATCTCGGCATTCCATACAACGTCCTCTCACTTTAAAGCAGGTATAGACGAAATTCGGAGAATACTTTTGAACCGAAAATCTAAAATCTTAATCTGACACCAACAGAGGTTCAACCTCTCCAATCAGCAGACAGAGAAAAACATGCGAACGGTTCTTTAGACAAAAGTTTCCCATATTTCATTCGCCCCATTTCAGCGGCTGACTGTGGAAATTGGTAGGATAATTCGCATCGTCGCACCTTTCCCGATGCCACCACTCAATGGACGGATTTTTCCACCCGATCCGATGACAAAATTTGCTATCGAATGAAGCCCAAGACCAGTTCCCGATTCTTTGGTCGTGTAGCCGGCACGGAAGATGGCATCAAGCTTACGCCTCTCAATTCCAATACCATTATCAATTACTTCAAGAGTGAAGAAAGTCTTCCGCACGTAGGATTTGATTCTTATTCCAGGTCGTTCGCTAAGCCCCCCCAATTCCGCGAGATCATCAATAGCTTCGATGGAGTTCTTGATTAGATTCACCAACATTTGATAAAACTGGCTCTCTTGAATCCGTATCTCCTTTGGACCATCTTCACAGTCAACATGAACCTCGATACCTCGTTTCGCGATAGAATCCTGAAGCACTTTAAAAGCATTAGAAATAGTCTTCCGAAGGTTGATATCCTTCCGCTCCAAGTTTCTCCTACCAAACGACTTCTGCATCCTAACAATATCAGCAATATGTTCTGCCCTATCTCCCACACGGGCAACCGTCTTTATCAGTTTCTCATTTTGTTTGCAAAAATCTTCGGCGAGAGCGATTAGAAACGGAGCCACCTGCTGCCCCTGCGGATCATCTCTAATGTAGTCAACGAAATCATCTTGATGCAATCTTACTGCATCTGCAAGACCGAGGAGACGATGTGTCAACCTGTGCTTAATCAGATTTTCGTGAACGGTTCCAATTCCTATCGTCACGCTGTTGATGGCATTACCGATGTTATGGAGAATTGTATCGACAACTTCCAATCTTCCTCGCGCATACGCTTGGGCCAATGCCGCCTCCGCTCGCTTGCGCTCAGTCACATCACGATAAACCACGACACCACCTCTTGGAACCCCTGATTCTTCATGCAGAGGTCTCCCACTGGCGCTAACGTACACACCGTCAGGCACCTTAGGATTGCGCACAAACATCTCAACTTCGTCTGATGCCTCTCCGCGAATCGCGCGCACGAGTGGTAGCTCGTCTATTGCAAATGGTGTCACGCGATCAGGCGAAAAAATGCCATAATTCTCAGATCGTTGATCCCGCGATACATGGGTTTCATCCAGACCGACAATTCGTTCCGCATTCGGATTAAAGAGCAAGAATTCTCCGCTTTCATCAGCAACAACAACACCATCCCCAATACTATCGAAAATGGTTTGCATGATTTGGGTCTGATCCCGGAACACGTTGGCAGTTTCTTTTAATTTTTCTTCCGCTTGCTTTCGTTTGGTCACGTCGCGGAAGATTAACACGACGCCACTAATTTCTTCCTGGTCGTCGCTGAGAGGAGCAACATTATAGTCAATCGGGGTTTCCCGTCCAGTCTTGGCAATTAATGTCGTGTGATCGTCTGTGTGACCAGCAGTGACGTTCTTGCAGAGCACATCCGTCACATGTGTTTGAATGGGAACATCCGGTTCTTCAGAAGCCATATTGAAGACCGTGCCAATGCACTTTCCAGAAGCATCTTTCTGTTGCCACCCCGTAAGAATCTCAGCCACCGGATTCATGAAGGTTATTAGCCCATGCCTATTCGTAACAATTACGGCATCAACTATACTCCTGAGAATAGTTGACAGCCACTGTTCCCTTGCTTTGAACTTCCTTTCCATACCATGTCTATACAAGGCAATCTCGATATTCAGATGTAATCGTCTTTCTTCAACCGGTTTGAGAACGTAGCCAAACGGCTCAGTAATCTCTGCTCGCCTCAACAGGTCACCATTTGCATTATCAATGAGGTAAACAACCGGCATATTGAACCGGCGGCGAATGTGTTCAGAAGCCTCTACACCATCCATACTACCTTCTAATAATATGTCCAACAAGACGAGGTCTGGTCGCGTCTCTTCCACAGCTTGAATGGCTTGCTCTCCGGACACAACGACAGCGGAAATTGAATATCCTAGTGCCCCTAGGAGTTCGACTATATAGGCCGCAACATCACTCTCTCCTTCAACAAGCAATATATTTGCGCCCGCCATTTAAGTTTCCCTTTCTCTCATGTTGAAGGTATCGCCGAGAATTGATAGATTCTCGACTCTTCTATACTTTACAAATAAGTCACGCACAGTAGGAATTTGGGCTCTTATGCGCAACTGTAGTCCCGCTCCTTATCATCCCCCGACGAAAAATCCTCACCGCGTCCTCTAGCCTTTTGTCCACAATCCATGCTGAAAATCGTGATAGCGAAGTGATTAAGTGCCGGGATTCGCTTCCCATAACCGTATCGGCCCACCAACATTCACCCAAACCATACCCCGTACACGCTTATAAACGCCTGCAACCTTCACCCAATCTGAAACAGCCGAAATAGACCCGCCAGGTTCGACGTATGGATGGACAACCCCGTTCCCCAATACAATACCACAACTCTCACCCGTATTGCCATTTCCAACTACCATTATGGCAAGGCACCATTCTATCAAAATGCTCAGGTAATCCTATTTATCCGACACGCCATTCCAACCTTGTCCGCACTCGAAACTGTACATTATTGGGAAGTACAACACAAATCGATATCACCCAATACCACCTTACCTACCCATCTGAACTAAAGTCGCAATCAGATTGCAGAAAACCGTAGTTCTCCTCGCAACGCTAGCAGCATTAGTCACCACCATCGTCTGTGGTTCAAGATAATTCGCGGATTGTGAAAGGCAACAGTGGACGTCGAAACCCATAAATAAGACCGTACAGCAGAGGATTTTGGGACTAGGGAGACAGGCATATGACGGCACAAGACGATCACTCGCAAGGCCAACATCGATTGCAACTCACCAGTCGGATAAATTCCCGCACACGCTTGGCACTAACATACTTTTTATGACATCACTTGAAGGAAAGATAGTCGATTTGATAAAAAGCACGTCCGTTGCCATTGTGCCACTCAAATGCCCTGTATTGCTATTCCTGAATTGCCACCGTTTATCAGAGACTGCTATCTCAATTTCAACGCGTCGAGTAAAGTCGTAAATCCCATGATCGAAGTGGTATAATAATGTGCGGAGAATTTTTTCGGACCTGTTTTGTATATGGCTCACAATACCAGCCGACGTTCAATTTTTTCTCCCAATCCAAAGCTCAACTAAATGCGCATGTTGTCAATTTGCGTTCCAATTCTCCAAAAAATCAGGTATCATTTTACAGATTAGGAGATCATGTATGTAATTAGAACAGATGTCATGGCAACAAATCTGCAACACTTGACCAGTGCACAGAAGTCGCGTAAGGAAATCGAACCATTGGTCGGACTTTTAAAAATGGGAACAAACATTAAGAGCCTCGTCATTCAGGGCACTTCGATTCTCAGATACTAATCTTTTGACGATAAAAATCGCCCCGTCGAAGGGCTGGATTCAAACTGAACTGAACTTCGCAACTTTCGTCTTGAAACGTGATAGGGAGAAAGAAATGAAAAGATATCTGCTAGTTTTGTGCACAATCTTGGCCTTTTTTGGACGCTCCTCGTGGGGGTGGTGGTCAAACGGTCACGGCATTCTCACGCGAGCAGCAATAAGAGGATTACCTAGTGAAATCCCAGAGTTTTTACGTGCTGGAGAGCGATTTGTCGCTCACTGTGCTTTGGATCCCGACATATCGAAAAACCGAAGCGCATCACAGATATACGGTGCCGAACATCCTGAACACTATCTTGACCTAGAACTTCTAGAGGGGCAACCATTGCCCCAGAACCGGTACAAATTCACACAACTCTGCCATGAGCTTGGAGTCCGTCCTGAAACAGTGGGGTTCCTTCCGTACGCCTTAGCTGAGTGGACAGAACGCCTCGCCATAAGCTTTGCCGAACACCGAAAATGGCCGGATAATACCTTTATCCACAACAAGTGCCTAGTTTACGCTGGATTTGTCGCCCACTATGCCCAAGATCTCTGTCAACCACTACACCTAACAATTCATTTCAATGGACGTCTTGAGGCTGACAACACTGTCCGACACAGGGGAATCCATGAGAAAGTAGACGCGTTGATTGAATTCCTCGAAATGAAACCAGCAGATCTATTGCCGATTCACAACGTTGAGCCACTTGATAATCTCATGGAAGATATCTTGACGACGTTGACAAGTGGACATGGGTTGGTCGATAAGGTCTATGAACTCGCTGAAAGACTACCTGCTAGCGACAACAATAATTGGATTCCGGCACCGGAAGTAATTGATTTTGCTAAGGAGCGCGCTCTTGAATCAGTACGATTCACGGCCTCCCTCTACATCACCGCATGGAAGGCATCGAAGGAGATACAATTGGAAAATTGGCTCAATCGCGCGAAGCTCGACGAGTAATCTAGGGCATCGTTCATTCTTTTCGGCTAGCCGGTGAACCATCACCAGACACTAGACTCCGCGCAGAGTTAGACCGATGTTCAGCGCAATGCTTAGTCTGCAGAAATCCCGGGGAACCGGCTGGCCAATGCAAACCTCAAGCTAAGGGACAGGAGTTTGTGGACACAATTATGCAATGCTGAGATTCGCCCGACTGAAGAACACGGCTTTGACGATTCACCAACTTTGGCACAACATAATCGCACAAGCTGATCGCAACGAGGAGGCAACATCTGAATGAATTTCCCGAGGAGCAGACACATGCAAGGACGCTGCAAGTTGAAAAGAGGAATCCATTCACTTTTCTGCGCATACGTACCACACAAAATTCAGCATGTTTTAGTTTTCGTAATTAGCGTCGCTCTCTTCAGCGGTTCCGCAGCGCAATCCGTTTCAAACATAAACACAAGATCAGATTCAAACGGAATCAGCGTCGAGTTTAATCTACCTGAATTGCAGGTTTCAACGACAGAAAAAAACGCAATACAGTATCAATCGGTAAGTTATGATAACTGCGGTTTTATCTCCGATCCGGGCAATCCCTACCTTCCGGTGTCGCGTGTCGTACTCGGCGTGCCAGCAAACGCAAGTTTCTCAGTCGAAATAGTTCACGCGACAAATGAGACGCGGCTGAACCATCGACTTCCACCCGCCCCACGTCGTACGCTTCAACATAGCGTCCACGCTTCACGGCATGGTGCGGGGTCCGCCGAATCCATTCAAACGGCTGTTGAGGAATGGCGTGAAGACGGGTTGGCATATCAAACGGATTCGGTATATCCCACCAATCTGGCTGAGATTATATATGATGGTTACATACGATCTCAACGCGTTATCTACCTTGAACTTCGCCCTGTACAATATGTGCCGCAATCGAGGCGGTTGCACCTTCATTCACGCATAGTAGTCCGCATCCATTTTGATCTACATGATGCCGTTACCTTGGAACCTTCACTCTCCCCATCGCTATATTATGATTCTGGAATCATTAGAGAAACAGATGCCTTTGAACGTACTTTCCGTAATCTTTTGTTAAACTATGAGGAAGCGAAGGTGTGGCGCGTACCCAGGAGACGTTCTCCTAGTGCACCTGCTATTCAGCACCCGCCGCCAGTCGTTCCCGACAAGGTGCGATATAAGATTCTCGTTGATAAAACTGGCATCTATCGATTGACATGGGCCGATTTACGGAACGAGTGGGGTATAGATCTCAGAGAGGCAGACGTGCGAAATCTCCATCTGCGAACCGGTGGCAAAGAGGTTCCAATGTATATCCACGGGGAGTCGGATGGCAGTTTCGATCGCGGAGATTACATAGATTTTCTTGGATTGAACCCACAAGACAGATACACTCAGTGGAACGTCTATTGGTTGAACTTGGAGCGCCGACGAGGCATACGTGTCTCGGAGATTGATGCCACCCCTGACGATCCGACAGCAACCGTCGTACCTGTATTTCGGTCAAGAATCCACTTCGAAGAAAATCTGCTAACGAACAATCTAGAACATGTTCGGCCCGAAGATGTCTCATCGAACGATAAGCACGCATGGTTTGAATCGCTTGATTTTTGGTATTGGGACGGAATAAGAAATTCAAGTGACTACAACGAAATGGAGTTAGAATTCCCACTATATGACCTTGCTCGTAGCTTCGATCAACCAACAATCGAACTACTACTACAAGGTGGCACACCCAGAAACCACGAGATCCTGACCTCCATCAATGGTGTACGAATCGACAACGCTACATGGCGACTCCAGAACACAACCTCGTTGGAGAAAACGCTACGCGTTTGGGACAACCTCAAAGATGCCACCAAAGGTGACTCGAACATATTGACACTCGCTAGGGTCGACACCACAGAGGAAGATGACACCACACGTTATCCATACCACGTCTACCTCAATTCATTTGACGTCGAATATACGCGATTGCTGAAGGCAGTCAACGACTATCTTGAATTTTCCTCACCTCCAAGCACCACGTCATATGCAGTTCGCAAGCACCGCAGATTAGAATATTCTATCCAGACATTTCTCGCACCCAAAGTAGAGTTGTTTGAGTACGATGGCGAACACCTCGTTTCGAAGCTGAAAAATCCGACCATTTCGCGTGTCAATTTAGATCTAGCGGACCGCAATCGCCTAAGCGCAATTTATCGTTCCCAAACAAGCGGTAAAAACAAGAATAACGCTGGGTTTCGTCACGACATACCTCACGTCGCCTACAACGCCACGTTTCAAGTGCCAGACACCCATGATGCACAATTCATCGCCGTTTCGTCAGACGGAGTTCGCAGACCTGCTAAAGTCGAAGCAGTCACGCCTAGTGGCCTGCTATCAATGTCTAATGCCGCTGACTACATAATTATCACCCATCCTAACTTCCTTGAACCATCAAAGCGACTGGCAAATTGGCGTGCAGATGAGCGGGGTGGAGGATTCCGTACTAAAGTTGTCGATGTCACCGAGATCTACGATGAATTTGGAGATGGAAGGGTAAATCCAAGAGCCATAAAGGATTTTCTAGCATATGCTTATGAAAATTGGCAGCCTCCTGCACTTTCCTATGTCGTAATCATGGGAGATGGGACGTACGATTTCCTCGGCGTTGACAAAAATCTTTATCCGGAACCACCCGAGGTCATGGGCTATATCCCGACACACTACATCTGGACGACTTCGTTTGGTCGCACAGCCGCGGACCACTGGTACGCAACAGTAAGTGGACTAGACGAGCTCACAGATTTCTATATTGGCCGCTTAACCGTAGAAACGATGGATCATGCAACCGGGATTGTTGACAAAATCATCAACTACGAAAGTAACAGACCGAATGGGAGCTGGCGCCGTCATATCATCTCCGTAGCAGACGATGAAGTAAACAATTCTGGTGATTTCATATTCAAGAAAAGCCTGAACGAAATTGCGCAAAGCCATACGCTACTTGGCTATGAAACCACTGAAATCTTCCTCGAAGACATTATCGACCTGGTGGAGGCAAACCCGGACGATTTCCGCGGAATGTTACCACAGCACGTTGCAAAGAAACGAATCGTAGACGCTTTAAGCGAAGGAGCGGTCCTGGCCCAATATGCCGGACACGGCGGCAGGATCGTTTGGGCCCATGAAAACATCTTTGGAAACGTCTCGGTTGATTTAGTTGAACAGACACGGCATATTCCATTTATGTTGGTGTTAAGCTGCTACAACGGATACTTCGATGCCCCCGGTGAACCAAGCATGGCCGAAAAATTGCTAAGGAAAGCCAAAGGGGGTATTATTGGTATGCTCAGTGCTACTCGCCTCACCTATGGCAGCGGAAACGATGCGCTAAATCGAATCATCTTTGACCATCTATTTCAACGAAACGAAAGGGAACTTGGGGCACTTACCTTCAACTCAAAGATTGAACTGTTAATCAATCACGGAGTAGGAAGCAATATCGATGTAATGATGGCGTACACTCTTTTTGCCGATCCCGCTATGCAGCTAGCAATGGCTGACTTTGAAATACAACCTAAAGTTAAAACTACGACTGTGGTCCCAGGAGGGACAATCGAGATTTCGCCAGGACAGATACTTGACGTCGTTTACAATGCCAGATCCAAAGAAAAACAATTTTCGCCGATATCACACTTTAACGGTCCGTTACAAGTTAAGGCTATATTTCCCGGTAAGCACGCCACTGGCACGGGAAAAAATGGGGCCGTTGAATTTTATACCGGCGATGTAGTAGTAACCAAGGAATCACAAGTCACTAACGGGAAGTTTCCTGCCTTCTCTATCCTCGTACCGGACAACATCAATTCAGGCCCCGCTCATGTTGAGTATTATGCAGAGGGCCCGGCGCACATCGCGGTCGGTGGAACTTCTCTCACAGTACTGGAACCAAAGATTCTTGACATTCAACCAGAAACTGTGAATGAAGACTCTTTCCGCATTTCCGCCCAAATCTCTGATGAATTGAGCAATACAGGCATCAAGGAAGTCACATTAACCTGGCGAAATCCAGAGACACGTGATTGGGAAACAGTAACAATGATTCCAGACCAACTCCGTGGAATCGACTGGTACACAGTTCCATCGCCGTTACTGTTAGCCGCTAATGGTGCTGCCATTCGATACGATATTCAAGTTGTCGATATTGATGACAACGTGACCATCTCAGACCTCTTGAGCTACCGCCCTGTTGTCTTTCCAAATCTGAAACCGGTCAATACGGCTCTTAACGCGCGCGAATCACTAATCTATTACCAATATTCTGCTGACGCTAACTCGTGGACACTTAATGCAGACATCCAACAGGTTGAAAACATCGAGTTGGAAGACTCGGTGGAAGTTGTTTTCTTCGCAGGCAATCCAGACCTCAATATGGATAATGTCGTTGATGAGGAAGCCTGGTTTCTCGGCCAAGTGGAAGTTTCCCCCGATGCCTGGCAGCGGCGAGACCCACTGGAACCGCACAAAACCCTACATTCGCAGAACCAAACTACGGACCAACCACGCGCGTTTCGGGAAAATCCACTTAACATTAATTGGATTACCACCGTAACACTCACACATGAATTAACAATTGGCGACCATAAAATCTTTGTCTGGATTGATCCAGTCTTTGATAAGAAGGAAACGCCGAATGGAAAAGTGCGTGAGGGAGATGAGGAAGACAATCTCGGCCAGAAGGAAGTTCAGGTCCGAGAAACCTTAATCGGGAAAACCGCAAAGCGAGCGTTTAGCCATGACAGTGTGATTGATTTTCGACTGTCGAGTGACATTTTGCCTCAACCCACGGTGTTAACGATTAGAGAAATGTCAGAGCAAAATCAACCTCAACCCATACAACAATACAACTTGACACCGGTCGCTCTGCCAAATGGGCGCAACGCTGTCGCCTATAATGTAGCACTGGCCGGTGGACAAACGAACTCAAGATTGAACCAACCCATGACATCAGAAATCCGATTCGATCTCAATGCGCTGAAACGAGAAATTAGCGATGAGTTGTTCGGAAAGATGCCAAGCACTGATGATTCTCTAATCGAGTTTGATGACTTCTCGCGAGAGCAGGTCTCAGCAATCAACGAAGGAGCAGAACAGCGAGCAAAAGAAATCAGCGCATATCTGTGGGTAGAAACACTCGGGAAATGGACACGTGTTGACTCTAAGTTGGCTACCGCGGCGGATGGGTCAATTCAGGTGCGACCAACGATAGCGAACGTAAGCCCATCGAATCATGGACAGGGGAACCTTCTAGACGTGCGAATTGCGCCAACGGGAACAAAGCGTGGTCGTTGGGTTTTACTCTTCACGTCTGCAACCACATACCGTGTATTGGTTCGGAAAGATGGAGCACCTCCAACAGTAATTTCCGCTCTTCGACACATAGAATTTCCACAAGATCCCCCAAACTATAGAGATGGAATCGCCATCGACATAGATCAGGCGGAACCCTCGTTCCAATTCGGAGATGTCCTCACTTTTGATGTGGACCAAGACAGCGTGGACAACACTTCTCCTCTGTATGCTTCCTCCTTCCTAGAGGAAAACAGAGGAACGGGTGCAATTCAATACGTACGCCTTTCACCGAATTCATCAATGCCACGGGACCGTTGGGTCATCTTATTTGTTGACTCGCATCATTTTCAAATCGAGGGTCAGGAGACTGGAATCCTTTTGCAGAACGGCCAACCGATACAGGGCATTGTTGGCAAGGAATTCAGCTATCCAGAGTTTGGGCTTACA
Organism: uncultured bacterium; assembly: GCA_964478165.1. Lineage (GTDB taxonomy): Bacteria > Poribacteria > WGA-4E > WGA-4E > JAJDTR01 > CAYZGU01. Next base: position 15,601 of record CAYZGU010000029.1, on the reverse strand, counting down.
CTCAAGCTTGCACAAGGCAGGTGGATGTTTGAAACGGGGGACAGTTTCCGATTCGAAACCAGAGAGGTCGGGCGAGTCCGCGCAGAGGTAACGATGCTTGGCCCTCTAGCGTTGATGCGAAGTGACGACGTCATTCCCCCAGATATTCAGATGGCAGTAGCTAAACAGAGTTTCGCTGACGGCGACCCAGTTTCTTCTGAGCCGCTAATTCAAGCAACCCTCACAGACAATAATGGAATTGACTATATTACCCGCTCTATTCGTCTCGAGATTCGTAAGGGTAGCGATTTTATCCTAATTCCGGAAACGGAATATCGTTTAAGTCATCGCACCGGTTCGAATCAAGTTGCACTGAATTACCATTCGCCGCCACTCCAATCGGGTAGTTATCAGCTACGGCTAACCACAAGTGACGTTGACGGCAACGAATCTGAGAAAGAGCTTGAGTTCCGTGTTCACAAAATACTTCAACTTTTGAAAGCACTAAATTACCCGAATCCGTTCACGAGTGACACAACCATCACTTGTGAGCTCACCGGGGTAGCTGATGAAATAAGTGTCAAAGTCTACAGCCTGTCGGGTCGACTAGTACGGGAGTTCACGGAAGATGCATCCGCTGGATTCAACATGATACCATGGGATGGCCGAGATCGAGATGGCAACGAGGTCGCAAATGGAGTATATTACTGTAAGATTTGCGTAAGAAAAGAAGGCGAAAAAAATCTGATTGAGTATCTCAAGATGATGAAGCTCAAGTAGCAATTTTAATCAACATACATTAACATAGTATTCCAGCTGCGTATGTAAAGGAGTAATCAGTCGTTGAACTTTCAGAAATCTTATATCGGGAAAATCCACTGTCTCTCAAAGCAGAACAGGATTCGAGTCGCACGGTTTAAGGCGCTCGTTTCATTAACAATCAGCGTTATACTTATTTGGCTATTGAGCCAATCCCTGACTAAAGCTGCATCTAACCACGCAGGCGATTTCTTGACACTTGGTGTCGGCGCAAGACCTCTGGGAATGGGGGGCAGTTTTGTTGCAATCGCAGATGATTCGACAACAACATACTGGAATCCCGCAGGTCTCGGACGTCTGAGTCACTCCGAGATCTCATTCATGCACTCAAGCCTTGGTGACCAAGACAGTTACAATTTCATCAACTACATTCACCCAATAGGGACAGATACATCCATTGGGCTTAGCTGGCTACGAGTGGGTGTTGATGACATTCCAATTACCGCTTTGCCCATTCCCTCTGCCGGGGTGGGACCAGACAATCGACCTAAAATCCAGAGTACTTTCAGCAACACGGACAATGCATTTATAATGTCCTACGGTACGCGAATTGGACCAAAATGGGTTAACTTGTTTGCCGGAGGAAATGCAAAATTCATCTATATCTCAGCGTTGCGAAACACTAATGCAATTGGCTTAGGAGGAGATCTAGCTGTTCTCTGGAATGCGGACCATGAAAACTGGCGTCGAGTGTCAGTTGGTGTTGTAGCACTAGACTTCTTCAAGACAAAGCTTTATTGGAATACCCCACCGAAAGCTGAAGGGCAAGCGTCGAACACGGATACTATCCAACCGAATCTAAAATTCGGCATCTCGTACCGTCAAGATTTGGCCTCATTGGATAGCCACGTACTACTTACAGTAGATACTGATTTGCTCCACTCCTTCGAAATGCACTACGGCGCAGAGTATGTTTTCACAGAGCTACTCGCATTTAGGGTTGGCGTACAAGAGCGCGAAGGTATCACGACAACCCGTTTGCTGACAGCTGGTGTAGGTTTGAAGCTATCATTCCTAACCGGCGCGGCATTTTCTATCGATTATGCCTTTCTCGGAAGTCACGACCTTGGCAACAGCAATCGAATTTCTGCAATTCTACGGTTTTAGTCGACAAACATTCCTCTCCAATACTTGAATACCCATCTAATTATTCAGCAATGGAAACGGGGAGTGGACGGTCCAGAACATGTGCTTCATGAAATTAGAACTCCAGATCGATCTCGCCGCTCACTCCCTTTAGATATCCAACCGGTTTGGAATCCTTCTGAACCATGTTGGCATTGGAGAACCTCGAACGGTCGTGATGATGTAACAAGAACCAATCCTAGCCATTTGCTAAGGCGTCAGTCTTAATTTGCTGGTCGAACATAAAGCGTTCCGGAGATTACACCAGATTATCAATGCGTTCAACCAAGGCAATCACCGCTTCTAACAATTCATTTGCCCACTTTCCAAACGACGCGCCAGCACATCGAATTTTGTTCACCTTTTCCGCTAACTATCGAGAGCCATCGAACTCGGGATACGCTAGAGCACTTTTCACTCCAATCCTGTAAGAAGCACGTTTGAGACAGCCAGTACGGACAAAATCTGGGCGTAGCGCAAGAGAAGTGCAAAACTCTTTAGAAGATTATGTGGAAACCATACGGTTTATCGTTTTCAGTCTGGTGCTGGGTATTGGACTAACAACCATCGCTGAATCTGACATGACCCTTCGCATCTACAACACCCGGAAGCAACTGATACGGGAGTTGAACCTTGGTTGACAACAAGCGGGTGGCTATCTGATTCGAGATACGGCGCCTACTGGGATGGCGGAGACCAGATTCGCGAGACGGTCTCAAGCAATGTCTATTTTTACACTCTAGACGCTGGTCCGTTCCAGGCCAGTTGCCGCATGCTCGTTCTGAAGTAGTATGCACAATCTGTCAAGCTGTTCTCTTAGTTCGCGCAGATTAGTAATTCAGTAACGCTAATCCTCCCGAAATCGATGTGTTAAGCTTCTTCTGGAATCCGAACCTAGTTCTACTGTTCTGAGACTCGTACCCGCTCAATCTGATTCCGAACAAGCCATTGCAACAAATCCTCTTGTTCATCGGTGATCTCAATCTCTGCTTGGTTCTGATCATCCAACGGCGAAACAACATGGAATACCCCTTGCTCAAGAAGCAAGGAGGTACGAACAAGAGGAAAAAAGAATTCATGAGCACTTCCCGCGTGCCGAACTTCACCGTCAGTAAAATACTGAAGCTGTTTCCTCAACATTGGTGAAATCTCGAATGGGGACAGGGCTGTTTTATCAAGTGAATAAATAAGAAAGTTTGCCATAATCTACTTTCAAAAAAACAAGAGTGCTTAGGCAGGAACAAATTTCCCGAGCACCTTTGGTTGAGAGGCGCCCGTGACCTGAGACAAGTTCGCGGGAATGCCATAGAGGGCTTCATTCGCAAGCACTGCAAAGGCAATTGCTTCTTTCGCATCGCTTGGAATACCATAAGAATCGAGGGGTTCAACAGGAACGGGGGTAAATAGATTTTTCAATCGCGTCATCAAAGTCACATTATAGATACCCCCCCCACTCACATAAATTTCATCAACTGACCAATGTGGGAATACAAATCGGTTGTAGTGATTAAAGATTGTTCGGGCAGTAAATTCTGTGACGGTCGCAACTAGATCCCGAGACGAGATTCCGAGCACTTTTCCCTGCTCAATCGCCTGCTGCGCAAATTGGCGGCCATAAGCTTCTCGCCCCGTGCTCTTGGGTGGCACTGCATTGAAAAACGGACTACGAAGCCAGTTTGCCAGCAGCGATTCACATGCCTGTCCTTGCGCTGCAAGCCTACCCGACGCATCAAAAAACTGCTTCCGATTTGTAACAATCTCTGTTACTGCGTCGATAATCATGTTCCCTGGACCTGTGTCGGAAGCAAGAACGTCACAGGCATCTCCCGCTGCAGGGATAAGGGTAACGTTAGAGATGCCCCCAATGTTCTGTAACGCAACCGTCCTCTCTCGTTTCCTAAACATCAGGAAGTCAACGTACGCAACCAGTGGAGCACCCTGTCCACCTGCTGCTACATCGGCAACTCTGAAATCGGCGATAGTTGGGACGCCCGTGCGGTGCGCGATAACGGCAGCCTCACCAATTTGTAGTGTCGAAAAAATATATGGTGCTTCAGGCTGTGAAGGAAGATGGTGAATAGTCTGCCCGTGAGATCCGATGAGGTCAACCGCCTCAACCGGAATTCCCACATCCTCAACGAGCGTCAGTACGGCTTCGGCAAATCGCTCTCCGATGAAAAAGTTCAATTGGCAGATTTCATCAACACGAGCACTATCGGGATGAAAGAGATCGAAAATACGAGTACGGATTTCACTTTCAAAGGGAAAAGTTTTAAAAGCAATTAGCTCAACCTGTGTTGACAAACCCTGTTCTTGAATCTCAACGAGTGCCGCATCAACACCATCGACGGAAGTTCCTGACATTAATCCAATGACTTTTTTTCTAGATTTCTGGAGAAGCTCATGGAAGACTTTCATAGGTATAATACATTGAAAACAAAGTGGTTGTTGAATTTAACAGAGTCTTCATCAGCACTAAAAAAACATCTGTTAAGCTGTCGGTCACCCGTAGATTAGATACGGTTTCCGCCGTACGGAAAACTCATCGACGCCTGACTTCCAGTCCCGAACGAGCGCAGTGGGCGATTTCCCATTTGCAAGTCCAAGCCGCACCGAATCGGTTCCCGCTAGGAAGTCAAAAGGGTAGGTTCGATCGGTGTGATGAAACTCAAAGTGGTTAGGATATTTATTTAAAACCGTTGAAATTAGTCCAAGTGTGAGCTCAATCGGTTTCACAATATCGCGATCGACAATATGAAGACTAACCCCATGGCACACGGCGTTCGCGTGTTTAGAAAATGCGGGTGTAAAATGCACGGGGCGCACACGGATGCCGGGCATTTCGACCTGGTTCAGCATTTCTACCCACACGTCAGCATCAATCCAGGGTGCACCAATCCACTCGAAGGGCCTTGTTGTACCGCGTCCTTCCGACAGATTTGTACCTTCTATAAGGCAGGTACCTGGATATAGAATCGCCGTGTCGAGCGTTGGCATATTCGGTGATGGCGGCACCCATTGGAGTCCGGTCTCATCGTACCACATCTCCCGCGCCCATCCACACATTGGAACAACATCAAGCGAAAGTTCTAGATCGAGGTCAGCCTTGAAGAGGAGCGCAAGTTCACCAGCCGTCATGCCGTGTCGAATAGGAACTGAATGACTACCAACAAAAGATGTAAAATCCGGATGTAAGACAATGCCTTCGACTTGATCTCCGCGGATAGGATTGGGACGGTCTAAGACAATGAAATCAACGTCACATCTAGACGCCGCCTTCATCGAAAGAAACATAGTTGAAATAAAAGTATAGACACGCGCACCAACATCTTGCATGTCGAACACTAACACATCAATCCCGTTCAGCATCTCTCGCGTAGCTTTACGTGTTTTCCCATAAAGACTGTGAATCGGAATGCGGTATCGCAACTCAATTGCAGAAGAAACTTCAAGCGCATCTTGGTAATTTCCCCACAAACCGTGCTCAGGGCTGAAGAGCGCAGCAAGACGAGCGTTTGCACATTCCGCGAAGAGTCGTACATTATCTCGCAACACTCCGTCAACTCCGGTCTGATTTGTAATCAAACCAACCGACCTGCCCTTGATTAGATCCTGTTTTTCTCGAAATAATGCTGTCAGCCCAATCTCAATCATACTCCGGGAGTCGCCGTGTCGCCTTAGTTGTTCTCACTGCCTGCGCAGCGAGGAAGCCGATAGAGCCTCGCCCCTACCTACTCTATCCTGTTAATGGACAATGCAGCGGGAGTTCGTCGTCGATTTGACACCCATTGTCGTCCGTCACAATGGACGGATTAATTCAAGTGTTTTCAGAACCCACACAAATTGATAAGAATTCAAGCGACAAGTTCTAAGGATTTAGAGTTTAACCGGTAGCCAACGAACATCGAGAAAGGATCGCCAACAAACTAACCTCACGTTATACCAACCACAGAGTTACAGTTCCCATTTCAACCACTTATTTGGCAAACCAATCGATGAAATTAGGTGTTCGGTCCGCGTTGCTTAATCACTTGTTCGCCAATACACACAACTGGTCACAACTCTCGAAAACCACAGAGATAACGGGCACATAACATTCCGCACCCAAACTAGTACACCATTGTTGACCCAATTCACAGCGTCCTGAAGGAAAGGCACACAAACTGAGCCCTCCGTCACTTCAGTAGGCCAAGTTCCTTGTACACTGCTTGAAAACGTCCGAATCTGTCGTCGAATGATCCCATTGTGGAGAAAGCTCCTCGAATATGTGGTAACTCTAGGACTTAAATGGCGGAACAATGGGTTTTCCGCCTACTATTCAAACACGCCCTTCGCAAACAACGAGATTCGATTGACAGCTGATGCCGGCTAATAAAGAAGACTTCGTCGGATATTCGACCACATGACTCAGCTCTAATCCCGCACATCTTACTATGAGACTTCGCGTCGAACGGATTCTAACTGATGATTATCAGATTCAGCCGTTCCGTGTTTTTTCTACAGTAAACCCACAATTATCACGATAACAGAACGCATTCGTACTCAATCGGTTCATCTACGCACTTGACAGCGATAATCTACAGTTTTCAGACGCACTTAGCGGGTGCGCGCTGGATTTCCATGCGGAACTATAATCAGTATCGAGAACAGGGCACTCTCAAGAAACCTGTAACTATCCATTTGGTGATGAGCAGCCACCGCGACCTAACAGAACCTGAGAATCCGCGACTTCTCTATGCCACGAAGATTAGTCGGTGAAATTTGTTTCGAAAATCACGCATTCCGCCAGAACGAACTTCTGGATGAACACGATTTGTGAGAAGTACTGCAAACATGCTACGTGTAAGATTCAGACGAATCGAAGTTCCCGTGAAGCCAGTATGATAAAGGGATCCGTCATCTAAAATAGCCCAACCTATTCCACGTGTGGCATCTAATCCGGTTGTTTCAACAATGCTCAGCCGCTCAACGCTTGCAGGCGTCAATACCACATCTCCTCCATTCACGAGCATTTGACAAAATTTCGCGATATCTTGAGCCGTTGAAAACAGTCCGGAATTTCCCGAGACACCCCCAAGAAAATGCGCGTTCACATCGTGAACCTCACCGACGATAACGCCCTTTCGCCAATCGTATGGTTCATTATTAACCATGTGTCTCTCAAAACTGTTTGAATTCTCCGTGGCAGCACACACACACCTCGACCTCGGTGATGGGCAATAACGAGTGTTAGACATTTCAAGAGGGGAAAAAATTCGCTCCTGTGCGAGGTCCTCTAATGATTTTCCGCCTACCTGAGCAATCAGTAATCCGAGCAGGATATATCCAAGACAACTGTACACCACTCTCTGACCCGTTGGATATTCAAAGGACATTCCTCCAAGGTAGTCAAGAACTTCAGACTTGGATTTTGCCTCCAGATAAACCGGACGCCATGCTGGCAATCCGGAGGTGTGAGTTAAGAGGTGCAACAGTGTCACCTGCTCATACGAAAACTCGGGAAGATATGTTTTGACAGGCGCATCAAGTTCCAGAGAGCCTTCTTCAACAAGACGCATAATTAGCGTTGCGGCCACAACAGGTTTGGTCAAAGATGCAAGATCGAAAAGCGTGTCAGATTGCATCACCTTAACCACGGGAGAGACCATGCGATACCCAAATGCTTTGCAGTAGCAGATGCGACCACCTGCAACAACTATGGCAACGGCACCGGGGAAAACGCCTTCAGAAATTCCCTGTTGAATTAGAGCGGAAATTTTTTCTGAATCCATTTGCAATCACGTCCGTACAAAGCACTTGGTTAGGATTGCACAACCGACAAAAAACGATCTTAAATTCCCTTGAGCGCTGAGAGTTTCGAAAACACGCCTTCTACTTCATGTTCTCCAACTATCCTCTTTTATCGAGTAATCCCGTTTCTAATCAGCATTAAAGTGCGGCGTTAAGAAACATTCCAGATTCAATCGAAACCGCCTTCGAATTTGCACTCTCTTTATTCGCACTCTATAGAATCAACAATTCTATATCAAGCCACTCGATGGTCGATTTTCCCCGGCCCATTGAACACTTCCAGGCTAATAACGTGGTCCTCAGCACAACACACACAATCAGGACTAATCTCTCACCCACCGAGTGCTCAGCGCAACCCAGTCAGCCTTGACTGCGAAAAAATTAAAACACCAATTTCCGATTGAGAATAGGCACGAGATCATTCTACCAATCTGTCAGTTGTCCGGCAGTGAAAACTGCAAAGATTTATCTCGAAATCCCCTGAATCTGTTTATGGCGAATGCGGACACAGAACGAAAACTGACATGACATTTGAGAACTATTGACCACAACAGCCTCCGCGGTTGCCTCAAATGCACTGCAATCGATAGACTACCATGAAAAGCCACAGTGAGAATTCTACCAAATTCCACCGAGATTGGTCAATTGATTATTTTTATGTGGTCCCAGTTATCACGAAAACAAACAGCGTTATATTATAAAACCTCTGGTGCTTATATCTTGTGTTGTAAATGAACAGTATGCTAACATATCGTGTCCAAGAGAGTTTCTAGAACGCCGGAATCACCGCTTCTGAAACCAATCTCAACCACTGTGCTAACATGAAACCATCCATTTTCGGGACACACACGCAGGAAAACACAAAAACCTCTAATGGATTCCGCTACTGAGAAATTCACACCATTTATCGAACGCATGCGGGCTGAAGCCCTGCCTGACCTTGCGATTGAAACATTCGAATATTACTTCATGCAGTTAATCGAGGGCCAAACCGGACTGATTTCAGAAGATGACATCACGCCGGTCGAAAGCCTTCCGTACATCGAAGACTTTTCCGAAGAACTGGCGGCCATTGGCCAGGGTATTTTATGCAAGACCGTGCTTTTGAAACTGAACGGTGGATTAGGAACCGGGATGGGCTTGGATAATCCTAAATCACTTTTAACCGTTATAAACAACCTCTCTTTTCTCGACATTATCGCTCGACAGGCGCAACAGACTGGCATGCCCTTGGTACTCATGAACAGTTTTTCGACACGAGACGAATCTCTAACTGCACTTAAGGATTATCCGAAATTGTGGAGCAAAATCCCTTTGGATTTCCTCCAACACAAAGTGCCCAAAATCAGCCAAGCTGATCTAAGCCCTGTCGTCTGGAGCAGAGACCCCAGCTTAGAGTGGTGCCCTCCGGGACATGGCGACATCTATGCAGCTCTAGTAACGAGCGGTATGTTAGATATTTTGTTGCATAATGGCTATGAATATGCCTTTGTATCCAACGTCGACAACTTGGGAGCAGTGATGAACACGACCATCCTCGGCTATTTCGCTCAGAACAAGCTTCCATTTCTGATGGAAGTTGCCGATCGCACCGCTGCGGAGAGGAAAGGCGGGCATCTTGCACAACTATCGAACGGACAACTCATCCTTCGCGAATCAGCGCAGTGCTCACCTAAAGATGAGAGGCACTTCCAAGATATCAATCGGCACGGATACTTTAATACGAACAATTTGTGGGTTCATCTTCCTACCTTAAAAACGGAGATGGGTGCAAAAGACAATATCTTGGGTTTGCCTATGATTCGCAACAGCAAAAACGTCGATCCTCGTGATTCTTCCTCAACCGATGTTTATCAGTTGGAAACGGCAATGGGCGCTGCCATAAGTATATTCAAGGGATCCGCAGCTCTCCGTGTTCCACGTACTCGTCTCGCCCCGGTGAAAACAACAGCAGACCTATTGACCGTTCGGTCAGATGCTTACACTCTGACTAACAGCTTCCAGGTGATCTCTAACCCTGAACGAGAGCTCGAACAGATACTAATAAACTTGGATGACTCCTACTACAAGCTGATTGATGATTTGGAAGCGCGTTTCCCCAGTGGACCTCCCTCACTGGTTGGTTGTCAAAGATTAAGCATAGAAGGAGATGTAAAAATTGGATCGAATGTGACGCTTACTGGTACTGTAAACCTCATCAATGAATCAGGACAACAGGTTGCTATCGAAGATGATGTGATAATTGACGGGGTGCGGAGATGGCCGAATTAAAAACTCCCCGGTATAAAGCATTTTCGTTAGACTAAAAAACGACAAAAACTTATGGACCACAAAGCGTTGGATTTCAGATTGGAAATCGCAAGTAGAGGAGAAACCATAGAGCAGACTATTGGAATATCATTACGTAAGGATCTTAACGTTCGTTTGTCAACAATACAATCACTGTTCCGCCAGGAAGACACGGCCTCAATTGAACTTTTGGAGAACGAACAACGGGCATGGACTCGCAGTCATCTCCAAGATAACCACATTGCACAAACCCTGGCGCTGGCAAACCGCGCACGCAAGGAATTTTCTGTCCTTGTGACGATAGGCATAGGGGGTTCAGATCTGGGAGCTCGCGTCTTTCATGATGTGCTCAATCATCCTTATCACAACACGTTGTCATTGAATGAGCGCGGCGGAGGACCCGAGGTCTACTTTACAGGTAATACATTCGATCCCTTCCGTCTCAAGGGTCTATTGGAGATGCTCAAGGGACGTGAACTCCTGAGTAAAACAATCTTCAACGTCATAAGCAAGTCAGGTTGTTCAGCTGAAACGATTGCGACCTTAATGATTATCCGCAACCTCTTGCAGCAGCAGCCTGGTGCTACAGATACTGAATCCTGGCGCAAGCAAGTACTCGCAACAACTAGCCATAATGGTGCCAGTCCACTTTATCAACTCCATCAGGAACGACCTTTTTATGGTAACACACTGCTTCCAATACCCGAGGGAGTAGGAGGCCGTTTCTCCGCCTTGTCCCCCGTTGGTCTGTTTTTTCTCGGGATTACAGCAGGACTTGGTGAATCGCCAGAGTCACGTTTACAAGAAGCGCTCCAGGGAATTAAAGAAGCTGATGAGTTATTCCGTTTACCGCATGATGACGTTTACAACGTTCCATACCACCTCGCTAAATGGCTTCATCTTGCTGAATTTTGGGAGGATAAGACTACGGTCTTGTTCTATAATTATGCTGACAATCACTGTTTAGGGGATTGGTTTGTCCAACTTTACGAGGAATCCCTTCAAGAACGCGGACTAGGGCTCAATGTGACTACCGCGCGCGGCCCAACGAGCAATCATTCTCAGCTTAACGGCATTATCCGAGGCCCAAGGGACAAGGTAGTCCTTTTCATTGTCTGGAACGAATTGGGAACCAAATTAAGAATCCCCACCGAATCAGGCATTGGCCAAGATGTAGAATCATATGGAGGGCTAACAATGAATCAGGCTCAAACCGCCTCTTATTACGGCACAGCTGAGTATTTGAATGAGAACGAGATTCCAAATGCAACGCTACATGTGCCGAGACGAGATGCTCACAATCTCTGCAAGGTAATGCGCGTATCAATGGATTCCATTGCTATCAAGGGGCGTCTACAGGTACTACACGTTGACAATGCTGGCATTGTTGATTCTAAAAATGAACTTACTTACCGCCAGGACGGCGTTGAGAAAGGAAAGGCTCACGCACGTCGGATTGCCAGAAAGATCAAAACACAATCCGAATCGAGATCTTAGTTCTTTGAGCCGCTCCATACCGATCTCAAATGAATTCGTAGGGGTAAAGATTGAACCATAATCCTGCAATGAAGAATATCCTCCTGATCCGCCTCAGCTCGCTCGGAGATATTGTGCTAACTTCTCCTGCCATTCGCACCGTGCGTAAACATTTTCCACACGCACATATCTCTATGCTCGTCGCAGAGCAGTCTGCAGAGCTACTCACAGAAAATCCTCATCTAGATGAAGTCATTCTGTTTAATCGGAACGCAAAAAACAGGAATACAGGTGAGATGATTCGCTTGATACGCGTCCTGCGTGAACGGAAATTCGATTTGACCATCGACTTCCAAAGGAGGTTTCGTACGAGCCTACTCGCATACCTAAGCCACGCAACGTGTCGGGTAGGGTACCATCAACCGGGGGGATTTCTGTGCTCTGTGCGAGTTCCTAATCGCGTCAACAAACATACCATCGCTCGCCACTTCGATCTCCTGGAAGCAATTGGGATTGTAGCGACAGATCAAGCATTAGAATTGTTCCTCTCAGAATCGGATCGAGCCTACGCGAGTGACTCGATGGAAGAACAAGGGATTGATGAAGCAAGAGCTACTGTGGGACTGTTCCCGGGGGCAGGATGGAAGTTACGAGAATGGATGCCCGAACGATTTGCCGAAATCGGAGACCGACTTGTCAGGAACCTTGGCGCACAGGTAATAATCTTCGGTGGCCCTCGCGAGAACGCATTGGTCAATCAAGTTGACAATCTCATGACTGAAAGAGCAACAAAATTCACCCGAAATCCGCACATTCGCCAACTAGCAGCGTTGATTGAGCGCTGCCACCTTTTCCTTACAAATGATACGGGGCCAATGCACATCGCTGCAGCAGTTCGCACTCCCACCGTTTCTTTATTCGGTCCTGGCAATCATATCCGCTTCCAACCGCTAGATCCTATGCACACCACGATCCGCCATAATGTACCCTGCAATCCGTGCAAACAATTTACTAATCAGTGTCAAAATAACATCTGTATGAAAATGATTACGGTTGATGAAGTTTGGAGAACCATCCTTCAGAAATTGCGCCCATCATCTGGATAGACACACATACCAAACCCCAACAGGTAATCGATAAAAACATGAAGAGAGTAACTCTTGTCACCATGTCCCTTAACGGTTCCCGCCCTTTGAAGTCATGATTCTTGAGATAGAGGAGCGCGAACAAACGCCGAGCAGAAGACTCTACTATCTTCAGCAGACACCGCCGTATGGGTCTGTGGAGTTGCCATCGCCAAATCATCATAAAATCCGGAGCGCCTATTGACATGACTCATGAACCGCCTCACCTTTTCACATTACACTTAAAACTTCAGTCGTCATAGGAATTTGATGGAGCACATATGCCGCAAACACATGAAACATCCACAACATCTTCATCTCAACGAGTAATCCTTATCGGTGTCAAATTGAAAACCGCCTTGATGACCGAGATCGAGGATTCGCTGGAAGAGCTGAAACAGCTCACACAGACTGCCGGAATGGAAACAGTTTGCGAGATAGTGCAATCAAGAGAGACGTTACACCCAGCCTATTTCATTGGTCAAGGGAAGGTCGAAGAGCTCAAGCTTCTGGTTCAAGAATTAAGAGCTTATGCAGTCGTCTTTGATGAAGACCTAACACCTGCTCAGACGCGCAATATCGAAAGGGCACTCGATGTCGTTGCAATAGATCGGACTGGGTTAATTCTACAAATCTTCGCACAGCGAGCCCAAACCCGGGAAGCAACATTACAAGTCGACCTCGCACGTCTAGAATATGCGCTACCGCGCTTAACACGAATGTGGTCTCACCTTTCTCGACAAACAACTGGTGGAGGGAGTGGGGGCCGGTTCAGTGGCGCGGCTCGTGGTGAAGGAGAAACACAACTTCAGACGGACCGACGGTTGATACGCCGTGAAATCGCCCGTGTCAAGAAAGCCCTAGGTTCTGTTGAAAAACAACGCCGTATACAACGAAAGAGCCGGGAGGACATGGCTAATGTTTCGCTGGTGGGGTACACCAATGCCGGAAAATCAACCCTCTTTAACCGTCTAACCGGCGCGAAGCAACTAACTGAAGACAAGCTATTTGCAACATTGGATTCCACGACACGATCTGTTCCGTTAACAGATAACCACGGCATTGTGCTGACTGACACGGTCGGTTTCATCAAGAAACTACCACATCATCTTATTGCTGCTTTTAGAGCAACTTTAGAAGAAATTTGTGATGCTAAACTCATACTTCACGTGGTGGACGTGAGCCATCCCCAAGCAGAAGCACAAATCGACGCGGTCAATGAAGTACTCGATGAACTGAGCGCAGCAAGAATAACAACCCTCATGTTGTTCAACAAGGTGGATTGCCTCGAAGATGAAGCACGGCTTTGCCTACTGCAGAATCAATATCCGGAGAGCGTCGCTATCTCCGCACGACACGGTGATGGGCTTGAAAAGCTGAAGGCACAGCTTGTTGATCGATGCGCCGAAAACAGACAAGAAGTTTGGTTCACACTCCCGTACACAGAAGGAAAAACGCTAGATTTTCTCTACAAAAATGGTGAAGTACTCGAGACGGACTATCAAGGCGATGCCGTTCTAGTAAAAGCAAGGATAGCGCAGCGATTCCTGCAAAAGTTGAGACAGTTCGTGTCGCAATCATGAAAATCCAATTTTGGACTCACCCCGATTTCGTTTCGCGCATTCCATATCATGTAAGTCTTAAAGCTTCAATCGGTGGAAGTTTAGCGGCACGGCCGGCCGGATAATATCCAAAAAAGATTCCAATACTTCCGCTGGAAAAAACCGATAGAACTATGGACTCAAGAGTAATCACAGAAGGCCAATCGATGAAGTCCTTCATCAACTTGCTCACCCCCCACGCGAATCCATGCCCAATGAACACTCCGAGACCAATACCAATCAATCCGCTAATGAGACACAGAATGGTCGATTCAGTCAAGAACTGAAGACGTATATCTATGCTCTTTGCCCCCACGGCCTTACGCAGTCCTATCTCCGGAATCCTTTCGGTAACAGATACAAGCATGATATTTAGAATCCCAATCCCGCCCACAACCAGCGAAACAGAAGCAATTGCTACAAGAATGACCTCGATAATCGTGATAATCCGATTCGCAGTCTTCAACTCGTCCTTCATCACCCACGTCTCGAAAAATTTCTCATTTCCATGATTTCGGCTAATGACTGTCTCTACTTCCCGAACTGCCTGATCAACTAATTCGAAATCTTTCGCACGGATTAAGATATGCCCAACACGATTACTTCCCCAGAAGTTGGTCTGTGCGGTACTTATAGGCACAAACACTCTGTTGTCCTCATCATATTCCGGATCTAATCCCTTTCCCCTAGACTCCATTATTCCGATGACAGTAAAGCGTTGATTGTTAATCTTAAGCTCTCTCCCAATTGGATCAAATCCAGCGAAAAGATCTCTCCATATCTCTTCGCCAATGACACACACTTTACTCCACAAATCGACATCATCATCCGATAGGAATCTTCCGTAGCGATTATACCACTTGCGAACAATTTGGTATCGGGAAGTTGTCGCTTCCATAGGAACGTGCTTGTTCTTTCCGTCAACAGACAATGTGACGGGTGCAGCCATCTCTGGGGTCGCAACGTCAACAGACGGGCATTTGGCTTGAATAGCTCGAACGTCATCCATCGTCAAGTAGAACTCCATCGGATTGCGAACCCATCTGTTTCCCTTCCGAATCCAGTCACTGCGGTATACACCAAAGACACTAGGCCCCCCGACTTTTTCAACCTCCCACAACAAAAGGGATTTCGCACCTGCGCCAAATGACATCATCCCAATGACACCTGCGATACCAACAATAATTCCTAGCATTGTCAGCGCGGTTCGCGTTTTGCTCACCCTTAGAGCCGAAAGAGCTGTCATGACATTCTCTAATAGCTTCATCATCTTCCTTTTACTAATCCCACAGCCTCTATTGAGTACACAGTATGATTCGTTTTGGGTCCTATAGTTTTGAGAAACAGGAGTCACGGCTGAATAGTGCAAAAATGGACTAGTTAAGAATCCATGTCAGT